>JAFEDJ010000054.1 GCA_018241685.1 Pseudomonadota bacterium
ATCGGCGAAGTCGCCGGCAGCTCCGTGCGCCTCGCCGACCAGGCCGGCCACCTGCTGCAGGCCATGGTCCCGGCAATCCGCAAGACGTCGGAGCTGGTGCAGGAGATCGCCGCCGCCTCCGAGGAACAATCCGGCGGCGTCGGCCAGATCAGCACCGCGATGCACCAGCTCAACCAGGTCACCCAGCAGAACGCCGCGGCCTCCGAAGAACTGGCCGCCACCGCCGAGGAAATGAGCGCTCAAGCCGAGCAACTGCAACAACTGGTGGCCTACTTCCGGACCGCAACGCCGGCCGGCCACCGCTGACAAGGACGTCAATGGAAATTCCGTCATCCACCGGAGGACACTCGCTGCAGTTGGTCGTGGAGATCAGCGCCGGCATCCGCCAGGTCACTGCCCTGTCCAGCCAGGTGAACCTGGTGGCCCTCAACGCGATGCTGGCCGCCAAGCAGGCCGGCAGCCAGGCCCGCGGCTTCGGCATCGTCTCCGGCGAGCTGCGCCAGTTCAGCGGCCAGCTCGACCGGCAGATGCACGAGCTCGGCGATTTCATCGGCGACCTGGTCCATTCGGTCGCCGAGTCGGCTCGCATCCGGCTGCACGTGGCCCATCTCGACCAGATCCCGGCCGCCATCCAGCCCCACCTGGCTGGCGCCGCCACGCGCATCGAAGCCCGCCAGGCACGCATCGACAGCGACGGCAGCGAGCGCTGGTTCGGCCTCGGCAACCGCCTCGACCACGCCCTGCGCCTGTGCAACACCGGCATCGCGCTGTCCCGCGCGGCCAAGATCGAGGCCGTCTATGGCCAGGCCCTGGCCGCCAGCCTGCGCCAGGTCGCCGACGAGATCGAAGACGCCATCGTCACCATCCTGCAGACCATCAAGCAGCTGCGTCGGGCCCTCGCCCACCACGCCGCCTAAGCCGGCCCTCCACGCCCGACAGGAACAATAATGAAAACAACCACCCCGATCTTCCAGGATGGCGCCCACCAATGGATCGTCGTCGCCCGCGACCCGAAGCGCCCGGACTACCTGATCGACACCAACGAATACCTCATCGTCGATGGCCAGCGCGCGCTGCTCACCGATCCGGGCGGCTCAGAGATCTTCTCGGCGGTCTTCTCGGCCCTCACCGCCGCCGTCGATCCGCGCCACATCGAAGCCCTGTTCGCCTCCCACCAGGACCCGGACATCATCTCGTCGCTGGCCCTGTGGCTGGAGTTCAACCCGGCGCTCAAGTGCCACCTGAGCTGGCTGTGGTCGGAATTCGTGCCCCACTTCGGCGGCAAGGGCGACACCTTCATCGACATCCCCGACGAGGGCTGTACGATCCGCCTCGGGCGCCTGAACCTGGAGGCCCTGCCGGCCCATTACCTGCATTCGTCCGGCAACTTCCACCTGTACGACCGCAAGGCCCGCATCCTCTTCAGCGGTGACGTGGGGGCCGCCCGCCTCACCGGCGACTACCCGCTGTTCGTCGAGGACTTCGACCAGCACATCCGCCAGGCCGAGGGCTTCCACCGCCGCTGGATGGGTTCGGCGGAAGCCAAGCGCGACTGGTGCGAGCGGGTCAGCCAGTTGCCGATCGACATGCTTTGTCCGCAACATGGCGCCATCTACCAGGGCGCCGATGTGATGCGCTTCATCAACTGGTTCGACGAGCTGCCGGTGGGCGGCGGCCTGCGCCGCGGAGGCAGCCCGCTGCAAGCCCAGGCGTGAGAAGATCGCCGCCCCCATTCATTGCCTGCCCCTGCGCTGAGTGAGCAAAGCCATGCCCAAGGAGAACGCCGTGCTGCAGATCCTGCTGATCGAAGACTCGGACGACGACGCCGAGCTGCTGCGCCTGGCGCTGCTCGACAGCGCGATACCGGCCCAGCTCAGCCGTGTCGCCAACCGCGCCGGCCTGAGTGCCGCCTTGCGCGACGGAAGCTGGGACCTGATCGTCTGCGACCACCACCTGCCGGACCTGGACGCCCTCATCGCCCTCGACATGATCGGGGCCGCCGGCGGCGGCAGACCGGCGATGCCGGTGATCGTCATGTCAGGCACGATGGAGACCGCCGAGGCCGTGGAGGCCATGCACCGCGGCGCCCGCGACTGCATGGCCAAGCACGACCTGCCCAAGCTGCTGCCGATCCTCGAACGGGAGATCGCCCACGCCCGGGCCGAGGCGGAGCTGCGCACCGCGCGGGCCACGCTGCAGCAGCGCGCCGAACAGAACCCGGTCACCGGCTTGCCCAATCGGGCCCGCCTGGAACTGCACCTGGAAGCCCTGCTGCACGAGCAGGCCAACGCAGCCCTGCTGCTTATCGAGGTGGGGCGCCGCAGCCACGCGATCCGCGCCCTGCTGCCCGACGCCGGTCACAAACTGCAGCAGGAGATGGCCCGGCGCCTGGCCACGCAGGTCGGCCCCGAGGACTTTCTGGCCCACCTGGACGACGGCAGCTTTGCGCTGGCCCTGCCCCACTGCGACAGCGAGGCCGGCCTGGCCGCCATTGCCAAGCGCCTCAACCACAGCCTGGAGCCACCCTTCGAGCTCGGCGACTACCGCATCGCGATCAGCAGCCGCATCGGCGCCTGCCCGCGCCGTTCCAGCGACGCCGACGCAGAGCACATGCTGCTCGCCGCCACCGCCGCACTGCTGCAGGTGGAGGCGCGCCGCGGCGGTGCCTACAGCCTGTACACACCGGACATGCATCAGGTCGGCCAACGCCGGCTGATCCTGGAAAGCGCGCTGCACCAGGCCCTGCCCCGCCAGGAGTTCGAGCTGCACTACCAGCCCAAGGCCTCCATCTCGGACGGCCACGTGGTCGGCGCCGAAGCCTTGCTGCGCTGGCGGCACCCCACGCTGGGCCCGATCTCGCCACTGGAGTTCGTTCCCATCCTGGAAGACACCGGCCTCATCGTAGACGTAGGGCGCTGGGTCATCGAGGAGGCCTGCCGGCAGGCCTGTCGTTGGCGGGAAGAAGGCCTGCCGCCGATCAACATCGCGGTGAACCTGTCGGCCAACCAGTTCCACGAATCCGGCCTCACCGACACGATCCGTGACATCCTGGCCGAGACCCAGTTACCGCCCGAACGCCTGGTGCTTGAGATCACCGAGCGGGTCGCGGTCAACGGCGAGGCCGAGACGCTCGCCGTGATGGATGCCCTGCACCGCCTCGGCGTACGCATCGCCCTCGACGACTTCGGCGCGGACTATTCGTCGTTGGGCTACCTGAAGCGCTTTCCGATCGACTCCCTCAAGATCGACCGGATGTTCATCACCGACCTGGACGCCAGCGAGGCGGACCGCAACATCGTGCGGGCCATCGTCGCGATGGGCCACAGCCTCGGCCTGCGGGTCATCGCCGAAGGCATCGAAACCGAGTCCCAGCGCGCCTTCCTGGTCACCTGCGAGTGCGACGTGATGCAGGGCTACCTGTACAGCCGTCCGCTGACGGCCGCTGACTTCGCGCGCTTCCTCACCCTCGCGACCACTCAGCCCGCAGTCGCCGTCGAATAGCCCGGCTGCTGGCGGGGGCTCACCCGCAACTGCAGTGCCCGCTCCGGCCTCAGGGACACATGGAAGCGCAGCTGCGGCGGCGCCATGCCGTCGGGCGCCGACAGCACATAGCGCTGCAGGATCATCGCGGCGATCACCTTCATCTCGGTCAGCGCCAGATGCTGGCCGAGGCACACCCGGGGGCCGGCGCCGAAGGGCAGATAAGCACCGCGCGGAAACTCCGCCGCCTCAGGGCCGAAGCGCTCGGGCTGGAAGCGCAACGGCTCCGGAAACCAGCGCGCATCGCGGTGCATCAGCAGCACCGGCAGCATGAACATCGTCCCCGCCGGGAAATACCAGTCCCCCAGCGCAATCGGCCGGGTCGAACGCCGGCTGTTAAGCATCGGCGCCGTCGGGTAGAGGCGCAACGTCTCCTGCACCGTCTGGGCCAGATAGGGCAGCTGCGGCAGATCGGCAGCGGATGGCGGCCGATCGCCAAGGCCGAGCCGGACCTCTGCCGCAGCCGCCGCCTGGGCCTCCGGATGGGCCCCCATGCACCAGGCCCACCAGCTCAGCGTCGCAGCGGCGGTTTCATGGCCGGCGAGGAAGGTCGTCATGCATTCGTCGTGCACCGCCTGCAGCGGCCAAGCCTGCCCGTCGTCCCTGTGCAGCCGCAGCAGGCGGGCCAGCAGGTCGTCGGGCCAGGCGTCCTCCGGCTGCTTCAGACGGGCCTGCAGATGGCGCTCGACGAGGCCGTTCAGCGCCGCCAGCGCCTGCCGCTTGGCGCGCTTCCAGGGCATCCAGTCAGGCGCGCTGACCGGCCAGTAGAACTCCGCATTGGCCACCGCACTGACCGTGCGCACCGCCTCCTCGGCCACCCGCGCCTCGTCGCCGATCTCGCTCGAGAAGAGCATGCGCAGGATCACGTCCATCGTCAGCGAAGTCAGCGCGCTCTCGATCTGCCACGGCGTGCCATCCGCCGGCCAACGATCCAGCGCCGCGGCCGTGGCGGCGGCAATGGTCGGCACGAAGGCCTCCACGGCCTTGCCCGAGAAAGCCGGCTGCAACGCATGGCGCTTGTCCTTCCAGGCCTTCCCTTCGGCGATGAATACGCTATGCCCATGGAGCTGGGCAAACACGCGCATGCCGCGCTCCCAACGGATCAGCGCATCGTGGTGGCTGACCAGCAGCTCGCGCACCAGCTGCGGGTCGGTGACGATGACCTGGTGCTCCGGCCAGATGCGCAGATGCACCACGTCGCCGAACTGCGCCTGCCAGGCGGACAGCTCGCCGAACAGATCACGCGACATGCGCCGCAGCAGGCTCCAGCCCGTAACACCAGCGGTGGGGCCCGGAGGCCAGGATCCCGGCGCGCCGGACAGCGGCGCCGGGGACGAAGAACCCGAATGGATCGGACAGCGGGGCGAGGTCGGTGTGTTCATGGCGGCCATTCTTGACCCGCCCAGCGGGGCCGTCTTGAACGCAAACGACATGTCCTCGACGGCGCCGCTGCCTATACTGTCGGCCCATGTCCCCGTGCCCGCCGCCCTCCGCCACCTGCCCCCATCCGCTGACCCGCGCGCCGCGGCGGCCTGCCGACGATCCGGCCCCATGGTCCCGGCTGTACCCCGCCCCGCCAGCCCTGCAGGGGGCCATCGTGGCGGTGCTGTGTCGCGACACCCGCGGCGTCGCCCTCAGCGACGCCCAGCGCCTGTCACACTTCCCGGCCTCGCCACTGATCTCCCTGTCCTGGTTCCAGGAGATGGATGTCGGACTCGTCGAGCCGGACGCGGACCAAGGCCGCTGGACCCCTTTCGGCAAGCCGGTGGTCATCTCCGGCAGCCAGTCCCGCCCACGGGTAAGCTGGGCGCCGACCTGCGGGCGCGGCGGCGTGGTGTGCTTCACCCCCGATGTGGCGCGGGCCCTGTTCGACCTGGACCTGGGCGCCATCCACGACCGCTTCGTCCCCGCCGACGCAGTGCTGGACGCCCGTTGGCGCCCCTTTCTCGACGCACTGGCCCACGCCCCCGACGACGCCACCACGCTGGCCGTGCTGGAACAACACCTGGCCCTCCACTGGCAGGCCCTGCAGGGGCGCAGCTCAACCACACCCTCACTGCGCCAGCTCGGCCGCCACTGGGTCGAGCGCCTCGCCCTGCAGGCCCGCGACTGGCGGCAGACCCACAGCCCCCGGCAGGTCGAACGGCGCATCAAGACCTTCAGCGGACGCTCCCTGCGCGAATGGCAGGCCCTCGTGCGCACCGAGGGCGTCTTCTTCGCGGCGCGGGAACGCTACGAGAACGGCCGCCCCTTCGAATGGGCCGCCCTCGCCCAGGACGAAGGCTTCGCCGACCAGGCCCACATGAGCCGCGAATCCCGCCGCATCACCGGCTTCGCCCCCACTGAATTCGCCCGCCGCTTCATCGAGGATGAGTCGTTCTGGATGTATCGGTTATGGGTGTGAGGGGCCGGTGATCCAGCCCGTTCCTCCTGATGCCTACCCAACCGGCAACGCCGCAAGGCGCTGTTTCTCCACCAGCGCAGCCATCAACTCCTGTTTTTCTGCGTCAGCCACTTGAGCAGCATCTCGAACAGCTTCGCGGGCTCCACGGGCTTGATCAGAAAATCGTTCATACCAGCCTCCAGGCAGGCTCTGCGATCTTCGCTGAAAGCATTCGCAGTCATTGCCAGGATGGATACAGCCTGCCGGTTTGGCAGCTTACGGATCGCCCGCGTGGCGTCCAGTCCATTCATGACCGGCATCTGCATGTCCATCAAAATCAGGTCGTAGTCAGTTTCGGTCGCCATGTCGAGCGCCTGCTTACCATCAGCTGCCGTGTCGATCCTCCAGCCGATGTCTTCAAGCAGATTCAGCTCGACTTCACGATTCAAGGGCTCATCATCAACCAGCAGCAAGCGTGCTTTGTGATGGTCGCGCCGTAGCTGGGCAGTGATATCCGGCTCTGCAGCAGCAGGTGTTGCCACCCCGGAGGGTTTCGTATTCAGCAGGGCATCCAGGCTTGTCCGCAGCGCCGCATCCAGCGCGGCTGTAGACAAAGGCTTGAGCAGAACCTCGTCGAAGCCAGCGATGCGTGCATCAACCGCGATGGTCTCGTTACCCGACGCGGTCACTAGCCAGCTAACGGGAAAGTGCTGCAACTCCTGCTGGTTCATTGTGGCCAGAACTTCGAAACCGCTCATGTCGGGCATGTTCAAATCTATCAGCACCAAGTCGAAGGGCTGGCCCTCCCGGTCCGCTGTCATGATGACTGCGAGCGCCTCTGTACCCGAGGCCACGGCTTCGCTGTCGACACCGACCGTACGCAGCAACTGGACATGTACCAGGCGCGATACCGGCGTGTCGTCGACCACCAGCGCGCGCAATCCTTCCAACTCGGCAATTCGGCCGTACGCCGCGCTCTTGCTGACCCGTGCCAGACGGGCTGTCAGCCAGAACGTGCTTCCCGCACCTGGCGTGCTTTCGACACCGGCCTCTCCGCCCATCAAATTCGCAAGGCGGCGGGTAATCGTCAGGCCGAGACCGGTACCGCCGTATTTGCGCGTGGTCGAATTATCGGCCTGCTCGAAGGCATGGAACAGGCGCGCCAACACCTCAGGAGCGATACCGATGCCAGTGTCCTGCACCTCGAAGCGCAGAAGAGCATCGTCAGCAGCCTCCTCGACCAGCCTGACGCGCAGGGTAATGACCCCGCGCTCGGTAAACTTGACCGCGTTGCCCAGATAGTTCAACAGGGCCTGCCCCAGGCGCGACGCATCGCCATTGAAAAAGCTGAGTCCTGGCTGGATGTCGATCGCCAGTTCCAGGCCTTTCTCACGTACCTGATCCATCAACATCGAGCAGATGCGGTTCAGCAGCGCTTCGAGTTCAAAGTTGGATTTCTCCAGCACCAGTTTGTCGGCCTCGATCTTCGACACATCGAGGATGTCGTTGATGACACCCAGCAGGTGGTCGGCCGAAGAGGCGATCTTGCCCAGTTTGTCATCCTGCTCCGGCCGCGGCGAGGCACGACGCAGGAGGTGAGTGAGGCCAACGATGGCGTTCATCGGCGTACGCAGTTCGTGGCTCATGTTGGCAAGGAAGGTACTTTTGGCCCGACTCGCGGCTTCGGCGACGTTCTTGGCTGCGGTAAGTTCTGCAGTACGCGCCTCGACCAGTTCCGCAAGGTGGAAACGGTGTTGCTCAAGCTCGGCAACAGCACATTTATGTTCCGTCAGATCTTCAACAATTGACCAGATCAGCTCCCGTCCTCGTGCGTCGTGCACCGCGATGCCGTTAAGCAATACGGGGTAGCGGCGCCCGTCCTTGCGGATGAACTCCTTTTCGTAAGGGCCGTAGCGACCGGTCCTTTTCAAACTCTCCAATTGTTGCTTTTCCTGAGCCTCGTACTCCTTGGGCGTGAGGTCCCAGTAACAGAGGGACGTGAACTCCTTCTGGGTATAACCTGCTGGGGCATACAGCGCGCTATTGATTTCAAGAAATGCGCCCGTTTCAAGATCATTCAGCGCAATACCGATCGGAGCAAGCTCAAACAGGCGGCGTAGTTGGGTTTCGCTTTGTTCAAGGGCAGCCTCGGCCTGCTTGCGGTCGGAGATGTCCATGCCGATGACCGTGACCAGACGTCTTTCGCCAACCCGTACCGGCAAGGCGTGGAAAAGGTCCGTGATCCAGGTTCCATCGGGTCTTGGATGTACCGCTTCAAGGCTGGCCATGCTGCCGTTGAGCGCACGATCCAGCACCGCATTCAACTTGACCTTGTCGGCCTCGGTCCACCAAGGGGTATCAATAAAGCGTCGGCCGATGACCTTCTCGGCGGGCATCTCAATGATGTCCAATGCGTTCCGGTTAACCTCGATCAGTCTGAGGTTCTCGTCCAGGACTCCGATGAGAAAGTCCGAGTGATCGAACAGTGAGCTGAATACGGCCTCGCGATAGGCCAATTCGTTCGTACGTTGGCTCAGCAATTCCTCGCTGGCTCGCAATTGCTGTTCGTGGCGGCGGATAACGTCGAGACGGCGTTGCCTTTGCAAGAACAAGGCTAACAACAGCAGTAAGGTAACCCCCAAGAAGAAGATCAATATGGCTGCCATCAGATATTGACTCAACACAGCATCAACGCGGGAAACGTCAAGCGGCAAGGCGGAAGAACTCCGTTCCGAGACCAAGCTCCCCAAAGGCAAGCGCTCTGTCATGTTCGCAATACTGCCGAGTAAGTACAAAACCGCCGCCGCCATGAGGATGACAACGAAGACCGGAAGCAAGAGGCCCTTGAATCTGCCGAATTGACTCATGGCGTAGATGCAGACCAGTTTGTCTCGTCAGATATCAAACCTGGAAACGTTCGATCTTGCCTTTCAGTCCGTGGGCAATGAGTTCCAGTTGATCAGCTGTTTCCGCCGTGCCCCGCATGGTTGAAGAGGTTTCCTCAACCATCTGGGCAATGGTCTCGACACGTTGGGCGATCGAGGTGCTCGCCGAGCTCTGTTCCCGGGTGGCATTGGCCACTTCGCGGATGCGTCCCAGGGTACGGCCAGCCCCGACTTCAATGGCACGCAGGGAATCGGAGGCTGAACCGGCCAGTTCGACACCTTGTTCGACCTCCGGTAGTGCGGAGTTCATGGCCGAGACGGCGCCGATGGTGTCCTTCTGAATGCCGACGATCATCTGCTCGATCTCGATGGTCGCCGATGATGTTCGTTCGGCGAGCTTGCGGACTTCGTCTGCCACCACGGCAAAGCCACGTCCCTGCTCACCGGCGCGGGCCGCCTCGATGGCGGCATTGAGGGCCAGCAAATTGGTCTGCCCGGCAATGTCCTTGATGACGTTGGCGATGGACGAAACCTGCTTGGTCCGATCTTCCAGTTCGTGAATCTGCCGGGCGGCTTCGGCAACCGTCGCCGCAATCTTCTGAATGGCAATGGTCGCCTGTTCGACCCGCTGGCTGCCTTCGGCGGCTTCTGTCATTGCAGCAAGCGAATCCTGTTCGGTATCGCTGGCGCTTGCCGAAATGTGGTTGGAACTGACGGTCAGTTCTTCAATGGCTGCAGCCATGGCAGATGTTGCATCGGCCTGGTGTTCGGCAGCGAGGCTGACTTCCCGGGAGGCGACGCTGATCCGTTCCGCGTTTTGTACCACGTCGTTGGCACCCGTGTTGATCTCCTTGACCAACTCTCGCAACGCGCTGACCATCGAGCCAAGGGCGGTCATTAACATCCCCGCTTCATCGTTGCCTCTAGCCTCAATTTCTTCAGTCAAATCACCGCTGGCGACCCGTTGGGCAGCAGCGATCGCCGTTGCTAACGGCTGCAAGGTGCGTTGCCGCAAGCTGATTGCGGTGGCCATCAGAATCGCTGCGCCGATGAGCGAAAGAATGGAGACCGTGATCTTGATGAAACGCGCTGCGTCCGACGTCAGGGGCGCGAATTGAATCGAGTTCTCGAGAATGGCGTTCATTCCCGGACGTAACTGCACGGCCAGTTCTCTTGGCATTGCTCCCGCTTTGACCGAATAGGCTGCAAGGACGCCTTCCATGCCTTCGACATCGCTGATGTCCTTTTTTGGCAGATCGATCAAGGGGCCGAAACCTAACGCGCGGAATAGAAACTGTTCAAAGGCAAAGATCTCGTTGTCGGCTTCAACAGCGGTCTTACGTGTCTGCTTCAATTGATCGGCGATGTCCTCGATACGCGTATTGCCAGCGTTCTTCGCTTCGTTCTCAACGTTGGCGAGTGCCGCATCGATACGCAGCGCCAGTTCCATGTGATTGCGCTCAAGAAAATGGAATGTCGCCGCCTTGCCCATGAGGCGCACTCCATACAGCGATGTCACGATAACAACAGCAATCGTTCCCAGCGCAATCGAAAAACGCTTCCGCAGCGTCCAACCGCCGGCCGAGGTATTTGAAGTCATTTCCCCCCTCCCATCTCACACAACGACAAATCGCCAGAAATTGGCAATTGTTTTTATGGTCTGCCATTCGCCAAGTACTGCATGGCAACGGCCCTTGACTAATCTGCCTGCTGTGTGCCCAACGATAATTTCATTCGCCGAGGGGTCAAAGAATCAAGTCTTCGCCGGAATCGACCTCGGTGACTGAGACATCAGCCACTCGGCTACGGCGCCTGAACGTTCAGCCCCCTGATCTTCTCTTCGTCAAATCCATTGAGCCAATCAACGCCCTCGCCTCACGCGGAAATTTATCCGGGATGGACAAAGAAACAGTAACAACTTGAAGCACGGCTCCGCTTACTTTCGATCAGAGCTTATCGAACTGGACGAGCAGTGGATATCTACCAAAACCGGTAAATACTTACCGGAAAGATGGTAGTGCATCGCTATTCACATCACAAAGTAACGATGTTGTTCTTGAAAGCGTAACGAATCAGTTCGGCTTTGTTCTTCAGCCCCAGCTTGCGCATCAAGTTGCGCCGGTGCGTTGCCGCCGTTCCGACCGAGACCCCCAGCGCTTCAGCGATCTGGGACGTGGTTTTTCCTTCTGCTATCAACTGAAGCACTTCGCGGTTGCGACCGCTCAAACGAATCTGACCCGGGATCCGCAACGCTCCTGCCCTGGTTCCGGCTCCACCTGCAGATTCGCTTGCGGGTCCAACGGATTGCCCGTCAAGCCTGGCGATGAGCTCCCCGACTCTGCGGATCAGTTCGCTGCCTTCCGTCGTGAGGCGCTTGCGATTGTTGATGTCTTGAAGCGTTCCTGTCGCGCGGATCGGCTGGCCGGCTTCGTCATGGGTGATCTTCCCGCGGGACAGAATCCACAGCCAATGTCCGTCCTTGTGTCTCATGCGAAACTCGGCTTCATAGATGCGCGTTTCGCCCGCCATATGGGTTCGGACCGCCTCGTTAACCACCGGAAGATCATCGGGATGGATAAGGTGCATCCACCCCTCCATCGTCGGTGCAATCTCATCCAGCTGGTATCCGAGCATGGCGGAATAGCGTTCATCGTAGGCGCACTTTCCACTGGCGATATCCATATCCCATGTTCCCAATTCGGCACCTGAAAGCGCAAGCTCCAGCAGGTGAAGGCTCTCGGCGAGTTTTATCTCCGACAGCTTGTGTTCCGTGATGTCGCGGATAAACCCTCGCAACCGAACAGCCTGCCGTCGCGAGCCCTCTCCCTGGAACTCCGCCTGCCCCATGAGTCGGACCCAGCGGATGCTGCCATCTGGTCTTATGATGCGGTGCTCATCATCTATCCGGCCATCTCCGGTGGGATCGAATACCCGCTCGTACTTCGCCTGTACGCGACCACGGTCGTCCGGATGAATAAAATCCGGAATCATGTTGTAAGGAGGATCAGGGTAGTCGTCGGGCACGCCGAGAATCTCCCGCATTTCCGGGGACCAGAAGGCCAAGCCATTTTTCAGATCGCGGCTGAAAGCGCCGAGATTGGTCGCTTGAGCAGCCAGTTTTAAGTACAGCTCGCTCTCATGATGTAGTTCCTCTGATTGCCAGCGCAGCTCCGATACAGCCTGTGTTTCGCCCTGAGGAATCTTCAATTCACTATTTTGTGAAGGCCGCGCCGCGCCCTCTTCTGACTCGATCGACATACCACCGTCCTCATGATTTCCTCTTGCCGCGCATACTACATGCTGCCTTATTGATTTGATCTTCAGCGGACGCGCCCTGCGCGAATGGCAGGCCCTCGTGCGCACCGAGGTGCATCTTCTTCGCAGCGCGGGAACGCTACGAGAACGGCCGCCCCTTCGAATGGGCGGCCCTCGCCCAGGACGAAGGCTTCGCCGATCAGGTCCACATGAGCCGCGAACCCCGCCGCTTCACCGAGGATGAGTCGTTCTGGATGTATCGGTCGTGGGTGTGAGGGGCCGGTGATCCGGCCCGTTCCTCCGGATGCCTATCCGACCGGCAACGCCGCAAGGCGCTGTTTCTCCGCCAGCGCCGTCATCAATTCCCGCGTTTCTGCCGCCAGCATGTAGCAGGCCCACAGGTAATGCTCCTGATGCTCATGATCGAGGCGGCGGAAAGTAATGCCCGCGTTGCCATGGGTCGCCGCCAGCATCGCATGCAACTGCGCGAGGCGGGCCGTGAGCTGATCGGTGACGACCATGGCATTCGCACTGTCGGCCAATTCGTACAGCGTGTCGGGCGAAGCGGAAAACTGCATCGACGTACTCATCGCTCGGCCCTCCTTGCGGAGTGGCAAGCACGAAGCGATGCGGGCGGTGGGAATGAAGCAGAGGCGTGCAGATCTGCACGCGCTGGAGCTTGAACAGCCATGATGGAACTCCTGGGTAGATGGCTACGCTACGTCACCCCACCCGGCCCGCCATTGATCATGAAATCAGGGCGCACCAAGGGCGTGACGAATAAAAACGGCCGCAATGCGGCCGGATATCCGCCTGGATTCATCGAGCTGTCAAACCCGGTCACCACTGTTTAGGCGACGGCGGGAGTATGGGTGGGGGAAGTTGGCGAGGTCAAGGGGAAGGCGGAGAGCAAGGCACGTGGAGATCGTGCGGCTGCATGCGGTAACGGCGCTGGAGGGGTTGTATTAGGCGGTTGCTTATATAGTGGAGCGCACGATCAGGGCCGGTGAGATCAATGTCTGTTACCGACCCAACCCGGACCTTCGTCCATTCGATGTTTCAAGGGCAGGTAACTGAGTTGAGCAACCGTCCGTGACAACTGCTCACCGACAAGTCCTCGGCCAAAGCCGCCTCTGGTGCACATCAAAGAATAGGTCTTCATTGTCGCTAATTGCTGACAGTGGCCGGGAAGGTTTGCTGGGTGAAGAAGCGCACAGACGAGGCAACTGTTTGGCATGTAAAATTCCTCCGGCAAATTGATTAATTCGGTAATGGGATAAAAGGAAGCACCTTGGACATCGAAATTTGGGACGGCGGACTACAAGAACAAGAAATCGAAGCAATCAATAAGATCAAGGCGGCGTTCGCGGATGCTCTCCCAGCTGGTAAGTTTCAAGGTGGAGGAAACTCCCTACGAGACCAGCTTCAAAACAAGCTCGGACGTCCCCAAAACCAAACCTGGAAAGGATATGCGGGGTTCAGGTTCGTCGATTCCAAGGGCAAGGAAGGTGAGTTTGATCTAGTTATCGTCACACACTGCAACGTCATCATCGTCGAGTTGAAGGATTGGAACCATGAACCCGTAACTGCAAACGGGGATGTCTGGTTCAAGGGCGAGAAGAATATGGGTCGTTCGCCCGTCGTCGTCACAAGAAACAAAAAATTCTTGCTGGACAACAAGCTTAAACGGCTTTCATCTCGCTTTACCAACAAGAAGTACCTGCCGCGAGTCCATTTTTTTGTCGTCATGACTGGAAATGCTGATTTTAGTCAGCTTCCTGAGGTCGACCTTCAACACACGATTTCCCTGAAAGAGTTCTTACGGTTCTCGGACAAAGGTAAGTTCAACGAATACTTCCGCCCGCATCCCGACTCGCAAGTCTTAAATCAAGACATTCCGGTCTTTGACGAGCTATTCTTGAAGGGCAATACAGCACCGAAGGCCCTGAAAATCGGAGGATACACAGCAGTCGAGGAAATTTTCGAGCATCCAAATTTTGTATACAAAGAGTATCTGGCAAGCTCGGAAATCTCGAAGGGTGCCGAGGCTCTGCTGCGGGTCTGGAACTTCAAGAAGCTCCAAGGCAACAAAGCCATTACGCCACAGGGCAGGGCTGAAATCGTTTCTCGCGAGCGGGAGGTGTTGCAGTTCATCAACCACCAGAATCGCGACCTGTACAACCACTGCCTACGCTCGCTGACAAGCTTCGAAAAGGATGAAGTTACGTCCCAGTACAGCGAGGTTTATGAGCTTCCTCCTGGGCATGTTAGGTTCAACGAATTCGTGGGCAAATATGGTCAGTCCTTTACCCAGACTGACCGACTGAACCTCACGAAGCTGCTCATCGCGAAGTTCGGTGACCTGCATGAGATCAAGATTGCCCACCGAGACATTGCAGACCATAGTCTGTGGTTGTCGCCTTCGAAGGAAATTGCTCTCTCCAATTTCATATCCGCATACCACCAACCGATTGGAACGGTCGGTGATTATCGGAGCAGTCTTTCGGTAGGAGCTGTCGAGGTGAAAGAGATGTTGGATGGCTCAACATCGACCCCATTTCAGCAGGACGTGCATGCTCTTGGGCTTGTGGCGTGGCATCTACTGACAGCTCAAAGAATGTCTCCGAAGAGCTTGGAGAACATTCAGAACGAGATGCTATCAAGCAGTGAATGGTATGCGGACGTTCTTCTTGATGCAGTGACAGGGAGATTCAAGGATGCATCGGCATTCTTCGATGCCTTGAAGCGTGCAGAACCGCAGGGCGAGTCGGTACCAACCTTCGACGATTCTGAACTGGAAGCCTATCGCCATCCCATAAATCATACGCGGCAGTTTCCAGACGAGAGCGAGTTTCTGGTTTCGACTGATGATAAAGAGGTCTATGTCTCAGAGGGAAGGCTCGTCAAAGCTTGGTTGAATGTTGGCAGCAAGGGAGATGATCCGGTAAGCAATTTCCGAATCCTTACGTTTTTGAAGCGCTTGGATAAGCTAGCAGCAGTAAATCCCACTTACCTGCCACGAATTCATGAATATGGACTCGCGGCAAGGTCCAGCAGCATGTATCTGGTGATCGACGTGATTGATGGGACGACGTGGGCTAATGCTGCAATCAATGACTCCGACAAATTAGGGGTTATAGAGAAGCTGACCGATGCTGTCGAGCATCTTCATGGACTCGGGATTTCGCACGGCGACCTTCATCCCCGCAACGTGATGCTGGATAAGGAAAACGGGAATGTGTACCTGATAGATATTCCGGATTTTTCCCACAACACTGCCGAAGCGAGAAACCATCGATATAGCCCGGAGAACATCGACGGAAGCTCATCCGAACAGCGGGATATCTTTGCGGTGCTTCGAATGTCATGCGAATTGCTCGGCTTAGAGTGGGGCGAGGAGTCCAAAGCCTATCCGAGAGTCTCGGATGCGATTCAATCGGAATTGAATGACGTCGAATTCGGCTTCAAGGATTTTGGGCGGTTCAAGAAGGCACTAACTTCCGCAGCAGGCGTTCAAGAGCAGAAATTTGTCGAGATACTTCTTAATGGGGTCGATGAGCAGACGACGATTCTTCCCGATAACGGTCATCTCTTCGTCAAGGTTGAAGCCTCCAAGAAGGGTGAGCACGTCCTCTTGGTCACCTTTGCTGGCATTGGTGGAACCTTCTGCGCCTTCTATGACAAGGAACAATGCTGCTTTGTCGGAGGGTTGCCCCCTCGAATCAGATCTGATGTCAATTTCAGAGTGGCAGAGGAAAGCCAATTCGAAATCAGCACGGCGATTCGCATCAAGCCAGGACGACCGGCTCAACTTTCCAGCCTGTCTGAACATCTTCGCAATGATGACGCGTTTCATCGTGCAATCGAGATGCTTCAGACGGTTTCGACCGGAATTGATGAATCGAGGTTGAGCCAACAACTCAAAGATGTATTCGAAAGGGCGGCAGCTTCCGTAGGGGAAGACCGTTCCGATATTTCGTTCGATATTTCGACACAGGCACTTTGGCGGGCAATCCTTGCCACGGAGACCGAATCAAGCCCGAATATCGAGTTGAATGGTGCTTCGATTAAGCCATCGGATACCGATTCTGAATTGATACTTCCTTACGAGGCGGATATCGATCCGCTTGGTGCTTTCGCAAGCACGGATGAGATCGAGGCTCTTCTTATTGATCAGGATGGAGCGGAGAAAGTCATCGGGGAAGTCTTGCTCAAAAAATCGGCGTTGAATGAAGTTCGACTGAATAAAGTTCGTAGCTCTGCCTACGGTCTGAAGGATGGCGACCCTGTTTTTTTCCGGACGAAACAAGACAGGGCTTCATACCGCAAACGGAAGGCTGCGCTTGAAAGGTTGCTTGATAGGGAAGGGGTGTTGCCAGAGCTACTCGATTTGTTCGACCCCTCCTGCAACAAGGATGCGACAGCTTTTAACATTTCGGTTACTGATGAGGACTTCGCCAAATACGACCGCGAAGACCAGCATGGAAACAAGATTAGCCTCAACGCGCAACAGCGTGAGGCATTTACCAAGCTGCTGAACTACGGACCTCTTTCACTTTTGCAAGGACCGCCTGGAACAGGGAAGACGGAGTTCATTGCTGCATTCGTCCACTTCCTCGTCGAAAAACTGGATGTGCGAAGAATTCTACTGGTCAGTCAGTCTCACGAGGCGGTCAACACGGCTGCAGAGCGGATAAGGAAGCACTGCGGAAGGTTGGGTACTTCGCTGGAAGTCGTTAGGTTCAGCAACCGTGAAGGGGCAGTTTCGCACGGTCTGAAAGACGTCTACTCCCATGCCATCACCGCCGAAAAGCGCGAATTGTTTAACGCCGAATATCGCTACCGTGTCGCTGCTCTATCCGATGCGCTGGGTCTCGACGCTGAATTCATTTCCAAGGTCGTCGAAGCGGAGTTGAAACTATTCAAGCAGATTGACCATCTTGAATCACTGCTCAAGAATTTCGAGAACATTGGCGACGAGGACGATTTCAAAGCCCTCAAACCGATCGTGGTCGAATTGGATGAAACTATCCGCACCAAGCTCCACGTGGACTACGGCATTGCTCTTACCCAGGAAAGCAAAATTTCGGCGGCGAAGTCCATCCTGCTTTCTAATCTCTGCTCTGAATATGGCGTCCGACCAAATGAAGCCAGAAGGGTTCGGGCGTTGGCAAGGATATCCCGAGACATCCAGGACGCCCTGTCGGCGGAGAGGGTCAATTTCGACGAGTTCTACGCTAGGTCGAGACAACTGGTTACCGGCACATGCGTCGGTATCGGACAAGGGCATATCGGGATTCACGACAACATCTATGATTTCGTAATCATTGATGAGGCGGCTCGTTCGATATCCAGCGAACTGGCGATTGCAATGCAGTCGGCGAAGCGCGTCCTGCTGGTCGGCGACCATTTGCAATTGCCTCCCCTGTATTCCGATGCGCACAAAGCGGCTTTGGCTCGCCGACTTGGTATCAACGACAAGCACACCGAGCTTGACGAAGTATTGCGAAGCGACTTTGCGCGGGCTTTCAATTCTGAATATGGGAAGCAAACGAGCGCTACGCTGCTCACTCAGTATCGGATGGCGCCACCCATCGGCAATCTGGTTTCCAAGACTTTTTACGAGGGCAAGCTGAACAATGGAGATCGGGCTATTCCCGATATCTATCGGGGCGCTCCGAACCCGCTTCGTTCCCCCGTAACCTGGCTTGACACGTCATCGCATGGCGATCATGCAAACCACCAGAGCGACCGTGGCGTCAGTATTTACAACCGTTGCGAGGCAGAGCAGGTTATCGACCTCCTCAAGCAGATTTCCGAGAGTGGTCAATTCCTGACAGACCTTTTCAATCTCAAGGACCAAGATGATGCGCTGATCGGTGTCATCTGCATGTATGCCGAACAAAAGCGTTTGATTCGGCAGAAATTCAACCAAGGGATTTGGAGCGACGGTTTCAAGGCATTGGTGAAAATCGACACTGTCGATAGCTACCAAGGCAAGGAAAACCGAATCATCATCCTGAGTCTGACGCGTTCCGACAAGCAGAGGAGTCCCGGATTCCTGCGAACACCCAATCGAATAAACGTCGCGATGTCCCGCGCAATGGATAGATTACTGATTATCGGCAATGGCGAGATGTGGAAGACCCACAACAAGGACAAGCCTCTCGGACAGGTGGTTTCCTACATGAGCGATATGGGCGAGGACGCTGGCTACAAGTTCATGTCCGCGCAAAAGACCCGCTAAGGTGACGACATTGGAAAACACAACGATTTATCACGAGATTGACTTCCTGTTGCCGGCGCAACGCTTCAACATCAACTTCTCGTACATCACCCAAAAAGGGCTGCCGTTTGTTCGGGAGTTCGTTCTTCGCCTAATCCACCTGGCGCCGATGTCAATGTCACAGGTTGCGACCTTCTTCGGTTTTACACGCAAGGAGGTTCAAGAAGCAATCGATGATCTCGTCGAACGGGGTGAACTGACACTATCTGAAAATGGGCGTTTGACGCTTACGGAGAAATCCAGCGGTTACTTCACCGAGCTTGGTGAGGTTCCTCGTCTGTCGCTGCTTCGAGACAGCACGGCTTGCTTGTCTTTCGACCTCGCTACCTTCTCATGCCTCGGGAAAGATAACTCGTCGGAAAAATCGAAAGCGGGTATATCAATCAAGGTCGACGACGAAAACGCATCTTGTAGCGAGACGCAGGTGGAAAAGCATTTCCAGCGTCAGTTCCATGAAATTCTGCAAAAGGGATTTCTTTCCAGGTCGCTGACTCAGGATGAGAAGGATTCGCCGACTGTCTACACCGTGAATTCAGTAAACAAGATTAAGCAGATGCCCGTCAGACTGCCAGTTCAGTTCAAGGTCGATACGGATGGTAGGAGCGTCGAGCGGGAGGATTTCGAGAAACTGAAAAACTCAGACTACGTGCATGAGCGAATCTCGTTGGAGCTTGACCGCTTGGGAAGACCCAGCAATTTTGGGGAGATTGCGAAAGCGATGCTCGACATTGGGGACGGCGAGACGTTGAAGCTCTTCGACTCGAAGGGCAGTTCTGTCAGTCTGCAATTCTTCGAGGACTTAGCAAGGCTGGAAGCCAATAGTCAGGAGAAGAGAACCACCTTTCTCGGACCGATCTATTCGTCGGAAAATTGGGGGCTGCTCCAGAAACACTTAGCTCCCATCATCAAGGCAAGAAGAGAAAGCAAGGCGGACGTGGGGCAAACCCCTTTCCTTTGGCTTGCACCTAGCGACCCGTATTGGGGAAAGAGCAGCAATCTCCAGGTGAGGGTCAGCGAGATTCTCAGCATGGCAAGCACGAAAGAGAAGAGGCTCTATTCGCCGGCCATCTATTTGCCTGTCTCCGGACCAGATGACCAGAAGACTGCCCGCCAGTGGAAATGGGAGTTCGACCCTAACTCAGATAAGGTTTATGGGTTGATTGAGGGCTTCCTTGGCGGAAATGTCGAGGTGATGCACTTCGAAGGCGAGTTTGTGGCTGTCGTTTATCACGTTTCATTGCCTGACTCTTACCCTGTTAGCCTCCCCATCGGATTCATCAGTGCTGACAAAGATGTCGTCTCGTCTGTTGGACGCCTGGTTACGACATACCTAGAGGGCAGTTCTGCGTTTGAACGTCCTAACGACTGTGGCTTGCTATCCCGTTTCGGGCGTAATGAATGATCAAGATCAGAGTTGTGTTGTAAATTGTGTGGCCCCGTAGTGCTACCCCACTGGGCTCCGTAACATTTTCAAAAGTCTATTTTGTGCTGCAATCCTGCAGCGAGGTGCGAGGTGCGGGCCGGCCTGAAGAAAGAATGCTGCGGTCGACCTGTTCAAAGGCATGAATAGGCAAAATGGCGCAGATTAGACCTGTGCCATTTTTTGCCGGGAATCGGGCTGAAAAGGGGCTCTCTTCAGCGCCAACGTTGAATTCACCCGACTGCGCGGCCTTTCGCGCAGGTACAGTGGAATGATGGATTACCCGCCCTTGCGCCTTTCCGAAAATTCCTTCCGCCAATCGCGCAGAGACTCGATATCGGCTCGCAACTCTTGTTCCTCAGGAATGAAAATGGGGACCTCATGCGACTGGCTGTGTTCGTAGCATGAATATTTGGTCATTAGATCGTCGATCATTTTGCAATCTTCCGGGCAAATCAAATGAAGAACTCCAATCCGATTGTCGGTGGTCACGCTTCTGCGGTGCCGCTTTACCACCTCGTTGAGGAGGTCGTCTTCGACGGTTCGTTCCAATAGCTTTCGAAAATCACTGCAAATACCCTGCGCCAGAGCTCTGTAAGACTCACCTCCCCCAGCTTCTCCCGCCTTTTTTGCCGCGCCGAGACGTTCGAGCAAAATGTTGTTGGCCGCCCCGGTTTTGCTGCTCCATACCGCTTGCGGGACTGGATGCCCCGAGGTTCCGGAATAGGACTCGATGCATAGCAGGTTCAGGTGCTTTTTTCGCCAATCATCGCCCTGCTTTCTAGCGGCGTCGTCCATGGCCCCGTAAAGCGAGAGCCTGTGGGTGAAGACGAGAACCTGCCGCTCCTTGGCTAGTTCGGCCAATCTACATGCCACGCTCCATTCGAAATCGTGATCCAGAGATGAGATCGGGTCGTCGAACACAAACGGCGCGGCGTAGGGTTTTTCCGTCACGTCGGCGAGAAACGCGGCAAGAGAAATAATTCTTCTCTCCCCTTCGCTCAACACGAGATCGATTGGCTGGCGTTGCTGCGCGGCTCTCAATTGAAGCCTGTGTAAAACCTTGCCTTTTTCGATCTTGGTCTTTACGAGTTCGACCTTGATCCTCCCGGCGCCTAAGAGACGTAGTTCATTGTTGAAACGACGGATATATGCCATTGTAATCACTTTCTCGGAGATAGCACCGGCCTTGGTGGAGACAATGCGAGAATTTGCAAGAGACTTCCACTCGTCGTACGCCTTTATCCATCTCAGTCGCTCCACCTCATTGCGAACCGCAACCGCCTGCTGAGAGACCCATTGCTTGGCCTCCAACGAGGTCTTCTGTTTGGTAGCCGCCGTCCGGTCGAAGCCGGTTGCATCCATTTCGTTCTGGATAGCCTGCGCGTCAAGCTGTCCGGAATAGGCAAGCAGGTTCTGCAGCGTCTCCGAAACGTCAGGGAAGGACTGGGCCGCCACAGAGGCTTCGCCGGACATGATTGCCAACTTGGTGTTTGCCGCCGATTCCCACACGGACGACAGATATTTCTTCCATTCTTCCGTTCCGAGGCCAGCCGCCTCGCACATGGTCTCGATCTGCCCCACAGAGGGGATGTCGGGCAACGATTTGAGAGCCCTGACGTATTGGCTTTCTGCGGCCCTCGCTTCTGCTTCTAGCTTGCCCTGCACGAAGGCTTCGAAATCGCGCAAGCGGCTGCCTGCTTCCGGTCCGATTTGCTGGTGGCAAAGAACGCATCTCGCCCCTTCGGTTACGGGGAATAGAGCCGCCGGATAAGCGTTCCCCGAATACTCTCTTGCCGCCTCCCACATTCGGCGCCAGGTCTCACCGCCGACGCCATCCAGTTTCGAGGATGCCACCTTCGCGGCCTCCGTGGCGATTCGTCGTTTGCTCGCTGATGACGAACGAAGACTTCGGATTGCCGCCAGATTCGGCTCACCATATGCCTCGGCGCTCGTCCGAAGCATTTCGACAAGTTGATCGGTCTGCCCCTTGGTCGCTCGCTTTTGCTTTGCCAGCGTGGAAGGATCGGCTACTTTCAGCCGCTCCGCGATGTCCGTTAATTTTTTGGCATCATCCTCGGTCCATTGGAGGAGTGTTTCGAGATTGGCCTCCGTTATATCTGGGCGAAGCGCAAGGTAACGTTGGATCGGCTCGGTGAGGGAGAAGGCCGGAGGCGGCGCCGGAAGCGCGCTTGCCAATGCGTTTTGCTCGGTTTGAAGCATTGCTTTTGCTTGGTCGCATGCCCAAGCCAGTGCCTCGAACATTCCGACGGCAGGCGGGGTGTATGAAGCGGTGCCCTCATTCCGAAGATAGTGAGAAGCCTCTTCGCTGTCGAATACGTCCATCGCCCGAAGATCTACGACATCGGGACCGTTCGCATCCCATTCAATCTCTCTTTTTCCCCCCGCTATCTCATAGGCAATACGGCATTTTTGAGAAGCGGGCGCAGCTGCAAAAACATTTGGTTTTAGAGGAACGGCCCGGGGCTTTCCTGATGCTTTTTTGAGAATCCTGGCATATCCGGACTTTCCGGACCCGTTATGGCCGTAAATTACGACAAGGTTCCCGTTGCCCATAAGCAGCGGCTGTCTTGGGGCCAGGTTTTCGATTCCGCCAATCTCCCCGAGAGACGATATGCGCACGTCGCCCTCAGTTTCAGCAAAATTAAATAACTCGTCAAAAGCACGGTGATTTGTAGTCTTCCTGCCCTCCGGTGTCTTAATCATCGAGCACAGGTCAGAGAGATCGTCTGCCCCTAGGTTTCCCTGCCGCAACAGGCGTTCCGCCGCCTCTTGCAACCAATCTGGCTGCGTTAGCAGCCAATCCATAATCTCTTTTTGAATCTTTTCCACATCGTCCTCCCGGAGCCATCCGAACGGATCGGATGATTATTATGTGGGCATGGCATCAGGATATATTTTCGAGTCGCCAAACTGGGAAGCGGCTGTTCAATGCAATTGGATCTCGAGAGGCAGCTTACCGACGCATTGCTGACCGAATTAGCCAGCCTCGCGTACGTCGGCTTTGGCCGACGAGTTTGCATTGGCTGTCCGTCGGGTTTCTGAGTCAAGCCGTCGCTTGAGTGGCAGCTATGCTGAACCGGCAACCGTCAGCAGTTGGCCGAAAACAGCCCATCAGTATCTCCACACAAACCAACAGTTTCAGCCAATCAATCGCCAGAACCAGGCTTCCATCTCAACGCCAAAAGTGCGTCCCATGGAGTATCCACCCGGTATGGCTGGACACTATGAATTACGTCACTTGCGCTCCGCCAGCATCGACCATGTGGTTTTGAGAAACAGATGATCGTGTACAGCTGAAGTTTCAAACCGGCCGGGGTGCGTTGGCGAGATCGAGCGCATGACCGATCGCGCCGCGGTGATAAGTGCCGTGGTTGATCAGGTGGTAGAGCACTTCCTCCCGGCTCATCGTGCCCTTCTTGCCGTCGACAAAGGTGAAGTGGATTCGCTGTTGGAAGTGATCGGGATGCAAGGCCTGGGCGTAGTCCTGCAGCCAGTGGTTCGATGCGCCAAGACGGGAAGCCAGCGCTTCGAAGAGGGGCAGTTCCGACGTATTGGTTGAGTCATGCGGTTCGGCGCCGCCGGTGAGCCGGGCGCGAAACAGTTCTTCGACACGGACCATGTGATTCAACTGCTGTCTGGCGAAGTCGAACTGAGCAACATGAATCTCGCGGTCGATCTGGGCCACGGCATCCAGGGTCCGACGATCAGTTCGTGGGACGTCCCAGCTGCCGACGGCCACGCCTTGACCGAAATACTAGAGGGGTGAGACATACTCGACCCACACACACTCATTCGGGTGATGCTCTTTAACGGTACAGGCCGCCTCCGAAACCCCTTGTGTATCTGACGGCGTAATAGGAAAAATGAAGTCTGTAAGCTCGGTACCAGAAGACCGAAGAAAACTTATTTCGGCATTGGAGAGAACGTCTTTATTGACCCATAGCGGCGAAGGCACGCATTGAAGCTGCTGAACAAGTTCCTCGTAGCCTTTGCGGGTGAGTACGAGATAAACCATATGCCCTCCAACGTTAGTGACAGCCATTGCGTGCTCCCTAACGTAGATCGCGAGTGAGAGGTGTGCCATAACTCTTCCCCCAAAGCAACGTTTTCATTGCTTCACCAAATGACGCCCCCAAAGAGTAAAGGCTGTCATCGGGATCAGTGAAGGCGAAATAGGTTCCTTCATCGTTCACCAGTAGAACAATGTGATCGTGATGTGCGGTGCCGAAGGCTTCGCATCTCCCAGCGGTTTCAGGCCATGAGTTTGCAATAGCGCTGACTTCAGGGCGAGGTTCTGAATAGAAGCAGACATCGGCTGCCGCCTGTTCGGTGCCTGGACCGGTCTTGCCAACCTGAAGCCCGCCGAATTTTTCAATAATGGCGGAAGCTCGTTGTGAAGCAGACATGGGCCCCCACTCTGGGGGGCTCACTACGAAGCCTGTGCTCCATCCGGCCTCCTTAAACAGTGGCTCAATCAGTTCTGGCAGAGAAAGCATTGCTAGTGACGCCTAAGCTGGTATCCGCCGCAAGCGGTCGGCTGAAAACAGAGGTTTAGTCCGCAGAATGGGCAAAGAACCACGAATCCCAGATTGCACATTGCGCTTACCCGAACTGAACGAGAAACCCCAGGGCAACAAGCCCTGCCGCGACGGCCAGTGAGCGGGCCGCGAACAGAAAAGCCTTTGCCCCGCTTGCATATGGCGGCGTGGAGTCGTCAGGGTTATTGAAACCGCCAGGGCGTGCGTCTTCGACGTCGGCGAGAGAGCCATTGATGAACAGCGATGCAGAGGTCCAGAGCGACGCCGCGAGCCACTTTGCCGGCGTCAACGCAGCGATGAGGCCGCCCACGACGAGGCAAACGACAACGTGGATAGCGGCAGCGCGTGTGTCCATGACGGTTAGCTTCGTTTTCGGGCAAGACAAAGGGAACCGAGGACCCGATACCCAGTGAGCCGCAGATCATCCATGGCGTAAAGCTCCCCAACTTGGCATTCAGCCGACCAGGCCTGCCGACACGCCATTGCAAGCTGGCTCCCCAGCACCCCGTCAGGCCTCTCTGCGATCCGGCTCAGTTGCGTGAATGAAGACAGTAAACGTGTCCGCCGGCCGGGGCGCCTTGGCGAGATCCAGCGCAT
This sequence comes from Pseudomonadota bacterium, assembly GCA_018241685.1. Lineage (GTDB taxonomy): Bacteria > Pseudomonadota > Gammaproteobacteria > Burkholderiales > Rhodocyclaceae > Zoogloea. Next base: position 24,929 of record JAFEDJ010000054.1, read on the forward strand.
GACCGATCGCGCCGCGGTGATACGTGCCGTGGTTGATCAGGTGGTAGAGCACTTCCTCCCGGCTCATCGTGCCTTTCTTGCCGTCGACAAAGGTGAAGTGGATTCGCTGTTGGAAGTGATCGGGATGCAAGGCCTGGGCGTAGTCCTGCAGCCACTGGTTCGATGCGCTGAGGCGGGCAGCCAGCGCCTCAAGGAGGGGCAGTTCCGGCGTATTGGTTGAGTCATGCGGTTCGGCGCCATCAGAGAGCCGGGCGCGAAACAGTTCTTCGACACGGACCATGTGATTCAACTGCTGTCTGGCGAAATCGAACTGAGCGACATGAATCTCGCGGTCGATCTGGGCCACGGCATCCAGGGTCCGACGATCAGCCCAGGCCTTGTACTTGAGGGGTGTATGGAGATGCATGAGGGTAAGAAAAATGGCGTTGTCCAATTTGGCGCGCTGCCCAGTGCCGTGTCCTGTCCGAATCTACTGCGAGCCATAGAGGGCGGCAAGCATGATGTCGACGTGTTTTCTTATCCTCATGTATTGATTCAACAGGGACTGGCGACGTCCGGGAGGGAGCCAAGCGGAGTCCTGGAGATGATCGCCCCGCTGTCGCATGGGCTCGCGACCACCTCTGGGGTACTCGTGACTATCCCGGAGGTACTCGCGACTATCCCGGAGGTACTCGCGAGTACCCCGGAGGACCTCGCGCGCCCCACCGAGGTGGTCCGTCCTGTATCGGAAGTCCTCGCTTGGGTACGGGGGATAGGACGGGCCTGTCTCCGGGCTCCTCGCGAGGAGCTCCCGGACAGTCGGTCCCTATCCCGGTGGGCCTCGCGAGCAGCTTTCGAATAGGGCGGGAGTGTCGGCGGGATAGGGGTGGTCTGTCCCGGAGGTACTCGCGAGAGACTCGCGGATAGGGCAGGACACTCGCCGGGCTCCTCACGAGGAGCTTTCGGAGGGTCGGGACGGGTTCGGAGGTTGCCGGATCGGCTTCCGGAAGTGTCTGGCGGGGTGGATTGCGGGTGCTGAGCGATTCAACCGGGGGCGAGCGGATATCGCCAGGGCGCTGCAGCGTCTTGGCAGCGCCCCGGCCGGCCGCGGAGAACGGGCCGGCCGGCTGGCGGAAGGACGATCAGGCTTCCGGCTTGGCGGCGCTGCGCGGCTTGCGGGAGAGGCGGGTCTGCATGGATTCCTTGAGGGTGTCGAGGGCGGTGCCTTTGCCGCCGACTTTGGCGAGGGCATAGCCGTCGTAGGCGGCGCTCATGATGTCGCTGCCGAGGGCCAGCTCGGTATCGTCGGCCCGGTCGGTAAGGGTACGCAGACGTTGCAGGCAGGGACGCAGGACATCGAGGGCGGCGATGTCCTGCTGGAAAGCGGCGAGGTCGAAATTGCCGGGCACGATGCCCGGGTTCTGGCGCAACACCAGCTCGGTCTGGCGGCAGAAGGCTTCGGACTTGTCACCCATCTTGACAGCCTTGCGGCGCTCGTCGGCGGAAAGCGTGATGAGGCCGCCGAGCTTGGCTTCAAGCGCGGTGAGCATGGTGTCGATGGCGTCGATATCGGCCGGGGCAAAGGTGATCGAGACCAGATTCTGGGTCATGGTGAAGCTCCTTGAGATTGAAGTGATGTGGCCGTGGCCATGAAGGCCCGCGCCTGCATGAATGCCAACGGCAACACCACAGATATTACATACAGATTATCTCAATGACATTCATCGGCACCGCACGAAGCCTCAACTCATCCCGCTGCGCACAGAGGCAGAAAAGCAAGCAGGTCGTCAGAAAAGAAAAACCGGCCTGGCGGCCGGTCCTTGGCTGACGGTATTCGACGGGGAAGTCGTTGGCGACCGTCAGGCTGAGCGCAGAGGCTCGATGTTGCGTGCAGGAGAGCCCCAACACCTGGGGGTCGGGGCCATGTTGTTGAATTATTCGGGCAAATGGCAGACCGCTTCAATGTTGTTGCCTTCAGGGTCAATCACGAACGCGCCGTAATAATTTGCGTGATAGTCCGGTCGGAGCCCAGGGGCACCATTGCATTTTCCGCCAGCGGCGATGGCGGCCTTGTAGAAAGCATCGACTTGCGCACGATTCGTGGCTCGCCAGGCGAGGTGGCAACCGGACGTTGCGGCGGGGCCACCGTAGGGTGAAGGACCGTCGATGAACCACACGTCGGCCTTCTTGCCATCCGGCTCGGATGCGTCAGGATAGGCAAACCCGAGGATGTTCGAGCCGTACTGGCCTTCGAAACACACGCTGTAACCCAGCGGTTCCAGGGCAGCGCCATAAAACGCCTTTGCCCGGGCGATATCGATAACGCGGAACGTCATGTGGTCAAGCATGCGGGATCTCCTGAGATGAAGTTGAGGTGAAGTAGTGGACCATAAACTGTATATACATACAGATTTATATCATAAACATAACTTCATTTCAGGGCGACGACACTACAGCGCGATAACTGCCGGTGCCTCACGCACCTTGAACACGGAATTTCTGACACGCCCCTGCGACAGCCAATAAAAAACCCGGGCGGCGCAGGGGCCGGCCCGGGTTTCTATATTCCCTCGACGGGGGATGCCTCAGAACGGAATGTCGTCGTCGAAGCCGCCGAAATCGTTGCCGCCGGCCGGACGCTGGGGCGCGGACGGAGCGCTGGGGGCCGGGGCGGAACCGCCACCGAAGCCACCGCTGTCGCGGCCACCGCCATAGGAGGGCGAGCCGCCACCGCCGCTACCACCGCCGTAGTTGCCGCCGCTGTCACGACCGCCGCCGTAATTGCCGCCGCCACCGCTGTCGCGGTTACCACCACCGTAGTTGCCGGCCGGGCGGCCGCCACCGAAGCCGCCTTCGCTGCGGCCCGACTCGTCGCCGCCGCCCATGCCCTGACGGCTGCCGAGCATCTTCATCTCGTCGGCGCGGATTTCGGTGGTGTAGCGGTCCTGGCCGTCCTTGTCCTGCCACTTGCGGGTACGCAGGGAGCCTTCCACGTACACCTGGCTGCCCTTGCGCAGGTATTGCCCGGCGATCTCGGCGAGCTTGCCGAAGAACACCACGCGGTGCCACTCGGTGGCTTCGCGCTTCTCGCCGCTGGCCTTGTCGCGCCAGGTATCGGTGGTGGCGAGGGTGATGTTGCAGATCGCGTCGCCGCTGGGGGCGTAACGGGTTTCGGGATCCTTGCCCAGGTTACCGACAAGAATCACTTTGTTGACCGAAGCCATATGTCTCTCCTAAAAATTCTGTAGGGCTGGCGCTCAGGCCGTTGCCACGTTGCGGCGCACCGGCGCCGACATGCCGGAGGCGAGGATCAGCCAGGCCACGGCAAGTCCGCCGCCGAGCACCCACACCGCGCCCGGCCCCACATGTTGAGCCAGCCAGCCACCGAGCGCACCGCCGAGGAACATGCCGATGGACTGCAGCGTGTTGTAGATGCCCAGCGCCGTGCCCTTGGCGTGCGGCGGAGCGATCTTGGAAATCCACGAGGGTTGGGTCGCCTCGAGCACGTTGAAGGCGACGAAGAACAGGGTCAGCAGGATCGCCAGCGGCCACATACCGGCGTTGCCCTCGAAATAGAGGCCGACCTGCACCGCCAGCAGCAGCCCGATGGCGGAGTTGAAGATGCTCTTCATGGCGCCCTTCTTCTCGGCGACGATCACCGCCGGCACCATCACCGTGAAGGACACCAGCACCGCCGGGAGGTAGACCTTCCAGTGCTCGGCCACCGGCAGGCCAGCGCGCACGAGGCCGGCGGGGACCAGCACCCACATGGCGGTCTGCATCAGGTGCAGCGCGAAGACGCCGAAGTTGAGGCGCATCAGCTGACTGTTGCCGAGCACTTCGGAGAAGCGCGCGGTGGCCCGCGGCACCGGCGGCGCGGCCGGCACGACGAAGATCACGGCGAAGATCGCCACCACGGCCAGCCCGGCGATGAGCCAGAACAGGCCGCTCATGCCGATCACGGAATACAGCAGCGGCGCGGCGACCATCGAAATCGCGAAGACCAGGCCGATGGAGGCGCCGATCATCGCCATCACCTTGGTGCGGTGCTGGTCGCGGGTGAGGTCGGCGGCCAGCGCGGTGACCGCGGCGGAAATGGCGCCGGCGCCCTGCAGCACCCGGCCGATGACCACCGTATGCACGTCGGGGGCAAGTGCCGCGACGACGCTGCCGATCACGTACAGCACCAGGCCGAAGACGATCACCGGTTTGCGCCCGAAGCGGTCGGAGGCGGCGCCGAAGGGGATCTGCAGGAAGGCCTGGGTCAGGCCGTAGACGCCGATGACCATGCCGACCTGGGCCACATCGTCACCGCCGGGCGTGCCGTGGGCGTGCACCGCGTAGACCGGCAGGATCAGGAACACGCCCAGCATGCGCAGCGCAAAGATTGCAGCCAGCGAAACGCCGGCGCGGCGCTCGGCCGGGCTCATATTGTCGTCAGTAGAGGAAGCCATGAAACGTGCTGCGTGGGGAGGGTCAGGAGGCGTATATTAACAGGTTGCCCCAGCCCACAATGCCCCATGGACGCCATCCGAATCCGCGGTGCCCGCACCCACAACCTGAAGAACATTGCGCTCGACATTCCGCGCAACCAGCTCACCGTGATCACCGGCCTGTCCGGCTCGGGCAAGAGCTCGCTGGCCTTCGATACGCTGTACGCGGAAGGCCAGCGCCGCTACGTGGAGTCGCTGTCGGCCTACGCCCGCCAGTTCCTGCAGCTGATGGAAAAACCCGACGTGGACCTCATCGAGGGCCTGTCGCCGGCGATCTCCATCGAGCAGAAGGCCACCAGCCACAACCCGCGCTCGACGGTGGGCACGGTCACCGAGATCCACGACTACCTGCGCCTGCTCTACGCCCGCGCCGGCACGCCCCACTGCCCGGACCACCCGGAGCATGCACTGGAGGCCCAGAGCGTGTCGCAGATGGTGGACGCGGTGCTGGCGCTGCCGGAAGAAACCAAGCTGATGATCGTTGCGCCGGTGATCAGCGGCCGCAAGGGCGAGCAGGCCGACCTGTTCGTCGAGCTGCGTGCCCAGGGTTTCGTGCGGGTGCGGGTGGATGGCATCGTGCATGAGCTGGACAACCTGCCGGTGCTGGACAAGAACCGCCGCCACGATATCGAGGTGGTGGTCGACCGCCTGAAGGTGCGCCAGGACCTGCGCGGCCGCATCGCCGAATCCTTCGAGACGGCGCTGACCCACGCCGAGGGCCGCGCCATCGCGGTGGAGATGGATTCCGGCAAGGAGTACCTGTTCTCGGCCAAGTTCGCCTGCCCGGTGTGCAGCTTCGCGCTGGCCGAGCTGGAGCCGCGGCTGTTCTCCTTCAACAACCCGATGGGCGCCTGCCCCAAGTGCGACGGCCTCGGCAATGTGGATTTCTTCGACCCGCAGCGGGTCGTCGCCCATCCCGACCTGTCGCTCGCCTCCGGCGCGATCCGTGGCTGGGACCGCCGCAACCAGTTCTACTTTCAGCTGCTGGTCAGCCTTGCCGACCATTACGGTTTCAGCATCGACACGCCCTTCGAGGAACTGCCGGCAGAAACCCGCGAGGTGGTGCTGAACGGTTCCGGCAAGGAGAAGATCGCCTTCCGCTACCTGTCCGACGGCGGCAAGCCGGTGCTCAAGGAACACGCCTTCGAGGGGATCATTCCGAACCTGGAACGGCGCTTCAAGGAGACCGACTCCATCGCGGTGCGCGAGGAGCTGGCCAAGTACCGCGCCAACTGCCCCTGCCCGGCCTGCGGTGGCGGCCGCCTGCGTACCGAGGCGCGCTACGTGCTGATCGGCGAGCGCAACCTGTCCGAGGTCAGCCGCCTGCCGCTGGCCCAGTGCAAGAGCTTCTTCGACGGCCTGCGCCTGACCGGCCAGCGCGCCCAGGTAGCCGAGAAGATCGTCAGCGAGATTTCGTCGCGCCTGCAGTTCCTGATGAATGTCGGCCTCGACTACCTGTCCCTCGACCGCTCCGCCGACACGCTGTCGGGCGGCGAAGCGCAGCGCATCCGCCTGGCCAGCCAGATCGGCTCCGGCCTCACCGGCGTGATGTACGTGCTCGACGAACCCTCCATCGGCCTGCACCAGCGCGACAACGACCGCCTGCTCGATACGCTGCGCCGTCTGCGCGACATGGGCAACACGGTGATCGTCGTCGAGCACGACGAGGACGCGATCCGCATGGCCGACTACGTGGTGGACATGGGCCCCGGCGCCGGCGAGCACGGCGGCCAGGTGATCGCCGAAGGCACGCCGGCGGCCATCGCCGCCCATCCGGATTCGCTCACCGGCGCCTATCTGTCCGGCACCCGCAGCATTGCCGTGCCGGCCAAACGCCATCCGGCCGACCCGGACAAATACCTGCGCATCGAGGGCGCCAGCGGCAACAACCTGAAGGACGTCACCATCGACATCCCGGTCGGCCTGCTGACCTGCGTCACCGGCGTGTCCGGTTCGGGCAAGAGCACGCTGATCAACGACACCCTCTATGCCCACGTAGCCCGCCACGTGAACGGCAGCAGCATCGAGGCAGCACCGTGCGTCGACATCCACGGCCTGGACCACTTCGACAAGGTCATCAACGTCGATCAGAGCCCGATCGGCCGCACGCCGCGCTCCAACCCGGCCACTTACACCGGCCTGCTGACGCCGATCCGCGACCTGTTCTCCGGCGTGCCGGAAGCCAAGGCCCGCGGCTACGGCCCCGGCCGCTTCAGCTTCAACGTCAAGGGCGGGCGCTGCGAGGCCTGCCAAGGCGACGGCCTGATCAAGGTGGAGATGCACTTCCTGCCCGACATGTACGTGCCCTGCGACATCTGTCACGGCAAGCGCTACAACCGGGAGACCCTGGAGATCCGCTACAAGGGCAAGACCATCTACGAAGTGCTGGAGATGACCGTCGAGCAGGCGCTGGAATTCTTCAACGCCGTGCCCATCGTCGCCCGCAAGCTGGACACCCTGATGCAGGTCGGCCTCGGCTACATCCGCCTCGGCCAGAGCGCCACCACCCTGTCCGGCGGCGAAGCCCAGCGGGTCAAGCTGGCGCTGGAACTGTCCAAGCGCGACACCGGCCGCACGCTGTACATCCTCGACGAGCCGACCACCGGCCTGCACTTCGCCGACATCGAGCTGCTGCTGTCGGTGCTGCACCGCCTGCGCGATCACGGCAACACCATCGTCGTCATCGAGCACAACCTGGACGTCATCAAAACCGCCGACTGGCTGCTCGACATGGGCCCGGAAGGCGGCAACGGCGGCGGCACGCTGGTCGGCAGCGGCACGCCGGAAGCCCTGGCTGCCAACCCCGCCAGCCACACCGGCCGCTACCTGGCCAAGCTGCTGCCCGGCGCCTGAGCCCTCGCCCGCTTTCCCCATCCGCCCCCGTGCCACCGCCGGGGGCGGCATCCAGTACACTGATCACCCGTCTCGTCGCACCTTTATCGCGCCATGTCCGAACTCTGGTCCTCCCTCCGCCCGCAACTCGAATACCTGGCTACGCCGCTGCCGCTGGCCGCCCTCGGACTCGCCGACGCCCACCGGGACGAGATCGCCCCGCTGCTGGTGGCCGAACTGGAGGCGCTGGCTGCCGATCCGACCCCGGCCCAGGCCGACGGCTACGTGCTGCACCTCTATGCGATGCTGCTCCTCGCCCGCTGGCGCACCCCCAGCGCCTACCGGCCGCTGGTCGAACTGGGCCACCTGGACGAGAGCCAGGTGGATACCGTCTTCGGCCAGCTGGTCCATGACAGCTATGGCCGCGCGCTGGCCTCCACCTGTGACGGCGACCTGGCCCCGCTCGCCGCGCTGGCCGACGACGACGGCGCCAGCCGCTGGGCCCGCGCTGCCGCGCTGGAGGCGATGAGCCTCGCCGCCCTCGAAGGCCTCACGCCGCGCGGGCCGGTGGTGGACTTCCTCGCCGACTTCGGCACCCGCGAGGCCCAGGCCCTGCAGGACACGCCGGAGCGCGGCGAGGACTTCCCGCTGCTCGACGCGCTGGTCACCCACCTGGCCGACCTGGGTGCGGTGGAGCATCTGCCGACGATCCACGAATGGTTCGCCGCCGGTCTCATCGACGACAGCTATGTGGACGCCGACCAGCTCGAGGACGACATCCGCCGCAACCCGGCCGACGCGCTGGCCGCGCTGCGCGAGGCCGGCCACGGCCTGATCGACGACCTGCGCCCGGAGATCGCCGCCTGGCCGGACATCCACCACATGCCACCGGTGGCGCTGGCACCGATTCCTCTCGGCGCAATCCGCGAGCCCATCGTCCGCGATGGCGCCAAGGTCGGCCGCAACGACCCCTGCCCGTGTGGCAGCGGCCGCAAGTACAAGAAGTGCCACGGCGCCAATTGAGCGCCCCCAGGGCCGGGCAGCGCCCAGCCCGCCCCCCACGGGGGACAAGGAAACTTGGGGCGGCCCGAGGCTTCCCTGGGACCACCGACATCCTGCTGCCATCAGGCCGACACCCGCGCTCGGCTATCATGGCGGCCTCGCGACGAACTGGAAGCCCATCATGACCGACACCACGCCCGACCTTCCCGCCGACGCTTCCGACAGCAAGGCCGGCTTCGATCTGGACGATTTCGAGGTCCGCGTGCTGGCGGTACTGATCGAGAAATCCTTCGTCACCCCCGACACCTACCCGCTGTCGGTCAATGCGCTGGTCACCGGCTGCAACCAGCTCACCGGCCGCGAACCGGTGATGAACCTGTCGGAGGCCACCGTGCTGGCCACCCTCGACCGCCTCTCCGAGCGTGGCCTGGTCACCCAGCGCCACCAGGCCGGGGCGCGCGTGTCCAAGTGGGAGCACCAGATCCGCCTGCGCCATTCCCTCACGCCGCCGATGCAGGCGGTGCTGACCATCCTGATGCTGCGCGGCCCGCAGACCGTCGGCGAGATCCGTGCCCGTTGCGAACGCATGCATGCCTTCGGCACCCCGGCCGAAGTCGAGGATGTGCTGGAAAAACTTGGCGACAAGTACCCGCCGATGATCGTCCAGTTGCCGAGGGCTCCCGGCACCAAGGAAGCCCGCTACACCCACCTGATGAGCGGCGAAGCCGCCGCCCAGCAGAGCCACAGCTTCGAAGCCGCCGAACAGGCCGCCCCCCGCGGCAGCCGCGTCGGGGAACTCGAAGAGGAAGTCCGCCGTCTGCGTCAGCAGCTGGAATGGCTGACCAACGAATTCGAGGAATTCCGCAAACAGTTCCAGTGAGGGTGCGGAACCGCGGCAGGCACATGCCGGGCGGTGGCCGCACCACCCGCCGGCCGCGCCGCGCCGCGCATCCTTAACTCATCGTCCCGACCAAGAAACCCATGCTCGTCCATCCCCAGTTCGACCCCGTCGCCATCGCCATCGGCCCCCTCGCGGTGCGCTGGTACGGTCTGATGTACCTCGTCGCCTTCATCCTCTTCGTGACCCTCGGCCGGGTCCACGCCAAACGGCGGCCGGAGCTGGGCTGGGATGCGCAGCAGATCGACGACCTGCTGTTCTACGGCGTACTCGGGGTGATCCTCGGTGGGCGCCTGGGCTACGTGCTGTTCTACAAGCCGGCCTACTACTTCAGCCATCCGGCCGAGATCCTCGCCGTGTGGCAGGGCGGCATGGCCTTCCACGGCGGCTTCCTGGGCGTGCTGGTGGCCATGTGGCTGTTCGGCCGCAAGACCCATCGGCCATGGCTGGCCGTCACCGACTTCATCGCCCCGCTGGTGCCCCTCGGCCTGGCGGCAGGGCGGCTCGGCAACTTCATCAACGGCGAGCTGGTCGGCCGCGTCACCGACGTGCCATGGGCGATGATCTTCCCGCAGGTAGACAACCTGCCCCGCCACCCGTCCCAGCTCTACCAGTTCTCGCTGGAAGGGGTCAGCCTGTTCCTGATCCTGTGGTGGTTCGCCGCCAAGCCGCGGCCCCGCGGCCTGATCTCGGCGGCTTTCCTGATCGGCTACGGCTGCTTCCGCTTCATCGCCGAATTCGGCCGCGAACCGGACGACTTCCTCGGCCTGCTGACCTTCGGCATGTCGATGGGCCAGTGGCTGTCCCTGCCGATGATCCTCGCCGGCATCGGCATGGCCGTGTGGGCAGCCAAGCGCAACGAAACCTGAAGCGGGCCGCAGCGCCGCTCAATCCACCGGCAGACCGATGGCCGCCAGCACCCAGGCGGCCAGCAGCACCCCGTTGCTGAGGGCGAAGGCCGCCAGGCGGTGATAGACGTTGTTGTAGCCCAGGTGGATCAGGCTATGCACGACCCGCAGCCCCACGTAGGTCCATGCGAGTCCCAGCTGCAGCGCCGAGTGCTGGCCGGTCACGTAGCACAACAGCCCCAGCACGTAGAACAGCACCGGGAGCTCCAGCAGGTTCATGTAGTTCCGGTTAGGCAGGCACACGTCGGGCGGCACCTGCATCGATTCTCCAAAACGGAAATCGGACACCTGGACGCGACCGGCAAAACCGGCGCCAAGCCGCCTGACGGCGATCAGCAGCAGGATCACGAAGGTCCAGGCCGCCAGGGCGAACTGGGGATAGAGCATGGCAACGCGCATGGGGGCAGGTGGAGCAACGCGGGCAACGGCCGCCGGAACCATCCATAATGCATGAACACGCGCGCAGCATAAGCGAGCACCCCGGGAATGTCCAAGATGTGAGCAGGGTTTTCCTGGCTTGGCAGCCGGACCGAATCGACTCACAGTGAGTGCCATGAACACCCAACCCAACAATCCCCTGCACGGCATCACCCTCGAACACATGCTGACCGAGCTGGTCGCCCGCTATGGCTGGAAGAACCTCGGCGCGGCAATCCCGATCCGCTGCTTCAACAACGACCCCAGCGTTCCGTCCAGCCTGAAGTTCCTGCGCCGTACTCCCTGGGCCCGTGCCGAAGTGGAGCGGCTGTACCTGCAGCAGCGCGGCTGATTTGGGCAAAGAGTGCCAAAGTTAATAGTGCCCAGATAGAAAACTGCAAATACTGCAGATTCAATACTCCATCCATCCTCAATCCCGCTCACAACAAAAAGAACGGAGATTTGCAGTTTGAGGAAAAGCCGTCCGTCCAGCCCTCGGGGCCCGGCCTTGCGGCCAGGCCGCCAGCGTCTCGGTGCCGCGTCCCTCGTGCAGGCTGACGGCCCACATCCGGGCGCCACGCCTGCCGGGGCAGGAACATGTCGCTCGTGAAGATCCCGCTGCGCCACCTCGAACGCCTGCTGCCTGTTTCGGTGGGCCTGGCCTCCCTGTGCCTGACCGCTTGGCTGTGGCAGCACGAGCGGCAGGGCCTGGACGCCAGGCTGCGGACCCAGTTCGAATCCAGTGTGCGCCAGACCACCGGCCGCATCGAACAGCGCCTGGTCGCCTGCGAGCTGATGCTGCGCGGCGCCCGCGGCCTGTTCGAAGCTTCCAGCCAGGTCAGCGCCGATGACTTCCGGCGCTACGTGAACGTGCTGACCGATGGCACTGATTTCGCAGGACTGCAGGTCATGGCCTACACACCCCGGCCACCGGGGCATGCCGACGACGCACCGCTGCCGATCGCCTATGTCGCCCCGTATACGCCAGCCAACGAGGGGGCCGTCGGACGTGACATGTACGCCGACCCGCTGCGCCGCGAGGCCATGCAGCAGGCGCGGGACGCCGGTATCGCCGCGATGACCCGCAAGATCACGCTGCTGGTGGATGAAGCCCCCAGCCAGCCCGGTTTCGCGATGTACCAGGCCCTCTACGCCAAGGACCAGCCCATTGACAGCCCGGCGGCCCGCCGCCAGGCCCTGCGCGGTTGGGTGCATGTGGCCTTCCGACTCGAAGCGCTGATGGCCAGCCTGTACGGTGAAGGCATCCCCGGCCTCGCGCTGCGCATCTATGACGGCAGTGATGCCGTGCCGGGAACGCTGATCTTCGACTCCCACCCCCAATCTGAGGAACAGGCCGAGCCGCGCTTCACCACATTCCAGTACATCAACTTTCCCCAGCACAACTGGACGCTGGCCATCCGCAGCACGCCGGAATTCGAACAGCAACGCGGCCTCGGCTCGACGCGGATCATCGCCGTGGCCGGCACCAGCCTGAGCCTGCTGCTCGCGCTGCTCACCTGGCAGCTGGTCACCGGGCGCAGCCGCGCCTTCGCCCACGCCCAGGCGATGACGCGCGAACTGCGGGAGAGCGAGGAGCGCATGCGCCACATGGCCCAGCACGACCCGCTGACCCGCCTGCCCAACCGGGCGCTGTTCGCCGACCGCCTGCACTCCGCACTGGCGCGGGCCCGTCGGGAAAACACGCTGGCCGGCCTGATGTTCGTGGACCTGGACCGCTTCAAGCCGGTCAATGACGCCCACGGCCACGCGGTCGGCGACAAACTGCTGATCGCCGCCGCCGCGCGCATGCGCGAATGCCTGCGCGAAGCGGACACCCTGGCCCGCATGGGCGGCGACGAGTTCGTCGTGCTGCTACCCCATATCGACGCACCCGCCGATGCCCGCCAGGTCGCCGAGCGCATCCTCAGCGCCCTGTCCCACCCTTTCGAGGTGGACGGGCTGGAGCTGCAGATCTCCGCCTCCATCGGCGTCGGGCTGTTCCCCGACCACGGCACGGACGACGTCAGCCTGATGAAGAGCGCCGACAACGCCATGTATCAGGCCAAGGACGTGGGGCGCGCCTGCCTGGTCTTCGCCAGCTGAGCGGCAGCGCTCAGCAGCACTCCACCTCGATCTGTTCGAGCAAAGCCAGCCCGGCTTCGTCGTCACAGCCTTCCAGAAACTCGCGGATCTGGTTGATGTTGCTGTGGATCAGGAACAGGTCGTCCACCTGCGGCCCGCCGTCGCCGCGACGCTTCTTCTGGAAATAGTCCCAGAAGACGTTGCCGCGCCCCGGCTCCTGCAAATGGGCATCGAGGACTTCCATCAGGCGCCGGGCATTCAGATCGCAGTCGATCCCGCAAAAGCTGATGTAACGATCCGGCTGGCCGGACGGCTGAAGGTGTTCGCTTTCCCGCTTCATCACGTTTCTCCTGAAAAATGGATGAAACGGACTGTACGGAAAGGCCGCCGCCGCTTCCGTCGGCCAGCCGACACTCCGGCCGGTAGCTAGCCTTGCGCCAGGCTGCGGGCGGCCAGCGCCGGCAGATCGTGGATCAGCAGAGCCCGTCGGCCACGCCGGCTCAACACGCCTTCCCGCTGCCACTGGTTGATCAGCGAGGACACCGACTGGCGCGTGGTGCCGAGCAGGCAGGCGATGTCCTCGGTGCCCAGGTCGATGGGCAGCACGCAACCTTCCGGGCCCTGTTCGCCGCGCCGCTCGGCTTGGCGCACCAGGAAGCGCGCCAGCCGCGCCGGCACGTCGCGGAAGGCCAGGTCCTCCACCAGCGACACTGCGTTGTCGAGGATGCGCCCCAGCACCTTCATCATCAGCGGCGCCACCGCCGGCGCTCCGGCCAGCTTGGCGGCGAACTCGCGGATGCCGATTACCCACAGCACTGCTGGCTCCAGGCTGCGCACGAAGGTCGGCGTGTGGGTGGTAAAGATGTCGCCCGGCTCCAGGATGGCCAGGCTGAGCTCCCGCGCATCGCTGGCCAGATAGACCCGCAGACGGCCGCGGCGCACGATGAAGACCTGGTTCAGGGCCTGGCCGGGGGTGGCCAGCAGCTGTCCCTTGGCCACCTCGCGGGAGGTAAAACCATCGAGAAAACCGGCCGGAAAGCCGGCCAGCGGATCGGGATGCGGGGCGGCCATGGCCATGACCATAGCACACGACGGCGGCCCGGCCAGTCCCGCCAGACTGCCCCGGAGCGAGACCCGGCGCCCCTTCCGTGAGATCCGCCGCTTTCCCGGACAAATATCCCTACGTTAAGATGCCCCACAGAGCGTCGCCTTGTTCTGGATTCGGACGGGTGTCGCATTGCCCCCGCACCGGCCAACGCGGCCGGTCGTCCGACCTCTCCCGAGCGGCGCCGTACCGGCAGCCAGAGGGAAGGCTCACGTCCCGCTGGCTGCCGCCTGGTCCCCCAACGACAATGAGAGCGCAGCCATGGAATACGAAACCGTAGACACGCAAGTCTCCCCCACCGGGCGCCTGGAAGTGCTGTCCAGCTCGGAGGCCGCCAAATTGTCGACCCAGGGCGACAGCGCCCTGAACACCCTGTACCGCAACTGTTCGCTGGCGGTGCTCAACTGCGGCAACGAGATGGACGACGGCAAGGAGCTGCTGGAGCGTTACAGCAACTTCGACATCCGCGTGCAGCAGCGGGCCCGCGGCATCAAGCTCGACATCCACGGCGCGCCGGCCAGCGCCTTCGTGGACGGGCGCATGATCCGCGGCATCCAGGAACACCTCATCGCCGTGCTGCGCGACGTGGTGTACGTGGGCAACGAGATCAACGGCAATTCCAAGTTCGACCTCCGCACCTCGGCCGGCGTCACCGACGCGGTGTTCCACATCCTGCGCAACGCCAACGTGCTGCAGCCGATCACCCAGCCCAACGTGGTGGTGTGCTGGGGCGGCCATTCGATCAACCGGGAGGAATACGACTACACCAAGCTGGTCGGCTACCAGCTCGGCCTGCGCGGCATGGACATCTGCACCGGCTGCGGCCCCGGTGCCATGAAGGGGCCGATGAAGGGCGCCGCCATCGCCCACGCCACCCAACGTCTCAAGGGCGGCCGCTACCTGGGCTTCACCGAGCCGGGCATCATCGCTGCAGAGGCGCCCAACCCGGTGGTGAACGAGCTGGTCATCCTGCCCGACGTGGAAAAGCGCCTGGAAGCCTTCGTGCGCACCAGCCACGGCATCGTGGTCTTCCCCGGCGGCGTCGGTACCTGCGAGGAAATTCTCTACATCCTCGGCATCCTGCTCCACCCGGACAACGCGGCGATCCCCTTCCCGCTGGTGTTCACCGGCCCCAAGAGCGCCGAGGAATACTTCGTGCGCATCGACCGCTTCATCGCCGAAACCCTCGGCGACGCGGCCCGCCAACGCTACAAGATCATCATCAACGACCCGGCGCGGGTGGCGCGGGAGATCAAGGGCGGCGTCGAGCAGGTGCGCAGCTTCCGCAAGGAGAAGCGCGACGCCTACTACTTCAACTGGCTGCTGCGCATCGAGCACGAGTTCCAGCAGCCCTTCCGCCCGACCCACGAGCGCATGCGCGCCCTCAAGCTGCATAAGGAACAGCCTGCCCACCTGCTGGCCGCCAACCTGCGCCGCGCGTTCTCGGGCGTGGTGGCTGGCAACGTGAAGGACGAGGGCATCCGCGAGATCGAGAAGCACGGCAGCTTCGAGATCCACGGCGACCCGGCCATCATGGAGCCGATGGACGCGCTGATGGCCTCCTTCGTGGCCCAGGGGCGCATGAAGCTGCCGGGCAAGAAGTACAACCCCTGCTACCGCATCGTCGCCGCCAAGCACGACTGAGCAATGGGCCGGCGGGCTCGCCCCGCCGGTCGGGTTCGATCAGCCCTTCTTGCCCACCAACACCACGCCCGCCACCACCAGCGAGCCGCCGAGCAGCTGGAACAGCCCTATCGGCTCGGTGAGGATCAGCCAGCCGAGGAACAGGGTGATCACCGGTCCAAGCGTGCCGATCAGCGACACCGGACCGGCGCCCAGGCGGCGCATCGCCTCCGACACCATCCACACCGGCAGCACCGTCGAGAACAGCGCCATCGCTGCCGCCAGCAGCAGCACCGGCGCCGGCTGCACCAGCAGGCCGAGGGGCCGGGTCAGCGCGAAATGGGCCAGGCACAGCACGCAGGCGGCGGTGCTCGCCCAAGCGGTGGTGCGTGCTGCCCCCAGACGCACCACGGCCTGGCCGTTGCCCATCAGGTACAGCGCATAGGACACCGCACTGGCGAACACCAGGCTGCCGCCGATCCACACATCGCGGGCCGTGCCGGTGATCGTCAGGTCGTGGGCCAGCGCCAGCGCAATGCCCGCATAGCACAGCGCGATGCAGGCCAACGCCCGGCGGGTAATCGGCTTGCCGAGGAAGAGCGCCGACAGCACCACCACCAGCGTCGGGTAGGCGAACAGGATCAAGCGTTCGAGGGCCGCCGAGATGTAGTGCAGGCCAAGGAAATCCAGGTAGCTCGCCAGGTAGTAGCCCGAGGTGCCGAGGCCCAGCAGCAAGAGCACGTCCCGCCCGGTTAGCGGCGCCGGCTGGCGGCGGCGCTGGTCCTGCCAGCCGAGGGCGATGAAGAAGGGCAGCGACATGCCCATGCGCAGGGCCAGCAGGGTGATCGCATCGACGCCGTAGGGATAGGCCAGCTTGATCAGGATGGCCTTGAAGGAAAAGCCCACCGCGCCAAGAACGGCGTAGATGAGCCCGACACGGTGACCGGGATTCATGAGCATTCGACAGAATGGAACGGCCCCCATTAGGCCACCGGATCGCCGCGGCGGGAATTGGTAAGATCCGGGGGCTGTATTCGCCGGAGACGAAAGCTTGCACTACGACCTCACCGACCTGCGCCTTTTCGCGGCGATTGCCGAGGAGGCCAGCCTGACCCGTGGCGCGGCCCGCGCCCACCTGGCCCCGTCGTCGGCCAGCCATCGTCTGGCGCGCCTGGAGGAAAGCCTCGGCGTGGCCCTCTTCGACCGCCACGCCCGCGGCCTGCGCCCGACCCGCGCCGGCGAGGCGCTGCTCGGCCACGCCCGCCAGGTGTTCGCCCAGCTCGAACAGATGCACGCCGACCTGTCGCCCTTCGCCCGTGGCGTGCGCGCCCAGGTCAGCCTGTACGCCAACACCAACGCCATCAACTGCTTCCTGCCCGACGACCTGGGTGATTTCCTGCGCGCCGAGCCGCACATCCGCGTGACGCTCAAGGAAATGACCAGCCCGGAGATCCTGCGCTGCGTGGCCAGCGGCGAGACGGAGATCGGTGTGGTGGCCGGCGAGGTGCCGCCCGACGTGCTGCTCGCCCGCCCCTATCGGCAGGACCGCATCGTGCTGGTTACCCCGCCCGGCCATCCGGTGTCGGCGCGGGCCCGCGTGCGCATCGCCGAAGTGCTCGATCAGCCTTTCGTGATGCTGCACACCGGCAGCGCCTTCCACACCGGGCTGATGAACTACGTGGCGGAAACCGGCGGCCGGCTGGATGTGCGCATCGAGGTGCGCAGCTTCGAAGCCGTGCTGCGCATGGCCGGCGCCGGCGTCGGCCTGGGCCTGGTGCCACGCTCGGCGGCGGAGCGGGCCGGCCGCCAGCGCCCCTTCGCGGTGGTGGACCTGGACGAACCCTGGGCCAGCCGCGACCTGTCCATCGTCGTGCGCCGCGACCTGGCCCTGTCGCCCCACGCCCAGGCCCTGGTGGACGCCCTGGCCGGCGGACGGAACGCACATTGACGCACGCCCTTGTCGGCTTCCCCACACGGATTGCATCGCCCGCGCCCTCCGCAAGCCTGAAATAGCCGGGCCGGCCGGGCGCCGGCACGGCGGCGCGAAACTTGCGTGAGAGCCTCCGACCCATGCGGAGGAATCACCGATGAAGTTGCAGCTCGAACGTCCGTTCGTCGAGGCCTTGGTGCAGGCCCACCCACGCCTGTCCTGGCTGCTGGAGCAGATGCGCTTCGGCAACCGCGCCGAAGTGAGCTTCCTGCAGATGGAGCACGACGAACTGCATTTCCTTGAAGTGCTGTTCGAAGGCGCCGGCCCCGAGATGCGCACCCGCGCCGCGCAGATCTCCACGCTGCGCAAGGCGCTGGCCGGCGACGGCATGCGCTTCGAATCGGAAGACCTGGAGCTGCTGGTGCCGGCCATCGCCCGCTACCTGGCCGATGACGCGATCCGCGGCTGGCTGTTCAGCGCCGCCAGCGCCGGCAAGCCGACCGCCTGGGTGGTCACCCGCCTCGACTACACGCCGGCCTCCAACGAGGAAACCGGCAAGGTGCTGATCGAACTGAAGGCCAACACCCGCGGCAAGATCGTCACCAGCAACATCCGCATCGTCGCCAGCGACATCGCCAACCGCACGGTCGGCGGCATCTTCGCGGCCAAGGGCTATCTGAAAGAAACGCCGGAGCTGATCACCGCCTACGACGACATGGCCGAGCGCTACTTCGACTGGCGCGCCCGCTACGGCGAGCAGTTCTCCGGCCGCGGCACCGCCCTCTACGCCGAGAACCCCACCGCCAGCCACCGGGACACCGACTGGTCGCGCAAGGACGTGGTGATCCTGTCCTCCAGCGGCGGCGATGCGCGCCTGGTGAACGACGAAGGCATCCTGTCCGACCGCGTGCTGACCCTCGACGCCCCCGGCGACATCCTCGGCCCCTACCTGCGCCGCGCCGCCAAGAGCCTGCGCTACAAGGCCGACGATGTGGTGGAGGCGTCCCGCGACGCGATGCCCAAGGGCTTGTTCACCAGCCTGCCGGTGCACTTCTTCATCCTGATGTTCCACCTCGACCTGCACCACTACCTGTGGGTGCACGTCGGCGACATCCACCCCTACGAGTACAAGCCGGCCCTCAAGCAGAAGCTGATCCTGCCCGCCGAGCAGACCGACCTGATCGACATCCTCACCGCCGAGATGGATCTGCTGATGGACGACATCGTGGCCGGCAAGTCCGGCGGCACCACGGTGCTGTGCGCCGGCCCACCGGGGGTCGGCAAGACCCTCACCGCCGAGGTGTATTCCGAGATCATCCGGCGGCCGCTGTACCGGGTGCACTCCGGCCAGCTCGGCCTCAATGTGGCGGCGATGGAGACCACGCTGAAAGAGGTGCTGACCCGCGCCCAGCGCTGGGGCGCTGTAATGCTCATCGACGAGGCCGACGTGTACATCAAGCGGCGCGACGACAACATCACGATGAACGCGGTGGTCGGCGTCTTCCTGCGCGTGCTCGAATACTTCAACGGCCTGCTGTTCCTCACCACCAACCGCATCGACGACATCGACGAAGCCATCGTGTCGCGCTGCATCGCCCTCATCAAGTACGCCTCGCCCGACGCCGCGGCGCGCCAGCGCATCTGGCAGGTGATGGCCGAGCAGTTCGGGCTGGTCCTCGACGCCGCGCTGATCGAACGCCTGGCAGCGCTGTTCCCCGACGCCAGCGGGCGCGACATCAAGGGCCTCGCCAAGCTGACCGCCAAGTACTGCAAACAGAAGGCCTGTCCGCCGGACCTGGCCGCCTTCACCCGCTGCGCCACCTTCCGCGGCCTGGAGGTGGCGCATGCCTGAACACCCCGCAGCGGCCTGGGCCCGGCAGGCGGCGCTGACGCCCACCGACATCGACTGCACGACGACAGTGATGCTCAAGATCCTCGACGGCAAGTGCAAGATGAACCCGCAGGAGAAGGAGATCATCGCCGTCATCTACGACGTGGTGAAGGACCGCCCCGGCCACATCCTCGACGACACCGACCACCGCCTCATCGCCCTCGCCCGCCAGGGCATGGACGACGCGCTGGTGGAGCGCATCTACGAGCAGCGCCTGATTGCCGAGACGATGATTTCCCGCCCCGTCATGAAGGCCTACAAGGCCATGCTGCGGGCCAGCGGCGTGCTCGCCACCGCCCAATCGGAGCACTCCACCGAAGATATTTAAACAGGATATCGACTAAGCTCTCCGCCATCCGGCCTACCCTTTCCGGGCAGCCGGAGCACAAGAGACACGCGAGGTCGATGGATGAATTGGAAGAAATGGTTCCGCCGCGAACATGCCGATGAGGCGGCCGCCAACGAGGAACGGGAAGAGGAGCCGCTGACGATCCTGCCCGAGGCCCCCACCACGCGGGTCATCGATCTGGACGCCATCGACGCCATCGAGGCCCACATGCGCTGGAAAGCTCGCCTCGAGGCCCGCCTGTTCGGCGCCAAGAAGGACCCGATCGCCGCCGACCAGGTCTTTCTCGACAAACGCAGCACCCTCGGCCGCTGGCTCTACGGCCGCGGCCACGAGCGCTTCGGCACCCTCGACACCTTCAGCGAGCTGCGCCGCCACCACGCCGAATTCCACCGCTACGCCGGCCAGGCCGTGCTGGCCTTCAATGCCGGCCAGCAGGACGAGGCCATCCGCCTGGTCACCGGCGGCGATTACGCGCGCGCCTCCCAGCGCCTGCGCCAGACCATCACCCGACTGTTCGAAGAAGCGACAGGCCCGGCGCGGAATACGCGGCTCCCGTAACAGGCGCCGGCGCGGGGCCGCAACGGGCCATGCCGGCGTCAGTGCATGTGCTTGTGATCGTGCTCCACCGGCGCGGCGGCGGTCAGGGCGCGCACCTGGGCCTTCACCTCGACGGACTCGACCTTCTTGTCCTTGCCCTCCACCTTCAGCGTGATCGGCACCACCTCGCCCGCCGCCAGGGGTTTCTTCAGGTCGATCAACATCACGTGGTAGCTGCCGGGCTTCAGCTCGACCGGCTTGCCGGGCTGCACGTCGAGGCGCTGCACGGCGCGCATCTTCATCACGCCGCCATCCATCGCCATCTCGTGGATCTCGACGACGCCAGCCGCCGGGCTCGCCGCGCCGACGACGGTGACGCCACCCTGGCTGCTGAGCTGCATGAAGGCGCCAGTGACCTTCTGGGCCGGCACAGTGCCGCGCACCCACGGGTCCTTGACGTCCAGGTCTGCGGCAGCGGCGCTGCCGATGAACAGGCCGGCCAGCGCCAGCCCTGCGAGCTTGTGGATGATGGGCACGGAATCACTCCTTGATTGGAACCGGGGCGCAGCTTAGCGCGCCCGGCGGTTGGCGCGGAAACGGATGAAGGCCGGCGCGACCATTTGCCGCAGCCGGTGGATGGATGCACGGCGGCTGCTACGGCCGGCTCAGGACCAGTTCACCGTGGCCGCCAGCAGGTAGCCGGCGCCGTAGACAGTCTTGATCAGCTTGGCGTGCTGGGGGTTTTCCTCGAAGCGGCGACGCAGCCGCGAGACACGCAGGTCGATGCTGCGGTCCAGCGCCGACACGTCACGCCCGCCGAGCAGCTGTTCGCGGGTCAGGATGTGGTTGGGGTGGGCCAGCAGCACCGACAGCAGCTGGGCCTCGGCAGTGCTGAGGGTGTCCTGCTCGCCGCTGGGGCTGATGAGGGTGTTGCTGCCCGGCTCGAAGCGCCAGCCGGCAAACTCGGCGACGCGCTGGCTGGGGTCGGCCGGCAGCACCACCTGGCCGGGGTAGCGGCGCAGGATGCTGCGCACGCGGGCGATCAGCTCGCGCGGCTCGAAGGGCTTCACCACGTAATCGTCGGCACCCAGCTCCAGGCCCATGACCCGGTCGTAGGTATCGCTGCGCCCGGTCACCACCAGCAGGCCGCAGGCGTGCTTGCCGCGCAGCTGCTGCAGCACCGCCATGCCGTCCATATCGGGCAGGCCCAGGTCGAGGATTACCAGCTCCGGCGCCTTGTGGCGCAGACCGTGGAAGAAGGCCTCGGCGGTGCGGAACAACTCGGCCCGGTAGCCGAATTTTTCCAGCGTGTCGGCGATGAGGCGGGCAATCGCCGCCTCGTCCTCAACCACGTAGATCAGTTCTGGGGGACGGGTATGAGCCATAGCCCGGAAGCTTGGCTCATGCAGCCAGCGGACGCAAGGCCGCCAGCAGCTTGTCGCGGGAGAAGGGCTTGGCCAGCAGCGGCAGATCGGGGTCGGCCTCGACGCTGGCCTGGGCCTCGGCGAAACCGCTCATCAGCACGATCGGCAGCTCCGGACGGAAGCGGCGCACGAAACGCGCCAGGGCCCGGCCGTCCATCGTGCCGGGCATCACCACGTCGGAGATCACCAACGCGATGGCCGGGATGTTCTCCACCATGTCGGCCGCCTCGGCGCCGTTCTCGGCCTCCACCACCGCGCAGCCCAGCTCGGCGAGCTGCATGCGCACTACGGTGCGCACATCCACGTCGTCCTCGGCGAGCAGCACCAGCTTGCCGGCCAGGTCGGCGGCATTCACGTCGGCGCCGGCCGGCAGCGCGTCGGGCTGGTCGTCCTCGGCGATGCTGGGCAGCAGCAGCGCCACCGTGGTACCGCGGGCCTGACGGCTGCGGATGCGCACGCCGCCGCCCGACTGCTTGACGAAGCCGTACACCATCGACATGCCGAGGCCGCTGCCCATGCCGAACTGCTTGGTGGTGAAGAAGGGCTCGAAGACCCGCGCCAGGGTGCTGCCGTCCATGCCCATGCCGTTGTCGCTGACGGCGATCTGCACGTAGTCGCCGGGCGGTACTTCGAGGTCGGCGGCGGCATGCACGCTGAGCTGTTCCAGCGACGACTCGATGCGCAGCTCGCCGCCGTTGGGCATCGCGTCGCGGGCGTTGAGGGCCAGGTTGAGCAGCGCGTTCTCCAGTTGGTGGGCGTCCACCATCGCCACCAGACAGGGTTCGCGGCTGGCCGTGCTGACCGCAATGGTGGACGGCAGGCTGCGGCGGATCAGCTTGGACATGCCGAGGATCAGCTCGTTGACCTCCACCGGCCGCGGCTCCAGCGGCTGGCGGCGGGCGAAGCCGAGCAGCCGGCGGATCAGCTCGGCGCCGCGGTTGGCGGCCTGCATGGCCGGCTCGACGAAGTTCTCGGTGAGCGGGTCGTTGGGGTGGTTTTCCTTCAGCGCCACCAGGTTGCCGATCACCACCGTCAGCATGTTGTTGAAGTCGTGGGCGAGGCCGCCAGTGAGCTGGCCGATGGCTTCCATCTTCTGGGCCTGGGCCAGCGCCGCCTCGGTGCGGCGCTGCTCGGTGACGTCCACCGAATGCACGTAGCAGCCCTGCACCTCGCCGTCCGGCCCGATGTCCGGCACCAGCGTGCTACTGGCGCGGGCCGGCATGCCGTCGCGGCCGGTAAGGGTGTATTCGTAGGAGACCTGCTCGCCGGCCAGCGCGCGGGCCAGGTAGCCGGCGACGAGTGCGTACACCTCCTGCCCGGTGACGTCGCGGATCTGCTTGCCTTCCACCTCCCGCGCCGACCAGCCGAACCACTCGGCGTAGCCCTTGTTGGCATAACGGTAGATGCCGTTGCGGTCGAAATAGGCGATCGCCGCCGGGATCGCGTCGGTGATCTCGCGCAGGCGCTGCTCGCTGCGCTGCAGGGCCTGGGTGATCGCCTTGTTGGACTGGATCGCCGCGGTCAGCTCGACGTTGGCGCGGGTCAGCTCTTCGGTGCGGGCATGGATGTGCGCCTCCAGCTCGGCCTGATGATCGGCGATCTGCTGCTGGGAACGGCGCTGCTCCGTGACGTCGGTATACACCGTGATGAAACCCTGGTGCGGCAGCGGAAAGCCGCGGATCGACAGCACCTGGCCATTGGGCCGCACCCGTTCGGTGACGTGGGGCAGGAAGCTGCGCGCCCGCGCCACCCGCTCGGCGACCTGCGCCTCCGGATCGCCGGGGCCGTAGTCGCCGCGCTCGGCGTTGTAGCGGATGAAAACCTCGAAGGACACGCCGGGGCTGGCCAGTTCCGCCGGAAAGTCGAGCAGGCGCAGAAAGGCGCCGTTCCACGCCACCATGCGCAACTCCTCGTCAAAGACGGTGACGCCCTGGTCGAGCAGGTCGAGCCCCGCCCCGAGCATTTCCCGGTAGCGCCGGTCTGAGGACGGCTGCGCGCCGTCCGCGGGGTGTTCACCGCTGGGCTGACGTTCCTCGACGGGGTTTTCGGGCCTGTCCTGCTCGTTCATCGCTGTCCTGTTTCCGTGCGGCCTGAATGGCTGCCTGATCCGATTTTAGCCAGCGTCCCGGGCGACGGAGACGGCCGACAAAATTGAGTACATTTTCACGAAACTTCCGACAAGGTTGTCTGCGAACCTTCTCTCGATCCTCGGGATTCCGCCCACAAGGCCGCCTCGGGGAACAGGCCCCAGAGCCACCGCCTCATCAAGTCGTGGCGCCAAGAACCAAGAGGAGAAAAACAGGTGTCGAACAATCCGTACGAGCAAGGGCTGGACAAATGCGCGGCCAACTATGTCCCGCTGTCGCCCTTGTCCTTTCTCGAGCGTAGCGCCCAGGTCTATCCGAACCGCCTGTCGGTGATCCATGGCGCCCGCCGCTTCACCTGGAGCGAGACCTACGCCCGCTGCCGCCGCCTGGCCAGCGCCCTCGCCAAGCGCGGCATCGGCCGTGGCGACACGGTGGCGGTCATGCTGCCCAACATCCCGGCGATGGTCGAGGCCCACTTCGGCGTGCCGATGATCGGCGCCGTGCTGAACACCCTCAACACCCGCCTCGACCCGGAAGCCATCGCCTTCATGCTGGCCCACGGCGAAGCCAAGGTGCTGATCACCGACCCCGAGTTCGCCGCCATCATCGCCCCGGCCCTCGAACTGCTGGAAGGCCCCAAACCGCTGGTCATCGATGCCCTCGACCCGGAATACCCGGGCGACACACGCCTCGGCGAGATCGAGTACGAGGACTTCCTCGCCGACGCCGACCCGGAGTTCAAGTGGTCGCTGCCTCCTGACGAGTGGGACGCCATCGCCCTCAACTACACCTCTGGCACCACCGGCAACCCGAAGGGCGTGGTCTTCCACCACCGCGGCGCCTACCTCAACTCCGCCTCCAACATCATCAGCTGGGGCATGCCACAGCACGCCGTCTATCTGTGGACGCTGCCGCTGTTCCACTGCAACGGCTGGTGCTTCGCCTGGACCCTGGCCGCCAACGCCGGCGTCAACGTGTGCCTGCGCAAGGTGGACGTGGCGCTGATCTATGAGCTGATCCGCACGCACAAGGTGACCCACTTCTGCGGCGCCCCCATCGTGCACGGCATGCTGATCAACGCGCCGGAAGGCCTGCGCGCCGGCATCGAGCACAAGGTGTCGGCGCTGATCGCCGGCGCCGCGCCCCCCGCCGCGATCATCGAAGGCATGGAGCGCATCGGCTTCGACATCACCCACGTATATGGCCTGACCGAAACCTACGGCCCGGCCGCCGTGTGTGCCAAGCACCCGGAATGGGACGACCTGCCGATCGCCCAGCGCGCCGAGCGCAACGGCCGTCAGGGCGTGCGCTACCACATGCAGGAAGGCATCACCGTGCTCGACCCGCAGACCATGGAGCCGGTCCCCGCCGATGGCGAGACCATGGGCGAGATCATGTTCCGCGGCAACCTGGTCATGAAGGGTTACCTGAAGAACGAGAAGGCTACCGCGGAGGCCTTCTCCGGCGGCTGGTTCCACACCGGCGACCTGGCCGTGCTGCACCCGGACGGCTACGTGAAGATCAAGGACCGTTCCAAGGACGTGATCATCTCCGGCGGCGAGAACATCTCCTCGCTGGAAGTGGAAGAAGTGCTGTACCGCCACCCGGCCGTGCTGACCGCCGCGGTGGTCGCCAAGCCCGACGAGAAGTGGGGCGAAGTGCCGGCCGCCTACATCGAGGTGAAGGAAGACGCCAAGGTCACGGTAGAAGACATCGTCGCCCACTGCCGCGAGCACCTGGCCCGCTACAAGGTGCCCAAGTTCGTGGAGTTCTGCGTACTGCCCAAGACCTCCACCGGCAAGATCCAGAAATTCGTACTGCGCCAGCAGGCCAAGTCGGCCTCGGCGATCGAATAAACACAATCGGAGACAAGAACCCATGAAGATCCTCGTGCCCGTCAAGCGCGTCGTCGATTACAACGTCAAGATCCGCGTCAAGGCCGACCAGTCCGGCGTCGAGCTGGCCAACGTCAAGATGGCCATGAACCCCTTCGATGAAATCGCCATCGAGGAAGCCGTGCGCCTGAAGGAAGCCGGCAAGGCCACCGAAGTGGTCGCCGTGTCTGCCGGTGTCGCCCAGTGCCAGGAAACCCTGCGCACCGCGATGGCCATCGGCGCCGACCGCGGCATCCTGGTCGAATCCGACGTCGACCTGCAGCCGCTGGCCGTCGCCAAGCTGCTCAAGGCCCTGGTGGACAAGGAGCAGCCGCGCCTGGTGATCCTCGGCAAGCAGGCCATCGACGACGATTCCAACCAGACCGGCCAGATGCTCGCCGCGCTGCTCGGCTGGCCCCAGGCTACCTTCGCCTCCAAGGTCGAGGTCGGCCCGGAGCGCGTCAGCGTCACCCGCGAGATCGACGGCGGCCTGGAGACCCTGTCCCTGCCGCTGCCGGCGGTCATCACCACCGACTTGCGCCTCAACGAGCCGCGTTACGCCACGCTGCCGAACATCATGAAGGCCAAGAAGAAGCCGCTCGACACCGTCAAGCCGGCCGACCTGGGCGTCGACGTGGCCCCGCGCCTGAGCACGCTGAAAGTCGTCGAACCAGCCGCCCGCGGTGCCGGCATCAAGGTGGCCGATGTGGCCCAGCTGGTCGACAAGCTCAAGAACGAAGCGAAGGTGATCTGATCCGCCGGGGGCGAAGTTCATTCGCCCTCTCAGCGTCGATCTCCGCCACGGGCGCATGCGCGCCCCCACAGGAACAGAGAAAGCGAGTCAGGAGACAAAATGCCCATTCTCGTCATTGCCGAACACGATAACGCCGGCCTGAAGGCCGCTACCCTCAACACCGTCAGCGCCGCCGCCAAGCTCGGTGGCGACATCGAAGTGCTGGTCGCCGGCACCGCCTGCGGTGCGGCTGCCGAAGCCGCCGCCAAGCTGGCTGGCGTCGCCAAGGTCAAGCTCGCCGACAGCGCCGCCTATGCCGAACAGAGCGCCGAGAACCTCGCCGCGCTGCTGGTGGACGTGGTCAAGGCCGGCGGCTACAGCCACGTGCTGGCCCCCGCCACCACCTTCGGCAAGAACGTGCTGCCGCGCGTCGCCGCGCTGCTCGACGTGGCCCAGATTTCCGACATCGTCGCCATCGAGTCGGCCGACACTTTCGTGCGCCCGATCTACGCCGGCAACGCACTGGCCACCGTCAAGTCCGCCGACGCGGTCAAGGTCATCACCGTGCGCACCACCGCCTTCGACGCGGTCGCCGAAGGCGGCTCCGCTGCTGTGGAAGCCATCGCTGCCGGTGCCGACCTGGGCCTGTCCAAGCTGGTCGGCCGCGAGCTGACCGTGTCCGCCCGCCCGGAACTGGGCGCCGCCAAGATCATCGTGTCCGGCGGCCGCGGCCTCGGCAGCGGCGACAACTACCGCGCCGTGCTGGAGCCCCTGGCCGACAAGCTCGGCGCCGCCATGGGCGCCAGCCGCGCTGCCGTCGATGCGGGCTTCGTGCCCAACGACTACCAGGTCGGCCAGACCGGCAAGATCGTCGCCCCGCAGCTCTACCTGGCCGTCGGCATCTCCGGCGCCATCCAGCACCTGGCCGGCATGAAGGACTCCAAGGTGATCGTCGCGATCAACAAGGATCCGGAAGCGCCGATCTTCCAGGTGGCCGACTACGGCCTCGTCGCCGACCTCTTCGAGGCCGTGCCGCAGCTGGCGTCCGCACTCTAAGCACGCCATTTCCGTGGGCCGCGCGTGAAGTCGCCGCCCACGGCGACAAACCCATCTACCGAATTCGCAAGGAAACACCATGAGCAACTACGTCGCCCCCGTGAAGGACATGCTGTTCGCCATGAACGAGCTGGCCGGCCTGCAGGAAATCGTCGGCCTGCCCGGCAATGAGGACGTGTCCACCGACCTGGTCGAGGCCATCCTCGAGGAAGCCGGCAAGTTCGCCACCGAAGTCGTCGATCCGCTCAACCCCGTGGGCGACAAGCAGGGCAACAAGTGGAACAACGGCGTGGTGACCACCGCCGATGGTTTCAAGGAGGCCTATGCCTCCTTCTGTGAAACCGGCTGGAACGGCATGCCCGCCTCCACCGAGTTCGGCGGCCAGGGCCTTCCGGTGACCGTGTCCACCGCCGTGCTGGAAATGTGGAAGTCCGCCAGCATCTCCTTCTCCCTGTGCCAGATGCTGACGCTCGGCGCGGTGGAAGCCATTGCCCACCACGGCTCCGACGAGCTGAAGGCGACCTACCTGCCCAACATGGTGTCCGGCAAGTGGACCGGCACGATGAACCTCACCGAGCCGCAAGCCGGCTCCGACCTCGCCGCCATCCGTACCAAGGCCGAACCCCGCGCCGACGGCAGCTACGCGATCACCGGCACCAAGATCTTCATCACCTGGG
Organism: Pseudomonadota bacterium; assembly: GCA_018241685.1. Lineage (GTDB taxonomy): Bacteria > Pseudomonadota > Gammaproteobacteria > Burkholderiales > Rhodocyclaceae > Zoogloea. Next base: position 52,826 of record JAFEDJ010000054.1, read on the forward strand.
GTGAGCACGACATGGCCGAGAACATCGTCCACCTCGTGCTGGCCCGCCTGCCGGACGCCCCTCCGGGCGTGAAGGGCATCTCCCTGTTCATCGCGCCGAAGTTCCTCGTCAATGCGGACGGCAGCCTCGGCGAACGCAACGACCTGATCTGCGCCTCCATCGAGCACAAGATGGGTATCCACGGCAGCGCAACGGCGGTGATGTCCTTCGGTGACAAGGGCGGCGCCATCGGCTACCTGGTCGGCGAGCCGAACCGCGGCCTCGAGTACATGTTCACGATGATGAACCACGCCCGCCTGAACGTCGGCCTGGAAGGTGTCGGCGTCTCCGAGCGCAGCTACCAGCACGCCCTCGCTTACGCCCGTGAGCGCATCCAGGGCAAGATCATCGGCGACAAGTCCGGCGAGAAGAAGCCCATCCTGCACCATCCGGACGTGCGCCGCATGCTGATGGACATGAAGTCCCGCACCGAAGCAGGCCGCGCCATCGCCTACTACGTGGCCGGCTGCATGGACCGCGCCAAGAGCCACCCGGACGCCGACGTGCGCGCCGCCAACCAGCGCCGCCTCGAACTGCTGACCCCGGTGGTGAAGGGCTGGTGCACCGAGAACGCCCAGGGCATCACCTGGAACGGCGTGCAGGTGCATGGCGGCATGGGCTTCATCGAGGAAACCGGCGCCGCCCAATACATGCGTGACGCCCGCATCATCACCATCTACGAAGGCACCACCGCGATCCAGGCCAACGACCTGATCGGTCGCAAGACCGCCAAGGAAGGCGGCAAGAGCATGCAGCAACTGCTCGCCGAGATCGCCGAGACCGGTTCCGTGCTGCGCAACTCCGACAACCCGACGCTGAAGGCCCTGGCCGACGCGCTGGGCAACGGCATCGCCGCGCTGGACGAAGCCACCAACTGGCTGCTCGCCAACTACGACGCCAACCCGCAGGCCGCCGCGGCCGGCTCGGTGCCCTTCCTCAAGCTGACCGGCATCGTCGTCGGCGGCTGGCTGATGGCCCGTTCCGCGCAGATCGCCGCCACCCGCCTGGAGGCGGCCGATGGCGACTTCTACAAGGCCAAGCTGGCCACCGCCGCCTACTTCGCCCAGCACGTGATCCCCGAAGCCAACAGCTACCGGGATGCCATCGTGAATGGCGCCGAGTCGGTGCTGGCGCTGGAAGAAGCCCTCTTCTAAAGGCCTTTCCCCACCCTTTCCCGGCCTGACGGCCGGTCCGTGTCCCGCCTCTCCGGAGGCGGGCAGGAGCCCCTTTTTGTTCGGAGAACGCAGCAATGACCCGTGACGCGATGGAATACGATGTGGTGATCGTCGGCGCAGGCCCTTCCGGCCTGTCGACCGCGATCCGCCTGAAGCAACTGGCCGAGAAGGCCGGCAGCGAGCTTTCGGTATGCGTCGTCGAGAAAGGCTCCGAAGTCGGCGCCCACATCCTGTCCGGCGCGGTCATCGAAACCCGTTCCCTGGAGGAACTCCTCCCCGACTGGAAGGAACGCGGCGCGCCCCTCAATACGCCGGTGAAGGAAGACCGCTTCCTGTTCCTGACCACCGACAAGGCCTACAAGCTGCCGACGCCACCGCAGATGCACAACGACGGCAACTACATCGTCAGCCTCGGCAATGTGGTGCGCTGGCTCGGCCAACAGGCCGAGGAACTGGGCGTCGAGATCTACCCGGGCTTCGCGGCCGCCGAGGTGCTCTACCACGAGGACGGCTCGGTGAAGGGCATCGCCACCGGCGACATGGGCCTCGAGAAGAACGGCGAACCCGGCCCCAACCACCAGCCGGGCATCGAACTGCACGCACGCCAGACGGTGTTTTCCGAAGGCTGCCGCGGCTCCCTCACCAAGGGCCTGTTCGCCAGATTCAATCTGCGCGACGGCGCCGATCCGCAGACCTACGGCATCGGCATCAAGGAGCTGTGGGAAGTCCACCCCGAAGTCCACCAGCCCGGCCTCACCGTGCATACGGTCGGCTGGCCGGTGTCGTCGGACGTGTATGGCGGCTCCTTCCTGTACCACCTGGAGAACAACCAGGTCGCGGTCGGCTTCGTGGTCGGCCTCGACTACAGCAATCCACACCTGTCGCCCTACGAGGAATTCCAGCGCTTCAAGACCCACCCGGAGATCCGCAAGTACTTCGAAGGCGGCCGACGCATCGCCTACGGCGCGCGGGCCCTCAACGAAGGCGGCTTCCAGTCGGTGCCCAAGCTGACCTTCCCCGGCGGCGTGCTGGTCGGCGACACCGCCGGCTTTCTCAACGTGCCGAAGGTCAAGGGCACCCACATGGCGATGAAGTCGGGCATCGAGGCCGCCGAGGCGATCTTCGCCCACCTCGGCGCTGAAGGGCAGACCGGCCATGAAGTGCTCGGCTACCCGGAGCGCCTGAAGAAGAGCTGGCTGTGGGACGAACTGTACACCGTGCGCAACATCCGCCCGAGCTTCCGTTGGGGCCTGTGGGGCGGCATCGCCTACAGCGCCATCGACACCTTCCTGCTGAAGGGCCGCGCACCGTGGACGCTGCGCCACCACGCCGACCACACCCAGCTGAAGAAGGCCTCCGAGTGTGCGCCGATCGTCTATCCGAAGCCGGACGGCAAGATCAGCTTCGACCGCCTGTCCTCGGTGTTCATCTCGGCCACCAACCACAGCGAAGAGCAGCCCTGCCACCTGCGCCTGAAGGACGCCTCGGTGCCGGTCGCCACCAACCTGGCCCTCTACAACGCACCGGAAACCCGCTACTGCCCGGCCGGCGTGTACGAAATCGTCGAGGACACGAGCGGCCCGCGCATGCAGATCAACGCGCAGAACTGCCTGCACTGCAAGACCTGCGACATCAAGGATCCAACACAGAACATTGACTGGGCTGTGCCCGAAGGAGGCGGCGGCCCGAACTACCCGAACATGTAAGACCCCGTAGTACCCATAAAAAAGCAGGACCGGGGGGAGAACAGCACTCACCCCCATACAACTAGAAAAACCAGAGACCTTCAACACCTTCCAAAGGAGGAACCATGTCAGCGGAGATCTACAGAAAAGTACGGGCCAACCCGCGCTTCTCGGAACTTGAAGGCAAGCGCAGCCGCTTTGCCTACCTGCTTAGCGCCATCGTGCTGATCACCTACTACGCGATGATGATGCTCGTCGCCTTCGCCCCCGAGGTGATGCGCACACCGATTTCGGCGGGCTCGACCCTCACCATCGGGGTGCCCATCGGCGCCGTCATCATCATCGGCTCCTGGCTGCTCACCGGCTGGTTCGTCAACCGCTCCAACGGCGAGTTCGACCGTCTCAACAACGAGATCATCCAGGAGGCCACCAAGTGAGCGCACGCAAACAACTCCTCGGCGCGACGCTGCTGACCCTGATGGGCGCCGCCGCCTACGCTGCCGACGCCATCGGCGCCGTGCAGAAACAGCCTCTCAACATGACCGCCATCGGCATGTTCTTCGTGTTCGTGGTTGGCACCATGGGCATCACCTACTGGGCGGCCAGCCGCACAAAGTCCACCGCCGACTTCTACACCGCCGGCGGCGGCATCACCGGCTTCCAGAACGGCCTCGCCATCGCCGGTGACTACATGTCGGCAGCGACCCTGCTGGGCCTGTCGGCGATGACCTTCTCGAAGGGCCTGGACGGCTTCATCTACGCCATCGGCTTCTTCGTCGGCTGGCCGGTGATCCTGTTCCTGATGGCCGAGCGCCTGCGCAACCTGGGCAAGTTCACCTTTGCCGACATCGCCTCCTACCGCCTCGACCAGGGCACCATCCGCAGCTTCGCCGCCTTCGGCTCGCTGACCGTGGTGTGCTTCTACCTGATCGTGCAGATGGTCGGCGCCGGCCAGCTCATCAAGCTGCTGTTCGGCCTCGACTACACCACCGCGGTGATCGTCGTCGGCGTGCTGATGGTGATCTATGTGACCTTCGGCGGCATGATCGCCACCACCTGGGTGCAGATCATCAAGGCCTGCCTGATGCTGTTCGGCGGCACCGTGCTGCTGTTCCTGTCCCTGAGCCAGTTCGGTTTCAGCCTCGAAACCGCCGCCCAAAAGGCCGTGGAAGCACACAAGGACGGCATCAAGATCATGGGCCCTGGCTCCCTGCTGGCCGATCCGGTCAACGCGGTGTCCCTGTCCCTCGGCCTGGTCTTCGGCACTGCCGGCCTGCCGCACATCATGATGCGCTTCTTCACCGTGCCCAACGCCAAGGAAGCCCGCAAGAGCGTCTTCGTGGCGAGCGGCTGCATCGGCTACTTCTTCATGGTGGTGTGCGCGCTGGGCCTGATGGCGATTGTCATCGTCGGCACAAATCCCGAGTTCTTCGAGGGCGGCAACACTGCCGGCAAGCTGATCGGCGGCGGCAACATGCCGGTCATGCACCTGGCCAAGGCCGTCGGCGGCAACCTGTTCCTCGGCTTCATGTCGGCGGTTGCCTTTGCCACCATCCTGGCGGTCGTCTCCGGCCTGGCCCTGGCCGGTGCATCAGCCATCGCCCACGACATCTACGCCCGGGTGATCTGCAAGGGCAGTGCCAGCGAAACCCAGGAAATGCGCGTCTCCAAGCTGGCCACCGTAGCCCTCGGCGTGGTCGCGGTGCTGCTCGGCATCCTCTTTGAGAAGCAGAACATCGCCTTCTTGGTTGGCCTGACCTTCGGCATCGCCGCTTCCACCAATTTCCCGATCCTGATCCTGTCGATGTACTGGAAGGGCCTGACGACCCGCGGCGCGCTGCTCGGCGGCCTGGTCGGGCTGATCTCGGCGGTGGCCCTGGTGGTGCTGTCCAAGGCCGTCTGGGTCGTGGTGCTCGGCAATGCCGCACCGGTCTTCCCGTACGAGCAGCCGGCCCTGTTCTCGATGCCGCTGGCCTTCTTCTTCACCTGGCTGTTCTCGGTGACCGACAGCAGCGCCCGCGCCAAGACCGACAAGGCCGGTTTCGAAGACCAGTACGTGCGCTCCCAGACCGGCATCGGTGCCGCGGCGGCCAGCGCCCACTGAGGAGACCGCAAACTATCCCTTATCTTTCCTCACTCCCCCTCGAGGAAATGTTTCGGGCGCCCTTGGGCGCCCGCTTTTTTTTGCCGCCCTACTTTGCCGCCATGAAGACAACAGAGCGCAGCAGCCACAAATGCAAAAAGCCCGGCATATGCCGGGCCTTTCTGTGCCGCGATTCTGCACCTGGCAGAACCGCTCCGCGAATCCGAAATTACTCGGCGGCGCGGATGTTGGCGGCTTGCTGACCCTTCGGGCCGCTGACGATGTCGAACGTCACGCGCTGGCCTTCAGCCAGGGTCTTGAAACCCTTGGACTGGATGGCGGAGAAATGGGCGAACAGATCGTCGCCGCCGCCTTCCGGGGTGATGAAGCCGAAGCCCTTGGAGTCATTGAACCACTTCACGGTACCAGTTGCCATTTTGATAAATCCTAAAATAAAAAAATACGGAGTTGCCCCCAGGGCAGGGCGAAGCTCAAGACGGCGGGGTGATGAAGGGAAGACAACCGCAGGACTGCGGATACTGAACCAGACAACAACAACACTACTTCTTGAAGATCGCAAGGCCGCACTGTGCACTGAAACCCACGCCAACGCAAACACTATTTGCATCACGACACGAAAATAGTTCTGGCCATCCTGCCGCGCCATCAGCCACGCCACGATGGCCTTCGCAGATCAGGCGCGCAGCAGTGCCTTCACCATGCGCTCGGACAGTTGCTCCGCCGTGAACTGCGGCTCATTGGGCGGGTAGAGCTCCTGCTCGTCGAGGTTGAAGTCGTACTCCTTTGCCAGGGTCAACATCTCACGGATCTTCTGGCAAGCGGCAAGTTTGTCCTTCAGTTCGGGGTTGGTACGGGCCAGATCGGAAAAGGCCTTGATGTCCTTGATAGCCATACGGTTCTTCCTGTGCAATAACTCATCGAACGCTCGGACTGCGAGGTTTCCGACAAAACCCTTCGGTGGGAATGGCTTTTGTCGTCGCAAGCCCTCCAAAACGCCTGTGAACCCAGACGCCGACAAGCTGACAGCAAGGAATGCGCCACCTGCGACAATCGACCGCATTCCCGACACCTGCCACACCCACTACAGTGCACTCCACCGGCAGGCACGCCGCTCCCCCCGGCGCCCTGTCACCCGCTGCCTGCCGGTGCTTACCACCACCCCGCTTCGGGGATAATGGCCCAATGCCGCTACCGATGCTTGCCGACAGCCCCCTCCGCCCAGCCGATGCCCTGCGCCGCCTGATCAGCCTGCGCTGGCTGTCCCTCGGCGGTATGCTGACGACCATCGTCGCGGTACCTTGGCTGCTCGACATCCCACTGCCGGCGCGCCCGCTGCTGGACATCTGGCTGGTGCTGGCGCTGCTCAACGGGGGCAGCCTGCTGCGCGCGCGGCATCTCAGTGAAGTTCGCGGCGTCGAGTTATTCCTTCAACTGGCAATCGATCTCTGCGGCTGGAGCGCCTTCCTGTACTTCACCGGCGGAGCCACAAATCCGCTGATTTCCCTGCTGCTGCCGCTGGTGGCCATCGGCGCCGCCACCCTGGCGGCCCCATGGGCCTGGCTGCTGGCCGTACTGGCGGTGGCCGCCTATTCGACCCTATGGGAATTCAATGAACAGCTCGACATCTACGACTCCGGCCTCGCCGTGCATTGGCATCTGGCCGGCATGTGGCTGACCTTCGCGCTGTCGGCTGGCGTCATCGTGTGGTACGTGGTGCGCATGACCGCCGCGCTTCGCCTGCGCGACCAGGCCCTCGCCGAAGCTCGTGAAGCCCGTCTGCGCAACGAACGCATCGTCGCCCTGGGCAACCTTGCCGCCGGCGCCGCGCACGAACTGGGTACACCGCTGGGTACGATGGCGATCTTGGCCGGGGAACTGGCCCGCAATCCGCAACTGGACGACGACACCCGCGCAGACGCCGAACTGCTGCGCGAGCAGATCGCCCATTGCAAGACCATCCTCGGCGGTCTCACCCTGCGCGCCGGCAGCCTGCGCGCCGAAGGCGGCGAAGCGATCCCCGCCGATGCCTGGCTGCTGCGCATCGCCGATCACTGGCAACGCCTGCGCCCCCTCGTCCCACTGACCGTCCGCTGCAACTGCGGCCAACCAGCTCTGGTCGCCGACGCCACGCTGGAGCAGGCCATCCACAATCTCATAAACAACGCCGCCGATGCCTGCCCTGCAGGCGTCGAGCTCGAGGCAACTATCGCGGATGATGCCTTGCTCGTGCGTGTCCTCGACCGCGGCCCCGGCATGCCCGCCGCGCTGCGCCCCCAGGCTGGCCGCGAAGCCCTGGACAGCCGCAGCGAAGGGCTCGGCATCGGCCTGCTGCTGGCCTTCGGCGCAGTCGAGCGTTGCGGCGGGCAGATCCGTTTCGCCTCTCGCCCCGGCGGCGGCACCGAAGCCACCCTCACCCTTCCTCTGCCAGCCCTTCGCCCATGACTCAACCGGACGCCCCCCACATCCTCATCATCGACGACGACCCCGCCTTCAACCGCGTGCTGACCCGTGCGCTAAACCAGCGCGGCTTCGCCGTCTTCGGCGCCCAGGAGCCAGAGACGGCACTAGCGCTGGCCCGCCAGCACGAGCCGGAATACGTGGTGCTGGACCTAAACATCGGCGGCAGCTCTGGTCTGCGCCTGATCGAGCCGCTGCTGGCCGTCAATCCCGACTGCCGCATCCTGGTCCTCACCGGCTACGCCAGCATCACCACCACCGTGGATGCGATCAAGCTCGGCGCCACCCAGTATCTGGCCAAACCGGCCGACGTGGATGCTATCCTGAAAGCCCTCAACGCCACCGAGGTGGTCATCGACGACGAAGTGGCCGCCAGCCCGATGTCGGTGGACCGGCTGGAGTGGGAACACATCCAGCGGGTACTCGCCGAACACGACGGCAATGTGTCGGCCACGGCGCGTGCGCTTAAAATGCACCGACGCACCCTGCAACGGAAGCTGGCCAAACGGCCGGTCAAGGAATGAAGCCCTCAGACAATCCCGACGATCGCGTCCGCCTCGACAAATGGCTGTGGGCGGCACGCTTTTTCAAGCACCGCACGCTGGCTACCGAGGCCGTCGATGGTGGCAAGATCCAGCTCAACGGCATCCGCGTAAAACCGGCCAAGGAAGTGAAGATCGGCGACACCGTGGACATCCAGATCGCCGAAACCCATTTCAAGGTGATCGTGAAGGGCATCGCCGACAAGCGCGGCAGCGCCCCGGTCGCCCAGGGCCTTTACGAGGAAACCGCCGACAGCATCGCCGCGCGGGAAAGCCAGAAGGAGCAGCGCCAGCTCGCCGCCACGCCGGGCGCCGACCTGCACGGCCGCCCGACCAAGCGCGACCGCCGCCAGATGGGCCGCTTCACCGGCGAGTATTGAGCTTACGGAGCGTGGTTTACAGGCCGAGGGCCAGGGCCAGCGGCAGGAAACCCAGCGAGGCCAGGTTGCCGATCAGCACGATGGACGCAACCTTCTCCGGCTCCTGGTGATAGCGCTCGGCAAACATGTAATTGAGCACCGCCGGCGGCAGCGCGCCGAACACCATCAACAAGGCCCGCTCCTGGGGCGCCAGCGGCACCAGCAGCATCAGCCCGGCCGCCAGCGCCATGCCGATAACCGGGCGCGCCACCGCGCCGAGCAGGCCTAGGCGAATCTCCGCGATGCGCGATTCAGTGAGGCGCACCCCCAGCGCAAACAGCATCAGCGGGATCGAGATGTCGCCGAGCATCCTGATCGCCAGCATCGCCGGCTGCCACACCTCGATGCCGGCGATGCCGACCGTCAGCCCGGCCACGGTCGCCAGTACCGACGGCACCTTCCAGACATTGATCAAGCGGGTGTGGTGATCCAGCAGCCAGGCACCGAAAGAAAAGTGCAGCAGGTTGGAGACCATGAACATCACCACCGCCGGCGCCAGCGCCTGCTCGCCGAAGGCCAGCACGGCCAGCGGCAGCCCCAGGTTGCCGCAGTTGTTGAACATGATCGGCGGCATGAAGGTTTTCGGCGCATAACCGAACAGCCTGGCCGCAGCCCAGCCGAGCAGGCCCGAACCGATCACCAGGGCCAGCGTCACCCACAGCAGTGGCAGATATTCGACAATATGGAAGGACTTGTTGGCGAGCGCGGCGAAAATCAGCGCCGGCACGAAGACGTCCAGGTTCAGCTTGTTGGCGTGGGACAGGTCTGGACGGGAACGCTTGCCGACCAGGTAACCAACGGTGGTGATGGCAAACAGCGGGAACAGAATGGAGACGATGCGGAGGAGCATGGGGACGCAAGCAAGTAGTTGAAGGAAGCGACACGCCGCCCCCTCCCAGTGGCTGCGTGCCTCGACACATATACGCGATTCATCCTGCAAATGAAATGAGGGGCTGCCCGGCAGCCCCTCATTCGATCTGTCGCGCGAATGCGATGCCTTACAGCACGTAGCGGGCGAGGTCTTCGCGCTGGGCCAGCATCTCGAGGCGGGCGTCCACGTAGGCCGCGTCGACCAGCACCTGCTGCGAACCGGCCTTGCCGGCTTCGAAGGCCAGCTCCTCGAGCAGCTTCTCCATCACTGTATACAGGCGGCGCGCACCGATGTTCTCGGTCTTCTCGTTCACCTGGAAAGCGATCTCGGCCAGGCGACGGATGCCTTCCGGCGCGAACTCGAGGCTCACGTCGTCGGTGGCCAGCAGCGCTTCATACTGGCGGGTCAGGCAGGCGTCGGTCTGGGTCAGGATGCGCTCGAAATCCTCGACGGACAGGGACTCCAGCTCGACGCGGATCGGGAAGCGGCCCTGCAGTTCGGGGATCAGGTCGCTCGGGCGGGACAGGTGGAAGGCCCCGCTGGCGATGAACAGGATGTGGTCGGTCTTGATCATCCCGTACTTGGTGCTGATCGTCGTACCTTCCACCAGCGGCAGCAGGTCGCGCTGCACGCCCTGACGGGACACGTCGGCACCGTGACTGTCGGAACGGGTGGCGATCTTGTCGATCTCGTCGAGGAAGACGATGCCGTTCTGCTCGACCATGCGCAGCGCCTCGGTCTTGAGGTCTTCTTCATTGACCAGCTTGGCGGCTTCTTCGTCGGCGAGCAGCTTGATAGCCTCGCTGATCTTCAGCTTGCGGGACTTCTTCTTCCCGCCGCCCATGTTCTGGAACATGCTCTGTAGCTGGCCGGTGAGTTCCTCCATGCCCGGGGGCGCGAGGATCTCGGCGGTCATGCCGGGCACGGACACTTCGAGCTCGACTTCCTTGTCGTCGAGCTCGCCCTCGCGCAGCTTCTTGCGGAATTTCTGGCGGGTGGCGTTATCTTCAGCAGCCGGGGCCTCCTCGCCGAAACCGATGGTCGGCCGAGCCGGCGGCAGCAGGATGTCGAGCACACGATCCTCGGCCGCATCCAGCGCGCGGTCGCGGACCTTCTTCATGGCCTGCTCGCGATGACTCTTGATGGCGATTTCAACCAGGTCACGGATGATGGTGTCCACGTCACGGCCTACATAGCCGACCTCGGTGAACTTGGTCGCCTCCACCTTGATGAACGGCGCATTGGCCAGGCGAGCCAGGCGGCGGGCGATCTCGGTCTTGCCGACGCCGGTCGGCCCGATCATCAAAATGTTCTTGGGGGTGATCTCGCTCTTCAGCGGCTCGGCCACCTGGGCGCGCCGCCAGCGGTTGCGCAGGGCCACGGCGACGGCCTTCTTGGCCTTGCCCTGGCCGACGATGTGCTTGTCGAGTTCGGAGACGATCTCCGGAGGCGTCATCTGGGTCATGGGGTCAGCACCTCGATGGTGTGGCACTGGTTGGTGTAGATGCACAGGTCGCCAGCGATGGTCAGGGACTTCTTGATGACCTCTTCGGGCGTCAGCTCGGTGTTCTCGATGAGGGCGCGCGCCGCCGACTGGGCGTAGGCGCCGCCGCTACCGATGGCGACGATGCCCTGCTCCGGCTCCAGCACGTCGCCGTTACCGGTGATGATCAGGGAACTGTCCAGGTCGGCCACCGCCAGCATGGCTTCCAGGCGGCGCAGCGCGCGGTCGGTACGCCAGTCCTTGGCGAGCTCGACGGCACTCCGCACGAGGTTGCCCTGATGCTTCTCGAGCTTGGCCTCGAAGCGCTCGAACAGCGTGAAGGCGTCGGCAGTGCCGCCGGCGAAGCCGGCCAGGATGCGGTCCTGGTACAGCTTGCGGACCTTGCGGGCGCTGGCCTTGATGACGATGTTACCGAGCGTGACCTGGCCGTCGCCACCGAGGGCCACGTGCCGGCCGCGCCGGACCGAGAGAATGGTAGTGCCGTGATATTGTTCCATCGGACCGATCTGGGGGCAGAAAAACGGATTGCAAGCCCTGCTGGGCAGCAAATTGGAACGGAGCAAGCGGCCTCAGCCGCGCAGTTCGATCCGCGCCACCTGATGCACACCCATCACCTGCATCAGGGCGGCCACCATCGAGTTGACGCTCTTCAGGACCACCAGCCGCCCTTGGGCGTGCAGTTGCGAGATCACATTGAATAACGTGCCGGCAGACACGAAATCCATACGACGCAAGCGACTACAGTCCACATCCACCTTGGTGCGGTTATGGGCAAAACTCGAAATCTTGCGCAGGATGTCGGCGTTGGCGCCGATGACTTCACCTTCCAGCACGTAGGTATCGCTCATCTCCACGGCAAGGGAATCCGTTTCCAGCTGACTGTCCGTCACGGCCGGAGGCGGCTCCCAGGACGGTGGCGACTCCTCGAAGGTCATCGCATATTCGAGGGCCTGCTCCTCGAAACGCTCCTGCTGATCGGTGTATTGCAGGATTTCGAGAAACAGCAGCCAGATGGTCTGATTCTCGCGCTTGCCGCTGTTGACCATGCCGCCCAGCACGGAGACCAAGTGTGGGGCACCGATGAGGGACAGCTTGATCTTGGCCCGGCGCAAACCTCGCACAGCACGCAGCAGCAACTCCGCCCCAGCACTATCGACACCCCTCAAGCGGGTCAGATCGATGCGCAGCGCACCGGCGCGCATGCCGATCTGGATCAGCTGCGCAAACTGGGCCGCCGCCTGGCTTCCCAATACGCCGGACAGATTGACGGTCTGGGCCTTGGCCTCGCCACCACGCGGCGACTGCATGGACAAATCCTGCCACGCGGGCGGCGAGCGCTCGAACTCGGTTGCGAACGTCAGGCTCAGGGTTTCGAAGCGCTCCTTCTGGCCGGTCAGCCGGAAGAGATCGAGCAACATGCCCCACAGAATGAAGCGCGCGTCGCCGGATGCTGTCGTGTCGAGTGCGTGTTCCAGCACGGAACGCGCGTCCTCGTAGCCACCGTTGGCATAGAGGATGGCCGCCTCTTCGGCAGGCGGGGACATTTCCTCCACGCCCTCCTCGAGATGCACTTTCTCGGCGCACTGGGCCAGAACCCGGTTCAGGTCGCCACCGGCAACGGTGAACTCGAGGGACGAGGCCTCGGTACGAGGCCCCGGCGAACGGGATGAGGCGCTGCGCTGGCCGGCAGAGGGGGATCGGGCGACCGACGCTGAAGCAGAAGCCGTCGAAGCCCGGGAACGGGGTGCAGGACTTCCGGCAGGTGCAGGCTTCTTGCCGAAAAACGGTAGCACCACTCCACTATCCTCCGCGGTCATTCGTTTTGACGATTAAAGAGGATACCACTCAACAAGGCACCCCTTCTCTGTTTTACATCCGGTTGTATTTCACGGACGAGATCACAAAGAGCATAACCATAAGTAATGCGCAGACCGGCCCGAACGGCTGATCGAAGCCCAGGGAAGCCACGAAAGCGCAGGTGTAGCCCGCCATGCCGATCAGCGCCGACCAGACCAGACCAGCCCGCCAGCTGCTGCCGAAACGATAAGCGATCAGCGGCGGCACGAACACCAGCGCGAAGGCCGCCATCACACCGAGGCTGACCGTGGCCAGGGCCACCGCCAGACCGGCGAGCAGGTCGAACAGCATCAGGCGCGGCCGCTCATCACGCCCCCGCGCCCGATAAAAGGCCGGAAAGAAACGCCCGAGCAGCAGCGGCCGGGACAGCCAGGCCAGCAGCGGCAGTACGACGATACAGACCAGTGCGGCAGCGGCCAGATGGCCTTCTCCGGTGAAATACAGCTGGCCATCGAACAGGGCATGGCCGGCCTGCTCGGCGAGGGGATGATTGGCCACCAGCAGCACGCCGCCGGCCCACGCCAACAGCATCATCAGCGCATAGGCATTGGCGCCGGCCCGCGCCGCCAGCCCCTTCAACAAGGCCGCCAGCAGGGCCGCCAGTACACCGCCGGCCACCATCGGCCAATCGAACACCATCGCCAGCAATGCACCGGCCGAGGCCATCTGCGCAAAAGCCAGTGCCGCCAGCCATTCATTGCGCAGCCGCAGGTACATGCCGAGCAGCGGCAGCAGCCCGGCCAGCAGCAGACCGGTGAAAAAGGGCACGCGGAACAGGGGGTCGAACAACAGATCGAAACTCATGCGCCGACCTCCACCACACGCGTGCACACCTCGTCGATCAGCCCATGGTCATGGGACACGATGACGATTCCCTGACCACTGTGCGCATGGCCCAGCCAGTCGATCAGGTAGGCCACACCGGCCCGGTCCAGGTTGTTGGTCGGCTCGTCGAGAAGGATCAGGTCGGCCGGTGCCGTCAGGCAGGCCCACAGGCGCAGGAACTGCAACTGACCACCGGACAGGCGATCGAGGCGCCGGTCCAGCCTTTCGGCGAGCCAGGACGGCAAACCATCCGCGCTGGCTCCGGTGAGGCCCAGCAGCTCCCGCCCGGTCAGCGGCACGCCGCGCAGATCGTCGAAGCCCTGGGCCTGATGGGAAATCTGCAGATCCGGCACTTTCTCGATCTGGCCCTCGAAGACCTTCACGCCGCCCCACAGGGCTTTCAGCAGCGTGGATTTGCCGGCCCCGTTGGGGCCGGCCAGGCCGAGGATCTCGCCCCGGTGCAGTGCAAAACTCAGGGGGCCGGCCACCGGCGCGGCATAGCCCGCCACCAAGCCACTAACCCGGAGCAGGAAATCATCGGCCATTCCGCACTCCCTACTTCAGCCCGGCCAGCAGGCGCCGGATCGTGTCGTCGAAGAGCGCGAACAGGTCGCCCGCCTCCGCATCACCGCCAACAGTGAACGGCAGCACGACGACCGGCAGGTGCGCCCGCTCACCGAGCCATTCCGACGCGGTGGGACGGGAATAGGCCGGGCGCAGGATCAGGCGCGCCGGCGTGGCCTTCTGACGTTCGAGAATACCGGCCAGATGAGCGCTCGACGGTTCGACGCCGGGCTTCGGCTCCAGCGCGCCGAGCTCCTTCAGGCCCAGCCAGTCGGCCAGGTAGGGGAAGGAGCGGTGCTGGACCCACACCGGCACGCCGCGCAGCGGCGCGGCAGCCTGCTCCCAACGGACCAGCGCGGCCTTCCAGCGCTCGCTGAAGCGGGCCAGGCCAGCCTTGTAGGCGGCCGCGTTGGCCGGATCCAGCTGGGTCAGCCGGGCAGTCAGCGCGTCGGCCACCTTCAGGAGATTGCGCGGATCGGTCTGGATGTGGGGGTTGCCGCCGGGATGCACGTCGCCGTCGGCCCGGTCGAGACGCGCCGGCACCTCCAGCAGGCGAACCGTCGAGGCCGCTTCCAGATAGCCCGGTTGCCCCGGCTGGATCGCCGCATTGCCGGCTTCCCGCAGGACCACTGGCAGCCAGCCGACCTCCAGGTCGGCGCCGGTAGCGATCACCAGTTGGGCGCTGCGGGCGCGGGCGATCAGCGACGGCTTGGCCTCGATGCGGTGCGGGTCCTGCAGCGCATTGGTGGCGGAGAACACATTCAGCTTGTCGCCCCCGATCTCCCGGGCCAGCGCGGCCCACTCGGGCACCGTGGCGAAGACGTTGAGGGCAGCCGACGCCGGCATCGCGGCGATGGCCATCAGGACGACGGCCAGACGCAAAATTGCTTTCGAGAACATTCCGGAACTCCTCAGAACGTGTGGGCGCCGTGGGCGCCAAGGCTCATGATGTACTGCAGCCAGACCTGGTTGTCGGTTTCCCCGTTGCGCGACTGGTCGCGCGCCACCTGCAGGCGCAGGCGCGAGAACTCCGACGGCGACCAATCCACCATCGCCGACTGGCGGCGCGGGTCGTAGCCGGCGAGGATCGGGAGATCCCCCGCGCTGAGCGTGCCCAGGTCCGTCGTGCCGCTGCGCAGCCAGTCGCCACGTACGCCGACGCGCCATTGCGGCATGAACTGGTAGACCGCCTGCAGGTAAGCACCGGACGGACGGAAGCGGGCCGCCGACAGAGCCGCGGCGCCATCCGTGTCGTAGGTCAGCTCACCCGTTTCGCGACGCTGGAAATACTCGCCCTGCAGCTTGAGGTTGGTCACGCTGCTGTTGCCGTTGGGGGCCCACTTGTAAATGAAGTCGGCGATCCAGGTCTGGCTGCGCCCGGAGAAGGCGTTATTGACGCCGTTGTCCTCGAAGCTGCGCTCGCGCGGATTGCTATGCACGTGGGACAGGCCGACACGCCACGCCGACGATTCACCGATATCTCCGCCAACATGGGCGAAAGCCGTCCACAGACCGGCGCCGTTAGCCTTGCGCTCGGCGCCAGGGAAGCGCTCGCCGCTCGCCACTTCGGCGCCGAACTCCATGAACAGTTCGGTCGGTGCGACCCAGCGCAGTTGCAGGCCGTCGTTCTGCAGGCGCGGCCCGAAGAAGGCCTTGTAGGCCAGCGGCGCATCGGTGAAATCCCACTCGTGGGGATGCTGCTGGTTGAGGTAGCCGACGCCGGACAAAAAGCGCCCGGCTTTCAGCTTGAAGCCGGACGGCATAGCCAGCGTCTCGACGTTGACCTCCTCCACCTCGACGGTGCCCTGGCCATTATCTTCGGCCAACGAGAAGCGCGCATTGCCGCGGAACAGGTGGTCCACATTGGCCGAGAAGGCCAGCTCGGATTCACCGAGGGAGAAGCCCTTGCGGGATGGCCCGATCTCGCCGCCGGACGGCATAAAGCCGTCGATGCGATAGGAGGCGGGATCACGCTGCAGGCGCGTGAACTTGCTGTCGAGGATCAACGAGACAGCCGGGTTGAAGGCGCCCTCCCCGGCGGGACGACGGGCTACGCTATCGACCGCGGCCTGGACTTCGGTGGCCCGGCTCTCCACCTGCACCACGGAGCGGGCGGCGGCGCTGGCTGTCGTGCCCGCTTCCGCGGCGCTGGCGGCAGCCTGGCTGGCCTGCTTCTCGGTTTCAGCCAGGCGCTGTTCGAGCGCCTGGATACGTTGTTCATAGGATTGGCGCAGCTCGCGCAACTGCTCACGGAGTTGCTTCAGGTCGGCGTCGGTGGCCGCAGATGCCACGGCAGGAAAGGCCGCGGCCAGGGCGGCGCACAGCACGCCCGGACGTACGAAAGTCATGGTCGGATCTCCTGGGATCGGTCCGTATAGGGGCGGGCCGGCGCAGCCACTGCAGGCACACCGGTCCAGATGTCGGGAAACGGATCAAACAGGAGAGGTGGGAGGGCCGCGGCTATGGGGACGCGGCAGACGCGCCACCCGACCTGCAACCGGACTGTCCGCCGGGCAGGCCGGCGGAAGCGCCTGAGGCGGCAGGGATGGCGGCGTGGACGGCAGGGCCGACGCCAGATCGGCGGCGGCCAGGCACAACAGGCAGCGTTCGTGGCGCTCGGCAGCGGGCACGCCGCCCTCGAAAGGCGCTGACGCGGCCGTGGATTCGTCGCGGACGAGGCCGGCCAGTTCGCCCACGTGGCTGACAGCATGGGCCGCCGCGAAAACCTGCGCGCACACCAGCAACAGCGCCAGTACGCTGCGGAACAGGGCGGAAGGACGACGACCGATGCGTATCACGCGGCCGCCTTCCCCGGCAGACGGAATGGCTCGAAAGCGGCCTCGACGAATGCCTGGTCGAGCTCGCGCGCGATGAAGACCAGGCGTGTGCGACGGTCGTCATCCGGCCAGTCCGGCAACGCGACTTCTGGATAGCGCAGGTGATGCACGCCCTGCACGATACGCGGAGTCCGCTCGCCGTGCACATGGACGAGACCCTTGATGCGCAACAGCTGCGGGCCGTAGCGGGTCTGCAGTGTATCGAGGGTTGCCGAGAAATCGCCCCAGGCGACCGGCTCATCGAGTATCACGACAAAGGCACGCACGGCCTCGTCATGGCGGTGCGGATCTACGGCACGAGGACGAACCGACGTGTAGGAAGGGCTCCGGCCAGCGCTACGTACCGCCGCTTCGGCCAGCCAGTGGAGCACCGCTGAGGACGCGTCGCCATCCCGCAGGCCACATCCGATGATCGCGGCCGGCTCGACGGCGCCGGATACCGCGTGGATCTGCGGTGCTCCGGGGTTGAGCACGGCCAGCCTTGCCGCCAGCGTGTCGATAGCAGACGCTTCGGCCAGATCGCACTTGGAGATCACCAGGCGATCCGCCAGCGCAGCCTGTCTGGCCGCCTCCGGCCGTGCGCCCAGCTGGTCGAGCCCGAACTGCGCATCCACGACGGTGACGACACCATCCAGGCGATAACGCTCGGCGATGAAGAAATCCCGCATCAGCGTGAAGATCACCGGTGCGGGGTCCGCCAACCCGGTGGTCTCGATGACGATGCGATCGAGCGCCGGCAACTGGCGACGTAGCCGGCGCATGAAGAGATCCCGCAGCGCGCGGGTCAGATCGCCGCGCACGGAACAGCAGATGCAACCCGACTCGAGCAGGACAAGGTTTTCGTCGAGGTGCTCGACGAGCAGATGATCGATCGGCTCCGCACCGAACTCGTTCATCAGCACCACGCTACCGGCCATTTCGGGGCGGCGCAGCAACTGATTGAGCAGCGTGGTCTTACCTGCCCCCAGGAAGCCGGTGAGCAGGGTGACAGGAATGCGGTTCGCCGAAGCGCTCATGAAGTCAGGCACAGCCCCGCCTCGCGGCGGGGCCTGGGGTCGGCTTATTCCCCGTAGAGCTTCTGGGTCCGCTCGCGACGCTCCTGCGCATCGATCGACAGGGTTGCCGTCGGGCGAGCCAGCAGCCGGCCGATGCCGATCGGATCACCGGTCTCCTCGCACCAGCCGTAATCGCCTTCGGCGATGCGGCCGAGGGCTTCGTCGATCTTCTTCAGCAGTTTGCGTTCACGATCACGCACCCGCAGTTCGAGGGCATGCTCTTCCTCGACCGTCGCGCGGTCGGCCGGATCGGCCACCAATTCGTTCTCGCGCAGGTTGGCACCCGTGCTGGCAGCGTTCTCGAGAAGCCCATCACGCATCTTGGTGAGACGGTCCCGGAAAAACTCCAGCTGGGCCGGGTTCATGTAATCGTCTTCCGGCATGGCCAGAATTTCGGCCTCGGTAAGCAGCTTCTCATTGCTTGTCGTGGTTGCAACCATGTCTCATTCCTCCCATGAATCGACTGTCGGACCCGGGCGCCCAAGGCCATCCCGAATGTGGGCCCTTTTCGCGACTCTCGCAAGATACGCAGCCCATTTGCCACGATCCGCCCATCACGCACAGAAACTCTGCACATTAACCAATGCACGAAACGCACCAGTTTTTATCAAGAGCGCGATTCTATGCACAGGATCACTGCAAT
This sequence comes from Pseudomonadota bacterium, assembly GCA_018241685.1. Lineage (GTDB taxonomy): Bacteria > Pseudomonadota > Gammaproteobacteria > Burkholderiales > Rhodocyclaceae > Zoogloea. The sequence continues at coordinate 71,403 of JAFEDJ010000054.1, forward strand.
TACAACGGCGCCCTGCCGATCGCCGGCAAGTCTCCGCCAACATTCTGAAACACTGATTCGCCACAGTCGCTGCGTGGCGGCCATTCCCTAAGGTAAAATGTTGCGATGCATGCATCGACCCCCCCCGCTCCGGTTGAGGGCAAGAGGCTCTTTTCGCTGCCGGTCCGGGTGTACTACGAAGACACCGACGCCGGCGGCGTCGTCTATTACGCCAATTACCTCAAGTTCTGCGAGCGAGCACGCACCGAAGTGTTGCGAGCGTTGGGCTTCGAGCAAAATCGTCTGTCCGCCGAGCAGGATATCCTATTTGTGGTACGCACCGTACAGGCGGACTACCTGCGCTCCGCGACCCTCGACGACCTGCTCGACATCGCCACCACGATCAGCAAACTCGGTCACGCCAGTTTGAGCTTCGCCCAACAGATCCGCCGCGAAGACACGACGATTTTCGCGGCAAACATCACGATCGCCTGCATCCGCGCCAGCACCAAACGCCCCACTCCGATTCCCCCCGCCGTACGCGCCCTGTTCGCCACCCTGGTTGAAACCGATGAACGTCACTGAAGACCTTTCCATCCTGTCCCTGATCGCCAACGCCAGCCTGCTCGTCAAGCTCGTGATGGCAATCCTCGGCACCGTTTCCTTCATGTCCTGGTACTGGATCTTCCGCAAATGGTTCCAGATCCGTGACGCCAAGAAAAAGACCGATCTCTTCGAACGCGATTTCTGGAGCGGCGGCGACCTCAACGCGCTGTACCAGAGCGCAGCCACCAGCCGCCACGAAGCGGCCGGCATGGAGCGTATCTTCGAGGCCGGCTACCGGGAGTTTGCCAAGCTACGCGGCAAGAACCTCGACCACGGGGCGATCATGGACGGCGCCCGCCGGGCCATGCGCGCGACCTACCAACGCGAGGTGGACGACCTGGAAGCCCACCTGGCCTTCCTCGCCTCCGTTGGTTCGGTATCGCCCTACGTCGGCCTGTTCGGCACCGTGTGGGGGATCATGAACGCCTTCCGCGGCCTGTCCAACGTGGGCTCCGCCACCCTCGCCCATGTGGCACCTGGCATCGCCGAGGCCCTCGTCGCCACGGCCATCGGCCTCTTCGCGGCGATCCCGGCCGTGGTGGCCTACAACCGTTTTGCCCACGACATCGACCGCATCGCGATCCGTTTCGAGAGCTTCACCGAGGAGTTCCTGAACATCCTCCAGCGCCAACTGCGCTGACCGGAGCACCGCCACCATGCGTCAACGCCGCCTGATGAACCAGATCAACGTCGTGCCCTATATCGACGTGATGCTGGTGCTGCTCGTCATTTTCATGGTCACCGCACCGATGATCCAGTCCGGCTCGGTGAACCTGCCCAGCGTGGACAAGGTCCCCGCTCCGCCCACCGATGCGATGATCGTCCAGGTCAAGCCAGATGGCGAACTGAGCCTGCGCACCTCCGGCAATGCACCGGAGAAGAGCTTCAGCCGCCAGGACCTGATCGCCGAGGTGCAGTCCGTCGTATCCACCAAGCCCGACCAGCCCGTGGTCATCGCCGCGGACAAGAGCGTCAAGTACGAGCAGGTGATGAACACCCTCAACGACCTGCGTAACGCGGGCGTCAGCAAGGTCGGCCTGCAAACCCAGGTCGGCAAGCAATGAATCCTGCCCCACCCGCCAACGAACGGGGCAAATGGGCATCGCTGCTGCTGGCCGCCGCGGTCCATATCGCCCTCGGCCTGTTCCTGTTCTACGGGGTGCGCTGGCAGAACCGCCTGCCGGAAACCGTCGAAGTGGACCTGGTCGGCGCGCCGCTGCCGGCTGCGGCATCGCCCGCCCCACCGCCGCCACCGCCTCCGCCCCCGGTGGAGGAAGAGGCGCCTCGGCCCCGCCCCACGCCGCCGCCTCCACCACGAGCGGTGGTCAAACCTGCACCGGAGCCGGCCCACGAGCCGCCCCCGCACAAGCAGCCGGACATCGCGATCAAGGCGCCTGAGCACAAGAAGCCGACGCCCAAGCCCGAACCGAAGCCGGAGCCCAAGCCGGAACCCAAACCCGAGCCTAAGAAGAAGCCCGAGCCGAAAACGGAGCCCAAGCCCGAACCCAAACCGGAGCCGAAGAAGAAACCCGAGCCCGAACCGAAAAAGCCTGAGCCCAAGAAGCCCGAGCCGGAACCCAAGCCGAAGCCTGAAGCCAAGCCTGAGCCGTCCAGGACGGACAAAACGGCCAAGCCGGTGGACAAGAACGTCAAGACCGACAAGAACTCGAAGGCGGAAGCCGACCACAGCCGGGAGCTGGAAGACCGCCGCATGCGCGAGCTGATGGCCCGCGACAGCGAAAACGCCAACCAGAGCAAGCAGCTCCAGGAGGAACTTGCGCGGGTCGCCGGAGCCAAAGCCAGCGCGGCGCGCAGCAAGGCCATCGAGGCCTACATCGAGAAGATCCGCGCCAAGGTGAAGGGCAACATCGTGCTGCCGCCAGGCGTCAGCGGTGATCCGTTCGCGCTGTTCACCGTGGATCAGCTGCCCGACGGCTCGGTGATCGAGGTGCGCCTGAAGCGCTCGACCGGCAATGCGCAACTCGACGGCGCCATCGAGCGGGCCATCCAGAAGTCCAGCCCGCTGCCCAAGCCGGACAAGCCCGAACTGTTCAACCGCACGCTGGAACTGAAGTTCTATCCGCTCCGCGACTAACAAACAAACGAGCCATGCCCATGAATGAACGCATCCTGACCGTCCTGCGCAGCGCCGTCCCGGGCTGCGCGCTGGTCCTGGCCTCCGCCGCCGCCCAGGCGCAACTGGCCATCGAGATCACCGGCGCCGGCGCCAACCGCATGCCGGTAGCCGTTGCCGCCTTCGAAGGCGAAAATGCGCTGCCCCGCGCCGTCACCGATATTGTCCGTGCCGACCTGGAGCGCAGCGGCCTGTTCAAGATGGTCGAACTCGGCCCGTCCCCGATGGGCGCCAACGCCCCGGTGGACTATGGCCGCATCCGCTCCCGCGGTGCCGACGCAGTCGCCGTGGGCACTGTCAGCCCGGGTGGCGGTGGCCGCTATCAGGTCCAGGTGCAGTTGCACGACAGCCAGAAGCAGGTCAGCCTCGGCGGCCAGGCCATGACGATGGCCCCCAACCAGTACCGGGCCACCGGCCACCGCATCGCCGACTTCATCTATGAGAAGCTGACCGGCGAACCCGGCGTATTCTCCACGCGCATCGCCTACGTGCTGAAGGTCGGCCCGCGTTACGAGTTGCAGATCGCCGATGCCGACGGCAGCAACGCCCAGACCGCCCTCGCCTCCAAGGAACCGATCATCTCCCCGGCCTGGTCGCCGGACGGCACCCGCCTGGCCTACGTATCCTTCGAATCCAAGAAGCCGGTGGTTTACGTGCACTCCCTGGCCACCGGCCAGCGCAACGTGGCGGCCAACTTCAAGGGCTCCAACTCCGCCCCCGCCTGGGCGCCGGACGGCCGCCGCCTGGCCGTGGTGCTGACCAAGGACGGTCAATCCCAGCTCTACAGCGTGAATGCCGACGGTTCCGGCGTGCAGCGCCTGGCCTCGTCGGCCGGCATCGACACCGAACCGTCCTGGTCCATCGACGGCATGATCTACTTCACCTCCGACCGGGGCGGCAGCCCGCAGATCTACCGCGTTTCGGCCGGCGGCGGCACTGCGGAGCGCGTCACCTTCGAAGGCAGCTACAACGTCAGTCCGCGTCCGTCGCCGGACGGCAAGAGCCTCGTGTACGTGTCCCGCAACGGCGGACGCTTCCAGATCACCATGCTCGACCTGGCCTCTCGCCAGACCCAGATCCTCACCGACACCTCCAAGGACGAATCACCCAGCTTCGCCCCCAACGGCCGCATGATCCTCTACGCCACCGAAACTGGTGGTCGCGGCGTCCTGGCGGCGGTATCTGCGGACGGTCGTGTGAAGCAACGACTGTCGGTACAATCCGGCGACGTGCGCGAACCCGCCTGGGGTCCGCAGCCGCGCAACTGACAAGACCAACGGACCATCCCCAACCCGCCCGACCGCCCACGGAGCCCACCATGAAGTTCGCCCGCCTCACGCTGTCCCTGATCGCCGTCGGCCTGCTGGCCGCCTGCTCGTCCGCCCCCAAGACCGACGCCGACCAGGCCGGAGCGGCCGTCGAAGAGCGCTCCAGCGGCGCATCCACCTCCGGTGTCGACAACAGCCGGGTCGTGCCGGTGGATGCGGGCAGTGCCAGCGGCACCGGCATCGCTGCCCTGAAGGATCCGAAGAGCATTCTGTCCAAGCGCAGCGTACTGTTCGACTACGACAGCTACGTGATCAAGAGTGAGTACCAGGCGCTGATCGAGGCCCACGCGAAGTTTCTGCTCGCCAACCCGAAGATGAAGATGCTGATCCAGGGCAACACCGACGAACGAGGCAGCCGCGAATACAACCTGGCCCTGGGCCAGAAGCGCGCCGACGCGGTGAAGAAGGCCCTGAGCCTGCTCGGCGTCCCCGAAGCCCAACTCGAATCGGTCAGCCTCGGCGAGGAAAAGCCGAGCTGCGACGAGTCTACCGAATCCTGCTGGGCCGCCAACCGCCGTGGCGACATGCTCTACTCGGGTGAATTCTGATGGTCCGCCGTCTTCTGCCGCTACTGCTGGTCGGGCTGTTCAGTGCCCACGCCCATGCAGGCCTGTTCGACGACGACGAGGCCCGGGCCCGCATCAACAAGATGCGTGACGACTTCAACAGCCGCATCACCAAGCTCGAAGACGCGAACAACCGGGCCCAGCTCGATTTCGCCAATCAGGTCGAGCAACTGAAGGCCGAGATCGCCCGCCTGCGCGGCGAAAACGAGGTGCTGACCAACGATCTGGCCAACACCAACAAGCGCCAGAAGGACTTCTACGTCGATCTCGACAACCGCTTGCGCAAGCTGGAGACCACGCCGGGCGCCGCCGACGGGGCGCAGCAGGCTGTGCCACAGCCCGCTGCGGCGGCCGATCCAGCCGCGGAGACCCGCGACTATGAAGCTGCGTTGAATCTGCTGCGTGGCGGCAAGTACAAGGACGCCGCAGCGGGCTTCAACGCCTTCATCAAGAACTACCCGAACAGCAGCTTCCAGCCGAACGCCAACTTCTGGGCCGCCAGCGCGCAGTACCAGGCCAAGGACAATGCCGGCGCAGCCGAGCACTACGCAAAGGTCGCCAACCAGTGGCCGGACGACACCCGCGCACCCGACGCCCTGCTCGGCCTGGCCAATGCCCAGCAAGCGCTCAACGACACCAAGGGTGCCACCAAGAGCCTGGAACGCTTGCTTGCCAAGTACCCCAACAGCTCGGCGGCGCAGATCGCCCGCCAGCGCCTCAAGAAGTAATCCCACAGAAGCAACTTACCGCCCCGCATCGTGCGGGGCGGCATCATTTTTTCAGCACAATGTCTTCATCCGGCCGCCCCCTCACGCTGCGCATCACCGAGATCTTCCATTCGCTGCAGGGGGAAACCTCGCGGAGCGGACTGCCCACGGTCTTCGTCCGCCTCACAGGCTGCCCGCTACGCTGCAGTTGGTGCGACACCGAGTATTCGTTCACCGGCGGCACCACACGCACGCTGGACGACATCCTCGCTGAAATCGCCAGCTACGGCTGCCAGACGGTCTGCGTGACCGGCGGCGAACCGTTGGCCCAGAAAGCCTGCCTGAACCTGCTCAGCGCCTTGTGCAACGCGGGCTACTCGGTTTCGCTGGAGACCAGCGGCGCCCTCGATATCAGCGGCGTCGACCGGCGCGTGTCACGCATCGTTGACCTCAAGGCCCCAGGCTCCGGTGAGTCAGAGCGCAACCTGCTCAGCAACATCCCGCTGCTGACCCTCCACGACGAACTCAAGCTGGTACTGGCCAGCGAGGCCGACTACGAGTGGGCCAAAACCCAGATCGCCACATACGGCCTGACCGAGCGCTGCCCGGTCCTTCTCGCCCCGGTACAGGGCCAGCTGAAACCGGCCGACCTGGCCGCCTGGATCCTGCGCGACCGCCTGCCGGTGCGCATGCAGGTGCAACTGCACAAGATCATCTGGGGCAACGAACCCGGACGTTGAATAGCCGTCGTCACGGTTTTGCCCCACCGACCACCGGTCGGCGTTACCATTTTCCGACTTGCCCGGAGACTCCATGAACACCCCACGTCCGCGCGCCGTCGTACTGCTGTCCGGCGGCCTCGATTCCGCCACCTGCCTCGCCATCGCCAATGCCGAAGGATTCGACGCCTACGCGCTATCCGTCGAATACGGCCAGCGCCACGCCGCAGAACTGGCCGCCGCCCAGCGCGTCGCCAAAGCGTTGGGCGCCGTCGCCCACCGGGTCGCCCACGTGGACCTCGGTCAGTTCGGCGGCTCCGCCCTCACCGACCCGGCCCTCGCGGTGCCCACCGATGGCGTCGATGGCGGCATCCCGATCACCTACGTGCCTGCCCGCAACACCATCATGCTATCCATCGCGATGGCCTGGGCGGAAGTTCTCGGCGCGCAGGACATCTACGTGGGCGTGAACGCCGTCGACTACTCCGGCTACCCGGATTGCCGGCCGGCCTTTATCGAAGCCTTCGAAAAGATGGCCAACCTGGCTACCAAGGCCGGCGTCGAGGGCCAACGGCTGCACATCCACGCGCCACTGATCGACCTTTCCAAAGCTGACATCGTGCAGCGCGGTACCGCGCTAGGCGTCGATTATGGTCTCACCGTGTCCTGCTACCAGGCTGATGATGACGGTCGCGCCTGCGGCTTATGTGACGCCTGCCGGCTGCGCCGGGCTGGCTTCGAGACAGCTGGCCTCGCCGACCCAACCCCTTACCGCTGAACTGATGCGCAGCAGGCCCTCATGCCCCGCACGCGCACACCCAGCACACTGCAGAACAAATCTGGCCAAAATCCACAATAACAAGAAATCAGTTGACAACGCTGATTTTGGCGCTATAATGCGCATCTCTTCCGGGGTCGGTAGCTCAGTCGGTAGAGCAGCGGACTTTTAATCCGTTGGTCGCGAGTTCGAATCTCGCCCGACCCACCAGTAAGGTGGGGCTATAAAAAAATAACCGGCTCCAAAGAGAAAATGGGTTGTTAGCTCAGTTGGTAGAGCAGCGGACTCTTAATCCGTAGGTCGAGTGTTCGAGCCACTCACAACCCACCAGATTCAGACAAAAGGCCAATCCTTCGGGGTTGGCCTTTTGCTTTTGTCGAACGGAGCAGATTCCGCTATTTGGCGGCACCTGCCCCTCCTCTTCGCCCATCACAACTCAGCAATTACCGGCCTCGCATGTCCGAGACACCGGACTCGGCAAATCCGGCATCCACGGCACAAAGACCGCCCCACACTGCGCCCCACAGAAAAATGTTGCATCGCACAATACTTTAGCCTATGCTCTAAGCGTCTCCTCCACCCCTCCTCCATTGGTGTGGATTTCAACCCGAGCGGCTAACGCCTCTCGGGTTTTCTTTTTGCCTCCCAAGCAGCGCTTCCAAGCCCTGGATAAAAGCAGAAAAACAAAATATAACAACGACTTATTCCCCTTTCCGATACCTGAAAAGAGGACAAAGACCTTGCAATCCCCCTTTCCTCGGGACTATCATTCGGTAGGTTTTGAAGATTCGCTGAGTCGCCCTTCCCGCTCGTTACTCAAGCCAGCGGACTCTAGATTCGTAGATCGAGCGTCTTGATCGCTCTACAACCATCCAGAATTTCAAAGACTTGGCCCGCCTGCGCGGTGGCCCAAGCTCTTCAGGCTCAGTTAGTTTCTTGCCGATCAGGCTCCATCTTTGCTGATCGAGCAAACTAACTGCAACGCACTCTTCATGTTCGCCTGCGACGCTTGCGCGCAGACACCCTATCCGCCGGCCCGCCAGTCTCCGCGCCGACATTCGATCGCCACAGCCCTTCGAGGCCCTGGCAGAACTTGGCCCACCAAGGCGGTGGCGGGCCGCGGCCGACGCGCCCCATCCCGGGATGCCGCCCGGCCACCCTATGGAGCATGTACATGGCCAAAGAAGAACTTATCGAGATGCACGGCAAGGTTACCGAAGTTCTCCCCGACGGGCGTTATCGCGTCACCCTCGACAATGAGCACAACCTGATCGCCTACGCGGGCGGCAAACTGAAGAAGAATCACATCCGCATCATCGCCGGTGACGAAGTCACCCTCGAAATGTCCCCCTACGATCTGAGCAAGGGCCGCATCACCTTCCGCCACCTGCCGCCCAAGACCGGCAACATGGCTCCGCCGCCGGCCCGCCGCTACTGAGCGCCTGCACCACAGAACAGCCCCTGGAATCCACCGCTACGCAAGCATGGCGGCAGATCATGAAAAAGCCCCTGACGACACAACGGCAGGGGCTTTTGGTTTTGCGCCTCAACTGAACGCGTCTGCGGGTACGGTCGTCACTTCTCCACGAAGGCGTGCTCGATCACATAATCGCCGGGTTCGCCGATCCGCCTCGACATTTTGAAACCCCGCTTGTCGAGCAAATCACGGGAATCCTTCAGCATCGCGGCGCTACCGCAGATCATGACCCGGTCCACCGCCGGATCCAGCGGCGGCAGACCGATGTCCTCGAACAGCTTGCCGCTTTCAATCAGATCGGTCAGCCGGCCCTGATTGCGGAAAGGCTCCCGCGTTACGGTCGGGTAGTAGATAAGCTTGTCCCGCACAGCCTCGCCGAGAAATTCGTGATGCGGCAGCTCATTGGTGATGTAGTGCTCGTAGGCGACTTCACTGACAGTACGCACACCGTGGATCAGGATGACCTTCTCGAAGCGGTCATACACATCCAGATCGCGGATCACGCTCATGAATGGCGCCAGCCCGGTACCCGTGGAAAACAAGTACAGATGCTTGCCCGGCAGCAGGTCATGCAGCACCAGCGTCCCGGTGGGCTTTCGTGACACCAGCAGATCATCCCCCGGTTTGAGGTGCTGCAGGCGGGAAGTCAGCGGACCATTGGGCACCTTGATGCTGAAGAACTCCAGGGTTTCCTCGTAATTGGCGCTGGCGATCGAATAGGCACGGGTCAGCGGACGACCATCCACCTCCAGGCCGATCATCACAAACTGACCGTTTTCGAAGCGGATCGCCCGGTCACGCGTCGTGGTGAATGAAAACAGGGTGTCGTTCCAGTGATGAACGGACAGGACTTTTTCGGTGATGTAAGCAGCCATGGGGTCGTAAAAAGAACGAAAGAACAGGGCTGGATTCTAGCGCGGGACACCCACACCAACGCAGCCCGCGCCTGCTGGCGCCCACCCAAGTGTGAAAAATCTATCTCAACGTGTTACATCCACCTCAAAACGGGCAGAAGGCAGACTTTCATCACGGACGCAGTAATAGCCCTCAGTTATAAAGCAGCCATACCCCTGTGCGCACAGAAAAATTCGTGTCCAGCCCAATTGACGTGAAGACCCTTTGAGGCCTCAAAACTCATGAAAAAGACTCTCTCTCCAGCACGCAAGCTTCTTCTCGCAGGTGGATTGCTGTCCCTATCCGTACACGCCAGCGCCGCCCCCACAAGCACCGCGGCGCCCTGCGGCACGACTGACGTCGAGATCACGCAGGTCAGCCAATATTCCGGCACGACCAGCAACGCAACGCTGAACACCATCTACAACGGCAACATGGCTGCAGCCGCCTGTGCCGGAGCCTTCTCCGGCAATGACGGCTTCTACCCTTCCACCAACCTCGGCTACGCGGGTGATGGCCTGCTCAACGGCGGAATCCAAAATCAAAGCGGCGCAACCCTTTTCCCGGGTGGCGCCTTCATCACCCCCCAATCCCCGCTGCAGGATCTCGACAAGAATGGCCAGGTGAACGACCCGGGTTGGATCATGCTCGGCAAGTTTGAGCAAGGGAACAACGGTAGCTGGGGCTTCACCCCCAGTACCGTCGGTGGCAGCTCCGCCATCGTGCTGAGCTCCTTCTTCACGGCCACCATCACCGGACAGGGCACCGGGACCTGGTCCTTCACACCTGACGCCACGGTCGCCCAACGCACCAGCAGCCTGCTCGGCCGTAACTACTTCGATCAGTTCGCACTGGTTTTCAAGGCAGGGAATGCCTTCTCGGTGTATGACTTCACGCCAGCAGAGTTTGGCATGACCGCCCCGAAGGTCACGGATCCGGTCATGAACTGGTCAGGCACCTACGACGTGAGCGATACGCTGAAGAACGGCGGCGGCGGCGGTGCCGGCCTGTCGCACATTAGCCTGTGGGTGCGCGACCCGGCCCCCACCGGGCAGACCAGCCAAGTGCCCGAACCCAGCACGCTGGCGCTGGTGGGCCTGTCCGCGGTCACGCTGATCCGGAGCCGCCGCAAGGCCGCCTGAGCGCCCGCCCTGTAAAAGAGCACAAAAAAGCCGGCACCGCCCCAGGGCGCTGCCGGCTTTTTTACGGGCTGCCGCTCCGTGAAGAAAAGCAGCCGCGAGCGGAAGAAACCAGCCTTACTCTTCTTCGTCCATCGCCGCCGAGGTATACACGGCCTGCACGTCGTCGAGAGACTCCAGCGCGTCGAGCAGCTTCTGCATACGCAGTGCGTCGTCACCGGCCAGCTCCGTCTCGTTGAGGGGCTTCATCGTCACTTCACCGAACTCGGCAGTGAACCCGGCCTTCTCGAGGGCTTCCTTCACTTCACCGAACTGGTAAGGATCGGTCAGCACCTCGATGGAGCCATCGTCGTTGGTTGCTACGTCGTCGGCACCGGCTTCCAGCGCGGCTTCCATCAGCGCATCTTCCGAGGTACCCGGCGCGAACAACAGCTGGCCGCAGTGCTTGAACTGGAAGGCCACACAGCCGTCGGTGCCCATGTTGCCACCGTACTTGTTGAAGGCATGACGCACATCGGCCACCGTACGAGTCTTGTTGTCGGTCAGGCAATCGACCATCACCGCCGCGCCGCCGATACCATAGCCTTCGTAGCGGGCCTCCTCGTAGGTGACGCCCTCCAACTCGCCGGTACCCTTCTTGACCGCCCGGTCGATGTTGTCGGCGGGCATGTTCACTGCCTTGGCCTTATCCACCGCCAGACGCAGGCGCGGATTAAAAGCTGCGTCGCCCCCGCCCATGCGGGCCGCAACGGTGATTTCCTTCGCCAGCCGCGAGAAGATGCGACCGCGCTTTTCGTCCTGCCGGCCCTTGCGATGCTGGATATTGGCCCACTTGGAATGACCCGCCATGATGCGCTAAACCTATAAATCGAAAGCTTTAAATTATAGCGCACGGGCAGGCGGACTGCCCATGCGCGCGCTATCGATCAAGGGCAGGTCTGCGTAGTCGACCGCTTGGATTTAGTCACAGCCGTGTTCTTGGCCAATGAGAAGTACGGATCACAGGTCGGCGCAGACGTCGCGGTACGCACCTCGACGACACCGGACGACGCCGGCTCGCCGCTGCCAAACAGCGCACTGACCCGGTAGCGATAAGCACTGTTCGGACTCAGGCTGCCATCCACAAAACTCGTGCGGGACGCCGGGAGTGTCGCGACGTCGGACTCTGTCACGCCATCTGCAGTCCGCGCCACGCGGTAGGCCGAGGCCCCTGCCATCGGCGTCCACACCAGCGCCACCTGGCTGGCGCTGCGATCCACCACCTGCAGCGCCGGCACACTGGCGGCAGGGATTACGTCTTCCACCCGCTCAACCCGAGCCGCCAGCTTCTCGGCCATCCGCCACACCGCCGCAATCTGCGCACCGCCCTTCTGCGCATAACGACCAGCACTGCTGTCATAGAGGAAATCGTTGTAGCCCCACCAATCCCAACAGCCCATGGGATTCGTCGGTACGGACAATGAGACCGACGTGGTGATCGTGGCGCGCGCCTGCGGATACAGCACCACGATGCGGTTCTTGTCCGCCCATTCATTGAAGCCGGCCCCAGCCGCAAACTGAGTACCGATCGAACCCGCATCCTGCATGCAGCCGTGGAAGGCGATGTGCAGGCGGCAGGGCTCGCCGGCCTTGCAGGCCTGCGGCACATAGACATAACCGGTGTCCCCCATCGCCAGGCGGATCGGCATCACCGATTCTCCTTGGCGGTCCTTGGTGAAGGGCTTCTGCTCAAAGGGCTCGAGGCGGCTGCCCAACTGAGCCGTCGCCACGCGTTGCAGCGGGCCATAGAAGAGTTGCAGCGCCGCACCAGCGGCGTCGTAGAGCCCACCTGCAACCGGCTTGTCGGCGCAGGCGTTGATGAACTTGCCACCGGTTTGTGCGCAGGGATTACAGGATCCGCTCGACGCATCGGCACAGGCGGCGGATATCTGCGCATGTCCGGCGTTGAGATCGTCTTTGTAGAAAACCTGGCTGACCGGCGTAAAACCGCCATACCAATCACGCAGCGCATCGTTGGCCGGCTTCTTGACGATGCCGTCGTTGTAGCCGTGGAACAGCCAAACTGTCTGCCCGGCCAAACCGTCCACCGGGTCGATCAGACCTCGAGCCGACCAGGCACGGGCCGCCGCCTGCATCTGCGCCAAGCTGTCGGCAGTGATCGGAGTCACCCCGTAGTCCGGATCGCCCTGCATACAGCGCCGGATCGCCCGGCTCACGCCCGCTCCGCCCAACGCATCCTGCAGCGCACAGAAATACGGCCCCCCGGCCGTCGCCGCCACACCCTTCACTGCGGCGGAATGGGCGACGCCCATCTGTACCGCCATGAACGCACCGGACGAGATTCCTGAGACAGTGGTTTGCTTGAGATCGATATTCAATTCGGGCAGGTCTGCGGCCTGCACTGCGGGCACGACAACCAGCAGGGCAGCCAGACGCAGCACCGCGAACGGCGACAGGGAAACAGCACGCATGGGCAAATCCTCGCAATGACAGATGGAATCCATCTAACGTAGACGTCAATGTTGCAAAGCACAATGACAGAAATGAATATTCGGCTATCGCGCCCGGCTGGCCGGCAGCGATCAATCCCGCTACCCTCACGGCTTCACCCGTTTGCCTGGAGCACCCCATGACCGAACCGCTGCTCATCGCCAAGACCAAGGACAAGGAAATCCACCTGCTGCCCCAGCTGGCCAACCGCCACGGCCTGATCACCGGCGCCACCGGCACCGGCAAGACCGTCACGCTGCAGAAGATGGCCGAGTCCTTCGCCCGCATCGGCGTGCCGGTCTTCATGGCCGACGTGAAGGGCGACCTGTCGGGCATCGGCGCCGCCGGCGTGGAATCCCCCAAGCTCAAGGAGCGCCTGGCCGCCATCGGCATCGACGAATTCACACCGCGCGCCAACACCGCGGTGTTCTGGGACGTCTTCGGCGAGGCCGGCCACCCGGTGCGGGCCACCATCTCCGACATGGGCCCGCTGCTGCTGGCCCGCCTGCTCAACCTCAACGACACCCAGACCGGCGTGCTCCAGCTGGTCTTCAAGATCGCCGACGACCAGGGCCTGCTGATCATCGACCTGAAGGACCTGCGCGCCACCATCCAGTACGTCGGCGACAATGCCAAGGACTTCACCACCCAGTACGGCAACATCTCGGCGGCCTCGATCGGCGCCATCCAGCGCGGCCTGCTGACGATCGAAACCCAGGGCGGCGACAAGTTCTTCGGCGAGCCGATGCTCGACATCGCCGACCTGATCCAGACCGACGCCGACGGCCGCGGCGTGATCAACGTCCTCGCCGCCGACAAGCTCTACAACTCGCCCAAGCTGTACTCCACCTTCCTGTTGTGGCTGCTCGCCGAGCTGTTCGAACAACTGCCGGAAGTCGGCGACGTGGACAAGCCCAAGCTGGTGTTCTTCTTCGACGAAGCCCACCTGCTCTTCAACGAGGCGCCCAAGGCACTGCTGGAGAAGATCGAACAGGTGGTGCGCCTGATCCGCTCGAAGGGCGTCGGCGTCTATTTCGTGACCCAGAACCCGCTCGACGTGCCCGAGTCAGTCCTCGGCCAGCTCGGCAACCGGGTCCAGCACGCACTGCGGGCCTTCACGCCGAAGGACCAGAAGGCCGTCAAGACCGCCGCCGAAACGATGCGCGCCAACCCGGAATTCGACGCCGCGACGGCCATCATGGAACTGGGCGTCGGCGAGGCGCTGATCTCCTTCCTCGACGAGAAAGGCCGCCCGGCCATCGTCGAGCGTGGCTTCATCGTCGCCCCCGAATCGCGCCTCGGCCCTCTGACGCCGGCCGAGCGCAAGGCCGCCATCGAGGGCTCGGTGATCTACGGGCACTACGAACAAATGGTGGACCGGGAGTCGGCCTTCGAGAAACTGACCGGCACGGCCGCTGGCACCAACGGCGCCCCGGCAGCAAACGGCACCGCAACCCGCGGCGCACCCGCGCCGGCGCAGGAAGAAAGCAGCGGCGGCGGCCTCTTCGGCGGCCTCAGCGATATCCTCTTCGGCAGCACCGGACCGCGTGGCGGGCGTCACCCCGGCCTGGCGGAAACCGCCGCCCGCAGCGTGGCGCGCACCGTCGGCTCGACCATCGGACGGGAAATCGTGCGCGGCGTGCTGGGCTCCATCCTCGGCGGCAACAGCGGCCGCCGACGCTAAGCAGTCCGCGCAGGCGTGGGCGCCGTCAGTGCCCCACGCCAGTCACAAACAGCAACGCCGCCACACAGCGGCGCCCGGGCCTTACCAGACGCCCAGCGCCTCCAGCTGCTTGGTCGCTGCCTCGCTCCAGCCCCGATTGGCCGCCGGGCTGGCCGGGCTGGGGTGCAGCACGCGGCCGAACTGCAAGGGCAAGCCGGCCAGCGCTTCACGGGCGCGCAGCTCGGCCCACGCGCCGACCCCGATCACCCATTCCGGCTGCAAAGCCTCCACTACCTGGCGCAGATGCACGTCGCAGGCCGCCAGCAGCGGCCCCTGCTCGGCCGCCGGCAGCTTGTCCGGCGTGACATTGCGGCCACCGTCGAAGAAGGCCAGCGGGCAGTAGTTGGCGACGAAATGCTCGGCAAAGAAGGCTTCCGCGGTGCCGAAGCGCTCGGCGAACAAGCCCCACAGCCGGCGCCCGCTGACCTCCGAACGGGCACAGCCGAAGCCCTCGATGGGGCGCTTGGAGTTTTCTTCGGCCGGTTTCACGACCTCCGCCTCGATGCCCATCCAGTCGCGCACCGCGGCGATCTCGCCGAAGGGCACGCCGGTCTGCACCATGCCAAAGGGGCCGGGATTCATGCCGACGAAGACCACCTTCTTGCGGCCCTGGCCGAAACGCTGCAGGTACACCGCATTGGGCGCCCACGCGTAGCTGAGCGGGTTATAGACGTGGGACACGGGCGCCGCAAAGCGCATCGGGTCGAGGATGTCGCACAGCGTGCGGGCAGCAGATTCGAGAGGCGTCATAGCAGGAACAAGAGGATCAGGCGGTCGCGACCTGCGCTTCGCGCCATGGCGCGACCTTGAACAACAGCAGCATGCCGGGCACAGCCAGCACGCCGCACAGCATGAAGAAATCGAACCAGCCCAGGCTTTCCACCAGCCAGCCGGCAGACGCGTTGATGAAGGTGCGCGGCACCGCCATCAGGCTGGTAAACAAGGCCAGCTGGGTCGCCGTGTAGGCCGGATGGGTGGTGCGCGCCATGTAGGCCACGAAGGCCGTCGTGCCGAGCCCGACCGCCAGCGCCTCCAGGCCGATGACCACCGCCAGCACGCCCAGGCGGCCGGCGTCGGCCTCGGCCGGGCCGAGCCAGGCCAGCCACGCGAAACCGTAGATCGCCAGCCACTGGACGAAGCCGAACACCCACAGGGCGCGGTTGATCCCCAGCTTGACCATCCACAGCCCACCCAGCAGGCCACCGATCACGCTCGGCCACAGGCCGGCATTCTTCGCCACCAGGCCGATCTCGGTCTTCGAGAAGCCCATGTCCAGGTAGAAGGGCGTCGCCAGCGCGGTGCACAGGGAGTCGCCAAGCTTGTAGAGGAAGATGAAGGCCAGCACCACCAGCGCGGAACGCACGCCGTGGCGGCCGAAGAACTCCCGGAAGGGCTCCACCACCGCGTCCCGCAGCGTGCGCGGCGCCCTGCTCGCCGCCGCCGGCTCCTTCACCAGCAGCGTCATCGCCAGGCCCGGTGCCATGAACAACGCCGTCACCAGAAAGACATCGGCCCACGGCAGATGATCCGCCAGCACCAGCGACAGCGACCCCGGCACCAGACCGGCCAGCTTGTAGGCATTGACGTGGATTGCATTACCGATGCCCAGCTCGATCTCCGGCAGCAGCTCGCGCCGGTAGGCATCCAGCACGATGTCCTGGGTCGCCGACAGGAAGGCGATCAGCGCCGTCAGCCCGATCACCAGACCGAGGTTGGCCGTCGGCGACTGACTGCCCAGCCAGGCAATGGCCGCCAGCAGCAACACCTGGGTCGTCGCCATCCAGCCCCGCCGGCGGCCGAGCAGCGGCAACGCATAGCGGTCGAGGAAAGGCGACCAGACGAACTTCCAGGTGTAGGGAAACTGGATCAGCGCGAAGGCGCCGATGGCTTTCAGCGACAGCCCCTCGGTCTTCAGCCAGGCCGGGATGAGGTTGAGCAACAGGTACAGCGGCAGCCCGGAAGAAAAGCCGGTCAGCACGCAGATCAGCATGCGGCGGTTGGCGAGGGCACGCCAGGGGGATTCGGTCATGGGAAACACGGCTCGGAACGAGCTGCGAATGATAACAATCGGTTACTTGCTTCCGTTGATGCGGCGCCGAAAAATGCAGCCATGCAAGACAGAAGAACAACAGGAGGCAGCATGCATCAGGTCAGCGTCGTGTTGCGGGCCGACCGGGAATACGAATTCACCGTGCACGCCGACGAAATCGCCGGGCTCACCGGTGAAGCGGCGCGGGCTTGGCTGCTGGCGGAGTTCGAAGCGCTGGAATGCACGCCCAGCAACCCGATGGGCAAGGTGCTGATCCTCGACGTGATCCTCAACGTCGCCAAGTACGCCGGGGAAGCACGCTTTGCACAGGGGGGCGACTGGGCACGGCGCTTCGCGGCCTGCGTCGGCGTGGCCCTCGACCGGCCGGCCGTGCGCGTGGATGTGCCGGCCTTCGTGGTCGGCTGAGGCCCTCGCCCGAGCGTCCTAGCTTCCCGTCGCCGCGACGGCTTCGGGGGCGGCACACACTTCGGCGCGATTGCGCCCATCCCGCTTGGCCTGATAGAGATTGGCATCGGCGTTGCGGAACAGCATGGCCAGGCGGCCTTCCGCCCGCGCCACGTAGGCGCCGCCCACCGACAGCGTCACGATCCCCCAGTCTGCATTGAGCACATGGGGAATCGCCAACTGCCGCACGGCCTCGAGCAATTGCTCAGCGACAATCAGGTAATCCGTCTCGGCGCAACGGGGCAGCAGCACCGCAAATTCCTCCCCACCGTAGCGAGCGACGAAGGCATCCCGGCTCAACTCATTGGCGATGGTGCGTTCGACGACGCCAGCCATCGCAGTGGCAATAGCCCGCAGGCAATCATCACCGGCCTGGTGACCGTAGTGGTCGTTGTAGCGCTTGAAGTTGTCCACGTCGATCAGCAGCAGGCCGAAAGGTGCGCCGCACAGCTGGGCCTCGTCCCACTGGTGGTCGAGCCGCAGATCCATGTAGCGGCGGTTGTAGATGCCGGTCAGACCGTCCTGGTGGGCCAGGGCCTCCAGTTTGTGGTTGGCCTCGAAGAGTTGCTTGCGCAGGCCGGCGATGCGCGCCATGGCCTTCATCTTGGCCTGCAGCACCGTCTCGGGCACCGCCTTGGCGATGAAATCGTCACCGCCGGCCTCGATTGCCGTGACCAGGTTCTCCGGCGTGTCGGACGCGGTGAGGAAGATGATCGGCGTCCACGCCCAGTCCTGCTTGGCCTCCAGCGCACGGATCCGCTCGGCCGCCACGAAGCCGTTCATCACCGGCATTTCCACGTCCATCAGCACCAGATCAGGCGGACAGCAGCAGAAACGCTCGACCCCCTGCTCGCCGTTCTCGGCCTGCGTCACCTCGTGACCAAGAAGGGTCAGGCGGGCAGCCATCACGGCAGACACCGCGCGCGAATCATCCACCAGCAGAATCCGCATCGTGCACTCTTTCGATTTTTTTATATCGAAAGTAATAGTAGCGCAGTCCACGGGAGAAATCGGCCTTCCCGCACACCGCGTAACAAGCTGATCCGGAACTTGGGACAGATCAAGGTTTTGCCCCTCTGGCAGGACGACACTGCCGGCATGGACATCGCCCCCGACACTTCCCGCGCCACCCCGGCCGCCGCGCCGCCGGGGGATCTGGCGATCTGGTTCTTCATCCTCGCCGAGCTGCTCGCCTTCGGCGTGTTCTTCGCCGCCTACGCCTTCGGCCGGGCGCACAACGTCGAGCTGTTCAACGAGATGCAGAAAACGCTGAACCGCGAAGCCGGGGCCGTCAACACCGTGCTGCTGATCACCGCCAGCTGGTGCGTGGCCCGCGCCGTCGAGGCGGTCGGGCGCAGCCGCCCGGCCACCGGCGCCCGCTGGCTGCTGGCCGGCATCGCCTGCGGCGGCGGCTTTCTGGTGGTGAAGGGTTTCGAGTACGCCGACAAGTTCAGCGCCGGCATCAACCTGTCCACCAACACCTTCTACATGTTCTACCTGTCGCTGACCTTCTTCCACTTCATGCACGTGATCCTCGGCCTGGTGATCCTCGTCGCGCTGTGGGTGAAGACCCGCCAGGGCGCCTACGGCCCGGCCGACATGAACGGCATCGAGAGCGGCGCAGCCTACTGGCACATGGTGGATCTGGTGTGGATCGTCCTCTTCCCCCTGGTCTATGTGATGCGATGAACACCCGTCACCTCAACACCGTCTGGGTCGTGCTGATGCTCGCCACGCTGGCGACGCTGGGTATCGGCGAGTTCGGCGCCCGCTTCGGGCTCACCGGCCCGCTGGCGATGGCTGCACTGCTGGCCATCTGCTTCGTCAAGGGCCGCCTCGTGGCGCTCGACTTCATGGGTCTGCGCGGGGTCAAATTCTTCTGGCGCAGCCTGCTGCTCGGCTGGCTGCTGCTCGTCTCGGCGCTGATCGCCATCGCCTACTGGATCGCCCTCAAATGAACGCACCGCTGCCCACCGAAATCCCCTTCTACGAAGCCGCCGGCAACGAGATCACGGTCTTCGAGCAAGCCTGGAAGAACCGCCTGCCGCTGCTCATCAAGGGCCCCACCGGCGTCGGCAAGACCCGCTTCGTGGCCCACATGGCCGCCCGCCTGGGCCTGCCGCTGTACACCGTGGCCTGCCACGACGACCTCACCGCCGCCGACCTGGTCGGCCGCCACCTGCTCGGCGACGGGCAGACGGTGTGGTGCGACGGGCCGCTGACCCGCGCGGTGCGCGAAGGCGGCATCTGCTACCTGGACGAAGTGGTGGAAGCCCGCCGCGACACCACGGTGGTGATCCACCCGCTGGCCGACGACCGCCGCACGCTGCCCATCGAGCGCACCGGCGAAGTGCTGCACGCGCCGGAGCGCTTCATGCTGGTGATGTCCTACAACCCGGGCTACCAGAACTTCCTCAAGGGCCTCAAGCCGTCCACCCGCCAGCGTTTCGTCAGCCTGCGCTTCGACTTCCCGGCGGCCAGCCGCGAGGAGACCATCCTCGTCGGCGAGACCGCCTGCGACCCGCTGCTGGCCCGCCAGCTCGTCTCCATCGCCCAGCGCCTGCGCAGCCTGAAGGACGTGGACCTGGAAGAAGTGGTATCGACGCGCCTGCTGGTCTACGCCGCCAAGCTGGTCAAGGTCGGCCTCGACCCGGTGGACGCCTGCCGCTCGGCGCTGGTGGAAAGCCTCACCGACGACGAGGACGTGGCGGACGCGCTGCTCGAAGTGGTCAAAGCTACCTTCGGACGCTGAGCCCCCGCTCGCGGGCTCGCCGTGACGGTGGACGAGCACGCAAAAATACTTCGCCTTCGACGCGCCGGCCGCGGCACGCCGGCTAGCCGCCCTTCTCCGGCGGCCAGGCGGGAATCCTCCAGCCCCGGCCGACGGCCAGCAGGCGCAAGCCGGTGATGGTGCAGATGCCGGTCAGCGTGGATAGCTGCGGCGCCACGTCCAGCGCATGCAGGCCGAGGAACAGGCCGCAGCCGATGAAGGCGCACAGCGTGTACGGCCGGTGGTCGTGGAAGACCTTCGGAATCTCGTTGCACAACACGTCCCGCAGCACCCCGCCGAACACCGCGGTGATGGCGCCCATCAACACCGCGACGATGCCTGGCATGCCGGCCGCCAGCGCCACCGACGCGCCGGAAATGGCGAACAGGCCCAGCCCGCAGGCATCGGCGGCCTCCATCAGGGTGTCGGTCAGCTGCAGCCGCCGGGCGCGCAGCAGCAGCGGCGTGATCAGCGTCATCCCCAGCACCAGCCACACGTATTCCTGATGCTGCACCCAGAACAGCGGGCGGCGGTCGAGCAGGATGTCGCGCAGCGTGCCGCCACCGAAAGCGCTGACGAAGGTCACCGAGAACACGCCGATGACGTCCATGCGCTTGCGGGTGGCCTCGATGAGGCCCGACAGCGCAAAGGCGATGGTCGCGGCGATTTCGATGGCGGTAAGGAGGAGTTCGATCTTCATGGTGGAAACGGGGCGTCTGTACCGGCCCCCTGAAAAGCGCGGAGGGCGGCCGCAGCCGCCCTCCAATCTAGACCGTTTTACACGGCCGGCGTATTACAGCAGCGGCGCCAGCCACTTGCGGGCTTCGTCCACCGTCATTCCGGTGCGCGCGGCCCAGTCGGCCAGCTGGTCCTGGCCGATCTTGCTGACTGCGAAGTAGTGGCTGTCCGGATGGGCGAAGTAGAAGCCGCTGACCGCCGCCGCCGGCGTCATCGCGAAGCTCTCGGTGAGGCCCATGCCGGTGTTGGCCGGCGCGTCGAGCAGCTTGAACAGGTCGCCCTTGACGGTGTGATCGGGGCAGGCCGGGTAGCCCGGCGCCGGGCGGATGCCGCGGTAGGCTTCCTTGATCAGCTCGTCGCAGCTCAGCGTCTCGGCCGGCGCGTAGGCCCACAGCTCCTTGCGCACCTTGGCGTGCAGCCATTCGGCGGCAGCCTCGGCGAAGCGGTCGGCCAGCGCC
Organism: Pseudomonadota bacterium; assembly: GCA_018241685.1. Taxonomy (GTDB): domain Bacteria; phylum Pseudomonadota; class Gammaproteobacteria; order Burkholderiales; family Rhodocyclaceae; genus Zoogloea. The sequence continues at coordinate 92,403 of JAFEDJ010000054.1, forward strand.
TTCAGCATGATCGCGTGGTAGTCGTCGTGGGTGCGCTCGTAGGCGGCCAGGCGGCCCTCGATGCCGAGGCCGGCGGTCACCGCGAAGGCGCCCACGTAGTCGGCCACGCCGCTGTCCTTGCCGGCCACGAAGTCGGCCAGGCAGTAGTTCGGCTTGCCGGCCGGGCGCTCGTGTTGCTGACGCAGGCCGCGCCACGTCATCTGCACCTGGCTGCGGGACTCATCGGCGTAGATCTCGATGTCGTCGCCCACCGCGTTGGCGGGGAACAAGCCGACCACCGCGCGGGCCTTGACCCACGGGTTGGTGTCCTGCTCGGCGACCATGCGGGCCAGCATCACCTCGGCGTCGGACTTCAGCTCGCGGGCGGTCTCGCCGACGATGTCGTCGTGGAGGATCTTCGGGTAGCTGCCGGCCAGGTCCCAGGTCTGGAAGAACGGGCCCCAGTCGATGTAATCCACCAGCTCGGCGAGGTCGATGTCGAAGGCCTGCACGCCCAGCTGGGCCGGCGCCGGCGGCACATAGGCCGCATCGCCGTTCCACTTGAACGCATTGGCGCGGGCCTCGGCCAGCGTGACCATCGCGACGCCCTTCTTGCCGGCGTGCTGGGCACGGATCTTCTCGTAGTCGGCGGCCACCTCGGCGGCGTAGCCGGCGCTCTGCGCTTCGGACAGCAGGCTGGTCACCACGCCGACGGCGCGGGACGCGTCGGGCACGTAGATCACCGGCTGGTCGTAGTGCGGGGCGATCTTGATCGCGGTGTGGGCGCGGCTGGTGGTGGCGCCGCCGATCAGCAGCGGCACGTCGAAGCCCTGGCGCTTCATCTCGGACGCCACGTGACTCATCTCTTCCAGCGACGGAGTGATCAGGCCGGACAGGCCGATGGCCTGGGCGCCGTGCTCCTTCGCCGCGGCGAGGATCTTGTCGCAGGGCACCATCACGCCCAGGTCGACGATGTCGTAGCCGTTGCAGCCGAGCACCACGCCGACGATGTTCTTGCCGATGTCGTGCACGTCGCCCTTCACGGTGGCGATGACGATCTTGCCCTTGCTGGTGGCGCCGGTGCGGGCCTTTTCCTCTTCGATGTAGGGGATCAGGTGGGCCACCGCCTGCTTCATCACGCGGGCCGACTTGACCACCTGGGGCAGGAACATCTTGCCGGCGCCGAACAGGTCGCCGACCACGTTCATGCCGGCCATCAACGGGCCTTCGATCACTGCGAGGGGCGGCTTGCCTTCGGCAGCCAGCTTGGCGCGCACTTCCTCGGTATCGGCGACGACGAAGTCGGTGATGCCCTTCACCAACGCGTGGGACAGGCGCGCCTCGACGGGCTGCTCGCGCCACGACAGATCGGGTCCGGAATCCTTGGCCTTGCCTTCCTTGACGGTCTGCGCGAACTCCACCAGCGCCTCGCCGGCACCCGGGTGGCGGTTGAGCACCACGTCCTCGACCTTGGCGCGCAGCTCCGGCTCCAGGTCGTCGTAGACGCCGAGCATGCCGGCATTGACGATGCCCATGCTCATGCCAGCCTTGATGGCGTGGTACAGGAACACCGTGTGGATCGCCTCGCGCACCGGGTCGTTGCCGCGGAAGCTGAAGCTCACGTTGGAAACGCCACCGCTGATCTTGGCGTAGGGCAGGTTCTCGCGGATCCACGCGACGGCCTGGATGAAGTCCACCGCGTAGTTGTCGTGCTCCTCGATGCCGGTGGCGATGGCAAAGATGTTCGGGTCGAAGATGATGTCTTCCGGCGGGAAACCGATACCGGTCAGCAGTTCGTAGGCCTTGGCGCAGATCTCGGTCTTGCGGGCGAAGGTATCGGCCTGGCCCTTCTCGTCGAAGGCCATCACGATCACCGCCGCGCCGTACCGGCGGCACAGGCGTGCCTGGCGCAGGAACTCGGCCTCGCCCTCCTTCATGGAGATGGAGTTGACCACGCCCTTGCCCTGGATGCACTTCAGGCCGGCCTCGATGACGCTCCACTTGGAGGAGTCGAGCATGATCGGCACGCGGGAGATGTCCGGCTCGGAGGCGATCAGCTTGAGGAACTTCTCCATCGCGGCCAGCGAATCCAGCATGGCCTCGTCCATGTTGATGTCGATGACCTGGGCGCCGTTTTCAACCTGCTGGCGGGCCACCGCCAGCGCGTCGTCGAAGCGACCTTCGAGAATCATGCGGGCGAAGGCGCGGGAGCCGGTGACGTTGGTGCGCTCGCCGACGTTCACGAACAGCGATTCCGGGCCGACGTTGAAGGGCTCCAGGCCGGACAGGCGCAGCTTCTTCTCGATGTGCGGAATGCTGCGCGGGGTGACCAGCGCGACCGCCTCGGCAATCGCCTTGATGTGCGCCGGCGAGGTGCCGCAGCAGCCGCCGACGATGTTCACCAGGCCGCTGCGCGCCCATTCGACGATCTCGGTGGCCAGCTGCTCCGGCGTCTCGTCGTAGCCGGTGGGCGACAGCGGGTTGGGCAGGCCGGCGTTGGGGTGCGCAGAGACGAAGGTGTCGCAGACGGTGGACAGCTCATCCACGTACTGGCGCAGCTCCTTGGCGCCCAGCGCACAGTTGAGGCCGAAGCTGATCGGCTGGGCGTGGCTGAGGGAGTTCCAGAAGGCCTCGGCGGTCTGGCCGGACAGGGTACGGCCGGAGGCGTCGGTGATGGTGCCTGAGATCATCACCGGCACGCGCTGCTTGAGGTCGGCGAACAGCTTCTCGACGGCGAAGACGGCCGCCTTGGCGTTGAGCGTGTCGAAGATGGTCTCGATCAGCAGGATGTCGGCGCCGCCCTCGAGCAGGCCACGGGCCGAGTCGTAGTAGTCATCGACCAGCGCATCGAAGCTGATGTTGCGGAAACCCGGATCGTTCACGTCCGGCGAGATCGACAGGGTGCGCGACGTGGGGCCGACCACGCCGGCGCAGAAGCGCGGCTTGGCCGGGTTGGCGGCGGTGAATTCGTCACACAGCTCACGCACCAGGCGGGCGCCCTCCACGTTCAGCTCGTAGGCCACGTCGCCCAGCCCGTACTCGGCCTGGGACACGCGGGTGGCGTTGAAGGTGCAGGTCTCGATGATGTCCGCGCCGGCCTCCAGGTAGGCCCGGTGGATGCCGCCGACCACGTCCGGGCGGGTCAGCACCAGCAGGTCGTTATTGCCCTTCAGGTCCTTGGGATGATCGGCGAAGCGCTGGCCGCGGTAGTCGGCCTCACCGAGCTTGTGCTGCTGGATCATCGTGCCCATTGCCCCGTCGAGGATCAGGATGCGATGGGTCAGGGCGGACTGGAGTTCGGCTGTGCGGTCGGCTTGCATGGATCTACCTCGGTACGGATTTGTCAGCCGGGAGGGACGCGCGCTGCAGCGGCACAAAAGCGAACGGCGCGGCAAACCCGGCTGGAAGGTTTGCGAGCGCCGTTGATGATTGCCGAGCCTGGCCCACGGGTTTCGCAGGTCGCAACGCTCCTCGGCAAGGGGCGGATTTTACGGGGTTTTCAGTCCATCTGCCAAGATCGGGCAGCGTTCAGGCGGCGACCGCGGCGAGCAATTCGCGGGCGTCATCCCGCCACCAGCCGAGAGCCGCGTAGAAGCCTTCCCACACGCAGCCGTTGCAGCCACGTCCGCAGCAGGTGGTCGGCGCGGGTGGCGGATTGCGATGTGCCAGCCCGGCCGCGTCCAGCAGGCCACGGATAGCGGCAATCTGCGCCTCGGCCTCGGCAAGGTCGGCGGGACGAGAGATGAAGGGATCGACAAACGCAGTCATGGCGGCATCTCCAGCGGCGGGGGCCGCGACGATAACACGGCCCAATGCAGGGATGCAGCGGACACTTTTGAACGCTCGGCCTAATGCGACGGGAGGATAATGCCGTCATGTCCGCCCCGCTCCCTCCCTGGCTCGAAGCCTTCCGCGCCCAGCTCGGCGCAGAGCTCGTCGAAACCCATATCTCCTGGCTGCTGCTGGCCGACGGCTTCGCATGGAAGCTGAAGAAGCCGATCACCCTGCCCTTCCTCGACTACGGTTCGGCGGCGCGCCGGCACTTCTTCTGCCAGGAGGAGCTGCGCCTCAACCGGCGCTTCGCGCCCGAGCTCTACCTGGGCCTGGAGGCGGTCGGCGACAGCGGGGAATGGGCGGTCAAGATGCGCCGCTTCGCCGAGAGCCAGCGCCTCGACCACGTCTGTGCCCGCGGCGCGCTGACGCCGGCGCACCTGTCGGCCCTCGCCCGCGTCGTGCACGCCTTCCACCGCGCCGCAGCAACGGCCCCCGCCGCCAGCCGCTTCGGCGAACCGGAGCAGATCCGCACGCCGGCCATCGACAACTTCACCGCGATCCGCGGCTTGCGGCCGGATGCGGCGCCACGCCTCGAGCGCCTGGAAGCGTGGACCGAAACCGAATTCGCGCGCATCGCCCCACGGATGGCGGCCCGCAAGGCCGCCGGCGGCATCCGCGAATGCCATGGCGACCTGCACTTGGGCAACCTGGTGCTGCTGCACGGCGAGGTGATCCCTTTCGACTGCATCGAGTTCAATGACGACTTCCGCTGGATCGACGTGGCCTCCGAGCTGGCCTTCACCTACGTGGACCTGCTCGACCACCGCCGGCCCGACCTGGCCGTCTGGCTGCTCAATGAATGGCTGACCGAGTCCGGCGATTTCGACGCCGTGCCGGTGCTGCGCTTCTACGCGGTGTACAAGGCAATGGTCCGCGCCAAGGTGGCCGCTTTCGCCGGCCAGCCGGACACCACCGATGACTACCTGGCCCAGGCCGCACGCCTGACTGCGCCTACGCGTCCGCGACTGGTGATCACCCACGGCCTGTCCGGCTCCGGAAAGAGCAGCCTCAGCGCCGAGTTGCTGCGCGCCGACCCCCACGCCGCCACGCTGCGCCTGCGCTCCGACGTGGAACGCAAGCGCCTGTACGGACTACCGCCGCTGGCCAGCAGCCGTTCCTGCGTGGCCGGCGGCATCTATACACCGGAAGCGACCCGCCGCACCTATGCGCGCCTGACCGAAGTGGCCGGCCAAATACTGGATGCCGGCTGGTCGGTGATCGTCGACGCGGCCTTCCTCCAGCGTGACGAGCGCAGATCCTTCGCCGAACTGGCCCAGCGGCATGGCGCCGATTTCGCGATTCTCGCCTGCACGGCGCCGCTTGACGAGCTGCGCAGCCGCTTGCGGGCCCGTCGCAACGACCCTTCCGAAGCCACCGTCGAAGTGCTCGAACGGCAGCTGGAGTGGATCGAGGAACTGGATACGGACGAACAGGCCCACGTCATCCCGCCGCCTCAGCGCAGGGAGCCGACGTAACGCTCGGTCGGGTGGGTGGAGTTGGGGCGCGATGAGCGCAGCCGCTCGAGGAGACCCCGGGCCACCCGATCATTGGCCGCGTCGCCATCGACCGACGTCTCTTCCAGCTCCATGGCGGCTGTCAGCCGCTCAGCCAGGTCGGTCAATTCGGCATTGCCGGCCTCCCGGGCCAGGCGCACGATCTCCCGCGCGTAGTCCTTGTTCACCCGCATGTATTCCACATCGGTGATACGGTTGCTGACCCTGCGCATCAGCAGGTGGATGCGGCCCATCAGGCCGTAAATGACGGTATCGGACTCCATAGCGATTCCTTTCCGGTTCCGTTGAAAATCAGTTGATCAGGCGTGGCTGATGGTTTCACCATGCTCGACGAGGTCGAGGCCTTCCGCCTCGGTACGCTCGTCCACCCGCAGGCCCACCAGGCGGTCGATGAGCTGCAGCACGCAAAAGGTGGCACCGCCGCTATAAACCAGGGTGGCGGCAATGCCCGCCAGCTGGGCCAGCAGGTTGCCCCGCACACCGCCGATGGCCGGTGAGGCCAGCCAGCCGGTCAGCAGCGCACCGAGAATGCCGCCGACCCCGTGGATGCCGAAGGCGTCCAGCGCGTCGTCGTAGCCGAGCATGCGTTTCAGCGCGGTGGCACCCAGGTAGCAGCCGACACCGGCAACGAAGCCGATCAGCAGCGCCGCCTGCGGCGTGACATAGCCGGAGGCCGGCGTCACCGCGACCAGCCCGCCGACTGCACCGGACACCAAGCCGAGGGCACTCGGCCGGCCGCGCATCAGCCACTCGGCGCCCATCCAGGACACCGCAGCAGTCGCCGCCGCCAGCTGGGTGACCAGCATCGCCATGCCAGCCCGGCTGTCCGCAGCCAGCGCCGAACCGGCGTTGAAGCCGAACCAGCCGACCCACAGCAAGGCCGCGCCAGTCAGCGTCAGGGCCAGGTTGTAGGGCGTCATGGCCTGCCGGCCGAAACCGTCCCGCGGCCCCAGCACCAGTGCACAGACAAGGCCGGCCACGCCCGCGTTGATGTGCACCACGGTGCCGCCGGCGTAATCGAGCGCCCCCAGCTTCGCCAGCCAGCCGCCCGGCTCCCACACCCAGTGGGCCACCGGCGCATACACCAGCACCGACCACAGGGCAGCGAACAACAGAACTGCCGAGAACTTCATGCGCTCAGCAAAGGCACCCGGCACCAGCGCAGTGGTGATGATCGCGAAGCTGAGCTGGAACATCGCGAACACGGATTCGGGGATGCCCGCGCCATCGATGCCAGCCTGGCCATCCAGTTGCAGGCCGTCGAGGAACAGCCGGTCGAGCCCGCCCAGCCAGGCCGAACCGGGGCGCAGGGCCAGACTGTAGCCGACGAGGCTCCAGGTCAGCGTCACCACCCCAGCGATCGCCACGCTCTGGCTCATGGTGGACAGCACGTTGCGGCGCCGGACCATGCCGCCGTAGAACAGCGCGACGCCGGGCAGCGTCATCAGCAGCACGAGGGTACTGGCGGTCAGCATCCAGGCGGTGTTGCCGCCATCCGGGTGGGCCGGAGCTGCAGCCAGCGCGACATCGGAAAACAGTGACCAGAGAAATGGCGCCGCAGCAAGGCGGGCCAGAACAGGCAAGGCAGGACTCTTCGGCATGAGCACTTTCGGCAGACGGACCGCGCACGGGGCGGCATATGTGCACATGCAGCAAATCCTGTGCCGGGCCGGATCGGCCGGAAAGCCCGTGTTTTCGCTCGTCTTGCGCCCCTGGATGGCTCACTCATCCGACATGGAGCACCGGCCTGGTGCAAGCCGCTGGCATCGGATCGTCGCCACCCCGGAATGGGCACCCCCAAATGGACAAAGCCCGGCCGGAGCCGGGCTTTGTCCATCAGTACATCAGGAAGCGAAGGATCAGGCCGCCTTGGCCTTCTCGCTGCCGCCGACGAAGAAGCTGAGGATGTACATCAGCAGGCCGATCAGGAAGATCACGCCGGTACCTTCACGCAGCCAGTAGAAGATCGAGATCTGATCCTGGGCTGCCATGAAGGGGATCGGGGTGCTGCTGTAGCGCTGCAGCCACACCTGCAGGATGCCCGCGGCAGTCAGGAACAGGGTGATGAACACCATCGCGATGGTCATCAACCAGAACGACCACATCTCCAGCACCTGGGAACGCTCGCTGTTGGCGGCACGGCCGCGCAGGATCGGCATCGCGTAACTGATGATGGTGATCACCACCATCGCGTAGGCGCCGTAGAAGGCCATGTGACCGTGAGCCGCGGTGATCTGCGTGCCGTGGGTGTAGTAGTTCACCGGAGCCAGGGTGTGCAGGAAGCCCCACACGCCGGCGCCGAGGAAGGACATCACGCCGGTGCCCAGGGCCCACAGGGTGGCGGCCTTGTTGGGGTGCTCGCGGCGGCGGCGGTTCACCATATTGAAGGCGAAGACGGTCATCGCGAAGAACGGGATCGGCTCCAGCGCGGAGAACACGGAACCCCACCACTGCCAGTATTCCGGCGTACCGATCCAGAAGTAGTGGTGACCCGTACCGATGATGCCGGTGATCAGGGTCAGGGTGATGATCACGTACAGCCACTTCTCGATCACTTCGCGGTCGACACCGGTCACCTTGATCAGCACGAAGGCCAGCAGGGAGCCGAGGATCAGTTCCCAGACGCCTTCGACCCAAAGGTGCACGACCCACCACCAGAAGTACTTGTCGAGCACCAGGTTGGACGGGTTGTAGAAGGAGAACAGGAAGAACACCGCCAGGCCCCACAGCCCCATCATCAGCACCAGGCTGATCGAGGTCTTGCGGCCCTTCAACATGGTCATCGTGAGGTTGAACAGGAACACCAGGGCCACGACAACAATGCCGACCTTGGTAATCAACGGTTGTTCAAGGAACTCCCGCCCCATCGTCTCGAGGATGTCGTTACCCGTCAGGTGCGCCAGCGTGGCGTACGGCACCAGCAGATAGCCCAGAATGGTGGCAGCCCCGGCGACGAGGAAGACCCAGAACATCGCAATCGCCAGCTTCGGCGAATACAGCTCGGTCTCGGTTTCCTCCGGGATCATGTAATAAGCCGCGCCCATGAAGCCGAACAGCAGCCAGACGATCAGCAGGTTGGTGTGGACCATCCGGGCCACGTTGAACGGGATGGCGGGAAACAGGAAGTCCCCGATGACGTACTGCAGACCCATGATCAGGCCGAACAGCACCTGACCGAGGAACAACCCGATGGCCGCGATGAAGTAGGGCTTCGCGACCGACTGGGAGGAATATTGCATGGTGATGGCTCCTTTCAGATCGGCGATCAGCCTTCGATGTTGGGCGGCCAATTGGCGGTGTTGATTTCCGACGAATACTTCAGAAATTCAACGAGGTCGTTCAGTTGCTGTTCCGTCAGATGGAAATTGGGCATCTGGCGGCGGCCCGGCGCCCCGGTGGGCTGGGACTGGATCCACGCCTTGATGAACTCGGGGCCACGACGCTTGTAGACGTTGCCCAGCTCGGGAGCGAAGTACGCGCCCTCGCCCATCAGGGTGTGGCAGCCGATGCAGTTGTTGGTCTCCCACACCTTCTTGCCCGCCACGACGGCCGGCGTCAGGTTGGCGTGGTTATCCCGCTTGGGAATGGTCTGCATCGAATCGAAGGTCAGCGCGAGGAACAGGAGCGCAAAAAACACGGTGCCCCCGAAAAAGATGTTTCGCGCCATGGATTTTGTGAATGTCCCGCTCATGGAACCTCCCTGGATGGCTTCGCTGCACGGCGCAGCTTGGGCCGGATGTTCCGGATCGCGGGGGGCGGCGTCCTTGACTCGGGTCAAGCGCGCCGGATGGCAGCCCGCGGCCCGGGTGCCGGAACGCCATGGGGATATGCACTCGTAGCGCGGGAAAGTACCACTGCATGTCATCCGGAAGCCTCACGCGACCGCCGCAAACGCTCAGTGCAACACGACGGTAGTCAGCCCCGCGGCAAGGCCCGATAATCGCCACCGTCCGAACGATCCCCGCGCCTCGCGCCCCGCCATGACGCTTCGCCCCGAACTCGATTTCATCGGCCTCGCGCCCTTCCTGCGCCTGAGCATCGCCGGCGGCGACCTGCGCCAGGTTGCCCAGGCACTGCTCGAACAGGCCCGGCAGGACCAGGACAACCCGAACCTGTGGATGAACCTCGCTACCGCCTTCTTCACGATCGGCGAGCGGGATCTGGGCCTGACGATCCAGGCCCAGGCCCTGCAGATGGAGCGCCGCTACACGCTGCCGGCCCGCCGCCAGCCGGCCCGCTGCCGCCTGCTGGTGCTGCAGAACGCTGGCGATCTGGCTGAGAACACGCCGATCGATTGCCTGCTCGAGGACAGCGACGTGGAGCTGATCTACCAGTACGTCAGCGCCGCCGAGCCGTTGCCGGCGGATCTGCCGGAGCACGATGCGCTGCTCGTCGGCCTGTCGGTCAGCGAGACCAGCCAGCCCATCCTGGACGCCCTCGTGCCCCTGCTGGCCAACTGGTCGAAGCCGGTCATCAACGCCCCGCAGCACATCCCGAACGTCGAACGGGAAGCCGCCAGCACGTTACTGCAGGACGTTCCCGGTCTGCTGATCCCGGCCACCTGGCCGGTGGATCGCGCCACGCTGGCCGCCATCGCCGACGGTCGCCGCGTCGTCGAAGACACCTTCCCCGGCGGCCGCTTTCCGCTGATCCTGCGCCCCGTCGGCTCCCACGGCGGCCACGGCCTGGCGCGCATCGACAGTGCGATGGAGATCGACGGCTATCTGGCAGCAGAGCCCGACGACAGCTTCTATCTGTCGAACTTCATCGACTACAGCGGCGCCGACGGGCTGTTCCGCAAGCTGCGCGTGGCGCTGATCGACGGCCGCCCCTTCGCCTGCCACATGGGCGTGTCGTCCCACTGGATGATCCACTACCTCAACGCCGGCATGTACGAGGATGCCGCCAAGCGCGCCGCGGAGCTGGCCTTCATGGACGGCTTCGCCGACTTCGCCGCCCGCCATGCCACGGCGCTGGCGGAAATCCATCGCCGTTCGGGGCTGGACTACATCTGCATCGACTGTGCCGAAACCCGTGACGGCGAATTGCTGATCTTCGAGATCGACCACGCGATGGTCGTCCATGCGATGGACCCGGAAGAACTCTTCCCCTACAAGCAGGTGCACATGCTGAAGGTGAAGCAGGCTTTCGAGGATTATCTCTACCGTCTCCAGGCTTCCCAGCCCAAGCCGCTCTGAGCGCCCGCCGATGACCACCCCAGCATCCAACCCGCTGAACGCGCTCAACTTCTCCGGCGGCCCCGGCGCGCTGCCGGACGTCGTACTGCAGCAGGTGCAGGAAGCAATCCAGGCCGTGCCCGACGTCGGCCTGTCCATTCTCGGCATCAGCCACCGCTCAGACTGGTTCGCCGCCGTCGTGGACGAACTGGAAAACAACGTCCGCACGCTGCTGGGCCTGCCGGCGGACTACCGCGTGCTGTTCCTGCAGGGCGGCGCCACCCAGCAGTTCTCGATGCTGCCGATGAGCCTGCTGGCCGGCAGCACGGAGCCCGCCGACTATCTGCACACCGGCTACTGGAGCGGCAAGGCGCTACCCGAGGCGCGCAAGGTCGGGCCGGTGCGCATACTGTGGAGCGGCGAGTCCGGTCGCTTCCGGCAACTGCCGACCGACGACGAGCTCGACTTCAACCCTCAGGCGCCCTACCTGCACTACGTCTCCAACGAGACCGTCGAGGGCCTGCAGTTCCACCGGCTGCTCGGCCGCGACGACGTGCCGCGCATCTGCGACATGTCGTCCGATTTCCTGTCGGCGCCGGGCGACTACAGCCGCTTCGCGATGATCTACGCCCACGCCCAGAAGAACATCGGTCCGGCCGGCGTGACGGTGGTGGTGTTGCGCGACGAACTGCTCGCCAACGCGCCGGGCGACCTGCCGGCCTTCCTCGACTACCGGGCGCAGATCGAGGCCCACTCCATCCTCAACACGCCGCCGGTGTTCGCCATCTACGTGGTGCTGTTGGTGACCCGCTGGCTGCTGCAGGACATCGGCGGCCTCGTCGAGATGGACCGCCGCAATACCGCCAAGGCTGCGCTGCTGTATGGCGCGCTGGACGCCAGCCATGGCTTCTACGCCGGCCATGCGGCCCCCGCCGACCGCTCGAAGATGAACGTGGTGTTCCGCCTGCCAACCCCGGAACTCGAGGCGGATTTCATCACCGCGGCCCGCGCCGCTGGCTTCTCGGGCCTGACCGGCCACCGCAGCATCGGCGGCATCCGCGCGTCGATCTACAACGGCTTGCAGCTGGCCGCCGTCGAAAAGCTGGTGGACTTCATGGACGGCTTCCGGCGCCGGACGCCGAAGCCGTAAGCGCCCTGCAGGACGCCGCGCCCCCGTCGTGAAAACCGCGGGAAGGCGGCGCAGCCGCGACAAAACGCCTCCAGCCAGGACTCCCGTCGCACAAAAAGCAGACGGGCCGCAAATGCGGCCCGCCTACTCCCCAGGGGCCGGGCCCGAAGACCCGGCGTCTGCTCCCCCCTTCTACAGGTTCTAGCTCTTCGGTGGCTTGTCAGCTTCCGGCTTGGCCTCTTCGGGCTTCAGCGGCGGATGGAACTCTTCCGGCGTCGCACCCTCCTTCGGCGAACCGATGGACTGCTCGACGGCCGGCAGCGTGTGGGCGATGCCCTTGTGGCAGTCGATGCAGGTCTTGCCCTCGTTGAGGCCGGTCTGGTGCATCCGCGACGAACGGCGGCCCTGCTCGGCGTAGTCGAAGCCCTCGAAGTTGTGGCAGTTGCGGCATTCGCGGGAGTCGGTCTTCTTCATCCGCTCCCATTCATGCTTGGCCAGTTCCAGGCGCTTGGCGTTGAACTTCTCGGGCGTATCGATGGAACCGAGGATCTTGTGCAGCACCTCGTTGGACGCCTGGATCTTGCGAATCATCTTGTGCGTCCAGTCCTTCGGCACATGGCAGTCCGGACAGGTCGCGCGCACGCCCGAGCGGTTCGAGGCGTGGATGGTGTTGCGGTACTCCTGGTAGACGTTGTCCTTCATCTCGTGGCACGAGATGCAGAATTCTTCCCGGTTGGTGAATTCCATCGCCGTATTGAAGGCACCCCAGAACAGGATGCCGCCGATGAACAGCATGGCGGCAAAGCCCCAGCCCACCGAGCGAATGCGGCCGATGAAGCCTTTCTTGTTGGTATCCATTTTTCAAACTCCCTGGCTGGCGCTCAGCGCATGCCGGCGCCGGGCTTGAAGGTGTTGCCCACCAGCGGACGCGCATCGCTCTGCGGCACATGGCATTGCACGCAGAAATAACGGCGCGGTGACACGCTGGACAGCTCCTGGCCTTCCCGGTCCTTGAAGTGGGTCACCGAGATCTTGGTCGCACCCGTCTCCTTGGCGCGGCTCCAGGCGTGGCAGTCCAGGCACTTGTTGAAGTTCTTGGTGATGTTGTAGCCCTTGATCTGGTGCGGGATCAGCGGCGGCTGCTGGACGAAGTCCCGCGGCAGCGGCGGCTGATCGCGGCCGTAGCGAGTGCCGTCGCCTTCCGGATCGCTGGCGTTGATGTCGGCCCCGCGCAGGCTTTGCAGCTTGACGGGCGCCTCCGTGGCAGCTTCGGCAACGGGAGCGAAGAAGGTCTGGGCAAGGGCCGCAGACAAGGTCAGGGCCAGTGCGGCAGCCCGCAGGCGGGCGGAATTGAAGGTCGGCTTGTTCATCACTCGCTCCTTTGGTCGAACCTATGAGTCATCTTGAAAACCTGTTTGTCACATACATCGATGCAGCGCCCGCAGGTGGTGCAATCGGACGAAAGAATCAGCGGCCCGGCCTGCCCGACCGCCTTGAGGGCCGGACGGATCACCTGCGGCTCGGGACACACGGTGAAGCAGTCCATGCAGTCGTCGCAGGCACTGCGCTTGGAGGCAGAAATGCGCAGCAGCGCAGTCCGGCCGAGCAGCCCGTAAAAAGCACCCATCGGGCACAGGTGGCCACACCAGCCGCGGCTGGCCACCAGCACGTCGTAAACAAAGATGCCGGCGATCACGAACAGCCCGCCGCCCATGCCGAAGATCAGCCCCCGGTGCAGCAGGGACACCGGATTGACCCATTCCCAGGCCAGCCGGCCGGTGACGGCGGCCGCCACGAGGATGCCGCCGAGCAGCCAGTAACGCGTTGCAGCGTCAGGCACCCGGCCTGTCTTGATACCCAGCCGACGGCGCGTCCACGCGGCGGCGTCGGTCACCACGTTCACCGGACACACCCAGCCACAGAAAACCCGTCCGCCGACCAGCAGATAGAAGCCCAGCACGATGGCCGCGCCAGTCAGCGCCGCCGAATACGGCAGATGACCGGTCAGCAGGGTCTGCAAGGCGAGCAGCGGATCGGTCAGCGGCAGCACGCCCAGCGTCAGCGACGAGGACAGGTTGCCCTTGGCGATCCACAGCCCGAACCACGGTCCGGACAGGAAGGCCAGCAGCACCAGTGCCTGGCTCAGCCGGCGCAACACCAGCCAGCGCTGGCGCAGCCACAGGCTGCGCGGTGCGGCGGAATCGGCGGAAGACACGGGCACGCTTGCCATGATCAAGGCTTCCAGTGGGAATCCAGACCGCCGCGACGGACCACGCCGGAGATGTCCTTCGACGGCGGCACGGGTACAGCCGGCGCCGCCGACGGCTCTGGCGTGGCGGGGGCCACCACCGTCTCGGTAGCGCTACGGCCAGCGGTCGAACCCTCGAAACCGCGCACCGGCAGCTCCACCTGCTCGCCGATCAGCGAACCGCCGTGGCGGGCTTTCTCTTCCCAGCCCTTGCGGTAATGGGCCGGCAACGCGCCCTGGGCCAGCTTGCGCGGAAAGACCTTGATCGCCGGCTCCGGCAGCACGCAGGACTTCTCGCACTTGCCGCAGCCGGTGCAGGCGTCGGAATGCACCGTCGGCAGCAGCATCGCGTGGCGGTCGGAGCGCGGGTTGTGCTGCGTCTCCAGCGTAATTGCCTTGTCGATCACCGGGCACACCCGGTAGCACACATCGCAGCGCAAGCCGAGGAAGTTCAGGCAGCTCTCGTGGTCCACGAGGGCCGCGAGGCCCATGCGGGCCTGGTTGATGTCGGTCAGCTCCCGGTCCAGCGCGCCGGTCGGGCAGGCCTTCACGCACGGAATGTCGTCGCACATCTCGCAGGGGAGCTGGCGGGCCGTGAAATACGGGGTGCCTGTCGGCACCGGCTCACCGAGATCGGCCAGCTTGAGGATGTGGTAAGGACAGTCGCGCACGCACAGCCCGCAGCGCACGCAGGCGGCCAGGAAATCACTTTCCGCCAGCGCCCCCGGCGGCCGCAGGGCCTGGGCCGGCAGCGCCGACGCGCTGCGCGAGTACAGCCCGGCGCCGAGCGCCATCAGGCAGCCGCCACCGGCGGCAGCGGCCACGCCGTTGATGAAACGGCGCCGCGCCGCCGATGCCGGGGATTCGGCAGCGGGCGACTTGCGAGCGGGTTGGCGGGCGGAATCCACGATCAGTCCATTCGTTGAGCGCACGCGACAGCTGCGGGAGCAAGCTCACTTGCCCCACACACCACGCCGCGCGTTACCCCAGGTCTCAGGCGCGTACCACCTTGACCGCACACTTCTTGAAGTCGGTCTGCTTGGAGATCGGACAGGTGGCGTCGAGGGTGACCTTGTTCACCAGCTTGGACTCATCGAAGAAAGGCACGAAGATCAGCCCCACCGGCGGCTTGTTGCGGCCCTTGGTTTCCAGGCGGGCGGTCATTTCACCGCGACGGGACTGGACCTTGACCACCATGCCCCGCTGCAGGCCACGCTTCTTGGCGTCGTCCGGGTGCATGAAGACCTGGGCTTCCGGTACCGCCTTGTGCAGCTCGGGCACGCGCCGGGTCATCGTGCCGGTGTGCCAGTGCTCCAGCACACGGCCGGTGCACAGCCACATGTCGTAGTCGGCATCGGGCTTCTCGGGGGGATCCTGGTAGGGCAGCGCGAAGATCACCGCCTTGCCGTCCTTCTGACCATAGAACTTGATACCCTCGCCGGCCTTCACGTACGGGTCGTAGCCCTCGCGGTAGCGCCACAGGGTTTCCTTGCCGTCCACCACCGGCCAGCGCAGGCCGCGTGCCTTGTGGTACATGTCGAAGGGCGCCAGGTCGTGGCCGTGGCCACGGCCGAAGCTGGCATATTCCTCGAACAGCCCCTTTTGCACGTAGAAGCCGAAGGCCTCAGCCTCCTCGTTGGTGTAGTTCTTGATGGCGTGCTCATTCACCTTGACGGTGTCGCTCTTCGGGAACTTGTTCACCACCTTGTTGGCGTACAGCACGTCATACATCGTCTTGCCCTTGTACTCGGGCTTCTTGGCGAGCAGGTCGGCCGGCCACACCTCTTCCATCTTGAAGCGCTTGGAGAATTCGAGGAACTGCCACAGGTCGGACTTGGCCTCGCCCGGCGCCTTGACCTGCTGGCGCCACACCTGGGTACGCCGCTCGGCGTTGCCGAAGGCGCCCTCCTTCTCGGTCCACATCGCCGCCGGCAGGATCAGGTCGGCAGCCATCGCCGACACGGTCGGGTACACGTCGGAGACCACCACGAAGGCCGCCGGATTGCGCCAGCCCGGGTAGATCTCCTGGTTGACGTTGGGGCCGGCCTGCATGTTGTTGGTGGTGCTGGTCCAGTAGACCTTGAGCTTGCCGTCCTTCAGCGCGCGGCTCTGGGCCACAGCGTGCAGGCCGATCTTGTCGGGGATCGTGCCTTCCGGCAGTTGCCAGATCTCCTCGGCGTGCTTGCGGTGCTCGGGGTTGGTGACCAGCATGTCGGCCGGCAGGCGGTGGGAGAAGGTGCCCACTTCCCGCGCGGTGCCGCAGGCGGAGGGCTGGCCGGTCAGCGAGAACGGGCCGGAGCCCGGCGTGGCGATCTTGCCCACCAGCAGGTGGACGTTGTAGATCATGTTGTTGGCCCAGGTGCCACGGGTGTGCTGATTGAAACCCATGGTCCAGAAGCTGACGACCTTCTTCTTCGGGTCGGCGTACAGCTCGGCCAGCTTCTGCAGGCGCTCCTTCGGTACACCGGACAGCTTGGAGGTGTAGTCCAGCGTGTAGGTGGATACGAACTTCTTGAAGTCCTCGAAGGTGATCGGCTTGGCGTCGTTGGGGTTGTTCTTTGGCTTGCCGTCGGCGCCGGGATAGCCGTTGAACTTGGCATCCTTCTCCAGCGGGTTGTTGGGACGCAGGCCGTAGCCGATGTCCGTTTCACCCTGCTTGAAGTTCACGTGGGCCTTGACGAAGTCCTGGTTAACCTTGCCCGACTGGATGATGTAGTTACAGATGTAGTTGAGGATCGCCAGATCGGTCTGCGGCACGAAGACCATGCCATTGTCGGCCAGCTCGAAGCTGCGGTGCTCGAAGGTGGACAGCACGTGCACCTGCACGTCGGTCTTGGTCAGGCGGCGGTCGGTGATGCGGGTCCACAGGATGGGATGCATCTCGGCCATGTTGGAGCCCCACAGCACGAAGGCATCGGCCTGCTCGATGTCGTCGTAGCAGCCCATCGGCTCGTCCATGCCGAAGGTGCGCATGAAGCCGGTCACCGCCGAGGCCATGCAGTGGCGGGCGTTGGGGTCGAGGTTGTTGGAGCGGAAACCGGCCTTCATCAGCTTGGAGGCGGCATAGCCCTCGAAGATCGTCCATTGGCCGGACCCGAACATGCCGACGGAACCAGGCCCTTCGGACTTCAGCGCGGCCTTCCACTTCTCGGCCATGATGTCGAAGGCCTGATTCCAGCTGATCGGCGTGAACTCGCCGTTCTTGTCGTACTTGCCGTCCTTCATGCGCAGCAGCGGACGGGTCAGACGGTCCTCGCCGTACATGATCTTGGACAGGAAGTAGCCCTTGATGCAGTTCAGGCCGCGATTGACCGGCGCGTCCGGATCGCCCTGAGTAGCCACCACGCGGCCGTTCTGCACGCCCACCAGCACCGAGCATCCGGTGCCGCAGAAGCGGCACGGGGCCTTATCCCAGCGCACCGCGTTGGCGTTGCCGGTGTCGGCCGGCGCCGGTGCGGCCTCCTTCTTGGCGGCAAGGGCGGGCAGGGAAACGCCGGCCGTGGCGGCAGCCGCGGCAATCGCCTGGGTCTTGATGAAGTCGCGTCGGTTGATGGTCATGATTGAGCCTCCTCGCAGGGGGAATTCGTTTCGGACTGTTGATTCGAAAGCTGGGGATCGTCGCGGTGTTCGTAGGCCAGCGTGGCAGCCAGCACCTGCGGGACCCGGTGAATGGCGATCAGGGTGTCCGACATGGCGGCGCCATCCGCGTCCTCGATGGTGACGATCAGCTTGCCGTCGTCGGACATGCCGTGGCACTCGACGCCTGGAAAAGCGAGC
Organism: Pseudomonadota bacterium; assembly: GCA_018241685.1. Taxonomy (GTDB): domain Bacteria; phylum Pseudomonadota; class Gammaproteobacteria; order Burkholderiales; family Rhodocyclaceae; genus Zoogloea. The sequence continues at coordinate 110,061 of JAFEDJ010000054.1, forward strand.
AGCGCCGCTTCGGCGGCGGCACGGGCATGGGGATGGATGCGCAGGACGAGACTGGCGATGTTCATGACGACTCCAGAGCAGGATCGAGGGCGACGCGCACGATGGCCGTCGTGGGACAGGGCGCCAGACAGGCGCCGCAGCCGGTGCAAACTGTGTTATCCACGTCAGGCAGCGGAACACCGCCGATGCGCGGCCGGAAACGGATCGCCGAGGCCTCGCAGATCTCGCCGCACACCCGGCACTCCACGTGGCAGGCCGCCAGGCAGCCTTCATCGATACGGATGCCGTAGGCCCACGGGCGCTGCACGGTGTCACGGCCGATGGCGCCGGTGGAGCAAGCCCGGGCACAGTCGCCACAGAAGGTGCACGCCGCGGACGCGAAATCAGCTTCCGGATAGCCGCCGGCGCCGCGCTTCAGCAAACCGGTCGGGCACACCGGGAGGCAGGCATCGCAACGGGAGCACAATTCGAGAAAGCGGTCTTCGGTGGTGCTCCAGGGCGGACGGAATGGAACCCCGCCGGGCGCCCTGACACCCAGAAAACGACGGCGGGAAACATCCATGGCAGGCTCGTGGTTTTTGTCGGACGAGGCGATCCTATTCCCCGCGCCTGGAAGAAACCTTGATCTGTGCGAAGGAATTCAGCGTAGATGGTGCCTACAGCGGGATGCCCTGCTCCGCGGCGCAGGCTACGAGTACGGCCAAGGCGCGGTCGCTGTCAAAATCCGCCACCGCGCTGGCGAAGGATTCGAAGCGCTCGCCCATGGCGGCTTGCAACAGCGGGCGCTGGGCATCGAGCAGCTGCCCGCTGGCAAAATCGTCGGCGGCCAGCAATTCGGCCAGGCGGCCGAACACGGCGGCCACGGCGCCGGCATCCACGGGCGACTCGGTGATCGATGCCCCTGGCACAGGCAGCGCCGCGGTGATTACCCCAACAAGAGCCGCCAGTCCGACCGCCACCTCGGCTTGCTGTGGTGCCAGCGCGGATGGTACGTCCTGCCGGCGCAGGGCCTGCTCCAGGTCCGCGGCACGCGCACTCAGCTCATGGGCGCCGATCTGCGCGGTGACGCCCTTCAGGGTATGGGCGAGGCGGGTCGCGGTCGCCCAGTCGCCGACCTCCAGCGCCTCTTTCAGACGCCCGGCAAAATCCTGCTGCCCCTTCACGAACTTGTCGAGCTGGGACAGGTAGAGCGCCTCCCGTCCGAGGGCATGGTGCAGGCCGGCCACCATGTCCAGGCCGGGAATCTCCCGCAACGGGGCAGACGGCGGCGCCGCCCCCGGTGCAGCCCCGACGCCGGGCACGGTGATCCAGCGCATCAGCGTCGCCCACAGGGCTTCCGGGTCGATGGGCTTGGCCACGTGGTCGTTCATGCCGGCCGCCAGGCAGCGCTCACGGTCGCCGGCCATCGCATTGGCGGTCATCGCCACGATGGGTAGCCTTGCACAGGCGGGCAGCCGGCGGATCTCGCGGGTCGCGGTCAGACCATCCATCACCGGCATCTGCACGTCCATCAGGATCAGGTCATAGTGCCCGCCGGACGCCTTGTCGACGGCCACTTGGCCGTTGTCGGCCACGTCCACCTGCAAGCCGACCTGCAGCAGCATCTCGCTGGCCACCTCCTGGTTGAGCTCGTTGTCCTCCACCAGCAGCACGCGGGCGCCACGTAGCGGACCGGGCTCCGAAACGTCCACGGCCTGCGCCGGCCGCGGGCGCAGGCCGCCGTCGCTCCCCAGCGTGTGCATCACCGTATCGAACAGCAGGGAGGCCCCGACCGGCTTGATCAGCACGTCGCGGATGCCCGCCTCCTCGGCGGCCTTCATCAGCTCGTCGCGCCCGTAGGCCGTCACCATCACCAGGCGTGGCGGCGGGTTCAAGGACAGGCGGCGGATCTCGCCGGCCGTGGCGATACCGTCCATGCCCGGCATCTGCCAGTCGAGGAAGGCTACTTCATACGGATGCCCAGCCGCCGCCGCGCGCGCCAGCTCGGCCAGCGCCGCCGGCCCCGAATCCACGGCGTGCACGGCGAAGGCCATCCGTCGCAGCATCTCGCCGATCACCTCACGGGCGTTGGCATTGTCATCCACCACCAGCATGCGCCGGCCCCGCAGGTCGGCGCTCGGCAGCAGCCGGCGCACTACCGCCGTGCTGCGGCCGAGCAGCGCCGTGAACCAGAAGGTGGAGCCCACCTCCGGCGTACTGTCCACGCCCACCTCGCCGCCCATCAGTTCGGCCAGACGTTTGCTGATCACCAACCCCAGACCAGTGCCGCCGTACTTGCGGGTAGTGGACGAATCGGCCTGCTCGAAGCTGCGGAACAAGCGGGCGCGCTGCTCGCTGCTGAGCCCGATGCCGGTGTCGCGGACCTCGAAACGCAGCAGCACGCCGTCGTGCCCCGCCTCGACGACCCGCACACGGATCGCCACCTCGCCCTTCTCGGTGAACTTCACCGCGTTGTTGGCGTAGTTGACGAGGATCTGGCCGAGGCGCAGCGGATCACCGACCAGACTGCCCGGCACGTCGTCGGCCACGTCCACGATCAGCTCCAGCCCCTTGGTGGCGATCTTGTCGGCGATCAGGCTGGCGACGTTGTCGAGAACCCGTTCCAGTTCGAAATCGGTGCGCTCGATGACCAGCTTGCCGGCCTCGATCTTGGAGATATCGAGGATGTCGTTGATGATGCCCAACAGGTGCTGGCTGGAGCTCTGGATCTTTTCCAGGTAATCACGCTGACGCGGCGTCAGCTCGGAACGCAACGTCAGGTAGGCCATGCCGACGATGGCGTTCATCGGCGTGCGGATCTCGTGACTCATGTTGGCCAGGAAGTCGGACTTCACGCGGGCCGCCTCTTCGGCCATCGCGGTGGCCTGCCGCATGGCCTCAATGGCATCCCGCTCGGCACTGATGTCGTCGATGATCCACACCGAGCCACGGGCGTGGTCGTTCAAATCGACGGCGCGGGCGGTAAGCCGCGCCCAGAACAGGCTGCCATCCCGGCGCATCAGCTCTTGCTCGCGACTGTGGGTCTCGCCGCGCCAGATCTGTGCGTAGGGCTCGCCACCGATCTGCCAGGCCGCGTCGTCGGCGTACCAGATGCGCGTCGGGCGGCCCAGCATGGCGCCCGGCGGCCAGCCGAACATATCGTGCAGCTGGCGGTTGCCGCGCTGCAGCGTGCGGTCAACAATCAGCGCCATGCCCGACGTCGCCGCGTCGAAGATCGCCTGCTGCTCGGCATAGGCAAGGCGCAGCCGTTCGGCGGCCTCCCGCTCGGCGGTAATGTCCTCGAAGATGCCGACCACGCCCCGAGACGGATCGCCGCCGTCCACTGCATGAGCGGCCATGCGCACCCAGAAGCGCGTGCCGTCCTTGCGCACGGCCTGCTGCTCCCAGGTGTGCGTACCGCCATTCCAGAGTATCTCGTAGACCGCTTTGCCAACCTGCTCGTAAGCTGCGTCGTCCGGATACCAGATGCGGCTCGACTGGCCGATCTGCTCACCCGGCGCATAGCCGAACATTTCGTCGAGGCGCCGGTTGCCGCGCACGATATGGCGCTCGCGGGTCAGCACGATACCGATGCTGGCCGACTCGAACAGCGCCTGCTGCTCAGCCATCGCCGCCGCCAGGTCGGCAGTGCGGCGAGCCACCTCGTCCTCCAGGCGATCCCGCGCCGCCTCACTTTCATGGCGCGCCAGCCGCACTTCCTCAAGAGCCCGGCGCAACTCCTCGGTACGGGCATCGACGCGCCCGCTGAGCTGGCGGCTCCATACCACCAGGGCCAGCACAACCAGGGCCAGTGCGACGAAGCCGTAGCCGGCGTAGCGCAGGTAGGGCAGCGCAGACGGCTCCAGCAGCGCACCGAACCACTTCTCGTCGATGAGCTGCAGATCCCCCTCGGGGATGGCCGCAAAGCCGCTGGCGATAAAGCGCTGCAAGGCTTCGTCGTCGCGCCGCACAGCCCAATGGAAGTGCTTCACGTACATCGGCGCGGTATGCCGGAACTCGTCGGCAATGCCGAACTGGTGCAGCAGATACGCCGCCGGTCGCTCGTCCATGCAGAACACCCGCAGCTGCCCTTCCGCCACACTGCCAACCAGGGCCGCAAAGCTGCGGTAGCGGCGCACGTTGGTGGAGCCCTCGACGGCCAGCCGCTCGGGACAGGCGTCGCCCTCCTTCACACCGACCACGAAGCCGCGACTGGAGCCCGCGTCGACGATGCCCGACAGGTCCCGCTGGAAGAACAGCATGGTGTCGAGGCGGGCATAGGGGGCGGAGAACAGGTAGCGTCCATCCCTTTCCGGGGAGCGGACGATGGTGTCGATGACGTCCGCCGTACCGGCCCGCATGGCCTCCTCGGCCTTCGCGCCATCCATGCCCAGCAGACGGACCGTTACGCCGGTCTGAGCCTGCCAAGCCCGCCAGCGATCCGGCACGACGCCTTGCAGCACTCCGCTCGCGTCACGCAGCGTATAGGGTGGAAAATTGTCGTCGAGCACCACGGTGATCGACGTACGCGGCAGCCCCCCCTCATCCGCAGCAAGCATCCCGGCACCGAGGCAGCCCCCGGCGAACAGGACGAACAGACGACGCAAGAGACGGGCAGGCATGTGTTCAGTCCATGACTGACACATCGTTCAACGCCATGCGCAGGGTCGTCAGCGCATGATCGAAATCGAAATCGGCGATCTGCCGCTCCAGCGTTGCGGCATGCTGGCCGAAGGCCGCCGCGAACAGTGCCCGGTGTTCCCGGAACAACGACGTACCTGCCAGGTCGTACTCGGCCAGCAAAACCTGCAGGCGTGCCGCCACCTGTCGCAGCAGCCGCCAATCCACCAGCACGGGCGCCGGCGACGGCGCCACTGCCGTCGGCAGCACGTCCTTCAGGGCTTGGCACAGCGCGACGAAGTCGGCTTCGAGGGCGACCGCCTGTACCACCAGTTCGCCGCTCGGCACGCCGCTACCGTCGCGCAGGGCCCCTTCCAGCACCGGCGCAGCAGCCTGCAGGCGGGTGATGCCGAGGGTTGCGGCCAGCCCCTTGAGGGTATGGGCATGGCGGTGGGCCGTTTTCATATCCCCGACCACCAGTGCCCGTTTCAGCTCGGCCGGCACCTCGCTGGCCACGAAGCTGTCGAGCAGCCGCGCATAGGCATCTACGCGGCCGCGCGTGGCGCGCAGGCCAGCAGTCAGGTCGAGGCCGTCGACCGCCGCCAGGCGGGCCTGCAGGAGATCGTCCGAGGACGCGGCGGGCACCGGTACGGCGGACTGTCCGCCCGCCCCTTCGGGCAACCACTGCAGCAGCGTCCGGTAGAGGGTTTCCGGCACCACCGGCTTGGCGATGTGGTCGTTCATGCCAACGGCCAGGCAGCGTTCCCGGTCCTCGTCGAAGGCATTGGCGGTCATCGCCAGGATGGGGGTGACACTGTAGCCCGGTAGGGCACGAATCAGGCGCGTGGCGGCGAGGCCGTCCATCACCGGCATATGGATGTCCATCAGGATCACGTCGTAGGTCGCGCTGCGCGCCCGCTCCACCGCCCGCTGCCCGTCGCTGGCCACCTCGACCTGCAGTCCAACGCCTTCCAGCAGCGCCAGCGCCACCTCGCGGTTGATGGGGTTGTCCTCGACCAGCAGGATCCGCCCGCCGTGGCGCTGGAGCAGACGACACTCGGCATCGCCGGCCGGTGGGCGTTCGGGCTCGACAGCCGGCACCGGAGACGGCCCCCGTGAGCGTCCCTGCCCCGGCTGCAGCGGCAGTTCGACCCAGAAGGTGCTGCCGCGCCCGAGTTCGCTGCCCACCCCGATGCGCCCACCGAGGAGTTGGGTGAGGCGCCGCGAAATCGCCAACCCCAGGCCGGTACCGCCGTACTTGCGGGTCGTCGACGCATCCGCCTGCAGGAAGGGCTGGAACAGTTCGGCCTGTTGCCCGGCGGACAGGCCGATGCCGGTGTCGCACACCTCAAAGCGCACCCACAGGCGCCCGTCGTCCGTCGGCAATGGGCGGGCCCGCAGGATAATCTCGCCACGCTCGGTGAACTTGACCGCATTGCCGGCGAAGTTGAGCAGGATCTGCTGCAGGCGCAGGCCATCCCCGCGCATTAGCGGCGGCACATCCTGCAGGTCGGCGTGCACAGCGAGGTGCTTGGCCTCGGCCTTGTCGCGGATCAGGCTGATCACGTTGTCGATGACCCTTCCGACCTCGAAATCGACGGACTCCAACTCGAGGCGGCCGGCCTCGATCTTGGACAGGTCGAGAATGTCGTTGATGATCCCCAGCAGGTGATGGGCGGCGCCGGAAATCTTGGACAGGCGGTCAATGTGGCGCGGCTCGTCGAGGTCGCGCCGCAGCAGGTGGGTCAGGCCGATGATCGCGTTCATCGGCGTGCGGATCTCGTGGCTCATGTTGGCCAGGAACTCGCTCTTGCTGCGGCTGGCTGCCTCCGCCGCCTCCTTGGCGACGATCACTTCCGCACTGCGTGCTGCCACCAATTGCTCCAGGTGGGCTCGGTAGTGTTCCAGTTCCTCGGCGTTACGCTTCTTCTCGGTGATGTCTTCCTTGATCGCCACGTAGTTGGTGATGCGGCCATCCGCCTGGCGCACCGGCGCGATATTGGCCAGTTCCACGTATTCGCTGCCGTCCTTGCGCCGGTTGATGAGCTCCCCGTGCCAGGCCTCACCGCTCGTCAGCGTCGCCCACATGCCATCGTAGGTTTCCTTCGGCGTGCGGCCCGACTGCAGCATGCTGGGGTTCTGGCCAACCGCCTCCTGGCGGGCATAGCCGGTATTGCGCACAAAGGCCTCATTGACGTAGCCGATACGCGCCTCGAGATCGGTAATGACGATGCTCTCCGGGCTTTGCTCGACCGCCATCACCAGCTTGTTCAGTTCGGCCTGGGCTTCCTCCTGGTTGATCAACGCCTGCCGGAAGGCCAGCACCGCGTTGGCCAGCCGACGCAGTACGCTGTGCGGGTCGGCCCCGAGACGCTCGACCTCGGCCAGCTCCGGCGGATCCACCTGCCCGGCTGCGAGCGCCTGCAGCACGGCGCTCAAGCCATGCAGGCGGTGGGTCACCCAGTGGATGATGGTGGCCCACAAGGCCATCAGCACCAGCATCAGCACACCACAGAACAACGCAACGTGCCCAACCAACGCAGTGATGCCCTGTGTCCGCAGGGCCTCGATCAGCCGTCGGTCGGCCTGCAGGCTGTACAGGGATAACAAGTTGAAACCAGCCGCCAACACGGCAACCACCGCCACCGGCAGAAAGAGCAACAACGGGTACGGCAGGCGAAGCTTCATCGGTGAGCTCCGTCCACCTCCGGCTCAGGGTCGGCGAAACGTATAGCAATGTCGGCAAAACGGTCGCGGCAGGCAAGAAAGGCATCCACCACATCTGGATCGAAATGACTGTCTCGCCCGTCGACGATGATCTGGGTGGTTTCTTCCAGCGTCATCGGCGGTTTGTAGACACGCCGGCTCATCAGCGCGTCGAAGACGTCGGCCAGTGCCATCAGGCGCGCCGAGACCGGGATCGCATCGCCGACGTGACCGCCCGGATAGCCACTGCCGTCCCATTTTTCATGGTGGCCCAGCGCAATCTCGCGGGCGATGCACAGGAAGGCGAAAGCCTCGCCGGCCTGGGCGGCGGAGGCCTCGTCGGCACTTTCCAGGGCCTGGGCCATGGCCTTGTCGATGGCATCGGCGCCGATGGCCGGATGGGCCTTCATGATCTCGAATTCATCGCTGGTCAGCCGGCCGCGCTTGAGCAGGATGCTGTCGGGGATGCCGACCTTGCCGATATCGTGCAGCGGCGCCGCCTTCACGACCATGCCCAGACGGGCGCCGCCCAATGCCGAATTGAAGCGGGGGTGCTCCGCCAGATGGCGCGCCAGCATGTCCACATAGGTCTGGGTGCGTACGATGTGCCGCCCGGTCTCGTTGTCCCTGGCCTCGCTGAGGCAGGCCAGCGCGCGCACGCTGAGTTCCTGCACGAGCAGGTTCTCGCTCATGCGCCGGCTGACTTCGCGCTCCAGCCATTCGTTCTCGTTGGCCAGCCGGTCACGGGCCTGCTTGAGCTCCAGGTGGGTGCGCACCCGCGCCAGCACGATCGCCGGATTGATCGGCTTGGTGATGTAATCCACAGCCCCGAGGGCCAGACCGTGCTCCTCATTCTCGGCGGCGTTCATGGCCGTCACGAAGATCACCGGGATGTTGCGCGTGGCCGGGTCAGCGTGCAGGCGCTCCATGACCTCGTAACCGTCCATCCCTGGCATCATCACGTCGAGCAGGATCAGGTCCGGGCGCGGCGAAAGTCCTGCCGCCCGCAGCGCCCGCTCGCCGGAATTGGCGGCGCGCACCCGGTAATGGGACTGCAGCAGTTCCCCCAGAACGGCCAGATTCTGCGGCGTATCGTCGACGATCAGGATCGTGTGCCGGGCTGCAAGGGCTTCAGGCTTGTCGCTACTCGCGTAAATGCTCATCAGGAAGTCTCCACCCCGGAGCAGGGCGATCGGCAAAGGGCGAGGGAGTAGGCCAGGGGCGACATCAGCATCCCATACAAGCGGCATGCGCGCCCCTCATGAGCATGAGTCTAGTAGCCCTTTTGCCTAGCCATCGGCATATTCCATTACGGCAAGCTTAACGGCACTTCCCCAAGGGGCTTGAGGGGAGAGTTGCGCCACCTGAAACTCCGACCACAAACGCTTCTTCGAATTCCCAATCCCAGCCCATCCCGGAAATAGTTCATCAAACGTGACAACTGACTCACAGCAACTTGTCAATGAAGAAGCGGGGACGCCGCTTGGTCTCCAGATACGACTTCGCAACGTATTCACCAAGAATGCCGATCGACAGTAACTGCACGCCTCCCAGGAAGTACATCGGCACGACAGTGGAAGCCCAGCCAGGAACCGTCGCACCACTCGCCAACGCACGGATGACGACCCAGCCCGCCATCATCAGGCTGACCAAGCAGGTGGCCAAACCAATGCCAGAAATGAAGCGCAGCGGCACCACGCTGAAAGAAGTAATGCCATCGATGGCAAACGCAAGCATCTTGCGAAGGGGGTACTTGGACTCCCCCGCAAAACGTTCGGAGCGGGCATATTCCACCTTTGCGGTCTTGAAGCCGATCAGGGGAATGATCCCACGCAGGAACAGGTTTACCTCATCGAATTCACGCAGATTTTCGATCGCCCGCCGGGTCATGAGCCGGTAGTCTGCATGATCAAAGACCACGTCCACCCCCATCACCGTCATCAAGCGGTAGAAGCCCTGGGCTGTAAGCCGCTTGAAGGCCGTATCGGTGGTGCGGCTGCTGCGCACCCCATAAACGATGTCACTGCCTTCGGCATGGGCTGCAAGCATCCCCTTGATTGCCCGGGGGTCATCCTGCAGGTCCGCGTCCATAGAAACGATCACATCGCCTTCCGCCGACAATAACCCAGCCAACAGGGCACGCTGGTGACCACAGTTGCGCGACAGCTTGATGCCACCAAAATTGGGATCGGCCGCGCTAAAGGCTTCGATCTGGCGCCATGTCCGATCCCGGCTCCCGTCATCCACGAAATACACACGACTGTCCGGTGCAATGCAGGCGTCGGCGATCAGCTCATCGAGAAGAACCCGCAACTGGCGCTGGGTTTCCGGCAGGACTTCTTCTTCGTTGTAACACGGGATGACGAGTCCGAGACGGGGAGGCATGGAATTTTCCTTATTGGCTGGCCTTGGCGGGCCTGAAAACGATGTAGCGCTGACAGACAAAGGACAACAGGGTGATCGGCACCAGTGCCAGCCCGCCTCCTAGGTAAGCATTGATGCCGTACTCAAGGAACAAGGCAATCAAGGCAATATTGACGCAATAGAGGAAGAGCCAGAGCACCACAAAACGCGGCAAGCGGCGGATCGAGGAATTCCCGAACACAAAGCGTCCCTGACTGAAGAAGGACACAGCGATCCCGAAAACAAGGGAGCCGAAATTGGCCACGGCATAATTAAGACCCAAGGCCAGCAGTAGCACATAACTCCCATAGGAGAGGCCGGTATTGGCCAGACCCACCACGCCGAAGCGCAAGAACTGGGATGCGGCGGGATGCTTCAAGATGTGCATTGGTGACTAAAGCAGCAAAGGGCTCGAGGATCTCTAACGAAGGACGAAGGTGTAGATGATGCGGCGGGCAAGGTTGTTGAGACGCGCCCGCAAGCGACCTACGGCGATATCCATGTCACCCGCCCGCACCTGGGGAAGATGAGCAATAGCCTGGATGAAGCGACTGAATTCGCTGGCCTGCTCCCGGCCGATAGCCACACTCCACGACCCCGTGGATACGCGAAAGGACGCTAGCGGCGCATCATCACACCATGCATCGCCATGGGCCAACAGACGACACCAGTAGTCCAGATCGAGCACATAAGGAATGCTCGCATTGAACACGCCAGCACGTTCGGCAGCACTGCGCCGGAAGAGGACCGCACCCGGCTCGCCGATCAGGTTGGTACCGGCCCGGACACAGGCCCGCAATACCTCGTCAGCAGCCACGCGACCACTCTTCCAAGGGGCGCGCTTCACGAACAGCGGCTTGTCACCCTTCCCGATGATGTGCCGACTGGCAAAGCTCAACACCACATCAGGATGGGCATCCAGGGCTGCCACCTGGCGTGCAAGGCAATCCGGCTCAATCAGATCATCATGGGGCAGCACCTTTACGTACTCCCCTCTGGCCTCCTCCAGGCAGCGGTTCCAGTTTCCCTCTGCGCGCAGGTTGGACGGATTCCGCAGGTAGCGGACCCGACGGTCTCCGAGGTAACGGGCGACCCGCGTACCGGTGTCATCCGGGGATGCGTCATCGATGACGATCAGCTCGAAATCCTGCCAGGTCTGGGCCAGGACGGAACGAATGGCCATCTCGAGAAAATCTCCCCCACACCAAGTGGGGATGCACACAGATACCTTGGGAGTGATCATGACATCGAATTATGGTCTGCAAAAAGACAGCTTGCGGCTGCAACGGAACGTCAGCTAGACGTTACCGCACCAGGATTACGTTCGCTGGGGACGGACTCACGGCCTGCTGCCGCATGAAGACGGTGCAGTTCGGACGGCTCGAAGACATTGACGAAATAGAGGGGACGCCCCTTCGACTCGTTAAATATGCGCCCCAGATACTCTCCAAGCAACCCGACCGCAATGAGGTTGCTTCCGCCGAGCAGCAGCGTGACGACCATCAGGGAAGGATAGCCCTTGACCGACTCACCATACATCAACGTTTTGTAAATCGTGTAGATTGCATACATGAACGCGAGACCAGCTACACAAATTCCCAAGTAAGTCGCAATCTTCAGCGGAGCAATCGTGAATGAGGTAATGCCCTCCAGCGCAAAATTCCAGAGCTTCCAGTAGTTCCACTTGGTCTCGCCGGCAAAGCGGGGATCCCGGTCATACTCGACGGCTATACTGGGATAACCGATCCACGCAAATAGCCCCTTCATGAAACGATGCTGTTCGTTCAACTGCCCGAGGGCGAGGACGGCACGTCGACTCAACAACCGGAAGTCGCCTGTATCCTCTGGAATCTTGATACGGCTGACCGATTGCATGACTCGGTAGAAATAGTGAGCCGTGATCTTTTTGAACCAGGACTCGCCGTCCCGGACCTTGCGCTTGGCATACACATTGTCATAGCCGTGCTGCCATTTGGCCACCAAGGCGGGAATCAACTCGGGGGGGTCCTGCAGGTCGGCATCGATGATGATCACCGCGTCGCCTGCGGAATGCTCCAGACCGGCCGAGACAGCAATTTCCTTACCGAAATTACGACTCAGATCCACGATGGAGACACGCGGATCCACAGCCCGGATGGCATGCAACACAACCATCGTATTGTCACGACTCCCGTCATTGACATAAACGATTTCCGCCTCGCAACTCATCTGATCAAGCGTTTGGGCCAGTCGGCGATGGAACTCGCTCAGCACTTCCTGCTCGTTGTAAGCAGGCACCACGACCGACAAGCTGTAGCCCGCGCCGGGGATGGAGGTCTTTTTCGAGCTCATGGATTTACCCGAAACGTCCATAGTCTATTGCCGATGAAATTGAAAACAAGAATCAGGCCGCTGGCAACGGTCTGGGCAAGCAGATAATGGAGGCTCAGGCCCAATAGCAGCATCATGAACAGGTAGTTCAATCCAAAGCCTACACCGGCAAGCGTGAGAAAACGTGGCAATGTTTCGACATGGCGACGATCCGAGGAGAAGGTAATCGAATAATTGAGCGAATAGTTGATCAGCGCTCCCACCACCGCCCCGACGGCGGATGCCGCCAGAGGGCCACTGACACCACTGGAAGTCAAGCCATACAGTGTCATGAAGTGTCCCCCCGTACCGACTAGGCCGATCAGGCAGAAGGTACCGAACTGCGCAACCGCCATCTTCATTGCACTACGTCCATCAACCTGACCTGAGCCTCGGGCCGTACCTTCTTGCAGGCTTCAGCCTCCAGTAGGGCACCGACCAAGACAGCCACCACACCGGCTAGAGGTATGTGATGGCGACTGCCGCTCTCGAAGATACTATCAATCACAAAGAAGTACAGATAGATCAAGTTAAGCAGCGACAAACCGAGGGACAGGCGTTCTCCAGCGGGTCGGCGCAACATCAACACCAGCAGCGTCAACCACAGCAGCAACCAGTACAGGTTGGAGACGACCTTGTAACCAGCGTAGTGCAAGCCCTCGATCCCCAGAGCCCGCTTGAGACACCAGTAGGCGCCATAAGCATCGTCTCCCTGGAACAGCGCCATCTTGGTCCCGGCCAGACGGGCGAAATCGCCCGGATTCTCTCTGATCCACTGCTTGCCCAGAGCGAACCCCAGCGCACTACGCTCAACCTCCGGGTAAACGAACAGATCCACCTCCCCCCTGTCGATATATCCCCCCGTGGCAAGGGGATTGTTAGCCCGGTAGAAGACCTCGCCACCGTTAGTGGCGATGGGTACGAACTTATGCAGCACGGCGACATTACGCAAGCTCCAGGGAGCAATGGCCAAGGCCATACCCAGCGCGATCGACAGCAGCAACACGACCGCCGGCATCAGACGCGCCCGCTGGACCAGCAGATGGGCTGCATACGCTGCGGGCAGAAGCATGAACGAGGGCTGGATCAACGACGCAGCCCCTAGTGCAATACCCGCAGCGATCCCCGCCAACGGGGCCGGACCTTGCTTGCGACTGGCCTGCAGGAACAGCACGCAGCTCACGGTCAAGAACAGCAACGCCGGAAGTTCCTTGGCTCCACCAGTAGTCGTCAAGATCAGATTGGGCCACAGGGCGACAACCGTAACGGCGATACGCGCCGTGAGGCCGCCTGCGAGCTGCAACGCAAGACTGCGCACCGCCAGGGCCGTGAGAATGAAGAACACGCAGTTGCTGATTACAAGAATCCAGCTGACCTTGCCCAGGACGGCCAAAAAACCAGCCAATATCATCGGGTAGCCAGGAGGCCAGTATGCGAGATCTCCACGCGGATCCTGGTAAGGAGCATCACGCAGGAAGAGATCGGCCAGCGACAGATACACGGCACCATCGGATTGAGGTGGCGCCATATAGATCACACTGAAGCCGATGCGTAACAGCAGGCCGATCACGAGCAAGGAGGCGAATTCCGCGTTCCGGAAAGGACGCTCCGCCAGACGGGCCAGACTCTGTAGCAAACCGGAAAAGGAACAGCCAGCCAGCCAGCGGGCTCCCGCCAGGGAAGCCAGAACCACCACCACGGCGACCACAGCCGCCTTAGCCTCGCCAAGTGCGCCTACCGCACCAAGGTAAACGATGCATCCCGGGGTCAGTACTGCCACGAGGCTCATTGCACGCTCCAGCGTCGTACCGGCAAGACGCGAGAGGGTGAAAAATAGACTCGAATTCATCAGGCGGCCTCCGGGGAGGACGCGCGACGACGCCCAACACTTGACAGAATGCACAGAATCGCCAGCAGAGCGAAAGCCCCGAGAGCAATGCGCCTACCGGTCTCCTCCTCCGGCAAGCCTTTGAACACGATACGGATGCGGTGCGTCCCCGCGGGCACCGCCATCACAATCAACCCGCTATCCGTATCCAGAGCATGGAGCGCCGGCTGGTCGTCCAGAAAGGTTTCCCAGCCAGGGAAGTGAAACAGGGGCAGCAGGAGTTGGAAGGGCCTGGACGCCCGAACCTCCCACTCCCGTTCATGCACCGTGTCCCGGGTTTCCTTGCATTCCGCAGGAATCCCTGCACAGTAGCCGGTCAGGCCACCGTTACGTCGATAGATTTCGGCGCCCTTACCCTGGGTTTTCAACTCGAGTCCATATTGTTTGAAGTCCCCTTGGAGCAACTGGGGCCCCATGACGCTCGGACGCCCCTCCTTGAAGGCTTGGAAGGCGACCACGCCACACAGGGCTACCGAAAGGGCGATAGCAAGGACCACCGCGACTCGCAGTACGACACGCAGGCGCCCGTCAAAATCCAGGGTACTGGCAAGTCCCAAGGCAATGGCAGTGGCCAGGCCGGCCACGGACAGGAAGCGATAAGGCCATTGCAGGTTGTTCAACGTCCCGATGTGCTGGTAAAGAGGGTAGGCAAGCTCCGACGACATGGCCAGTGCCACAAAGGCAAACACCAGCACACCTCCCATGAAACGCCGCAAGTGCGGCGCAGTGGATCGGGATTTGGCAAGGGCGAACAGCGCCACGAGGGCGCACAGGAGAATCTGGCTTGCGTAGATCCACTGGATGGCAAACCAACGCATGCCATTTTCCCGGGCACTGAATGTAGGGAAGGCGAAACTGTTCTTCCAATTGAAGTACAGGGGGTCGCTAGAAGCATCAGCCAGCAGGCCCCGGGCTGCAATGGCAGGAATCAGATGGAAAGCCGCCATCCCGACACCACACAGCACCGGCAGGGCCCAGCAGGTCAGGAAGCCGGTCAGCCGTGCTGCCGGCTTGCCACTCTGCATATAGAGCACCGCAGGCGCGGCACAAATCAGGCTCATGAAGGCCACCAAAGTATGAGAGAGGGTGATGGCCGCCGCACACAGGGCAAGCAGGATCAGGCGGGCCGGCGTATTGGCCGTATTCAGGGACAGCAAGAGGAAACAGACCGCGAAGCTCAGGGTGAAGTGCCAGGGAAAAGCCGCGTAATGAGTAAACAGGAACAGGGAAAAAGGCGTAGCGGCAACAAGTGCCCCAGTCGCCAGCCCCGCCCTCCTTGAAAAAAGCCGCCCGCAGACCAGATAAACCATCGACGCAGAAGCCCAGGTGGCACACAAGGCCAGCAGGCGAAGGGCTGCCCAGGTGTTCAAACCCAGCTTCATCAAAGCGGCAACGAGATACCAGTACAGAAGATAGGCGCCGTAATGGAGTTCGCCGAGGCCACCATTGGCGAGAAACATCCACCGGGGGTAAGGCTCACCTTTTTCCAGGCTCAGGAAAAACTGGTTGATCCACCGGAAATGAGTTTCCTGGTCAATATTGTAGAGAGTCCGATCAAGCAGAACCGGGACGGCCATCACCAGTACGGCAACACCTGCAAGCAGCAACAAATCTCGAAATACGGACAAAGAACCGGCGGGAGGTCGGGGTCGTTCGCAGTTCTGCATCGGATGAGAGCGCGACGGCGCTGTAAATGGTTTTGATACGTCGATCCGTGCGACGGAATGACGGGACGGCGCTATCGGCCAAGCGGCAACAGGCTGCCGGATTGTAACCGGAAGGCCGGGATCAATATCGTGAATTGTGCATAAACCGCTTGCATGCCATCGACCTTTCTCCGGCATTCTCTTGCCTCCCAAGCAGCCCGCGGGCACTCGCCCGTCACCACACCAGGCATGCCCCTGAAAATGACGGATTGACGAACGCCGCAAGAACGGCTCGCCCTGAAACCGATACAGAACCAGGCTGAAATACACGGAACCATTCACCCCCTTAGCACTCATAGAACGGGAGTGCTAATATTGCTGCGAAGGAGGTAGCCGTCGATGTCTCAAACCCTGTCGTTTCCCGTTCCGTCCGCGGTTGGCAGCCTGGACCAGTACATCCAGAGCGTGAATCGCATCCCCCTGCTGACCGAGAAGGAAGAGTCCGACCTCGCCCATAGCTTCCGGGAGCACGAGAATCTGGAAGCGGCGCGCAAACTGGTGCTGTCCCACCTGCGCTTGGTGGTCGCTATTGCGCGCGGTTATCTCGGCTATGGCCTGCCCCACGCCGACCTGATCCAGGAAGGCAACGTGGGCCTGATGAAGGCGGTCAAGCGCTTCGACCCGGACCGCGGCGTGCGCCTGGTGTCCTTCGCGATCCACTGGATCAAGGCCGAGATCCACGAATACATCGTCAAGAACTGGCGCCTGGTCAAGATCGCCACCACCAAGGCCCAGCGCAAACTGTTCTTCAACCTGCGCAGCCTGAAGAGCAGCAGCAACACACTGCAGGGCGAGGAGGTGCTGGCGGTCGCCGATCAACTGGGCGTCAAGCCGGAAGAAGTCCGCGAGATGGAAACGCGCCTATCCGGCCAGGACGTGGCGCTGGAAAGCGGGCCGGACGACGAGGAAGAACGCTTTGCGCCGATCGCCTATCTGGCCGATCCGCACGCGGAACCCTCCGAGGTCATTGCCCAGCGCCAGGCCTCGCGTCTGCAGGACGTGGGCCTGCATGAAGCGCTGGCCAACCTCGACGAACGCAGCCGAACCATCGTGCAGCGCCGCTGGCTGACTGAAGGCGATGCGGCCACGCTCCATGAACTGGCCGCCGAGTACGGCGTGTCCGCCGAGCGCATCCGCCAGATCGAGGCCAAAGCCATGCAAAAGATGCGCAGCCACCTGATTGCGCTGGCCTGACGGCCCCGGCACACGCGTCTCCCTGCCAAGGGCAGCCTGCGGGCTGCCCTTTCTCTTTCTACTTGCCGGCCAGCAGACGCCTCAGGTCGGTAACGATCGGGGCCAGCTTCTCGCCGTGCTTGATGTACAAACGCAGCCGGCCCTGCGGATCGTAGACATAAGTACCGGTCGAGTGATCCACCGTGTAGCGCCCGCCCTGCACATCGCCCTGCTTCTGGTAGAACACCTTGAAATCCCGGGCCACAGCCTGTGTCGTGGCGATGTCGCCATACAGGCCGACAAAGCGGGGATCGAAGGCCGGCACGTACTGAGCCAAGAGTTCCTGCGTATCCCGCTCGGGGTCTATGGTCACGAATAGCACCTGCACCTTGTCCGCATCCGGCCCCAGTTCACGCATCACTTGCGCCATGTTGAGCAGGTTGGTCGGGCACACGTCCGGACACTGGGTATAGCCGAAGAACAAAGTCACCACCTTGCCCTTGTAGTCAGCCAACGTGCGCACCTGTCCGTGGTGATCCGTCAGACGGAACCCGTTCGCATAGTTCGCACCCGTGATGTCGGTGTTGGCAAAACTCTCCCGCGACCCGCCGCTGCCCTCCGGCGAACAGGCAGTGAGTGCACAAAGTACTGCCAAACCAGCAATGCTGCATCGCAACAAAGCAAACATTTAAAAAATCCTTATGGCTCAATTAACTGAGTTTTAAAAAGTGCACTGCAAAACGGGAAGGCGATGCTACACTGCCGCCAGAATTTGATCTGCGTCAAAAAGACGCAGACGGGCCTGGAGGAGACGCCATGGCTATAACAATGAAAGAGGCAGCGGGCGCGCGATCCTGGATCGCGCGCCCCAACTGCTCATTCACCCCCACACTGCGGCGCGGCGTGATCGCCCTGATCCTTGCCGCCAGCCT
Organism: Pseudomonadota bacterium; assembly: GCA_018241685.1. Taxonomy (GTDB): domain Bacteria; phylum Pseudomonadota; class Gammaproteobacteria; order Burkholderiales; family Rhodocyclaceae; genus Zoogloea. The sequence continues at coordinate 127,817 of JAFEDJ010000054.1, forward strand.
CATCGTCAGTACGGGCTTCCTGCTGGCCGGTGCGTGGCTGGTACTCCCCTTCGCCGGCCTCGAACTTCTCGTACTCTTCATCGCGCTGCGTGCAATCGATCGTCAGGCCGCCGACTACGAATCCATCCAGCTCGACGACGACAGCCTGATCGTCTCGACTCACCAGTCTTCCGTTTCGTTCCGCCAGCGCTTCCATGCCGGCTGGGCCCGCGTCTCGCTCGAAGCCGCCGACGGTCCCGACCCACTACTGTACGTACGCTCCCACGGGCACACCGCCCGCGTGGGACGCCTGCTGACAGCGGATGAACGCAGGCTGCTTTTCTCGGATCTCTCCCGCCACCTCGCCAGACCTCATTAACCGCCGCGGGTCCGATCATCCCACGAACAGAGAGGTAGAGACTTGAGCCCAACCGCCCCCCGCTCCCAGGCCAGACTTCTCGCTGCACTCGGCCTCCCGTTCGTCTCCGGCTCAGCTCTCGCCGACTTCACGTGGAACTTCCCCAAGCCTGTCACCCCGATCGGGCGCGACACGCTGTCGATGCACAACCAGTTCATGGTCATCATCACGGTGCTGTTCGTGGTGGTGTTCGCAATCATGGTGTATTCCATGATCAACCACCGCAAGAGCGTCGGCGCCGAGCCGGCCCGCTTCAGCGGCCCACGCGGCGCCCTGCAGTGGTTCTGGGTGCTGGTGCCCTTCGCAATCCTGCTCTTCATCGACTTCGTGCTGATGGGCATTCCGGCCTTCCACGCGGTGATCGACATGGAGGACACCCGCACCAAGGCCGACATGGTGCTCAAGGTGACCGGCATGCAGTGGAAGTGGCAGTACGAATACCCGGACTCCGGCATCAAGTACATCAGCACGTTGGCCACGCCACGGGAGCAGATCGAGGGCAAGGAAGCCAAGGGCGAGCACTACCTGCTCGAAGTGGACAACCCTGTGGTGCTGCCGGTCGGCAAGAAGGTGCGCATCCTGCTCACCTCCACCGACGTGATCCACACCTGGTGGGTGCCCCAGTTCGGCGTCAAGCGCGACGCGATCCCCGGCTTCCTGCGGGAAACCTGGGTGCGCATCGAGGAGCCCGGCATCTACCGCGGCCAGTGCGCCGAGCTGTGCGGCAAGGACCACGGCTTCATGCCGGTGGTCGTCAAGGCGGTGCCGGAAGCCGAATACGTGGCCTGGGTGGACAAGAAGAAGACCGAACTGGCTGCCGCTGCCGCCAGTGGCGACCGCACCTGGACCCGCGATGAGCTGATGGCCCACGGCAAGGAAACCTACGACAAGATCTGCGCCGCCTGCCACCAACCCACCGGCCAGGGCCTGCCACCGGCCTTCCCCGCACTGGCCGGCAGCAAGATCGTCAACGGTCCGCTGCTGTCGCCGGACGGCAAGCTGATCCCCGACAGCCACGTGGACCGGGTCATGAACGGCAAGGCCGGCACTGCGATGCAGGCCTTCAAAACCACCCTGTCCGACGCCGACATCGCCTCTGTCATTACCTACGAGCGCAACAGCTTCGGCAACACCAAGGGCGACATGATCCAGCCCGCCCAGATCAAGGCACTTCGCTGAGGAGCCCAGCATGAACACCGCGTCCCATGCTCTCGATCACCATGACGGCCACCACCCGACCGGCCTGTTGCGCTGGCTCACCACCACCAACCACAAGGACATCGGCACGATGTACCTGACCTTCTCCCTGCTGATGTTCTTCGTCGGCGGGGCGATGATCCTCGGGGTGCGCGCCGAGCTGTTCCAGCCCGGCCTGCAGCTGATGAAGCCGGAGTTCTTCAACCAGCTGATCGGCGTGCATGCGCTGGTGATGATCTTCGCAGCGCTGATGCCGGCCGCCACCGGCTTCGCCAACTGGATGATCCCGCTGATGATCGGCGCGCCGGACATGGCCCTGCCGCGCCTCAACAACTGGGGCTTCTGGCTGCTGCCGCCGGCCGCCCTGCTGCTGACGATGCCCTTTTTCCTGGCCCTGTTCGGCATCGGCGACGGCGCCGTCGCCACCGGCTGGACCCTCTACGCGCCGCTGTCCGTACAGGGCGGCATCGGCGTCGATTTCGCGATCTTCTCGATCCACATCCTCGGCATCAGCTCGATCATGGGCTCGATCAACATCATCGCCACCATCCTCAACATGCGCGCCCCGGGCATGACGCTGATGAAGATGCCGCTGTTCTGCTGGGGCTGGCTGGTCACCGCGGTGCTGCTGATCATCACCCTGCCGGTGCTCGCCGGCGGCGTGACCATGCTGCTCACCGACCGCCACTTCGGCACCCACTTCTTCAACGCCGCCGGCGGTGGCGACCCGATCCTGTTCCAGCACCTGTTCTGGTTCTTCGGCCATCCGGAGGTGTACATCCTGCTGCTGCCGGTGTGGGGCCTGATGCCCCACGTGCTGTCCACCTTCACGCGCAAGCCGGTCTATGGCCATGACGCCCAGGTGTATTCCTTCATCGCCATCGGCGTGCTGGGCCTGATCGTGTGGGCCCACCACTTCCTCACCTCCGGCCTGCCGATCCCGGCGCTGCTGTATTTCATGTACAGCACCATGTCGATCTCGCTGCCGCTGGCGGTGCTGTTCTTCTGCTGGATCGCCACCATGTGGCGCGGCGCGATGAGCTTCGAGACGCCGATGCTGTTCGCCCTCGGCTTCATCGTGCTGTTCGGCATCGCCGGCCTGACCGGCCTGGTGCTGGCTGACGTGGCCGCCGACGCCCAGTACCACCACAGCTACTTCGTCGTGGCCCACTTCCACTACGCGTTGTTCGCGGGCGGCATCATGGGCGTGATGACCGGCGTGTACTACTGGCTACCCAAATGGACCGGCCACATGTACAGCGAAAAGCTCGGCAAGCTGCACTTCTGGCTGACGGTGATCAGCTTCAACTTCACCTTCATGCCCCAGTTCTTCCTCGGCCTTGCCGGCATGCCGCGACGCATTCCCGACTACGCATTGCAGTTCGCCGAATTCAATGCCATATCGACTGTAGGGGCCTTCGCGCTGGGCCTGTCGCAGCTGATCTTCGCCTACAACGTGTGGCGCTGCGTAAAGGGCGGCGACAAGGCGACCGACCGGGTATGGGAAGGCACAGCGGGGCTGGAGTGGGAACTCAGCTCGCCGCCGCCCCACCACTCCTGGGAAACCCAGCCCGTCATCAAGACGAGCTGAACATGAAGGAGCACATCATGCATCTCACGTCCGATGACCTGGCCCAACGCCGCCGTGCTTCGGCCCGCTTCGCGTGGACCCTCGGCGCCATCGCGCTGGGGCTGTACCTGATCGGCTTCCTCATCGAGCGCTGACGGCGCCATGCGCGAGGCCGCCCTCAATCCACCGCCGCGGCGGCACGGCAGACTGGTGGTCCGTCTGCTACTGATCGCGGCGGCCTTCTTCGCCTTCGGCTTCGCACTGGTGCCCCTTTACGACACCCTGTGCCGGGCGGTCGGGTTCAACGGCAAGACGCTGAAGGACGCCATCGAGACTAAGGACATACCGCCGAGCGCGGTGAATTACGCCCGCAGCCTCGGCGTGCAATTCACCGCCACGCTGATGCCGGGCCTGCCGTGGGAGATCCGCCCCCTCGAGCCGTCCATCGAGCTCCACCCCGGCGAACTGCGCACCACCCGCTTCCTGGTCCGCAACCTGTCCGACAAGACCATCGTCGGCCAGGCCGTGCCGAGCGTGTCGCCAACTGTGGCGGCCCGGCATTTCCGCAAGCTCGACTGCTTCTGCTTCAAGCAACAGACCCTCGCCCCCGGCGAGAGCCGCGAGATGGCCCTGACCTTCGTCATCGACGGCGACATCGGCGAGGAAGTCAGCGAACTGACGCTGGCCTACGCCTTCTTCCCGGCACCGAATCCTAACTAGGGAGTCCGCCTTGAACGCCTCGCACGCCAACTCCGCCGCGCCGCACGCCGGCCACTACTATGTGCCGCAGCCGACCCTCTACCCGGTCTTCCTGTCGGGCGGCATGTTCCTGCTGGCACTGGGCTTCATCCTGCTGATGAACAAGTTCGCGCCGGGGCCGTGGGTGATGGCCGGCGGCGCGTCGGTGATCATCTTCGTGCTGTTCAAGTGGTTCGGCGCAGTGATCGCCGAAAACCAGCGCGGCGCCTACACCGACTGGGAAGACAAGTCCTTCCGCCAGGGCATGGTGTGGTTCATCGGTTCGGAGGTGATGTTCTTCGCGGCCTTCTTCGGCGCGCTGTTCTACTGCCGCAACATCTCGGTGCCGGCCCTCGCCCATATGGACCCGGCCTTCACGCTGTACAAGGACTTCACCGCCGCCTGGCCGACCGCCGGCCCGAAGGGCGCCCCGTTCACGCCGATGGGCGCCTGGGGCATCCCGGCGATCAACACGGCGCTGCTGCTGAGCTCCGGCGTCACACTGACCTTTGCCCACTGGGGCCTGATGAAGGGCTCCCGCAGCCAGCTCAACCTGGGCCTGATCTTCACCGTGCTGCTCGGCGTGATCTTCCTCTGCTTCCAGGCCTACGAATACCACCACGCCTACACCGAGATGGGCCTGACGATGGGCGCCGGCGTATATGGCGCCACGTTTTTCATGCTGACCGGTTTCCACGGTTTCCACGTGACGCTCGGCGCGATCATGCTGGCCGTCGTCACCGGCCGCTGCCTGGCCGGACACTTCGACGCCAGGCGCCACTTCGCCTTCGAGGCGGTGGCCTGGTACTGGCACTTCGTGGATGTGGTGTGGCTGCTGCTGTTCGTCGTGGTCTATTGGCTCTAGCGCCCCACGGCGCCGAAATGCCAGGCCAGCAGCAGGCCGAGAAAGAGCAAAAGGGAGAGGGAGACGCGCAAGGTGAGCGCCCGCACAACCCGGTCGCCGTTGCCCCTGTCGCGATAAAGGAAAAACAAGCCCGAAAAGAGGCTGCCGACCACCAGCAACAGCATGAACACTACGGCCAACTTGAATGCCACAGCCCGCTCCCCGAACCCGGTTCGCCGATTGTGCGCCGGCGTCCGGGCCATCACAAGCGGCCGCCGCTTCCGCCCCTCCCTGTGGGGCGGCCTGCTCGCGCTGGGCGTCGCGGCGGGCTGCCTCCAGCTCGGCAACTGGCAGTACGGCAAGGCCGAACGCAAGCAGGCCGCCCAGGCCCTGCTCGACGAGCGCAGCACCGACGCGCCGGTGAGCCTTGGCAACACGCTGGCCGACGCCGACAGCCTGCGCTCGCGGCCGGTGCTGATCCGCGGCCGCTTCGAGACCGAACGCCAGTTCCTCGTCGATAACCGTGTTTATCGGGAACAGGCCGGCTACCACGTGATCACGCCCTTCCACATCGACGGCGGCAACATGCGCGTGCTGGTGAACCGCGGCTGGATTCCGGCTTCCGCCCGCCACGCCGACATTCCCGCGGTGGATACGCCGAGCGGCCCGCTGGAGCTGCGCGGCACCGCCGTCATACCGGGCACCCGCTTCTTCACGCTGAGCGGCGACAGCAGCAACGGCGCCTGGCAGCCGGTCTGGCAGAACCTCGACCTGGCGCGCTTCGTCCGGCTCGTCCCGTGGCCGGTGCAGCCGGTGGTGGTGCAACTGGATGCTGCCGCGCCGGCCGGCTTCGTGCGCGACTGGCCGCGCCCGGACGAGCGCCTCGAACGCCATCTTTCCTACGCTTACCAGTGGTACGGCTTCGCGGCTTCCTCAATGCTGATCTGGCTGGCCCTCGGCTGGAGGCGCCGCTGATGCGCCGCTGCCGCCCGCTGCTGCTGATCCTGGCCCTGCTGCTGATGCCCTTCGCCATCGGCGCAGGGCTGTATGCCTGGGGCTGGCACCCGGACCAGCCCGGCAACCACGGCGAACTGCTGTCGCCGCCGCGCGCGCTGCCGCAGCTGGCCGACGCCGCCGGCCAGCCCCTCGGCGAACAGGACTTCGACGGCCACTGGAGCCTGGTGGTCGCCGGCCCCGGCCCCTGCGACGCCGCCTGCCGCAACTGGATCGTCGCCACCCGCCAGATCCACGTCGCCCTCTACAAGCAGATGCCACGGGTCCAGCGCACCTGGCTGTCCGATCAGGCAGCGCCCGACGTCGCCCCGCTGCACGCCCTGCAACCCGACCTGCACGCCGCCGTGGCACGCAGCGCCGCGGCCCGCGCGGCCTTCGACCTGGATGGCCGCGGCCACCGCGTGTACGTGGTCGATCCGCTGGGCAAGATCATCCTGCGCTACGCCCCCGACGCCGACCCGCGCGGCATCCTGAAGGACATGGAACGCCTGCTCCGCTATGCGTGGGCCGGCTGACAACAACCCCGGAGACCCGCTATGCCGACGACCCTCCGCAGCACCGCCGCCCCCGCCCCCCTTGGCCTGCGCCTCGGCGCCTTCCTGACCCAGTGCAAGCCGCGGGTGAACAGCCTGATCGTGTTCACCGCGTTGATCGGCATGTTCCTCGCAGTGCCCGGCTGGCCGCCGGCCGGCCGGATGCTCGCCGCCACCGTCGGCATCGCGCTGGTGGCCGGCGCCGCCGCGGCGATCAACTGCCTCGTGGAGCGGAGCATCGACGCCCGCATGGCGCGCACCCGCGGCCGCCCGCTGCCGCTGGGGCTGATCAGCCCCGCCGAAACCCTCGGCCTGGCCTGCCTGACCGGCGGCTCGGGCCTGTGGCTACTGCACGTGGCGGTCAATCCGCTGACCATGTGGCTGACCCTCGCCACCTTCCTCGGCTACGCGATCGTCTACACCGTGATCCTGAAGCCGGCCACGCCAATGAACATCGTCATCGGCGGCGCTTCCGGCGCCATGCCACCGGTGCTCGGCTGGGCGGCGATGACGAACAACATCGGCCTGCCGGCGCTGGCCTTGTTCCTCATCATCTTCCTGTGGACGCCGCCGCACTTCTGGGCGCTGGCCTGCTACCGGCGCGAGGAATACGCCCGCGCCGGCCTGCCGATGCTGCCGGTCAGCCACGGCGTGCCGCTGACCTGCCTGCACATCCTGCTGTACACCGTGCTGCTGGCGGCCGTGTCCTACCTGCCCTGCACGCTGGGCCTGTCCGGCGGCATCTATGCGGCGCTGGTCAGTCTGCTCAACCTCGGCTATCTGCGGGAAGCCTGGATCCTGTGGCGCGATTACTCGGACGCCCGTGCGCGGCACGCCTTCCGCTATTCGCTGATCTACCTCACCGGCCTGTTCGTGGCCCTCTTCCTGGACCGCATGGCATGAGGACCCGCCCGTCCGGCCGGCGTACCCTGGCTATCGTCGCCTTTCTGCTTGCCCTTGTGGTGGTGTCCCTCGGCGCCTGGGTGCGCCTGTCCGATGCCGGCCTCGGCTGTCCCGACTGGCCCGGCTGCTACGGCAAGCTGGTCGGCGTGCCCGAACATGCCCACGAAGTGAGCGCCGCCGAAGCGGCCTTCGGCCAGCGCGTCGAGGCCGGCAAAGCCTGGAAAGAAATGATCCACCGCTACGCCGCCGGCACGCTGGGCCTGTGCATCGCCGGCCTGGCAGTGCTCGGCTGGCGGCAACGCGCCCGACGCAAGCCGACGCTCGAACTTGCCCTGCTCGCCGTGGTGCTGGTGCAGGCCACGCTCGGCATGCTGACCGTCACCCAGTTGCTGAAGCCGGTGATCGTCACCTGCCACCTGCTCGGCGGCATGACGACGCTGGCGCTGCTGGCGGCCCTCGTGCTGCGCGAAGGCCGCATCTTCCGTCCGGGCCCGAGCATCGGCACCGGTCTGCAGACCCACGCGGCGATGGCGCTCATCGCCGTCGTGGTACAGATCGCTCTCGGTGGCTGGGTCAGCAGCAACTATGCGGCCGCCATCTGCCCGGATTTCCCGACCTGCCAGGGCAGCTTCAACCCGGCGCTGGATTTCCACCACGCCTTCACGCTGGACCGGGAACTGGGCATCACCGCCAGCGGCGCCCTGCTGCCGGCCAGCGCCCTGACCGCCATCCACTGGACCCATCGCCTGTTCGCCGGCGTGGTGCTGCTGGTCGCCGGCAGCCTCGGCCTGCGCCTGCTGGCCCGCCAGCACCTGCGCAGAGCCGGCATCGCGCTACTCGACGCACTGGGCCTGCAAATCGGGCTAGGTATTGCCAACGTGCTGCTGCAACTGCCGCTTCCGCTGGCCGTCGCCCACAACACTGGCGCGGCGCTGCTGCTGTGCGTCACGCTGGCGGTAGCCCTGCCTCTTTTCCAGAAGAGAAAAGCCCGCCACCGGCAACCGGCAGCAGGCTTCCCGCGGCGTTTTGAAAAGCTGACTACCGAATCGGCGCGATAAGCAGGCTTACTGCCCGAGCGCAGCCAGCAGCTTGCCGTGGATGCCGCCGAAGCCACCGTTGCTCATGACCAGGATACGGTCGCCGTCGCGGGCTTCGGCGACGATAGCGGCAACCAGCGCGTCCAGATCGTCCTCCACCACGGTCTTGCCGGCAATCGGCGCCAAGGCCGTACGGGCATCCCAGCCCAGGTTGGCGGCATAGCAGAAGACCTTGTCGGCCTGGGCCAGGCTGGCCGGCAACTGGTCCTTCATGACACCGAGCTTCATGGTGTTGGAGCGCGGCTCCAGCACCGCCAGGATGCGCGCATCGCCGACCTGGCGGCGCAGGCCTTCGACGGTCAGCGTGATGGCGGTCGGGTGATGGGCGAAGTCGTCGTACACCGCCACGCCACGCACCGTGCCGCGCAATTCGAGACGGCGCTTGACGCCCTCGAAGCGGCTCAGCGCATCTAGCGCCACTTCCGGCGTGACGCCCACATGCCGCGCTGCAGCGATCGCCGCCAGCGCATTGGCCCGGTTGTGACGACCGGACAGCGGCAGCCGGCGGCGGCCGATCTCCTTGCCCAGGTGGCGGATCACCACCTCGTCCTCGCTGGCCCCCTCCGCCACCGACCAGCCGGCCGCGTCGTTGAACCATTCGAGTTCGGACCAGCAGCCGCGCTGCATGACCCGCGGCAGCGACTCTTCGGCGGCGTTGGCGACGATGCGGCCGAGCCGCGGCACGGTACGTACCAAATGGTGAAACTGGGTCTCGATGGCCGCCAGATCGGCGAAGATGTCCGCGTGATCGAACTCCAGGTTGTTCAGGATCAGCGTTCGCGGGCGGTAATGGACGAACTTGGAGCGCTTGTCGCAGAAGGCCGTATCGTATTCGTCCGCTTCGATGACGAAGAACGGCGATTCGGTCAAGCGCGCCGACAGGCCGAAGTTCTTCGGCACGCCGCCGACCAGGAAGCCCGGATTCAGGCCGGCGTCCTCGAGAATCCAGGCCAGCAGCGAAGTGGTCGTGGTCTTGCCATGGGTGCCGGCCACACCTAGCACCCAACGCCCCTGCAGTACATTCTCGGCCAGCCACTGGGGGCCGGACACATAGGGCAGGCCCTTGTCGAGAATTTCCTCCAGCAGCGGGTTGCCGCGGGAAATCGCGTTACCGACGACGAACACGTCCGGCTCCAGGTCCAGCTGTTCGACCCCATAGCCTTCGACGAGCCGAATGCCCTGCTCTTCCAGTTGGGTGCTCATCGGCGGGTAGACGTTGGCATCGCAGCCCGTCACGGTATGGCCGGCAGCCCGCGCGAGGAGGGCCACGCCGCCCATGAAGGTTCCGCAGATGCCGAGAATGTGTATGTGCATTATTCGTCTAAGCGACAGAAACAGTGCCGCAACAGTCGTGTGTAGAATGGGATCTATTCTAATCGAACGGGGAGCTTCGACCTTCCATGCCGCGCCCTGCCGTTCCACACCGCAGCAACCTGCGCCGTGAAATTGCCGCCCTGGCGGCCCGCATGATCGCCGAAGACGGCATCAGCGATTACGGCTTCGCCAAACGCAAGGCCGCGCGCCAGCTCGGCGCCCTCGCCGCCGACGAACTGCCCAACAACGCGGAAATCGAAGCCGAAGTCCGCACTTACCTCGCCGTTTTCCAGGACGAAGAGCACCTCGAACGCCAGCACGTCATGCGTTCGGCGGCCATCGAGGTGATGCGCGAACTGGAGACCTTCCGCCCCTACCTCACCGGGCCCGTGCTGGAAGGCACCGCCGGGCGCTACTCGGAAGTGGAAATCGACCTTTTTCCCGAGAGCGCCAAGGAAGTGGAGATTTTCTTTCTCAACAACAACGTCGCTTACGAACACCGGGAACCGCGCCGCAACCAGCCCGATGGCCCCGAAGCGATCCTGGTTTTCGACTGGGACGACATCCCGTTCAAGCTGCGCATCTACTCCCCGGACGTGGAGCGCCTGAACCGTCGCGGCAGCCACGGCGCACGCCAGATGGAACGCGCGCGCTTGTCCGTCGTCGAAGCCCTCGTCAACGAAACGCCGGCCGAAGCCCATATCCATCCATGAGTCGCAGCACCACCCTCGCCCTCGTCACCGCCGTCGCACTGGCCTCCGCCGCCGCCGGCTTGTACACCTCTTACTCGACGAGCGCCAACGCCGCGACGCCGACGGCCAACCTGTCCCAGCCCCAGCGTACAGCCCTCGGCAAGCTGCTGGCCCTCGATCTGCCCGACGCCAAAGGCACCCAACAACCTTTCTCGGCCTGGAAGGGCAAAGTGCTGGTGGTCAACTTCTGGGCTACCTGGTGCCCGCCGTGTCGCAAGGAAATTCCGGCATTTTCGGCGCTGAGCCGCAAATATGCAGGCAAAGGCGTTCAATTCGTCGGCGTGAGCATCGATACCGCCAAGAACGTCGCCGGCTATCAGGCCAAACAGCAGGTGGACTACCCGCTGGTGATCGCAGACCCATCGCTGGTCCAGCTCACAGAGGAACTCGGCAACAGTGCCCAGGGCCTGCCTTTCACGCTGGTCATCGATCGCAACGGCAACATCAGCTTGATCAAACTGGGTGAATTGTCCGAACAGGAACTGGACCGTAAACTCGCCGAACTGAGCAAGTCCTGACGCATACCGCAGGGGTCGCGCGGTGGACAACTTGCGCGTAATTACGGCAAACTTGCACTCATGACGCGCAAAACCAGCACCCAGGAAGCCACCGACGAGAACCTCCCGCAGCCGCGGATTCTCGTTCTGCATGGTCCCAACCTCAATCTGCTCGGCCGCCGGGAACCCGGCATCTACGGGCTGACGACCCTCGCCGATATCCATGCGGCGATGGAAAGCCGGGCCAAGGCCGACGGCGTGCTGCTGGAGTCCTTCCAGAGCAACCACGAGGGCGAGCTCATCGACCGGGTGCAGGCTGCGGAAAGCGAAGCCGTCGATTTCATCATCATCAATCCGGCCGGGTACACGCACACCAGCGTCGCACTGCGGGACGCTCTTGCCGGCGTCGCCATCCCGTACGTCGAAGTACACCTGTCGAACATCCACGCCCGCGAGCCGTTCCGCCATCACTCCTACTTCTCCGACAAGGCGGTAGGAGTGATCTGCGGGCTGGGCGCCCAGGGCTATCAACTCGCCCTCGAATTCGCCCTCGCCCGTCTGCGCGCAGCTCGCGCCTAAAGCAAGACATCGGCAGGCCGGCCTTGGTGCCGGCCGCTTCACATATCAAGGGGAATACTATGGATCTTCGCAAGCTCAAGAAATTGATCGATCTGGTCCAGGAGTCCGGCATCTCCGAACTGGAAGTCACGGAAGGCGAGGAAAAAGTCCGCATCGCCAAGCACATCGCCGGTCCCGCTCCAGTCAACTATGTAGCCCAGGCCCCTGCCGCGCCGGTCGCCGTCAGTGCCCCTGCTGCCGTGCCAGCAGCCCCTGTTGCCGCAGCCGAATCGGCCCTGCCGGACGGCAACGTGGTCAAGTCACCGATGGTCGGTACCTTCTACCGCGCCTCCGCGCCGGGTGCCAAGCCCCTCGTCGAAGTTGGCCAGAGCGTCGCCGTCGGCGACGTGCTGTGCATCATCGAAGCCATGAAGCTGATGAACGAGATCGAGGCCGAAGTGGCCGGCACCGTAAAGGCCATCCTCGTTGAGAACGGCGAACCGCTGGAATACGGCGAACCCCTCTTCGTCATCGGCTAAATCATGGCGATGTTCGAAAAACTCCTGATCGCCAACCGGGGCGAGATCGCGCTGCGTGTGCTGCGCGCCTGCCGTGAGCTGGGCATCAAGACCGTCGCGGTCCATTCCGAACCGGACGCAGAGGCCAAGTACGTCAAGCTGGCCGATGAATCCGTGTGCATCGGGCCTGCCTCCTCGGCCCTCAGCTATCTCAACATCCCCGCGCTGATTTCCGCCGCTGAAGTCACCGACGCAGAAGCGATCCACCCTGGCTACGGCTTCCTGTCCGAGAACGCCGATTTCGCCGAACGGGTCGAGCAGTCCGGTTTCGTCTTCATCGGCCCGCGCGCCGAAACCATCCGCCTGATGGGTGACAAGGTCTCGGCCAAGGACGCCATGAAGGCCGCCGGCGTACCCTGTGTGCCCGGCTCCGACGGCGCGCTGCCGGAAGACCCGAAGGAGATCGTCAAGATCGCCCGCGCCATCGGCTACCCGGTGATCATCAAGGCCGCCGGCGGTGGTGGTGGTCGCGGCATGCGCGTGGTGCACACCGAAGCAGCATTGATCAACGCCGTCACAACCACCCGCTCCGAGGCTGGTGCGTTCTTCGGCAACCCGACCGTGTACATGGAGAAGTTCCTGGAGAACCCGCGCCACGTGGAAATCCAGGTACTGGCCGACCAGCACGGCAATGCCATATACCTGGGCGAGCGTGACTGCTCCATGCAGCGCCGCCACCAGAAGGTCATCGAAGAAGCCCCAGCACCGGGCATCGAGCGCCGCCACATCATCCGCATCGGCGAACGCTGTGCCGATGCCTGCCGCAAGATCGGCTACCGGGGCGCGGGCACCTTCGAATTCCTGTACGAGAACGGTGAGTTCTACTTCATCGAGATGAACACCCGCGTGCAGGTCGAACATCCGGTCACCGAAATGATCACCGGCGTGGACATCGTGCAGGAACAGATCCGCGTCGCCGCCGGCCAGAAGCTCAGCTACCGGCAGAAGGACATCGAATTCCGTGGCCACGCGATCGAATGCCGCATCAACGCCGAAGATCCGTTCAAGTTCACGCCCTGTCCGGGCAAGATCAGCAACTGGCACGTCCCCGGCGGCCCGGGCATCCGAGTGGACTCCCACGTGTACAACGGCTACACCGTGCCGCAGCACTACGATTCGATGATCGGCAAGCTGATCGCCTACGGCGACACCCGCGACCAGGCCATCCGCCGCATGCGCATCGCGCTGTCCGAGATGCTGGTCGAAGGCATCAAGACCAACATCCCGCTGCACCAGGAACTGATGCTCGACGCCCGCTTCGTCGAAGGCGGCACCAGCATCCACTATCTGGAGCACAAGCTGGCGGGCCGCAACGACGTCAACAAGAACTGATGATGCAGTGCCCCCACTCACTCCAACTGTCGTCCAAGGAGGCCTGAATGTGGATCTCAGTCATCCTGCAGGCTGACGCGACCCGCGCCGAGGCCCTGTCCGAAGCACTGATGGAGCATGGCGCGCTGTCGGTCAGCATCGACGACGCCGACGCCGGCACTGACGCGGAAAAACCCCAGTTCGGCGAACCGGGCATGCACCCGGCCAGCCTGTGGGACCACAGCCGCGTCGTCGCACTGTTCGACACCGACACCGATCTGGCTGCAGCGCTGGCCACCGCGTCGGCGGCGGTCGGGCTCGACGCCGTACCACCGTTCACCATTGAGGAGGTCGAAGAACAGAACTGGGTGCAGCTCACCCAGAGCCAGTTCGACCCGATCCGCATCACCGACCGGCTATGGATCGTGCCGTCCTGGCATGAATCCCCGGATGCCGGCGCGATCAATCTGGTGCTCGATCCGGGCATGGCTTTCGGCACCGGTTCGCACCCAACCACCCGTCTGTGCCTCGAGTGGCTGACCGAAGAGATCACTCCGGGCGTCAGTGTGCTCGACTACGGCTGTGGCTCCGGCATTCTGGCGATCGCCGCCGCCAAGCTGGGAGCGGGTGAGGTCACCGGCGTGGACATCGACGAGAAAGCCGTCGAAACCGCCGCCGACAACGCCGCCAACAATGGCGTCAGCCTGCACCTGCAGGTCTCCGCCAAGCCTCTCGACGGCACCTTCCAGCGGGTCGTCGCCAACATCCTGACCAATCCGCTCAAGATGCTGGCGCCGCTGCTCGCCGCCCGCGTCGCACCCGGCGGCAAGCTGGCCCTGTCCGGGGTACTGGAAGCCCAGGCCGGTGATGTCATCGAGGCCTACGCCCCCTTCATCGCCCTGCACGTGGGTGCCACCCTGGACGGCTGGGTCCGCCTCGAGGGCGAACGGCCAGCGTCAACCGAGTCATGATCCTCGCGCGCTGCCCGGCGTGCTCAACCACCTTCCGGGTGCGCCCAGAGCAATTGAACGCCCGCCATGGGCGGGTCCGTTGCGGCCAGTGCCAGCACGCCTTCAACGCGCGGGAGAATCAGATCGAGGAAGGGACCTCGGCTGACGGACTCCCGCCGGAGCCGCTACAGGCCCCGACGGGGAGCGCAGCACCCTCCCTGTTCGTCCTGCAGGAAAAGCCACCCGCGACCACAGACGTCCTGGCGTCGTCTGTGTCCGACCTCCCCTCGGCCGGGAGCAATCCTCCCACCGGGGAGCATTTTCAGGAAGACGCGCCGGCCCTGGTTATCGACAACGTCGCCAACGACGATGCGCAGGAGGCGGACGCACCTCGGCCCCCGCAGCCCGAAGCCGACACTTACGGTGCTGCGCTGGAAGCCCCGGCGTTCATCACCTTCGAGGACGAGGCCCTCCCGCCCTCCAACACCACCCCGGCCATCCCGGAAATCGCGGCCGACCGCATCGAACCGGTCGGTGAAATCCGCCTTGAAGCCCTCGATGAACGGCTGGCGGAGGACATGCTGTCGGCGACTAAGGCAACCGCCAAGGATCAGCTGCCAACCCATAGCCCCCTCGCCCTCGACGAAGACGAGGACGAGGACGAAGCCGCAACGGATGTGGAGGCATCTGTCGCGCCGCTCCCGTTCAAGCCCGACTGGCCGGACGCCTCCGAACTCGACCTGAAGAATCCCCCCGACCCGTCCTTCGTCGAGGACGGCCCACTCGACTTCGACTCGCTCTTGCACAAAAAGGTCGTGGACGATACACCGGGCACTCCCCAACAGGCCCTGGACCAGGACCGCCCCTCTGCGCCGACGGCAGAACAGCCTTCAACGGGGCTGCCGATTGAGCCCCCCATCGCAGCAACAGCGACGAGCGAGCCGGAACTCGAACAAGACGAGCACGAGCCTTTTGTAGAGGAAATCGAAGAGCCCACCGGTCCCTCGCCATTGCAACAAGCTGCCTGGGCAGCGGGTGCCACGCTACTGGTGCTCGCCATACTCGCCCAGGGCATTCTGGTATTCCGCAGTGAAATCGCCCAGTCGTCGCCTCAGATGCGGCTCTTCATGGAGAGCGTGTGCGCGGGCATGGGCTGCGAACTGCCACTGCCCCGCGAGTCGGCCTCTATCACCATCGAAAGCTCCGACATCCAGCCGGACGCCAACCGCGAGGCCTTCTTCACACTGCATGCCACGCTACGCAACCGCGCCGAGTTCGCCCAGGCCTGGCCACACCTGGAAATCACCTTGACCGATGCCCGCGACAAGGCTCTGGTCCGCCGGGTTCTGGAGCCCAAGCAATGGCTGCCCGCCGACATGCCGCCGGACGCCTTCCCAGCCCGCAAGGAAGTAGCAGCCCGGGTCCGCTTCGAAGCGCCCGGCGTTGCAGCAGCAGGTTATCGGGTCTACGCGTTCTACCCCTGAACGCGCAGACCGGCCGGCATAACATCCGGCAACACTCACCGAAGCGGGCCCGGCCGGGCCACTCCTATAATCGTTTCGCTTACATCTTGCCGACACCATGTCCACGCTCATCTGCGGTTCCATCGCCTTCGATTCGATCATGGTCTTTCAGGACCATTTCAAGAATCACATCCTTCCCGAGCAGATCCATATCCTGAACGTCTCCTTCCTGGTGCCCGAAATGCGCCGCGAGTTCGGCGGCTGTGCCGGCAATATCGCCTACAATCTCAAGCTGCTCGGCGGCGATCCGCTGATCATGGCCACCGTCGGCGACGACGTCGCCCCCTATCTGGAGCGCCTCGAGCGCCTTGGCTTGTCCCGTGCCCACGTCACCCACGTCCCCGGCACCTACACGGCCCAAGCCTTCATCACCACCGATCTGGACGACAACCAGATCACCGCGTTCCATCCGGGCGCGATGGTCCATTCCCACCTCAACAAGGTGGAACACACAACCGGCGTCACGCTCGGCATCGTCGCCCCCGATGGCCGCGACGGCATGCTGGAGCATTCCCGCCAGTTCGCCGAGGCCGGCATTCCCTTCGTCTTCGATCCCGGCCAGGGCCTGCCGATGTTCAACGGCGAAGAGTTGCTGGCCTGCCTGCAACTGGCCGACTACTGCACGGTCAACGACTACGAAGCACGCCTGCTCAGCGAACGCACCGGACGCAGCCTTGAAGCACTGGCCAACGAGGTCAAGGCGTTGGTCGTCACCCGTGGCGGCGAAGGTTCCGAGATCTACACCGGTGGTCACCGCCTCGATATCCCGTGTGCCCGTGCCGCCGCTCTCGAAGACCCTACTGGCTGCGGCGACGCCTACCGGGCCGGTCTGCTGTACGGGATCGAGAATGGCTTGGATTGGGACCAGAGCGGACGCCTGGCTTCGCTGATGGGCGCCCTCAAGATCGCCAGCCGCGGCGGGCAGAACCACGCGCCCAGCCGCGATGAAATTGCCGATGCCTATCGCACGGCGTTCGGCTCAACCCTGTGGTGAAAAAAGGACACAACATGATGCGAATCCTTCCCCTGACCCTCGCCCTATTGACCACGGTGAACCTGGTGGGCTGTGCATCCGGCCTCGGTGGCGGCGACTACGAACGGACCGAAGCCCGGCGCGTGATGAGCGTGCGCATGGGCATCGTCGAAAGCGTCCGCCCGGTGAAGCTGGAAGGCACCAACACACCACTCGGCACCGTCGCCGGCGCTGCAATTGGCGGTGTGGCCGGCAGTACCGTTGGCTCAGGCAAGGGCGCAGCGATCGCCGCAGTAGTCGGCGCCGTTGCGGGTGGCATTGCCGGTGCAGCGGCCGAAGAGGGCTTCACCCGCAAGCAGGGCGTCGAAGTCACCCTCAAGATGGACAACGGCGAATTGCTGGCCATCGTGCAGGAAGACGGCGGCGAGAACTTCAAGCCCGGTGAGCGCGTGCGCCTGCTGCAGGACGGCCGCAACACCCGCGTCAGCCGCTGAGCCCATTCCATTCCGTGGGGTTGATCGAAGCCCCCCACGGAATGAACGCCAGGCAGTAAGCGCCCGGACGCAGTATCCGGTCACACGTCCGTAACGCCCTCTTCACGGCGCCGCAATGCAGCATTTTCACAATGCGCGGAAACCCAATGAGGATTCCGTCAATGCTGCACAAGGAACAACACGTCGCCCAACGCCCCGGTCGCAACCTGTACGTCGGGCTGGCTAGCTGCTCCACCGAGATTCTGGAAGCCCAGAAACTGCGTTACCGCGTATTCGCCGAAGAAATGGGCGCCCGCCTGTCGAGCCGTACACCAGGCGTCGATCGCGACCTGTACGACGCGTTCTGCGACCATCTGATCGTGCGCGACGAGGATGCCGGCCGTATCGTCGGCACCTACCGCATCCTGTCGCCGTCGGCGGCCCGCGAAGTTGGCAACTACTATTCCGAAAGCGAGTTTGATCTGACCCGCCTGCGCCACCTGCGCGGCCGCATGGTGGAAATCGGCCGTTCCTGCATCGACCCGGAGTACCGCTCCGGCGCCGTCATCACGCTGCTGTGGGCCGGCCTCGCCCGCTACATGCTTGAGAACAACCACGACTATCTGATCGGCTGTGCGTCGATCAGCATGGCCGACGGCGGGCATGCTGCAGCCAGCCTGTATAATCGCCTCAAGGAAGAGCATCTGTGCCCGCTCGAATACCGGGTCTTCCCGCGCACGCCGCTGCCGATCCAGGCCTTGCGCCAGGATCTCGATGCCGACACGCCGCCGCTGATCAAGGGCTACCTGCGCGCGGGTGCGTGGATCTGCGGCGATCCGGCCTGGGATCCGGACTTCAACACGGCCGACCTGCCGATCCTGCTGCCGGTTTCCCGGCTCGACGCCCGCTACGCCAAACACTTCATGGGACGCAAGGACTGAAACCCGCCAGCTCCACCCCTCGCCTGACCCGCATCGTCCGCGCCGCCCATCTGACAGTTCACCTGCTGCAAGGCCTGTCGCTGGCGGCGTTCGCCTTCCCCTTCCTGTCCGCCCCCAAGCGCCTGCGCCTACGCCAGCGCTGGTCTGCGCACCTGCTGGGCACGCTGGGCGTGCGCCTGCAGGCCGACGAGCCCTTCGTCGTACCCGGCAGCCTGCTGGTTGCCAACCATGTGTCGTGGCTCGATGTCTTCGTGATCAACGCAGCTTACCCGGCAGCCTTCGTCTCGAAGGCCGAGGTCCGTCAATGGCCGCTGATCGGCTGGCTCGCCGCGAAGAACGACACGGTCTTCCTGCGCCGCGGCAGCCGCGGCCACGCAAAGATCGTGAATGGGGAAATCGGTGACCTGCTCGGCCGCGGCCGCCACGTGGCGATCTTCCCCGAAGGCACCACCACCGACGGCAGCCACGTATTGGGTTTCCACGCTGCGCTGCTGCAGCCGGCCATCGAAGCCGGTGCACCGATCCAGCCGCTGGCCATCACCTACCGTCTGCCTGACGGGCGTTACACCCGTGCTCCGGCCTACGACGGAGACATCAGCCTGGTCGACTGCATCAAGGCGATCATCGCCGAGCCGGAAATCATCGCCCGCGTACGCGTCGCGCCGGCCTTCCAGCCTGGCGAACTACCAGACCGCAAGGCCATCGCCCACGCGGCGCGGGAGAGCATCGCCGCACGCATCGCCGACTGAACGTTCAGGAGGGTTTGGGTTTGCCGTGGGCCAGACCCGGACAGGCCACCTGGAACACGGCCCGGTCTTCCAGGCGCACAGCGGTCAGCTCGCGCCCCCACAGACAGCCGGAGTCCAGAGCCATCAGATTGGGCTCGATACGCAGGCCCAGCGCCGACCAGTGGCCGAAGACGACGGTGGTATCGGCGCTCTTCCGCCCCACCACCTCGAACCAGGGTAGATAGCCCTTCGGCGCCTTGGTCACCTCGCCCTTGACCTTGAAATCCATCACGCCATCCGCCGTACAGAAGCGCATGCGCGTCATCGCATTGACGATCACCCGCATGCGCTCGTAATCGCGCAGGTCATCGCTCCACGCGGCGGGCTCACTGCCCCACATGTTATGCAGCAGATCCGCGTGATAAGGCCCGGCCAGCGCCCCCTCGACCTCGCGGGCCAGCGCGCGCGCCTGCTCCACCGTCCAGCCCGGTAGCAGTCCGGCATGGACCATCGCAAAACCGTTCTCGACATGCATCAGGGGGCGCGTGCGCAGCCAACCCAGCAAGACCTCCCGATCCGGCGCATCGAGCACCGCCTGGATGGTGTCGTCCTTGCCCCGGTTGCGAATCGCCTCATAGGCCACCATCAACAGGTACAGGTCGTGGTTGCCCAACACGGTGACCGCAGCCGGTCCCAGATCACGCACAAAACGCAGGGTGTTCAGGGAATCCGGCCCACGGTTAACCAGATCACCGACCAACCACAGGCGGTCGTGAGCCGGATCGAAGGAGACGCGGTTGAGCAGCGCGGTCAGGGACTGGAAACAGCCCTGGATGTCGCCGATTGCATAAGTTGCCATTTTCAATGTCCTCCGGCGGTTTGCGCCACCGACCGCAGATGCGGCGCAGTCTGGTTGGCCGGAACATACTCGGGCACCCAGCGGCGCAGTTCCCGACGCACTTCAGGCGCATCCACCGCACGACGCTGACGCAGCCACAGCAGCAGCGCATCGAGCCAGCCCTCCTCGACCGGCAGCGCCCGCGCAATGCGCAATTTAGGATGATGGGTAGCGCGGGTCTCCTCGCTGTCGGCCAGAACTTCCTCGTACAGCTTCTCACCGGGACGCAAGCCGGTAAATACGATCCGGATTTCGTCCTCAGTACGCCCGGACAAGCGGATCATGTCCTGCGCCAGTTCGGCGATCTTCACCGGTTCGCCCATGTCGAGCACGAAAATCTCTCCCCCCTTGCCCATCGATCCAGCCTGTAGCACCAGTTGGGCAGCCTCCGGGATCGACATGAAGTAACGGGTGATCTCGGGATGGGTCACGGTCACTGGTCCACCAGCGGCGATCTGTTCCTGGAACTTGGGAATCACGCTCCCGGCGCTACCCAGTACGTTACCGAAGCGCACGATCTCGAACTGTGTGCCCCCTTGGACAGCCAGGGCCTGGCACACCTGCTCCGCCAGGCGCTTGGTGGCCCCCATCACGTTGACCGGGTTGACCGCCTTGTCGGTAGACACCAGCACGAAACGCGGAATACCAAAGGCCACCGCGCTGCGCGCCACCTGCCAGGTACCCAACGCGTTGTTGCGCACCGCCTGCCAAGCGTTGTCATCCTCCATCAGCGGCACGTGTTTGTAGGCTGCCGCATGGAAGATCACATGAGGCCGGTAACGGTTGAGCACCTCGTCCACACGGATCGCATCCTTCACGTCACCGGCCAGCGGCACCAGCTGCACGTTCGGGAAATAGGTGTGGAATTCCTCGCACAAGCGATATAGCGCAAATTCGGACAGCTCGAAGCAGATCAGCACAGACGGTTCGAAACGGGCGATCTGACGGCACAGCGCGGAGCCGATCGATCCGCCGGCGCCAGTCACCATCACGGCCTTGCCGCGCAGATACTCTTTGACCTCCGCCGCATTGATGCGCACCGGGTCGCGCCCCAGCAAGTCTTCCACATCCACTTGACGGACATCACCCACGCTCACTCGACCCAGCATCACATCTTCGATAGCCGGCACCGTCAACGCCTTGACGCCGGCCCGTACACAAATGCTGGTCACGCTGCGGCGTAGTTCGTGGCGCTCATGGGGCAGGGCGATGATGGCGTGACCAACGCGGTGCTCCGTCGCCACCCGCGCCAGATCCGAGAAGGCGCCCAACACCTTGTAGCCGTAGATCTCCCGCCCTTCACGCTCGCCCGTCTTGTCCAGCAACCCAACGACACGCCACTCGGATGAGCGGGACAGATCCTTGATCAAATTCACCGCGGCTTCCCCGGCCCCCATCACGATGACAGGTTGCCCCTGGGCACGCAGCGCGCCATACAGGCGGAACTCCTTCCAGGTCCGGTAAAGGGCTCGCGTGCCCCCCATGTACATGACTAGCAGCAAGGGCTGCAGCGCGTAGATCAGGCGCGGCACCGTCGGGTGATAGCGCACTGCGACGACCAACACCAAAGGCGTCACCAGGGTGGCGACCCCCACCGCGCGCAGGATGCGTAGTAGATCCGGCAAGCTGGCGAAGACCCAGATTCCCCGATACAGGCCGAATGCCCGCAGCAACATGCCCTGCAGAAACAGCACAATGGGCAGCGCCACCCCAAAGGCCGGCATGAAATCAGTGGGGATATCGGTATTGAAACGGATCAGATAGGCCAGCCACCACGTCAACGCGACCCCGAACAGGTCCGACAGGAACACCAGCAATGACCGGGACATAACTTCCTTCACAGCTTGGCGGCTTCAGCGGCTTCGAAATGCCGCCAGCGCTGGTCTACCCACACACCGACCGCCAGAAAGACAATGGCCCACATTGTAAGCGTGACGCACTGCAGCGAAAACCCTGATGGCAAGATCAACACGGCCGAAATCCCCGTTCCAAGCATCAAGCCATAAGCCCGCAAGGCCGTCCCCCGGTGCCCCAGTCCCATCCGGACCATACGCTGGTAATAGTGGCTGCGATGCGCCTGCCAGACCTTCTCGCCATGCAAGGCACGCCGCAGCAGCGTGACCGTCGCATCCAGCACAAAAGGCGCAAAGACCAGCAGCGGGAACCACAACGGCCAGGCTCCGCCGCCCCAGCCCACCAGGCCGAGAGACCCGGCCAGAAAACCGAGTGGCACCGAACCCACATCACCCATGAAGATGCGAGCCGGATGGAAATTGAACAACAGAAAACCGGCCGCACCGGCCGCAACGGCCGCACATGCAAGGGCCAGACCGAAGCGCCCTCCCAGATAAGCCGCCACCGCATAGGCGGAGAAGCCGAACAGAGCCATCCCCCCCGCCAGTCCATCCGAGCCGTCCATGAAGTTATACAGATTGGCCAGCCACACCAGCGACATCAACAACAGCAACCCCATCGCCCATCCCAGCGAAAAGCCTGCGCCATACAGAAAGCCGGCAGCCACCAGCACCTGCACGAGAAAACGCAGGCGGGCCGGCAAGGTGTGACGGTCGTCGAGCAGCCCGAGCAAGGCCAGCACACTCGCCCCGCCAACTGCCAACAAGACGTTGACTGGCAACCATCCGGACGCCGCAGCCAGCCCCACACCGACCAGGCTACCCGCCATCACGCCGACGCCGCCGGTGCGCGGAATCGGCTGCGAATGCAGGGAACGGTCGTTCGGATGATCCAGAAAATACAGCCGACTCGCGGGATGGCAGCACGCTCGCGTGGTCAGCCAGGCCGTCAGCCATGCCATCGGCACAGCCAGCCAACGCAATGTATCGGACATGCTTGCCTGTCATTGAAAACTGAAGTCCGCCCCAGTATCAGGCAACAGCCTTTCATGCCGCAACAGTAAAGGGAACAAAGGCGGAAAAGTTCATATAGGAGAATTTATGGTACATTCTCCTATATGAACTTTTCCGTGCACATTCCCCTCCACGCCCAACCCGAACAGCTGGAGCGTCTCTCAGCCCTGCAGAGGGCGGTGGCAGAAGTGTGCAACGCACTGGCCCCTGTCGTGCGGGACACCCGCTGCTGGAACCGGGTCGGACTGCATCACCTGGCCTATCGCAGCCTGCGCGAGCGCTTCCCACAAGTCGGCTCCCAGATGGTCTGCAATGCGATCTATTCGGTGTCACGCACCTGCCGGTTGCTGTTCCAGCATCCACAAAGCCCGTTCAACGTCGCTCGCAACCCCGACAAGCCACTACCGCTGCTGCAGTTCCAGCCGAGTCTGCCGGTGTATTTCGACCGCCACACTCTGAGTGTCAAGGTCGGCCAGCTGTCCATGTACACCCTCGACGGGCGCATGAAGTTCCAACTCGATCTCACCGACGCCGACGTACAGCGCTTCAAGGAAAACAAGCTGCGCGAAATCGTTCTGACCCAGACGCCAAACGGCTACCGACTCTCCTTCACCTTTGCAGCCCCTCAGTCGGGCGGGGATGACAGCACGGACACCAATTTCGACGAGAACGGCGACCTGCCCGAATACGTTCTGGTCTCAGAAGACACCCCTCTTCCACACCCGGCTGCGGACGCTCCCCAGCCGGCATCTATCTAAGCCCCCTTTCAGGTAACAGCCATGAAACCCGGCGAAAAACCCTCCGCTCTGCGCGAAGCATTGCTGCTGCAGAAACCCGCCTTCCACAAGGTGATCTTCTTCAGTTTCTTCATCAACCTGCTGGTCATGGCACCTACCGTGTACATGCTCCAAGTGTACGACCGGGTGGTGAACAGCCGAAACCTGACGACGCTGGGCATGCTGACCCTGATGATCGTCCTGCTCTACATCGTCATGGAGGCACTGGAATGGGTACGTAGCGGCCTCCTCCATCAGATCGCGCTGAAATTCGACTCCCGCATCAACGAACGGATCTTCAATACAGTCTTCGAAGCCAATCTGCGTGGTATCCCTGGCGCCACCGCTCAAGTGCTGCAGGACCTGCGCACCCTACGCGACTTTATCTACAGCCATGCGCTGACCGCGATCATCGACGTTCCCCTGTCGATGCTCTATATCTTTGCAATCTTCTACATCAATCCGGAAATGGGCTGGATGTCCATCGTGGGCGCACTGATCCAGGTCGGCCTGGCGTGGCTCACCGAAAGGGACACCCAGGCGCCCCTCAGCGCGGCCAACCGCTCCACGATTGCTGCGCAGAACTACGCCGCGGACAGCCTGCGCAACGCCCAGGTCATTGAAGCAATGGGCATGCAGAGTGGCATCCACAAGCGCTGGCTCAAACGCCAGAACGAAACTCTGCGCCAACAAGCCCATGCCTCCGACAAGGCCGGCACCTACTCGGCGCTATCCAAATTCGTGCAGCAATCCCAGTCCTCCCTGCTGCTCGGCGCCGGCGTCTGGTTCATCATCATCGGCCTCTTTCCCCATGGCGGTGGCCTGGTCATCGTCGCCTCGACCTTCGGCGGCAAACTGCTGTCGCCGATCGTGCAAGTCATCGGTGCCTGGAAACAGGTGGTAGCGGCGCGGGGCGCCTATGCACGCCTCAACGTCCTCCTCAGCAACGTCACACTGCGGCACGCCGGCATGCCGCTGCCCGCACCCAAGGGGCAACTGTCCGTCGAAAATGTGGTTGCCGGCGCCCCTGGCTCCCACGCGGTCATCCTGCGCGGCGTGACTTTCAGCGTCCCCCCCGGCACCGTTGTGGGTCTGATCGGACCATCCGCCTCTGGCAAATCCACGCTGGCGCGTCTACTGGTTGGCGTGTGGCCCGCGGCCAACGGCAAGGTACGCCTGGACGGGGTAGACATCTATCCGTGGAACAAGGCTGAACTGGGTCCTCACCTCGGCTATCTGCCGCAGGAAGTTGAACTCTTCGACGGGGCACTGGCCGAGAACATTGCCCGCTTTGGTGATGTAAACATGGCCAAGGTGGAAGCAGCGGCGCGCGCCGTCGGCCTTCACGACATGATCATGTCACTACCCGATGGCTATGAAACGAACATTGGCGACGACGGCTGCCGACTGTCCGGTGGTCAACGCCAACGCATCGGCCTCGCCCGCGCGATCTACGACAACCCACGCTTCATCGTGCTGGACGAACCCAACTCCAGCCTCGACGAAGCCGGCGAGCGTTCTCTGGTTCATACACTGCGGAACCTCAAGGCCCAAGGCTCGACCATCATCGTCATTACCCACCGCACCAGCGTGCTGGTCGCGGTGGACAACCTGCTCGTGCTTCAGGATGGTCAAGCAAAGGCCTACGGCCCTCGCGACGAAGTCCTCGCCGCCCTGCAGCAAGGCGCCCAGCAAGCCATACCCGCTCCTCAGCCGGCCGCGGCCTGATCTTTATATTCCGCCCATCGAACCCTGATGAAAACTCCTTCCTCCTTCCAGCACAGCGAGCTGCGCACCATTCTGTGGGCATTCCGCCGCGAGTTCGCGGTATGCCTGTTGTTCTCGGTGCTAGTCAACATCCTGATGCTGACTCCGACAATGTACATGCTGCAGCTGTTCGACAGAGTGATGCTCAGTCAGAACCTCGTCACGCTGTCGGTCCTGACCATCGTCATGCTGTTTTGCTTCGCAGCAGTAGCTTTTGCCGAATGGTCCCGCTCGCGCCTGCTGGTTCGTCTGGGCGTCAAGCTCGATCAGAAACTGAACTCCCGCGTCTTTGCTGCCAGCTTTGAAGCGGCGCTGCGGCAGCAGGGCAAAAACCCCACCCAGGGCTTCAGCGATCTGGCCAACGTCCGACAGTTCCTCACCGGCAACGGGCTGTTCGCAATGATGGACGCGCCGTGGTCACCGATCTATCTGGCCGTACTGTTCATGCTGCACCCCTGGCTCGGCGCGCTGGGCGTCGTCTTCTCGCTGATCCTCATCGGCATTGCCTGGCTCTCCCACCGTCTGTCCCATGCCTCCATCGAAGCGGCGCAGGAAGCTGGCAGCCAGGTCAACGGCTATATCCACAGCAAGCTGCGCAATGCCGAAGTCATCGAAGCGATGGGTATGCTCAGCAATTTGCGCGCTCACTGGAAGACTCGTCAGCAGCACTACCTGAAACTCAACCAGCACGCCAGCGACATTTCCGAGCGCGTCAAGGCCCTGACCAAGTTCGTGCGCTATACCCAGCAGTCCCTGGCTCTCGCGGCCGGTGCGATACTGGTCATCCGCGGCGAGCTCAGCCCTGGCGCGATGATCGCCACCAACGTTCTACTCGGCCGTGCCACTCAACCAGTAGATATGATGGTCACGAGCTGGAAATCATTCCTGGCCGCCCGCAAGGCCTTTCTGCGCCTGGAAGAAACCCTGGCCCAGAACCCGCCGCGCGACGCCTGCCTGGTCCATCCCGAACCCAAGGGACAACTGAGCCTGCAGAATGTAATTGCCACCGCCCCCGCTCGCCCTGAAGCCATTCTCAAGGATCTCAGCTTGGACTTCCCGGCTGGCGAAGTCATCGGCATCGTTGGTCCCTCCGGCTCCGGAAAATCCACCCTGGCTCGCACGCTAATCGGCATTTGGCCTTATACCGACGGGCGCGTGCTGCTCGATGGCGTACCGCTGGAGCGCTGGGAACGGGACGACCTCGGCCCCCACCTGGGCTATCTTCCCCAAGACATAGAACTATTCGAAGGCACGATCGCCGAGAACATCGCGCGTTTTGGCGATGTGGAACCGGACAAGGTCATCCGTGCCTGCAAGCGCGCCGGCGTGCACGACATGATCCTGCACTTTCCCAATGGCTACGATACGGAGATGGGCCAGGCAGGCGGACAGCTGTCCGGTGGTCAACGCCAGCGCATCGCACTGGCCCGCGCCATGTACGGCGATCCCAGACTGCTGGTGCTCGATGAGCCCAATTCCAACCTGGACGATATCGGCGAAGCCGCACTGCTCAAAGCAGTCCAGGATCTCAAGCAACAGGGCAGCACCGTTATCGTCATCACCCACCGGCCCAGCATCCTCAACGCTGCCGACCGCCTGCTGGTACTCAACGATGGCCGCATCGCCCTGTATGGTCCCCGCGCAGACGTCATAGCCACACTACAGGCTCAAGCGTCCACCCAGCCGGGTCACAGCCCCGCGGCCCAGCCCGCCTGACCCCAGTCGCCCCCGAAATTTTCCAGAGAAACCGTTATGGTCAATCAAACCGCCTCCCACTCCAGCGACCTACCCGTCGCAGCCCAGCAGCCCCAGGACACGGAAGCCCCGCTGCCCACCGACACCAAGCGCCCCGCCCGTATCGGCCTTTGGGTTCTCGGCCTTGGCTTGGGTGGCTTCCTGCTATGGTCCTCATTGGCCCCCCTCGACGAAGGCGTTCCCACCTCCGGAAGCGTAACGATCGATACCAAGCGCAAAACCATCCAGCACTTGACCGGTGGCATCGCCGCAGAGATCTTCGTCAAGGAAGGCGAGTTCGTGAAGGCTGGAGCCCCCCTTATACGCATCGACGACGCAAGCACCCAGGCCAATTTCGAAGCGGTCCGCCAACATTACCTGACCTTCCGTGCGATGGAAGGCCGACTGGTCGCGGAGCAGACAGGACAAACCAGGATCAGCTTCCATCCCGACCTGCAGAAGGTAGCTAGCGATCCTCAGGTGAAACAGACCCTGGACACCCAACAAAGTCTGTTCCGGTCCCGTCGCAGTGCGCTGGCCGCGGACCAGTTGGCCTATGAAGAGAGTATCCGCGGCCTGGAAGCTTCCATCCAGGGCTACCAAGGCCTACTGGCGAGCCGCAAAGTTCAGCATGACAACATTCAGGAAGAACTGAGCGGCGTCCGCGACCTGGTCAAGGAAGGCTACGCCCCGCGCAACAAGCAACTGGAATTGGAGCGCATGCTGGCTGACTCCACCGGTGCCATGGCCGATCTGCAAGGCAACATCCTCCGCGCACGCCAGGGTATCGCCGAGGCCCGCGCCCGTGCCCGCCAGCGCCAGGAGGAATACCGCAAAGAGGTGGACAGTCAGCTTGCAGACGTACGTCGGGAAGTTGACGCGGATGCCGACAAGCTGAAAGCGTCTACAGACGAACTGACCCGCACCACCATCCGGTCTCCGGTAGAAGGGCAGGTCGTTGGCCTGACGACCCAGACTGTCGGCGGCATCATCGGACCTGGCCAGAAGCTGATGGATATCGTGCCACGCCACGAATCCCTGCTGCTTGAGGCCCATGTGCCCCCCCACCTCATCGACCGCCTCAAATCAGGTCAGGAAACCGACGTACGCTTCTCGACCTTCGCCCACTCCCCGGCTCTGGTAGTGGAAGGCAAAGTGGTCTCCATTTCCACCGACCTGATCACCGAACCCCCCAGTGCCAACGCTCCCGCCAGCTCCTACTACCTCGCCCGCATAGCACTGACGGAAAAAGGCCTGAAGGAACTGGGTGATCGCCAAATGCAGGCTGGCATGCCCGCCGAAGTCGTCATCAAGACCGGCGAACGTACCGTGCTCAACTATCTGCTACACCCACTGATCAAGCGCCTCGCTGCATCGATGAAAGAGGAATAAGTCGTGTCCGTTATTCGCCCCCACATCCGCCTCCTGCCCGGCACCCGCCTGTCACGCCTGACTGGCGCGCTCAGCCTGGCGCTGGCCGCCTCGCCGGCCAGCGCCATCGACTTGATGCAAGCCTATGAACGCGCCCTCAGCCAGGACGCCAGCTATCAAGCAGCCCGTGCCGACACCGACGCTCGCCGGGAAGCCGTGCCACAAGCCCTCGCCCAATTGATGCCCAATGTATCCAGCAACCTGTCCCGCAGCAAGAACATCACGGAACAGCGCTCCCCAAACGTCCTGGGAACCCTGGGCAAGACCAACTACGAATACTTCAGCAGCAACTACGGTATCAGCCTGCGCCAACCGCTGTTCCGTAAGTACAACTTCGCGCTCTACCGTCAGGCCAAATCCGACGTGGAAACCGCCGAAGCCACTCTGGACAAGAGTTTGCAGGACCTCGTCGTTCGTATGGCGGGCACTTATTTCGATGCGCTGATGGCCAAAGCCCAGTACGCATTGATCATAGCCCAAAAGAATGCCTATGGCTTACAGCTGGCAGCAGCCAAGCAGAGCTTTGCCAAGGGACAGGGCACGGTCATTGACGTGGACGACGCCCAGGCCCGTTACGACATGACCGTCGCCCAGGAACTGGA
Source organism: Pseudomonadota bacterium (assembly GCA_018241685.1). GTDB lineage: Bacteria > Pseudomonadota > Gammaproteobacteria > Burkholderiales > Rhodocyclaceae > Zoogloea. The sequence continues at coordinate 156,783 of JAFEDJ010000054.1, forward strand.
AGCCCTTCAGAACCTCAGCTACACCCGCCGAGCTCTGCAGGTCATCGTCAACGAACCCGTGGAAAACGTCGCCGATCTGGTTCCCGCCCGCATGGAACTGACCCCGCCATTCCCGGACAATGTAGAGGAATGGATCGAGCGTGCTGAAGAGACCAACCCTGAGTTGCGTGCGCTACGCGCCTCCATGGAATCGGCCAACCAGGAACTCGCCAAAGCCCGCTCTGGCCATTACCCGACTGCCGATCTGTTCGTTCAGCGGAGCATGAGCGAAAGCGACAACAACGTGTCAATCAATAGCCGCTACCTGACCTCTCAGGCTGGCGTGCAAGTGAGCATTCCGCTGTTCTCCGGCGGCTACGTCTCCTCGCAAATGCGTCAAGCCCGCGCCAACATCCAAAAGATCGAACAGCAATACGAAGGCCGCCGTCGGGAAATCCGCCTGCAGGTACGCAAGGAATATCAGAACATTACCGAAGGCATCGCCAAGATCCAGGCCCTGCAACAGGCCGAGCGCTCCGCCGAACGGGCACTCGACTCGAACCAGAAGGGCCTCCCTGCCGGTACCCGCAGCCTGGTGGACATCCTCAACGCCCAGCAGCAGTTGATCAACGCCAAACGCGATCTGGTCCAAGCCCGCCTCACCTACATCCTTGCCCGCGTCCGCCTGCAGGGGCTGGTGAGTTCCCTCAACGAAAAGGAAATCCAGACCATCAACAACTGGCTGGAAACACCGCGTAGCTGAACCCTGCAAGCAGAGCCTGGAGGCGAATGGCTTGGGGCCCACAGGGCTTGGCCCCGAACGCCTCCTACGTTCACAAGAGAGCGAGGATATCCTTCAGGCTGCTACGTAGTTCGCCTGCACCAAGCGGAGACGCCGGCGACACCACGGCAAGCCCTTCGACCCAAGCCAGTTGCTGGGAAAGGCATACCGTCCGCGCGTCATGGTGATTACGGACAAACTCCCTGGCCTGTCGCCCGAGCCGCGCCCGCTCCTCGGGCGCGTCGAGCAGGCGACACACTTCACCGGCCAGCCCCCGGCTATCGAAAAAATCCACTAATCGCCCGGTTTCACCATCCTGGATGATCGCCTCCAATGGAGCCGTCCGGCTGCCGACGACGGTACAGCCTATCCCCATCGCCTCCAGCAGACCAGCGGGAACCGCCGAGGGATAACGCATCTGGACATGCACCGTCGACAGCTGCAACAGACCGACCCACTGGGGTGCAGTCAACTCACCGACGAAATGCACCCGGCGCCAGTCGGCCTCAGCAGCCTGGGACCTCAACTCGGCAATCAGGGATTCCCGCCAGCCCCGACCAGCGGCTGCTCCTGCTGCAACCCCATCACCACCGGCAATCAGCACATGAGCGTACGGCCGACGCTTGAGGATATCGGGCAACGCACGCATGAAAACATGGAAACCGACCTGGGGTGACAATTCGCGGCAAACAAAGGTGATCACCTCGTCCTGGCGCGTCAAGCTCAACTGCCCATTGAGGGTCAGGCTGATGTCTTCCTTGGGCCCCAGTGCATCGATGTCGATTCCCTCAGGCACCACAGTCAGGCGGTCGCGCCAGGCTTTTGGAAAGGAGTCGGCCTGCCAGCGGGTCGGCACCATGCCTTGGTCCGCCTGATCGAACTGCAGGCGTTGAGCCAGTTGCTGCACCCGCAAGCCCGCCGCACGAAGCGGATCCTGCCCCGCGAACTCTGCATCGAAACCCCCATCGGCAGACTGTCGGAAATAATCACAACAGATGCCTAAACGAGCCTCCGGCCAGACGTCCTTGACGAACAAACCCTCACCCCAACCCGAATGAGCAAGGATCACCTGGGGCTCGAACCCCTCGGCCTTCAGGCCGACAGCTGCGCGCATACAGGCCTCGCCAACAACAATCTTGCCCTCCAGCTCAGCCAGCCACGGATGCACACCTGCCGTAGCACCGCGCTGCAATGCAAACGGAACCAGGCGGATACCTTCCCACTGCGTTGCGGCCTCCGTCTGCATGGTCAGAGCAACGACAGAATGTCCAGCCTGGAGCAGTGCCGGTGCCAAATGAGAGAACTGGGCGGGAAAATGCGGATGAATGATCAGAATGTTCATGCGGGTACAATTTCAGGAAGCACGGGAAGCGAACTCATGGGGTCGTCGCTAGGCGAGGGCATTACATCAGTGATACGAGGCGGAAGGCTGCATTATCCCCGATCACCTCATGGGGTGGTCAGCGCCCCGCGCGTCAATGCAAGCTTGTCGGACTCTGCGCGCCGCCCGATGCCAACTCTGCCAACCAGGGTGGGGCCTCCAGGGGCCATCCTCCCACGCTGCACTGACTGTGCAGGATACCCAACCATTGCCGTAGAGCCTGCGGCGGCAAGGTCAACATCACCCTTTCGCCCTCTCTTCCACGGAAGGCGAGACGCAGCGCTGCTTCGTTCCCCCCGGAAATGTCCACTGCCTGCACCAACCAGCTGCACTGAACCTTCTCCGATCGCACCGGAGCCTGGGGGACGAGCGCCTGCAGCGCAGCCTGCAAGGCAAACCCCTGCATGACATTGGTCATACTGGCGTCCGTTTGCCGATTCCCGGCTCCATGCAGCTTCTCAAGCCACTCACAGAGATGAGGGAGCAGGCGGCCAATCAATCGCCGGGTCAGCCACAAGATCTGAGCCTCACCCGGCGCAATCTCGCCACTCAGACGGATGCGGTCTTCCACGTCCACGTACTCGGTGGTGAAACGCTGCAATTCGCTCATCGGAGATCACACCAACAACAAAGTCGGGACACCCTCCTGGGCATCCTCAGGAAGGCCGACCACACTGATGACGGTCACACCGACACCGGATCTGTCTACAGGATGGAAATAGGCGTCCTCACCCAAAGGCCACCAACCGATGGACTCCGCCTCCACAGCGCGCAACTCGAGCACCTCATCCACGCACACACCTGCGGCCGTGTGCTGAGCAACGTTGACTTCGGGCACGAGCGTCGTGCCGCTGATAATAAGGGTATCGTTCATGGCGCCCGAAGTTTCGCGTTAGAGTCGGACAAGTGCAAGTGCCCCGTGCCCTCCACGCCTCTCCCGACCGTTTTTCAATAGAAGTCTCTTTCAGGGCTCCACCCGACGACGCAGATAGCTCGCAAAACGCGGTACGCCATTCTTCGTTACATCACGATACTGGTAGGTCACCACGCTGCCTACCGCCGGCGGGTCACGACGTAGCGCATCGGTAAAGCCGGTGCCGATCTCAAAGCGCCGCCCCTCTGGCGTCTCGACCTGCAGCGCCCCCATCATCCCGGTCAGCCGGCCACGCCCCGGCACATGAGCGACAACGGTCGCCTCAGCATCTCGCAGTGGCTTGAGCTTGAGGAGGACGTCGCTTCGACCGGTCAGGTACGGCGCGTCGGCCAGATGCAGCATCAGCCCTTCGCCTCCTGCCGAGACGATTTCATCCAGCTTCTCTTTCAACACCTGGCGGTCGGTTACACGGAACTGCTCGACGAGTTCCAGCCACGGGACCCCAGCCTGCTGCACCAGTCCGCGCAAGGCCCCGATCCGTGCAGTGAAGTCGCCACGCCCATTGGGCTGTTCGAAAACCATAAATTTCACCTGCAACCAATCCTCGTCTCTGGGCTGCAGCTTCCGCACAACGCCGGACAGCGCCTCGAAGCGTCTCCGCCCCATCCACAATTCGCCATCGAGCGGTTCCGGCGGCAATGCCGCAATGAACCAGGTGGGGGCGTTGACCTGGCGGCCGCTACGAAAGCGCAGCACCTTTCCGTCCCACACGGCGCGCACCCCGTCCAGCTTCTCGCTCACCCAATAGCGCGTAACATCCACATCACCGCGCATCGTCTCGGCCAGCAACAGCTGAGGCGGAGCAGTCGGCTCGCCAGCCCAGGCGGGCACCAGCACGCACCCCCAGCACACCGGCAGCATCAACGCGATAAATCCGCGTCGCAGATCAGCTAACATTCTCCGCCTCTCCCCTTTCTGGTCAATGACGTGCACATTCTAATCAATGCCGACTGCATTTACCCGCCCCTTACGGGAATCGGACGATACGCATTCCGGTTGGCTACCGGCCTGCAGACCCACCCGAGAATCGCACGCCTCGACGCACTCGCTGGCGGCCGCGAAGTGGATCTGGCAAGTCGCCTGAGGACCGAACCACGCTGGCTCCAGGTTGCCAAGAAACTACCGTTTCAGAGCTTCTTGCGGCGCACCTACGAACATGTCCGCAACGCCCGCGAGCAGGGGCGTCCCGCGGTCTCCAGCAAAGACGTGATTTATCACGAGCCCCGCTACATCGCAGCCCGTGTCCGTTACCCGCTGGTAGTCACCGTGCACGACCTGTCCCATGTTCGGCATCCGGAATTTCATCGTCCCGACGCCGTCGAGCATCTCGAACGGGGCCTTACCGACAGCCTCGCACGGGCAGCCCGCATCATCACCGTCTCGGAGTTTGTCCGTGGCGAAGTCCTGGAGCATTTTGGCCTGCCGCCCGACAAGGTTGTCGCAGTCAAGAACGGCGTGGACCCGGTTTTCCATCCGATGAATGCAGCTGAAACACTGGCCGTCCGCCGCAAATTCGGCCTGGAAGGGAAGGATTACATCCTTGCCATCGGCACCCTGGAGCCGCGCAAGAACCTGCTGCGCCTATTCGACGCGTTCTCCCGCCTCCCCGACAATGTGCGCACGCGCCACCCCATCGTCGTCGGAGGTGCAGTCGGCTGGCTCAACGAGAACATCAGCCAGCGCCTGCGCGCGCTGGAAAGCCGGGGCGACGTGATCCGCCTCGGCTACGTTCCGGAGGCCGATCTACCAGCCTTATATGCCGGTGCATGGGCCTGCGCGTATCCATCCGTTTATGAAGGATTCGGCCTGCCAGCGCTGGAAGCCATGGCCTCAGGCATTCCCACCCTGACGAGCAATGCCTCTTCCTTGCCGGAAGTGACTGGCGATGCCGCCTTGAATTGCAACACGGCCGATGTAGTTGAACTGAGCGAACAGCTTGCCCGCCTGCTCGAAGACAACATGCTGCGCGACCGCCTGCGTCGCGATGGCCCGCTCCGTGCCGTTGACATGAGCTGGGACCGCTGCGTAGACGCGACCGTGCAGGTTTATGCCGACGCCTTGAGCGCAGCGCGGTAGACCTCCGCATACGCCGCGTTGACCTTGGTCATACGGAACAGCTCGTCGAAACGGCGAGCAGCCCCCCTCCCAAGCTCTTCCGCAAGTGCGGAATCGTCGGCCAACTGCTGCATCGCATTACGTAAGGCCAAGGGATCCTGCGGCGGAATGACCATTCCGGTTTCTCCATCCACATTGACGTAGCTCGATCCCGTTCCGATCTCGCAGCTGATCATCGGCTTGCCCAGCATAGCGGCCTCGAGCAGAAACACACCGAAGGCCTCGGCCCGCAGATGGGATGGAAAAACGACTCCACGACACAGGGACAGCAAGGCCATCTTGTCCTCGTCGCTGATACGCCCGAGCAGATGCACATTCGGCCACCCTTGCACCTGCCCTGCGACCCCATCCCACAACGGGCCCTCACCAGCCATCGCCACCTGCAGCCCCGTACCCTTCACCGCGTCCAGCAGGAAAGGCAATCCCTTGTAATGGCGGAACACGCCGACAAAAAGGAAGAACTCCTCTCCCAGTCGGGCCCGCCAGGCCGCCTGCCGCTGTGGATCCGGACGCGGATAGGATTCCGGATCGATCCCCAGCGGTACGACCTCCAGCTTGGAGGCCCAGCGCTGCAGAACCGGGCTGCTCATTGCGTACTGAGGAGAGGTCGCCACCACCCGGAAAGCCCGCTTGAACAAACGATTCTTCAACGGCCGATACAACGGCATCAGACGCTGCTGGGCAACCACATCCGAGTGGTAGGTGATGACGATCGGGCGCCGTGGCCCCAGCAACGCCACCAAATCACCGAACGGCCAGGGATAATGGAGGTGAATGACGTCGGCCCAACGAGCCAAGCGCCTATAAACATCCAGCCCCCGCCAGGTCATTGGGCAAGACGCGATTTCGACCGATTGAGGCAAACGCGTCACGTGGATCCCATCAACCTCCAGCTCGCTCGGCCCACCTTTGCGGCTAAGGGTCAGCACGCGCGACTCGATGCCATGCGCAGCCCCTCCCAGGCACAGTTGGCGAATGACCTGCTCCCCTCCCCCCGTCGTATCAGGCAGGAAGGTCTTGTAAAAATGCAATACGCGCATTGAATATCCGAAAGTCGCAAACGGGCCGCCGTTGAGGCAGCCGCATATTAATGGACTTCATAATATAATGCTGCCTTTGCTCCAGCATCGAGCAAAGGCAATGGCTCATCCAGAAGTCGTTCAACGGCCCTCCACTTCCTTTCCCCGCAGACTCATCACCTACCTGAAAGTTCGTGCAGGCGAGGAAGACAAACAGAAGCACTTCCTTTACAGCCTCGCCATCCAGCTCTTCTTCATGGTCGCAGGCTTCGACGCCTGGACCAGCATCGTGCTGACGCTGTGCATCGGCTACGCCAAGGAGATCTGGGACGAACACTTCGGCAGCGGCTTCTGCTGGCACGACCAGCTCGCCAACCTGCTCGGCGCCCTTTATGCAATTGGGCTCTGGCACATCCCCGCGCTGGGCCACTGGGCGACCTAGCCCTCCTATCCGACCCATCCATGCAAATACATCTGCACGCCAAGGAAATCTGGCGCCATCGGGGCTTCATCCTCGCCAGCGTCCTGCGGGAATTCCACCTACGCTACCGGGGCTCCATCCTCGGTGCAACCTGGCTCCTGATCCCGCCGATCACGATGATCCTGGTCTACACGCTGGTCTTCTCCAACGTGATGCATTCGCGCCTTCCCGGCAACGACACGCCCTTCGCTTACAGCATCTACCTGTGCTCGGGCCTGCTGCTGTGGAACCTGTTCACGGAGATCACGCAGCGCTGCCAGTCCATCTTCATCGACAACGCCGGGCTTCTGAAGAAAACCCGCTTTCCCCGCCTGGCCCTGCCGGCCATCGTGGTCATTTCCGGCAGCATCAACTGGGCCATCATCACGGCCCTGTTCGTGCTGTTCCTCGCAGCATCCTCACAGCTATCCATCGCCGGGCTATTCGCCCTGCTGATCGGCTGGCTGCTGACGACGGCGATCGCCGGCAGCCTCGGCTACGCGCTGTCCTTCCTGTTCGTCTTCTTCCGCGACCTGGGGCCCTTCCTGGGGACCGGACTGCAGTTGCTGTTCTGGTGCACGCCGATCGTCTATCCCGCCACAGTCCTGCCGGAGTGGGCACTGCCGGTGGTCCGCGCCAATCCCTTCTTCCACATCGCCGGCTTCACGCAACGCGCGCTGCTTGAAATGAAGCTCCCGCCCCTCAGCGAGCTGACCGCGCCCTGCCTGTGGATCGTCGCACTGGCAATGCTCGCCACGCTGATCCACCGCCGCCTGCAATTCGAGATCCTGGACGAACTATGAAAGGTGCCATCAGCGTCAGCAGCCTGGGCAAATGCTTCAAGCACTACCCCGCGCCCCATCACCGCCTGATCGAGTGGTTCGGTCTCAGCCGACGTCCCCAGCACCAGACCCGTTGGGTGCTGCGCGATCTGAACTTCCGCATCCGTCCGGGCGAATCCGTCGGCATCATCGGCCGCAACGGCGCCGGCAAGAGCACCCTGCTGAAGGTCCTGACCGGCACCACCAAGGCCAACGAAGGACAGGTCGAACTGGAAGGCCGCGTCGCCGCCCTGCTCGAACTCGGCATGGGCTTCCACCCCGATTTTTCCGGACGCCAGAACGTCTTCATGGCCGGCTACATGCTGGGTCTGCAGCGCGATGAGATCATCCGCCTGATGCCCGAGATCGAAGCTTTCGCCGAAATCGGCGAGGCGATCGATCACCCGGTCCGCACCTACTCCAGCGGCATGCAGGTCCGCCTGGCCTTCAGCGTGGCCACCGCCGCCCAGCCCGACATCCTGATCGTCGACGAAGCCCTGTCGGTCGGCGACGCCTACTTCCAGCACAAGTGCTTCAAGCGCATCCGGCGCTTCCGCGAACAGGGCGTGACCCTGCTGTTCGTGTCCCACGACCCGCTGGCCATCAAGAGCCTGTGCGACCGGGCGATCCTGATCGAAAAGGGCGGCATCGCGATGGACGCCTCGCCCGACGAGATCTTCGACTACTACAACGCGCTGATCGCACTGGACGAAGCACGCGCCGACGAACACGGCGAGCACATCGCCCAGCAGGGCGGGCAGACCCGCTCCGGCACCGGCGAAGCCAAGCTGCTGGACGGGCAGATCCTGGTCAATGGCCAGCCGGCCACGATCTTCACGGCTGGCACACCGATCACCCTCGAGGTGGATTTCAGGATCGACGCCCCGCTCGAGGAATTGACCCTGGGGATGATGATCCGCGACCGGCTGGGCAACGACATCTTCGGGACTAACACCTTCCACCTCGGCCTACCACTCCCGGTGGAACCAGGCCCAACCCGCCACCGCCTGGCATTCAGGCTGCCTGCCTGCAACCTCGGCCCGGGCAGCTACAGTGTCACCCTGGCCCTGCACAGCGCCCACACCCACATTGGCGACAACTACGACTGGTGGGACCAGGCCATCACCTTCCAGGTAGCCGAACGCAGCGATTACCACTTCGCCGGCGTGGCGATGCTGGAGGTACAGCCCGAACTGCTGACGACCGAAACCCGTACCTCAGCCTGAACACCGACGCGCTCAGGGGAGGCGGCCCGGCCATGCCGGGCCGCCTCCCTGCACCTCAGACCGCCTCTTCACCATAACGGCGACGCAGGGTCAGGAAAGGCTTCTCGATGGCCTGATAGCTCAGATTGGCCACAATCCACACCAGCGGATAAGCAATCAGCACCAGCACACCGCCATCCAGCCACACCCTGCCGGTGATCTTCAACTCCCCAAGCAACTCGTGGAGGATGAACAGCACCAGGCCATGCAGCAGGTAGAACGAGAAACTGACCTCGCCTCCACGACACAAGGCCCGATCGAGCCACGCCGGGATACGCAGCGGTGCCGCCAGCCAGGCGCAGATGAACAATGCCCAGCAACCGGACTCGATGAACGACCAGAAGATCCAGAACACCTGTTTCGGCTGCGGCAGGAAATAGCTGGCATAACGGGCCTGGGCCGTACATGCCGCAACGACGAGGATCGCCGCCAGAACCAGTAGGGGCGTGCCATGACGCACCATCTGCTGCTTCCAGCGCGCAGACAGCATGGCGGCGAGCATGCCGATCAGGAACTGATCGAAACGCCCCACCAGCGTCGAATAAAACATATGGGTACTGCGCTCGGTGACGAAATAGGCGCCCACCTTGAACACCAGCATCAAGGCCAGCAAACGGAGCAGATAAGGCACCCCCTGCTCCTTGGCAAACCGGCCAAGGAACGGAAACACGAGATAAAAGGTGAACTCCACCGAGATCGTCCACGCCGCCCCCGTGATGAAGGAATTCGAGGTTGGCGCCTGCCCCAGATTCGAAAAGAACAGGTACAGCACATCCTGCGCGTTGAAGCGGTCACGGCTTACCGAAATGGCAATGAAATACACCGTTACGAAAAGCGGAAAGATGCGCAGGAACCGGTTGCGCACGAAATCCGCATAATTCAGATGGTCGTAATGCAGCGCAATTGACATGAACAGGAAGCCCGACAGCGTGAAAAACAAGCCCACGCCGGTATGCCCCTCGACCAACAGCCCCAGCCACGGCCGATCCGATGCGGGCTGCCAGTGCAAATAGTTCAAATGATAAAGATGAAAAAGGAACAACATCGACGCAGCCAAACAGCGGATGTGATCCAGCCTGGGTTCATAAGCCAGATTGAGTGAACGCATGAAAATCCAATACTTGTCATAATCCGGCAGAGACACTATAAACGCCGGCCGACAGCTCGAAACCGTCGGTTATCAAGGTCGCCCAGACTATATCAAATCAATTCTCAAACAAGCCCGTCGAGTGCGACAAGGCCAGGCGGCGGGTTATCATCGCAGCCGACGAAACGGCGCATGCCGGCACCAGCCGAAATGCCGAGAGAATTTATCAATGCGCAACGATGAACTAAAGCAACAAGCCGAACAGGCATTCCTGCAGGCCTTCGAGCAACGCAAGCGGAGCCCTGGCCAGGAAAGCAGCCGGCTGACCGCTCCAGACATGGAGCGGCTGATCGCACTGATCGAATCCCACCTGGAACAAGCCGCCAGCAAGTACCAGGTGCGTAGCGACCTCCCCGGCCGGCTTGAGCAACTACCGCTGCTGCGCTTCAAAGCCGTCAGAAAATTCGTACTTCGTATCTATGAACTGCTTTTCCGGGAGCAGCGCACTGCCGGTCTGGCCCAGATCAATGCGTGGCGCGACTTCCTGCAGCTTTATACCCGCAACCAGTGGTTCATGAGTCACGAACTGACCCATGCCCGCGATCACCTGCAGGAGCGCCTCGACGAAGCCTTCCGCCACGCAGAGCTTCTGGACTCCAGGCTCACCGAACTCACCACGCAGTCAAGCGCGCAGCAGCAGGGTCTGCGGCAGCTGTCCGCGACCCTCGCCCTGCAGGAACAGGAACATCGCCACCGGGAAGAAAAACTGCAACAGGACATTCGTTACTTGCAGCGCATGGAAACCCGCGTTGCAAGCCTTGAGGATGACCTGCGAGTCAGCCGCAGCACCATCCAGATGCAGGCCCAATGGATCCAATTCCTGATCGACCGCGGCGCAGCGCCCCCCCAGACGAGCCTGCCGGCAACACCCGCAGCGCCCTCGGGTCCGCTCCCCGAAGCCCCCACGGCAGCCCGCGACGCCGCCCGCGACGCCGCCCGCTACGTCGCCTTCGAAGACCACTTCCGCGGCCATCCAGCCAAAGTCCGTGATCAATTCGCGCAGGACTATCTGCCGCTGCTGGCCGACGCCGGCCTGCAAGCCGGCGCCAAGGTGCTCGACATCGGCTGCGGCCGCGGTGAATGGCTCGAACTCATGCGCGACCAGGGCTTCGATGGCCATGGCGTCGACCTCAACCCGGTTGTCTGCGAACTGTGCCAACACAAAGGACTCGACGTCCTGCACGACGATGCCGTCGCCTACATGGCCCGCCAGCCCGCAGGTAGCCTGGATCTGATCACCGCCTTCCACCTGATCGAGCACATCCCAGGAGAACTGCTCGACCGGCTGATCGCCTCGGCGCTGCACGCCCTGCGCCCCGGCGGGCTGCTCATCCTGGAAACACCGAACCCCGAGAACTTCATCGTCGGCAGCTGCAACTTTTATAACGACCCGACCCACCTCAGCCCACTACCGCCGGAGCCCACACGCTTCCGTGTGCAGAGCCATGGCTTCGCCAGCGTCGATATCCGCCGTCTGCATCCCCGCGGCACCGTCGATTACGACGCGCTGCCGCCCGGCATCCCGGCCGAACTGCTCGAACGCCTGTTCGTCGGCCAGGATTACGCCCTCGTCGCCCGCCGCTAAACCGCCGCCAACCCATACGCCAGACCCGCCATGAAAGTCGTTGTCGCCACCACCCAGGTCCCGTTCATCCGCGGCGGCGCCGAAATCCACGCCGAAAACCTCCTCGCCGCCCTGCGCCAGAGCGGCGTGGAAGCCGAGATGGTCGCCATCCCTTTCAAGTGGTATCCAGCCCCCAAGATCCTCGACCACATCCTCGCCTGCCGTCTGCTCGATCTGGAAGAAGCCAACGGGGAAAAGATCGACCGGGTCATCGGCCTCAAGTTTCCGGCCTACCTGATTCCGCACCCCAACAAGGTGTTGTGGATCCTGCATCAGCACCGCACGGCCTATGATCTGAAGAACCACCCCCAGTACGCCGACCTCATCCACCAGGAGCATGGCAGCGCCGTCATCGGGGCGATCGAACAGGCCGACCGCCGCTACATTCCGGAAGCCAAGGCGATCTACGCCAATTCCCGCAACGTAGCCGGCCGCCTCAAGCACTTCTGCGGTATCGACAGTCAACCGCTGTACCACCCGCCCGGCAACGCCGAGGCCTTCTACAGCGCCGATGCGGAGCCCTACCTGTATTTCCCGAGCCGCCTCAATCCGCTCAAGCGGCAGTCGCTGGTGATCGAAGCGCTGGCCCACACCCGGCAACCGGTCAGGGTGATTTTCGCCGGCGCCGCCGACAACCCAGCCTACGGCGACGAACTCAAGGCCCTCGCCGAGCGCCTTGGCGTCGCCGCACGGATCACCTGGGCCGGCCGCGTCAGCGAAGAAGAAAAACTCAGCCTTTATGCCCGCTGCCTGGGCGTGGTCTACCCCCCGATCGACGAGGATTACGGCTACATCACGCTGGAAGCGATGCTGGCCGCCAAGCCCGTCATCACCACCGAGGATGCCGGAGGTCCGTTGGAATTCGTCGAGAACGGGCACACCGGTCTGGCATGTGCCCCCACCGCCCAGGCTCTCGCCGCCGCCATGGACGAACTCTGGTCCGACAAGGCCCGCGCCCAGCGCTGGGGTCAGGAAGGGAAGGCCCTTTACGCAGCCCGCAACGTCAGCTGGCGCAACGTCGTCGACACCCTGCTCGCATGATGAAAATCCACTGGTTTTCACCACTGCCACCGGCCCGCACCGACATCGCCAATTACACGGCACGACTGGCCCCTCACCTGGCAGCGCATGCCGAGGTCGTCTTCTGCCACGATCAGGCAGAAACGCCCGAAGACTTTCCCTACCCCGTTCGGGCAATCCGCGACCTCAGCCCCACCGAGCTCAACCAGGCCGACCTCAACATCTACCACATCGGCAATAACGCCGACTTTCACGGCGCCATCTGGAGCACCGCCCAGCGCCATCCCGGACTCGTCGTCCTGCACGACTTCGCCGTCCACGAGTTCGTCTGCGGCATGCTGAACGTCAGCGGCAATCGGGACACACCTCAGCAGGGCCAGCACTACATCAGGCTGATGACAGCGCTGTACGGCGACGCCGGCTACCAAGCCGCCCTCGCCGTCAACGCCGGCCGCCTATCCCCCGCCGTCGCCGCCGAGCAGTTCCCCCTGTGCGAAGCCGTAGCAGACGGAGCCCTGGCCATACTGACCCACAACCCACGGCTCGAATCCGACCTGCGCCAGCGCCTGCCCCTGCTCCCGGTCCATAGCCTCCCCCTGCCCTATCCCGCGCCCGCCACCCCGGCACCGGCCGAGCGAGCCGCTGGCACCAGCCTGCGCCTGATCTCGTTCGGCTTCACCGGCCCGAACCGCCGGCTGCTCGAATTCATCGACGCCTGGGCCGCCAGCCCGGTACGCGCCAAAATCCAGCTCGACATATGCGGCGAACTCTGGGACCCCGCGCTCGTCCGGCAAAAGCTGGCGGAACATGGCCTCACCGGCCAGGCGAACCTGCATGGCTTCGTCAGCGCCCATACCCTCGACAGCCTGCTCGACCAAGCTCATCTGGCCCTCAACCTCCGCTATCCCAGCATGGGCGAAGCCTCCGGCAGTCAGTTGCGCATCTGGTCGCGCGCCCTGGCCTCGGTCGTCACCGACACTGGTTGGTATGCAGGTCTCCCGGACGAATGCGTCTTCAAGATCCGCCCTGACCACGAAGCGGAGGATCTCTGCCGCCTGCTCCAGCGTCTCGTCGCGCAACCGGAACAAGTACAGCAGGTCGGCGCGGCTGGAGCCCGGCAACTGGCCGTCCACGCCCCCGAACACTACGCACATCGTCTGATCGGCCTGTGCGCCGCCGAGCGCCAGGAATGGCACCTGCGCTGGCTGGCCGGACAGATGGCACGCCGCGCTGGCGTCCTGATGGCTGAGATCGTAAACGGGCAGGCCTTGGTGCCTGGCGCAGTGGGCGATCTGTTCCAGCACTGAAGAAGTGAAAACATCGTCATAAGGCCGACCCAACGGGGAGAGTGCGGGGACGACACCTCAATACAATGATATAAATAGAAGAACTCCAAGAATGGGGCCTCACAAGCCCCCTTACTCATTGACTCATCTCATGACCTCATCACATCGAACGATTGCCGCCATTTGGCTAGTTGTATTGCTCACGCTCCTGCTGACCGCAATTCCAAAAGGCGACCTCACAGGCGATGGCAGGGAGTACTTGCTTTACGCCCACGCGTTTGCAACTCACGCCTCCCCAGATCTCCGGGCAGAAGACCTGAAGTTCTTCAATGACTATATGGAAAACACCCATCGTGGGCCATATCTGGATTTTCTCACCTTAGGTGAAGGCCGTGACTTCCCTTCTGGAGGTGCGCACTTCGATGGCAAGGGATTCATCCGGACCCAGGGCGGGCAGGTGTATTCATGGCACTTCTGGCTTTACTCTTTATGCGTGGCGCCGTTTCTCATGCTGGTGAGTGCACTTGGAGGCAAACCGGAAACAGCCTTTGTTTTTTGCAACTGGTCGTTCCTCGTATTGACATTCAGCTATATGTTGCATTGCTGGAAAGGGAGCATTATCCAGAAGTGGCTTCTGGGTGGATTGTTCTTACTCGGAGGAACGACTTATTACCTTTGGTGGACCCACCCAGAGGTTCTTACTGCATCCCTTCTACTCTTGGGATTGATGGCCTTCACGGACAAGCGCTATCGGCTGGCCATCGGCGCCACATCAATAGCGGCAACTCAAAACCCCCCTCTCATTTTTCTTCTGGCAAGCATGAGCGTGTGGATCATCTGGAACGCCAGGAGATATAGCGACCACGAAAACGCCGCCATCGCATGGAACTGGCCCTCGATGCTCAAACGCATCGCCGAGGCGGGCATTGCGCTGGCCTTTTCCCTTACTCCAGTCGCCTTCTACTGGAGCACCTGCAAGGTTACCAATCCTATCGCGGCAGCAGGCTGGGCGGACGTTTCCCTGGTGAGTATCAAACGCCTGGCCGCGCTGTATTTCGATTTGAACATGGGCATGATCGTAGCGTTACCGGCAACCATGCTTGCCGGCACCGCTTTTCTTTTCTCGTGGTTAATCGGCGCTGCGCGAGCGCCAAGCAAATCGGCAAACGTTTCCAGTTGGGGCATCCCCCTGTTACTCGGAATCGCCATCAGCGTCACGATGGCTTTGCCGTCCTTATCCTCGACCAACTGGAATCATGGCCAGACGGTTTTTGGACGTTATGCCTATTGGCTCGCTATTCCGATCACTTTCGGACTGGTACTCGCCATCGCCCGCCTGGGCCACAAGACGACCCTGGCCTTGGTGGCCCTGCTTCTAATCGGCCAAGCCGCCACGGTCTCCTATTATGGATTTTGGGGCAAGCGCTCAGGCTCGAACTTTGTTGTATTCAAACAGTTCGCCATACCGGTCATGCTTCACTACCCCAGTCTATACAACCCGCTTCCCGAGATTTTTGCCGAGCGCTTGCTCGGCATTGACCTGTTCAATCCCACGAGTAAAGAAGGCCCCAACAGCTATTCGTTTCCGGACACCGCGCACCCGACGAAAATACTCGCTCGCGGGGAAGAACTTGCCAAACTCATATCGCAATCGAGAATGGCATGCAACAAAGTAAAAACCCATGCCACGGAACTGGGCTGGACATACATCAACATTCCACAGTCTTGCTATCGCCAAGGGTGAAGCAATACCCTCTCACCACTGCCTTGACGTCAAATTCAACTGCAGGCTTCACGGTGGTTCGCCCATAACAGACGGGCCAACGGCCGGCTCGGCAATCAGGATGCCATAGTCGGCCGCCGCCCCTGGCCGCGCCGCAGGCCCTATCAACAGGATGCGGACACGATAATCCAGTGCGGTAAGCCAGGATTCGAAAGCCTCGAACTCAGCCTGTTCAAGCACACCGATCAACACCACCGGCCGCAGGCGAACCAGGGTGTCCCGCGCTCCCTCGAGGACAGAGCAAAGCGCCAGCGGAGAATAGATCACCAGCAACGCACAGACAGCCAGGTTCAGGGTATCGAGCGGCCAACAAACGACGGGCTCGGGTTGCCGGCTATTTGCGAACATCAGCGGCCGATACTCATCCATCGTCCTCAGGGCCTGGATCTCACGCAGGGCAAGTCCCTCCCCCTCGGGAAAGGCGAAATGGACCTCGGCCCACCCACACCCCGCTTCGGCAAGCCTGGCGCAGAGTTGCTGGTGCAGGACACGACGCGGCTCGATCGCAATCAGGCGCCCGTGATGGCCCACAGCCTGAGCCAGACCCAGCGTCACCACGCCTTCCCCCGGCCCGAGATGCACAACCGTGTCGCCGGCCCGCAAGACCTGCGCAACCAGATCGCTGAGTACCTCGTCGAGCACACCAGCCAGCGGATCCTCCCGCCGACGCAGGGGAGACACTACCGCGGCAGCCGCCCTCACCGAACGGAAGCGGGGAGCCCAGGCCTCCGGATCTGCCGCCTTCCGTGCCATGACGCGCCGTAGCGTCTCAAGGAGAATCCCTGGCTCCAGTTCCTGCCAGGCAAGCGCATAGTCTGCGGCCATCCCATGCCACTCCGCATCCGGAACCTTGGGCCGCCCCCAACCCGCCAAAGCTGCAGCGCGGGGCAGGAGCTGTATGGCCTGAAGGGGGTAATAGGGAAAGAGCTCGGCGCCCATCGTCGTACAAATGGTCACCGCCGGCGTCGCCGTGGCATCGGCGAGATGCTGGGTATAGGTATCCACCCCAATCAAGGCATCCACCGCCGCAGTCAGGGCAGCCAGCCGACCGGGCGTGTTCACCACATCATCCAGCGCATGAATCCGCGGATGTTCCACATCAAACGACTGGACGAGCACGATCTGAGCCGTCGGCCAATCGGAGAGAATCCGGACGACAAGTCGATGCAGCGCGGGCCCCGGCATGCTGCGCAGCGGCACGGACGCGCTCGGATTGATCAGAATTCGTGGCCCCGCCTCGATCTGTGCCAGACGCGCCGCGATGACCCCGCGATCCGCGTCCCGCAGGGCAAGCGTGTTGCGCTTGGCCTCCGGTGCAATCGCACAGTAATCCACGCCCATCCACCACAAATACCAATCGACCATCGGCAGCTCCCCGTAACGCGGCGCCTCGATCAGATTGCTGGTATCGAACAGAGCCTGGTAGCGACCGAGTTCGGCCAGCGTGAGCCCTTGTGTATGAATGGTATCGACACCCTGCAGGCCCTGAAACTGGTAAGCCAGCTCATCGTGACCGTGCCACCCCAACAGCACATCCACCGAGAAATGGGGCAGATGTGCCTGCAGCACAGGCAGCACATGACGAAAAGCGGTGAGGCCGACGAGATTGTCACCCAGATTGGCACCGAAGCCATTGACCAGCAGAAAGCGGAAATGCTGGCGATCGGGCTGGGCAGCCCGCAACGCCAGCAACTGTCCGGCCAGGCAATCCGCCTGCACCTTTCCATTCGTGGCCAACCCTTCTTCGGCCCCAAGACGCGGCGGAACGCCCGGCAATAAGCCCTGCATGGCGGGCGCCAGCAAACGCAATGTGTCTCCCGGGGGCGTATCCGGATAAGTCTGGCGTACCGCCTGGTGGATCAACTTCACTTCCCGCTGCGCAGCAACATACACCTCGGTAGCAGCCGGCGCACCCGGCTTTGCCGCCGCGGGCAGATACTTGCTTTGTTCCCGCGTGCGCAATTGCAGCGGACGAGTCAGATAGTAGAAATACATGGGGTTCTCCGGCAAACCCGTCCGGCTACCACGGCGGGCCGGCCATTCAAGCACCGCAATGCCGTCCAGCGACGTGGCTTACCAGTTGAATTTCAACGTATCCGACTGCGTCAAATCGAAGAGCTTCTGCGGCAGGTCAAGATCAACAGCGGGCGGCACCTTCACGTGCTTCCGGTGTTCCTGCTGCAGGCGCTGCAGTACAACAACCCTGCTCATCGAGAAAAGGTGACCATAAGCCAGAGTCAATGCATGCAGCCTATGCAGTGAGTCGAGTTGTGCGCCGTCCAGTTCCTGAAGCCGCGCCTCATCCACCCGATATAAGCCCTTCGGCAATTGTTGTTCGCTCTCTGCGGGCAATTGCCAGGGCGTCAGCAATTCCGCCTTTTCCAGCGCGGCGACTGCCTGCTGGGTCACCTCCTGGGCCACCGCCGTCTGGGTCAGGAAGTTCGATATATCCTGGATCATGGGCTGCGGCTGCCCCTCATCATCGAAGAAACGGACTTCGCCTGCCGCCAGGCTCGGGGTTTCACGATAAAGACCGCTGGCGTGATCAAAACAGAGGACAAACCGCCTCTCCGGATCGCTCTGGCCCTCCGTACCGGAAAGCGAGACTTGCAGGCTGAACGGATAGGCCCGGAACTGATTGGGGAGATACAAGCCCCCCCATCGCCCCGCCTCATTGATCATCAAATTGCGTCCATCTGCAAAGCCGGTCACCGCAACCAGCATGAAGCGCCCCCCCGGCAGTTTGGCGAAAGCAAGAGGCAGGGTTGGAACCAGGGCGCTGAGTTCGGCCAGTTGCACCGCAACTACAGGTTGATTGAGGGCAAAACGGTAATTCTCGACACGACGGAAGCCGTGCATGCGGTGCTCATCGGAGCGCAAAGCCACAAGCGTTGTATTCATGACAGGAGATTCAACAAAGAAAAAACACCGATTACCAAAAAAGAAACCCTCGGGATCCTTGTGAGACCCGAGGGTTGTATTTTTTGACTGGACCCGACTGTATATCGGGTCCAGTCCGTTAGCACGCTTGCTTAGGCAACGATATCGGCGTGATCAAGCTTGGTGGCATCAACCCCGACCAGGCGGACAGCCATATCGGCCGTACCATCCTTGTTGGAATCGACGAACAGCACACCAACGGTGTCGCCATTCTTGATCGTGGTGCCCGACGTGGTGTCGTTGCCCGGAACAGAGTTGTCAGCGGTGATCCAACCCAGGTAGTACTGGACCGTACCGGCGCCAGCCGCGAAGTTCAAATTCGCATTGATCAACGCAGTGCTGATGTCGGTAGCAGCCGCCGCTTCCTTGTAGTTGGCACTGGTACCCGCCGCCACATTCAGCTTGAGGTGATCCGTACCGCTGGTGAAGTCGGTGACGATATCAGCGCTCTGATAGAGGTCAAGCGCAGTGACATACTGAACAAGCGGGTTCGGAACAGGAACGGCCGGCTGGAACTTCGATGCACCGGAACCATCGACAGCACCCGTCGAGCTGAAGCTCAGCGTGTAACCACCGTCGTCGGCATTCACATCCGTGAAGTGAATTCCGGTAGGCGTCGCAAGTGCCAGAATCTTGCCAGCCGCCAGGGTGTTGAACTTGAGTGCAATGTCAGCATTCAACGTGAGCGGAGCAAGCATGTCCAACGCAGTTGCCGCGTAGTCTGCAACGATCGTAGTGCCGTCGGCCAGCGTTGCCGTGATGTTGTAGACCTCGCCGATCGCAGTGGCCGGACCCGAAATCGCAATGTCATTCTGCTGAATAACATCGCCAGTGGCGTGATCGACGGCATTGAACGTCAAAGCACCGATGTCAGCACCACCCGGAGTCACGGAATTGATATCGAGCTTACCGCCCGTCACTCCTTGCGCCGTCACCTGCCAGACACCGCCAACCTGCTCGGCCTTGGCATCCACACCCGGGATTGCATCCAGTGCGGCGGCGATCGAAGTAGTCACAGCCTGCTTGCTGGTCAGATCCACATGGGACAAGTCGACCACCACTGCTGCAATCGTCGAATTGACCGTGTAGTTGATCGTCACATTTGCCTGGGTCGGATTGTTGTTCAGCCCATCAGTGTTGATGGTGATGGTTTCCTGATCCACCGCAGCAATCGGAGTCCCAACCGCCGACAACGTGGCCGGCGTGGAGGTATGGACGTCGAACACGAACGTATCCGCACCACCGCTACCAGTCAGCGTGTCAAAGCTGCCGACATAGCCCTGGTTACCGCCGTTGATGACGTCAGCCTGAGCGCTGCCGATCAAGGTGCTGGGCGTAAAGAGAAGGCCAGTGCCAATCACGTTGAAGCCGTTGGAACCCGTGGCGTGGCTCACATCGACATCCGTCCCCGTGATGGTCGCGGTGCCGTTATTCGACGTGGCGGCAGTGGCGATGAAGGGGCCGTTGGCGGTGACGTTAGCCGTTGCACCGGAAGACACAACCAGCACGTCACCGGTCTGGACGCCAACAACAGCATCCGTACCCGACGTCACGTTGATGGTGTTGTGGTGATTGGTACCGGAGACATCGACCGTGTCGTTGCCGCCGTTACCGGAGATCACGTTGGCACCATTGGCCGTGGTGGTGATCAGATCATCGCTCGGCGAGCCGACGATGGTCTGGGGCAGGAAGGCAGGATCAGCAGCAGTCAGCTTGGAGCCGACCAACGCGGTCAGATTGACCTTGTTGTCCGCATCCGCACCCACCGCCGGAGCCGCGACCAGGGTCACGCCGGAGATATCCACCGATGCCGTGTGGAGGTTGGCACCCAGGGTGAGGTTGGATGCATCGCCCGTCAGCTTCAGCGTACCGGCACCGTAGATCTGCACATTAGCCACATCGAGGGCATGTGCCTGAGCGGCCGTCAGGGTCAGGGTTGCACCGGCGAGAACCGTGATGGAACCACCGACGACCTGCAGGCCTTCGGTCACGGAAGCAGTCGCTGCATCGTCGATCAGCTGGCTCAGATCCACCGCCCCGTCGATGATCAACGGCACGTTGACCAGGTCAAGGGTGGAGTACTGCTGCAGGCTGGCCGTGGAGGTCAGCGTCAGGGAACTGCCAACTGCTGCGTTCGTGTAGTCGAACACCCACTCGCTATGTGCGTTCAACGTCGGAGTCAGGCCGTTGGCGGCACCCACCTTCGCCTTCGTCACAACACCAGAACCCGCAGTCAGCGTGAAGGCGGCATCACCGAAGTCGGTGGTGTCACCATCGTGGTTGCGGTCGTCGTTGGTGCTGTCGATTTGGGCCAGGGTGCCCAGATCCACAGTGCTGACGGTACCAGGGTCGCCAACAATACCCGTCGTGATGAAGCTCACTTCTTGGCCCGCAACACCGGCGTTGATGACGGCACCAGTCGTGGCGTCCACCTTGCCCAGCGTAACGGTCGAACCACCAGCGGCAACGCCAACAACCAGCGTTTCCACAGCAGTACCCAACTGAACGGCCGGGCTGGCACCCGTCACGGTCAGATCAGCAGTACCCACATTGACGACCGCGACAGCGGTCAGGTCGGTATCGGTCGCATCCACCGACTTGACCGTCACGTCCTTGCTACCTTCCACCACCAAACCGGCAGTCGAGTTCTTCGTCGGGTTGGTCGTCGCGTTCGTCGTTTCGTTGAACTTGACGGTACCCGTATCCAGTTCCACACCGGTCGCGTTGAGCACGACGTTGGTCAGCTCACCGCGGGATGCGCCGCTGGAGATGTCACCCACCACGTTGTGCGCGGTCGGATAGACGTTCTTCAGCGGATCGAAACCTTGCGGCAGCAAGTAGGTATCGGTCACCGGCCCAGCCAGCTTGGAGTTGATGGTCAGCGTGCCGAAGCTGTTGTTGTTGGCGATATTCGCCGCAACGATGTCATCCACGGAGATGGCACCCAGCGTCACTGCACCGCCCAGATCCAGGGTCAGGTTCTGCACGCCCACCAGCTTGTCGGCGTTGTTGAAGACCAGACCCGCCGGCAGCGAAGTGAAGGCATCGACTTCCACCGTACGATTCACGTTCAGGTTGTTCGTGAAGGTGCTCAGATCGGCGGTGTTGGCAACACGGATGATCGTGGTGCTGTTCAGGTTGATGATGCCCTCGGTCGGGTTGGCTTGAACCGCGCTCGGACTGGAGAAGATGTCCTCGACGTTCTTGCCATTGACCAGTGCGTCATTCACCCACACACGGCCCAGCGACGCAGCGTAGCCGCTGGTGTCGATCTTGCCGTTGGCTGTGTTGATGGTGTTGAAGTTCCACACCACGTTGGTGTCACGCTCGAGAGAACCGTCAGCTGCGCCAGTCCAAGGAGTACCGGCATTGCTATCTGCACCGACGACGATGATCTTGCGCTGGGCCTGCGTCGCCGTAGCGAAGCGGATGGTCTGGCCAGCCATCTCATTGTCAGTACCCACGAGGGAGTCGACGTCGTTCAGGGTCACCGAGAAGGCGCCCAGATCGGTTGCTGCAGCAAGCGCCACATCCGCCTGGTGAGCGTAGGTGGGGTTCGCAGCTTCCTTCAGCGTGACCGTGCCCGCGATGTGGGACTCGATGCCGCTGAGATCGGTGGCAGCCGTATCCAGGTTGATGATATTGACGGACGGCACCTTGCTTGCATCGTAGCCGGCAGCGTTCTTGTCGAGAACGACGCTCGGATCGGCAACGATGTGCAGACCGTTGGCTTCGGCAGCCGTCAGGACCAGGTGGACACCCGCCGCCAGCACAATGGACTTCGCACCGGTGATGGAAACGCTGTCCAGCGCGGTCAGATCAACCGTGGAGCCAGGCAGACCATCGATGTAGAGGGTCGCATTGGCACCGAGCGCGATATTCAGCGCACCGCCCTGGAAGTTCAGCGGAATCGCCGCAGTGGAGGAACCGAGGTGCAGTTCGCTACCCGCCGCAGCCTTGGTCAGGTCGAAGCTCCAGCCGGTATCGGTGGTCTCGATCTTGTCCAGGACGTCGTTGGTCAGCGTCAGCTTGGTCACGCCGGTACCGGAGATGAAGGCGAAGTTCTCGGAATCGATATCCGTGATCTGGCCCAGGTTCAGGTTACCGGACAGGGCCGAAGCGTCGATCTTGGACAGATTGTCGGCTTCGAGACCGAACTGCGGCGTGGCGGTGTCGGTATCACCGAGCACAACATTACCGGTGCCGGAGAACACCAGTTTGTCAAAGTGATTGGTCACCGGACCCGGCACGAACGGACCATTGGTCTCGCCCAGAATGGCTGCGGAACCACCCGTCACCGTCAGCGTACCCGTGCTGGTGGTGTTGATGGCCAGCGTGCTGACTTCGGTATCCGTCACGTCCAAGTGCTGGATCGTCACATCGGCGGAGCCAGTGACATTCAGGGTGGCGGTGGCTTGGTAGTCATCGTTACCGGTAACCGCATCGTCGCCGACAACCGACGAGAACTTGATGCTGCCGCCAACTTGCAGCGCCTGGGTGGCGTTGATGGTGACGTTCAGCAGGTTGTTATCGACAGTACCCAGACCAGCGAACGGATCGATGTCACCCGCGATGATGTTGGTGGTCTTGCCGGACAGGATGTTGGCAGCCGTACCGGACGAGTTGATCGTCAGGCTCTTCAGGTGGGTGTGCAGCAGCGGGTCCTTGGACACGGAAGCAATGCCCAGATCACCGCTAACGTCGGCACCGCCCAGCAGATTGACCGTCAGATTCTGCACTTCGACGTTGTTTTCGGTCTTGAAGACATCCAGGCCGCCCGGCACGGTGGTACCCGCCGTGACATTGACCGTCTGGTCGACTTCGAGGACGTTGCCTTCGCCGTTGGTGACCGTCTTGATCACACGTGCCGGCAGGCCCGCGAAGATCCCGTCGATGTTGGAGCCACCCACCAGCGTGTTGAGCACTTGCAGGCTGTCCACATCGAAGCCGGAAGCGTCGATGCTGGTGGTCAGGCCCAGAGTCGCATCGTGGATCACCACGGTGCTGCTGGTGCCGCCGACGATCTTCACACCGCTGGCGTCTTCGACGTGCGGCAGGCCGAGGGTCAGGTTGTCACCGACGTTGATGGTGTCCACACCGGCCAGGTTGGTCAGAACCTTGGCAACCGGGATGGTCTGATCGACCGGGAAGTTGACATCTTCAGCCAGGGTCAGGCTGAGGTTGATCTGGCTAGCGATAAGGCTGGTGTCGAAGCCCTTGGCCACATCCGCCTGGGTCAGGTCGGTGATGTTGACCGTAGCCTTCTGGCCGCCGTCAACCGTGATGAGAGAGAGCGCGAGGGGGTTGCTCTTCACCAGTTCCTGATACTGGGCTGCAGTCAGGTTCAGCACCTGATCCTTGTGCAGCACCAGACCGTCCACACCAGTCAGGTCGGTGGCGGGATCCAGGGTCACGACAGCGTCGGTCGCCAGGGTCACGGTGCCGAGGTTAACACCGGTGGTCAGGTTGGTCACAGAGAACGGCTGGTTGCTCAGACCAACGAGGTTCAGCGTGCCAGCCGGGTGGGGGAGATCAAAGGTTCCCTCGACGACGGTGATATTGGCAGCGCCGATGGCCGCGAACTCGGTGAAGTTCAGGGAGAGATCAGCACCATTCGCCAGAACCACGTGGGTGACGTTGGCCAGCGTAGCGTTGTCGAGTTCGACATCGCCGGAAACCTTCAGCGTGGCGCCCAGCGGGCCGCCGTCGATGGAAGTTTGGGTACCGGCAACGACGTCATCCAGCGACAGCACCGTGCCACCCGCGCCACCCACAAAGGTGAAGTCGACGGGGTGAGCAACCTCGGAATGGTCGATGGTCGCGGTGAAGACACCGGTCACGGCAGAAGCGTCGATCTTGTTCAGCGAATCGGGCAGTTCTGCAGTCACGGTGACGTCTTCGGTCGCGGTGACGGTCAAGGTCTTCAGGGTCGGCGTGACGGCCACATCAGCGATGGATGCGATCACGGCGTCGCCGTCGGTCACATTGACCGTTGCGGAGACAGCGTTCACCAGCTTGATGCCATCGATCGCGAACTTGCGCTCGCCACCCGTGGAGGTCGTGCCCAGGGCCACGCCACCATTGTTGATGTCGATGATTGCCGGCGCACCTGCGTTGAAGTAATCAACTTCAACGGTACCGATGTTGGACGTATCCGGGTTGCCGTTGGCCTTGATTTCATCGCTCCAGTTGGCGAGATGATCGCCTTCCAGCAGGATGTGCGGAGCAACGACGCCCCAAGGCACACCGGTGATCTTCAGGGTGTTGCCGACGTTCCCTTGCAGACCGATGGTGGTGACGTCCTTGGTCAGGTCGCACAGGTTGACGATGACGGTGCTGCCAGAATCCTTGGCACCATCCTGGTTGGTGTCGATCGAGGTGACGACGTACTCAGCCACACCGCTGGTGTTCAGACCCTTGCCAACGCCCGGAGCGCCGACGTCGGCGTTGAGCTTGACATCGATGCGGGTGCCGGTGTTGTTACCGATGATCTGCTTGACGTCCTGGAAGTGATCCAGGGTCAGGCCGCTCAGGGTACCGGTCAGCGCGGAGAAATCGACCTTGAAACCATCGCTTTCGGGCGAGAGGTCGCCGGTCGCGACAATATACGTACCGTTCGGCGTGGTTTGAGCCACACCGTTGATGGTTTGACCGTAGACGTTGTCCACACCCTTGAGCGCGGCTTCGCCGCCCAGATCCACAACCTTGTTGAAGGTGAGGTTCTGGCCGCCAACGATCTTCAGGGTCTGGGCTTCGCTGATGACAGCAGAGCCGACGACCGGGGTCCCGTCGGAGTCGATGGTCAGGGTGTCTGTCGAGGTGGCGGGAGCCGGACGCTCGTAACCATTGGCGGTACGCACGATCGTGACATTGACGCCGAGGTTGTCGAGCGAACCGCCCGCAACCGTGCCGCCGGTAATCACTTGGTAGCTGTCACCGCTGTTGAACGGATCGAAATTCTCGCCCGCGCTGGTGATCACGACCTTGCCATTCAGGCCGTCGTCGGCATGGATGCCATTGACAGCCACGTACTTGGACAGCTCTTCAGCCGACAGGGTCAGCGTGGCGCCGTTGTGCAGTTCAAAGCTCAGACGCACGTTGGTGCTGAGCTTGGTCAGGTCGACCAGGCTGCTCAGCGTGGTGTCGCTGCTCACAACGATGTGCAGGTCTTCGGTCGCACCGAAGGCGGCGTGGTACACGTTGAACGCAGCAGCGCCGATGCTGGAGAACTGGGCAGCAGTGATGGTCAGTTCCTGCTTCAGCGTCACGTTGGTGATGCCGGTCAGCGTCGCCTGAGTCAGGTTGCTGTTGTTCTCGACGAACAGGGAGATGTTCGAACCCGTGATGCTGGAACCTTCCAGCGCGGTGATGCCGAATTGAGCACCAGTATCAACGCCGAACGGATCGCGACCGAGGACGATGGTGTTGTTGCCGCCACCGACATCGATGTTCAGCAGCGCGCCCGGTTGGGTAACGCCGTTGATGACCACCGGGTAGTTATCGGTGTTGTCGCCGGAAACGTTGTCACCTTGCGGGAACACGGTATCCATGCCGGAGAGCACGAGCTTGTCGTTGCCGGCACCGGTGGTGATGTTGATGGTGTTGGCGCTGACTTCGATCTTGTTGGCGCCGTCACCCGCATTGATGGTCACGACATCGTTACGGACCGCGGTGATGACGTCATTGCCGCTGCCGGTGGTGATGGAGACACTCGCCGTACCGAAGTTGGCGCTACCAACGTTCTGGCTGGCGTCGATGACATTGTTGCCACCCTGCGCATCGATCACGACGGTCTTGCCGTTCAGCGCGGAGATGGTGTCAGCACCGGTACCCGCAGTGATATTGACGGTTTGGCTACCGTCGGTCGTGATGGTGTTGTCGCCATTACCGGCGGCGATGACAACCTTGGTGCTGTTACGGGCGATGATTTCGTCATCAGCCTGAGTACCAGTGACCTTCAGGTTGTAGTGGCCGTCGAGTTCGATGTCCAGACCGCCGGTATTGGCGCTGGCATCGATGATGGCGGGGCGGCCAGCGTTGAAGCTCGAGGCGATATTGCCAGCAGCACCGAAAACGCCCGTACCGGTCACGATCATGCGGCTGATGTTGCCACCCGCGAAGAAGTGGTTCAGGTAGTTTTCGACGCCTTGGGAGTCGATGTTCAACACCGAGGCGTTTTGCAGCAGGTTGATGGTGCCATCAACGGTGCCGACAGCCAGCTCGAGGTTGAGCGTACCGGTCTGGCCTTGACCGTATTGCACGGTCAGGTCGTTGTCACCACCAGCAAAACCACCTTCCAGGCGCAGGGTGGCCGCATTGCGGACACCAACGATGGTCAGGTTGCCGCTGTTGGCGCTCTCGTCCGTCACGACCAGACGCTTGATCGCGGTGGCGCGGCTCAGGTCGAGCCAGCTGTCGTTGTTGGTCGGATCCAGCTGGTTGGTCAGATCCGGGTAGTGGTCGACGCCGCTCGCGTCAGTGTAGAAGTTCGGCAGATCGTTAACGCGGACTTCCTGGATGTTCAGGAGTTGCAGCGGTTGTGCGTACTGGCCCTTGGCATCGACTTCAAGGATGTTGTAGCCAGCGCCGCCATCAATGTACGCGCCGTGCAGCAGATCCAGACGGCCCGCAACGATGGTGTCATCGCCAGCGGTGGTGAAGCCTTGCTCCACGGTGCCGCCGTTGTTGACGGAGCCGGTCAGCTTGATCGCCGGAGCGCTTTCGCCGCTGGAACCCGAGGAAATGACCTTCTCGAAAAGACGAGTATTGCCATTCTTGTCGAACAGCAGGCCATTCAGGAAATCGAAGTACTCGGTACCAAGCTTGGCTTCGGTGGTCAGCGTCGTGCCATCGGCGTAGGTGATGGTCAGCTGGTTGGAACCACCGTTATTGGCGTTTTGACCGCCGGTGGAGCTCAGGGGGTTGCTCAACGTCAGGTTGGTGACGTTCTGGAACGGATTACCGGTATTCGGATCGATAACACCCAGTTCGGCGAAGGTCAGGCCGGTGATGCTGGTCAGGAAATTGAGCAGATCGGCAACCGGGATACCGCCATCAGCCGGAGCACCAGTGGCGCTGGTGTTGTCGTGGGGATTGTAGCCCCAGTAAATGGCAGTGGTCGGGGGAACATATGCAACGTCGACGGTCTTCAGCGTGAAGACATGCTCGACCGAGCCATTGACGATTTGCTGAATGGCGTTATCGACACCGTAGAAGGTCGCGGGATTGGTGGTCGAAACCACCGACGCGAGCAGGTCGCGGGCGGTTTGAACAGCGGCATCGCCGGAATAGGCGGCAACTTCGACCGGCGTATCGAGAGCGGCGACGAAGGCTTGCGCAACCGCCACCTTGTTGTTGATGGCGTTCAGATCGCTGTTCTGGGCACCGTTAAGGACGGCGAGGGCAATGGAGCCCGCAGTGAAATCGCCCTTGGCAAAGCCATCTACATAAAACTGCTTACCAGCGGCATCCGGAGCCCGGTTGAAGAGCCCCATGTAGATGCTGTCAATGACGCTACCAATCGTAGCGCTGGTGATCGGGCCATAGAGCGCGGCGCTTTCAGGGGAAGTTGCGAAGTTGTTGATAATGGAAGCAACATTCCCGTGCGCAGCATCAAGCTGCTGCGCCCAGTAGTTCAAACCATCAGGATCAGCGGGCCGCTGATAAAATGCAATATAAATCTTTTGAACAGTACTGATGTAATCAGCGACAGCCATGAAATTCTCCTCAATTAGTGAATCCGCTGCAAAGATACAACCCTCAACCGCTTTCAGTATCAGGGTTGGACGCAAGGTATCCGTGCCCCAACCTGTGTGTCAAGCTACTCCAGGAAGCAAAACACACGGAAGCCGACGTGTTGCACAAACACAACATCCCTCGTGATTATCACACACAACTAGAACTTGGGGAAACGACGCATCATTTTTTTATATCCCAATAGGGCAGGGAATAAAACTGCACTTTTTCGCAATTTGGCGCATATGAATCCTATTGCCGTGAGGCACGTCGAGCCCCTTCCGACTCAAGCCTCGATATGCGCCGACGCCTGCTTACTACAAGTTAAAGACCGAAATAAGACCGGTACCACTCCACGAAGCGGCCGACGCCCTGCGCCACCGGCGTTGCCGGCACGAAACCGGTCCAGGCGTTGAGTTCGTCCGTATTGGCGTAGGTCGCCGGTACGTCGCCGTCCTGCAGCGGCAGGAAGTTCTTCTCAGCCTTCACGCCGACGGCAGCTTCGATCGCTTCGATAAAGGCCATCAGTTCTACCGGATCGTTGTTACCGATATTAAAGACCCGGTAAGGCACGTTGCTGCGACCCGGGTCGGGCTGGTCCGCGTTATAAGCCGGGTCGGCAGCAGCGGTGTGGTCGAGGGTCTTGATCACGCCCTGCACGATGTCGTCGATATAGGTGAAGTCGCGCTTCATCTTGCCGTGGTTGAACACGTCGATGGCCCGCCCTTCGAGGATGGCCTTGGTGAACAGGAACAGGGCCATGTCGGGCCGGCCCCACGGGCCATACACCGTGAAGAAGCGCAGCCCGGTGGTGGGCAGACCGTACAGATGGC
Organism: Pseudomonadota bacterium; assembly: GCA_018241685.1. GTDB lineage: Bacteria > Pseudomonadota > Gammaproteobacteria > Burkholderiales > Rhodocyclaceae > Zoogloea. Next base: position 185,906 of record JAFEDJ010000054.1, read on the forward strand.
TGTAGGTATGGGCCATCAGTTCGTTGGCCTTCTTGGTGGCGGCGTAGATGCTGACCGGGTGATCCACGCTGTCATGCTCGGAGAATGGCATTCTGGTATTGCCGCCATACACGCTAGAGCTGCTGGCATACACCAGATGCTGCACCTTGTTATGGCGACAGCCTTCGAGGATATTCATGAAGCCGACCAGGTTGCTCTCCACGTAGGCGTGGGGATTGACCAGCGAGTAGCGCACGCCGGCCTGGGCCGCCAGATGGATGACGCGGTCGAATTTCTCTTCGGCGAACAGCTTCTCCATGCCTTCCCGGTCGGCCACGTCCATCTTCACGAAACGGAAGTTCTCGTGGGGCGTGAGGCGGGCCAAGCGGTCGTGCTTGAGTTGGACGTCGTAGTAGTCGTTGAGGTTGTCGATGCCGACGACCTGATCGCCACGGCCCAGCAAAACCTGGGAGGTATGCATGCCGATGAAACCTGCGGCACCGGTTACGAGGATTTTCATGGTTGCGGAAACGCCTGGGTAGTTGAAAGCGGGTTCGGCCTGCGCAGAAAAAACGACGCGCGAATAAACCGGCCAAGAGACTGGCATTTTCGCACGGCCCAATGACAGGGTAAATCGGCGCTCGGCCCTATCCGTGCTTTCCGCTACGACTTTATACTGCCGCCTCCGCACCACCCTTGCGCCCCTTGATCCCTCGCTTCCTGTACACCGCCGCCTGGTACCTGGCCGCACCGCTGATCGTGCTGCGCCTGGCCTGGCGTGCACGCCGCCAACCCGAGTACCTGCATCACCTGGGCGAGCGCATCGGCAGCTACCGCACGCGCACCGCCGGGCCTCTGATCTGGCTGCACGCGGTGTCGGTCGGCGAGACCCGAGCCTGCGCGCCTTTGCTGCGCGCCCTGCTCGACGCCTACCCGGAACACGGTGTGCTGCTGACCCACATGACGCCCACCGGCCGTGCCACCGCCACCGAGCTGTTTGGCGAACTTGCGCCGCGGGTGCAGAGCGTATACCTGCCCTACGACTTCCCGTGGGCGGTGCGGCGTTTCCTGCGCCGCTACCACCCGGACGTCGGCATCCTGATGGAAACCGAACTGTGGCCCAACCTGGTGGAAGCCTGCCGGCGCAGCGGCACGCCGCTGGCGATGGTCAACGCGCGCCTGTCGGAACGCTCCGCCCGCGGCTACCGGCGCATCGGCCGGCTGGCCAGCGACGCCTTCGCCCACCTCACCAGGGTGGGCGCCCAGAGCGAGGGCGACCGCCGCCGGCTGGCCGAGCTCGGCGCCGCCACCGCGGCGGTCACCGGCAACATCAAGTTCGACATCGAGGCCCCGGCGGCCCTGCTGGAACTGGGCCAGCGCTTCCGCGCCGGCTTCGGCCAGCGCCGCGTGCTGCTCGCCGCCAGCACCCGCGACGGCGAGGAAGGCCCGCTGCTGGAAGCCTTCGCGCGGCTGACACCGCCGGACGCATTGCTGGTGATCGTACCCCGCCATCCGCAACGCTTCGACGAGGTGGCCCGCCTGATCAAACGCAGCGGCCTCACGATGCAGCGCCGCTCGGAAGACACGCCGCTGGCCGCCGACACCCGCGTGTGGCTCGGCGATTCGATGGGCGAGATGTATGCGTATTACGCCGCCGCCGACGTGGCGCTGATCGGCGGTTCGTGGGAAAAGCTTGGCGGGCAGAACCCCATCGAGGCCAGTGTTGTCGGCTGCCCCGTGATCGTCGGCCCGCACACCTTCAACTTCACGGCGGTCTGCGAGCAGGCCATCGAGGCCGGTGCCGCGCTGCGCGCGACTGACATCGAAGCCGGTCTACGGGATGCCGTCGAACTCCTCGACGACGCGCCGCGCCGTCAGGCCATCGGCGAGGCCGGGCGCGCCTTTGCCCGCGCCCACCGGGGCGCCACCGCACGCACGGTGGAGTTGCTGGCGCCCCTCATCGCGGCACGCCAGCGCCACTGAGGCTTACTGAACGGACGCCAACAGGTAGTCCAGCACCCAACCGGCGAAGATCGCTCCACCGACCCAGTTGTTGTGCAGAAAGGCCTTGAAGCACTTTGGCCGGTCACGTTCGCAGATCAGCGTGTAGTGATAGACCATGATGCCCGCGGCCACCGCCAGCCCGGCCAGGAACACAGCGCCGCGGCCGGTGTGCAGGCCAGCCCAGCCGATCAGCGCCAGCGTCACCGCATAGCAGGTCATCACGGCGGCCACATCGTAGCGGCCGAAAGTGATCGCCGAGGTCTTGATGCCGATCTTCAAGTCGTCCGGACGGTCCACCATCGCGTACTCGGTATCGTAGGCCACCGCCCAGAACACATTGGCCACCAGCATCACCCAGGCCACAGCCGGCACATCGCCCTGCAACGCAGCAAAACCCATCGGGATGCCAAAGCCGAAGGCGATACCCAGGTAAGCCTGCGGAATCGCCAGAAAACGCTTGGTGTAGGGGTAGCTTCCAGCCAGGAACACCGCCGGCACGCTGAGCGCGATGGTCAGCCCGTTGAGTGGCAGGATCAGCAACAGGGACACCAGCGCCAGCCCGGCAGCCAGCAGCAGGGCCTCCTTCGGCGTCACCCGCCGTGCCGCGAGGGGGCGATTGCGGGTGCGTTCCACATGACCGTCGAAGTCCTTGTCGGCGTAGTCGTTGATTACGCAGCCAGCCGAGCGCATCAAGAAGGTACCGACCACGAAGATCGCCACCACCAGCAGCGACGGCCGCCCCTCCCCGGCCACCCACAGGGCCCACAAGGTCGGCCACAGCAGCAACAAGGTGCCGATGGGCTTGTCGATGCGCATCAGCTTGCCGTATTCGGACATCCGTTCGGAAAAGGTCAGACTCATCATGGTGCCAGGCTCCCGATCGCGGGCAAGAAGACTTCAGTGATCAACAGCGGCGAGCCGCTGCGGTGAAAAGCCGAGCGGCGTGCCCACAGCGGCGGCAGATCCGGCCGGCCGGTGGCTTGCCGCACATCGTGCCAGCGCGGATCGCGGGCATCCAGGCGGGCTGCCTCCAGCGGCGAACGACGCACCCGCGGGTCGTCGAACAGCACCGCCGCCAGCGGCCGCCCGCCCAGTTGGCGCAGCAGATGCCAGGCAGCCGGAATCGACGTGCCGGCTACCAGCGAGCGGGCGAACACCACCGGCGCCCCATCGGCCAGCAGCAGGACTTCCCGCTGCCACAGGTCGCCATGGCGATATACGCCGAGCGCCGCCATCTCGTCCGGCAGCACGACCCCCTTGCCCTGGCTCACCACCTTGAGTGAAAACCGCCCGCAACGGGCACGGATACGGGCCGTCAGCGAGCTATCGTCGGTCAGCCAGCCGCGCATACCGCGCGGCGCACGCCAGGCCGCCATACGAAAAGGGTCGCGACCCGGGAAATGGGCGAGGGTCATCGGAAAGCAGGGATACGAAGGAAAGCGGCCGTATTGTAGTGGCCGATCCCCGTGGGGGCTATTGCCATTAACCCCGGCAACCGCACAAACGGGCAGCCCGCCCTCACGCCTTCAACAGCGCCGCCCGGCCACCGAACCAGCGGGCAGTGACGGCGTCGGCGACGCGCGGGGCGTCGCGCAGGATCTCCTCGGCCAGCTCGCGGGCGATATCCACCAGCACCGCGTCCTCTTCCAGGTCGGCGTAGCGCAACAAGGGCACACCGCTCTGGCGGGCGCCGATGAACTCGCCGGGGCCGCGGATGCGCAGGTCCTCGCGGGCGATCACGAAGCCGTCGGTATTCTCGTAGATCGCCTTCAGGCGCTCGCGGCCGGTCTGCGACAGGGGTTGGGCGAACATCAGGATGCACACCGATTCATGCACACCGCGGCCGACCCGCCCGCGCAGCTGGTGCAGCTGGGCGAGGCCGAAGCGCTCGGCGTGCTCGATGACCATCAGGCTGGCGTTGGGCACATCGACGCCGACCTCGATGACCGTCGTCGCCACCAGCACCTTGATGTCGCCGGCCACGAAGGCGGCCATCGTCGCCGACTTCTCGTCATTCTTCAGCCGTCCATGGACCAGCCCCACCGGCAGGTCGGGCAATGCCTCCGACAGCATTTCGTAGGTCTCCTGGGCGGTCTTCAGCTGCAGCGCCTCGGACTCCTCGATCAGCGGGCACACCCAGTAGGCCTGGCGGCCGGCCACGCAGGCCTGGCGGACCCGCGCGATCACCTCGTCGCGGCGCTCATCCTTGATCAGCTTAGTGATGATCGGCGTACGCCCGGGCGGCAGCTCGTCCAGCACCGACACGTCGAGGTCGGCGTAGTAGCTCATCGCCAGCGTGCGCGGGATCGGCGTCGCCGACATCATCAGCATGTGCGGCGATTCGCCAGCCTGACCCTTCTCGCGCAGGGCCAGGCGCTGGCGCACGCCGAAGCGGTGCTGCTCGTCCACCACCGCCAGCGCCAGTAGCGGCAGGGCCACCGGGTCTTCGATCAGCGCGTGGGTACCGACGGCGAGCAGGATCTCGCCGCTGGCGAGGCGGGCCATCGTCGCCTCGCGCTCCTTCTTCTTGCGGCTGCCGGACAACCACGCCACCTCGATGCCCAACGGCGCCAGCCAGGCGGCAAGCTTGCGGAAATGCTGCTCGGCGAGGATCTCGGTCGGCGCCATCAGCACCGCCTGGCGGCCGTTCTCGGCGGCCTGCAGCATGGCCAGCGCGGCGACGCAAGTCTTGCCGGAGCCCACGTCGCCCTGCAGCAAACGCTGCATCGGGTGGTCGGAAGCCAGGTCGCGGGCGATCTCGGCAAAGGCGCGAGTCTGGGCGCCGGTCAACGCGAAAGGCAGCTGGCCCAGCAGGTCGCGGGTCAGGGTGTCGAGCAGCGGCAGGCTGGGCGCATTCTTGGCGCGCCGGGCGGCGTAGGCGCGGCGCAGGGAAATCTGCTGGGCCAGCAACTCGTCCAGCTTGACCCGCTGCCAGGCCGGGTGGCCGCGGTCCTCGATGTCGAGGATCGACACCGACGGTGGCGGCGCGTGCAGCAGGCGCAGCGCATCCGGCAGGGACGGCAGATTGAGGCGGCGGCGCAGCTCATCCGGCATCTCGTCGCGGATGCCGTTGTGGCGCAGCGCCCCGCCGATCAGCTTGCGCAGCGCCGACTGGGCCAGCCCGGCGGTGGTCGGATAGACCGGCGTCAGGCTCTCCGGCAGCGGCTCGCCGGCAGCCACCGGCTTGATGCGCGGGTGGATCATCTCGGCGCCGAAGAAGCCGTCGCGCAGCTCGCCGAAAATGCGCAGGCGGGCGCCGGCCGCCAGCTGCTTCTGCTGGCTGGGGTAGAAATGCACGAAGCGCAGCATCACCTCGCCGCTGGCGTCGGTGGCGTGCGCCACCAGCTGGCGGCGCGGCGGCGGCGTGACCTCGCAGGAGCGCACCTCCACCTCGCACTGCACCGGCACGCCAGGGCGCGCATCGGCCAGCATGGTCAGGCGGGTTTCGTCCTCGTAGCGCAGCGGCAGGTGGAAGATCAGGTCGGCCGGCGAAAAGATGTCGATCTTCGCCAGCCGTTCGGCCAGTTGCGGGCCGACGCCCGGCCAGCCGCGCACCGCCGGCTTCTTCGCCGGAGCGGCAGAAGGCGGCGGCGTGGCGGCGGCGGACTCCACGGGCAAGCTCAGGCTCAGCTGAGCACCAGCACCGCGTCGGCCTCGACGACCGCACCGCGGGGCAGTTCCTTCACGCCGACGGCGGCACGGGCCGGATAGGGCTCGCTGAAGTAGCGGGCCATGACCTCATTCACCTTGGCGAAGTTGGCCAGGTCGGTCAGGTAGATGTTCAGCTTGACCGCGTCGGCCAGGGAACCGCCGGCCGCTTCGGCCACCGCCTTGAGGTTCTCGAAAACGCGCACGGTTTGCGCTTCGAAGCCGTCCACCAGCTGCATGGAAACCGGGTCGAGGCCGATCTGGCCAGACATATAGACGGTATTACCGGCCTTCACGGCCTGGGAATAGGTGCCGATGGCCGCGGGGGCGTTGGGGGTGGCGATGATCTGCTTGGACATGGGGGTGCTCCGAAAAAGTGCCGACAAGCCGGCGAAAAGTCACACGGAGCGGAGTTTACCCTGCCGAAGCGCCACACATGCCTCCAGGCAATGAAGGACACCAAAACATCCCGACGCGAGCTATAACAAACAAAGATCTGGCAAAAGGTAAAAATTTGAGCCAGATCTATGCCTTACGTCATAGTCGGCCTTAAAGTCGCCATCCCACGCACACTGTCCGCATGCCACGCCGGCTTATCCCATGCACGCATCCGCTCTCCGCGCCGACGATATCGCCACCTTCTCGGGTATCGCCCTGTCCGTCGCCAGCATGGCCTCGGTCGCACTGGGCGGTCCATCGGAGCTCAACTATGCGCTGGGTTGCGGCACCATCGTCGCGCTGATCGCGGCCACGATGATCAGCCACAGTGCCCGCGCCCGTGCCCGCGCCGGCAAACTCGCGCAGAACAAACTGATCGATGACAGCGTGCGCGAATACGATGCGCTATGTGCCCGCATTGCCGGCAACAGCGAAACCCAGTACCTGCGCCTGCGGGAATCCCTCGAACAGATGCAGGACGTGTTCGGCAGCGCGGTCGGCGACCTGCACCGCAGCCTGACCGGCGACGGCAAGAACCAGCAGGATTCCCTGCGCAACCTGGCCGATGAGCTGGTCGCCCTCGCCGCCACCCAGGACGAAGCCACCCGCGACGGCGGCATCGAGCGCTTCAGTACCGAGACGCAGGCCGCCATCGGCAGCTTCGTCACCACGGTCCAACAGTTGCAGGCCAGCGGCGCCGACATCGCCCGCCGCTTTGCAGACATGCGCGCCAAGGTGGATGCGGTCACCCGCCTGATGACCGAGGTCAACCAGATCAACAGCCAGACCGAGCTGCTGGCCCTCAATGCGGCTATCGAGGCCGCCCGCGCCGGGGAAGCCGGACGCGGCTTCGCGGTGGTCGCCGACGAAGTGCGCAAGCTGGCCCAACGCACCGAGAACTTCAGCGACCAGATTGACGGCTTGCTGCGGGAAATCCACACCGCGATCGACGATGTGGGAGCCGCGGTGGATGTCACAGCCTCCACCGACATCAGCCATGCGGAAAGCTCCCAGGCCAACGTGGCCGCGCTGGGCGCCGAAATGCGCGAACTCACCGCCCGCGCCGCCGAGCAGTCGCGCCGCATCAACGAGGTGTCCGAGGCGATCCACCGGCTGGTCATGCAGGGCGTGCTGTCGATGCAGTTCGAGGACATCGTCAGCCAGGTACTCGACAAGCTGCGCCAGCACACCGACTTCATGAGCCGCTACGCCCACGGCTTCTTCGATGCCCATCGGGACGTGGAGGAACGGAACGGCGTGGCACGCATCCAGCGCCGCAACACCACCCTCAATCTGCTGCTCGAAGACTCGACCCGTTCGGAGCAGGAGATCCGCTTCGACGCGCTCCGCCAGACCGCCGTCAGCGCCGGCGACGTGGATCTGTTCTGACGAAGCGCCGCCCGCGGAGCAGGAGACAAACTTTCACCCTCTTTCTATTCACTAGGCAATGCGGTAAGGCGTACGCTCTGAACGACCGGCGAGAGTCCGCGGCACACGGCCCAACAGCATGCGGACGTCCGGAACCAAGTCCATATCACCCTAGGGGAGGGCGTCATGGCATCTCTGGTTTCTCTGGTCCGCAACGACAGTTATGCGCCGGACAGGTTGCGCGCTGTCATCGAACATGCGCTGGAGTTGATCGGACAACCGCTGACAGCACTGATCCGGCCTGGTGACAGGGTCCTAGTCAAACCCTACCTGCGTCATGGCAGCGTACGGCTTCCCGAGACCCGGATGGTCTCCCACCCGGCCTTCGTCGAGGCCATGCTGGGGCTGGTTCGCGATAGCGGCGGACGGCCGCAACTCGGTGACGAAGGCTCCCGCTGCCCCGGCAAACCACAGTTACACCACGAGGCCCTGTGGCTGCATGAGCTCGCCGAACGTTTCGACACCGAACTGGTGAGCTTCGCCACCTCCGGCGGAAGGGTTCTGCAGAGCGGGATCCCTCGCCCTGCAAGCTATCTGCTCAGCACCGCGGTTCTCGACACCGACGTCGTGATCAGCCTCGTCAATGCCCAGCCGCATCCGTCCCTGGTCTGGAGCGGCGCGCTGAAGAACATGTTCAACGCGATCATCGGCGCCGGCAACACACAACTCTCGTCCCTGCTGCCCAACGCCGCCGAGTTGGCCGGCGCCGTCGCCGACGTCTGCCGTCTGGCCCGGCCCACGATCTCGGTCGCAGACATGACCACCGTCTGTCCGGGCTTCAAGCAGGCGCTGTGGCGGGTCGGCCTGATCGGCGCATCCACCGACCCGGTCGCCCTCGACAGTACCTGCCTGCAAGCACTGGGCTGGGAGCCCGCGACGATACCAAGCCTGACCTGGGGCGCCCGCCTGGGTGTCGGCGAATGGCAGCGGGAGAGCATCGTACTGCGCGGACTGGACTGGCAGGACCTGCCGGTCATCACCCCGGCATGCGCCGCGCCATCACCCGAACCACCGGAGCCCCGCTTGGCGAGGGCCATGCGAATTCTCAACAAGACCCACCTTCGACCACGCCCACACATCGACAGGGCGCGCTGCAGCGATTGCACCACCTGCCTGCAGGTCTGCCCGCTCCACGCCATCGGCCGCGACACTGCCGGCCGGCCGCGGATCGACTACCGGACCTGCGCCGACTGCATGGTGTGCGCCGACGCCTGCCATGAGAAGGCGATCCAGCTGCGCCCCCGCGGCCTGCGGGCCGTGCTGGAGGCGCCACGTACCCTGGCGCGCCACCTGTGGCGAAAGGGCAAGGCCGGACACGTCTGGCAAATCGGTGGGCTGGCAGTGCGCTGGCACCTGGAGCGCACCCATCCGGTACATCCCCCGCGACCGCTGACGCGGCGGGACTCCAAGCAGGAGGCCACAACCGTGAATCCATTCGGAAAGGAAACCGATCGCCAGAATGGCGTCGCCCTCATCGTGGGTGCTGGCCCCGGCCTCGGCAGCGCCCTTGCACGCCGTTTCGCACAGGCCGGCATGGACGTGGCCGTCATCGCACGTAACGGCCGGCGGCTCGACGCGCTGGTCGCCGAACTCGATGCCCTCGGGGTTACCGCCCGCGCCTATGCGTGCGACATCACGGACGACGGCGCGGTGAGCCACATGGTCCGCGCGGTCTGCGGTGAGCTGGGCGTGCCGCAGCTGGCGGTATACAACGTCGAGCACTTCGGCCCCGGCCATGTGGTTGACATCGAAACCGCCGCCTTCCTCGAATGCTGGCGGGTGAATTGTCTGGGTGCCTTCCTGGTCGGCCGCGAGGTTGCCAAGGCAATGCTGACACGCGGCTGCGGCACCCTGATCTTCACGGGCGCCACCGCCGCCACCCGCGGCCGCGATGGATACGCCAACATGGCCGTCGGCAAGTGGGGGCAGCGGGCCCTGGCCCAATGCATGGCACGGGAGCTTGGGCCCAAAGGCATCCACGTCGCCCACGTGATCCTCGACGGCGGCATCCTGAAGGACACCGCCCCGACCTTCATGCAGGAGCGCATGCTCGGCCTGTTCCCCGATCAGATCGCCGAGAACTACCTGGCCCTGCATCGCCAGCACCCGAGCACCTGGACGCAGGAACTGGATCTGCGCCCGTGGCTGGAGAAGTTCTGAATCCTGCCGGCCGGAACCCCAGCCGGCGCCAACAATCCAAAGGTCGAGTTGCACAACATTCTGGCGCATCCAGGCTTGCCCTGCAGTACCTCGGCGGCACGGCCCACAAGGCCCCGGCCGCGAGCGGATCAAGAACACGATTTTTGCGAGGAAACCACCATGGCCGAGCAAGATCCCGTCCGCATGCTATCCACTTCCGGCGCTCCTGCGGCACAGCTGGACGACAAGTACACCGCCGCCGGGCGGGTCTATCTCACCGGCTACCAGGCGCTGGTGCGCCTGCTGATGATCCAGCGCGACCGTGACCGGGCCGCCGGCCTCAACACCGCCGGCTTCGTATCCGGCTACCGGGGTTCGCCGCTGGGCGGACTCGACCTGGCGCTGTGGAAGGCCAAGGACCACCTCGCCGAGCACGACATCGTCTTCCAGCCCGGCATCAATGAAGACATGGCTGCCACCGCGCTGTGGGGCACCCAACAGGTATCCCTGTCGCCCAGGGCCCGCGTGCAGGGCGTGTTCGGCATGTGGTACGGCAAGGGACCGGGGGTGGACCGCTGCGGCGACGTGTTCCGCCATGCCAACGCGGCCGGCAGCGCCAAATACGGCGGCGTGCTGGTGATCGCTGGCGACGACCACGCCGCCAAGTCATCCACGCTGCCGCACCAGACCGACCACTTCTTCAAGTCGATGATGATGCCGGTGCTGGCCCCGGCCGGCGTGCAGGAATATCTCGACTTCGGCGTGCACGGCTGGGCCATGTCCCGCTACTCGGGCTGCTGGGTGGCCTTCAAGGCGCTGGCCGACACGGTGGAGACCTCCGCGTCGGTGGACGTGGATCCGCTGCGCGTTGAGACGCGGGAACCATCCGACTTCGCGCTGCCGCCGGACGGCCTCAACATCCGCTGGCCAGACCCGCCGCTGGTGCAGGAGAAGCGCCTGCTCCACGCCAAGCTGTACGCCGCGCTGGCCTATTGCCGGGCCAACGGGCTCAACCGGGTGGTCATCGACTCGCCGCAGCCGCGGCTGGGCATCATCACCGCCGGCAAGAGCTACCTGGACGTACGCCAGGCCTTCGACGACCTGGGCATCGACGAGGCCCTCGCAGCCCAGATCGGCATCCGCCTCTACAAGGTCGGCATGGTGTGGCCGCTGGAGGCCGAGGGCGTGCGCCACTTCGCCGAAGGGCTGGAAGAGATCCTGGTCGTCGAGGAGAAGCGCCAGCTGATCGAATACCAGCTCAAGGAAGAGCTCTACAACTGGCGCGAGGACGTGCGCCCGCGGGTCATCGGCAAGTTCGACGAGAAGGGAGAGTGGGCCATCCTCACCACCCTCGGCGCGGACGGCCGGGCCACGGTGGACCACGGCGAATGGCTGCTGCCGGCGGCCGGGGAGCTGACGCCGGCGATGATCGCCCAGGTGATCGCCGGCCGCATCGAACGCTTCTTCACATCCGAACGCATCCGCGCCCGCCTGGCCTTCCTGCAAGCCAAGGAGGCAACGCTGGCCCAGCGGGTCTTCGCCATCGACCGGGTGCCGACCTTCTGCCCCGGCTGCCCGCACAACACCTCCACCGTGGTGCCGGACGGCAGCCGCGCGATGGCCGGCATCGGCTGCCACTACATGGCCACCTTCATGCCGGACCGCAAGACCAGCACCTTCACGCACATGGGCGGCGAAGGCGTGCCGTGGGTCGGCCAGGCGCCCTTCACCGACGAACCGCACATCTTCGCCAACCTCGGCGACGGCACCTACTTCCACTCCGGACTGCTGGCCATCCGCCAGGCGGTGGCAGCTTTCAACCAGCCGGGGGTGACGAGCGGCATCACCTACAAGATCCTCTACAACGATGCAGTGGCGATGACCGGTGGCCAACCGGTGGACGGCTCTCTCAGCGTACCCAAGCTGCTGCACCAGTTGCAGGCCGAAGGGGTGAGCAACATCGTCCTCGTCACCGACGGCACCGACCGGCCGTGGCATGTGGCGGACATCCCCCACGGCGTGCCGATCCGCCACCGGGACGAGCTGGAGGTGATCCAGCGCGAACTGCGCACGCTGGCCGGCGTGTCGGCGCTGGTCTTCGACCAGACCTGCGCCGCCGAGAAGCGCCGACGCAGGAAGCGCGGCCGCTACCCCGACCCGCAGACCCGCGTCTTCATCAACGAAGCGGTGTGCGAAGGTTGCGGCGACTGCGGGCGCGAATCGAATTGCATGGCGATCCTGCCAGTGGAGACCGACTTCGGCCGCAAGCGCCAGATCGACCAGTCGGCCTGCAACAAGGACTACTCGTGCATGAACGGCTTCTGCCCGAGCTTCGTCACCATCGAGGGCGGCCAGCTGCGCAAGGGCAAGGCCATGCAGACCGACGACAGCCGCTTCGGCGCGCTGCCGGCCCCGACGCTGCCGGCCACCCGCGAACCGTGGGGCATTCTGGTCACCGGCGTCGGCGGCACCGGCGTGGTCACCATCGGCGCACTGATCGGCATGGCTGCCCACCTGGACGGCAAGGGCGTCACCGTGCTCGACATGACCGGCCTGGCCCAGAAGGGCGGCTCGGTGTTCAGCCACGTGCGCATCGCCGACCGGCCGGAGGACCTGCACGCGGTGCGCATCGCCGCCGGCGAGGCCAACGCGGTGATCGGCGGCGACCTGGTGGTCACCGCCAGCGTGGACGCCCTGTCCAAGATGGCCGTCGGGCGCACCCGCGGCGTGGTGAACTGTACCGAGACGCCGACCTCCGAATTCACCCGCAACCCGAACTGGCAGTTCCCCCTCGACAAGATGGAGGCCGCCATCGCCGAGGCCGTCGGGCGCGACGGCTGCGATTTCCTCGATGCCCAGCAGCTGGCCATCCGCCTGCTCGGCGACGCCATCGCCACCAACCTGTTCCTGCTCGGCTACGCCTGGCAGAAAGGCTGGGTGCCAGTCAGCGAGGCCAGCCTCGACAAGGCCATCGAGCTCAACGGCGCCGCCGTGGCAATGAACCGCCGGGCCCTGCTGTGGGGCCGCCGCGCGGCGGTGGACCTGGCCGCCGTGCAGCGCGAGGTAACCCCCGCGCCGGTCATCCCGATCCGCCCGGAAACACTGGACGAACGCATCGCCCGCCGGGCGGCGATCCTCACCGACTACCAGGACGCCGCCTACGCGCGCCGCTACACCGAGCTGCTGGCCCAGGTGCGGAGCGCCGAAGGCCCGCTGGGCGGCGAACGGCTGGCCCGCGCGGTGACCGACAATTACTTCAAGCTGCTGGCCTACAAGGACGAGTACGAAGTGGCCCGTCTGTACGGCGATCCGGCCTTCTGGGACGCCATCGGCGCCGCCTTCGACGGCGACTTCGCGGTGCGCTTCCACCTCGCCCCGACCTTCCTGGCCCACCCCGACCCGGCTTCCGGGCGCATCGCCAAGCGGATCTTCGGGCCGTGGATGCGCAGCGGCTTCAAGTGGCTGGCCAAGCTGCGCCGCCTGCGCGGCACGCCCTTCGACGTTTTCGGCTACCACCCGGACCGCAAGGCCGAGCGGGCGCTGATCGTGGAGTACGAGCAGGACGTGGCACGCCTGCTCGGGGGCCTGTCCGCCGAAAAGCTGGCGCTGGCCGCGCAGATCGCCGCGTGGCCCGACCACGTGCGCGGCTATGGCCACATCAAGACGGCCTCCATCGGTTGGGCGGAGAAGCACCGTAACGAGCTATGGGCCCAGTGGGACGGCAAGACCGGCAGCGGCGCCCGAGCGGCCTGAAATTTCACTGTGAGCGCCCCGGAACCCACGCCGGGCGGGAGGGGACAGCGGCCACGCGGTATGCTGTCGGCCTGCTCCCCTTCCGCCAGCCCTCGCCCATGCTGACCCTGCGCCCCCTGTTGCCCGCTGATGCCGACGCGCTGTCGGCCGCCGCCCTCGAATCCATCGCCACCGTCGGGCGCTGGATGCCCTGGTGTACCCCCGACTACACCCCGGCCCACGCCCTGGAATGGATAGACCACTGCACCCAGGCCCGCGCCGACCAGAGTGCCTACGAGTTGGGGATCTTCAGCGCGGACGGCAGCGAACTCTTCGGCCTGGTCGGCCTCAACCAGTTCAACCGCCTTCACAACTTCTGCAACCTCGGTTACTGGGTGCGCGAATCCCGCCAGCGCCAGGGCGTCGCCGTGACGGCAGCACGCCGCCTGGCCGAGTTCGGCTTCCGGGAGCTGGGCCAGACCCGCATCGAGATCGTCATTGCCGCCGGCAACACGGGCAGCGAAGCCGTCGCCCGCAAGGTCGGCGCCCATTTCGAGGGCATGGCCCGCAACCGGCTGCAGCTGGCCGACGGGCCGGTGGCCGCCTCCGTGTATTCGCTGATTCCCTGAGCCATGATCGACTACCGCCTGCACACGCCCCTCGCCGCCGCCGACATCGCCCGCCTCTTCGACGCCTCCGGCATCAAGCGGCCGACCGGCGACCTGTCGCGTATCGCCCGCATGTTCGCCAACGCCAACCTGGTCGTCTCGGCCTGGTCGGGCGAGCAACTGGTCGGCGTGTGCCGGGCGCTGACCGACTTCAGCTACTGCTGCTACCTGTCCGACCTGGCGGTGGACCAGGCCTTCCAGCACCAAGGCATCGGCCGCGAGCTGGTGGCCCGCGTGCAGGCCGCCGTCGGCGACGAGGTTTCCATCGTGCTGCTGTCCGCCCCCGATGCACTGAACTACTACCCGAAGCTCGGCTTCGAGAAGCTGGACAACGGCTTCGTGCTGCGCCGCCGGCGCTGACTACGACCTGGGGGCAGGTTCATCCGCCCCCCGTCGGCTGAGCACAATCCACAGGCGAGGGAGTTCGCCCTCGCCGAGCGCACTTCCTGCCCCTGTCCTTGCCCGCCCCATCTGCCCCGACGATCGCAGCCTGCGCCACCCGTCACGGGCAGCCGACCCGGTGGTCGGCTACACTCCGGCCTGTTGCGCCCGTCGCCGCCCCACGCCTGCCATGCCACCGTTCCTGAAAGCCCTTCTCGCCCAGTTCGCCGGCACCGCCGTTGCCTACGGCAGCGCCCAGGCCGGCCTGTTGCCGGCCGGCCTTGCGCCGGTGGTGGCCGTGCAGGCGGCAGCGGCGGCCGGCACGGCGAGCCTGCTGCGCAGCGCGCCCTGGTGGCGCTGGATTCATCTCGGCTTTGCGCCGCTGGTGGTCGGCGCGCTCAGCCTGGGCATCGCACCTCTGTGGTACCTGGCGGCCTTCCTGCTGTGCGCACTGGTCTATTGGAGCAGCTTCCGCACCCAAGTGCCGCTCTACCTGTCCAACCACCACACCGCCGCAGCCGTGGCCGGGCTGCTGCCCCGCGGCCGGCCGGCGATGCTGCTCGACCTGGGCAGCGGCACCGGCGCGCTGCTGCGCCCGCTGGCCCGCCTGCGCCCCGACTGTCGCTTCGAGGGGCTGGAGTCGGCGCCCGCCCCCTATGCCCTGTCCCGCCTGCTGTCCCGCCGCCAACCCAACGTGAGCCTGGCCCGCGGCGACTTCTGGAAAATCCCGTGGGCGGACTACGATGTGGTGTACGCTTTCCTGTCCCCGGTGCCGATGTCCGCCGTCTGGACGAAAGCCTGTGCCGAGATGCGCCCCGGCAGCCTGCTGGTCAGCAACAGCTTCCCGGTGCCCGGCGTGGAACCCGAAACGGTCGTCGAGGTGGACGACCGGCGGCGCACCCAGCTTTACTGCTATCTGCCAGCCGGCCCCGGGCTGAGCGGAAAATTCCGAAATGCCGGCCGATGAACCCTTAATTCAGGCCGCATCTTTCCCGTTAATGCGCGAATAATGGCGCCATTGCGCCTGGCTTCATTGCGAGAGGTTTCAACCATGTCCCCGATCATCTGCATCATCGGCAACAAGGGCGGTACCGGCAAGACCACCCTTTCCCATCTCCTGTGCCAGGGCTTCGGCCTGCTCGGCCAGCGCTCGGCCTGCGTGCTGACCGACACGTCCCGCGAGCCCCTGGCGCCGGAAGGGCGCCGCTACGCGATCGCCGATGCGCGCACCCCCGAGTCCCTCAACCGGGTCGTCGGCAAGCTGCGGGCGATGGAGCACTGGGTCGGCGTAGTGGACGGCGGCGGCAACCGGGCCGACGTGGACCGCATGCTCGACGGCCTGGCCGACATCGTGCTGCTGCCCTTCCGCGACTCCCACGAAGACCTGCGCACCGTGCTGCGCGACCTGGAGACCTTCCCGCGTGCCTATGCGCTGCCGTCCCAGTGGCCGACCAATGCCTGGCAGCGCGACGCCGCCGACCGCAACGTGGCGCAGATCCTCGGTGCCCACAAGCACCGCATCCTGAACCCGGTCATCAGCCTGTCGGCGTCCAAGCTGCTGCTGCAGAAGAACGTGCCTGACGGCCTGCCGACCAACCTCGGCAACGCCTGCCGCGCGCTGGCCCGCCAAGTGATCGAAATCCTCGAGATCGGCGATGCCGATGGCACCCCGTCCGCAGGGTCGGAAACAAGCGAGGAAGCCGGCAGCACGCCATCCACCGTGGTCCCCGACGACTACGCCAGCACGGCCCGCCACTGACTCTCGCACCGTAGCCGCTGCGGTATCGGCGCTTCTGCTTGATGTAACCGGTTTACCCACTTCGGGGGGTCGGGCAGAATGCGCCGACTCGATTTCCCGGTTTTGCCCTTCCAATGCTTCAAGCCCACGGCCTCGCCTGTGTCCGCGGTGACCGCCGCCTGTTTTCCGGTGTGGATCTCGCCGTCGCGCCCGGCCAATGGCTGCAGGTGGAGGGCGCCAACGGGGCCGGCAAGACCAGCCTGCTGCGCATCCTGGCCGGCCTGTCGCCGGCCGCCGACGGACGCATCGAATGGGAAGGCCGGCCGGTCACCGACGTGCGCGACGACTTCCACGCCCGTCTGCTCTACCTGGGCCACGCGCCAGCCATCAAGGACGACCTGTCGGCCCTCGAGAACCTGCAGAGCGCGGCCGCGGTGGGCGGTCGCCCCCTCGATGAAGCCACCGCCCTCACCGCGCTGCGCCGCATCGGCCTGAAGGGCCGCGAGGATCTGCCCAGCCGCGTGCTGTCCCAGGGCCAGAAGCGCCGCGTGGCGCTGGCCCGCCTGCTGTGCGGCCAGGCCCGCCTGTGGGTCCTCGACGAGCCCTTCGTGGCCCTCGACGTGGGTGCCGTGGACATGCTGTGCGGCATCCTCGACGAACACATCGGCCGCGGCGGCATGCTGATCTTCACCAGCCACCAGGCGGTGCAACTGCAGGGCAACGGCGCCCGCCTGGAGCTCACCAAATGAACGCCTTCGTCGCCATCCTGCGCCGCGACCTGCTACTGGCCATGCGGCGCAAGAGCGAGATGCTCACCGCGCTGTTCTTCTTCATGATCGTGGTCAGCCTGTTCCCCCTCGGCATCGGGCCGGAGACCGCGCTACTGCGGCGCATAGCCCCCGGTGTGCTGTGGGTGGCGGCGCTGCTCGCCGCGATGCTGTCCCTCAACCGCCTGTTCGCAGCTGACCACCAGGACGGCACGCTGGAACAGATGGCCCTCTCGCCGACTCCGCTAGCCCTGCTGGTCAGCGGCAAGGTGCTGGCCCACTGGCTGACCGCCGGCCTGCCGCTGGTCCTGCTGGCTCCGGTGCTGGGCCTGCAGTTCGATCTGTCGTCACGGGCGCTGGGTATCCTGATGCTCTCGCTGCTGCTGGGTACCCCGCTGCTGTCGCTGATCGGTGCCATCGGCGCGGCGCTGACCCTCGGCGTGCGCGGCGGCGGCGTGCTGCTGTCGCTGCTGGTGCTGCCCCTGTATATTCCGGCGCTGATTTTCGGCGCCGGCGCCGTCGAGGCCGATATGGCCGGCCTGGGTGCCGGCGGCCACCTGTCACTGCTCGGCGCGCTGCTCGCCCTCGGCCTGTTCTTCGCCCCGTGGGCGACCACGGCGGCCCTGCGCATCGCCCTCGAATAACACCCGAACCTTCCCCAACCGGATTCGCCCATGAGTCAGCCCCTGATCAACTGGTTCAAGTTCGCCTCCCCGGCCAGCTTCTACCCCCTCGCGGGAAAGATGTGGCCGTGGTTCGCCGCACTGGCCACCGCTTTTGCCGCCGCCGGCCTGTGGATCAGCTTCTTCGTCGCGCCCACCGACTTCCAGCAGGGCGAGGGCTACCGGATCATCTTCATCCACGTCCCGGCCTCGTGGATGTCCATGTTCATCTACTGCGTGATGGCCTTCTGGTCGGCCATCGGTATCGGCTTCAACACCCGCCTGTCGGGCATGATGAGTTCGGCGCTGGCCCCCACCGGCGCGCTGTTCGCCTTCCTGTCCCTATGGACCGGCGCCCTATGGGGCAAGCCCATGTGGGGTGCCTGGTGGGTATGGGACGCGCGCCTCACCTCCGAGCTGATCCTGCTGTTCCTCTACCTCGGCTACATCGCCCTCACCGCCGCCATCGACGACCCGCGCCGGGCCGACAAGGCCGGCGCCATCGTGTCATTGGTGGGCGTGATCAACGTGCCGATCATCTATTTTTCGGTGAAGTGGTGGAACACCCTGCACCAGGGCGCCTCTGTATCGATGACCAAGGCCCCGACGATGGCCGCCACGATGCTGTGGGGCATGCTGCTGATGGCGCTGGCCTTCTGGATGTACAGCATCGCCGTGGCCCTGTACCGGGTGCGCGCCATCATCCTCGAACGGGAACGCCACGCCACCTGGGTGGCCGAACTGCTGGAGATGCAACGATGAACTGGGGCAGCGCGAGCGAATTCTTCGCGATGGGAGGCTACGGCTTCTACGTGTGGGGCAGTTTCGGCGTCACCGCCGCGGCCCTGCTGATCGAAACCCTGCTGGTCAGGAAGCGCCTCGGCGACACCCGCCGCCTGCTGCGCCGGGAACTGGCGGCCGACAGAGAGAGTCAGGACTAACCATGAAAGCACGACACAAACGTTTCGCCATCGTCCTCGGTGGTCTGGCCGCCCTCGGCATCGCCGCGGCGCTGATACTCAACGCCTTCCAGAGCAACCTGGTGTTCTTCTTCACGCCGACCCAGGTGGCCAACGGCGAGGCCCCGAAAGACCGGGCCTTCCGCATCGGCGGTCTGGTGAAGGAAGGCAGCCTGCAGCGCACCGACATCACCGCCCGCTTCGTCGTCACCGACACGGCCAAGGAGATCCCGGTAGCCTACACCGGCATCCTTCCGGACCTGTTCAGCGAGGGCAAGGGCGTTGTCGCCCAGGGCGCCCTCGGCGCGGACGGCAAGTTCACCGCCACCGAAGTGCTCGCCAAGCACGACGAGAACTACATGCCGCCGGAAGCCAAGCACGCCGTCGACCAGGCCCACGAGGCCGCCAAGACCCTCAAGCAGTGAATCGGTGATGCAAGGAAAAGCCTGTAGCGTTCCCGTGATCCGCTTCGTCCCTCGCGATGCGGACAGACTGCACGCCATCCGACGTCTCCTTGTCACCTCCAACCGGGCATCCCAGCCATGATCCCTGAAATCGGAACCTTCGCCCTCATCCTCGCCCTGCTGGTCGCCCTGGTGCAGGGCAGCCTGCCGCTGATCGGCGCCCAGCGCGGCATCCCGGCCTGGATCGGGCTGGCGCGGCCGGCCTCGGCAACGCTGTTCCTGCTGGTCGCGGTCTCCTTCGGCTGCCTCACGGCGAGCTTCATCAACAACGACTTCTCGGTGCTCTACGTCGCCCAGCACTCCAACTCCAAGTTGCCGCTGCAATACCGGATCGCCGGCGTGTGGGGCGGCCATGAAGGCTCCCTGCTGCTGTGGGTGCAGATGCTGAGCCTGTGGGCGCTGGCAGTGGCGGCCTTCTCGCGCAGCCTGCCGGACGACATGGTGGCCCGCGTGCAGGGCGTGCTGGGGCTGGTGGCCGCCGGCTTCATCCTGTTCATCCTGAGCACCTCCAACCCCTTCGAGCGCCTGTTGCCGGGCGCCGACGATGGGCGCGACCTCAACCCGCTGCTGCAGGACCCGGGCCTGATCTTCCACCCACCGATGCTCTACATGGGTTACGTGGGCTTCTCGGTGGCCTTCGCCTTCGCCATCGCCGCGCTGCTGTCCGGCCGCCTCGACGCCGCCTGGGCGCGCTGGTCGCGGCCGTGGACCACCGCCGCGTGGATCTTCCTGACCCTCGGCATCGGCCTTGGTTCGATCTGGGCCTACTACGAGCTGGGCTGGGGCGGCTGGTGGTTCTGGGACCCGGTGGAGAACGCCTCCTTCATGCCCTGGCTGGTGGGCACCGCGCTGATCCATTCCCTAGCCGTCACCGAGAAACGCGGCAGCTTCAAGAACTGGACCGTGCTGCTGGCCATCGGCGCCTTCTCCCTGTCCCTGCTCGGCACCTTCCTGGTCCGTTCCGGTGTGCTGAGTTCGGTGCACGCCTTCGCGTCCGATCCGAAGCGCGGCATCTTCATCCTGTTCTTCCTGGCCACCGTCGTCGGCTCGTCCCTGACCCTGTTCGCCTGGCGCGCCCCGAAGGTCAGCCTCGGCGGCGCCTTCGCGCTGGTGTCACGGGAAACCTTCCTGCTGGTCAACAACGTGCTGCTGCTGTCCGCCGCCGGTGCGGTGCTGCTCGGCACCCTCTATCCGCTGGTGATCGACGCCCTCAACCTGGGCAAGCTGTCGGTCGGCCCCCCGTACTTCAACGCGGTGTTTGCGCCGCTGATGGTGCCGGTGCTGTTCCTGATGGCGGTGGGCCCGGTGGCGCGCTGGAAGCAGGCCGACTTGGCCGACATCGCGCGGCCGCTGCGCTGGGCCTTCACCGTCGCCGTGGTGGCGGGCGTCGGCGTGCCCTTCCTGGCCGGCGCCTGGTCAGCCGGCGTGGCGCTGGGCATCGGCCTGGCGATCTGGATCATCGGTGCGTCGGTGGTGCAGATCCTCGCCCGCCGCAAGTCAGGCACCCCGCCGCGGGCCTTCTGGGGCATGCACCTGGCCCACGTCGGCATCGCCGTGACGGTGATCGGCATCGTGATGGTCAAGCACTACGAGACCGAGCGCGACGTGCGCATGGCGCCCGGCGACACGGTGAAGATCGGCGGCTACGAGATCCGCTTCCAGGGCGTCAGCGACGTGCCCGGCCCCAACTACGTGGCCGCCCGTGGCGACCTGGAGCTGCTGAAGGACGGTCAGGTTGTAATGCCGCTGCACCCTGAGAAGCGCAAGTACTTCTCGTCGGCGATGCCGATGACCGAAGCCTTCATCGACCCGGGCCTGACCCGCGACATCTACGTGTCCCTCGGCGATCCGCTGGAAGGCGGCGACGGCGCGTGGAGCGTGCGCGTCTATCACAAGCCCTTCGTCGACTGGATCTGGGCCGGTGCCGTGTGCATGGCCCTCGGCGGCCTGCTCGCCGCCAGCGACCGTCGTTACCGCATCACGTCCAAGGCCGCCAAGGCCGCGCGCCTGGCCGCCGAAGGAGCTGCATCTTGAAACGTTTCCTGATTCCCCTCGGACTGTTCCTGGTCCTCGTCGTATTCCTGGCCGTCGGCCTCAACCGCGACCCACACGAAGTCCCATCGCCGCTGGTCGGCAAACCGGCGCCCGATTTCAAGCTGGCGCAACTCGCCGAGCCGGGCAAGACCTTCTCCCCGGCGGACATGCGCGGCCAGGTCTGGCTGCTCAACGTGTGGGCATCCTGGTGCGTGTCCTGCCGCGCCGAGCACCCGCTGCTGGTGGCCTTCGCCCGCCAGGGCGGCCTGCCCATCGTCGGCCTCAACTACAAGGAAGTGCGCGGCGACGGCGAAACCGACGTGAAGAAGCTGGCTGCCGACGAGGAAAGCACGCTGACCCGCCAGCGCGCGTCGGCCTGGCTGTCCCAGCACGGCAACCCTTACGTGCTGTCGGCCCTCGACATGGACGGCCGGGTCGGCATCGACTACGGCGTGTATGGCGTGCCTGAGACCTATCTGATCGACAAGAAGGGCGTCATCCGCTACAAGCAGATCGGCCCGATCACCCCCGAAGCGTTGGAGAAGAAGATCCTGCCGCTGGCCAAACAACTGGCCGGGGAGTCCTGACATGAAGCAGCGTCTAGCCATCCTGGCCACCGCCGTCCTGCTCGGCCTGGCGCCCGTCGCCCATGCCGGCGAAGCCGCCCCGCTGGCCGCCGATCCGGCGGTCGAGGCGCGCATGATCAGCATCTCCGAAGAACTGCGCTGCCTGGTGTGCCAGAACGAAAGCCTGGCGGCCTCCCGCGCCGAACTGGCCGAGGATCTGCGCCGGGAAGTGCGCAGCCTGATCCGCGAGGGCAAGAGCGACGCGGAGATCCGCGACTACCTGGTCAGCCGCTACGGCGACTTCGTGCTCTACCGCCCGCCGGTCAAGCCGACCACCTGGCTGCTGTGGTTCGGCCCCTTCGTGATCCTCGCCGGCGCCATCATCGGCCTGATCGCCTACCTGCGCCGCCGCGCCGGCCAGATCACCCCGCCGACGCTATCCGCCGCCGACCGCGCCGCCGCCGAAGCCCTGCTCGCCGGCGACCCGAAATCTACCCAACCGAAAGACCAGGCATGACCGCCTTCTGGATTGCCGCCGGGCTGCTCACCGCCCTTGCCCTCGCTCTGATCAGCCGCCCGCTACTGCGCCAGCGCCAAGCCAACCACGCGTCCCGCAAAGCCCTCAATACCGCCATCTACCGCGACCAGATGGCCGAACTGGAACGCGATCTGGCCAGCGGGGCGCTATCCGCCGCCGACCACGCCACCGCCCGCGACGAACTGGAACGGCGCATTCTCGAAGACCTGGCCGACGACGGCGCCGAAGCCGTCGCAGAGCCACGCCGCCTGCCGCGCACCGCCATCGCCCTCGGCCTGGCGCTGCCCGCCGCGGCCGTCCTCCTCTACCTGGCGCTCGGCACGCCGGCCGCCCTCAACCCGGCCGCATTGCAGGCGGACAGCGGCGCCGCGCCGACCCAGGCTGAAGTCGAGAAGATGGTCGCCACCCTGGCTGCCAAACTCGAGAAGGAACCGGACAATCCCAAGGGCTGGGTCATGCTCGGCCGCAGCTACAAGGTCATGGGCCGTCTCGACGAAGCCGCCCACGCCTTCGAGAAGGCCGGCCCGGTGATGGAGACCGAACCGGAGCTGATGCTGGAAATGGCCGAGCTGTCCGCCGCGCAGAACGAAGGCAAGGTGGAAGGCAAGGGCCTGGAGCTCCTCAAGCGCGTGCTGGCCGACCAGCCGGACAACCCGCAGGCCCTGGTGCTGGCCGGCACCGATGCCTACTTCCGCAAGAACTACGCGGATGCAGCCCGCTACTGGGAGAAGGTGCTGGCCCAGGTGCCGCCGGACTCCGAAGACGCCCGTAACCTGTCCGCCGGCATCGAGAAGGTCCGCCAGCTGATGGGCGACGGCGCGGGCGCCAAACCGGCCGCGCGGGAAACAACCCAGAAGGCCGCCGCCGGTGCCACCTCGGTCAGTGGCCGGGTCAGCCTGGCCCCGGCTCTGAAGGACAAGGCCGGCCCGGACGACACCCTGTTCATCTTTGCCCGCCACGCCAACGGCCCGCGCATGCCGCTGGCCGTGCTGCGCCTCAAGGCTGCCGAGCTGCCGAAGGAGTTCACCCTCGACGACAGCATGGCGATGAGCCCGGAGATGAAACTGTCGTCCGCCGCCGAGCTGCGCATCGAGGCACGCATCTCCAAGTCTGGCGACGCGATCCCGAAATCCGGCGACCTGGCCGGCGAGCTCACGCCGGTCAAACCCGGCGCCAAGGGCCTCAAGCTGGTCATCGACAAGCTCGTACCGTAAGGTTCTCAGGGTCGGGCGTCCGCCCGACCCCCCTCACACCTTCAGCACCCCAGCTTCAGCGGCACCGGCAGGCGCCGCGGATCGAAGAAACGCACCGCATTGCGGCCGGCGGCCTTGGCCCGGTACATCGCGATGTCGGCCCGCTTGATCAGCTCGTCCCGACTCTCCTCGTGACCGAGGAACATGCACACGCCGACACTGGCCGTGCATTGGTGAATCACACTGTCGCTACCGCCCGGCACACTGAGGTGGTAAGGCCTGGCCAGTTCCTCGCGCAGTTTTTCGGCCACCCGCCCGGCATGGGACTCGGCGTCGCGCTCCTCCTCGTCGAGGTTTTCGAGGATCACCACAAACTCATCGCCCCCCAGGCGGGCCACGGTGTCCGACTCACGCAGGCTGTCCACCAGGCGATGGGCCACCTCTACCAGCAAGGCATCACCCATCACATGGCCGTGGGTGTCGTTGAGGCCTTTGAAACCATCCAGGTCGAGGAACAGCAATGCCCCACCATGACGGCTGCGGGCACTGGCCACCAGCGCCTGTTCAAGCCGGTCGTGGAACAGGCGGCGGTTCGGCAGCTGGGTCAGCGGATCATAGAAAGCCAGCTGATGGACCTGCTCCTCGGCCTTCTTGTGCTCGGTGATGTCGGAAAACGCCGCCACGTAATGGGTGACCTGGCCCGCATCGTCGCGCACCGCCGAGATTGTCACCCATTCGACGAACACCTCTCCGTTCTTGCGGCGGTTCCAGATCTCGCCCTGCCAGAAGCCATCGCGCTCGAGCCCCGCATAGAGGCGCCGGTAGAACTCCTGCCCATGACGGCCGGAGCGCAGCATGGCAGGCGTCTGGCCGATCGCCTCCCGCGCCGAGTAACCGGTCATCGCGGTGAACGCCTGATTCACCTGGACGATGCGGCCTTCCGCATCGGTGATGAAGATCCCCTCCTGACCTTCGAAGGTCGCCGCCGCGATGCGCAGCTTGAGTTCGGTTTCCTTGGCCTCGGTGATGTCGGTGGCGAAGCCCTGCCAGGTCACGCCACCGCTGTCCGCCGCCTCGGGCAGCGCATCGAAACGCATCCAGCGCACCCCGCGTGCCGGGTGGGCGATGCGGAACTCCCGGTGCAAGCGGCTCAGCTCCCGGGCGGATTCGCTGACGGCAGCGAGCAGCGCCGGCAGATCCTCAGGCAGCACCCGCGCGTGCAGGGCATCGGCTGACGCCAGCAGACAATCCGGCTCGAGGCCGAACAGCTCGCGCAGCGCGTCGCTGGCGAACGGCACGCTGTGATGCCCGTCGCCATCCAGGCGGTACTGGAAGACCAGGCCGGGGATCTGCGACACGATGCTGCGCAGGCGCTGGTTGAGGGCATGCTCGGCGGCCCGCGCCTCGCCTTCCAGGATCGTCGTCAACAGGCCGTTGAAGGCCCCTGTCAGCGCGCCGATCTCGTCGTCCCGCCGTACCGGCAGGGCCTGACGGGGGATCAAACCGTCGCGCATGCGGCCAAGCTGTTCAGCCGCTTCGCCAAGGGGTCGCAGCTGGCGACGCAGCCACCACCAGACGAGCACACTGGCCAGCACCGTGAGCGCCGCAGCCAAACCCAGCAGGCGCCACTGCATCGCATACAGCGGCGCGAAAGCCTCCTCCCCCGGCAGTACCGACTGCATCAGCCAGCCGGTGGATTTCACGCGGCGGCTCGACGACAACTCGACCACGCCGCGGGAACTGCGTGCGAGGCCCGAGCCGTCATTACCCGCAAGGTAGTGGTCATAAACCGGATTGACGCCCGGCGGTGGCCCTGGCGTCATCACGCGGCTCTTGTCGGTGGCGGCAATGAACAGGCGCTGGACCGGATCGGTGATCAGGTAGCCCCCATGGCGGCCGAAACGGTTGGCGCTGATCTCATCGAGGAAATTGGCGTTGGCCAGATTGATCAGGCCAATCACCGCCCCTAGCACTGCACCGCCCGGATCACGGATCGGCACGATCATCGGCACCACCGGCTGGAGCGTCGTCTTGCCGATCAGCGCGGGCCCGATCTGCGCCTCGCCACTCTCCAGCGTCCGGCGGACCGCCGGCACATCCATGTAATTGACGCCGCCTCGGCCGAGTTCATCGGGCAGGCTGACCAGCGTGGTGCCCTGCCGATCGGTAACCAGCACGCCCCAGTTGAACAGGGTCAGCAACACGTGCTGGTCGCGCAACTCCCTCTCCAGCGCTGCCGGGGATGCCAGCTTGGCGGCATCGAAGTCATCTGCGACAGCCTGTAGCGCCCGCATGCGCTCCGATACCGAACGGTCGATCTCGTCCGCCAGCAGCGTCACCACCGAAAATTGCTGGGCGGCCAGCGTGGCTTGCATTTCCTGGCGCAGCACATAGCCCACCAGCAGCGTGGCGCCCCACAGAGCCAGCAGCAGGCCCAGCAGAACCCCTGCCGCAATGCGTGTCCGCAAGGAGCGAAGTGGTGATCCCCAATGGCCCAGCCTGCCCATGGCGCCGGCCCTCCCGCACTCATCCGGCAAGCTGCTGCCGTCGTTCTGGATTGTTCTAATATCAGTGCTAGCTTAAGCGCGTACCCCGCCTCCGCCTAGTCCGCACAATCAATTCGAATGCAAAGCAATGTGAAGCAATAGGCAGGTACTATTCAATTCATGCCTACATTCAATTGGCTGCATCGTGGCGGGCGGCGTAGCATTGAAATCATTCGAGATGGTCGGCCAACCGGCCATCCCACCGCTTGAACGGCGCGCCGGGGCACACAAGACCCCCAAAACCCTGACAGAGATTTTCCCGGCGTCGCCTCTTTATTCCAGCCGTACCGGCCGCCAGCGCGGCCGCCCCCGGCGCTGAGGCATACTGGCCACTCCTCCCCCTGGACCCGCCGGTATGCCTCTCCGCAATCTGCTGCAGAACCTCCCCGTCCCCGGCCCCGACGAAGCCTTCGAGACCCTCTTCGAAGCTGGCGGCACGCGCATCGAACGCATCGTTTCCCACCGCCACGCCAGCCCGCCCGGCTTCTGGTACGACCAGGCTGGAGACGAATGGGTGATGCTCGTCCAGGGCAACGCCGAGCTGGAATTCGACGACGGCCGCCGCAAGGTGCTCACAGCGGGCGACTGGCTGGTGATCCCCGCCGGCTGCCGCCACCGCGTCGCCGCCACCGGCCCGGACAGCGTGTGGTTGGCCGTCCATACCACGGACACGTGATCCGGATTATCCTGTTGTACTTTTCAGTCCTCCGGAGATGCATCCATGATCCGCCGCAGTCTCAGTGCCCTTGCCTTCGCCGTCAGTGCCAGCCTGCTCCCCGTCGCCCCGACCTTTGCCGAAGCGCCGGCCGTGAAGACCCAGGTGCCGGGCTACTACCGCCTGAACGTCGGCGACTACGAGCTCACCGCCCTCTACGACGGTTACGTGGACCTGGACGCCAAGCTGTTGACCAACGCCAGCCAGGCCGAGGTCCAGCAGCTACTGGCGCGCCTGTTCATCGCTGGCGAGAAGGTGCAGACCGCCGTCAATACCTACCTGATCAACGCCGGCGGCAAGCTGATCCTCGTCGATACCGGCACCGCCAAGGTCTTCGGCCCGACCCTCGGCTACGTCGCCGAGCACATCCGCGCCGCCGGCTACAAGCCGGAACAGGTGGATCTGGTGCTGCTGACCCATCTGCACCCCGATCACGTCGCCGGCCTCCTGGACGCCGACGGCAAGCCCCTCTTCCCCAACGCCGAAATCCGCGTGAATCAGACGGAAAGTGATTTCTGGCTGTCCGAGGACAACGCCGCCAAGGCCCCGAAGGACAGACAGGGAATGTTCGCGATCGCCCGCAAGGCCGCCGCGCCCTACCAGGCCGCCGGCAAGTGGAAACCCTTCAGCGGCGACGCCGAGCTCGCGCCGGGCATCAAGCCGGTGGCGGCGGTCGGCCACACGCCGGGCCACAGCGCCTACCTGGTCGAATCGAAGGGCCAGCGCCTGCTGATCCTCGGCGACTCGGTGCACAGCTACGCGGTCCAATTCGCCCGCCCGGACGTCGCTATCGAGTTCGACAGCGACAAGAAGCAGGCCGTCGCGACCCGCAAGAAACTGTTCTCGTGGGCTGCCAAGGAAAAGATGACCGTCGCCGGCATGCACCTGCCCTTCCCCGGCCTCGGCCACATCCGCGCCGACGGGAAAGCCTTCGGCTGGGTCCCAGTGGAGTACAGCCCGCTGCGCAGCAACAAGTGATCCTGTTCTGAGCAAACAAAAGGGGCGCTCCGCGGAGCGCCCCTTTTACCAACCGACAGACAGGAATTACAGACCGGCAGCGGCGCGCAGCACGGCAGCCTTGTCGGTGTTTTCCCAAGTGAAGTCGGCCTCGTCACGGCCGAAGTGGCCGTAGGCCGCGGTACGCGAGTAGATCGGCCGCAGCAGGTCGAGCGCCGCGATAATGCCCTTCGGACGCAGGTCGAAGTGGGCCTGGATCAGCTCGACGATCTTCTCGTCGGCGATCTTGCCGGTACCGAAGGTTTCCACCATCAGGCTCACCGGCTTGGCGACACCGATCGCGTAGGCGACCTGCACTTCGCAACGGTCGGCCAGGCCGGCGGCAACCACATTCTTTGCCACGTAGCGGCCCGCATAGGCGCCGGAACGATCCACCTTGGACGGGTCCTTGCCGGAGAACGCACCGCCACCGTGGTGGGCCGCGCCGCCGTACGTATCGACGATGATCTTGCGACCGGTCAGGCCGCAGTCGCCGTTCGGGCCGCCGATGACAAAGCGGCCGGTGGGGTTGATCAGGTAGCGGGTGTTGCCGCTCAGGAACTCCTTCGGCAGCACCGGCTTGATGACCTCCTCGATGACCGCCTCGGTAAGGGCAGCATGGGAAATATCCGGATGATGCTGGGTGGACACCACCACCGTGTCGATCGCCACCGGTTTGCCGTCCACGTATTTGACGGTCAGCTGGCTCTTGGCGTCCGGACGCAGCCACGGCAAACGGCCATCCTTACGCACTTCCGCCTGACGCTGCATGATGCGGTGGGCGTAGTAGATCGGGAAGGGCATCAGGCTCGGCGTCTCGTTGGTCGCGTAACCGAACATCAGGCCCTGATCGCCGGCGCCCTGATCCAGATCGAGGCCTTCGCCTTCGTTCACGCCCTGGGCGATATCGGAGGACTGACGGTTGATGGCGGTGAGTACCGCGCAGCTCTTGTAGTCGAAGCCGATCTCGGAATCGTCGTAACCGATGCGCTTGACGGTGTTACGGGCGATGTCCATGTAGTTGATGTCCGCGCGCGTCGTGATTTCGCCGGAAATCACCACCAGACCGGTGGACACCAGGGTTTCGCAGGCGACACGACCGTGCGGGTCTTGCGCGAGGATCGCGTCGAGCACCGCATCGGAAATCTGGTCGGCGACCTTGTCGGGATGGCCTTCGGAGACGGATTCCGAAGTAAAAAGGTATTCTCTGGCCATGGAGGCGCTCCTGAAAAACAAAAATCCCCTTGACTGACGGCGTTGCCGTCTCGGGGGATTCTCGGAGCGGCGACGCTTTAGCAGTATTTTTGCCGGCACATCCACAGCTGACCTGCGAACCGCCACCGCCCTGCAAGTTGTCGGATTAACTCGGCGGAATCACAATTATAGCTTTGCCTTCCGGCCCGTCAATTCGGCCATCACGCAGCCCCCAATGGCGTCACTCATTTTTTCCCTTCTGGCCCGCCTCCCCCTCGGACTCCTGCAACGTCTCGGCGCCTTCGCGGGCTGGCTGACCTACGCGGGCTCGCCCACCTACCGGCGGCGCCTGCGCGACAATCTGGCCCAGGCCCTGGGCCAGGATGAAGCGGCACGGACTTGGCGGCGAACTGTGGGCGAGACCGGCAAGCAGGC
Organism: Pseudomonadota bacterium; assembly: GCA_018241685.1. Taxonomy (GTDB): domain Bacteria; phylum Pseudomonadota; class Gammaproteobacteria; order Burkholderiales; family Rhodocyclaceae; genus Zoogloea. The sequence goes on from JAFEDJ010000054.1 coordinate 215,130, forward strand.
GCTCGAACTGCCATGGCTGCTGCTGCGCCCACAGGCCGAGATCGTCACCAAGGTCGTCCGCGTCAGCGGCTGGGAACACGTGGAAGCCGCCGAGGCCAGCGGCGGCGGCATCCTGTTCATCACGCCACACCTGGGTTGCTTCGAGATCACAGCTCAGTATTTCTCTACCCACAAGCCGATCACCGTGCTGTACCGGGCACCGCGCAAGGCAGTGCTGCAGCCGGTCATCAACGCCGGGCGCAGTCGCGGCAACATGCGCCTGGCGCCCGCCGACGTCGGCGGCGTGCGGCGTCTGATCAAGGCCCTGCGCGCCGGCGAGGCGGTCGGCATGCTGCCGGACCAGGTACCAGGCGCCGGTGAAGGCGCCTGGCTGCCCTTCTTCGGCCGCCCGGCCTACACGATGACACTGGCCGCCCGCCTGTCCGAGGTGTCGGGCGTCAGCACGATCTTCGCATGGGCCGAACGCCTGCCCGGCGGCAGCGGCTTCCACCTGCGCCTGCGGCCGGCCCTCGAAGCACTGACTGGCGACACCGAAACCCGCGCCGCCGCCATCAACCGCGAGATGGAAGCCCTGATCCGCGAGAATCCGTCCCAGTACCTGTGGGGCTACAACCGTTACAAACGCCCCCGCGGCGCCGCGCCTACCTCATCTCCCACACCTCCCGCCTCCCGAGAAAACCAACAATGAGCCGTATCGTCGTCGCCCTGCTGTGGCTGCTCCACTGGCTGCCCCTGTCCATGCAGGCCCCCATCGGCCGCGGCCTCGGCCTGCTGCTGTACTGGATCATCGCACCGCGCCGCAAGGTGGTGCTGACCAACCTGCGTCTGTGCTTTCCCGATCAGTCCGAAGCCGAGCGCCGCGCGCTGGCCAAGGAACACTTCGCGCTGGCCGGGCGCAGCCTGATCGAGCGCGGTATCGCATGGTTCGCGTCGGAAGAGCGGGTCCGCCGTATCGTCCGGATTCGAGGAGAAGAGACGCTCGCCAAGCTGATCGAAGCCCGCCAGCCGGTGATATTGCTGACACCGCACTTCCTCGGCCTCGACCTGGGCGGCACGCGCATCGCAGCATCCTTCGACAGCGTCAGCATCTATGCTCGCCAGAAGGACCCCGTCATCGACCGCTGGCTCTACCACGGCCGCAGCCGCTTCGGCAGCCAGGTGCTGCTGCGCCGCGACGAGAGCGTGCGGGCGTCGATCAAGGCGATGAAGGAGATCCGGCCCTTTTACTACCTGCCGGACATGGACAACGGCCCCGAAGACTCGGTCTTTGTGCCCTTCTTCGGCGTGCAGGCCGCCACGCTGTCAGCCCTACCGCGCCTGGCCAAGCTGGGCGGCGCGGTGGTGGTGCCGTGCGTAACGCGCATGCTGCCCGGCGGCGAAGGTTATGTGGTGGAGTTCGGCGAACCGTGGACGGACTTCCCGACCAGCGACGTGGCAGCCGACACCCGCCGCATGAACGCCTGCATCGAAGACCTGGTCCGCACAATGCCCGCCCAGTACTACTGGGTGCACCGCCGCTTCAAGACCCGCCCACCCGGCGAGCCGAAGATCTACTGAGAGTCCTCAGGGCCGGGCTTCGCCCCGCCCTTCGCAGAGGGCAAGGAAACCGGGGACGGCCCGATATTTCCTAGGGAGCTTCGTCCTTCGCCGCCAGCTCCGCCAGCACCAGCGGAAAGGCGGCGCTGCCGACCAGCGCCACGCCGGACACCAGCAGCACCAGCCCAGCTCCCGACTCCTGTAGCAAGGGATGCAGATCGGTGCCGAAGCCGGCCAGCAGCAGGCCGCCGGCGAGCAGGCACAGCAGGCCGGGGATCCCCATCAACCAGGCGCCGGCGGGCAGTCGCTTGAGGGCCATGTTAGACCCGCTTGAAGACCACGTCCCAGACGCCGTGGCCGAGCTTGAGGCCGCGGTTCTCGAACTTGGTCAGCGGCCGGTAGTCGGGCTTCGGCGCGAAACCATCGGCGGTGTTGGCGAGCAGCGGCTCGGCGGACAGCACTTCCAGCATCTGGTGGGCGTATTCCTCCCAGTCGGTGGCGCAGTGCAGGTAACCACCGGGCGCCAGCCGCGAGGCGATCAGCTTGACGAAGGGCCCCTGCACCAGACGGCGCTTATGGTGGCGCTTCTTCGGCCACGGATCCGGGAAGTAGATATGCACGCCGGCCAGCGAGCCTTCCGGGATCATGTCGCGCAGCACTTCCACCGCATCGTGCTGGACGATGCGCAAGTTGGTGAGGCCACCCTCGTCGATCAGCTTGCACAAGCCACCGACGCCCGGCGCATGCACCTCGATGCCGACGAAGTCGTCGCCCGGACGCACCTGGGCGATCTGGGCCGTGGCCTGGCCCATGCCGAAGCCGATTTCGACAATGTGCGGCGCCTTGCGCCCGAAGACCGCATCGAGATCCACCGGCTCCGGCCGGTACGGCAGGCCGACCTTGGGCATCATCTCGTCGAGGAAACGGTGCTGGGCCTCCGACATGCGTCCCTGGCGGAGCACGAAGCTGCGGATGGACTGGGACGTGAGACGGCCGCCCGGCGTGGACGGCTGATCGGTGGATTCGTCGGAGTGGGACGTTTGCTGTTCTTCGCTCATGGCGGATTCCGGAATGCAAAACGGCGCGCCTCAGCGCGCCGCGGGTCGATCGAAAAGCGGCTCAGCTGCCGATCAGGCCGCTGGTCGGCGAACTCGGGCTGGCAGTGTAGTACTTCTTGGGCATGCGTCCGGCCAGGAAGGCCTCGCGGCCAGCCTCGACGCCCTTCTTCATGGCGCCGGCCATCTTCACCGGGTCCTTGGCCAGCGCGATCGCGGTGTTCATAAGCACCCCGTCGCAGCCCAGCTCCATCGCGATGGCCGCGTCGGACGCGGTCCCCACACCGGCATCCACCAGCACCGGCACCTTCACCGCGTCACGCACCAGCTGCACGTTCCACGGGTTGAGGATGCCCATGCCGGAGCCGATCAACGAGGCCAGCGGCATCACCGCCACACAGCCGATGTCCTCGAGCATCTTGGCCTGGATCGGATCGTCGGCGCAGTAGACCATCACCTCGAAGCCCTCCTTCACCAGCACTTCGGCAGCCTTCAGGGTTTCGGGCATGTTGGGGAACAGCGTGTGCGGATCGCCGAGCACTTCCAGCTTGACCAGCTTGTGGTCATCCAGCAGCTCGCGGGCCAGGCGCAGCGTGCGCACTGCGTCCTCGGCGGTGTAACAGCCGGCCGTATTGGGCAAGTAGGTAAATTCGGACGGCGGCAGCGCATCCAGCAGGCTCGGCGCCTTCGGGTCCTGGCCGATGTTGGTGCGGCGGATCGCCACGGTGACGATCTGCGCGCCGCTGGCCACGATGGCCTCGCGGGTCTCGGTGAAATCCTTGTACTTGCCGGTTCCCACCAGCAGCCGGGAGGAATAGCTCTTGCCAGCAATCGTCAGCAAATCATCCATGGGGAAAGCCAACCTGAAAAATGAGTTGAACGTAGGAAGCGGGGAAAGTACGCGGACCGGGAAGACGGTACGGCGGTACGGAAGCCGCTCAACCGCCGCCGACGGCGACGACGATCTCGAGCCGGTCGCCATCGGCCAGCTGGGCCTCGGCATGCCGGCCTTTCGGCACGATCTCGCCGTTGCACTCCACCGCCAGGCGCTTGCCGGTCAGGCCCATGCTGTCGAGCAGGGCCGCCACGCTGAGGGGCGCCGCAAAGCTTCGCGCTTCGCCGTTGACGGTCAGAACCAGGGGGGTAGAAGAGACTTGGGAAGACATGAACGCAGTTTACCACGCCTCGCCGGTTGCCCTCTGCCCTCACCATAAGTACAATCACGGTCCTTCGAGCGGGCGTCGTATAATGGTAATACCCTAGCTTCCCAAGCTAGAGCCGTGGGTTCGATTCCCATCGCCCGCTCCACATCGAATTCCGGCGGATCGTTGATCTGCAAGCACAAAGGCCAACCTGAAGAGGTTGGCCTTTTTGTTGTCCGGTCACGAGTGGATCGGGTCGGATCAAGCCGTGACCGGCACAGGACGACTGACAGCCGCGTCGTGTCAGCCCTGAACGTGTTCCCATTGGCCAGATATCGGCACATGCGAGTTTCAGCCTTTCAAGGAACTCGATCTCTCAGCCCTGCGTTCCCGCTATTGCAGCGATGCGGCCTGTCGCCACAAGGCGCGCTTCAGGGCCGTCTCGCTCAACGCCTGCTGCCCACACGTCACCACACTCGCCGCCTTCGTGCCGGAACGCAGTGAGGAGCTGGCATGCCTCTTCGGCTTCGGAGATATTTCACACCGCCAAACTTGCCGGTGCAGGGAATGTGATATCTAATTCACTATACATATGCCGTTGAGTTTTTCGGTATCCGCACGCAGACCCCTGCTTCAATTTCGGGAGATGAAAAATTGTACCGCTCGATGTTTCTGGCCCTGATGACGACCGCCGTGCTTTCGGCATGCGGTGGTAGCGACCCCGCGCAACAGGCGGCTTCGGCACCATCGACACCGACCCCGGAGACATCTGCACCATCGACGCCTGCTCCGGAGACACCTGCACCATCGACGCCTGCTCCGGAGACGCCGCCACTGACCGAATACACGGCTTTGCTGAGCCAAGCAGCCCAAAAGCAGGCGGAGGTGGAATCCCTCGTGAGCACCACCCCGTGCACGGCGTCGTCGCAATGCAGCACCCTGGCTCTAGACTCCCGGACTGCCCCCTGTTCCTTCATTCAGCGCTACGACTACTCCCTGGCCTCGCCGACCGCAGCTGCGGCCAGTGCCGCTGCCGACGCTTACAACAAGCTCTCCGCCCAAGCTGCCGCCATTGCTCCGCCGAGCAATCTCAGTGGCATCTGCTTCGAGAGGTTAGATTTCACCCCCCTGAACTGCGTTGCCAATCAATGCGTGCGGCAGTTCGTGTTCGACGGCCCGCCCGGGGGCCCACAGCCAGAGGGAATCTGGGTTTCGGAAACGCTGCAGCTCTTTGTTTCAGCGGTGGACGTCGTCTGGGCCATCGACACCGCTGCGGCCACGCCGGCACTGTACACAGGGCCCTTGGCACGACAAGGGACGAGTCTGACGGCAACGCTCAATCGGGTCGTCGGATCCAGCGTAACGGCGTCAAGCCTGGTGGCGACCATTTCCGACACCCCGACCCCATCGATCAGCATCGCAAGACTCGATGGACTCACCCAGTTGCCCAGGACGCTCACGCCGGTCACGAGTTACTTCTCGCCCTCCGCCTTGAGTCAGGTCGCGGGCAGCTACGACCTCGGCTCTGGGGAGCGGATCGTCGTCGACGCGAACGGCAGCGTCCGCAGCACCGAGCCGGGGTGCACGGTCGAAGGAGGCGTCCAGGCCCCCTGGGTGGACCGCAACGTCTATTACCTCGGGATCACCTTCGGGCCGGCCCCCTGCAAGAACCCCAAGGCTTTCATCGAGGGAGTCCTCGCCCCACGTCCCGATGGCCAGCTGTTTGTGGCAGCCAAGCGCCAAGTCCCTGATATCGCCGCCCTGAAGATGACCCGCGTGAACTGACTGTCGCCCGCCTGGGGCAGAAGGCCAATCCGCAAGGGTTGGCCTTTTTGCTGTCCAGCGTCGGGGCAGAAATCGAGACGATCCGTCCAAGTCCTGTCAGACTGCGCAGCCCATCGCCAATACAGGACGTGCAATGAGAACCAACCTGAAGGTGCCCTTCGCCGAGAAGGACGAAGCCAAGCGCCTTGGCGCACGCTGGGACCCGGCCAACAAGATCTGGTACGTGAAGGACGTCGAGGACCTGGCGGCCTTCGCCCGCTGGCTCCCCGCCGCTGGCGAAGCCGCTGCCGCACCGACCGCCAAGCCCGCCGCCCGCAGCAAACCCGCGGCGGCGGCGAAGGTCGGGGTGCGCTACTTCGAGCTCGACTGCGACTGCCCACCCTGGGAAGGCTGCCCGAAGTGCCAGGCCATCGTCGCCGCCAAGGATTGGTGAAATGACACCGCCGCCGACGGCGGCTGAGCACTCGGACGGCACTTCCCCCCAAAGCTGTCCATTTTCGATACAAACCCATCTGCCCCGTGGATTTGTATCCATGTATCCTCACGTGAAAGAATGAGGCACACCAAAACAAAAGAGGGGACAAGCAAATGGAGATCGTCAGACCGGGATTGATCACCGGAAACAAGGTCATCGACCAGCAGCACCAGGACATACTGACCCTCGCCCGCGAAGCCATGAGCCACTTCGACGAGAGCCGGGGCGGCAACTCGAGCGAGTTTCACACCCTGCTCAATAACCTGGCCACGCTGGCAGCCAGGCATTTTCATACCGAGGAAGCCCTGCTGCGCAGGAATGGCTGCCCGACGCTCGAAGCGCACCAGAAGGAGCATGCCGCCTTCAGCGAGCGGATCCTCGACCTGCTGATGAAGGCCATGGCCGGGAATCTCGACCGCAGCGGACTGTTGGGCGTCATGGAAGACTGGACGACCCATCACCTGCTGGTGTCGGACGCTGCCTGCAGCCCGTACCTGCAGGAACGCAAGCACAGCGACTCCACCCACACCGGGTAAGGACGCGCCTCCAGAAGCGGCCTCTTCAGACACGCCGCTTCCGGGATCTGCGCAACCCGGGCCGCGAGAACCCGGGAGACGGCTTACATCAGCACCGGCTCGATGCGCTCGCCCGTCGATTCCATGCGCGCAGCCGCCTGGGCCTTGGACTGCACGGGCTTCTTGTCCTCAGGCTTGGGTCGGGCCGAGAGCTTCATGCCGCGCCCCAGGCGCGCACCGAAAAAGCCGAACAAACCACCGAACACACTGGCCACCAGCGAGCCGATGATCGGCACCGGCGAGGCCGGCTGCATGGCCGGGGTCGCCGGTGCCGCATGGGCGCGTTTCAGTTCGGCATGGGCCTGGCTGAGGCCCCCCATCTGACGGCCCAGTTCCTCGACCCGGCTCTCCAGTTGCCGATTGGCGTTTTCCAGCTCGGTCATCCGCCGAACGACTTCTGGCGGAATCACCGGCGCCGGCGCCGGCGCACTCTTCCTGGCGACCGGCGGCGAAGCCTTTTCCTTGTGCTCCCTGTGGGGCACGGGCTTCACCGCCGCCTTCTTCGGTGCCGCCTTGGCGGTCTTGCTGGCCGAAGCGCTCTTGGCTGCGGGAGCAGCGTGATGCGCGGTTTCATGCGGAGCGGCCTGGGCGCCAAGGGAGACGGCCAGCGCCAGGCCCGGAAGGATGTGACGATAAAGCATGGACTTCTCGTGCAAACGTTAGGTGCAGGCCGCCGGACCTGCCTGGAACAGGCCCCGGGCCACGAATGTGACGTCCATTCCCGTACGGAACGCGGGCGAACGCCGGAAGATTGGTTGCGAAGGCGTGATTCTAAGCCTGATCATCGGACACCGGCTTGACCACGTCGCCGACGTGGAGCTCACCCTGGGGTTTGGTCACGACGCGGCTGCGCTCATCGACCCCGGAGGTGATTTCGACCCAGTCGTCCTTAGTCCGGCCGAGGCCGACTTCGACAGCCTGGATTCTATTGTCCGCATCGACGACCAGCACCCGTGCGCTGCCCTTCTGGCGCTGCACCGCGGCGACCGGCACGGCGAGCACCTTGTGGCGGCCCAGCAGGATGCTGCCGGAAACGTTCAACCCGGCCTTGAGATCGGTATCCGCCGGCAGATCCACATAGACCAGGCCGTTGCGGCTCGTCAGGTCGATGGTCGGCGACACCAGGCGGATGTGGCCCTTCACGTCGGGCCCGAGGGGGCTGTCGACGGTCACATCCTGCCCGCGCGCCAGCTTGCCGAGCAGTTCGCCCTTCACTTCGGCGCGCCACTCCAGGCGCCCTTGGCGAATCATGCGGAACAGCTCGCTGCCGGCCTGCACGATGGTGCCTTCGGCGGCGAAGCTGGCCGAGATCAGGCCGTCGTCCGGCGCCACCAGCGTCGCGTACTGCATGCGCAGCTGCTGGCGTCTTTCCTGCGCCCGCGCGGCGTTCACACGGGCGTCGGCGGTGTGCTTCTGGGTTTCGTAGAGCGTCAGCTCCTGCTGGCTGACGCCCCCCGACGGCGCCAGCCGCTTGCCGCGCTCCAGCGTGGCGACCGCCTGGGCCAATGTCGCCTCGGCCTCGGCCACCTGAGCCTTGGCGGCATCGATGTCGGTTTCCACCGTAGCCGTATCCAGGCGCGCCAGCACCTGCCCCTTCTTGACCTGATCACCGACATTCACCAGCACGCTGGACAGGCGCAACCCGCCCACTTCGGCGCCGACGCGCGTCTCCTGCCACGGCATCACATTGCCGCTGGCGCGGATCAGGTCGGGCCACACGGCGGATTTGGGATGCAGCCAAGACACCACGCGCGGTGGGGGCGGCGGAGGCGGTGCCGCAACCACGGCCGGGGCGGCAGGCGCCTTGGCCGGCGGGGCGCTGCTTGCGGACTGGGACGCCGCAGCCTGCTCGGCGCTCGAGAACGACGCCGAACCGAGCAGCAAGGCCAGCGGCGTGGCCAGGGCCAGCGCCGAGACGGTGCATTTCTTCAGGAAGGATTGATTTGCAAAAGACAAGATTGGAACCTCAATTCGGAGCCGGCGCGTCGACCGCCACGGTGCGTTGGGCCGGATCACCCGCGGACGCATAATGCGCCCCGCCGCCGGTCGCCCGGTTCAGCGCGATCCACGCCTGCAGGCGTTCCTGCTGGACGCTCAGATAGGTTTGCTGGGCATTGAGCATGGAGCGCCGGGCATCCTCCAGCTCCAGCAGATTGCTGGCCCCTTCACGGAAGCGGACTTCGACAGATTCGAAAAAGCGCTGGTACTCGCTACCGGATATGCGTGCATTTTCTGCCCTTTCATGGGCCGCCGCATACCGGGTAAGGCCATCTTCCATCTCCTGGATGGCTAGGCGGATCCGCGCCTTGTAGTCGGCCAGCGCCTCGTCGTAGCGGGATTTGGCCAGTTCCACCGCCGCCTTGCGCCGCCCGCCATCGAAGATCGGCAGACTCACCGAGGGCCCGAAGGACCAGGACCCGAAAGACACGCTGCCGGAGCCACCGCTCTTGTTCGTCGTGAAGCCGAAGTCCCCGTTGAGGGTCAAGCGCGGGTAACGATCCGCCTCAGCCAGCCCGATGTCCGCCGACGCCGCCGCCAGGCTGCGCTCGGCGGAGCGGATGTCCGGCCGCTGCATCAACGCATCGCGGGGAATCGAAATATCGAAATGCTTGGGCACCGGCAGGCGTTCCAGCCCGGTCGGCTTGTCAGCCATCGCCAGCATCAGCTCCGGCCGGGGGATACCGGTCAGGCGCGTCAGCTGGTTCTCCAGGCGCTCGCACTGGGCCCGCGTGGCCGCCAGCTGGGTGCGCGCCTCGGCCACCGAGGCAGTGCTGCGGATGGCTTGGTAGGGTGCGGTGAAGCCCTCCTTCACGCTGGCCTCGGTCAGCCGCGCGGTGGCCTCCCGCGAGGTCACGTCCTGCTCGCTGAGCGCCGCATAGGACTGGCAGGCCCGGTAGCTCAGGTAGGCGTCCGCCACGTCCGCGGCGAGGCTGACCCGTGCATCGGCCAGCGTCGCCGCCTGTGCAGCTTCACGCGCCAGTGCCCCCTCCCGGCCGCGGCGCACCGCGCCGAACAGGTCGATTTCCCAGGAGGAATTCATCGACAGCCAGGACTGGGTGAAACTCCTGCTGTTCGACGCGCCGGAGGCCTGCACGCCGCTGGAGCCACCCACTGTCGGCCCTGCCGCCGCATTGGCCTGCCCGGTCAGCGAGCGGGACTGGTTGAGCTTGGCCATCGCCGCTTCCAGCGTCGGGCTGCTCGCAAAGGCCTTGTCGACCATGTGGTCGAGCACCGGGTCGGACAACTCCGCCCACCAGTTGACCGGCATGTCCTTCACGCCGGCGCCCTTCACGGAAGCCGGCGCAGGCACGTCCGAGCGGGACGTCCATTTGTTCGGCACATCCGCCGACGACAGCTCCGGAGACTTGTAATTGGGCCCCACCGCCGTACATCCGCCGAGCACGCACAAGCAGGCCAGCGACGTCCAGCGAATGTCCTTCAGGGCTTGAAACAGCATGTTCTTGAACTTCTTACCTTCGACTGCGCCGGGGCCAGAGCCCGCTCGCCAATGCGCGGGAAAACTACCCCGCGCCAGACTGGCGAGAGTGCTAGCCCCCCCTCCCTGCTTCAAGTGAACTTTTGAAACAGCATGTGTCGGACCCATCGGCGGACGATGGGTTCAAAACGGCACCGCGCTCTCGAAACCCAGCGGCACGCGCCGCTGCGGGTGGATCAGCGTGATGGCGGCGGCGTGCAGGTGCAGGCGGCGGTGACGCGCGGCGCTGTCCGGCGGCGCGTAGAGCGGGTCGCCGAGGATGGGATGGCCGAGGGACTGCAGATGCACACGCAGTTGGTGGGTACGCCCGGTGACGGGTTTCAGCTCGACGCGGGTGACGGCGTCGGCCCCGGCGCCGCGGCGTTCGACGACCCGGTAGCGGGTCAACGCGCGGCGGCCGTGCTGCCGATCGACGATCTGCTGCGGATTGCGCTCTGGGTCGGCGGCCAGCGGCAGGTCGATCTCGCCGGCGTCCGGCCCGAGGTGTCCATGCACCAGCGCTTCGTAGCGTTTGCCGACGATGCGCTGCTCGAAGGCCAGGTTCAGGCGCCGCTGCATCTCGGCGCCGCGGGCCAGCAGGATCAGGCCCGACGTCGCCATGTCGAGGCGGTGCACCGGCAACGCGTCGGCGAATTGCGCCTGCACACGGGCCACCAGGCAGTCCTGCCGGTCCTCGCCGCGGGCCGGTATGGTCAGCAGGCCGGACGGCTTGTCGGCGACGATCAAGGCGTCGTCGGCATGCACAATGACGACGCCCGGCGGCGGCGCCAGGTCCGTGTCCTTCAGCTCCATTGGCCGCTGGCCAGCTGGTGGCGGCCGCGCAGCACGGCCTTGTCGATGCGCATCGCCTTCACGTAGCGGCTGACCCGCTCGGCCGCCTCCGGCACGTAGAGGTGCAGTTCGTCGCGGGCGCGGGTCGCCGCCACATAGAAGCGGTTGCTCTCCTCCCCGGCATCGCTGCCGGCCAGCGGAAAGGCGCCTTCTTCCAGGAAGGGCAGCAGCACGGCCTCGAACTCCTGGCCCTTGGCCGCCTCGACGGAGCACAGCAGCACGGTGTCGGACTTGCGCAGACGCTCGGCCTTGGTCTCTGCCTTGTGCAGCCAGCGGGCAAAGTCGCGCAGCGGCAGGTTCTGGCGGCGCGCCACGTCGATGAAGCCGTCGATGGAACGGGCCACCAGCGCCGCCGTGGCCGGCGCCAGGAACAGCCGCCGCGCCACGCCTTTCAGGTCGAGCAGCGTCACCGCCTGTTCGAGCAGCGCCGCGGCCGGCGCATCCGGCGGCGCGGCGCGCAGGGCGGCCAGCGTGTGGGCGAGGCGCTCGCGGGCGCTGCGCTGGGCCGGGCTTTCATCGACGCTCGCCGCCTCCGCCTCGCGCAAGTGCTGCAGCGCGTTGGCCTCGTGGTGCTGGCCGCCCTGGCGCAGGGCCTTCAGCTTGTCGAGGAAGCGGAATTCCTCCTGCAGCTGCGCCTCGCCGGACTGGCCGGCGGCGCGCTTGTCGGCGCGGGTCTGGGGCTTGAGCAGCGTGCCGTTGAGGAAATCCTCGAACAGCGAGGGCTGCGCCGCGGCAGTCTTCAGCGCATCGTCGTCGCGGCGCTCGGCGCCCCATTCGAACTGCTGCCATTGCAGCAAGGCCTGCAGCACCTGCAGGCGCTTGTCGACGCCGGGGATGGACTCGTAGTCCTGCAGCGCGAAGGCGATGACGCCGCGCAGCATCAGCACCTCGGAGCGCAGCAGATAGCTCGCCAGGCCCTCCATGCGCCAGCCGATGCCGGCCTCCAGCAGCGCGTTCTCGATGGGGATGGACTGGTAGGGCGCACGCAGGATCACCGCGCAGGCGGCCGGCCGGCCGCCGCGCCGCTTCCAGTCGGCCAGGTCTGCCGCCACCTGCGCGGCGACGGCCCGGTGGTCGGCGCAGGGCTGCACGCGCAGCACCGTCTCGTGCTCGCGGCCGGAGTCCACCACCTTGTTCTTCAATGCCGCGGTGGCCGCCGCCAGCGGCGGGCCGTAGCGGTAGCTGCAGGTCAGCGGCAGGCGCACCACGCCGGGCCAGCCCTGGCCGAAGCGGGTGTGCAGGAAATCGGTGCCGGCGCCGGCCCAGCGGTGGATCACCTGGTCGAAGTCGCCGGCCCCGGTGAAGAAGGCCTTGCCGCGCATCAGCAGCGCTTCCAGCACCGCGTAGCTGGCCGGGTTCATGTCCTGCAGTTCGTCTACCACCACGATACGGTAGGCCGGCAGATCGATCGGGCGATCCACGTCGCTCAGGCGGCGGGCCAGGTCGTAGGTCGCGTCGAACTCGGCGCGCCAGCGCGGCACATCCTCAAGGCCCGAGCGCAGCGCTTCCAGCGCGCCATGCAGCAGGAAGGCGGCAAGGGGGACATCGAAACGTTCGGCGCAGTCCTCGGCGCTCTCCTCGTCGTCGCCGCCGGGCGGCACCAGGCGTGCCTTGAGGCGACGCGACAGTTCGAGGAACTCGAAGATCGGCTCGTTGTGTTCGGGCAGCCACAGCTCCCGCGGATGGCGCCGGGCGGCGTTTTCGGCCTGCAAACGCGCGGCCGCGATGCGCACCTGGGGCGCCAGGGCTTCCGGTGTATCGAGCCGCGGCGCCTCCGCCCCTTCGGCCTGCAGCAGCACCTGGCGGGCGAATTGGTCGAAGCTCAGGCATTTGACGCGCCTCGCACTACGCTCGTCCACGCCGATGTCCACCAAGCGCGCCTGCAGCACCCGCGCCGCTTCGGCCGAAAACGTCAGCGCCAGGATGCTCTCCGGCCACACGCCGCGGGTGATCGACTCGGCGATGCGCAGCGCCAACGTGGTGGTCTTGGCCGCGCCAGCGTTGGCCATGGCGATCACGTAACGCGCGCGGCAGGTCTGGATCCCGCGCTGTTCAGCGGTGGGCACGATGCCGACGGGCACGAACTGGGGCGCGGAAGGCGGGCTCGGCGGAGTCGAAGTACGGGTCATGGCGGATCGTCGGCAGGGCCGCGGCGGAGACGGAACCGGACTGTAACGGGGAGCGCTGGCGGGGGGAAGCGGCGGGAAATTATTGGTGCGTCCTGACGGAGTCGAACCGCCGACCTCCACGATGTCAACGTGGCGCTCTAACCAACTGAGCTAAGGACGCATACCCGGCTATGATTGCCTGTGCTTGGCGCTGATGGCTTTGCACTGGGGAAGGGCGCGCATTATAGCCGCTAAGCGCCGCTTTGCAAGCATTCTGCCGAAAATTTTCAACGGCTGAACCCCGCATCCTTGTGACTCAAGGCAATCTGCTCGAACTGATCAGCGACCCGCAGGAAGGCGTCCACCATGTCCGGATCGAACTGCCTGCCGCGTTCCCCGGCAATGATCGCAACGACTTTGGGATGCGGGAAGGCCGGCTTGTAGACGCGCCGTGAAATCAATGCGTCATAGACATCGGCAATGGCCATCAGGCGCGCCGATAGCGGGATCACCGCCCCCTTGAGGCCCTGCGGATAGCCCTCGCCATCCCAACGCTCGTGGTGGCTGTAGGCGATCTCCAGCGCGTAGTCGAGGTAGGAACGGTTATCGGCCGTGGCGCCGGTGATTGCCTTGGCGATGGCGTCCCGTCCGTAGGCGCAGTGGCTCTGCATGATCAGGCGCTCCTCGGCATCCAGGCGCCCGGGCTTGAGCAGCACCGCGTCAGGAATCGCCACTTTGCCCACATCGTGCAGCGCAGCCGACTTGGTGATCAACGCAATCGCCTCGTCGTCGAGGAGGGGCGCAAAGTCTGGATGGCCTTGCAGCGCCCGCGCCAGCACGCCAACGTAGGCCTGAGTACGCAGGATGTGGTTGCCGGTCTCGTTGTCGCGCACCTCGGCCAGTGTGCACAGCGCGGTGATGATCGCGTCCTGGGCATCGATCAGTTGCTGGCCGCGGCGTACCACCTCACGGGTACGTTCAGCGACCAGTTCCTCCAGTTCCTCGTTACGCCGCAGCAGTTGCCGGCTCGCATCCGCCAGGGCCAGGTGGTTGCGTACCCGCGCCAGCACCACCGGCGGAGAGAAGGGCTTGTGGATGAAGTCTTCGGCGCCGAGGGACAGCCCATAAGCCTCATCGGTATCGCTTTCGAGACTGGACAGGAACAAGATCGGGATATCGCGGGTCGCCGCGTCGGCCTTCAACTGGCGACATACCTCAAAGCCATCCACCTCCGGCATCATCACGTCGGTCAGCACCAGGTCGGCGCGGCCTCCGTCCCTGACGTAGTCGAGCAGGCCGCGGCCGTCGGCAAAGGCATGCACCTCGAAGCGCTCCTCGAGCATTTCTTCGAGCACCAGCAGGATGGCAGGCTGGTCATCGGCGATCAGGATATGGCGCTTGTAGGGCATCACCGATTCTCGCGAGGCGCGGACACAATCAGTTTTCCGGTTTGCGTTCAGTATACGCCCGGCTCCGCCCCCATCAGCCCTCCAACGGGGCGGACTCGGCGTTGCGCTGTGTCAAATACACGCCGATCTCGGCCGCCAGGTGCTCCAGACGCCCGGCCAACACAAGCGCCAGCTCCACGGCCTGCGGTTGGCCATCGCGGGCCGCCAGCTCGGCCTCCCTGGCCTGCTTGACGAGCGGGTCCAGCAGGATGCTGCCTGCCATGCCTTTCAAGCCGTGGGCGGCCTTGGCCAGCGCGACAAAATCCCGCGCCTCTGCACACTGACGCAGCCGCGCTGCATCGCCTGGCAATTCCTGCTGCACGGTACCAAGCAGCTTGGCGACGAAGGCCGGTTTGGCCTGGTAGCGGGCTTCCAGCTTGCCAAAATCCGCCTCGTCGGCCTTCTCGCCGGCTGGCATTGCGACGCCAGGAGGCGGTTCAGACGGGGCCAGCGCGGCAAGCGGTAGCCACTCGGACAGGATCCTATATAGCCGGTCCGGTTCGACGGGCTTCGGCACATGGCCGTTCATGCCAGCGGCGAGGCATTGTTCCCGGTCCTCCGTGAAAGCATTGGCAGTCATCGCCAGGATCGGCAGGCTGCGTCCGGTCTCCAGCTGGCGGATGCGCCGGGTCGCTTCCAGCCCGTCCATCACCGGCATCTGGATGTCCATCAGGATCAGATCGAAATGGGCGCCGCTGGCCATGCGCTCGACTGCCAGCGCACCGTTGTCGGCCACATCCACCTGCAGTCCGACCTCTTGCAACAGGTCCCGCGCCACCTGCTGGTTCACCACGTTGTCTTCGACAAGCAGAATGCGCGCCCCAGCCTTGGCGGCATCGAAGCCCGCGCCAGCCGAAGTTTTCACGCTCTCCTGCCCACCAGCATTGGGTGTCAGGACCCGCGCCAGGGCCTCGGTCAGCTGCAGGCGCTGCACGGGCTTGGCGAGCACCCCGTCGAAATGCACCGCGGAGGCCTCATCGGGCGGCAGTTCGGCACCGTAGGCAGTGATCATCAGGATCAACAGCGGGGCGCCCAACGGCAGGCTGCGGATCCGCGCGGCCACCTCGTAGCCATCCATGCCAGGCATGCGCCAGTCGAGCAGGATCACGCGGTAGGGCACGCCAGCGCTGTCGGCAGCGGCAATCAGCTCCAGCGCCTCGGGCCCCGAGGCCGCCGTATCGACCTGCAGGCCCAGGCTTTCGAGGAGCACCTGCAGCATCTCGCGGGCATCGGGCAGATCGTCCACCACCAGCACGCGTTCGCCGGCAAAGTGCACCAGCCTCACGATGCCCTTGCCATCCCCCGGCTGCAGGTGGATCACGCACCAGAAGGTACTGCCTTCGCCCGGCGTGCTGTCCACGCCGACCTCGCCGCCCATCAGCACGGCCAGGCGCTTGACGATGGCCAGCCCCAGACCGCTGCCGCCGTAGCGGCGGGTCGTGCCGCTGCTGGCCTGCTCGAAGGCCTGGAACAGGCGTGGGCGCAACTCCGCCGGCACACCGACGCCACTGTCCTGGACTTCCAGACGCAGGCCGAGCAACTCACCGCTCTGCGACTGCAGGCGGGCCCGCAGCGCGATGCTGCCGTGCTCGGTGAACTTGACCGCATTGTTGGCGAAATTCAGCAGGATCTGCGCCACCCGTAGCGCATCACCGCGCAGCACCCGCGGGATTGCCGGGTCCACCTGGCAGACCACCTCGACGCCCTTTTCCGCCGCACGGGCCCCGATCAGCGCGGCGGTGTTCTCAAAGATCGACTCGAGCTCGAAGTCCGTTGATTCCAGCTCGATCTTGCCGGCCTCGATCTTCGAGAAATCGAGGATGTCGTTGAGGATGCCGAGCAGGTTCTGGGCGGAGTCGGCGATGGTCGCCAGCTGCTGCAGCTGACGCGGCTCCTGCACATGGCGCTGCAACAGGTGGGTGAGGCCGACGATGGCGTTCATCGGAGTCCGGATCTCATGGCTCATCGTAGCCAGGAACACGCTCTTGGCACGGCTTGCCGATTCGGCCGTCTCCTTGGCGGCGACCAGTTCGGCGGTCCGTTCGACGACCTGCTCCTCCAGGTGCTGGCGGTGCTCGCGCAGGGCCTGCTCGACCTTCTCCCGCTCGCCGATCTCGCCGAGCAACTCCTCGTGATAGGCCTGCAGTTCCTCGCGCATCGCGGCGAAGCTGGTCACCAGATCGCCCACTTCGTCGCGCCCCGCCGGCGGCAAGGCCACATCGACACGGCGCTGGGCCAGTGCCTTGGCCGCCCTGGACAGGCGCAGCAGCGGGCGCAGCACGATGCCCTCCACCATCACACTCCACGTCAGACCCAGCAGGGCCACGCAGCCGGCCAGCATCAGGCTCAACTGGCCATGCTGGACGTGGCGCTTGGCCAGCCAGCGGCTCAGGTCGATCTGCACCCGCAGGTGGCCGGCCGGCACACCCAGGTAAGCGATATCCTTGTCCATCACCTGCATGGCCGGATGGGCGGCGGTCGCCGGCGGCGCACCGACCATCGGCGGGTAGATCTGCCGACCACCTGCATCGCTCAGGCGGATCTCGTGCCAGTCAGGGTTCTTCTTCTGCAGTTCCCCCAGGTTCTCGGTGATGATGTCGAGCTGGTTGGCCAGCATCAGCGGGATCAGCCCCTCGATGACACTGTCCAGGTGTTGATTGACCTCCTCCAGATACTCGGCGCGCTGGTCCTCCAGGTAGCGCGGGGTCCACACGAAGTTGAGCCCCGCCAGGATCAGCGCACTGCCGAGCAGCAGCGGCAACAGCAGTTTCCAGCGCAGGGAACGGCTCACGGCGGCCACCTATTTGCGTTCAGCGATCCAGTACTTCTCCAACCCCCACTGGCGCATCGGCAAATAGTCGTCGATGGAGGTTGCCACCGGCCGCGGCATCGGAATGTCGTCGAGCAGCGCCTTGCCGGTCGGGCTGGCGCTGATGGCCAGCAGCGCCTGGCGCACGGCATCCCGTACCGCGAGTGGCACGCGTGGATGGGCGGCGACCGGATGGGACGGCATGTCACGGGTCGTGTACAGCACCCGCAGCTGGGCCTGGATCGCCGGCGCCTGCTCGGCGAGGGTCTTCTGCACACCGCCACCGGCCTCGGTGAGGCCATTGAGTACGTGCAGATAGACGGAACTGTGGGTCTTCACGTTGAGCATCTGCATGCGCACCCCATACAGGCGCTCCAGCTCGGCGCGCACCAACAGGCTGGCCCCCACCGCATTCGGCGACGGCACCGCGAGGGTCTTGCCGTCCAGTTCCTTCACGCTCTTCAACGGACTGTCCTGGCGCACCACGATGATGCCGCGCAGAGCCTCCTCGTCGCGGACCAACGGGACATAGCCCTGGGAATCCCGCACCTTCAGGATGTGATAGGGGTTGGCATACACGAAGTCGAAACTGCCCGCCTCCACGGCAGCCTCGAACTCCGGCACCGACAGGGTCACAACGAGCTTGAGATCGAGCCCGGTACGGCGGGCCAACTCATCGACGAGCGGTTTCCAGATTGCGAACAGCTTGCGCTGCTCGAATTGGGGGACGACGCCAAAGGTATAGGTGGTGCCCGCAGCTGCCGGGTGCGCCCCTGTCAGACGGATGGTCGCCAGCGCTGCCAGCAGGTGCAGGCAGCGGCGCCGGCCGGGCCGGTAAGTATGATCGCGCAACGGACTCATGCCGAGCTCCCTGGATCCGGCCATGGCGTCGTCGGGCGGGGCTAAGTCTGTCGGGCTGGGCGCCATGGCCCACGTATTCTTTTTCTCGTGTGCCTGGGCAGCATGATGGCACTTTGCCCCGTCCGCGTACACGAACGCACGGACGGGGCCGCAACGCCACGGTAGCCGCGGGATTTCAGTCTGGGCCGGCCAGCAGGTCGAGCAACTGCGGATGGGGCACCGGACGGCTGAACAGGTAGCCCTGGCCGCCACCGCAGCCCAGCTCCAGCAGCAGCGTCGCCTGCTCGTGCCGCTCGATGCCCTCGACGATGATCTCCATGCCGAGGGAGCCGGCGAGGGCTACGATGGCTTCGATCATCGCCATGCCTTCCCGCTTTTCGGGGAGGTGGATGATGAAGGAACGATCGATCTTGATGCGGTCGATCGGCAAGTCGCGCAGCACGCTGAGGGACGAATAGCCGGTGCCGAAATCGTCGATACTCACCGCGATGCCGTGCTGCCGAAGGGCGGCGAGGATCTCCATGCTGCGCTCCATCGCCTGCAGCGTGCTTTCGGTGATCTCCAGCTCCAGCGCCGAGGCCGGGAAACCGGTCCGCTCCAGCGTGGCCAGCACGCTGGCTATGAAATCCTCACGCATGAACTCCCGCGCCGACACATTGACGGCCAGGCGCAGCTGCTCGCCGCCGCGCTGGCACAGGCCGGCCACCTCGCGGCACGCCCGCTCCAGCACCCAGCGCCCGAGGCTGTCGATGACGCCGCTCTCCTCGGCCACCGGGATGAAGCGCACCGGCGGGATCATGCCGTGCTGCGGATGGTTCCAGCGCACCAGCGCCTCGACGCCGACGATGCGCCCGTCGGCCAGCTCAACCTGCGGCTGGTAGTGGAGCAGCAGCTGGTCTTCCTCGATGGCACGGCGCAGGCCCTGCTCCAGGTTCAGGCGCTCGTTGCTGCGCTCGGCCATTTCCGGCGAATAGAACTGGTAGCGGTTGCGCCCCGCCGCCTTGGCCGAATACATCGCGATGTCGGCGGCCCGCATCAGCGCGTGGCGGTCGCAGCCATCCTCCGGGTAGACGGCGATACCAATGCTGCCCGACACGGTGATGCTGTCCCGGCCGAGGCAGACCGGCGCGCTGACGGTCTGCAGGATCTTGCTGGCCAGCTCGGCGGCGTACTCGGGGCTGCTGCAGCCGGTGAGGATCACGAACTCGTCGCCGCCCAGCCGGGCGATGGTGTCGGTACCGCGCAGCGCACCGCGCAGGCGGCCGGCAACGATGCGCAACAATTCGTCACCGACCACGTGGCCGAGGGTGTCGTTCACCACCTTGAAGCTGTCCAGGTCGAGGAACAGCAGCAGACAGTGCTGCTGGCTCCGCCGGGCCTGCTCGATGATCTGCTCGATGCGGTCATCGAAGAGCAGGCGGTTCGGCAGACCGGTGAGCGGATCGTGGTGGGCCAGGTGGTGCAGCTTCTCCTCGACCACATGCATCTCCCTGACATCGGAGAAGGCGATCACGTAATTGCCGACCTGCCCTTGGGCATCGCGCACCACGCTGAGGCTCTGCCAGGCCGGAAAGATTTCGCCGCCGCGCCGCCGACAGCTCACCTCGCCCTGCCAGTAACCGTCCGGATTGGCCGCCAGTTCAGCGAAGAAAGTCGCGCTGCCCTGCGCTCCGCGCTGGATGCGCAGCAGCACGTCCACGTCGAAACCACGCGCCTCGGCCTCGTTGTAGCCGGTGATGCGCGTGAAAGCGGGGTTCACGGCGCAGACGCGTCGCTCCCGGTCGGCGATCAGGATCGCCTCGGCGGCGGTATGGAAGACCACGCTCGACTGGCGCAGGCGTTCTTCGGTCTTATGTCTCTCGGTCACGTCCTGCAGCACGCCGACCACCCGGCGCGCCGGTCGCGACGCATGGGCCTTCACGTGGGCCTCGATGTAGTGGGCCTCGCCGTTGTCCCGGGCGGTGCGGAACTCGATGCGCCGCGCGTCCTCGCTGAGCAGGGCGGCCTGCAGGCCGGCGGCCACCCGTTCGCGGTCGTCGGGGCTGACACGGGCCAGGAAGGACGCCTCCCGGTCCCCCTCCGCGACCAGGCTGCCCTCGCCGAACAGGGCGCTGGGACAACCGTCGCCCTGGATGCGGTGCTGCACGGGCTGCCATTCGAACACCCCCAGCGCAGCCGCCTCCAGGGCCAGCTTGAGGCGCAGCTCGCTGCGCTCCACGGCCACCTCCACTTCCCGGCGGGCCAGCGCCATCTGGATCGAGGCATGCAGTTCGCGCACGTCCCAGGGCTTCACCAGGTAACCGAAGGGCCGGCTGTCGAGGGCCCGGCGCAGGGTGTCGTCCTCGGCGAAGGCGGTCAGGTAGATCACCGGGATCCGGTGGCGGGCCTGGATCTCGGTGGCGGCCTCGACGCCATCCATGTCCCCTTCCAGATGGATATCCATCAGCACCAGGTCCGGCGCCACGTCGGCCACCTGGCTGACCGCCTGCTCACCGCTCCCGACCATCGCGCCCACACGATAGCCGAGGGCCTGCAGCTGGTTCTTGAGGTCGAAGGCGACGACACGTTCGTCTTCGACGAGCATCAGATTGATCGGCTTGTCGGCAATCATCGGGGTCTCCGGGTCGGCAGGGCCAGCGGGAAGCGTAGCTCGAAACGGGCCCCTTCGCCGCTCGCCACGGTGAACCGGCCGCGCAATTGGTCCGCCAGCAGCGGCACCAGCTGAAGGCCGAGGGAGGTCACGCTAGCGAGGTCGAAGCCCTCCGGCAGGCCGACGCCATCGTCGCTCACTGCCAGATCGAGCTCCTCACCGACCGCCTTCAGCTCGATCTGCACGGCGCCCCTGCGCACGGCCGGGAAGGCATGTTTGAAGGCATTGGTGACCAGCTCATTGACGATCAGGCCGCAGGGCACGGCGCGCTCCAGGTCGAGGAACTGCGGTTCGCCCGGCAGCACGCAGCGCAGCGCGATGCGGGCGCTGTCCTCCCGGTAGCTGCCGAGCAGCAGCTGGGTGAGGCGGTCGAGGTATTCGCCCAGGTCGATGCGCGAGAAGTCCTTGCGCTCGTACAGCAGCTGGTGGGTCAGCGCCATCGCCCGCACGCGGCTCTGGCTCTCCGCCAGGATGTTGCGCAGGCGCGGATCGCTGGCATGGGTGGATTGCAGGTTGAGCAGGCTGGAGATGACCTGCAGGTTGTTCTTGACCCGGTGATGCACCTCGTTGAGCAGCACGGTCTTCTCCTGCAGCGCGCTCTCCAGGGTCTGCTGCACGCGGCGCCGCTCGGTGATGTCCACGATGGAGGCCAGCACCATCGGCCCTTCGTCGGTATCGATGGGGTTGAGGCCGATCTCCACCGGGAACTCGGAGCCGTCGGCGCGGCGCGCGAACAAGTCGCGGCCGACACCCATCGGCCGCGCCAGCGGCGTGTGGAAGAAGCCGCTGCGGAACTGCTGGTGCTCGCTGCGCAGGCGCTCGGGCACCAGGATCTCCACCGCTTCACCGATCAGCGCCTCACGGGGATAGCCGAACAGCTGCTCGGTCTGTGCATTGACCAGCACGATGCGGCCGCCCCTGTCCACCATCACCATCGCGCTCGGTGCAAACTCGACGACCCGCCGGAAGCGTTCTTCCTGGCGCTTGCGCTCGGTGATGTCCACCACCGCCGCCAGCACCATGAAGCTGCCGCCGGCCTCGATGGGCGTCAGGCCGATCTCCACCGGAAACTCGCTACCGTCCCGCCGCCGCGCGAACAGATCGCGCCCGCTACCCATCGGCCGCGAGTGCGGATCGGCAAAGAAGCTGGCCCGGTAGGAGGGATGGTGGCCCGCCAAGCGCGCCGGTACCAAGCGGTCTACCGACTCGCCCAGCAACTCGTCGCGGCCGTAGCCGAACAGGCGTTCCGCCTGGGCATTGACCAGCACAATGCAGCCTTCGCGGTCCACCACCACCATGGCGGTCGGCACCCACTCGACGACCCGGCTGAAGGACGCATCGCCGACAGGAAAAGGCTCGCTACGGGATTTCTCGTTCATGGACGACTCTCCGATGGGCCGGCCTGCAGGAGTTGGATCGTCGCCGAAGGGCACGGTTCCTGCTGTGACGGGTTACTCTTGATCCACATTTCTGCCTCCATCCGATCATGTCCGAACTGAAGACCCTGGCCTTGTTCGCCCTCACCGCGCTGGCCGAGATCCTCGGCTGCTACCTGCCCTGGCTGTGGCTGCGCGAAGGCCGCAGTGTCTGGCTGCTGCTGCCGGCGGCGCTGAGCCTGGCCGCCTTCGCCTGGCTGCTGACCCTCCACCCCACCGCCGCTGGCCGCACCTACGCGGCCTACGGCGGTGTCTACATCGGCGTGGCGCTGCTGTGGCTGTGGGCGGTGGACGGTATCCGTCCGACCCTGTGGGACGCTGTCGGTGGCAGCGTGGCCCTGGCTGGCATGGCCATCATCATGTTCGCGCCACGGGCTTAGACTTCCCCTTGTGGGAGAGGCCGCCCCGGCAGCCTATAGCGTTGCCGCCACGGACGGACGGGCATGTCGGAGGATCACCCGCACCAGCAGTTCCGGATCCACCGGTTTGGCGATATGGGCCACCATCCCCGCCTCCAGGCAGCGTGCCTTCTCTTCTTCGAAGGCATGCGCGGTCTGCCCGATGACCGGCAGCGTGGGCACCAGCGCATGGATTTCACGGGTCGCCGCGTAACCATCCATCACCGGCATCTGGACGTCCATCAACACCACCTGGAAGGCCGCGTCACCACTGGCGCGCACCCGTTCCACCGCCTCCTGGCCGTTGCTGGCCAGCGTGACGCAGGCGCCTTCTTCCTCCAGCAGGGCTTCCAGCACCATCTGGTTGACCTCGTTGTCCTCGACGACCAGCACCGTCATGTCCACCAGGCGGGTACCCGGCAGCACATCCTCGGCCAGCAAGGGCTGCGCCGGCCCCATTCCAGGCGGCAGCGGCTCGCAGGGAAGACGCACCTCGAAGGTGCTGCCGCAGCCCGGCTGGCTGTCGACCTGGAGCATGCCGCCCATCAGCTCGACCAGCCGATACGTGATCGCCAGCCCCAGGCCGGTGCCGCCGAAGCGGCGGGTCACTGAGTTGTCGGCCTGCTCGAAGGGCGCGAAGACCTTGGCGATCTCCTCCTCGCTCATGCCGATGCCGGTGTCGCTGACCCTCAGTACCAGCTGCCCATCGGCAAATTCGGCGCTCAGTGTGACGCTGCCCTTTTCGGTGAACTTGATCGCGTTGGACAACAGGTTGAGCAGGATCTGCCCGATCCGCAACGGATCGGTGACGCAGCGCTCCGGAAGCGGCGTGCCCCGGCGGAAGCGCAGCACCAGGCCCTTGGTCTGGGCCCGCGCCTCCATCAAGGCCAGGCTCTCGCCGATGACGCTGGCGAGCTCCACCGGAATCGCCTCAATATGCAGCTTGCCGGCCTCGATCTTCGAGAAATCGAGGATGTCGTTGATGATGCCCAGCAGCAACTGGCCGGACGCCACGATGCGCGCAAAAGTGTCCCGCGCCCGGTCGCGGCCGCGGCTCTCCCGGTAGCCGACATGGGCCAGGCCGAGCACGCCGTTGAGGGGGGTGCGGATCTCGTGGCTCATATTGGCGAGGAACTCGCTCTTCGCCTGCGCCAGGCGTTCGGCTTCCGCGCGGGCGGCCACCAGGTCGGCGGTGCGCTCCGCCACCAGTTCCTCCAGATGGTCACGGTAGCGTGCCAGCTCCTGGTCCTTCAACACCCGCTCGGTGATGTCCTGCAGGATCGCAATGCCGCCAACCAGCCCACCGACCGGATCGCGCAGCGGCGAACAGTGCATCGCGATGTTCAGTTCCTTGCCCGCAAAGGTCGTCCGGTAAGGCCCCTCGTATTCGCCGAGACGCCCCTCCAGCGCTGCCTGCAACGCCGGCAGCACGCGCTGGTCGCTGAGCTTGCTGCAATCCACGTGCACCATGTAGTCGTAGGGCACCTGCATGATCTCGGCAAACTGGACGTTGCAGTAACTGACCCTGAGTTCGGTGTCGTACTGCAGGATGCCCACCGGGGAAAATTGCAGCAGCAACCGGTAACGCGCCTCACTTTCGCGCAGCGCCAGTTCGGCGCGCTTGCGGTCGGTGATGTCGGACTGCACCCCCTCCCACAGGATGTCGCCATCCGGCAGGCGAGTCGGGCGCGACAGGAGCGACATCCAGCGCAGCTCGCCATTCACCTCCACGCGCCCTTCCCAGTCGAAGGGCCCCGGCCGTTCTCGCACGGCCCGGCAGCGCGCCGCGTAGCCGGGATAGTCGTCGGGATGGATCTTTCGCGTGACGCTGCGGGGATCGGCCAGGATCGTCGCCTCGTCGATGCCGATCTGTTCGCAGAAACGCGGACTCACGTAGATGACGTGGAAGTCCCCATCGGCGCACACCCGTTGCTTGAAGACGCCGGCGGGCATGCGCTCCACCAGCTTTTCGTATTCGTTCAGGGCGTCCTGCAGGGAGGCCTGCACCTGTTTGCGCTCGGAGATGTCCAGCGAGACCCCGTGCACGCTGACCGGCCGGCCATCGGCATCCAGATCCACCCCGCCAATCCCGTGGATCCAGCGGATGGCACCGTCGGGCAGCAGGATCCGGTATTCCTCGTCGAAGGGCTCGCCACGCTGCATCAGGCCCTCGCGGAAGCGGGACACGACCCGCTCCCGGTCATCCGGATGGAGGCGCTCGACCCAGCTGTCGACACTCAGGACTTCGTCCGCCTGTCCGCCCAGGATCCGGCGCAACTGCGCGGAGCTGTAGGCCTCGCCGCTATGCAGATCGATGGAAAACACGCCCAAGCCGGCGACCTGCTCGGTGGCGCTGAGCACCTGGTCGCGGTTGCGCAGATCGGCGAGAGTCTCCTCCAGGCGGGCATGGCTCTCCCGCAGCCGCTCGGCATTCAGGAACTGGTGGCGGTACAACCGGCCGATCAGCACCGCGGAACCCAGCGACACCAGCAGGAACACCGCAAGCAGTTCAACGGAATGGCGTACCGCCTCCTTCCAGTCGGCCAGGTAGTCGTCGGTGGCCATGCCGACCACCAGCACCAGGGGCAGCCCCTCGACCCGACGAAAGGTGTTGAGGCGCTCGATGCCATCCGACGCGGTGACCGTCCGGTAGCTTGCCTCCGGCCGGCCGCTGGCGACGAGCGCCCGCAGCTCGTCGGATACCGCGGTGCTGCCGATCATCCCCGCCGGCCCGGAAATCGACGGCACGCGCATGATCAGGCTCAGATCTTCGTAACGCAGCGTGGCGCCGCCCTGGGGGCCGAGTTGCTGCCGGGGCAGCAACCGGTTGAAATGTTCGAGCGGCACCACCGCGGTGACGACGCCCGCAAAGGTCCCGTCCCCATGCCGCAAGCTGCGCGCGAAGGTGATCACCCAGGTGCCGGTCACCCGGCTCAGCACCGGGCGGGCAACGAACAAACCACGTTGCGGATCGTCGTGCAGCACCTTGAAGTAATCCCGGTCGGACACGTCGATGCCAGCCGCCGAACCGCTCCGGCTGAACCACCAGCGCGGCCGCCCATGGGCATCATAGACGCGCAGGCCGTCGATCTCCGGTAGCCAGGATTTGTAACGTGCCAGCAGGCCCAGCAACTCGGCATTGGACAGATAGCCGGCGCCCCCGCGCTCGGCCCGCTCGATCTCGTCCACCAAGGCCAGTAACACCACATCGAGGGTGCGGGCGGTGCTGACCAGGCTGTGCTCGACGGCTTCGACCAGATTACGGGTCGTCAGCGTCGCCAATGCCTCCGCCTTGTTCTGGCTCTGGTTCAAGTTGAAGATCGCCAACGCAATGGCCGCCATGTTGGTCAGCACCACGGCCGTCAGCAACAGGCGCTGGAACCGACCTGAAACGGAAGCGGAGAAGAACGCGAACGACGGCAATTTCATGAACGAACCCAAAAAGCGCCGTACCTGAAGAACATCAAAAACGGCGTGGCAAGAGCTAACGGCAGGTCTCTGCCAGTCTGAAGGCAGCTGTCACGGCATTGACACCCCGACTCCACGGTTTCGTCACAGCCAGCGTGCACATTGTCACGCATGGACATCTTCCCCCTGCGCCCCGCCCGCCGGCGGCTCGCCCGCCGGCGGCTCGCCACGCACACGCTGCTGTGGCTGCCGGCCCTGCTGCTGACCAGTGCCGACGCGCTGGCCTGGGGGCTGTACACCCATGTCTATTTCGCCCAGCTGCTGCTGTGGGCAATTCCCCTCGCCGACCCGGCCCTGCGCCGTCTGGCGCGCCGCCACCCGAAGCTGGTGATGGCCGGCGCCTGCCTGCCCGACGTGGCCCTCACCGCCCGCAGCGCCGGCGCCGAGGCGCTGGCCACCAGCCACCGCTGGCCCCAGCTGCACGCGCTGATGGACGCCGCCCGCGGCGACGCCGAACAGGCCGCGGTGCTCGGCTACGCCAGCCACCTGATGGCCGACATCATCGCCCACAACCATTTCGTGCCGGCCCATGAACGGCTGTGGTTCGAGTCGGAGCTAGCCACCCACGTGGCCGTTGAATGGGCCATGGACCGCCACGTAGCACCCCAGCTGTTCGCCCGCCCGGCGGACCTGATGCGCAGCGAGCGTGCCGTTCTCTCACCGCTGATGGGCCGCGCCTTCCACTGCCATCCGGACAAAGTCGGCCAGGCCCTGGCCACCCTCACCAAGGGCGAAACCTGGCTGCGCAACAGCGGCCTGCACGCCGGCCTGTACCACGCGGCGCGCTTCGTCGACCGCCGCGTGCAGCGCCGCTTCAACCTCTACCTCGGCCACACCGGCCGCCGCCTCGGCCAGCTCGGCCGCCTGCTGGAAGGCGAGCAGCCCGGCTGGCTGGCCGAAGTCGAACCGGTCGAAGCCCGCGCCAAGCTGATCACCGCGCCGCGCCGCCTGCTTCGCGCCTGCCTGCCGCTGCCGGAAGATCTGTTCGTCGCCCAGGCCCACGCGGCCTACTGCCCGACCATCGCCTCCGCCCGCACCCACGCATCGAACTCTTCCCCCGTCACATAACCCAGCGCCAGCGCCGCCTCGCGCAGCGTGGTGCCGCGGTGGTGGGCCAGCTTGGCGATCTCGCTGGCGCGGTCGTAGCCGATGTGTGGGCTCAGCGCCGTCACCAGCATCAGCGAACGCTCCACCAGTTCGGCAATGCGCGGGCGGTTCACATCGATGCCCCGCGCACAGTGCACATCGAAGCTGGCCATGCCGTCCGCCAGCAGGCGCGCGCTACCGAGGAAGTTGTGGGCGACCAGCGGCTTGAAGACGTTCAGCTCGAAGTTGCCGGAGGCCGCGCCGAGGGTCAGCGCCACGTCGTTGCCGAAGACCTGGCAGCACAGCATCGTCAGCGCCTCGCACTGGGTCGGATTGATCTTGCCGGGCATGATCGAGCTGCCCGGCTCGTTCTCCGGGATCAGCAGCTCGCCGAGACCGGAGCGGGGCCCTGAGGCCAGCCAGCGCACGTCGTTGGCGATCTTCATCAGCGCCGTGGCGAGCTGCTTGAGGGCGCCGTGGGCGCCGACCAGCGCATCGTGGCCGGCCAATGCGGCGAACTTGTCGGGCGCGCTGCGGAAGGCCAGCCCGGTACGCCCGGCCAGCTCGGCGGCGACCCGCTCGCCGAAGCCCGGCGGCGCATTGAGCCCGGTGCCCACCGCGGTGCCGCCGATAGCCAGCGCCTGCAGCGCCGGCAGGCTGGCGGCGATGGCCGCCTCCGCCAGATCGAGCTGGGCCACCCAGCCGCCCATCTCCTGCCCAACGGTCAGCGGCGTGGCATCCTGCAGGTGGGTGCGGCCGATTTTGACGATGTCGGCGAACTCCGCGGCCTTGGCCGCCAGCGTCGCCGACAGCGCGCGCAGCGCCGGCAGCACGCCATCGGCCAGCACCTGCACAGCCGCCACATGCATCGCCGTCGGAAAGACGTCGTTGGACGACTGGCCGAGGTTCACATGGTCGTTGGGATGCACCCGCCGCCCCATGCCGCGCTCGCCGCCGAGCAACTCGGAGGCCCTGTTGGCGAGCACTTCATTCATGTTCATGTTGGTCTGTGTGCCGGAGCCGGTCTGCCACACGGACAGCGGGAAGGCGTCCGGATGGTCGCCGACCAGCACCTCGTCGGCGGCCGCGACGATGGCCGCCGCCTTGTCGGTGGCCAGCACGCCGAGTTCGCCATTGACCACCGCGCAGGCACGCTTGACCTCGGCCAGTGCGGCGATCAGCGCGGCCGGCATGCGTTCGGTGGAGATTGCGAAATGGCGCAGCGAGCGCTGGGTCTGGGCACCCCACAGGGCGCTGGCGGGAACGTCGATGGGACCGAAGGCGTCCCGCTCGGATCGGGTCGACATGCTCATGCGCCTCTCCTGGCTACCGGGGTAGCTTCCAGTCTAGTCCCTCGCCGGCCGCATGGCCGGCCAGCGCAACCAGGGCTAGAGCAGCGTGATGGCGCCGTAGGCCAGCGTGGCGCCGATCGCGCCGCCGGCCAGCACATCGCTGGGATAGTGCAGGCCGAGTACCGGACGGGACACCGCCACCAGCGCCGCAAAGCCGAACACCGCCGGCGCCAGCGGCGGAAAATGCTGGGCCAGCACGATGGAGAAGCTCACCGCGTGCAGCGTGTGGCCGGACGGAAAACTGAACTTGTCGAGGGGAGAACCGGCGCACACCACGTCGCTGACCACCTCGAAGGGGCGCGGGCGCAAGGTGCGGATCTTGAGGATCTTGTAGACGATCACCCCAACTACGCCGGCCGCCAGCATCTGGCGCAGGGCCGGCAGGGCCTCGGCACCGAACAGCGCGAACAGGCAGGCCGCCAGCGTGTACCACGCCACGCCGTCGCCGAGCCGGCTGACCGCACGCATCAGGTCGCGCAGCCCACGGTAACGGGACAGGCGGTTGGAGCGGACCGCCAGGCGGTCGTCGAGCAATTGCAGGCGGGCGGGCAGCACGAACATGGTTTACCTCCGGGCAGCGACGGGGGAACTCAGGATGACCTGGCGCTGCAGGGCGACCAGGCTGTCGACGATGGCGTGCCAGGCCAGGCTGGCTACCCGCTCCCGCGCAGCGAGACGCTGGCGGGCGCGCAATTCGGGGGCTTCGGCGAGGGCCACGGCGCCTTCCACGAAGGCCGCCTCGTCGCCCGGCGCGGCCAGCCAGCCCTGTACCTGGTGGCTGAGCAGCTCCTGGGCCGCGGCGTCCCGGTAGGCGACCACCGGCAGGCCGCTGGCCAGCGCCTCGGCAACCACATTGCCATAGGTCTCGGTGAGGCTCGGAAAGAGGAACAGATCGCCGCTGGCATAGTGCTCGGCCAGCGCCTCGCCGGTCTGCGGGCCGGTGAAGATGGCCCGCGGCTGGCGTCCCCGCATGGCCGCCATGGCCGGGCCGCTGCCGACCATGATCAGGCGGGCCCGCGGCTGGCGGGCCTGGATCGCCTCGAAGGCTCTTTCCAGCAGGGCCAGGTTCTTTTCCGGGGCGATCCGGCCGACATACACCACGGCCAGGTCGTCCGGTGCCAGGCCCCAACTGTGGCGCAGCATGCCGCTGCGGCGGACGGGGTCGAAAAGCTGGGTATCCACGCCGCGCGACACCACATCCACGCGCGGGATGCCCTGGCCGGCCAGTTCGTGGCACAGGGCGCGGGTCGGCACCAGGGTCAGGTCGGCGCGGTTGTGGAATTTGCGCAGGTAGGCGGCGATCGGGCGCTTCAGCCAGCCGACGCCGTAGTGGCCGCTATAGCGATGGAAATTGGTGTGAAACTCGCTGATCACCGGCAGGTTCAGCTTGCGCGCGGCGGTCAGCGCCGACCAGCCGAGCGGGCCTTCGGTAACCACCTGTACCACGTCCGGCCGCTGGTGGGACCAACGCCGCAGCAGCACCTTGCGGGCCGGCAGGCCGAGCTGCAGGTTGGCATAGCGCGGCAATGGAATACCGCGGGACAGCATCTCCTCGACGCCACCACCACCACCACCGTCGATGGCGCCGCCCTCGTGGGCCTGGCGCGGGCGGATCAGATCAACCCGATGGCCCGCGGCGACGAGGCCGTCGACCATACGCCCGGTGGTCATCGCCACACCGTTGATTTCGGGCGGATAAGTCTCGGTCACCACCGCCACCCGAAGGGAGGTCTGGTGGCTCGTGAGTTCTTGGCAGATAAGTCCGGAACGGTCCATTGCGCCAGTGTCACGGCGCGATGCTGCACGGGTGTTACGGCGAAGTGATGGGAGGATGACGGACGGCAGCCTTTCCACCCGGCCTGTTTTCCCGCATGCTTGCGCCCCACCCCGCGGGCACATGAAATCCCCCACGCACCATGGTTCCGACACCTCCTTCCAGCACCGAATGGCAGCTCTGGTTCGACGGCTCGGCCTACCCCAACCCGGGGCGGCTGGGGCTGGGGGCGGTCGTGCGTGGCCCGGACGGGCAGCACATTGAACTATCGACCACCGCCCACGGCACGGGGTGCAACAACGAGGCCGAATTGCTGGCCCTCGAACAGGCCCTGCAGCTGGCCCGGGAGGCGGGCGCCACCCATCTGAGGGTGCGTGGCGACAGCGACTTCGTGGTGCGCCACTTGAACGGTAACGCCCAGACGGACATCGTCCGCCTGCACGACATCCTCGCGCGGCTACGGGCCCAGCTCGGGACCTTCGCCAGCGTCAGCCTGGAATGGGTCCCCCGCCACCGCAATCCGGACGCCGACCGCCTGTCGCGGGCCGCCCTCGGCCTGCCGGACAAGCCGGCAACCCGGCCTATTTCGCGGCGTCGGCGGCGCTGACCCCCTGGTCCGCCAGCTCCTCGGACAGCAGGCGGGCGGCGATCAGGCCGTTGGCGAGGCCAAACACCGTCGCCGCCAGCGCGAAGATCGGCACCAGGTAGAACACCCCGTCGTGGGGTACCAGCCACACGCGTGCCACCAGCACCTGGCCGCCGATGTGGGCGAAGGCCGCCAGCACGCTCTGGCTGACCGGGCCGAACCAGCGCTTCGGCAGATGCATCGCAACGCCTAGCACGACGAGGCTCATCACCCCGCCGGTCAGGCTCAGGAAGAAGCCCGGCGCCAGGAACTGGCCGAGCAGCAGGCTGCCGACCAGCACCCGCAGCAAGGCCACCCAGGCGGCCTCACGCCAGCCCCAGCGGGCCAGCACGACCAGCGTGATGATGTTGGCGAGGCCCGGCTTGATGCCCGGCAGCGGCAGCGGAATGGCCGCCTCGGCGACGGTCAGCACAATGGCCGCCGCGGCATGGCGGGCCACCCGGTGGTCGTCCGCCGTCGGCTTGAGTTCGATCTCAGTAGTTGAGGGAGTCATAGTCGGCATTGCGTCCGGACAGAGACAGGCTGACTTCGTTGGGGGCGCAGATCGCCACCGCGCCGGCGCTGTTCAGCCAGCCCTGACGTACGCAGTACTGGCGCGGGCCGGGGTCGGACGCGACGCGCGCACGGCCCGGCTGCACCTCGATGCGGGTGGTGCCGATCGGGCCCGGCACGTCGACGATGCGCGGCGCGTTGAGATCCACTTCGGCAAAGACGCGGCCGCCGGCGCGGATGATGGCCTTGTCCGGATGGCCACCCTGCCACAGGGTCATGGCCGACAGCACGCATACCGCCAGCGCGCCGCCGAGAACCAGGAAGTCGCCCGCCCGCAGGTAGGCCGCCCAGGCGGCCAGCCAGCGCTGCAGGGCGACCGCCCGCTGTTTCATTTGAAGGAACGGTGGCGTACCTGCACCCGAGCATTGTCCTGGAAGCGCGCGGCCAGTTGCTCGGCCACATACACCGAACGGTGCTGGCCGCCGGTACAGCCAATGGCGATGGTCAGGTAGCTGCGGTTGTCATTGACATAGGCCGGCAGCCAGGACGCCACGAAGGCATAGATATCGTCCACCATCTGCCCCACTTCAGGCACCTTCTCGAGAAAGTCGATGACCGGCTGGTCGCGTCCGGTCAGCGGCCGCAGCAGCGGGTCGTAATGGGGGTTGGGCAGGCAGCGCACGTCGAACACCAGGTCGGCGTCCACCGGAATGCCATGCTTGAAGCCGAAGGACTGGAACAGCACGGCGATCTGGCTGCCCGCTTCCAGATCCATGAAACTCTTGATCCAGTTGCGCAGCGTGTTGGCCGCCAGGTCGCTGGTATCGATGCGTTGGCCCAACTCGGCGATCAGCGCCAGCTCTTCGC
Source organism: Pseudomonadota bacterium (assembly GCA_018241685.1). Lineage (GTDB taxonomy): Bacteria > Pseudomonadota > Gammaproteobacteria > Burkholderiales > Rhodocyclaceae > Zoogloea. The sequence goes on from JAFEDJ010000054.1 coordinate 247,420, forward strand.
GCTCGCGGGCGATGGCTTCGCCGAGGGTGCTGAAAGCGTCGCCGAGGGGGTGGCGGCGCCGGGTCTCGGAAAAGCGCGCGATCAGCACGTCGTCACGGGCATCCAGGAACAGGAAGCGCAGGTCGTCCACCATCCCGCGCAGCGCCTCGACCTGTCTCGGCAGGGAGGCGATGCCGGCCCCCGAGCGCACGTCGACGGCCACAGCGATGCGCTGGTAGCCGGCGCCGCGCAGGTGGGACACCAGTTGCGGCAGCAGCGCGGACGGCAGGTTGTCCACCACGTAATGGCCGCAGTCCTCCATGACATTGAGCGCAACGCTCTTGCCGGAACCGGACAGACCACTGATCAGAACGAGTTGCATGACTTCAGGCGATCCTGTTTCTAGAACGACAAGGGGCTGCAGCATGCAGCCTTACACAGCTTCATGACGGGAAAATCATGGATACAGAAACAGCATAAACAATTTCCCACACGAGAACCATGTCGATTTTATAGACCTCGTCAATTTTGACAAATCAACGCGCATACAGAAGCTGTCCCTCCAGCTTCGCGACGCCGGCTCGCAGGAGTTCACGCAACAACCATTCGGCCAACTCCCCGAAGCTTAGACCGAGAAAGCGCTCATTGGCTTCCCGATAAAGCGGGACGCTCGCCAGATAGTCCGGCAGGCTACCGATATCCAGGCTCCGCCGCTCCAGCAGCGTGAAGGTGAAGCACGCCCGGATCGCATTGCGGGCCATCCGTGCACCATCTTCTTCGAAGGCGCGCAGACGGGCGAACGCGGACTCCAGCGCCTCCTCCACCTCGACGAAGGGCGCGCCGTGGCCGGGGATGACCCGCTCCACCGGCAGGCGGGCAATGGCCTCCAGCGTGGAGCGCGCGCCCTCCAGTCCGCCGCCGGCACCGATGACCTCGGCGAACAGGATGCCGAAACCGTCCCGCCACAGGGCGTCACCCGAGATCAGCAGGCGTGCGTCCGGCGCGTGGAAGACCAACGCGTCCATGTCGTGGCCGGGGGCCGCCAGGACCTGCCATTCGTAGCCGCCCATCTGCAGGCGCTCGCCGGCGGCGATAACGTGATCGTGCCGGAAGATCTCGCCCTGCTGGGCGGCGGCGCTCAGCAGCAGGGCCGCCTCGTCCCACGCGTGGACGGCCTCGGCGATGCCCGCCGGCACGCCGATGGCGCAACCGAAGGCACGCTGCACCGCGGCGTTGCCGCCGATGTGGTCGGAATGGGAATGGGTGTTGATGAGGCGGCCGAGGTGCCGTCCGTCCAAGGCCTCACGCAGCAGCGCGACGGTCTGCCCGGCATGGGTCACGTAGCCGCTATCGACCAGCGTTGCCGCGTCGCCGTCGAACAGCAGCACGTTGTTGGCGGACAGCCAGCCCCGTTCCAGCACCCGGATGCCGGGCGGCAAGGGACAGGCAGACATGGCCGGCTCTCAGTCGGACTGGTCGGCCGGCTGGCCGGCGACGGGTTTCAGGCTGTCGGTCGCACTGTCCTGCCCGTCGGCAGAGGAATCGGTCTCGCCGAAGATCTCGTCGGCACTGCGGCCGCAGCCGATGCAGTAGCCGCTTTCGTCGATCTGGCAGATGCCGACGCAGGGATTGTCGTCGCTCATCGTGGTCTCTCAGGCGGGCTGCGCGCCGGCCGTCGGACCATCGAACAGGGCCGCCTGGCGCGCAGCGATCAGTTCCAGGATCTCCTGCTTGCGGGCCTCGCTGGCGCCGCTCCATTCGGTGATCTCGGGAATGGTGCGGAAACAGCCTTCGCAATAGGCGTTGGCCTCATCCATGCGACAGACGTTGATACAGGGGGAAGGAATACTCATGAAACACTCTCGGGGTAAAGACATGCCCACCGCTGCATGGCGGCGGATCGTGGTTGGGGAAGCCGTTTAAAGCTGTTTTTCGTCGCGGATACGCTTTCCGACGGCCGGCGGATGATGCTGGCCCATGGCCCGCAGCAGCGCCACGACGTTGTCCTCGATCTGCAGCAGGCCGCGGTTCTCGGCCTTCATGAAGCCCTCGGCGATGCCGCGGTCGAGCATCTGGATCAGTGGCGAATAGTAGCCGTCCACATTGAGCAGGCCGACCGGCTTGGCGTGGAAACCCAGCTGGGCCCAGGTCAGGATCTCGAAAAGCTCCTCAAAGGTGCCAAGCCCGCCGGGCAGTGCGATGAAGCCGTCCGCCAGTTCGGCCATGCGCGCCTTGCGAGTGTGCATGGAGTCCACCACTTCCAGGCGGGTCAGGCCTTCGTGGCCGACCTCCCATTCCAGCAGCGCGCGCGGTATCACCCCCACGACCTTGCCACCGGCCGCCAGGCAGGCATCGGCAACCGCGCCCATCAGGCCGACATTGCCGCCGCCATAGACCAACTCGATGTTCCGTTCCGCCAGGGTCTGGCCGAGCGTCTCCGCCACTTCCCGGTATACCGGCCGGCCCCCCATGCGGGAACCGCAGAATACGCAGAGATGCCGCATCTCCCTGCTCCTCAATACGGCCCCTTGGCCAGCCAGTGCTCGAGCTGGGGCAAGCGGTCGTTGCCCCAGAAGCCCTCGCCCTCGACGATGAAGAAGGGCGCGCCGAACACGCCACGTGCCTCAGCCAAGTCGATCTCGGCCTTCAGGCGGGCCTTGGTGCCGGCGTCAGCGAAGGCCGCCGAGATGTCGTCCCGGTCGAGGCCCCGCGCATCGGCGATTTCGAGGAGCACTGCGGTCTCGGCGATGTTGCGGCCGTCCACGAAGTAAGCGCGATACACCGCGTGGGCGAACTCCCGCGCCTCGTCCGGGTTGCGGTCACTGAGCCACTGGAAGGCGCGAGCTGCGTGCTCGGTGTGCAGCGGATAGGGGCTGGGCTCCTTGAACGGGATCTCGAAGAAGGCCGCCGAACGCTCCACATCGCGCCGTACGTACTCGGAGCGCATCAGTGCGGACGGAATGCGCATGCCGCCCTGGGGCTGGAAGTGGGCGTCGAGGACGATGGCGTGCCACATCACGGTGCGGCCGTACTTTTCCGCGATGGCGTCAATCTGTTCGGAAGCCAGATAGCCGTAGGGCGAGGAAAAGTCGAAGTAGAAATCGATCGGGGCGGACATCCAGGTCTCCGGGGTCGTGGGGCGGTGTTCAATGGCCCGCATTATCCATGGCCGTCGCCTCAAGATTGGCAACAGGCCCGCTGCCAAGTTCCGTGCGGATTCAGAATCCGCCTTCGGCGAGCCACTTCTCAATCTGCGACAAACGGTCGGCGCCCCAGAAGGCCTCGCCGTCCACGAAGATGTAGGGCGAACCGAAGACGCCGCGAGCCAACGCCAATTCGCTCTCAGCGATCAGGCGGGCCTTGATCTCCGCGCTGCCGAGCACGGCGGACAGCTCGTCCCGGTCCAGGCGCAGGCCGGCGGCGACATTGAGCACCACCGCCAGGTCGGAGATGTTCTGGTCGTCCACGAAGTAGGCGCGGTAGATCGCCAGACCGAACTGCCGGGCCAACGCCGGATCCCGGTCGTTGATCCACAGGAAGGCACGGGCGGCATGCTGGGTCGGCAGCGGAAAGCTGCTCGGCTGGCGGTAGGGCAGGCCGAAGTAGCGCGCCGAACGCAGAATGTCGTGCAGCGAATAGGCGCCCTTCAGCGGGATGCTGGGCAGCGGCCCGAGGCCAGTGACCTTGAAGGTGGCGCCGAGCAGGAAGGGATGCCACAACACACTGCGTCCATAGCGGGCGGCCAACTCGTCGATCTTCTCGGCAGCGAAGTAACCGTATGGGGAGGAGAAGTCGAAATAGAAATCCAGCGGGGCGGCGGAACGTTGTGGGGTATTCACGACGAAGTTCTCCTGCTCAGGCGGCCTTCGGCCACAGGATCATCTGCGTGCAGCGGAACAAGGCCAAGCGCCGGTCGCTGCCGCCACTACGCACTTCGGCATCCCACACGTGGGTGTTGCGACCGAGATGCACGGCCGTCGCATCGCACAGCAGCACGCCGTCAGTCTGGGTGCCCAGGAAATTGCTCTTCAGTTCGATGGTGGTGAAGCTCTGCGCGCCGTCGGGCAGGTGGGCGACGGTGGCGTAGCCGGCCGAGGTATCGGCCAGCGCGATGATCGTCGCCGCGTGCAGAAAACCATTGGGCGCCAGCATCTCCGGACGGATCAACAACCGCGAGGACAGCTTGCCGGGCTCCAGCGCCACGGCCTCGAAGCCGAACCAGCCCGGCAGATGGCCGGCACCGCGGGCGTTGAGGGATTCCAGACTGATGCCTTCGCGCAAGCGCATTTCGGCCATGCGTATTCTCCTCCGGTATTGGCCGGCTGTCCCGGCGCCTTGTCGTTCAGTTCATGGTGGTAATGCTGCCGGCGCGGCGCGGTGAATGCGCCGGCAGTCGACGTGGGTAAGGCTCAGCCGTCCAGCGCCTCCAGGGCAGCCAGGTAGCGCGGCGTGAGATCTTCCGGCCGGCCGACATTGATGCCCAGGTCACGGATCAGGCCGTCCTTCAGCCCGTAGGCCCAGCCATGCACGGTGAGGCGCTGACCACGGCGCCAGGCATCCTGCACGACGATAGTCTGGCAAACGTTGACCACCTGCTCCAGCGCGTTGAGTTCGCACAGGCGATCCTGGCGCAGCTCCGGCGGCAAGGCATCGACACGCCGGGCGTGCTTCACATGCACGTCCTGCACGTGGCGCAGCCACAGGTCCACCAGGCCGACGCGCTCGCGGCGCAGCGCGGCACCGACGCCGCCGCAGCCGTAGTGGCCGACCACCATGATGTGTTTGACCTTCAGCACCTCGACGGCGAACTGGATCACCGACAGGCAGTTGAGGTCGGTGTGCACCACCACGTTGGCAACGTTGCGATGGACGAAGACCTCGCCCGGCAACAGGCCGATGATCTCGTTGGCCGGCACGCGGGAGTCGGAACAACCGATCCACAGGTATTCAGGGGCCTGCAGCGTGGACAGCTTTTCGAAGAAACCGGGGTCCACCTGGCGCATGTGCTTGGCCCAGGCCAGGTTGTAGTCGAAGAGATGGAACAGGTTCTCGTTCTTGATCTCGGCTTCGTTCCAGTTCTCGAGGTCGAGAGCGAAGAACATGGAGCCTTCGAGCGGCGCCGGGTAATAGGCCGGCGCTTCCATGAAGCCCAGCTCCCGGTACAGCTTGACGGCAATGCGCATCGCCGGCTGGGTGTCGAGCAGGATCCGGCGGTAACCCAGACTCTTGGCCGCCTTGATGGCCGCCAGCGCCAGCTCACGGCCGACACCGTTGCCGCGGAGCTCGGGCTCCACGTACAGGCGCTTCATCTCGCAGACGCCCTCGGTGAAGGGACGGATACCGACGCAACCGGCGGGCTGGCCATCGAGTTCGGCGAAGAACAGCCGCCCGGCCGGCGTCGAATATGCGCCCGGCAGACTTGCCATCTCATCACCGAAACTCTGGAATGCCAGGTCCACGCCCAACCATCCGGCATAGTTACGAAAAAACTGGCGGACATGTTCGAGTTCGGCGGTGTTATCGGAGCCGAGAACGCGGAGTGTTACTGCCATCGATCTTCTCTTCCTTTGGAAACGGAACAGGCCGATACGATACCCGTCCTCGCCCCCTGTTTCACCCCTGCCGGCGTCGGGAAAGCCTTCCACGACGCCCCCTCTTTCTCGCACAGGAAGGCCTGCATAGCCCGTCTTGCCTGGATCTTGATACAACAAATTACGCTTACGTTAACGTAATTTTCCTGCTAAAAACTCATGATGAGTCGCGCAAACGGGCTGCCAGTTCCGCCCGTGCCGCCGCTGCACCGGCAGGGTTTTCAGCAAGGAGTTCGGTACATTGCTTTTCGAGCATGGCGATTTCCCCCAGCACGGCCTCAATGTCTTCGCGCTGCTGCTCGATGGCCCGGCGCCGATCCGCCAGCACATCGAGAAAACGCTTCAGCTGGGGAGCGGAATTGCGCACGCCGTCGTACATGCCGAGCAGTTCGCCGATCTCGGCCAGCGACAGGCCCAGGCGCTTGCCGCGCAGGATCAGGCGCAGCCGGGTACGGTCGCGACGCACATAGATACGGTTGCGGCCGGCACGAGTCGGCGCCAGCAGGCCTTCATCCTCGTAGAAACGGATTGCCCGCGGGGTTATCCCGAACTCGCGGGCGAGATCGGTGATGGTGTAGGTTTGTTCCTGGCTCATGAGTCGAGTCGGACGCGGCATACGGCGTCAGGGCACGGAATGGCGCGCAGTAGATCAGATTTCACCTGCGCGGGCAACGCGGGCAATTCCCAATAAACATTACAAGACCCAACTAGGAGAAAAGCATATGAGCGAGACGCTGGAATATCCCTTCGACACGCTGCCGGCCGAAGGGGCTACGCTGGAGGTGGCACCCGGAGTGCACTGGATCCGGATGCCGCTGCCCTTCGCCCTCAACCACATCAACCTATGGCTGATCGAGGATGGAGATGGAGTGACGATCGTGGACACCGGTTACGGCCTGGAGGCTACCCAGGAAGCCTGGAAACGCATCCTGGCGGACTTCGGGAAGCCAGTGACGCGGATCATCGTGACCCATTTCCACCCCGACCACCTGGGCCTCGCCCAGTGGCTGTCGGACCGGACCAGCGCCGGCATCACCATGACCCACGGCGAATACCTCAGCGGCCACGCGGTGTGGCACCAGCTAGGCGGCTACGGCACCGTGCCGATGGTGGCCCAGTTCCGCCGCAACGGCCTCGACGAGGAACGCTGTCAGGCACTCGCCGAGCGTGGCAACGCCTATGAACGCGGCGTACCGTCGCTGCCGTCCCACTACGAGCGCGTGGTGGACGGCGAGCGCCTGCATATCGGCGGCCGCGACTGGGAGGTCATCGTCGGCTACGGCCATTCGCCGGAGCACATGTCCCTGCACTGCGCGGAGGCCGGCATCCTCATTTCCGGCGACATGCTGCTGCCGCGGATCTCCACCAACGTCAGCGTTTTCGCGGTCACGCCGGACGACGATCCCCTCGGCCGCTTCCTCGATTCGATCCGCAAGTTCAAGCGATTGCCGGTAACAACGCTCGTGCTACCATCACACGGGAGTCCTTTCCGCAATATCGGTTTGCGTGTGGATCAGCTCGTCGAGCACCACGACGCCCGCTGTGCGGAACTGCTCGATGCCTGTGACGTACCGCGCTGCGCGGGGGAATTGCTGACAACGCTGTTCCCGCGCCCGCTCGACACGCATCAGGTCATGTTTGCCATGGGGGAAGCCATCGCCCACCTGAACCATCTCGAGCGCAAAAGGGAGGTGTGCCGGTCGGTGGATAGCGATGGGATAGTCCGTTTCGTCAAAAGCCAATAACCAGGAGAGCCCACGAATGGCTGCGCCAGAAAAAGAAACCGTCAAGTCCGAACTGCCGGACCCTAAAGAAGTCGCCAAGACCTACGCCGAAGTCGCGCAGCGGGCCTCCAAACTGCTCGCCGACCATATCCAGAAGCAGGTCAAGAAGGGCCTCACCACGCCGTCCGACGAATTGGGCATCGCCCAGGCCTTCATGGACATGATGGGCAAGCTGCTCGCCAACCCGTACCGGCTGGCCCAGGCCCAGATGAACCTCGTCTGGGACTACTTCTCCCTGTGGCAGCACTCCGTCATGCGCTTCAGCGGCATGGGCGGCAGTCCCGTGGTCTCGCCGGCCAAGGACGACAAGCGCTTCAAGGACGAGGAATGGCAGGAGCATTTCCTGTTCGACTTCATGAAGCAGTCCTACCTGATCGCCGCCCGTCACATCCATGACACGGTCAGCAGCGTGGACGGCCTCGACGACCAGAGCCAGAAGAAGGTCAACTTCTACACCCGTCAGTACATCGACGCCCTGTCCCCGTCCAACTTCGCGCTGACCAATCCGGAAGTCTTCCGCGAAACCGTCAAGAGCCACGGCCAGAACCTCATCAAGGGTCTGAACAACCTGCTGCGCGACGTCGAGGACGGCGATGGCAACCTGCGCGTCAAGATGACCGACACCACGGCCTTCGAGCTGGGCAAGAACGTCGCCACCACGCCGGGCAAGGTCGTCTTCCAGAACGACATGATGCAGCTGCTGCAATACACGCCGAGCACCCCCGAGGTCTCCAAGCGTCCGCTGATGATCGTGCCGCCGTGGATCAACAAGTTCTACATCCTCGACCTGCGCGAGAAAAACTCCTACATCAAGTGGTGCGTGGACCAGGGCCACACCGTGTTCGTGATTTCCTGGGTCAACCCGGACGAACGTCTGGCCGAGAAGAGCTTCGACTCCTACCTGCTGGAAGGCACGCTGGCCGCGGTGGATGCCATCGTCGAACAGACCGGCGCCAAGGAAATCAACGCTGCCGGCTACTGCCTGGGCGGCACCCTGCTCGCCACCACGCTGGCCTACATGGCCGGCAAGCGTGACAAGCGGATCGCCTCCGGCACCTTCTTCACGACCATGACCGACTTTGCCGATCCGGGCGAGCTGGGCGTGTTCATCGACGAAGGCCAGGTTTCCAGCCTCGAGAAGAAGATGTTCGAGCGCGGCTACCTGGAAGGCTCGGAGATGGCCGGCACCTTCAACATGCTGCGTGCCAACGACCTCATCTGGTCCTTCGTGGTCAACAACTACCTGATGGGCAAGGATCCCTTCCCCTTCGATCTCCTGTACTGGAACTCCGATTCCACGCGCATGCCGGCGAAGATGCACAGCTTCTACCTGCGCAACATGTACATGAAGAACCTGCTGAAGGAAGCGGGCGGCATCGAAGTCGGCGGCGTGCCCATCGACCTCGGCAAGATCAAGGTCCCGACCTACTTCATCTCCACCATCGAAGACCACATCGCCCCGTGGAAGAGCACCTACTCCGGTGCGCGCAACTTCGGCGGCCCCGTGCGCTTCGTGCTGGGCGGCTCCGGCCACATCGCCGGCATCGTCAATCCGCCGGCGGCCAACAAGTACGGCTTCTGGACCAACTCCAGCGCCAAGCTGCCGGACACCGCCGACGAGTTCTTCACCGGCGCCGAGCAGCAACCGGGCTCCTGGTGGACCGACTGGCAAGCCTGGCTGCTCGGCCAGGACGCCAGCAAGGTACCGGCCCGCGACCCCGTCAAGGGCAACCTCAAGGTGCTCGAAGACGCGCCGGGCTCCTACGTCAAGACCCGTCTGGACGCCGCGAAGAAGGCAGCCTGAACGGACACGTAGCACCGTAACGAGCGGAAAAGGGGGCTTCGGCCCCCTTTCTGTTTTCTCCTGAGTTCTTTAGCCTCCGAATTCCCCTGCCGTGGCCACCCATCCCCTCGAAGCCCCCTTGCCCCACGGCCTGCCGGTCGTCCTCGACACCAACGTGGTGCTGTCCCTTTGGATGTTCGAAGATCCCAGCCTGGCCTACCTGCGGGCAGCCGTCGAGAGTGGTGCACTGCGCCCCGTCAGCCGCGAGGATTGCCTCGAAGAGCTGACCCGCGTACTGGCTTATTCCCAATTCAAGCAGACACCGGAACGCCAGGCGGAGATCGCCGCCACCTACCGGGCCCTCTGCCAGCTGGTCGAGCCAACCGATCCGCCAGCCTGCGAGCTGCCCAACTGCCTCGACCGGGACGACCAGAAGTTCCTCGAAGTCGCCCGCGACAGCGGCGCCCGGGCCCTGCTGTCCCGCGACAAGCTGGTCCTCAAGCTCAGCCGCCGCCCGGTAATCGCCGCCCGCTTCGCAATCCTTCCCCCGGAACGCCTGCAGGCGCTGCTGCCCGAGGACGGCGACGCGCCACAAAAAATTAACCCGGCATGACAGCGGATGCCATGTCACAGGACTAGACTGGCTCCATACCTCTTCAATCCGGAGTAAGGCCATGGCTCTCGACAACGGTTTCGACCTCAGCGGACTCGTCACCACCTACCTGATCCCCTTCGGCTGGAAGCTCGCCGGCGCGATTGCCCTGTGGATCATCGGCGGTTGGCTGATCAATACCATCAGCAACCTGTCGAGCCGCGGCATGACCCGCCAGAAGGTCGAGCCGACCCTGGTGCGTTACGTTGGCGCCACCTTGCGGGTGATCATGCGGATCGTGCTGGTGATCGTCATCCTGTCCGTCTTCGGCATCGAGACGACCAGCTTCGCGGCGCTGATCGCCGCCGCCGGCGTGGCTATCGGCGTGGCCTGGAGCGGCCTGCTGTCCAACTTCGCGGCCGGCGCCTTCCTGATCATCCTGCGCCCCTTCAAGGTCGGCGACTTCATCAGCGGCGCCGGCATCACCGGCACGGTGAAGGAGATCGGCCTGTTCGCCACCACCATCGACCAGCCCGACGACGTGCGCACCACCGTCGGCAACAACAAGCTGTTCTCCGACAACATTGTGAACTACACCGCCAACCCGTCCCGCCGCGTCGAACTGTTCGCCCAACTGGCCCACAGCGTCGCGCCGCAACAGGCGATGGAACTGATCCGCAACCGCGTCGCGCAGATCCCCAACGTGCTGGTCACCCCGGCGCCGGACGTGGAAATCCTCGAGTTCAACGCCGCCGGCACGCGCCTCGTGGTGCGTCCCCACTGCCACAACGACCATTACTGGCAGGTGTATTTCGACACAAACAAGATGCTCGCCGAGATCAGCAGCGCCAACGGCTGGCCTGTGCCCGCGCCACACCAGGTGCTGCGCCAGCAGGTCTGACACACGGCCGTCGTCAGGCGGCCAGCTCCCGCCGCAGGGCCGCCAGGTAACGCAGCCCGGCGGCGGCACGGCTGCCGTACCAGGACGTCATTTCCCCGTCGATCAGCCGGGCCGGCCGACGAGCCAGTCCGGCCACCTCGTCCATGTGCCGGTCGCCAAACCGATAGGGCTCCGACGACAGGAACACCCGGCTCACGTCCGCCAGCCACGGCGCATCCCAGTCGAAGGCCGGATAACGCACACCGTCTCCGAGTGCCGGCCAGCAGTCCCAGCCGACCAATGCCAGGCTCGCCGCGATGTAGGTGTCAGGCGCCACCGTCATCCACGGCTCGCGCCAAATCAGGTACAGGATTTTCTCCCGCGGCAGCTCACGGCCGGCCGCTTGCGCCAGTGCGATCGCCGCCACCAGCCCGGCGGCGAGCTCAGCGGCCCGCGCCTCACAGCCGAACACCGCACCGAACAGGTGGTACAGCGGCAGGTTGTCCTCGGGCCGGCACGGATGCGTGACGATCACATTGGGCACAAAGCGGGCGATCTCCTCCACGCAGTCCTTGCGGTTCTCGTCGATATTGACGATCACATGAGTCGGCGCCAGTTCCCGCAGGCGGGCGAGGTTCACGTCCTTCGTCCCACCGACTTTAGGGATGCTCTTCAGGGTCGCCCGCGGATGGACGCAAAACCCGGTACGCCCAACCAATTGGTCAGCCAGCCCCAGCTCGCACACCAGCTCGGTCAGCGACGGCACCAGCGACACGATGCGGGCCAGCCCCTCCCACGGACGGTGGCGCTGCCCGGCCGCATCCACCAGGGAATCGACATCATTCTCGTTCATCATCCGTCTAGTATCTCAAGACCCGTATCCTTGTTGGAAGCCGGCGCAAGTCGCGGTAATCTCGGGCGCTAAGCTGCAGCCGCACCATATAACGGAGAAAATCATGAAAGTCGGCGTCCCAAGGGAAACCAAGAACCACGAATACCGCGTCGGCCTGACCCCCGCTTCGGTCCGCGAACTCGTCGCCCACGGCCACGAGGTCTTCGTCGAGTCAGGAGCCGGCCACGGCATCGGCGCCAGCGACAACGACTACGAGCGGGCCGGAGCCAAAGTCACCCTGAGTGCCGACGACGTCTTCGGGGAAGCCACGCTGATCATCAAGGTCAAGGAACCGCTGGCCGAGGAGCGCGCCCGCCTCAAACCCCATCATGTACTCTTCACCTACCTGCACCTGGCGCCGGACCCCGGCCAGGCCGAAGACCTGATCGCCAGCGGCGCCACCGCCATCGCCTACGAGACCGTCACCACCCCCGGCGGCGGCCTGCCGCTGCTCGCACCGATGTCGGAGGTTGCCGGCCGCATGAGCATCCAGGCCGGTGCGGCTGCCCTCGAAAAATCCCACGGCGGCCGTGGCGTGCTGCTCGGCGGCGTGCCGGGCGTCGAGCCGGGCCGTGTGGTCATCCTCGGCGGCGGCACAGTGGGCAACAACGCCGCGCATACAGCGGTCGGCATCGGCGCCGACGTGACCATCCTCGACAAGTCCCTGCCGGTGCTGCGCCACCTGGACGAAGTCTATGGCGGCCGCGTCAAGACGCTCTACGCTACCCGCGACGCCATCGAGCGCCAGGTCCTGCAGGCCGACCTGGTGATCGGTGCCGTACTGATCCCCGGCGCCACCGCCCCCAAGCTGGTCACCCGCACGATGCTCGCCGCGATGAAACCCGGCGCGGTCATCGTGGACGTGGCCATCGACCAGGGCGGCTGTTTCGAGACCTCCCGGCCGACCACCCACGCCGACCCCACGTACCTGGTGGACGGCATCGTCCACTATTGCGTGTCCAACATGCCCGGCGCCGTGGCCCGCACCGCCACCTACGCGCTCAACGCAGCCACGCTGCCCTTCGTGCTGGCCATCGCCGACAAGGGCTGGAAGGAAGCCCTCAAGGACGACGCCGGCCTGCGCGCCGGCCTCAACATCTGCGCCGGCAACGTGACCCACCCGCAGGTCGCCGAAGCCCTCGGCAAGAAGTACCTGCCGGCCATCACCCAGCTGGCCTGACCGCCCTCGCTCCGTCACGTCATTCGGCCGCATGCCGTGACGGAGCACCGTTGACACGGGCTGCAAAAGAGCGAATTATCTGCCTATGCAGTAATTGCCTTGACTGTAAATGCCCGATACAAAGAACACCCCTCCGCCTTACACCGTCGAGAACTACCAACAGGAAGAGAGCGTCGGCTTCCTGCTGCACCAAGCCAAACTGCGCCTCATGCAGACTCTCGATGAGCGCGTCGGCGATCTGGACATCACCACCGCCCAATGGACGGTGCTCAAACAGATCGCCCTGCGCAATGGTGAAACCGCGAGCACGCTGTGCAAATGCAGCGGCTGCGACACCGGCTCGATGACGCGCATGCTCGACCGCCTCGAAGAAAAAGGCCTGATCCGCCGGGAACGCAGCACCACCGACCGGCGGGTCGTGCTTCTGCATGTGACGGACACCGGCAAGGCCCTGCTCCCGCTGATCGTGCCGCGGGTCGTCGATGTCCTCAATCAGGCGCTGACGGACTTCACACCCGAGGAGGTCGCACTGACCAAGCAGTTGATCGGCCGCATCGTCGCCAACCTGGACAAACTCAATAGCTGAAGCTGGAACGATCATGGGGCAGGCGGCGGAGCACGCCGCTTTTTTTGAAACGAATACCTGCCTTGGCAGATACAGCACAGACAGTTTCAGCCCAATACAGGGAATTCATATGAAACGACATCTCACCCTTCTGCTCCCGCTGCTCAGCCTACTGGCCGCCTGCACCAGCCCCGGTGGACTGGCCCCCCGCGCCGAAGCCCTGCGCACGGAACGACTCGCTGGCAGCCGCAGCCTGGCCGACGTTCCGGCCGGCGCCTGGCCGACCGACAGCTGGTGGACCGCCTACGGCGACCCACAACTCGACCGCCTGGTTGCCGATGCGCTGCGCGACAGCCCCAGCCTGACCCTCGCCGAGGCCCGCCTCGACCAGGCCCGCGCCATGGCCGGCCTGGCCGCCGCCGCCGATGGCGTGCAGGTCGGCGCCAACGCCGAGGGTGCCCAGCAGCGCCTGTCGGAGAACTACATCTTCCCGCCCGGCCTCGGCGGGCGTTACACCAGCCTCAACCGGGCCGCGCTGGACTTCAGCCTCGACCTGGACTTCTGGGGGCGCAACCGCGCCGCACTGGACGCCGCCGTCGGCCAGGCCCGCGCCGCCGAAGCCGAAACTGCCGGCGCCCGCCTGATCCTGAGCAGCGCAATCACCCGCGCCTACCTGCAGTTCGACCGCCTGCACCAGCTGCGCACCATCGCCGACGCCACCGTCACGCAGCGCGAGAAGCTGCAGGAGCTGGTCCGCCTGCGCCTGAAGGCCGGCCTCGAGAACCAGGCCGACCTGCGCCAGGCCGACGCCGGCATCTCCGCCGCCCGTGCCGAACGCAGCGCCCTCGACGTACAGCTAGCGCTGGTCCGCAACCAGCTGGCCGCCCTCACCGGCCACGGCCCCGACGCCGGCCTCGACCTCACGCCGCCGGCCCTGCGCGACGTCGCCGCGGCGCTACCGAGCCAGCTGCCGGCCGACCTCCTCGGCCGCCGGCCCGACGTAAACGCCCAGCGCTGGCGCGTCGAGGCCAGCCGCCGCGAAACCGACGCGGCCCGCGCCGACTTCTACCCGAACGTGAATCTCAGCGCCTTCGTCGGCCTGCAGTCCATCGGCCTGTCCAATCTCTTCGAAGGCGGCAGCCGCATGCTCGGCGTCGGCCCGGCGATCCACCTGCCGGTGTTCGACAGCGGCCGCCTGCGCAGCCGCCTGGCCGAACGCAATGCCGAACAGGACCTAGCCATCGCCCAGTACAACGCCACCCTCGTCGACGCGCTGCGCGACGTGGCCGACCAACTCGCCAGCTGGCGCGGGGCCGACGTCGAAGGGCGTGACCAGCAAGCCGCGCTGGCCCGCTATGAGGACGCCTGGCGCCTCACCGAAGTACGCTACAAGGCTGGCCTCGCCAGCTACACGGCGGTTCTCGCCGCCGAAACCCCCTTGCTCGCCCAGCGCCGCCTCACCGCGGAGCTGCGCACCCGCCGCCTCGACGCCAGCGCCGGTCTCGCCCGCGCGCTGGGCGGCGGCTACCTGCCCACCGACACGTCCCACTGATCCCGCCAAGAAGGAACCGGACCATGACTACCCCCGACAGCACCGCTGCAAACACCACCAACGGCAAGCGCAAGCGCAGCCTCATCACCATCGCCGTCGCCTGCGCACTGGCCGGCGCCGCCTGGGGCGGCTGGTGGATGACCCACGGCCGCTACCTGGAGCACACCGACGATGCCTACGTGGCCGGCAACGTCGTGCAGATCACCCCGCAGGTGGCCGGCACCGTGGTCGCCATCGACGCCGACGACACCCAGCTGGTGAAGGCCGGCCAGCCGCTGGTGCGCCTCGACGACGCCGACGCCCGCGTCGCGCTGGAGCAGGCCGAAGCCCAGCTCGGCCAGACCGTGCGGGAAGTGCGCGCGCTGTATGCCGGTGGCGGCGCCCTCGATGCGGCCGTGAAGCAGAAGGAAGCCGACCTCGCCAAGGCAAAGGACGATCTGAGCCGCCGCCAGCAGGTGGCCGGCACCGGCGCCGTCGCTGCCGAAGAGATCGAACATGCCCGCGCCGCGCTGCGCGCCGCCGAAACCGCGGTGCAGACGGCCCGCGAACAGCTCGCCACCAACCGCGTGCAGACCAGCGGCACCCGCGTCGAAAGCCACCCCAACGTATTGCGGGCAGCCGCCAAGGTCGAGGAGACCTACCTGGCCTACGCGCGCAGCGTGGTACCCGCCCCGCTCGGCGGCCTCGTCGCCCGCCGTGCCGTGCAGGTCGGCCAGCGCGTGGCAGCCGGCGCGCCGCTGATGGCCGTCGTGCCGCTGGAGCAGGTG
Source organism: Pseudomonadota bacterium (assembly GCA_018241685.1). GTDB lineage: Bacteria > Pseudomonadota > Gammaproteobacteria > Burkholderiales > Rhodocyclaceae > Zoogloea. Next base: position 262,985 of record JAFEDJ010000054.1, read on the forward strand.
TGGGTGGATGCCAACTTCAAGGAAAGCCAGCTCGGCCGCATGCGCATCGGCCAACCGGTCAGCCTGAGTGCCGACGTGTACGGCTCGAAGGTGGAATACCACGGCAAGATCGCCGGCCTGGCTGCCGGCACCGGCGCCGCCTTCGCACTGCTGCCGGCCCAGAACGCCAGCGGCAACTGGATCAAGGTGGTGCAGCGGGTGCCGGTGCGGATCAGCCTCGACCCGCAGGAGCTCGCCGCCCATCCGCTGCGCATCGGCCTGTCGATGCAGGTGGAGGTGGATCTTCACGAAGGCGGCGACGGCCCACTCGGCGTCGCCCCGACCGCGCCGGTCGCCCAGACCGACGTTTTCGCCGACCTGGGCAAGGCCGCCCACGAACGCATCCGCGCGATCATCTCGGCCAACAACGGCGGACAGGCCGCCGACCTGCAACTGCCCGAGCTCACGCTGCCGAGCATCCCGCCGGCGGCGGCCCTGGCCACTCCGCGCCGCACCCGGGCCTGAGCCATGAGCGCCGCCCCTGCTCCGCTGCCGCCCCTCGAACCGGGGGCGCGCCGGCTGGCCACCGTGGCCCTGTCGCTGGCGACCTTCATGAACGTGCTGGACACCACCATCGCCAACGTGTCCCTGCCCAACATCGCCGGCGACCTGGGTGTCAGCCCGACCCAGGGCACCTGGGTCATCACCTCATTCGGCGTCGCCAACGCCATCGCCGTGCCGCTGACCGGCTGGCTCAGCCAGCGCGTCGGCCAGGTACGCCTGTTCGTCGCCTCGGTGGTGCTGTTCGTGCTCGCCTCGCTGCTGTGCGGCCTGGCCGGCAGCCTGGAGATGCTGATCGCCGCGCGGGTGCTGCAGGGCGCCGTCGCCGGGCCGATGATCCCGCTGTCCCAGGCCCTGCTGCTGCAGGCCTACCCGCGGGAAAAGTCCGGCATGGCGCTGGCGATGTGGTCGATGACGACCCTCGTCGCGCCGGTGATGGGCCCAATCCTCGGCGGCTGGCTGTCGGACAACCTGTCCTGGCCGTGGATCTTCTACATCAACGTGCCGGTCGGCATCGGCGCGGCCTGGATGAGCTGGCAGTTGCTGAAACACCGCGAGACGCCGACCCGCAAGCTTCCCATCGACAAGGTCGGGCTGGCGCTGCTGGTGATCTGGGTCGGTGCCCTGCAGATCATGCTCGACAAGGGCAAGGAGCTGGACTGGTTCGAATCCGGCGAGATCATCGCGCTGGCGGCGGTCACGGTGGTGGGCTTCGCGCTGTTCGTCGCCTGGGAGCTGACCGAGGAACACCCGGTGGTGGACCTGAGCCTGTTCGCCCGCCCCAACTTCCTGTTCGGCGTCATCGCGCTGGCCACCGCCTACGGGGTGTTCTTCGGCAACGTGGTGGTACTGCCCCTGTGGCTGCAGCAATACATGGGCTACACGGCTACCTGGGCCGGACTGGTGACGGCACCGATCGGCATCCTGGCGCTGCTGCTGTCGCCGGCGGTCGGCAAGATCCTGCCGCGCACCGACCCGCGCCGGCTGGCCACCGTGGCCTTCCTGGTGTTCGCGCTGGTGTCCTTCATGCGTTCGGGCTTCTCCACCGACATTGCACCGGGCAGCATCGTGGTGCCGCAGCTGATCCAGGGCATCGCGATGGCCTGCTTCTTCATCCCGCTGGTCTCCATCACCCTGTCGGGCCTGCCGATGGAACGCGTGCCGTCGGCGTCGGGGGTGTCGAACTTCGTGCGGATCACCTGCGGGGCCTTCGGTGCGTCGCTGATGACCACCCTGTGGGAGCGCCGCGCGGCGCTGCATCATGAGCAGCTGGCGGCCCACGTCAGCGCCTACAACCCGGTCGCCAGCGAGACCCTCGGCCAGCTGCAGGCCCAGGGGTTCGATCTGGCCCGCGGCCTCGGCGTACTGGAACGGCAGGTCAATGTGCAGGCCTTCTCACTGGCCGCCAACGACGTGTTCTGGGCATCGGGCTGCCTGTTCCTGCTGCTCCTCGTCAGCGTGTGGCTGACCCGTCCGGGCCACAGTCGTCCGGCCACAGCCAGCGGCGACGCGGCGCATTGACCCCGCGGCGACCGGCGCAGGCTACAGCGGCAACCCCCGCGGCTTGCGCCCGGCCCGCGCGAACAGGCGGTCGAACAGTGGATTGGGCAGGAGGCGCAGCAGCTTGGCCACCACGCCCATCTGCCATGGGATGACGGTGTAACCGACGCCTGCCTTGATGGCCCGCGCAAAGCGCCGCGCGGCCTCGTCGGCGGGCAGCAGGAAGGGCATCGGATACGGGTTGATGGCGGTCATCGGCGTGTCGATATAGCCGGGCGCAATGGTCACCACCTTCACGCCGCTGCCATGCAGCTCGACGCGCAGGCTCTCGAGATAGGCGATCGCCGCCGCCTTCGACGCACTGTAGGCACCCGCGCCGGGCAGCCCGCGGATACCGGCCACCGACGCGATGCCGACCAGGCGCCCGCGACCACAGCCACGCAAGGGTGCAACGAAGGGCTGAAAGCTGGCGACGATGCCGAGCACATTGGTCCGCAGCACGCGCTCGAAGGCCGCCAGATCGTCGGCCTCCTCGGTCAGTGTACCCACCGACACGCCGGCGTTGGCGATGACCACGTCGGGCACGCCGAAGCGGGCCATGAAGTCCGTAGCGGCATCCGCCAGCGCGCCCGCCTCCGCCACGTCGACGCAATACACCGCATGCGTGCCGGGCAGGCTGGCAGCCAGCCCGGTCAGCGCATCGCGACGCCGCCCGACCAGGCCCAGGCTGGCCCCGGCAGCGGCGTAATGGCGTGCCAGCGCGGCGCCGATGCCGCTCGAGGCGCCGGTGATGAAGACGCGGAGAGCCACGGAAGAAGGAAACAGGAAAGAAAGAAGGCTGAGGCCGCGGCACGATCGCACCGCGGCCCGGATGGAAGACGCTTACTTGCGGCCCTGTTCGCCGCGGGCGCGGGCGATCAGCTGGTCGGCCACCTTCAGGGATGCCTCATGGGAACCGGCGATGGAGGCGGAGGTGAAGTACTTGCCGTCGATCGCGAGGGTCGGCACGCCCTGGATCTTGTAGTCACGGCCGAGCTTCTCGACACGCTGCAGGCTAACCTGAACCCCGAAGGAGCGGTAGGCGTCGAGAAACTTCTTGCTGTCGACACCCTTCTTGACCGCCCATTCCTGCGCGCCAGCCTCGGTGTGCAGCGGCTGCTTGTCGGTCTGCACCGCCTCGAAAACCTGCCCGTGCAGGCGGGCCAGGTCGCCGGTGGCCGCCAGCGTGAGATGCAGGCGGGCCAGACCGGTCAGCTGGGGATTACCCCAAGTCACCGGCACGCGGTGGAAGTAAACATCCGCGGGCAGCTTCTTGACCCATTGCTCCAGCAGCGGATCGAAGGCGCGGCAGTGGGGGCAGCCGTAATGGAAGAACTCGATCACCTCAACCTTGCCCTTGGTCTCGGTCGGCTGCGGCGGCGAAACCAGTTCAAAGCCGCTACCGCTCTGGGCCAGGACGGGCCGCCCGACGAGGCCGACGGCCACTGCGGCGGAAAGCTGTTTGAGGACATCACGACGCTGCATTACGGTTTCTCCTTGAAGCGGCAAAGCTCTCATTGAGCAGTACCGGCCGGCTTTGGTTCCTTGGGTTTGATCCGGACGATGGCGGCGTTGATGCCGCCAGTCGCCAACTGCTGGCGGGCCTTGTTCATTTCATCGGCGCCGAGGTAAGGGCCGGTCCGGACGCGGTGCACGGTGCCCTTGTCGGGCACATCCACCTTCTGCACGCTAGCCTCCACTCCCATCAACGCAAGACGCGCCTTCAGGTTGTCAGCCTCGGAGGGATCCTCGAAGGAGCCCGCCTGCAGGTAGTACTTTTCGGGCGTCAGCGGCTTGTCGAGCAGCGCCGCTTCGGCCTTGGCATGCTCGGCGTCGGCCTTGGCCTTGTCACTCTTCTGCGTCTCGTCCGGCTTGGTCGCGACAGGCTTGTCGGTCTTGGCCGTCTTGTCGCTCTTCTCGGGCTTGGCCGGCTTGATATCCTCGGTGGTTTCCTCGGGCTTGCCGGGTGCCGGCAGTGCATCGGTGCCCTTGGGCAGCACGTTGTAGAAGTCGAAGCGCGGCTTCTCCACCGGCTTGTCGCCGGCCTTGCCGGGCAGCGCAATGGGCTCGCTGCTCTGCGGCTTGGGCGGCGGCGGTACCACCACCGGCTTCTCCTCCTGCTTCGACTTCTGGAACGGCGACGCCGAAGTGAAGTACAGCGCGATCCCCGCCGCGACCAATGCGCCGAGGATCAGCCCAACGAAGATGCCGACCAGGGTGCTGCCCCGGCTGCCCGATTTAGGTTTGTTGGTCTGCAGACGGGGTTTCAGATCACGGCTCATGAACGACGGGTCCGGCAATTACATGGATTCGGGGGCTGAGACACCAAGCAGACGCAGGCCGTTGCGGATAACCTGGCGCACCGCCGCGGCCAAGGCCAGACGGGCCAGCTTGAGGCCTTCGTCGTCCACCAGCATGCGCTCGGCGTTGTAGTAGCTGTGGAACTCGCCGGCCAGGTCTTTCAGGTAGAAGGCGATCTGGTGCGGGGCGTAATCGGCGGCCGCACTGCGGACAATCTCGGGGAAGGCGGTCAGGCGTGCGCACAGGGCCAGCTCGCGCTCGTTATCGAGGCGGGCGAGGTCGGCCTCGAGCAGGTCGGCCGGCGTGCCGTTCCACTGGTTGAGCACCGAGCACTGGCGAGCATGGGCGTACTGGATGTAATACACCGGGTTCTCGTTGCTTTGACTCTTGGCCAGGTCGAGATCGAAGTCCAGGTGCTGATCGGCCTTGCGCAGCACGTAGAAGAAGCGGCAGGCGTCGTTGCCGACCTCCTTGCGCAACTCGCGCAGCGTGACGAACTCCCCGGAGCGGGTAGACATCGCCGCCTTCTGGCCGTCGCGGTACAACACCGCGAACTGCACCAGCGCCACGTCGAGCTTCTCGGGCGGCAGGCCGAGGGCCTGCAGGGCGCCCTTCACGCGCGGGATGTAGCCGTGGTGGTCGGCACCCCAGATGTCGATGATGCGGTCGAAGCCGCGCTCGTACTTGTTGGCGTGGTAGGCGATGTCGGACGCGAAGTAGGTGTACAGGCCGTTCTCACGCTGCACGACACGGTCCTTCTCGTCACCGAAGGCGGTGGAGCGGAACCACTTGGCACCGTCCTGCTCGTACAGGTGGCCGCCGACCTCCAGCGCGGTGACGGCCTTCTCGACCAGGCCGGTGTCGAACAGGGAGCGTTCGGAGAACCATTTGTCGAAGCTCACGCCGAACTCGCCCAGATCCTCGCGGCCGTCGCCGAGCTGTTCGGTGAGTGCGAAACCATGCACCCACGCATAGTCGGAGCCGAGCAGGTTCTTGGCGTTGGCGATCAGCGCATCCAGGTGGCCTTCCTTGTCGGCCTCGACGGACGGCGCACCGGCCAGCACGTCGGCGGCGGACACCTTGGCGAAGCGGTCGGCGTGGGATTCCTTGATCTGCGCCGCCATGTCCTTCACGTAGTCGCCCTGGTAGGCGTTGGGCGGGAAGGCAATCGCGATGCCGAACAGATCTAGGTAACGCAGCCAGGTGGACAGCGCCAGGATGTCCATCTGCCGGCCGGCGTCGTTGATGTAGTACTCGCGGGTGACTTCGAAACCGGCGAAGTCGAGCACGTCGGACAGGGATGCGCCGTAGGCCGCACCGCGGCCATGGCCCACGTGCAGCGGGCCGGTGGGGTTGGCGGAGACGAATTCCACCTGCACCTTGACGCCGCTCTTGTCGCCGCGGCCGAAGGCCTCGCCGCGCTCCAGCACGCTGCGCACGACGGCGGTCTTGGCATCGGAGACCAGCGTGAAGTTGATGAAGCCGGCGCCGGCCACTTCAGCCTTGGCGATCAGATCGGACTTGGGCAATTCGGCCAGCAGCAGGTTGGCCAGTTCGCGCGGATTGCGCTTCAGCGGCTTGGCCAGCTGCAGCGCCAGGTTGCTTGCAAAATCACCGTGGCCGGCCTGCTTGGGACGTTCCAGGTTGATGGGGGTTTCGGCCTGTTCGGGGGCGACGCTCAACAAGGCGGCGCGCAGGAGGTCGGCAAGCTGGGTTTTGGAATCGGCGCTCATGGCAAACACTGCGACTAAAAGCACAGGATTATATCCAAGCAGGCGTTACCACGGCGGGACGCCGGTGCGGCGGCGGTAACAAAGTGCGACCAGCATGGCAAAAAAGATGTCCTTGCCCTATCTTTGCACCCTGTGTGCGCTGCCGGAAACGACCGTGAGCCTCTTCCGACCGACCCTCCTCCTCGCCAGCCTGCTGGCCGCTGCGGTTGCTCACGCCGAGCCCGCCACGCTGCACTGGCCGGTGCCGATGCCGGCCGGCGCGGGCTGGCGCATCGTCGATCTGCGTGAAGGCCAGGGCATCCGCCACGAGGAATACCTGCCCCGCAGCCAGGGCCTGGAAGACTACCGCGACCGCATCCTGGTGCAACGCTTCGCCGCCCAGGACATGGGCCCCGACGCCTACCTCGCCACCATCGCCGCCGGACTGGCCCGGCATTGTGCCGGCTTCACCACCAGCGGGATGGTCAGTAGTGTCCGTGACGGCCTGCCCAGCGCCACCCGCACGGCCTATTGCAGCAACTTCCAGAACCGCCCCTACGGCTATGTCATCACCCAGAAGGCGATCCGCGACGGCGACCACCTGTTCGTCGTCGAGCGGGAATGGCGCGTACCGACTTTCTCGATCGACGACACCGGCATGGCCAGCCTGAGCTTCGGCAGCCCGGACGAGGACAAGGCGCTGAAGCGGGAGATCCATACGGCAACCCGCTGGCTGCTGGAACAGGTGCAGCCGGGCCGCAGTGCCGCCGCACCGGTTGCGACGCCCCCACCGCAGCCAACAGTACCGACGCGCCCTGCCAAGCGGCGCTGACGAGCAGCCTTGGCGGCTTTCGTCGCCCAGCCTTTCCGGGCACAATCCGCGTTTTCCTTTTCTACTGCCGCCGTGCGTCTCTTCCGACTCGTCAAGATCGTCTCCGTGAGCCTGAAATACGGGCTCGACCAGATGGTCCTCTCCAACGAGCCGACCGGCCGCCTGGCCTGGCTGGCGAAGCTCACCCGCTTCCGCCGGACCTTCGACGAGCCGTCCGGCGCGCGGCTCCGACAGGCCCTCGAATCCCTCGGTCCGATCTTCGTCAAGTTCGGCCAGATGCTGTCCACCCGCCGCGACTTGCTGCCGCCGGCCATCGCCGAAGAACTGGCACGCCTGCAGGACCGGGTGCCGCCCTTCTCCAGCGCGGAAGCCCTCGCCCAGTTGCAGGAAGCCTACGGCAAGCCGGCCGACGAGGTCTTCGCGCGCTTCGAGCGGGAGCCGGTCGCCTCCGCCTCCATCGCCCAGGTGCACTTCGCCGAACTGCCCGACGGCACCGAAGTGGCGGTGAAGATCCTGCGCCCCGGCATCGCGCCGGTGATCGCCCACGACCTGGCCCTGCTCGACGTGGCCGCCACGGTGCTCGAGAAGCTGTGGCCGGAAGGCCGCCGCCTCAAGCCGCGGGAAGTGGTCGCCGAGTTCTCCAAGTACCTGCGCGACGAGCTCGACCTGATGCGCGAAGCCGCCAACTGCTCCCAGTTGCGGCGCAACTTCAAGGACTCCGAGCTGCTCGTGGTACCCGAGGTGCATTGGGACTTCTGCTCCACCAACGTGATGGTGATGGAGCGCATGAAAGGCATCCCGATCTCCCAGCTCGAGGCCCTCAAACAGAACGGCATCGACCTCAAGCACCTGTCCCGCGCCGGCGTCGAGATCTTCTTCACGCAGGTCTTCCGTGACGGCTTCTTCCACGCCGACATGCACCCCGGCAACATCTTCGTGGCCACCGACGGCCCGGCCCGGGGGCGCTACATCGCGCTGGACTTCGGCATCATCGGCACCCTCAACGACTCCGACAAGAAGTACCTCGCCACCAACTTCCTGGCCTTCTTCCAACGCGATTACCGACGCGTCGCGCTGGCCCACATCGAGGCCGGCTGGGTGCCGTCGCACACCCGCGTAGACGAGTTCGAAGGGGCGATCCGCGCGGTCTGCGAGCCGATCTTCGACCGCCCGCTGAAGGACATCTCCTTCGGCAAGACGCTGCTGCGCCTGTTCCAGACCGCCCGCCGCTTCGAGATGGAAGTCCAGCCCCAGCTCGTGCTGCTGCAAAAAACCCTGCTCAACATCGAAGGCCTCGGCCGCCAGCTCGACCCCGACCTTGATCTGTGGAAGACCGCCAAGCCCTTCCTCGAACGCTGGATGAACGACCAGATCGGCTGGCGCGCGCTGCTGCGCCACGTCAAGGACGAAGCACCGTCGTGGGCCGCCACGCTGCCGCAGCTGCCGCGCCTGATGCACAAGGCCCTGGCCCAGCCGGTGGCGGAGGACCACCGCGCCGAACTCGCCCGCCTCGTCGTCGAAAGCCGCCGCACCCGCTACTGGCTGATCGGCTGCACCGTGCTGTTGACCGCACTGGCCGCCATCGAGGCCTGGCACCTGCTGCATTGAACGGGGGCGCAGGGTGAGGCGGCGCAACTCCGTCACACCCCACACACTGCCGCGGCGGCGCTGCTGAACGAAGCCACCATCACCCGCTCAAACAGGCATGACGGCCATCTCGGCCCAACCGCCTTCGGAGGAAGACCATGCCCGCCCCGCTCGCGCCCGTCCGCCCGGTCAGCATCATCGGAGTCGGATCCTGCCTCGGCGCACCGATCTTCGGCCCTGCCGCCGGCCCACGCATCCTCAAGGACCTCGGCCTCGACGCGCAGTTGCGCAGCCGCGGCATCCCAGCCCGCTGGCAGTCCCTGCACGAACCGAGCGCCCCCAAGCCGCCCCGTGCATCGCTGCCGGAACGGCTTGCCAACGTCAGCGCCCTGCTCCACGACCTGGCCGACGAAGTCGCCGCCCTGTGCACCGACGGCACAGTGCCACTGGTATTGGGCGGCGACCATGCGATCGGCGCCGGCACCTGGCGCGGCGCGGCGCGAGCGCTGGAAGGGCGCGGCAAGCTGGGCCTGATCTGGATCGACGCCCACCTGGACTCCCACACACCGCAGACCAGCCACAGCGGCAACATCCACGGCATGCCGCTGGCCAGCCTGCTCGGCGTCGGCGACGCGAGCATGACCGGGATTCCCGGCCCCCATCTCGACCCGGCCCACGTGACCATCGTCGGCGCACGCTCCTGGGAGACGGAAGAACTGGCCCTGCTCAAGCGCCTCGGCGTGCGCATCTTCTTCATGCCCGAGGTCAAGCGTCGCGGCCTGCCGGCCGTGCTGTGCGAGGCGATGAGCATCGCCCGCGAGGGCACCGCCGGCTTCGGCGTGTCGGTGGACCTCGACTCCGTCGATTGCGCGCTGCTACCGGCCACCACCTGCCTTGAACCGGGCGGCCTCGATCCGCAGGAGCTCGCCGACAGCCTGCACGGCCTGCGCAGCTGCGCCGATCTGGTCGCACTGGAAATCGTCGAATACGTGCCCGAACGGGACCGGAACGGCAGCGGTGCCGCCTGGGTGCGGGATTTCGCGGCGGCGGCCCTCGGCCCGACCACCACCAACCTGCTGGCCCGCGAGCAAACCTTCGGCGCGCACAACTACGCCCCGCTGCCGGTGGTGTTCACCCGCGGCGAAGGCGTCTGGCTGTGGGACGTGGAAGGCCGGCGCTACCTGGACATGATGAGCGCCTACTCGGCGGTCAGCTTCGGCCACAGCCATCCGCGCCTGGTCAAGGTCCTCGCCGACCAGGCCCAGCGACTGGCGCTGACCTCCCGCGCATATGCCAACGACCGCCTGCCGCTGATGCTGGAGCGCCTGTCGGCGCTGCTCGGCTACGACCAGGCACTGCCGGTGAATACCGGCCTGGAGGCCGTCGAAACCGCCCTCAAGGCGGCCCGCAAGTGGGCCCACAAGATCAAGGGCGTGCCGGAGGGGCAGGCCGAGATCATCGTCTGCGCCGACAACTTCCATGGCCGCTCGACCACCATCATCGGCTTCTCGTCGGAGGCCCAGTACCGGGACGGCTTCGGCCCCTTCGCACCAGGCTTCCGCAGCATTCCCTTTGGTGACGCCGACGCACTCGCCGCAGCCATCACGCCGCACACCGCCGCCTTCCTGTTCGAACCGATACAGGGCGAGGGCGGCATCCACGTGCCGCCGGACGGCTGGCTCGTTCGCTGTGCCGAGATCTGCCGCGCCAACAACGTGCTGCTGATCGCCGACGAGGTGCAGACCGGCCTCGGCCGCACCGGCCGCCTGCTGGCCTGCCAGCACGACGGCGTGCGCCCCGACGGCGTGATCCTCGGCAAGGCCCTCGGCGGCGGCCTGCTGCCCGTATCGGCCTTCCTTGCCGACGAGGCGGTGATGCAGGTATTCCGCCCCGGCGACCATGGCTCCACCTTCGGCGGCAACCCGCTCGGTGCTGCCGTCGCCGCCGAAGCCCTGGCCCTGCTCAGCGAGGAGAAACTGGTCGAACGCGCCGATCGCCTTGGCAGCACCTTCATGGCCCGCCTGCAGGCCATCCGCAACCCGCTGATCCACGAGGTGCGCGGCCGCGGCCTCTTGATCGGCATGGAGCTGGACATCCGTCGCGTCAATGCCCGCACCGCGGCAGAATGGCTGCTGGCCCGCGGCCTGATGACCAAGGACACCCACGACTCCGTGCTGCGCTTCGCCCCACCGCTGGTAATCACTGAAGCCGAGCTGGACTGGGCAGTCGGTGTCATCCAGGATGCGCTCGCCGACCTCGAACAACGCCTTTCCGGAAACAAGCCATGAGCGACAAACTCGACCGCCTCGTCCTCGAAGCCCGCCGCGCCGCCGACAAGCGCGCGGAGGGCTACCGCGAGAAGGCCCTGAAGATCTACCCCTGGGTATGCGGCCGCTGCGCGCGCCAGTTCACCGTCACCAACCTGCGCGAACTGACGGTCCATCACCACGACCACAACCACGACAACAACCCGCCCGACGGTAGCAACTGGGAGCTGCTGTGCGTGTATTGCCACGACAACGAACACCAGCGCCAACTCGAAGCCACCCAGGGCAACGTGACCGCCAAACAGCCCGGCAAGGCCGCCACCCATTCGCCGTTCGCGGGGCTGGGTGCGCTGCTGAAAAAGGATTGAGCCCGGGCGGAGCACACGCCGCCGCAACGGAACTCCGCCAGCCCCCTGTCACGGCCTGCACGCCGGCCTGCCATCGCCGTCTTCACCCCACCCGCCAACGGGCGTAGCATTCGGCCCCTTGTCTTCCCCCCGCGTCACCATGAGCTCCAGCCCTGCCCGCGCCTGCGGCATCGACTTCGGCACTTCCAACTCTACCGTCGGCTGGCTGCGGCCCGGTCTGCCGACCCTGCTGTCCCTTGAAGACGGCAAGGCGACGCTGCCCTCCGCCGTGTTCTTCAATGCCGACGAGGAAACCACCCATTACGGACGGGATGCGCTGGCGGAATACCTGGAGGGCTACGAAGGCCGCCTGATGCGGGCCATCAAGAGCCTGCTGGGCAGCAACCTGATGGACGGCAGCACCGAGGTCGGCGGCCGCGCGCTGCGCTTCCGCGACCTGCTGGCGAGCTTCATCGGAGAGCTGAAGAGCCGCGCCGAGGCTGAGGCCGGGCGCAGCTTCGAGCAGGCGGTGTTCGGCCGCCCGGTGTACTTCGTGGACGATAATCCGGCCGCCGACCAGCGCGCCCAGGACACCCTGGAGGCGATTGCCCGCCAGGTGGGCTTCAAGGACGTCAGCTTCCAGTTCGAGCCGATCGGCGCGGCGCTGCACTACGAGGCCGGACTCGACCGGGAGGAGCTGGTGCTGATCGCCGACATCGGCGGCGGTACCGCCGACTTCTCTCTGGTACGCCTGTCGCCGGAACGGGCCAAAAGCGTCGACCGCCGCGAGGACCTGCTCGGCAATGCCGGCCTGCACGTTGGCGGCACCGATTTCGATCGGGCGCTGAGCCTGGAATGCGTAATGCCGCTGCTCGGTTACAAGGGACTGATGAAGAGCGGCGCTGAAGTACCGTCGGCGCTGTTCTTCCAGTTGGCCACCTGGCACACCATCAACTTCGCCTACACGCGGCAGGCCTTCGCCGACTTCCAGGCCATCTACCGGGACGCGGCGGCCCGCCAGGAGCTGGACCGCCTGGCCCGCCTGATCGGCCAGCGCGAGGGCCACTGGCTGGCCCTGCAGGTCGAACAGGCCAAGATCGACCTGTCCACCGCCAGCACGGCCCACATGGAGCTGGACCGCCTGGAAGCGGGGCTGGCCCACGAGATCACCCGTGAGGCCTTCACGCTGGCCACCCGCAGCCTGGTGGAACGCGTCGCGGCCACCGTCGGCAAGCTGCTCGACGAAGCCGGCGTGGCCCGCGACCGGGTCGATACCCTCTATTTCACCGGTGGTGCCAGCGGCGTGCCCCAACTACGCGAGCGCATCGCCGCCGAGCTGCCCAACGCGCGCGCGGTGGAGGGCGACCTGTTCGGCAGCATCGGCGCCGGCCTGGCCGTGGAGGCGGCGCGCCGCTACGGCTGACGAAAAAAAGGGGCCGTCCTGAGACGACCCCGCTCCCTCGACAGGAACCCGCTTTTCGAGCGGATCTCCCTCCCCATCGAACGAAAACCAACTGTGACCGCGCCCGGCTGGGAGAGCCTGGGCGCGGCGGTGAATTGCTTACTCGAACTCGATGATGACTTCGTCCACCGACAGGCTTGCGCCGGCCGAGGCGGAGATCTTCTTGACCTTGCAGTCCTGCTCGGCCTTAAGAATGTTTTCCATCTTCATCGCTTCGATGACCGCCAGCTTCTCGCCGGCCTTCACTTCCTGGCCGACCTGCACGGAAACTTCGCGCAGCAGGCCCGGCATCGGGGACAGCAGGAACTTGGACAGGTCGGGCGGCAGCTTCTCGGGCATCAGCGCCAGCAGTTCGGCGGCACGGGCGCTCATGACCATGAAGTCGGCGCGGGTGCCCCAATGGAACAGGCTGTACTTGATCTTGTGGCGCTCGACCTGGAGGGTGAATTCCTCGCCGTTGCAGGTGCCGTTGAACAGGGACTCGCCGAGCTTCCAGTCGGACTTGATCTCGTAGCTCTCGCCCTTGTATTCCACGTGGTAGCCGCCGTCGATCGGACGGGCAACGACCGGGTGGTGCTCGTTGCCTTCCTTGTTCAGGCGGATGACCATCCAGTGGTCGTCCACGATGCGCTCGTGGCCTTGCAGCTGGCCGGTGATCGACGCGGAACGGTCGGTGAAGGCGCGGTAGACGTAAGCCGCAACCGAGACCAGCAGGGCCGGATCATCGTGGGGCACCATCGAGGCGTCGAAGCCCGTCGGATAGTGCTTGGGGATGAAGCCGGTGTCGAAAATGCCGGAATGGAAAACCGGATGCTGCATCAGCGCGGCCTGGAACGGAATGTTCGAGGAAATGCCGCGGATCACGAAGCCGTTCAGCGCGTCACGCATGCGGGAAATCGCCTGCTCGCGGGTGGCGCCGTGCACGATCAGCTTGGCGATCATCGAGTCGTAGTACATCGAGATCTCGCCGCCGTCGTAGACGCCGGTATCGACGCGCACCTGGCCCGCCACTTCCTTCGGCGGCTGGAACTTGACCAGGCGGCCGGTGGACGGCAGGAAGCCACGGAACGGATCTTCGGCGTTGATACGGCATTCCATCGCCCAGCCGTTGATCTGCACGTCGGCTTGGGTCAGCGGCAGCTTCTCGCCGTAGGCGACGCGGATCATCTGCTCGACGAGGTCGAGGCCGGTGATCAGCTCGGTAACCGGGTGTTCCACCTGGAGACGGGTGTTCATCTCGAGGAAGTAGAACTCCTTGGTCGCGCCGGACACCACGAATTCGACGGTACCCGCGGACTCGTAGTTCACCGCGCGGGCCAGGGCCACGGCCTGTTCGCCCATGGCCTTGCGCATTTCGGGGTCGACGAAGGGGCTCGGCGCCTCTTCGATGACCTTCTGGTGGCGGCGCTGGATCGAGCAGTCACGCTCGTTCAGATACACGTAGTTGCCGTGGCTGTCGCCGAGCACCTGGATCTCGATGTGGCGCGGCTCGAGCACGTACTTCTCGATGAAGACGCGGTCGTCGCCGAAGGAGTTGCGCGCTTCGTTGACGCAGGAGGAGAAGCCTTCATGGGCTTCGGCGTCGTTGTACGCAACCCGCAGACCCTTGCCGCCGCCGCCGGCGGAAGCCTTGATCATCACCGGGTAGCCGATCTTCTTGGCGATCTCGACAGCTGCATCGGGACCATCAATGGCGTCGTTGTAGCCGGGGATGGTGTTGACCTTGGCTTCGATGGCCAGCTTCTTGGACTCGATCTTGTCCCCCATCTTGGCGATGGAGTAGTGCTTCGGACCGATGAACTTGATGCCTTCTTCTTCCAGGCGACGGGAGAACTCGGCGTTCTCGGACAGGAAGCCGTAGCCGGGGTGCACCGCCTCAGCGCCGGTCTGCTTGCAGGCGGCGATGATCTTGTCGGCGACCAGGTAGGATTCCTTGGAAGCCGCCGGTCCGATGCACACGGCCTCGTCGGCCATATCCACGAACAGGGCGTCCTTGTCGGCCTCGGAATAGACGGCGACGGTCTTGATGCCCATCTTGCGGGCAGTCTTGATGACGCGGCAGGCGATTTCGCCGCGGTTTGCAATCAGGATCTTGGTAAACATGTCTTGGGCGTCCTCGGCGATCACAGCGGAATGTTGCCGTGCTTGCGCCACGGGTTATCGAGCTGCTTGTCCTTCAGCATCGCCAGCGAGCGGGCGATCCGCTTGCGGGTGGCGTGCGGCATGATGACGTCGTCGATGAAGCCGCGGGCACTGGCCACGAACGGGTTGGCGAACTTTTCCTTGTACTCGGCTTCGCGCTCGGCGAGCTTGGCGGGATCGTTCTTCTCTTCGCGGAAAATGATCTCCACCGCGCCCTTCGGCCCCATCACCGCAATTTCGGCAGACGGCCAGGCGAGGTTCACGTCGCCGCGCAGGTGCTTGGAGGACATCACGTCATACGCGCCGCCGTAGGCCTTGCGGGTGATCACGGTAACCTTCGGCACGGTGCATTCGGCGTAGGCGTAGAGCAGCTTGGCGCCGTGCTTGATGATGCCGCCGTATTCCTGGGCGGTACCCGGCATGAAGCCCGGGACGTCCACGAAGGTGACCACCGGAATGTTGAAGGCGTCGCAGAAGCGCACGAAACGCGCGGCCTTGATGGCGCTCTTGATGTCCAGGCAGCCGGCCAGCACCAGCGGCTGGTTGGCGACGATGCCCACCGGGCTGCCGTCGATGCGGCCAAAACCGATGATGATGTTCTTGGCGTAGTCGGGCTGCAGCTCGAAGAAGTCGCTGTCGTCGACCACCTTGACGATCAGCTCCTTCATGTCATACGGCTTGTTGGCGTTGTCCGGCACCAGGGTGTCGAGGGAGTAGTCGTAACGGGCGACCGGATCGTTGGTCGGCGTGACGGGGGGCTGCTCCCGGTTGTTGGCCGGCAGGAAGTTCATGAAGCGGCGCAGCATGGACAGCGCCTCGACATCGTTCTCGAAGGCCAGGTCGGCCACGCCGGACTTGCTGGTGTGGGTGACCGCGCCGCCCAGTTCCTCGGCGGTGACGTCTTCGTGGGTCACAGTCTTCACGACTTCCGGACCGGTCACGAACATGTAGGACGAGTCCTTCACCATGAAGATGAAGTCGGTCATCGACGGGGAGTACACCGCACCACCGGCACAGGGGCCCATGATCATGGAGATCTGGGGCACGACGCCGGAGGCCATCACGTTGCGCTGAAACACGTCGGCATAGCCGCCGAGGGACGCCACGCCTTCCTGGATACGGGCGCCGCCCGAGTCGTTGAGGCCGATCACCGGGGCGCCGACCTTCATGGCCTGGTCCATCACCTTGCAGATCTTTTCGGCATGGGTTTCGGACAGGGAGCCGCCGAACACGGTGAAGTCCTGGGAGAACACGAAGACCAGGCGGCCGTTGATGGTGCCGTAGCCGACGACCACACCGTCACCCGGGGTCTTTTCGGCTTCGTTCATGCCGAAGTCGACGCAACGGTGCTCCTTGAACATATCCCATTCCTCGAAGGAATCCGGGTCGAGCAGCAGCTCGATACGTTCACGGGCCGTCAGCTTGCCCTTCTTGTGCTGGCTGTCGATACGCTTCTGGCCGCCACCGAGGCGGGCCGCTTCGCGCTTCTTTTCCAGCTGGTGGATGATGTCGTGCATTTACAGCCTCCAGTCAAAAATCGGGATGTATTTGTTTCAGCCCAGATAGCCCAGCAGCCGCAGCGCGGCCGCGGAGGGCGTCGTCTGGCCGGCCTCGACGGCCGCTTGCAAACCGGGCAAGTCCTGTTGCACCCGGGCGTGACTTGCGAACCGGGCCCGCAGGCCCTGGTCGATGAGTTCCCACATCCACGCGCGGGCCTGTTGGCACCGGCGGGCCTCGAACTCCCCGCTCCGTTTCATGGCGGAACGGTAATCGTTGATGGTATTCCAGAATTCGGCGATGCCCTGCTTCTGCAACGCAGACAGCATCAGCACCGGCGGCATCCAGTTGGGCGATGCATGGCGCAGCATGCCCAGCGCGCTCTTGATCTGGCCGCGTGCCACGTTGGCGGCCTGCGGGTTGATGTCGGCCTTGTTGATAACGATCAGGTCGGCGATCTCCATGATCCCCTTCTTGATCGCCTGCAGATCGTCACCGGCGTTGGGCAGCTGCAGCAGACAGAAGATGTCGGTCATGCCGGCGACCGCGGTCTCGGACTGGCCGACGCCGACCGTCTCGATGATGATCACGTCGAAACCGGCGGCCTCGCAGACCAGCATCGCCTCACGGGTCTTCTCGGCGACACCGCCGAGGCTGCCGGCCGACGGGCTCGGGCGGATGAAGGCCTCGGTGCGCTGGGACAGCAGCTCCATGCGGGTCTTGTCGCCGAGGATGGAACCGCCAGTGACGCTGGACGACGGATCCACCGCCAGCACCGCCACCTTGTGGCCCTGCTCGATGAGATACAGGCCGAGGGCTTCGATGAAGGTGGACTTGCCGACCCCGGGCACCCCGGAGATGCCGACGCGCATCGACTTGCCGGTGTGCGGCAGCAGGCCTTCCAGCACGTTGCGGGCGCGCTGCTTGTGGTCCGTGCGCTGGGACTCGATCAGCGTGATCGTCTTGGCCAGCGGGCGCAGCTGGTGCTTGAGGACGCCATCGACCAGGGCCTGGTCGGCAGCATCCCGTTGCGGAAGATCGGCGGGCATGTTCATGGGCTCGATAATGACCTGTGCGCCGGCCATGGCCGGCGCACTGTCGGACTTCGGTCGCGGATCAGGCCTTGCGGGCGGCGCGGATCTGCTTCAGCACTTCACGGGCGGCGGTCGGGATCGGGGTACCCGGTCCGAAGATGCCGGCCGCGCCGGCCTGGTAGAGTGCATCGTAGTCCTGGGCCGGGATCACACCGCCGACGAAGGTGATGATGTCGTCGGCGCCCTGATCCTTGAGGGCCTTGATGACGGCCGGCACGAGGGTCTTGTGGCCGGCGGCGAGGCTGGAACAGCCGACTGCGTGCACGTCGTTCTCGACCGCGTGACGTGCCGCTTCTTCCGGAGTCTGGAAGAGCGGCCCGATGTCGATGTCGAAGCCCAAGTCGGCAAAGGCGGAAGCCACCACCTTGGCGCCGCGGTCGTGGCCGTCCTGGCCGAGCTTGGCGATCATGATGCGCGGACGGCGGCCTTCCTCGGCGACGAAGGCGTCGATGTCGGCCTTGAGGGCCTGCCAGTCTTCATTGCCTTCGACCACCGAGTTGTAGATGCCGGTGACGGCCTGCGGGTTGGCGCGATAGCGGCCGAAGACCACTTCCAGCGCATCGGAGATTTCACCGACGGTGGCGCGCAGGCGCACGGCCTTGACGGTCAGGTCGAGCAGGTTGCCGTTGCCGCTCTTGGCGGCTTCGGTCAGCGCGGCCAGCGCGGCATCGACGGCGGCCTGGTCGCGGGTGGCGCGGATGCGCGCCAGGCGCTCGATCTGGGCTTCACGCACGACGTGGTTGTCGATGTCGAGAATGTCGATCGGGTCTTCCTTGGCCAGCTTGTACTTGTTGACGCCGACGATGACGTCCTTGCCGGAGTCGATGCGGGCCTGCTTCTCGGCGGCGCACTCCTCGACCTTCATCTTGGCCCAGCCGGATTCGACGGCCTTGGTCATGCCGCCCATCGCCTCGATCTCCTCGATCAGGGCCCAGGCCTTGTCGGCCATGTCCTGGGTCAGCTTTTCCATCATGTAGGAGCCGGCCCACGGGTCCACCACGCTGGTGATGTGGGTTTCTTCCTGGATGATGATCTGGGTGTTGCGGGCGATACGCGCCGAGAACTCGGTCGGCAGCGCGATGGCTTCATCCAGCGCGTTGGTGTGCAGGGACTGGGTGCCGCCGAACACCGCGGCCATCGCCTCGATGGTGGTACGCACGACGTTGTTGTACGGATCCTGCTCGGTGAGCGACCAGCCGGAGGTCTGGCTGTGGGTCCGCAGCATCATGGACTTCTGGCTCTTCGGCTCGAACTGCTTCATGAGGCGCCACCACAGCATTCGCGCGGCGCGCATCTTGGCGATCTCGAGGTAGAAGTTCATGCCCACCGCCCAGAAGAAGGACAGGCGGCCGGCAAAGGTGTCCACGTCCATGCCGGACTTGATGCCGGTGCGCACGTACTCGACGCCGTCGGCCAGCGTGAAGGCCAGCTCGATGGCCTGGTTCGCGCCCGCTTCCTGGATGTGGTAGCCCGAGATCGAGATGCTGTTGAACTTGGGCATGTTGGCCGACGTGTACTGGAAGATGTCGGCGATGATCTTCATCGACGGCGTCGGCGGGTAGATATAGGTGTTGCGGACCATGAACTCCTTGAGGATGTCGTTCTGGATGGTCCCGGACAGCTTGTCCTGCGAGACGCCCTGCTCCTCGGCGGCGACGATGTAGCCGGCCAGGATCGGCAGCACGGCGCCGTTCATGGTCATGGAGACAGAGATCTTGTCGAGCGGGATCTCGTTGAAGAGGATCTTCATGTCCTCGACGGAGTCGATCGCCACGCCGGCCTTGCCGACGTCGCCGACCACGCGGGGATTGTCGGAGTCGTAGCCGCGGTGCGTGGCCAGGTCGAAAGCCACCGACACGCCCTGGCCGCCGGCGGCCAGCGCCTTGCGGTAGAAGGCGTTGGAGGCCTCGGCGGTGGAAAAGCCGGCGTACTGGCGAATGGTCCAAGGACGAGCCGCGTACATGGTGGCCTGGGGGCCGCGCAGGAAGGGCTCGAAGCCCGGCAGCGTGTTGGTGTACTTGAGGCCTTCGAGGTCGGCTGCGGTATACAGCGGCTTGACCGTGATGCCTTCCGGCGTCACCCAGTTCAGCTTGGCGACATCGCCTTCAGGAGCCGATTTGGCGGCGGCCTTGTTCCAGGCGGCCAGATCAGGTTGCGGGAAGGTCGGTTCGGTGTTGTGCGCCATGGCTTTTCTACCCTCACGTAGCTGGGCTGTTTACTGCAACCCTTGGTAATTAGTGACGTCAGTACCGGCCGTGACCCCTGGCCACGGCCGGCTGCCGTGTCCCGCGCAGGGAAGTTTTCTCCCTCCCTCTGTTTTGTGGCCCACCAGCCTTTCGGCGGTGGATCCGTACAAGGGTTACATCCTGCGCAGGAACTTGACTTGCTGTCTTGTAGATAATACTTTATCCATAATTATGGATGCAACCACTGCCGACAACGCTCTGACGAAACTTTCGACCGAACCCATGAATGCCGGCCGGATCGCCCCCCTCGCCCTGTACCAGGAAGTCGCGGAACGCCTGCGCCAGCGCATCTTCTCCCACGAACTGCCGCCCGGCACCTGGGTGGATGAGCAGGCGCTGGCGAGCCAGTATGGCATTTCGCGCACCCCGCTTCGTGAAGCTTTGAAGGTGCTCGCCGCCGAAGGCCTGGTAACCCTCAAGCCACGCCGCGGCTGCTACGTGACGGAAATTTCCGAGCGCGACCTGGACGAAATCTTCACCGTGCTGGCCCTGCTCGAGGGCCAGTGCGCGGTCAATACCGTGCACAAGGCCAGCGAGGCCGACCTGAAGCGCCTGGCCGCCATCCACCAGGATCTCGAACGGGCTGCCGCCGCCAACGACATCGACGGCTTCTTCGAGGCCAACCAGGCCTTCCACCAGGAAGTCCAGCTGATCGCCGACAACCGCTGGCTGACCCAGGCCATCACTGACCTGCGCAAGGTCATCAAGCTGTCGCGCCACCACTCTCTGTTCATCGAGGGCCGGCTGGAACAATCCCTCGCCGAGCACCGGGCCATCCTCGACGCCCTTGACCGGCGCGATGTGGCGGCCACCGAACTTGCGATGCGCGACCATATCTCCAGCGGCCGCGCAGCCCTCGCCAAGCTCGCCCACCGGGACAGATCGACCTGAGCCTCCCACCCATAGCCTCACCGCAGGGGTGATCCGCCCCAACAATGAACAAACCCCCGAACGGTCGAACCCGTCGGGGGTTTGTTCATTCAGCCCGGCGCCCCGCAGGGCGCAACGGCATCAGTGGGCGCTGGCTTCAGCGGCACCGAAACCGGTCTGGGCACGTACGTACTGGTCGTCGAACTGGGCGCGTTCGGCCTGGGCCTCGGCGCTGTTGTCGAGCTTGGAGATGATGATCGTCACCAGGAAGGCCAGCGGCATGGAGAACAGAGCCGGCTGGTCGTACGGGAACAGCGCCTGGGCGTTGCCCAGCACGGTGACCCACACGGACTTGGACAGCAGCACGAACAGCACCGCCGCCACCAGGCCGGAGTAGCCGCCGACCACTGCGCCGCGGGTGGTCAGACCCTTCCAGTACATGGAGAGGATCAGCACCGGGAAGTTGGCGGACGCGGCGATACCGAAGGCCAGCGCGACCATGAAGGCCACGTTCATCTTCTCGAAGGCGATGCCGAGGATGATCGCCACGATGCCCAGACCGATCGACGACAGCTTGGAAACGCGCAGTTCCTCGGTCTCGGTGGCCTTGCCCTTGCGGAGCACGCGGGCGTAGATGTCGTGGGAGATCGACGCCGCGCCGGCCAGCGCCAGGCCGGACACCACCGCCAGGATGGTGGCGAAGGCCACCGCCGACAGGAAGCCCAGCAGCAGGTTGCCGCCGACCGCCTTGGCCAGGTGCATCGCCACCATGTTGCCGCCGCCGATGATCTTGCCGCCGATGTTTCCGCCTTCGAAGAACTCGGGGTTCTGACCGACGATGATGATCGCCGCGAAGCCCATCAGCAGGATCACGTTGAAGAAGTAGGCGACGAAACCGGACGCGTAGAGCACCGACTTGCGGGCTTCCTTTGCGTTGGTGACGGTGAAGAAGCGCATCAGGATGTGCGGCAGGCCGGCGGTGCCGAACATCAGGCCGAGGCCCAGGGACAGCGCGGTGACGGGATCCGGCAGCAGGGAGCCCGGGAACAGGATCTTCTCGCCCAGGCTATGCACCGAGATGGCCTTGTCCATCAGCGTCTCGAAGCTGAAACCGAACTGGGACATCGCCAGGATCATCACCAGCGTGCCGCCAGCCAACAGCATGCAGGCCTTGATGATCTGCACCCAGGTGGTGGCAACCATGCCGCCGAAGGTCACATAGACCATCATCAGCGCACCGACGACGAACAGCGCGATGGTGTAGTCGAGGCCGAACAGCAGCTTGATCAGCTGGCCGGCACCGACCATCTGGGCCACCAGGTAGAAGCACACCACGGTCAGCGAGGACACCGCCGCCATCGTCCGCACCTTGCTCTGATTCAAGCGGTAGGAGGTGATGTCGGCAAAGGTGAACTTGCCCAGGTTGCGCAGGCGCTCGGCCATCAGGAACAGGATGATGGGCCAGCCGGCGAAGAAGGCGATCATGTAGATGTAGCCATCGACGCCCTTCGCATACACCATCGCGGTGAGGCCCAGCAGGGTTGCCGCCGACATGTAGTCGCCGGCGATCGCCAGGCCGTTCTGGAAGCCGGTGATGCCGCCACCGGCGGTGTAGAAGTCGGCCGCCGACTTGGTGCGCCCGGCGGCCCACTTGGTGATGCCCAGGGTCATCCCGACGAAGACCACGAACATGCCGATGGCGTGAAGATTGAGGGGTTGCTTCTCGGTGGCGGAAATCGCATCACCGGCGAAGGACAGGGCTGGCGCCAGCAGGCCCAGCAGCAGGACATTCAGACGGGCCAGCATCACTTCACCTCCTTGGACGCATCGCGGACGATTTCGGTGGTGATGTCGTCGAACTCACCGTTCGCGCGCTTTACGTAAACGGCAGTCAACACCCAGAAAAAGATGAACATGAACAGTTCGGCGGCGATGCCGACCGTCACGTAGGAACCCTCGGACAGGCGCTGGCCGATCACTTTGGGCGTGAAGGCCACGACCATGAAGAAGCCGTAGAAGATCGTCAGGACGATCACCGACAGCAGCGTGGCAAAACCTTGGCGCTTCGAGACCAGCTCGGCGAAGCGCGGGTTGCTCCGGATGCGTGCGTAAACCGCACGTTGAGACGATGTGCTCGACATGAATTCCCTCCCTAGAGAACGTCAGTGGATGCGGCGCGATCTGCCTGTTGGATTTGTAATGCGGCGATCGGATGGCTTTTTTAGTGTGGTGCGTCCCGGTGGACGAAGCCGCGCCATTACTTCGCCCGATGGGATGATATAACATCTATATGACTCCATACCATAACGTACGGCGGGTTTATTGCGCAGCGTAACACCGCCACCACCACCCACTATGGAAACCCCAATGTCCGGTGAAATCCTCTTCAGCCAGGATGGCGGCGTCGCCACCCTGATCCTTTCCAATCCCGACAAGCTCAATGCCGTCGATGCCGGCATGTGGCGCGGCCTGCATGCCCGCATGACGGCGGTCAATGCCGATCAAGACGTACGCTGCGTGATCCTGCGCGGCGCTGGTGAAAAGGCCTTCGCCGCTGGCGGTGACATAGAGGAATTCATTACCGTCCGCGCAACGGTGGACGACGCCCTGCATTACCACGAGGAACTGGTCGCCGCGGCCCTCGATGCGGTACGCGCCTGCCCGGTGCCGACGGTGGCGATGATCCGTGGCGCCTGCGTCGGCGGCGGCCTGGAGATCGCCGGTTGCTGCGACATCCGCATTGCCGGCGAATCGAGCCGCTTCGGTGCGCCGATCAACAAGCTGGGTTTTTCCATGTATCCCGGCGAGATGGCCGGCCTGCTGGAACTGGTCGGTCCGGCGGTACTTCTCGAGATCCTGCTAGAGGGCCGCATCCTGGGCGCCCGCGAAGCCCTGTCGAAGGGCCTGCTGACGCGCGTGGTGGACGACGAGGAGGTGGAGAAGGAAGCCCTCGCCACTGCAGAGCGCATCCTCAAGGGCGCGCCGCTGGTGGCGCGCTGGCACAAGCAATGGGTGCATCGTCTGATGCAGGGCAGCCCCCTCGACGATGCGGAAAAGCGTGCCGCCTTCGATTTCCTCGCCACCGAGGACTACCAAGAGGGCCTGGCCGCCTTCCTCGCCAAGCGCACGCCGGTTTTCAAGGGACGCTAAGCCCCCTGCTCGAGCGCCGCGGACACCCCTCCCGCGGCGGCCGACTACCCTGCTCGGGAAACTTTCCTTGCACTTTGTCTGTCACTCGGGAGGCATAGGCGATTAACATACCGCCCTGCGCTCCCCGGCAGATACTCCCCGCACGACCGCCCCGCGACCCATAAAGCCGTCCGCATGCTCCGGACGGCATGTAGCCATTGGCGGCGTGCGCCCGCACAAGGAAAAACAATGGCATATCTCTCGTGGTCTCCCGACCTGGACACCGGCATCCTGGAGATCGACAACCAGCACAAACAGATCATGGACTTCATCAACCGCCTGCACGACGCGCGGCAGCACGCCGACCGCCTCGGCGTCATCGCGGTGGTGGACGACCTGGTGGAGTACACCCTGTCCCACTTCGCCTTCGAAGAATGTCTGATGGAGGACGCCGGCTACGAATTCGTGCGCGGGCACAAGAAGGTGCATGAACTCTTCGTCCGGCGGGTCAGCGGCTTCCACGACCGCATCAAGAAGGGCGAGGACATCTCCCACGAGCTGCACAGCCTGCTGCACCGCTGGCTGTTCAGCCACATCCGCCACGACGACCACGCATACGTCGCCGCGGTCCGCCCGCAGATGAAGGCCCTCGCCGAGGAGAGAGCCCCGGAAGGCTGGTTCAGCCGTTCGCTGAAGCGCTTCTTCGGCTAAGCAAGACGTCGCGGGGCGCGTTCATGCGCCCCGCGAGGCTGCACGCTTGCAGCCTCAACCCAGCACGGTGTGCAGCATCTTCAGCGACAGCAGCACCAGCAGGGCAGCGAAGATTTTTTTCAGCGTCGCCACTGGCAGGCGGTGGGCCAGCCCGGCGCCGATCGGCGCGGTGAAGGTGGACACCAGGCTCACCAGCACCAGTGCCGGCAGGTTCACGAAGCCCACCGTCCATTCGGGCAGGCCGGGGGCCCCCCAGCCATTGATCAGGTAGCCCAGCGCACCAGCCAGCGCGATCGGCAGGCCGATGGCCGCCGAGGTGCCGATGGCGTTCTGCATCTTCACGTTGCACCAGGTCATGAACGGCACCGACAGGGAGCCGCCGCCGATCGCCACCAGCGCCGAGATGCCGCCGATCACCCCTCCGACTCCGGCCAGCCCGGCCGCACCGGGCAACTCCCGCGACGGCTTCGGCTTGACGTTGAGAATCATCTGCACCGATACATAGGCCATGAAGCAGCCGAAGAAGATCGCCAGCGGCGCCGTCGCCACCCGCGACGCGATGAAGGTGCCGCCGAAGGTGCCGGCCAGCACGCCCGGGGTGATGCCCTTCACGATATCCCAACGCACCGCGCCATGAGCGTGGTGGGCGCGCAGGCTGGAGATGGAGGTGATCACGATGGCCGCCATCGACGTGCCGAGGGCCACATGCACCAAATGCTCGCGCGCAAACCCCTGGGCTGCGAACAGCGTGGTCAGCATCGGCACCATGATGCCGCCGCCGCCCACGCCGAGCAGTCCCGCAAAAAATCCCACGCAGCCCCCCAGAAGCAGGTAGGCCGCCAGCCATTCGATACCCATGGTCAGCTTGTCGATATTCAGATCAGATCGGTTGCGCCGAGCAGTTGCCCGACGATGAATCGCCACTCGGCCGGCTCCACCGGTGTGATCGACAGCCGGTTGCCGCGGGCGAGGACGCGCATGTTCTCCAGTTCGGGCTGGCTGCGCAACTCGGGCAAACCCACAAGCCGCGTCTTGCGCACGAACTGCACGTCCACATGCAGCCAGCGCGGCTGCTCCGGCGTGGCCTTCGGATCGTAATAGCGGCTCGCCGGATCGAACTGGGTGGCGTCCGGGTAGGCCGTGGTGGCCACCCGCGCGATGCCGGCAATGCCAGGCTCGGCGCAGCCAGAATGATAGAACAGCACGCCGTCGCCGATCTGCATGCCGTCGCGCATGAAATTGCGCGCCTGGTAATTGCGCACGCCATACCACGGCACGGTCTGGTCCGGGCGCTTCTGCAGGTCGTCGATGGACACGTCGTCCGGTTCGGACTTCATCAGCCAGTAACGCATGATTCACTCACTCCACAAGCGGCGCCCGACCGGGTGCCGAAATCCGCATATTGCCCAGCCGGCCGCCCCACGCCAAGCCGGAACGCCCCGCCCACCGCGGCGGCAGGCCAGCGCCATACCCGGCAGCCCAGGCCGCCTGGGGTATCATCGGGGCCTGCCCGTCTTCCCGCCGATCCCCCTGGAGCCCCGCATGAACACCCCCGTCGAACGCCGCAAGAACCTCAGCCTGCGCGAGCTCGTCGACCAGGCCTACGTCCTCATCGAACCCTTCTTCGACCCGGCCAACGCCTGGAACGGCCAGACCCTCGAACACCTGGCGTATCGCGTGCTGCGCGAACAGTTGCCGGGCATCCCGGCGCAGGATGCACAGATCATCGTCTCCGTCGCCACCCGCATCTACCGCAGCAAGCACGGGCAGCAATGACGCGCCTGTACCCGCTGCTGTTCGTCGTACTGTGGAGCACCGGTTTCATCGGTGCCAAGTACGGCCTGCCCTATGCCGAACCCCTCAGCTTCCTGTGCGCCCGCTACGGGCTGGTGATCCTGCTGATGGGCCTGGTCGCCGTCGCCACCCGCGCCCCTTGGCCGCGGGAGCCGCGCCAGTGGCTGCATATCGGCGTCAGCGGGGTGCTGGTCCATGCGGTCTACCTGGGTGGCGTGTTCACCGCCATCCGCCACGGCCTGCCGGCCGGCATCACCGCGCTGGTGGTCGGCCTGCAGCCGCTGCTCACGGCCCTCGGCGCCGGCGCGCTGCTTGGCGAGAAAGTGTTGCCGCGCCAGTGGGCCGGCCTGGCCCTCGGCTTCGGCGGTGTCGGGCTGGTGGTCGCCCACAAGGTAGCCGCCGCAGCCGGCACGCCCGAACTGGCCGCCATGCTGCTGCCGGCCGTCGCAGCCCTCCTCGGCATCACCGTCGGTACCCTCTACCAGAAGCGCTTCTGCCCGGCCTTCGACCTGCGCACGGGTTCGGTGATCCAGTTCTTGCCCACCCTCGCCCTGTCGCTGCTGGTCGCCAGCCAGACCGAGACGATGCACATCGACTGGAGCACCCAGTTCATCTTCGCGCTACTGTGGCTGGTGCTGGTGCTGTCGGTCGGCGCGATCAGCCTGCTCAACCTGCTGATCAGGAGTGGCAGCGCGGTGAACGTGGCCAGCCTGTTCTACCTGACGCCCCCCACCACCGCACTGATCGCCTGGGCCGCCTTCGGCGAGACGCTCACCGGCCTGGCCCTGGCCGGCATGGGGCTGACCGTCTTCGGCGTGTGGCTGGCCCGCAAGTGAGGGGCCGGTGAGGATCAACGGACCGTCCGCGTCGGCCAGCGTCGCGACGCGCATCCTCGGCATCGACCCGGGCCTGCGCAGCACCGGCTTCGGCCTCATCGACACCCTCGGCAGCCAGCTGCGCTACGTGGCCAGCGGCTGCATCAAGACCGGCGAAGGCAGCCTGCCGGAACGCCTGAAGATCATCCTCGACGGCATCCGCGAGGTGATCGCCACCTACAAGCCGGACCAGGCCGCGGTGGAGATCATCTTCGTCAACGTCAATCCCCAGTCCACGCTGCTCCTCGGCCAGGCCCGCGGCGCGGCGATCTGCGGCGCCGTGTCGTGCGACCTACCGGTGGCCGAATACACCGCGCTGCAGGTCAAGCAGGCCGTCGTCGGCCACGGCAAGGCGGCCAAGGAGCAGGTCAGCCACATGGTCCAGCGCCTGCTCGCCCTCGAAGGCGCACCGTCGTCGGACGCCGCCGACGCCCTTGCCTGTGCAATCTGTCACGCCCACGGCAGCCGCGGGCTGGCGGCAATCGCCGGCGTCGGCACCCGCAAGCGCGGCAGCCGCCTGACCGACTAAGCGTTCCGAGGCGGCAGCGCACCACACCCTTCATTGCAGGAAATCACTGGAGATCCGCATAAAGACATTGTGATTTTTGTCACACATGCCATAGTGAAGCGTACGACGGTTTCGCTTTTGGCATAGGGACGGCATAGATCGCCCCGCCTGAACGGGAGGAGGGACGCGACGATGATCGATGTTTCGCTCAAGTTCCTCGTCGACGAAGTCAACGCCTACCTGCAGCGGCGGCTCAACTCCGACTTCGGCAAGGTCGAGCTCGGCGCTCTCGTCGATGACAAGGGCAACTGGCAGGCCACCACCGACACCGTCCGGCTGACCCTCTTTCAGATCGAGGAAGAACGCCATGCCCGCGCCCAGGTGCCCCAGCAGGTCATCGTGGACGGGCGTAGCGTCACGCTGCCGCCGCCACTGGCAATCAATCTGATAGTCCTCTTCGCCGCCAGCTTCACCACCTATGCCGAAGGCCTGCGCCAGCTGTCGCTGCTGCTGACCTTCTTCCAGGCCCACCCGCTGTTCACGCCAAGCGACTATCCGGCACTGCCGCCCGGCGTCGACCGGCTGGCCGTCGAGCTGGTCAATTACGGCCCCGAGCAGGCCAACCAGATGTGGACCTGCCTCGGCGCCAAGCACCTGCCATCGGTGGTCTATCGCATCCGCATGCTGGTCCTGCAGGACCAGGAGCCCGGCGCCACCGGCACGCCGATCCTCGACATCCACACCCACGCGGGCCTGCGATGAACAGCGCCTTCCGCCGTCTATGGACGGTGGCCGTCAGCCATGATTTCCGTGGCGGCCCCTGCGACGACCTGGCCTTCATGGTGCCGCCGGCCACCCGCGACACGCTGGCCGGCATGCACGCGCTGGTACGCGAGCTCGACGGCATGCTGCACGTACTGATCGCCGTGGACGACGAAGGCAACCCGCTCGGCGACTGCGTTGGGCGCCGCCTGCTGTTCGGCCTAGCGCCGCGCAGCCCGAGCTTCACGCAATACACGCAATTGCCGGCCCTGCCGCCCGGCGAGACGCCGCTGTTCGCCAACGAAGCATCCGCCGACGCCCTCGACGCGGCCCCCCGCGGCGTCAATCTGGCCGGCCCGGCACCAAGCATCGCTCCGCGCCTGGCCGCCCGCCCGCTGGATCTGAGCATCACCCGCCCGGATGGCACGCCGCTGGCCAGCGCCCGCCTCGGCCCGGCGGACGCCGACTGGGTCTTCCGCGGCGCCGACGCGGGCGAGTTCGTCGTCAGCGAGAGTGCCGCCGGCGGACTCTCCGCCAGCCGCCGCCTGCTCGTCGAGCCCGGCCTCGCCGCCGATCCGCCATGGGGCGTGCTGAGCCTCACCGCCAGCGCCGGCCACGTGGCCAACGGCCAGGCCTTCACGCTGGCCTTCAGCGCCGGCAGCGCGCTGCTGCGCTACTACGTGGTGGTCAAGCCGGCCAGCGACGCGGACTTTGCCAGCATCCAGGTGGAAGACCACGGCGCCGCCGGCGACGGCCGCCCGACGGTCGCCTTCACCCGCCTGCTGCCGCCCTTCGGCGGCGACCGGCTCGCCCCGGCCCTGCTCGACCCGGGCGGAACCCGCAGGATCGTGCTCTTCGAAGCCCAGACCCCGGTCGCCCGGCGCGCCGCAGGACCGCACGGATTCGAGCTGCACCGCAACGGCGAGGTGCTCATCGGCAACCTGCCGCAACCCGGCGCCGAACGCAGTGACGCCCAGTTCGTCGTCCACCTGAGATAAGAAACCTAGGAGAGGAGCGAAGCCGCCATGCCCACCTACCGCACGCCCGATGTGTACGTCGAAGAAATTTCGGTGTTTCCCCCCTCGGTCGCCGAGGTGGAAACCGCAGTGCCCGCCTTCGTCGGCTACACCGCCATGGCCACCCGCCTCACCGCCGGCGACCTGAAGAACGTACCGACGCGCATCACCTCGCTGCTCGAATTCGAGACCCTGTTCGGCGGCGCGCCGGAGCTCGACCTCGACCACGTGGACCTGGACGCCGGCAACCGCTTCATCAGCGCCACGCTGGCCGCCACCAACACCAAGTACCTCTACGACAGCCTGCGCCTGTTCTTCGACAACGGCGGCGGCAAGGCCTGGATCTGCTCGGTCGGCAAGCACATCGACGCGGTGGACAAGACCCAGCTGATCGCCGGCCTGGCGCGCATCGCGACGGTGGATGAACCGACCATCCTGCTCTTCCCCGACGCCGCTGGCCTGCCCGCCGACGACTTGGCCGCCGTGCAGATGGCGGCCCTTAACCAGTGCGGCAAGCTCGGCGACCGGGTCGCCGTGCTCGACACCCGCCTCGCCACCGACAAGACCAGCCACGCCACCGTGGTGGACGAGCTGCGCAACCGCATCGGTATCAACAGCCTCAAGTACGGCGCCGCCTACGCGCCATGGCTGCAGCTCAACTACCCGAAGAACGTCGGTTACGCCGACATCAAGAGCAAGCTGAAGAAAGGCGGCGTGGCGGTCACGCTCAACGCCCTCACCGGCGACGCGGGCATCCTCGCGCTACTGCAGGGCCTCGACCAGGCGCAGGCCGACCTGGCCGGCCTGCCGGCCCGCCGCGCCACCGTCAGCGGCGGCGCCGACAAGGCCATCTCGGACACCTTCGGCACCACCCTGCTGGCCTACCTGGGCACGCCAGACGCGGCCCACATGCAGGACCTGTTCGCCTTCGTCTACAAGATCGCCCCGCTGGTGGACGGCATGGCCAGTGGCGCCGGCGCTTTCACCCATGCAGGCCTCAAGGGTG
The DNA here is from genome assembly GCA_018241685.1 of Pseudomonadota bacterium. Lineage (GTDB taxonomy): Bacteria > Pseudomonadota > Gammaproteobacteria > Burkholderiales > Rhodocyclaceae > Zoogloea. The sequence goes on from JAFEDJ010000054.1 coordinate 293,222, forward strand.
ACGCCGGGCGGGCCATCACCCACAGCTTCATCCCGGCGATGAGCGAGCTGATCGCCGCTGAACGGGAACTCGACGGCAAGCTCACCGCCGCCTATGTCGCCCAGTACACCGCGATCGGTGCCCTCACCACCGCCGGCTGGGCGACCCTGTTCGGCGCCGACGCGCCGGCCGCGTCCACCACTGCGATCAGTGCCGCGGCCGACGACGTCGGCCGCCTGGCAGCCGCGCAGGCGGCGATCCAGCGCATCTTCGGCACCCTGTCGTCGGCGCTGGCCAGCCTCGACGACGCCGCCGCCGGCTACGCCGCCAACACCGAAGCCAACCTGCTCGACAGCTTCGCCACCTACCGGGACATCGTGCGCGGCGTGAACAACACCCTCACGGTGTGCCCGCCGTCCGGCGCCATCGCCGGCATCTACGCGCTGGTGGACAACCAGCGCGGGGTCTGGAAAGCCCCGGCCAACGTCAGCCTGACTGGCGTCATCGCCCCCACCTATGCGCTGGACAGCGACGACACCGACAACCTCAACGTGGACGCCACCGCCGGCAAGTCGATCAACGCCATCCGCAGCTTCGTCGGCAAGGGCACGCTGATCTGGGGCGCCCGCACGCTGGCCGGCAACGACAACGAATGGCGCTACATCTCGGTGCGACGCTTCTTCAACATGGTCGAGGAGTCGGTGAAGAAATCCACCTACTGGGCGGTCTTCGAGCCCAACGACGCCAACACCTGGGTCAAGGTGCGCGGCATGATCGAGAGCTACCTGACGCAAAAGTGGCGCGAAGGCGCACTGGCCGGCTCAACCACCAAGGACGCCTTTTTCGTGCGCTGCGGGCTCGGCACCACGATGAGCAGCCAGGACATCCTCGAGGGTCGCATGTACGTGGAAATCGGCATGGCGGTGGTCCGTCCGGCCGAATTCATCATCCTCAAGTTCTACCACAAGCTCCAGACGTCCTGACCGGCACCGCCGGGGCCATGCCCGCCTGAGACACGCCCCGGCGCGCCCGCATCCCGCCACCGAATGCGAAAGGAACCGACATGCCTGCCCAGTATCCCCTGCCCGTCTTCCACTTCACTGTCCAGTGGGGCGGCACCCGCATCGGCTTTTCCGAGGTCACCGGCCTGACCCAGGAAAACCAGGCCATCGAGTACCGCGACGGCTCCTTCCCCGAGTACTCGTCGATCAAGATGCCGGGGCTGCGCAAGTTCAGCAACGTCACCCTCAAGCGCGGCATCGTCAAGTCGGACAACGACTTCTTCAAGTGGCTGTCGACGATCAAGCTCAACACCGTCGAGCGCCGCGACCTCACCGTCAGCCTGCTCAACGAGAGCCACGAGCCGGTGATGGTGTGGAAGGTGCACAACGCCTTCCCGGTCAAGGTCGAGGGTCCGCAGCTCAAGGCCAGCGCCAACGAGGTGGCCATCGAGTCGATCGAGCTGGCCCACGAGGGCCTCGAGCTGCAGAACGAATAGCCGCCGCGCCCGCCACGCTGAGGCCCCGCCATGTACACGCCCCCCGTCGGATTCCATTTCAAGGTGGAAGTCCTCGGCCTTGCCCGCGCTGTCGATGACGACGTGCGCTTCACCGACGTGGGCGGCCTGTCCCTGGAGGTGGCCACCGAGGAGGTGCCGGAAGGCGGTGAGAACCGCTACATCCAGCGCTACCCGGTGCGCAGCAAGTACCCCGACCTGGTCCTCAAGCGCGGCCTGCTGAAGGACTCGGCGATCTGGGAGTGGATCCGCGACGGCATCGAGAACCTCGACATCAAGCCGAAGAACGTGGACGTCAAGCTGCTCAACGACAAGCACGAGCCGCTCGTCACCTGGCACCTGGTCGGCGCGTGGCCGGTGAAGTGGTCGGTCAGCGACCTGTCCGCCAGCGCCAACGCCATCGTCGTCGAGAGCCTGCAGCTGGCCTACCAGTACTTCACCGTGGACAAGTCCTGAACGGAGCCCGTCATGCCCATCATCATCGATGAAGTGGTGATCTCGGTGGAAGTCAGCAACACCGACTCCGGCGGTGCGGCCAGCCCGCCGCCGGAGCAGCTCGACAAGCAGGCCCTGATCGCAGAATGCGTCGCCCAGGTGCTGGAGATCCTGCGCCAGCAACAGGAGCCCTGAGCCATGCCGGAACGCGGACAGCTCGAGCGCCTGCGCATCGAGGCCTACACCAAGGCCGACTACAGCGGCGCCGCCATCGGCAGCTTCGAGGCCTATGTGAACCCGGCCGAGATCACCCTCGCCTACGAGATGGAGTACGACAGCGGCCAGGGCAGCGGCACCACCGGCAGCCGCATGGACTTCAAGAAGGTCAAGCCGGGCGACCTCAACCTGGTGTTCTTCCTCGACGGCACCGGCGCCAACGGGCGGCCCCTCGACGTGCAGCAGAAGGTCGAATCCTTCCAGACCATCACCGGCTACAACGGCGACATCCACCGCCCCAACTACCTCAAGGTGATGTGGGGCCGCATCCAGGTGAAGCGCTGCGTCCTCAAGAGCGCCTCCATCGTCTATAAGCTCTTCAAGCCCAGCGGCGTGCCGCTGCGGGCGGTGATCACCGCCGTATTCACCGACAACTCGGACGACCAGACCCGCGTCGCGCTGGCCCAGGACGCGTCCCCCGACCTGACCCATGTGCGCATCATGCACGCCGGCGAAACCCTCGCCGCGCTGTGCACCGCCATCTACGGCGACCCGCGCTACGCCCCCGGCGTGGCGCGGGCCAACGGCCTGGACGGATTCCGCCAGCTGCCGGCGGGCACACGCGTGGTCTTCCCGCCCCTGGAGAAATGAAATTTCCCCCGCCCGCACCCTCCCCATCGCCGCGGAACACCGGGAGTTCACCATCAAGGTGGGCGGCAGCCCCGTGCCCCGCAGCCACCAGCTGCTGTCGGTGAGCGTGGTGAACACCGCCAACCACATCGCCTTCGCGCGCCTCGCCTACCAGGACGGCAGCGCCTCCGGCGGCGACTTCCCGCTCAGCAACGACGCGCTGTTCGCCCCCGGCGCCGAGGTCGAGGTGCTGGCCGGCGCCGGCAACCAGCCCGACCCGCTGTTCAAGGGCCTGGTGGTACGCCAGCGCCTCAAGGTGCGCGAGGGCTCGCCGCCGCAGCTGATCGTCGAATGCCGCCACGCGGCCACCAAGATGAGCCTCAAACGCCACGGCGCCACCTATCTGGACATGACGGACGGCGACGTGATCGGCCAGCTGTGCTCCGACGCCGGCATCAACATGACGGCTGCCAGCACCACGGTCAGCCACAAGCACCTGGTCCAGTACGACTGCACCGACTGGGACTTTCTCGTCACCCGCGCCCAGGCCAACGGCCAGCTGGTGCTGACCCGTGGCGCCGACCTGGAAACCCGCGCGCCGGACGCCAGCGCCGCCGCCGTGGCGAGCCTCAACTACGGCGCCACGCTGCTCGAATTCGACGCCGAGGTGGACGCCCGCCAGCAGACCCAGGCCGTCAAGACGCTGACCTGGAACGCCGCCGACCAGGCCGTCCACACCCTCGACGCCAGCCCGCCGTCCTTCAGCGGCCCCGGCGACCTGAAGCCCGACGACCTCGCCGCCACGATGGGCGTGGACGCCCTCGAACTGCGCCACGCGATGCTGCCCGACGCGGAGGCCACCGCCGCTGCCGACGCCCGCTTTGCCCACGCCCGCCTCGACCAGGTCAGCGGCCGCGCGATGTGCGTCGGCCTCGGCCAGGTCCAGCCCGGCGACGTGGTCGAGCTGGCCGGCGTCGGCCAGCATTTCAGCGGCAAGGTGCTGGTCACCGGCGTGCGCCACGAGATGGACACCGTGCAGGGCTGGCGCACCCACCTGCAGTTCGGCGGCGTGCCGGAAGACCCGGCCCGCCGGGAACGCCTCGAAGCCCGCCGCAGCACCAGCCTGCTGGCGCCGGCCCACGGCCTGCAGATCGGCGTGGTCACCGACAACGAAGACCCGGAAAACGAATTCCGCGTGCGCGTGCGCCTGCCCCTCGTCGATCCGTCCAGCGACGGCGTGTGGGCGCGGGTCGCGGCCGGCGATGCGGGCGACCAGCGCGGCGTGATGATCCGCCCGGAGATCGGCGACGAGGTGGTGGTCGGCTTCCTCGACGACGACCCGCGCGCCGCGGTGATCCTCGGCATGCTCCACAGCAGCGCCAAGGCCGCGCCGCTGACACCGAGCAACGACAACCACGAGAAGGTCTTCGTCAGCCGCAGCGGCATCAAGCTGCACATCAACGACGACAAGGTGGTGCTGACCATCACCACCCCGGCCGAGCAGCAGCTCATCTTCGACGACGACCAGGGCTCGGTGCTGCTGAAGGACAAGAACGGCAACAGTATCAAGCTCGACAGCGACGGCATCACCGTCGAGAGCGCCAAGGCCCTCAACATCAAGACCGGCACCGACACCAAGCTCGACGTCGGCGCGGCCGGTGAGATCAAGACCGCCGCGGCCCTCGACATCAAGGCCGGCGCCGCCCTCAAGCTGGAAGGCAGCGGCGGGCTGGAAGCCACCACGCCGGCCATCGCCAAGCTCAAGGGTTCGCTGGTGCAGATCAACTGAACGCACGCCCGAGGACACCATGCCCAATGCAGCCCGCGTCACCGATCTGAGCGTCCATGGCGGCACCGTCACCGGCCCCGGCGTGCCCACCGTGCTGATCGGCGGCATGCCCGCCGCCGTGCTCGGCGACCTGCACAGCTGCGTGATCCCGCCGCCGCACCCGCCGGTCACGCCCTTCGTGGCTGGCAGCGCCACGGTACTGATTGGCGGCAAGCCGGCCCTGCGGGTCGGCGACAGCTGCGGCTGCGGCGCCAGCCCGGCCATCGGCGAACCGACGGTGCAGATCGGCTGAGGAGCCCGTCATGAGCGACACGCCCTCCTTCCTCGGCCGCGGCTGGTCCTTCCCGCCGAGCTTCGCCAACGGCAGCGTGCGCATGACCGAAGACGAAGCCGACATCCAGGCCAGCCTGCACATCCTGTTCGGCACCGCGCCGGGCGAGCGCTTTCTGCAGCCCAGGTACGGGCTGGACATGCACGAGCTGATGTTCGAGCCCCTCAACACCACCGTCGCCAGCGTGCTGAAGGACCGCATCCTCACCACGGTGCTGGTGTACGAGCCGCGCATCCGCGTGGAGGCGCTAGACATCGACGACAGCCGGCTGATGGAAGGGGTGCTGACGATCCGCCTCGACTACCTCGTGCGCAGCACCAACTCGCGCTTCAATCTGGTCTTCCCGTTCTACCAGGGCGAGGCCAGCGAGGCGCTGCGCGCCGTCCGCCGGGGGTAAGCGACCATGGCCCGGCACGAGATCCTCGCCGCCCTCATCGCCGCCGCCGGCACCCGCCAGGCGAACCGCCTCGACCGGCATCTCGATCCGGCCTCGGCGCCCCTCGACGAACGCAACGTGGGCGGCCTGTTGCGCGCCGCCGCCGCGCTGGCCGGCCACCTCAACTACTACGGCGCCGACCCGCAGCTGCCGTCCGGCGACTGGAGCAACTTCCTGCCGCAACAGGCGGCCGGCGAGAGCGACAGCGCCTTCCAGGCGCGCCTCGCCGCGCTGGCCGACGGCGACGACGGCGCGCTGCCGCCGCACCTGGCCCTGCTGGTCGCCGCCTTCCAGATCGCCGCCCGCCCGCGCGCGTTGCTCAACGACTTCACCCGCAGGCACCTGGATTTCCAGATGCAGACGGTGCTCGGCTTTGCACCGCGCCCGCCGGTAGCCGACCGGGTGCATGTGCTGGTCGAATTGAAGAAAGGCGCCGCTGCGCTGGAGATCGGCACCGACGCGCTGCTGGCCGCCGGCAAGGACGCCCGCCAGCAACCGCTGTTCTACCGGCCGGTCCGCCCGATGGTCGCCACCCAGGCGCGCATCGCCAGCCTGTGCAGCGTCGCCCTCGGCAGCGACGGCCGGCTGCGCTTCGCGCCGGTCGCCGATTCCGCCAACGGCCTCGGCGCGAAGCTGGCCACCGATCCACCCAGCTGGCACCCCTTCGGCGTACGCCGGAGCGATGAAGTCGCGCTGCCCGACGCGCCGGTCGGCTTCGCCCTCGCGTCGGCAGTGCTGCGCCTTGCCGAAGGCAGCCGGCAGATCGACGTCAGCCTGGAACTGGACGGCATCGACCCCGCCAGCCACAGCGGCGATCTGCTCGCCGACGCCTTCGAAGCGCGCCTGTCCGGCCCCAAGGGCTGGCTCGGCCCCTTCCCCATCGCCCGCGCCGACTCCACACTGGCCGCCGGCAGCTGGTCTTTGAGCCTGCGCATCGACGCCACCCAGCCGGCCATCGTCGACGCCAGCCCGGCGCTCCATCAGCAAGCCTTCCCGGCCGGGCTGCCGGTACTCCAGCTGATGCTCAAGGAAGGCTCCGCCGCCTTCGGCCGCCTCGCCGGCCTCAAGCTGCGCCGGGCGCGCATCGGCGTGAAGGCGGACGGCCTGCGCACGCTGGCCCTCGAAAGCGATTTCGGCCAGCTCGATCCAAAAAAGGCCTTCCTGCCCTTCGGCCCGCAGCCCGGCGTCGGCACACGCTTCTACATCGGCTGCGCGGAGGCCCTCGGCAAGCGCCTGTCGGCCCTCAGCCTGCAGATCGGCTGGCAGGGCGCACCGACCACCCAGACCGCCCTCAGCGCGCTGTACGCCCACTATTCCGGCCAGGCCAGCCTCTCCAGCGGCGTGTGGGCCCAGGCGGAATGGGCCGACGCCGGCGGCCCCCATCCGGCCGGGCGGGTCGGCCTGGCGCCGGCCGCCGGCGGCCGCGTGACACTCGACCTGAGCGCCGCCAGCCGCGCCGGCTTGCCCCGCCCCTACCGCTGGCTCACCGTCTACGAAGCCTTCGCCCGCGCCGGCAGCGCCTATGCCCGCCGCGAGGCCGGCTTCCTGCGCCTGCGCCGCGGCGTGGCCTCCGATGCGCCGGCCGCCACCGCGCCGCGGGCCGGCTTCATCACCCTGGCGCTGGATACCGACCTGCTCCACGCCGCCTGGCGCAGCGAGGCCGTCGCCGGCCTGCTCGCCACGCCGAAGGTGATCCTCGGCGAACCGTGGACGCCCAAGGCCCAGGAGATCAGCCTGTCCTACCAGGCCGACGCCGGGCCGAGCCGGGTGGACGACGACAGCGACGCCAGCTTCGCCAACGCCGAAGTGGAGTTCTTCCACGTGGACGCCTTCGGCGTGTCGCGGGAACACGCCTGGCTGACCGGCCGCCACCCGTGGCTGCAGGCCGCTGCCGCCGGCGCCGTCCCGCTGCTGCCGCCGCACCGGGACGCCGGCGAGTTGCTGCTCGGGCTGTCCGGCGTGGGCCCCGGCGACCCGCTGAGCCTGCTGTTCCAGGTCGCCGAAGGCAGCGCCGATCCCCTCGCCAACGCCCAGCGCCTGAGCTGGGCGGTGCTCGCCGACAACGCCTGGCGGCCCCTCGCCAGCGGTGCCGAACTCATCCTCGACACCAGCCGGGACCTGCGCGCCAGCGGCCTCATCAGCGTGGTGCTGCCCAGCGAAGCCACCACCGACAACACCCGCCTGCCGACCGGCCTGATCTGGCTGCGGGCCGCCATCACGACGCAGCCGGAAGCCGCCTGCCGCCTGGTCGGCGTACATGCCAACGCCTTCGAGGCGGTCTTCGAGGACCACGCCAACGCCGCCGACCACCTGGACAGCGCACTGCCGGCCGGCAGCATCGCACGCTTCCTGGTGCCGGCGCCGACCTTGAAGACGGTCAACCAGCCCTACGCGTCCTTCGGCGGTGCGCTGCAGGAAGACGCCGCCGGGCTGGCCCGCCGCGCTGCCGAACGCCTGCGCCACCGCAACCGGGCCATCGCCCGCTGGGACTACGAACGCCTGGTGCTGCAGGCCTTCCCGGCAGTGGACCGCATCAAGTGCATCCCCCACACCAGCGACACGTCGTGGCTGGCCCCCGGCCACGTGCGCGTGGTGGTGGTGCCGGACCTGCGCAACCGCAACGCGGTGGACCCGCTGCAGCCGCGGGTGGACCTGGACACCCTGGAGCGGATCAAGGCCTTCCTGCTGGCCCGCGCACCGATGGGGCTGGACGCCGCCACGCTGGCCGTACGCAACCCGGCCTACCGGGCCGTGCAGGTGGATTTCAAGGTCGCCATGCGGCCCGGCTACGCCTTCAGCTACTACCGCGCGCAGATCAACCAGGCCCTGCTGCGTGCCCTGTCGCCGTGGGCCTTCGACGCCGGCGCGGCCCTCGAATTCGGCGGCCGTGTGCTGCGCTCGGCGCTGGTGGATTTCGTCGAAGGCCTGCCGTGGGTGGATTACGTCACCGACTTCCGCCTGTGTTTCGCCGACCGCCCGGCCGAAGACCGGCCCGAACTCGCCCCCGACGCGCCGGACGTGATCCTCGTCTCCGCGCCCGACCACCTGATCGCCGAGGTGAGCTGATGGCCACCCCTCTGTCCATACCGCCCACGCTGCCGCGCGCCCCCGAGCCCGCCGGCCGCGACGCCCAGGCCCTCTACGACGAGGGGCTGGACCTGCTGCGCCGCCTCGCCGGCGCCACCTGGACCGACCACAACCTGCACGACCCGGGCATCACCATCCTCGAACTGGTCACCTGGGCCCAGTCCGAGCTGGGCTACCGGGCCGAGCTGCCGCTGGAAGACCTGCTGACCCCGCCGCCCGACTCGCCACTCGCCCTGGCCGACCGCTTCCACCGGGCCCGCCGGGTGCTCCCGACGCGCCCGCTGACCGCCCTCGACCGGCGCAAGCAGCTAATCGACCTGCCCGGCGTGAAGAACGCCTGGGTCATGCCCGCCGACGCGCCGCTGCTTTACGCCGACCTGCTGCTGCGCCAGCTCGTCCGCAGCGCACCGGCCCACAGCCACTACCGGGAAGTGCGCATCCGCGGCCTGTACCGGGTCGCCATCGACTTCATGGACGCGGTGAACACCCAGGCCGAGCGCGAGCCGGTGCTGCGCGCGGTACGCGCCACACTGGAGGCCCAACGCAACCTGTGCGAGGACTTCGTCGCCATCGAGCCGGTGCCGACGGAGAGATTCGCCCTGTGCGCCGAACTGGACCTGGAGGCCACCGCCGACGTCACCGAGGTCGCCGCCGGCCTGCTGTTCGCCGCCGCCCAGGCCATCGCCCCGCCGGTGCCCAGCTACAGCCTGGCGCAGATGCGCGCCCGCCCGCTGGCCGACGGCCGCCGGCGCGGCGTGGACGACATCTTCGACGGCCCGGCGCTGCAGGACGGCTTCATCGACGAGGCCGATCTGGCGGCCTCCGAGCTGCCCGCCGAGCTGCGCCTGTCCGACCTGATCGGCGTGCTGATGGACGTGCCCGGCGTGCGCGCGATCAGCGACATCGTCCTCAACCCCCTCGACAGTAGCGGCAACCCGCAGCCGGTGCCCAACCGCTGGCGGGTGCCGGTCACGGCCGGCCACCTGCCGCGCCTGGCCATCGACACCGACGGCGAGACGCCGGCCGGCCGGCTGGTGTTCCGCAAGCGCGGCCTGCCGGTGGCCGGCTGGAACGTCGCGCAGATGCCGACCGCCGTGCGCGACCGCCTCGACGCGCTGCTCGAAGCCGCCCGCCAGGCCGTCGAAACGCCCCGCGCCGAAGACCTGCCGGTGCCCGACGGGCGCTGGCGTGACCTCGCCGCCTACCGCTCGGTGCAGCTCGACTTCCCGCCCCTCTACGGCCTCGGCGCGGCCGGCCTGGCCGGTAACCCGGACGCCCAGCGCCAGGCCCAGGTGCTGCAGCTGAAGGCCTATCTCACCTTCTTCGACCAGCAAATCGCCAACGACCTGGCCCAGCTCGCCCAGGCCGCCAGCCTGCTGTCGGTGGCACCGGCCGAGCTCACCGCCACCGCCGACCGCTTCGACGGCCTGCCCGACGACGCCCACGTGCTGGCCGCACAGACCGTGGACAGCATCGTCGGCCACGACCGGGTGTATGCCGCCGACGTCACCCCGACGCTGCTCGCCAACCTGCAGGAGACGCCGGCCGAGGCAGCCACCCGCCAGCACCGTCTGCTCGACCACCTGCTGGCCCGCCTCGGCGAGGATTTCTCCGAGTACGCCGCAGCGATGGCCTCCGCCTTCGCCCACACCGACGACGAAGTGATCGCCGACAAGTGCGCCTTCCTGGCCGACGCCGCGGAACTGTCGGCCAACCGCGCCGGCGCCTACGACCAGAGCCTCGACGGCCCCGCCGACCTGTGGAACAGCTTCAACGTCAGCGGCCTCGAAAAACGTCTGGCGCACCTGCTGGGCATCGCCGACTTCAGCCGCCGCAACCTCGGCGCCATCTCCTACGAGACCTACGCGGAGATCGATACCACCCCCGGCGACGAATTCCGCTTCCGCCTCTTCCGCGCCAGCGACAACAAGATCCTGCTGTCGTCCACCGCCAACTTCGCCACCCGCGAGGACGCCCGCGCCCGCATGATCGCCGCGATCACCCGCGGCCAGCAGGCCGACGACCAGCACTACCGCATCATCCAGGGCAGCGACCAGCGCTTCTACTTCAGCGTCGTCGACAGCGACGGCCAGCTGCTGGCGCGGCGCGTCGAAGGCTTCCCCAGCGAGGCCGTGGCGCGCAACGTGATCGCCGACCTGGCCGACTACCTGCGCGAGCACTACAGCGGCGAAGGCCTGTACGTCATCGAGAACCTGCTGCTGCGCCCCGGCCAGGACGACGACCCGCTGCTGCCGATCTGCGTGGACGGCGACTGCAGCGACTGCGCCGATGCCGATCCTTATTCCTGGCGCCTGCAGATCGTGCTGCCGGCCTACGCCGGGCGTTTCCAGCAGATGGATTTCCGCAGCTTCGCCGAGCACGTGATCCGCAGCGAAGTACCGGCCCACCTGTTGCCGAAGATCTGCTGGGTGAACGCCGACGACATGGCCCGCTTCGAACTCGCCTACCGGGACTGGCTGTCCCTGCACGCCGGCGTCACCAGCGCCGACCGGCAGACCAAACTGCAGGCGCTGATCGACGCCCTCACGACGATGAAGAACATCTACCCGCAGCGCACCCTGTTCGACTGCTTCGCCGAATCGCCCAAGCCGCCCTTCGTCCTCGGCAGCACCGCCCTCGGCAGCGCCCCCGACCACGTCATCAACCAGGAGACGGACCATGGCTGATCCGATCAAGGTCCTGCAAAGTCTCACCGCGCCCCTCGCCAGCCAGTATGCGGTCTTCGAGCGCGACCAGGTCCTCACCCACACCCAGCTCAACGAAGTCACCAGCTGGCTCGACCAGCAGGACCGCCTGTCCCGTGTCGCGCTGGTCGGCGCCGGCATCGTCGCCGGCTTCGCGGTGGGCAGCGACGGCGCCAGCGTGACCATCGGTGCCGGCCTCGGCCTCACCTGCGACGGCGATCTGGTGCGCATCGACGCCGCCACCACCTATCCGCGCCTGCGCCCTTATGACGCCACCGCGCCGCGCTACGAGCCCTTCTTCGATACGGCCAGCGGCGTGCTGCTGATCAGCGGCGAACTGACCTCCGGCGACGACCCGCTCGGCGTGCCGCTCACGGCCGGCGCGCTGGAAGGCCAGGCGGTGATCCTGCTGGCGGAGACCACCGTCAGCGACCCTGACCTGTGCACCGGCGCCGACTGCGACAACCTCGGCCGCGAGCGCCAGCAACGCCTGCGCGTGCTGCTGACCAGCCGCAGCACTGCCGCCAACCTGGCCGCCGGCCCACTGACGCTGGCTGAGCAGGCTCGCGAGCTGCCCGAACTGATCGCCTGGCGGCCGCAACTGGGCAGCGACCTGTCCACCGCCGAAGTGCTGATCGCCCGCTACCGGGATGCCGCCGGCAAGACCCTCGCCGGCCTGATCGACGCCCTGAAGAACTTCGCCGAAGGCTTCCCCGGCGTGCTGGCCACGGTGTTCCGGCGCAATCCCGTCGCCGACTGGATCGCCACGCTGCAGCGCCAGCAGGACACCCCGGCCGGCGCAGTGCTGCCCTTCCACGATTTCCTGAAGGACCTCTGCGAAGCCTGGAACGCCATCCGCGACGCGCTGCAGGACATCGACGCGCTGCCCGCCGGCCCGCTGCCGCTGGCCTTTCCGAAACACTTGGCGGCCGGCGCGCTGGATGCGCCCGACGACGCCCGCACCGCCTTCTACCCGGCCGCAGCCGATGGCAACAGCCGCGCCACCGCCGCCGAGCTCGGCCTGCTGCTGAGTCGCTTCGACCAGCTGATCGCCAACTACGCGCCGCCTTCGGACACCGCGCTGCGCGTGACGCCCAGCCATGGCGAAGACCGCCCCCTCGGCGAACGGGCTATCCCCTGGTACTACACCGCCGCGATGAACACCGCCTGGAACCCGCGCCTCGCCGCCCGCCGACTCGGCAACCACAACCTCGGCTACCGGGCTGCCGAGTACCAAGGCAGCCCCCGCGCCCTCGACCCGCTGGCCGGCAGCATCGCCGCCCACGATTTCTTCCGCGTCGAAGGCCACCTCGGCCGGCCGGTGGACGACGTGCGCAGCGAGCTGAAGAAGCTCATCGCCGACCGCAACCTGCCCTTCGAGGTTCACGCGGTGCTGGTGCATAACCGCAAGGAGCTGATCAAGATCCGCCCCGGCATCCGCTACACCGACCTGCATCGCTTCCACTACCTGCTGCGCCAGGACGTGTCCCTGCGCCTCGACGAGAGCGACACTTTCTCCGGCCAGTACCTGGACAACCTGAAGACCGCCATCGACAGCAAGGACATCCCGGACCAGACCGATACCGGCGTGTCCGTCATCGCCGCCGCCACCCAGGCCCGCAGCGCCGTCAGCAACCTGGCCGGCAGCGCCAAGCCGGCCCTCGACCAGCCCACCTACAGCGCCTACCGGGCCACCACCGACGCCACCCGCTGGAACAACGGCATCGCCGAAACCCTGCGCACCGTCGGCACCGCGCGGGTCAACCTGGGCAAGCTGTCGCGCAGCGATTTCGTGTCGCCGGTGGACTCCCTGATCCAGACCACCCACCCGATCTGGCTGGACTGGCTCGACAACCTCATCCAGGCCAAGGACGACAAGGCCGACGACAAGCTGCTGCTGGCCCGCTTTGCCACCGACAACCCGGGCCTCGACCACCTGGGCGGCGTGTGGCGCGGCGGCTGCTTCGTGCTGGCCTACGACGACAGCGGCCGGGTCGTCGCCGACTTCACCCTCGCCTATCCCTGTGCCGAGGCCGACGAAGCCGAGCCCGTCGAGCCGCCGCTGCCGCGCCCGCCGCTGCGCCGGCCGCCCATCGACGTCCTCCCGATCAAGGTCGTCAAGCCGGTGGACCTGATGGTCAACACCTTGGTCGGCAGCGTTGTCAGCGCCCAGTTCGACACCGCACGGCAAGCCCTCGCCGCCGACCTGAAAGCCGTGCAGACCGACATCCGCAGCAAGCTGGACACCCAGACCGCCAACGTGGAAGGCCTCGTCAAGGGCGCCTTCAGCACCAAGGACGCCACCGCCGCCGGCAGCGTCGGCCTCAAGACCGTCGTCACCGGCGACGTCGTGCTCGACCAGATGGTCAAGGACGTGGAGAACAAGCGCCAGACCGTGCAGAGCCTGGTGGACATGGTCAGCCAGGGCAACCTGTCGGACGACAACATGAAGCAGGCCCAGGCCATGCTCACCAAGGCCCAGACCGAGCTGGGCGACGCGGTCGCCGACACCACCGCCCGGGTCGTCAGCCAGCAGGTGGACACCTCCAGCGGCGCAGCGGCCGGCGTAGCCTCGGTGCTCGCCAACAGCACCGTGTACGTCACCGACCCGACTGTTTCCGCCAACCTGGGCACCCGGCTCGACACCCTGAAGGGCAGCGCCGCGGTGCCGGCCCAGGCAGTGCTGATCAGCAACCTGCAGAACCTCAACCGGCTGAAGCGCTGACGCGGAAACCATCATGAGCAACGCGCCCTTTCCCCACCGCATCCGCCGCCTGCTGTGGCAGGCGCGGGCCCCCACGCCGGCTGCCGCCTTCACGCTGCGCGGCGTATTGCGGGACGCCGCCGAGCCCGTACTGGCGGCCCTCGCCGACAGCCTGTCGGCCCACGTCCCCGACGACCGGGTGGTGCGCCTGCCGCGCCTGGAGCTGAAGCTGAGGCTCGACACCACGCCTGGCGCGGACGCGCTGCCGGCCCAGGTTGCCGCAGCCGCCGACGCCGCCCTGGCCGGGCTGGCCCTGCAGCAAGCCGAGACGCCGCCGACTGGCCAGCCCGACCCGACCGACCGCACACCGCCGACCGCCGCCCCCGGCAGCTTCCCCAGCCGTGCCGAATCCAGCCCCGCCGACACCGCACCACTGCTGCTGGCCTGGCGCTACAACGCACTGGGTGAGCTGCGCGCCGCGGTGCGCACGGCCCTCGCCGGGGTCGATGCCGCAGCCGCCCACGGTCAGGCGCCAGAGGGCGCAACACTCGATCTCGGTGGCGAACCGCTGCCCCTGCCGGTCCAGACGCTACACGAGCTGGCCCGCCACCTGGACGCCCTGCCCAGTGGCGACCGCGCCCCGGCAGCGCTCCTCGGTGCGACCGATCAGCCCCCCGCCCAACCGGCCATCGCCAGCATCCAGGCCCAGGCCGGGTTGGCCGCCTACCTGCATCACGGTAGCCCTGACTGGCCGCTGGCCGGCCTGCCGGACGAAAGCCTGCGCGCGCTGCTGGCCGAAGCCGCGCTGGCCTGGGCCAGCCTCGGCTGCATCCCGCCCGACATCCGTGCTCAAGCCCGCACGGAACGACTGGGCAGTCTGAGCCGCTGGCTGGCCTTGCTGCCGGCGGCCTGGCGCCGGCACGTGGTGAGCACCCATGCAGCCGCCGCCCCCAGGCATCCGCTGAGCCGCGCCCTGCTGGCCCTGCTCGCCGCCACCGCCGACCGGGACGACGGCGACAGCCTGCATGCCCAGGCCCTGTGGCTGGCGTGGACGCTGGAGGGCGACCCGCCCGCCGCCGACGGCCGCCACCCCTGGCTGGCGGTCGCCCGCGCCTGGCTCGCCGCACTGTTCGCCACGCGCTCGCCGGAACCCTACTGGCAGGCCGTCCTCGACCTGCTGGCCGACGCCCCGCCCTCCCCTGTCGAGGGACCGGCAACGCATCCCCCGCTGCCCGTCGACACGCCGCCAAACCAGGCTCTACAAGCATCGGCCGCGTCCCGTGCAGCCTCCGCAGTACCCACCGACGCCCCCCTCGCTTTCGACCAGCGCCCGGCCGCCCGCAGCGCCGCCGGCATGCTCGTGCCCCAGGCCGGGCTGGCGCTGCTGCATCCCTACCTGCCGCGCCTGTTCGAAGCCACCGGGCTGGTAGCTGCCGGCCACCGCGGACCGCTGCCCGAGGCGGCCGTGCCGCGCGCCGCGGCGCTGCTGCACTGGCTGGCCACCGGCACGGCGGCCCTCGAATTCGAACTGCCCTTCGTCAAGCTGCTGCTCGGCCTCACGCCGGACAAGCCGTTCTCCCATGCATTGCCCGACCCGACGGATGCCGAGCGTGCCGAGGCCGAGGCCCTGCTGGCCGCAGTGCTGGCCCACTGGCAGGCCCTGCGCGGTACCACCACGGACGGCCTGCGCACCGCCTTCCTGCGCCGCCGCGGCCACCTGCGTCGACAGGACGAGGCCTGGCAGCTACGCGTCGAGCCGGAATCCTTCGACATGCTGCTGGGCCTGCTGCCGTGGAGCATCGGCCTGGTCCGCCTGCCGTGGATGCCATGGCCGCTGCTGACCGAGTGGGGCACGCCATGAGGGCCGGGCGATGAACAGCCACGACCTGCCCTGGCGCCCCGCCGACGGCGGCGAACCGGCCGACCGCTTGCTGCAGGCCGCCGCCACCACACTGGAGGCCGAACTGGAATGGCTGGCCGACTGCCTGCGTGTCCGCCTGCAGCGCTACTTCGGCCAGCCGCCCGACTCGCCGCCGCTGCCCGCCGACGCCCCGCCCCTCGACCGGGCGGGCTGCCCCTACGCCGCCGCCGTGCGCCGCCGCGGCCTCGACCCGGCCGACCGGCTGCTCCTCGCGCTGACGCTAGCGCCTCTACTGCGCCCGCAACTGCTCGACGTGCTGTGGTCGCGCAACGAGACGACCCAGCGCCCGTTCACGGAGTTCGGCAGCCGCACCGACGGCGCCAGCTTCCAGCCCAGCGGCGAGACGGCCTGCTTCCTGCTGGCCGGCGACGCCCTCGACCTGCGCTTCGCAGCCATCCGCCGACTCGCCCCGGAAGGCCGGCTGGCGCGGGAGGACGTGCTGCGCCTGGGCCCCGCGGCGCCCGGCGACGGGCCGGCGAGCCCCTTCGGCGGCCCGCTGCAGCTTTCGCCGCGCTTCCTCGCCGAAGCCCTGCCCGGCCTGCCACTGCCCGGCGGCGGCGAAGCCGGCATCCCGGCGCGGCGGGTGTTCACTGGGCTGGACTGGAGCGATCTGGTGCTACCCACCCAGACCCTCGCCCAACTCGAGGACATCGCCCTGTGGCTGGTCCACAGCCGCACGCTGATGGACGACTGGGGCCTCGGGCGGCGCATCGCGCCGGGCTATGTAAGCCTCTTCCACGGCCCGTCCGGCACCGGCAAGACCTTGTCGGCCTGCCTGCTCGGCCAGCGCTGCGGGCGCGAGGTCTATCGCGTGGACCTGTCCCAGGTCAGCTCCAAGTACATCGGCGAGACCGAGAAGAACCTCGCCCGCCTCTTCGAGGCCGCCGAGCAGGCCGGCTGGATTCTCTTCTTCGACGAGGCCGATGCGCTGTTCGGCAAACGCAGCAGCGTCTCCGACGCCCACGACCGCTACGCCAACCAGGAGGTGAGCTACCTGCTGCAGCGCATCGAGGCTTTCAGCGGCGTGGTGATCCTCGCCTCCAACCTGCGCCACAACATCGACGACGCCTTCCTGCGCCGCTTCCAGTCGGTGGTGGCCTTCCCGCTGCCGCGCCCGGCCGAGCGCCTGCGCCTGTGGCGCGAGGCCTTCCCGGCCCCGGTGCGCCTCGACCCGGCCCTCGACCTCGCCCAGCTGGCCCGTCAGCACGAGATCTCCGGCGGCACCATCATGAACGTGGTGCGCTACGCCTGCCTGCAGGCCCTCGGCCGCGGCGACGGCTCGGTGAGCGCGGCGGCGGTGGACGAAGGCCTGCGCCGCGAACTGCTGAAGGAGGGCCGGGCCAGCTAGGCCGGCGCCACGATGGGCACCCGCGGACTCCGCCAGGCCCGGCTGCGCCAGCAGGCTTCACCTGCGGCGGCGAGTGAATCCGCCCCCGCACGCTCCGGCGGAACGCCGCCATGAACGCGCCGCTGTCCCGCCACATCCTGCGCACGCCCGAGCATCGGGCCGTGGCAGCACTGGTCAGGACGCCGGCGCCGGTCATGCCGCAGCGCGCGACGGCCGGCGAGCTGACGGTATCCAGCCCCCACGATGCGGCCGAGCGGGAGGCGGTGCAGGTCGCCCGCCGGGTGGTCAGCCTGCCGGCGGCGCCGGTGTCGGCCAGTGCCACCCGCTTTGCCGGCCTCGTGCCGGCGGCGGCCCAGCGCGCACCGGCGACGACGGCAGCCGCTGCGCCACGGCCAGCCCCCGCCGCCGCGGCCGCGCTACCCACCGGCGGCCAGCCGCTGCCGCGCAGCCTGCGGGACTTCATGGAGCCGCGCTTCGGTGCCGACTTCTCGGCAGTGCGCATCCACACCGGGCCGCAGGCGGCCCAGGCCAGCCGCCGGCTCAACGCAGCGGCCTTCACGGTCGGCCGTGACATCTTCTTCGGTCGCGACGCCTACCAGCCCGACAGCAGCGCCGGCCGCGAGCTGATCGCCCACGAGCTGACCCACACCATCCAGCAGGGCGCCACCGCGCAGGGGCCGGCCCAGGTCCGGCGCAGCCTGCTGCCCGGCGTCGTCGAGCACAGCCCGCCGGCAGTGCAGCGCCTCGGCATCAGCGACGCACTGGACTTCTTCGCCGACCACGCCAACAACCTGCCCGGCTTCCGCATGTTCACGCTGGTGCTGGGGGTGAACCCGATCAACATGCGGGCCGTCGAGCGCACCCCGGCCAACCTGCTGCGGGCTGTGGTGGAGCTGATGCCCGGCGGCGCGCTGATCACCCAGGCCCTCGACAACCACGGCATCATCGACCGGGTAGCCGTATGGGTGCAGCAGCAGATCGCCACTCTTGGGCTGATCGGCAGCAGCATCCGCCAGGCAGTGGACCGTTTCCTCGACAGCCTGGGCTGGCGCGACATCTTCGACCTGGGCGGGGTGTGGGAGCGGGCCAAGCGCATCGTCACCGACCCCATCTCGCGCATCACCAGCTTCGTCGGCAACCTGGTGTCCGGCGTGCTGCAGTTCATCCGCGACGCGATCCTGCGCCCGCTGGCCGGGCTGGCCGCCGGCACCCGCGGCTGGGATCTGCTGTGCGCGGTGCTCGGCCGCAATCCGATCACCGGCGACCCGGTGCCGCGCAGTGCTGAAAACCTGATCGGCGGCTTCATGAAGCTGATCGGCCAGGACGAGGTGTGGGAGAACATCAAGAAGGGCAACGCCATCCCCCGCGCCTGGGCCTGGTTCCAGGGCGCGCTGGCCGGCCTGATGGGCTTCGTCACGGCGCTGCCGGGGATGTTCATGGACACCCTGCGCAGCCTCGGCGTCTCCGACCTGCTGACGCTGCCGCAGACCTTCGTGCGCATCGCGCGGGTCTTCGGTGATTTCGCCGGGCGCTTCTTCAGCTGGGCCGGGCAGCAGGTGATCAGCCTGCTGGAGATCATCTTCGAGGTGGTCGCCCCCAGCGTGATGCCCTACCTGCGCCGCACCGCCGGCGCGCTGCAGAGCATCTTCCGCAACCCGATCGGCTTCGTGCGCAACCTGGTGCGGGCGGCGAAGGCCGGCTTCGAGGGCTTCGTGGACCGCATCGGCACCCACCTCAAGACCGGCCTCATCGAGTGGCTCACCGGCTCACTGCCGGGGATCTACATCCCGCAGAAGCTGGAACTGCAGGAAATCCTCAAGTTCGTGCTGTCGGTGCTCGGCCTGACTTGGCAGAACATCCGCCAGAAACTCGTCACGGCGGTCGGCGAGCCGGTGGTGAAGGCCATGGAAACCGGCTTCGACGTGGTCGTCGCGCTGGTCACCGGCGGGCCGGCAGCGGCCTGGGAAAAGATCAAGGAGATGCTCGGCAACCTGAAGGACATGGTGATCGGCGGCATCAGCGACTTCGTCATCGACATGGTGGTGAAGAAGGCGGTGCCCAAGCTGGTGGCGATGTTCATCCCCGGCGCCGGCTTCATCTCGGCGATCCTGTCGATCTACGACACGGTGATGGTCTTCGTCAGCAAGCTGGCGCAGATCGCCCAGACCGTGAAGGCCTTCGTCGATTCCATCGTGGCGATCGCCGGCGGCGCCATCGACGCGGCGGCCAGGCGCGTGGAATCCACGCTGGCCAACCTGCTGTCCCTGGCGATCAGCTTCCTGGCCGGCTTCATCGGCCTCGGCAAGGTGGCCGACAAGGTGATGGCGGTGATCCAGAAGATCCGCGCGCCGATCGACAAGGCCCTCGACTGGCTGGTCGGCTGGATCGTCAAGATCGGCAAGGCGCTGTACGGCAAGGCCAAGGCGGCGGTCGGCAAGGTCGTCGAATGGTGGAAGGAGCGCAAGCCCTTCCGCACCGCCGGCGGCGAATCCCACGAGGTGTATTTCACCGGCGACGAGAAGAAGCCGGTGCCGATGGTGGCCAGCAAGGATCCCAAGCCGATCCTCAGCAAGCTCGACCAGTACGCCGCGATGGCCAAGGAGGCCGACGCCAGCAAGGCCCGCAAGAACGCCGTGGCGGTGATCGGGCGGGTGCGCCAGACCCTCGCCACGACGCCGGAGTCGCCGACGGTGGTGGCCGACATGAAGACCCTCTTCGAGGCCTTCGAGGAAGTCGGTGCGCCGAAGAAAACCAGCTTCCTGAGCCAGGTCCAGACCGGCCTCGGCGGCAGCCAGGTGGCGGTGCACATGAGCATCGACTGGCTCGACGCCAAATATGCCGGCGCCCACGGCAGCGGGCCGTCCTCGTCGGCGCTGTCAGCGGTGATGAACCAGCTGGTCACCGATCCGGGCGAGAGCGCCGAACGCAAGTACATCAAGGGCCACCTGCTCAACGACAAGCTGGGCGGCGAAGGCGACGACAGGAACCTGTTCCCGATCACCGCCATCGCCAACAGCCGCCACCGCTACTCCACCGAATCGACGGTACTCGGCTGGCTGAAAAAGAAGAACAGCTGGGTGTGGTACGAGGTGAAGGTGGGCATCGTCGCCTCCAGCTTCCCGGTGCCCGGGAAGAAGAGCCCGCGCAACTTCGTGAACGCCGACTTCAACTGCTACGCGATCCGCAAGAACGAGGACGGCGAGCAGCAGGAAGCCTTCACCAGCACCATCGCATCCCGCCAGGGCGCCCGACCGGACGCCGAGGTCTTCGACCTCGGCAAGTAGCGCTCAGCCGGCCAGCGCATCCCACAGCAGCTTCACGCCCGACAAGCCCAGTGCCGCCGTGGCGAACAGGTAGAAGCCGCGCTCCGGCAGCTTCGCCAGCACGCGCATGCCGGTCCATACGCCGATCGGCACCAGCGGCAGCAGCATCGCCGACATCAGCAGCGTATCGCGGGAGAACAGGCCAAGGCCCAGGTAGAAGGGCAGCTTGGCCAGGTTGATGAAGGCGAAGAAGAACACCGAGGTGGCCACGAAAACCTGGCGCGGCTGGCTACGACTGAGCAAGTAGACCATCACCGGCGGCCCGCCGGCGTGGGCCAGCGTGCTGGTGAAGCCGGCTCCGGCGCCACACAGCCACGCAAAACCGCGGCGCGGCGGCTGGCCGCCCGTTCCGGCGGTCTGGCGGCTGCGGCGCAGCACGCGATCCGCCGCGAAAGCCACCGAGATCAGACCCAGCGCGCCCTTCACCATCGTCTCCGACATCACGCCGAAGGCCAGCGTGCCGGCGGCAATGCCAGCCACCGCGGCGGGGATCAGCAGGCGCAGGTCGGCCCAGTCGGCTTTTCCACGCCACGCGCGGATGCCGACCATGTCCATACAGACGAGGATCGGCAGCATCACCGCCACCGCGTCCCGCGGCGACAGCCACATGGACATGAAAGGCACGGCCAGCCCGCCGAGGGCACCACCGAGGCCAGATTTGGAGATGCCGGTGAGCAGGACGGCGATCGCGGTGACGATCCAGCCAGCGGCGTTCATTTCCATCGGAGCAGGGACAACGGGGTCGGGGAAGGGAGCGCCGCAGCATAGCAGGCAATGTGAATCCATGTTGCAGGGCGGCACCGCGCATACCCATGCCTATGCCTTAAGTAGTACATTTTCCACTTCCGGCCGGTTTTTTCCGGCCAGCTGATCCGCCGCCTCCGTCGTGGCCCCTGTCCGAAGATGTTGAACGCCACGCCCAGCAGACTCCTGCTCGTTGCCGCCGGCTACCTGTTCCTCGGCGGGCTCGGACTGCTGTTCGCGATCGCGCCGGGTTACGCCAGCCCGATCTTCCCGGCCTCCGGCCTGGCACTGGCGGCCACCCTGTGCTTCGGCCGCAGCGCACTGCCGGGGATCTGGCTCGGCTCGGCGAGCCTCAACCTGAGCCTGGCCTTCCTCAACCACACACTCGATCCGCGGACGGCCGTCGCGGCGAACCTGATCGCCTGCGGCGCCACCGCCCAGGCCTGGCTCGGCCAGGCCCTGGTGCGGCGCTGGGGCGGCAACAGCTGGCATGCACTGGAGCACGAGCGGATGGTGCTGCACTTCCTGCTGATCGGCGGCCCGCTGTCCTGTCTGGTTTCCGCCTCGGTCGGCGTCGGCAGCCTGGCGCTGCTGCAAGTCATGGCCACGCCGCAGCTGGCCTTTGCGTGGTGGAACTGGTTCATCGGCGATACCCTCGGCGTGCTGACCTTCGCACCCCTGTGCCTGTGCTTCCTGATCCGCTCCAACCGTCTGTGGCAGACCCGCCGACGGCAGATCACCGCACCGATGCTGCTGACCATGCTGTTCGTCGGCATCGCCATCTATGCCACCGCCCGCTGGGAACAGAACAGCCAGCAGCACCGCCTGGAGGCCGACGGGGCGCAGATCCAGAAACGCATCGAGGACCGCCTGCAGACCCACCGGGAAGCCCTGCTGTCGCTGCGCCGCCTGCTCGAAGTGACACCCGACATCGGCCCCACCCAGTTCGAGGCCTTCACGCTGTCCACGTTGCAGGACAACCCGGACCTGTCGGCCTTCAGCTTCAATGCCTACGTGCTCGACGCGAACCGCTCCAGCTTCGAACACGCCATGCAGCAACGCCTGCACGATGCCGACTTCGGCATCAACGAAAAGAACGCGCAGGGCCAGCGCATCCCGGCCTCGCGGCGCGATGCCTACGTGCCGGTGACTTACATCTCGCCAGCGCCCCCGAACCGCCTCGCCCTGGGCTTCGATCTCGCCTCCGAAAGCGTGCGCCGGGACGCGGTACACCGCAGCCGGGAACGGGACGCCGGGATTTCCATCAGTGCGCCCCTGAAGCTGGTCCAGGACAATGCCGACCGGATCGCCGTGCTGGCGCTCGCCGCGGTCCATGGGCACGGAGAACAGCCGGTCACAACGGACCCGCTGCGCGGCTTCGCCGTCGCGATCATCAAGATAGACCAGCTGGTCGCTGTAGCTACCGGCGACGGGCTGCCGCTTGGGCTGCACCTGGAACTCGTCGATCCCGCCGGCAGCCACGGGCCACTGCGCCTCGACCGCCCCGATGCGCCCATCGACGCGACGGGCACCCGCGCCATATGGAGCGGCCAGATCCACGCCGGTGACCGGGAGTGGTCGCTGCGGGTCTTCGCCGATGACCACTACCTAGCCCTCAACCGGCCCTGGATCGCCTGGGGCGTCGGCGTCGTCGGCCTGCTTTTCGCGACGCTGCTGCAGACCCTGATGCTGGGCATGACCGGCCGTACGGCCATCATCGAGCGCCGCGTCGAACGCCAGACCCAGGACATCGCGGCGGCCAACACGGAACTGGCGCGCCACCGGGACCACCTGGAGGAACTGGTCGCCGCCCGCACCGCCGACCTGTCCATCGCCAAGGAAGCCGCCGAAGCCGCCAACCGCGCGAAGAGCAGCTTCCTGGCCAACATGAGCCACGAGCTGCGCACGCCGATGAACGCCATCATCGGCCTCACCCACATCCTCAGCCGCAAGAACGCCGACCCCGACCAGCGCGAGCGCCTCGGCCGCATCTCGCGCGCCGCCGGCCACCTGCTGCAACTGCTCAACGACGTGCTGGAGCTGTCACGCATCGACGCCGAGCGGCTGCCGATCGAGGAAGTGTCCTTCCAGCTGAAAACGGTGATCGCCAATGTGGACAACCTGGTCGGTGCCGACATAGCGGCTCGCAGCCTGCAATTCCACGTGGTCCTGGCACCTGGGCTGGCCCTCCAGGCGCTGCTCGGCGATCCCCTGCGCCTGCAGCAGGTGCTGCTCAACATCGTCGGCAATGCGATCAAGTTCACCGAGAATGGCAGCATCACCCTGACCGTCGCACAGAGCGGCGAGGACGCCGACGGCATCCTGTTGCGCTTCGAAGTCCGCGACACCGGCATCGGCATCCCCGCCGACGCGCAGCAGCGCATCTTCCAGCCCTTCGAGCAGGCCGACAGCTCCACCACCCGCCGCTTCGGCGGCACCGGCCTGGGGCTGACGATCTGCCAGCGCCTGGTGCGCCTGATGGGCGGCGAGATCGGCGTGACCAGCCGGCCCGGCGAAGGCAGCACCTTCTGGTTCACGTGCCGCGTACGCCGCACCACGCACACCGCCGAGACCGCCGAAACCCCGCTGCCGGACGGCACCGACGCCGAACAGCGACTGCGCGCCCACTTCAGCGAGCGGCGCATCCTGCTCGCCGAGGACGACTGGGTGAACCAGGAGGTCGGCCTGGAGCTGCTGCGCGAAGTCCTCGGCCTCTCCGCCGACCTGGCCGAGGACGGCGCCGAAGCGGTGCGCCTGGCCGAAAGGACGGCCTACGACCTGATCCTGATGGACATCCAGATGCCGGTGCTGGACGGTCTCGCCGCGGCCCGTGCGATCCGCGCGCTGCCGGCCCACCGCCACACGCCGATTCTGGCGATGACCGCCAACGCCTTCGAGGAAGACCGGCTGGCCTGCCGCGCCGCCGGCATGGACGACTTCATCGCCAAGCCCGCCGACCCGGACCTGCTGTTCCGCGCGCTGCTGCGCTGGCTTGAAAAACGGCCCGAACTGCCGGACGCGAGCGCCACTGATACGCAGGGCAGCTAAACTTCGTCATTTGCCGGCCGAAATAGCAGAAACCGTCCGCCGCCTGACCTCCGATGCCAGACACCCCGTCCCAGGATTTCGTCGTCACCCCTGACCAGCTCTGCATAGGGCTGTTCATCCATATCGACCTGCCCTGGTTCAGCCACCCGTTCAGCTTCAACAGCTTCAAGATCCGCAGCGCCGACCAGCTGCAGACCCTGCGCACACTGGGTCTGAAGCACTTCCGCTACGACCCGGACCGCTCGGACGTGTTGCCGCGGGGCATGGTGACGACGCTGCCAGTGGAGGTGCCGCCCGCCACGCCCCCCGTCGAGGATGTGGCCACCAACGCCGCGCTGGCCAGCAAGCATGAGCGCATCGCCCGCCTGGCCCAGCGCAAGCGCCAGGTCGTCGAGGTGGAGAAGGCCCTGGTCAAGGCCGCCGGCGTGATGCGCAACATCAACAAGAACCTGTTCGCCCGCCCAAAGGAATGCCTGGAGGAAGTGGACGAGCTGGTCAATCAGATGGTCACCGCCTTCCTCGACCAACCCGATGTAGCGCTGCACGTGATCGGTGAACACGCCGGTGGCGAGGAAACCTACTTCCATGGCCTCAACACCTCGATCCTGTCGATGATGCTGGCCAAGGACCTGGGTTTCAACCGGCCCGCCTGCCAGTTGCTGGGCGTCGGCGCGCTGCTCCACGATGTTGGCCTCAGCGACGTGCCCGACCGCATCGCACGGCCGCGCCAGGAACTCACCACACCGGAACGCAACCTGCGCCAGCTTCATTGCGAGTACGGACTGCGCATGGGCAAGCAGCTCGGCTTGCCCGAACCGGTGCTGCGCATCATCTTCCAGCACCACGAGCTGTCCGACGGCAGCGGCTATCCCAACAAGCTCAAGGGCGACCAGATCGATCCGCTGGCGCGCATCGTGTCGCTGGTCAATTACTACGACAACCTGTGCAATCCGCCCGACCTGGCCAAAGCGATGACGCCCCACGAGACGCTGTCGCTGATGTTCGCCCAGCGCCGCGCCAAGTTCGACGGCAAGGTGCTGCAGGTGATGATCCGCTGCCTCGGCGTTTATCCGCCGGGCACCGTGGTCAAGCTGTCCAACGACGCGTTGGCGCTGGTGTCCTCGGTAAACCCGGCCAAGCCGCTACGCCCATGGGTCACAGTCTACGACCCCAGCATTCCGAAGGACGAAGCGATCCTGCTCGACCTGGAAGACGAGCCGGACATCAACATCGCCAAGGCCCTGCGCCCGATCCAGCTTCCGCCCGAGGTCTATGAATACCTCAGCCCGCGCAAGCGCGTGACTTACTATTTCGACTCCGACTCGCGCAAGGGACGCCGGCAATGAGCGAACGCTACCAGGACCTGCTGTTCGCCGCCGCCGAAGAGATCCTCCTCCTCGTCGACCCCGAGTCCCTGGTCATCTTGGCCGCCAACCCCGCCGCCTCGCGCCTGCTCGGCTATCCGGCCGGCAGCCTGCCCGGCCAGTCGATCACTGACATCGAATGCGCACTGACCGACCTGTTCTTCTGGGAGGAGATGCGGGCCGGCGGCGGCACCGAGGATCAGGTCATGGAAGGCCTCTACCGGCGCGCCGACGACAGCCTCCTATCGGCACGCAAGACGGTGCGGCGGATCTCCGAGGGCATCCTGGTGAGAGCCACCGACATCGGCGCGCAGAAACGCGCCGAGGACGAACTCGCGCTGATGGCCTCGCGCCTGCGGGCGACGCTCGAAGCCACTGCCGACGGCATCCTGGTGCTCGACCGCAACGGTCATGTCACCAACATGAACCGGCGCCTGGCGCGCCTGTGGAACCTGCCCGAGGAACTCCTCGCCCGCCACGACGACAATGCGATCCTGCAGTACATGGCCGACGCGGTGGAAAGCGGCACCGACCTGCACGCGCTGCTGACCCGCCACAGCCAGGATCTGAAGGAGACCTTCGACATCCTGCCACTGCGCGACGGCCGTATCTTCGAGGCCAGCTCGCGGCCGGCCCGCCACGATGAGGAGGTCATCGGCCGGGTGTTCTGCATCACCGACGTCACCGAGCGCCACAAGGCCGAGCAGGCCCTGATCGCCGCCCGCGATGCGGCGAACGCCGCCAATCGGGCCAAGAGCGACTTCCTGGCGATGATGTCCCACGAGATCCGCACCCCGATGAACGGCATCATCGGCATGGCTCAATTGCTCGAGATGTCACCGCACACACCCGAGCAGCAGGAATACATCGCCACCATCCAGAGCAGTGGCGATGCACTGCTGGGCATCATCAACGACATCCTCGACTACTCGAAGATCGAGGCCCGCAAGCTGAGCCTCGAGAAGATCGGCTTCGACCTGCGCCCGCTGGTCGCCGACGTGGAGAAACTGTTCCGCGCCCGCGCCGCGGAAAAATCCATCGTGTTCACCGCGATGGTTGCCGACAGCGTGCCGCGTGTGGTGGTCGGCGATCCGACCCGTCTGCGCCAGATCCTAATGAACCTGGTCGGCAATGCCTTCAAGTTCACGGCCCACGGGCAGATCGGCGTACATGCCACCTCTGCGCCGCTCGGTCCCGGCCGGATCAGCCTGCGCGTCACCATCAGCGACACCGGCATCGGCATCGCCGCGGACAAGTGCGCGCACATCTTCACGCCCTTCGAGCAGGCCGACATGTCCACCACCCGCCGCTACGGCGGCACCGGTCTCGGCCTGGCGATCTGCCGCATGCTGTGCGAGCTGATGGGCGGTCAGATCGGCGTGGACAGCCAGGAAGGTGCCGGCTCACGCTTCTGGTTCACCGCCGAACTGGAAACCGGCGTCGGCGAGGAAGCCCACACCCCCGACGCGCCGCGCGTGATCCTGCGCAAGAACACGCGCATCCTCGTCGTCGAGGACAACCCGATCAACCGTACCGTGCTGGCGCGCATGCTGGAACGCTTCGGCGCCCAGGATGTGGCCTTCGCCGAGGACGGCGAGGACGCGCTGGCCCGCTGTGCCACGGCCGACTACGAGCTGATCTTCATGGATGCCCGCATGCCACGTCTGGACGGTCTAGTTGCCACCCGCAGACTGCGCGAGCAGGGCTACAAGGCCTACATCATCGGTGTCAGCGCCGACGCGATGCCGGAGGAGCGCCGCGATGCGCTGGCCGCCGGCATGGACGACTACGTGATCAAGCCGATCGCCCGCGACGCACTGGCGGCGGCCATCGAGCGCTGGCGGCAGACCCTGATCGCCGCCTACCGTGCCGGCCTGGCAATCAAACCGCCCGAGGAAGTGTAAGCGGGCATCCCGGCTGCATCGGCCCGCCACGGCAAGAAGCCCCGCGAATGCTGGGTTTCTTCGCTGGAGGCCACGGTGCAGGCGCATAAATTTTCTTACAAAGCCATGCAAGGACGGTGCAAGGCCAGCGGCTATCCTTGAAACGTACCGCGCTCCCGCGGGCGCGCCAAGGAGAAAACCATGCTGAATACCCGCCAATGGATCACCGCTGCCCTGATCGGCATTGCCGGCCTGGGCCTGTCTGCCACCGCCAGCGCCGACCGCGGCGAAGGCCATGGCTGGGGCCACCGCGGAGAATGGCGCGGCCACCATCATCATCACGGCGGCCGCGGCTACGGCCCGGTGTATTACGCACCGCAGCCCGTCTATGTGGCACCGCCGCCGGTCGTCTATGAACGTCCGATCATCTACGCGCCGCAGCCGGTGTATGCCTACCCGAGCCGGCCGTCGGTAGTGGTCAGCGTGCCGCCGCTGGTCTTCCCGCTGCGCTGACGTGCATCATAAGCCGATCTTCGGCACCGCCTGACCCCGCAGACAGCACAGGTAGGCGGCAGTCAGTTCGTCCAGGTAGTTGCGATAGATCGTCGCCCAGCCTTCCGCCCCCGCCTCGAGGAGCAGGTCGAGGCGGGCCTGGTGGGTGACGCGATCGCG
The DNA here is from genome assembly GCA_018241685.1 of Pseudomonadota bacterium. Classification (GTDB taxonomy): domain Bacteria; phylum Pseudomonadota; class Gammaproteobacteria; order Burkholderiales; family Rhodocyclaceae; genus Zoogloea. The sequence continues at coordinate 321,353 of JAFEDJ010000054.1, forward strand.
CTCGTCGAGCACATCGTCCCGGCTCAACGCCTGCGCGCGCAGACGGTTTTCCGCCGTCCCCACGACGAGACGGCTGCCGAGGAAGTGCATGCGCTGCACCACATCGGCGTGGGCCAGCCACAGGCGCCCCAGCAAGGCTCCTTGGCAGAGGGTGGCGCAGCTCAGCGCCGTCGGTAGGAATCCCATTTTTGTAATCGCTCTCTGTTGAGGTTGGCGTCGTTGCCAGCCTGTCTATCGTTTTAGCCGAGCAGACAGCAGAAGCAAGCCTTGGCCCCTGATTCAACAGGGCGGCACCTCCTGGCTGAGCAGCCAGGCAGCCCGCTCGCGCAGGCGCCGGCTCCACGCTTCGTTCAGGCCCGCTGCGGCAGCGAGCAATTGCAGTTCCCGCGGGTCGGCCCGGTGCTGCTGGCAGACCACCCACAGGCGCGCCAGGTTGCACTCCGGCGCCGGCCGCTCGACCAGTTCAAGCACGTCGCCGGCTGCGATCTCCCCTTCCTGCAGCACGCGGAAATACCAGCCGGTCCAACCCTTCGCAGCGATCAGCCGGGACATGGATGGGTGGTCCAGCTTGTGGCTGATCTTCCAGCACGGCTGGCGCGGCTGGCTGACCTGCAGACGGCAGCTACCCAGCACGAAGACATCGCCGATGCATACGTTCTGCTCAGTGAGCCCGCAGGCCGACAGGTTTTCGCCGAGGGCGCCAGGGTGCAGCAAGCCTGCCCGCTCCGGCACCTCCGCCGCCAGCCCGGCATAGTGTTCGGCAGGATAGTAATGCACAGCCTTCTCGGGCCCGCCATGGACCCGGCGATCCGCTTGGGCATCGCCAGCCAGGCCTTCCGGGCCGACCGCCACGCGTCCCGCGACAGCGTTCTTGAAGATGCCGGTCTGCTGGCCCTCCGGCGGCAAGGGGCACAGGCGGCCGGTGTATACGGAATCGACGACGGCTTTCACGAAAATTATCTCTCCCAGCTTTGCCCGGCCACCGGCCATAGCCAGGCCGCCCCGCGCACGCCCGACGAATCCCCATGGACGGCCGGGGACAGGCGGGTCGCCACGGTGTCGGAGAAAACATGTTGCGCCCACCGCTGCGGCACCCGCTCGTACAACCGGCCCAGGTTCGACAGGCCACCACCGAGCACGACCACGTCCGGATCGAGGATGTTGATGACTCCGGCCAACGCCCGCGCCAGACGCTCCTCGTAGCGTTGCAGGCTGGCCTCGCAGTCTGCATCGCCAGCCAGCGCGGCGGCAACGATAGCCTCCGGCGCCAGCACCGCGCCGCTGCTGCGCAGATGGTCCGCCGCCAGTCCCGGCCCGGACAGGTAGGTTTCGATGCAGCCGGCCCGCCCGCAATAACAGGCTGGCAGCGGCAGATCAGCACTTGCCGGCAGGGGCAACGGATTGTGCCCCCACTCGCCGGCAATCGAATTGACGCCTGACAGGAGTTGCCCGCGGACCACGATGCCGCCGCCGACGCCGGTGCCGAGGATCACCGCGAAGACCACCTCTGCCCCTGCCGCCGCGCCATCCACCACCTCGGACAGGGCCAGGCAGTTGGCATCGTTGGCGGTACGGACTTCGCGGCCGAGCAGGCGGCGCAGGTCGTCCGGCAACGGCTGGCCGTTTAGGCAGGTGGAGTTGGCGTTCTTCATCAGCCCACTGGCCTTGGATACCGCGCCAGGCGTGCCGACGCCGACGGAGCCACGCTGGCCGAGCTCTGTCTCGACCGCCTCGACCAGCCCGGCCACCGCCTGCAGCGTAGCCGCGTAGTCGCCCTGCGGCGTGGCGACGCGGCGCCGGGCCAAGGTGTGGCCCGCGTCGTCGAGGGCGATGACTTCGATCTTGGTGCCGCCGAGGTCGATACCGATGCGCAAGGGGAAGCTCCGCGGGAGATGACAAACAATGGGCGAATGATAGCCCGCGATGCGTCCTCAGGCCGGCCTGGCCTGGCGGTACTTGGTCCATCCGCTCCAGCTGTACAGCAGCAGGCCGGCCCAGATCAGCCCGAAGGTGCCGAGGCGGGCCGGCTGCAGCGGCTCGTCGAAGATCAGCACCGCGGTAAGGAACTGCAGCGTCGGGTTGATGTACATCAGCATGCCCACGGTAGCCAGGTTGAGGCGCTGGGTTGCCGCGGCGAACAGCATCAGCGGCAGCGCGGTCAGCCCGCCGGCTGCGACGAGCAGCACCTGTGTGAGCCCGTCGAAACCGGTCAGAACGCCATGGCCGTGGACGGCCTGCCACAGGGTATAGGCGCCGAGCAGCGGCATCAGGGACAGGGTCTCCAGCCACAGCCCGGAGATCGCATCCACCGCCACCTGCTTGCGGACCAACCCGTAGAGGCCGAAGCTGGCGCCGAGGAACAGGGAGATCCACGGCAGGCTGCCGAGGGTGAAGAACTCGTTGCCGACCGCAGCCACCGCCAGTGCCACCGAACCCCACTCCTTGGCGTTGAGGCGCTCCTTCAGCACCAGCATGCCGAGCAGCACATTGACCAGCGGGGTCAGGAAGTAGCCCAGACTGCAGGCCACCACCTGGCGCTGGTCCACCGCCCACAGGAAGGCCAGCCAGTTGGCGCCCACCAGCAGCGCAGCCAGCGTCAGGCGCCACAGCGTACCGGGGCGCCGCGCCGCCACCAGCGTGCTGGCCCAGTGGCGACGCGCAGTAAGAACCAGGCTGACGAACACGCAGCCCCATACCGCCCGGTTGCACAGTAGGTCGAGGGGCGCCACATGGCCAAGCTGACGGAAGAACAGCGGGAAGAAGCCCCAGATGCCGTAGGCACCGAGGCCGAAGCCGATGCCGGCGAGGGTCTTGCCTTTATCCACGGGAAGAATCGTATGCAGGGAAAGACCGCACGGTAGCACCGCCTGCTGCGCCGCACCCTTGGGGTTTTCCGCCGCAACGCGGCGGCACGCCTACAATGGCGCCATTCCAATCCGAAAGACAGGCAAGACCATGTTGATCATCTTCAAATCCCCCGCCAGCGGCGACGTGATCATGTTCGGAAAGAACGGCAAGGAGATGCTGGAAGTGCTCGGCAAGGACAAGGACGACGCCAAGGGCATCTTCACCGTCGAGCAACTGCCGGCCGCCATCGACACCTTGAAAGCCGCCATCGCCGCCGACAAGGCGCGCCAGACCGACAAGGACGACGACAATGAGGACGAACAGGACGTGAAGCCCGGTGGCGGCGGGGTGAGCTTCTTCCAGCGTGCAGTGCCGCTGCTCGAACTGCTGGAACGCTCGCTGAAGGACAAGGTGCCGGTCACCTGGGGCGTCTGACCGCAAGACCGCCCCAACGGGGAGCCGACGGGGGCTGCATCTGCCAGCCCCCAGGCCCTGCATCAATCCGGAATCTCTTCCCCACTCGCCACGACGACCCCGAACATGTCGGCCAGCGTAGCCAGCACCGAGACCTGCAGATCTTCAGCGCTGACCACGCCGCCACCGAGGGCCGGCAGACTGCGGGTGGCCGTGCAGTCGGCCGGCACCGTCACCCCGTAGCCCAGGCTGTAGGCGCCGCGGGCGGTGGAGTTGACGCAGTTGTGGGTCATGAAGCCGATGATCAGCAGGCTCTTCGCGCCCTTTTCCTTCAACAACGCATCCAGCTCGGTGCCGACGAAGGCGTTCGGCAGGCGCTTCACGACCACCGGCTCGCCGTCCACCGGTGCGACCTTGTCGGCAATGGCGCCGATCTCGGCGCGGATGTCGAACAGGCTGCCGGGGCCGGCGTCGTGCTGCACGTGGATCACCGGCACGCCCAGGCGGCGGGCACGGGCCAGCAGCCTGGCGCAGGCATCGAGGGCCGGCTCGATACCGGTCAGCTCCATCGTGCCGCCGCGATAGGTGTTCTGCGCGTCGATGATGATCAGCGTGGTTTCGGACAATTGCGGCGGCGTCATCGATTTGCCGGCGATCTGGCGGAGCAGGAAGGGAGCGGACATGGACTTTCTCCAGGACGATTAAAGGTGGAGCGAGCTTAGGCCGCTGGAATACCTGCGTAAATCGACACATCCGCAGCTCATTCCTGCAAAAATGCAGGCCTTCGCATTGATCGGAAACCCACCATGAACTGGGACGACCTGCGCTTCGTCGTCGAGATCGGCCGGGCCGGCACCCTCGCCGCCGCGGCCCGCCGCCTGAAGGTGGACCAGACCACCGTCGCCCGCCGCCTGCGTGCGCTGGAAGAAGAACTGGGCGCAGCCCTCTTCGAACGCGGTGACGGACACTGGCAGCCAACCGCCGTCGGCACCGACGTGCTGCAGCGCGCCGGGCGCATCGAGGAGGACGTGATCGCCCTGCTCCGTGTGGCGGAAGCCGGTGCCGGCGCGGTGAACGGCCTGGTGCGCGTCACTGCGGTCGGCACCCTCATCGGCGACTACCTGGCGCCGCGGCTGGCCGGCCTGTACGCCCGCCACCCGGACCTGAGCGTCGAGCTGATCGCCAGCAACGACAACCTCAACGTGGCCCGCCGCGAAGCCGACATCGCAATCCGTCTGGCCCGCCCGACGCGGGGCGATTTCCTGATCCGCAAGCTGGCCGACAGTGGCTTCGCGGTCTATGGTTCGGCCAGCCAGGACGGTGAGGTGGCGAACGACTGGGTCGCCTACCTGGACGACCTTGCCCACACGCCGGAGATGCAGGCCCTGGAAAGTCTGCGCGGCAACGGCCGGATCCGCCTGCGCTCGGGCAACATTCGAGGCCTGATGCGGGCCATCGCTGGTGGCATCGGCCGCGGCATCCTGCCGTGCTTTCTGGCCGATCCGGAGCCGGGCGTGCAGCGCCTGTCCGGCCCCCAGCCGCTGCTGAGCCGGGAGATCTGGCTGCTGGTCCATCCGGATGCCCGCCAGCAGGCCCGCGTGGCGGCGGTCGCCGACTGGCTAGCCGAGTGCTTCGCCAACGATGCGGCGACCTTCCGCGGCGAGCTTCAGTCGCCGACGCGGGTCAGCACGTAGCCGGCGAAACGGCACTCCACGGTGGCGTCGGCCTTCCGGCAATGCACGGTCTCGCCGCTGTCGGCCAGCTGCCCGAGGATCAGGGCCTTGTCCTCACCCTGGGGCAGCAGCACCTGGCGTACCGGCGGCCCTTCCAGGACCTGTACCTCCAGCAAGGGATAACCATTGCTCTCGCGGACACGGATCTCCTTGAAGAGCGGGACATCCTTGCCCTGGTTGCTGATCGCGTAGCGCCCCAGGTAGGGCCGGACCCAGCCGGGCTGCACTGGCGGCAGCAGTTTCTCGCCGACCAGCGCCTCGGCACCCAGACGCTCGCCGACCAGCACTTCCCGCCCGGCGACGGTGCGCCGGCTGATGCCATACTGGCCGATCTCGCCGAGGCCGATCGGAACCAGGCCGAACAGGCGGTAGCCCAGCCCGAGGCGCCCATCGGCCCGCGGCTCTAGGTCGAGGCGGGTGCCCAGCACATCGGCGGTCAGGGCGTTGCCGCGGCGCTCCACCCGCACATGCCCGAACAGCGTGGCGTAGTCCCCTTCCCAGCGGACCACCTCGGCCTCCGCCAGCGGCGCAGCCGCCGCGGGCTCCGTGGCGGGTGGCGGCCGCAAGCCGCTGCGGGCCTCCAGCGCCACCGACAGCACTTCGGTGGCAATCCGGTCCACCGTTGCCGACGAGCCGGCACTGTTGCTGAGCACCACCACCGCCAGCTTGTGTTCCGGCAAGGCCACCAGCGCCGAATGGAAGTTGTAGGTCGCCCCGCCGTGGAGCACGACCTTGCCACCATGCTTGAGCGGCGGCCGGCCGATGAACCAGCCGATGCCGACACGACCGTCCAGGTCCAGCGGCACGTCCGCATTCTGCGGGCGCAACATCTCGGCCACGGTTTCCGCCTTCAGCACACGGCCGCCGCGGGCCTGGCCATCGGCAAAGACCATCGATGCGAAGCGCGCCAGATCCGCCACGCTGGCGTTCAGGCCACCCGCCGGCACGTCGCGCAGGGCCGGCTCGTCCCGCAGGCGGCCCTTTTCGTAGCCGCGGGCCATCAGCGGCGAAGCCGACGGCGCGGCGCTGAAGGACGCCTCGGCCATACCCAGCGGCGCCAGCAGGGACCGCTGCAGGTGGTCGGCGAAGGGCTGGCCCGCCGCCCGCTCCACCGCCGCGCCGACCAGCGTGATGCCGAGGTTGGAATAGGACAGCACGGTGCCCGGCGCATAGGCCGTGTCGGTGTCGGCCAGCAGAGGAATCACGCTGGTGAAGGGCGGCGGCGTCTCGGTGAAGAAGTCCTTCAGGTAGTCCCGCGGCAGGCCGGCGTGATGGGTCATCAGGCCACGCAGGGTGATCGGCGGCGCATCGGCAAAGCGGCTGCGGATCGAAAAGCCCGGCAGCGCACGGGCCAGCGGCGCATCGATGTCGAGGCGGCCCTGCTCGGCCAATTGCATGGCCGCCGTGTCGGTGAACAGCTTGGAGATGGAGCCGACCCGGTACAGCGTATCCGGCGTCGCCGGCACACCCTTTTCCTTGTCCGCAAAACCGAAACCCCGCGCCCACAGCAGCCTCTGGTCGTCCACCACGGCGACGCTGAGGCCGACGATGGACTGCTGGCGCATTTCGTACTCGATGAGGCGGGTCGCATAGTCCTGCACCTGCGCATCATCGTTGCGCGCCAGCGCCGGCGGACGCGACGGTGCGCCCGCACATGCGGCCAGCAGCAGGATTGATGTCAAAAACATTCCCACCCTGAGCAGGAGAGATCCACGTAAAGCCATTCCGTCAATTCCTTTGGAATACAAAGCAATGACCCTAGCGTATTTCACACCCCACCATCAAGCGCCGGCGCGCACACCATGAAGCGTCACAAAAGCTTAATTCAAATGGCGTGAAGCGCTGACCACAATGGCGGTATTACGTTTCGCCGTGCCGTCCCGCCACCATGTACCTCAGCGGTCTGATCATTCACCTCCGTGAACTGCTCGCCAGCGAAGCCCTCAGCTTCGTCTTTCAACCGATCTTCGATCTCCGCCGGCGGACCGTGCTGGGCTACGAAACACTGATGCGCGGCCCGGAAGCCTCCCCGCTGCACACCCCCGAGCAATTACTGCGCGTCGCCCGCGAAGCCAACCTGGGCCTTGAGCTGGAGCGCTTGGCCACGTGCCTGGCGATCGCCGCTTTCGTGAACGCCAAGCTGCCCGGCCGCCTGTTCATCAACCTGAGCATGGCAATGGTCGCCGACCACGCGGAAAGCGGCGATCTGCCGAAGCTGCTGGCCAACGCCGGGCTGACGCCCGACCGGCTGGTCATCGAATTGCGACAGCAGCCCGACGACGACCTCAGCCGCCTCACCGCCACACTGCAGGCCATCGCAGCGCAGGGCGTCGGACTGGCCTTCGATCGCCTCTCACCGGCTACGGACAGCGGCGCGCCGCAGCCCGACTTCATCAAGCTCAGCCCGCTGCAGGTCCGCCAGATCCACACCAACCTGCCGCGCCAGCAGGAGGTGGCGGCCTGCCTCGAACGGGCAGAGCGGCTCGGCGTGCAGCTGGTCGCCGAAGGCGTCGAGGACGCCCGCGAGCTGGCCGCCCTCAACGCGTTGGGCTGTGTCTTCGCCCAGGGTTTCCTGCTCGGCCGGCCGTCCACCGAGCCCTTCCGCCAGCTGTCCCGCGGGGTCAGCGGCATCCTCGACGCGCAGCATCGGCTACCCCGCCTGCCCGTGCCGGCTCCCGCCTCCACGGGCACCTTGGTGCACTGAGCCCTTGCGGGCTCAATGGGCCATGCTGCCACTACCACCGGCATAGACGACGGTGATCGACTTGATGCCCTGCTGCAGACGCTCGCCCACATCGATCCACGGATTGCACTTCCACACCAGGCTCGCGCAGTTGGACGGCATCGGGTACCAGCGCCCGAAGGGAATGAAGGGCAGCTTGTCTTCGGTGGAGACCAGCGCGATGAACTGGTAGTTGATGCGGTCGCCGTTGGCATCCATCGCCGCGGTGTAGCCCAATGCATCGCCGGCGTTGCTCTTGGTGCAGGTGCCCAGGTCGTTCCAGCAAGTCATCATCATGTTGTTGCCGGTGCCCTGACGGAAGTCGTCGGTGACCAGCAGCACACCCTTCGAGCGGCCGCGGTTACCCACCCCGGCGAGCCCGTCGCCGACGCCGACCTTCGAGTTGTACAGCTCCCCGCAGGAAAAAGTGGCGTGCTGGTTGTTGGCGTTCTTGACGACCACGAAGCAGCGGTTCTTCTCGTTAGGATAGGCCAGGCCGGCAGTGTCGAGCACGTCGGTCAGGCGGATGCCCTGACCGAACCAGTAGTTCATGTGGCGCGGCCCGTATTCCTGGAAGTAGTAGGTGGAGAAGGCGCTGGCCGCCTTGCTGCCGATGCGGTCCACCGCGTAATAGCCCTGGGACGAGGTGGCCGACAGCGTGGCGGCGGACACGGTGATCGGCGTGGCCACGTCACCGCCGACCTGGAAGGCGATGTCGCCGGGCTGCAGCGCCGGTGCGCTGGCCGCCGACGCCAGCGTGTAGCTGGTGGCCTCGAAATCGTTGCGCACGTGCAGTTCGGCCAGGCGCGGCGTCTTGCGCAGGGCCGGGTCGGTGTCGTTGCCGGCGATCACCTCCATGTTGCCCTCGCTGTCGGGCAGCGCACTGCCGTTCTTCTCGTAGGCAACGATGGTCTTGTCACCGTTGCCGGTGCGGATCAGCTCGGTAAACGAGAAGGCCGACATGCGCCCGTCGAGGCCGACCGCGATGATGGCCGTCGTCGCCCCGAAGGCGCCGGTGTTGTAGTCGGCCGGGCGGAATCGGGTAGCCCGCACGATCACATCGGCGAGGCGATAACCCTTGTAGGTGTCGCTGCCGACCGTGACCAGCACCGGGTTCTCGACGGCCGGGAAGGTCGTCGCGTCGTTCATCAGGGTCTTCAGGTCGGTGACGGTGATCCCCGCCCGGGCCTGGAAATAGGGCGTCGAGCCCGACGGGCTGTTGGCCGGATTGGTCGGGTCCTGCGCGGTGGTGAGATCGGTCGGCATCAGGCTCTGGGTGCCGCCCTGCTTGATGTCGAAGGACGCCGACGGCTTCGGCGGCGTGCTGCTACCCCCGCCACCACCGCCGCTCCCACAGGCATTGAGGAAGACGGCGGCGGTCAGCGGCACGATCAAGGTCCGGATCGAAAACGGGTTCACGGGATGACTCCTTTCTGATTTTAGGTGGGTGATGGGCCTCAGCGCACCGAGTTGTTGCTGCCGTTGGTGAGCTGGTTGAGGAAGGCAATGAGGTCAGCGAATTCGCTGTCGCTGAGCCTCGGCGGACTCTTCAGCGCGGGGTCGAGGCGGGCCACCAGGTCGGCGTAAAGCGCCGGCGCGGTGGTGCTGTCCTGACACGGCAGCACGTTGCCGCCGCTGCGCAGCGCGTCGCTGCAGCGGAAGGCCATCGCCGAGACGGCCGGGTCCAGGTGGTGGCGGACCGCTTCTTCCAGCGTTGCGAACACCCCGTTGTGGAAGTACGGCCAGGTGTTCTTCACTTCCCACAGGGACGGGGTCAGGAAGGCGTATTTGTCCGCGTCGCTGCCGGTGACGCCGTAGCGCCCCAGGTCGTGGGGCGGCGTCATCGCGGCGCCGGCCGCAAAGCCGGGGCCGATCTGCGGAACGGCGAGGTTGTGGAATTTCTGGTCGCTGAGCAGCGGACCGCCATGGCACGCGGCGCACCCGGCCTTGCCGAAGAACAGCAGCCCGCCCCGCTTGGCGCTGTCCGGAATGTCCAGCACGCCGGCCATGTAGCCGTGGAAATAGGTCTTGATGCCGAAGGCGTACCAGCGGCGGGACTCGAAGGCCGCCAGAGCGTTGCCGACGGCGGCAATACCGATGGCGGACAGCGGCGTGTCCGGGTAGGCCTGCTGCAGCAGGCCAGCGATCTGCGTGTCGGCGCGCAGGCGAGCCATGATGCCGTTCCACACCGGCAGCGGGTCCTGCTCCACCGTGGCGCCCGCCGGGTTCAGGTCGGCCAGTTCGTTGGCGTCGGCGGGGTCGTTGTAGCCCAGCATCTCGGGGCGGGACAGCAGCGGAAACAAGGCCTGGACCGCGGCCAGGCTGCCAAGCCCGGCGGGCAGCGCAGCGCCGGCCGGGCTCGTATAGACGCCATTGCTGACGCTGACCCGGCCGTCCCAGAACATGAAGCGCGGATTGCCGACCACCTTGTTGAGCAGGTCCGGCGCGTTACGGTGGATCAGCGGCGAGCCGGTGCGGTTGGGCGGCGTGCCGCTGCCGTTGATGCCGATGGACAGCACCAGGTTGTCGAGGCCGGCATTGCCGATCGGATGGCAGCTGGCGCAGGACACGCTGCGCGTACCGGACAGGAGAGTGCTCTGGAAGAGCACCGAGCCCAGGTTGTACAAGGCGTCGGAAACCGCCGGCTCGGCCGGGGCGACGACGCCGTTACTGGCCAGGTAGGCACGTAGCGGCGTATCCAGATCCGTCGCCGTGCCACTTGTCGTACCCGTGTCGGTTCTTGTCGATGTTCCCGCCGATGTCCCATCAGCGCCGCTGCCACTTCCCCCACCGCAGCCCGCAAGCTGCACAACGAGCGCTACGACCAGCGCGCCGCCAATCCACCATTTCCGCATATCGACTCCCTGCCGCCCCGTGGACGGCAATTCACTATATTTTTCTTTACATAACGACAGTCACAAAAACCTGTCAGAGCAATGCAAGGATAGTGAAGGCAATATCCGTACCGGCCTCCGGGATACGGGGAGAGAAACAGGCGTAATTTTGTGAAGATGGTTCATGCCGCAGCGGCAGCCGGGCGTGGCGTGGCACTTCCAGCGATACCGAACGGCATCGCATGGAAAATCATCGTTGTATTATTAACTACACAACGAATTGAGTCGTCGTAAGCACGACATCCCTGGGGTAGACCTCAAACGGCCGTCAGCTGGGCATACAACTTGGGCAGGCGGGCCGGCAGTTCGGCCGGATTGCGCAGGATGGTGTAGCCGGACGGGCCAAAGAGGTGTGGCAGATAGCCCTGGCCTTCCTTGTCGATGGTCACGCAGAACGGCCGCACGCCCTCCTGGCGGGCGGCGTTGAGGCTCATGCGGGTGTCCTCGATGCCGTAGCGGCCCTCGTAGTGGTCCACGTCGTTGGGCTTGCCGTCGGACAGGATCAGCAGCAGGCGCAGCGCCTCCGGCCGCTTGGCGAGGATCTGCGTGGCGTAGCGGATGGCGGCGCCCATGCGGGTGTAGAAGCCCGGCTTGAGGGCGCCGATACGGCCGCGGATGCGGTCGTCCACCTTCTCGCCAAAATCCTTGATGCGGTGGAAGCGGATGTGATCGCGCCGCCGCGACGAGAAACCATACAGGCCGAAGGGATCGCCGGTGGCGCCGAGGGCCTCGGAGAACAGCCACAGGCTGTCGCGGATCACGTCGATGACGCGCTGCTCGTCGCTGACCCAGGTGTCGGTGGACAGGGACAGGTCGGCCAGCACCAGGCAGCACAGGTCGCGCTCGCGACGCTCGCAGGACAAATAACCACCACTGCTGGCGGCAACATGGCCGGTGCGCCGGTCGGCGAAGGCGCGCACACAGGCATCGATATCCAACTCGGGGCCGTCGGGCTGGTTCTTCAGCCAGCGCTTGGCCGGGGTCAGCGCCTCCAGTTGGCGGCGCAGGCGCCGCGCCGGGCGTACCAGATGCGCAGGCAAGGGGCCGGGCGTCGCGTCGCGGGGATCGAGAAGCGCCACGCTGCACATGTCACGCTTCAGCACCTGTTTCTTCCAGTCCCATTCCGGCAGCAGGATGCCACTTTCCAGCGGCACGTCGTCGGCCGCCGCGGATGGCAGATCCAGGTCGAAACGCACCTTGGAGGCGGTGTCGTGGCCGTCCTGGGCCACCGCGATCTTGTCCATCTCGCTGGCCGCCCGCGGCGCGTCCTCGCCGTCACCCTCCTCATGGCCACGATTGACCTTCACGTATTCGGCGAAGGACAGCAGGCTCTCGGCACGGAAGGGCAGGATCAGGCCGTTGCGGCCATCCGGCATGTCCTCCCGCTGGGCCTGGCGGCGTCGCTCGGTGGCATCCTCCGTCTTGCCGCCTTCCCGCTGTTCGGCTGGCGTCGGATTGGCCTCGTTCTGGCGACGATTGATGGCTACCGGCACCGGATACAGCCACAGGGCCACCGGTACCGGCGGACGGCGGGCGGACGTCAGCGCGGCGACGCTGCCCGGCTCGGCCAGCGCACGACGGATCGCCGTCTCCACTGCCGCCTCGTCGGCCGGCAGTTTGCGCGGCTCGGGCCGCTCCGCGGTGATCGCCTCCACCAGCCGTCGATAACGCGAGCCAAAACCCGGAAAGGCCGTCAGCGTGGCCGCGCTGGCCTGCTGGTTGGCGACGATCCAGTTGTCGGCGGACAGATCAGCCTCACCCAGCGCCGCCCCCTGGGCGATCAGCCATAGATAGAGGTCACGGTTGAGCGTCCGCTCGGGGAACAGCGCGATCTCCGCCGGCAGGCGCAGGGTCTCGGCGTCCCGCGCCGCGTGGGCGATCTTCTCGCCGGTGTGGGCGATACGCGCCAGCCAGCCACGCCGCGCGCCATGTTCGGTTTCGGCGGCCGGCGCCACACGCAGGCCCGGATCGCCACCCAGCGCGCGGAACAGGATGCCGGCGCTGCGTTCGATGTCCGCCAGCCGCACCGCCGCCTGCGGGTACGTGCGCGTCGCCGCCCGCGTGATGAAACGGTGCCACAAGCCACCGACAAACTCTTCCATGTCCGCCCTCCGCCAAGACTGCCACCGGCTCCCGACGTCGATACGACGGCGCGGGAAACCGGGACGACCCCGACTGTACGGGGCACCCCGGCGGCGCGTCCCTGTCCTGGCTCAATTTCCGGCGCACACCGCCGCTGGGGCTACTCGAGGGAGCGGACTCACTCGCCCGCGGCGCTTGCTAACCAGCCGAGGGCGAATGAAACCGCCTCCACTGAGGAGCGCCCAGCGAGGGCACAGCGAGGTTTAGCGCGCTGTCCATCCGCCGTCGATCAGCTGCACCGAGCCAGTCACCGACTTGGCCGCATCGGAGCACAGGAACACCGCGAAGGCCGCCACCTCCTCCGCCTCGACGAACTGCTTGGTCGGCTGGGCGGCGAGGATCACCTCGCGGATCACCCGGTCTTCCGGCAGGTTATGCACGACCGCCTGGTCGACCACCTGCTTCTCGATCAACGGCGTACGCACATAGCCCGGGCACAGTGCGTTGCAGGTGATGCCCTGCTCGGCCACCTCCAGCGCCACCGCCTTCGAGAAGCCGACGACCGCATGCTTGCTGGCCGTGTACGGCGCCTTGAACGGCGACGCGACGATGCCGTGGGCAGAGGCGATATTGACGATACGCCCCCAGCCCTGCTCCTTCATCCCCGGTAGCGCCGCCTTCGTGGTGTGGAACACCGCCGATACATTGAGGGCCATGAGTTGGTCCCAGATCTCGTCCGGAAAGGCATCCACCGCCGCTACGTGCTGCATGCCGGCGTTGTTGATGAGGATATCCAGGCCACCGAAGGCCGCGCTGGTGGCCTCCACCAGCGCCTGCGCAGAAGCCGGATCGGCCAGGTTGGCCGGCGTGTACCCCACCTCCACGCCGGCCTCGGCCGCCAGTTCGGCACGCAGCGCCTCCGCCTCGGCCGCCGGACGCGAACCGTTGAGCATCACCTTCGCCCCGGCCTTCGCCAGGGCCCGCGCCACCGCCAGCCCGATACCCGAAGTGGAACCCGTCACCAACGCCGTCTTGCCTGCAAGCATTACCACTCTCCTCTGTTGTGTTGTCGATTGCATGCGGGGCGAATGCACCCGTCAGGCATGGATGCTAGCGCAGCGGTGCGGAACTGCGGGAGATCGGCAGCACCCTGAACAGGCTTCGCCTACAGCACGATCTATCTCCCCTACGCCTGATCAAGTCGCCTGCCTCACGCTAAGATGCAGCCTTCCAGCCGCGCGCCATCCAGCGCGCCCTCCACCCCACACAAGGCCCGGCAGCATGAACCAGCACGAGTTTGAGGCGGCTTTGCGCCGCGACGGTTTTGGCGAAATCGTCATCGTCGAGCGGCCGCCCAATGGCCATCTCGATGTGCACACCCACCCTTTCGAGGCACGAGCGCTGATCCTGGCTGGGGAAATCTGCCTGCATTGCGATGGCGAAAAAGCCCGCAACTTCAAGGTCGGGGACATTTTCCACCTGGCGGCCGGGCAGCCTCACACGGAAACCTATGGGCCGGACGGCGTGCGCTACGTCGTCGGCCGGCGCTGAGCCTCGGCGTCGCGGTGGGCTGGATGCAAGCTTTGTGCGCTATACAGCCCCCTCTCCCTGATTGACTCCCCGGGAATTGCTCGTGAATCAGCTCCTCAGTATTGCCCTCGCCCTCGGTCTTGCCGGGCTCTTGTTCTTTGCCTATCGCCGCATCGGCACCACCTACGGCCTGCGCGGCGGGCTGGCGCTGATTGCGCTGGTCTTGCTGGCCGTCAATCCGCTGTACCGGATGGCTGCGGTCGGCTATCTGCAGGTGATCGCCAACCAGCATCCGGCCATCGCGGCCAATCCATACTGGGATCTCTACTACACGTTCACGATCTTCCTGACCGCGGCGGCGCTGGTGCTCAGTGTGTACGGCGGGGTCGGCGTGCTGACCGGACGGCGACACTCCATCGTGTGGCGCGCGCTGATCGCACTGTGGGTGTCAGGGCCACTGGTGAATGCGCTGTACCTGTTCGCGGCCGGCCAGGTCGCTGCTCTGGCGGCCGTCCCGGCGCCGGACTTCTTGCTCGGCATGCTGCCGCCGCTGGCCATCAGCCTGCTGGCTACCGCCTATCTGCTGACGGCCCGGCAGGTACGCGTGGTTTACGCCGAGGCGGCGGAGCAGGAGACGCCGTCCACCTGAGCCTCCACGGCGCCGAAGACCGGCACCGTGTCCGTCAGCGGTGACGGGACGTGCACGGCGAAACCTTGGGCATAGTCCACGCCAAGCCCCTGCACCACGTCGAGCACCGCCTCGCTGCCAACGAATTCGGCGATGGTCGCCAACCCATGCACCTGGGCGACCCTAACCATCGATTCGACCACCGCCTGATCGGCGGCGTCGCTGTCCGCATTCTTGACGAACATGCCGTCGATCTTCAGGTAATCAACCTTGAACTGCTTGAGGTAGCCGAAGGACGAGAGGCCACTGCCGAAGTCGTCGAGGGCCAGCGCGCAGCCCAGGCTGTGAGCGAAGTCGATGAACTCGAAGGCCCGCTCGACGCGTGCGATGGCGCAGCTCTCGGTGATCTCGAAGCTGATGCAGGCCGGGTCGGTTCCATTGCGCGCAAAGGTCTCGCGGATGAAGTCCGGCAGTTCCTCGTCGGCCAGCGTCGCGCCGGACAGGTTGATCGCCACCCGCGGCAGCGCGGTGGCGCCGGCCGCCACCCAGCCTGCAATGGCACGGCAGGTGTTCTCGATGACCCAGCGGTCGATGAAGGGCATCAGGTTGTAGCGCTCGGCAGCGGGAATGAAATAGGCCGGCGCGATGATCCGGCCATCCTCGCCGACCATGCGGACGAGGATCTCCAGGTGATCCCGGTGCCCCGGCCGCAGGGAACGATAACGTTGGTGATACAGCGCGAAGCGCCCCTGCTCCAGCGCCGCCGAGATCTGCGGCAGGGACATGAACTCCGCCTGGCGGGCGCGGAAGTAGTCGTCGGTCGCCATGAAGACCTGCACCCGGTTGCGGCCACGCTCCTTGGCCGCGTAGCAGGCAGTGTCGGCAGCGATCAGCAGGTCGGTGACGGAGCCGAGGCTGGCCGAAGATTCGACGATGCCGATGCTGGCGCCAATGCGGAAGACCTTGCCTTCCCATGTGAAGGGCATCGCACGGATGTCGTCGATGATCAGCTGGGCGCGGCGCACCGCCTCGTCGAGGCTCACACCGCGCATGATCAGGCCGAACTCGTCGCCGCCCAGCCGGGCCAGATAGCCGAAGGAGAAGCGGGTCTGCATCGCCTCGGCCAGGCTCTGCAGCAGGCTGTCCCCGGCCGAGTGGCCGCAGGCGTCGTTGACGGCCTTGAACTGGTCCAGATCGATATAAACCAGGATCACCTTCTCGCGGCTGCGCGTCGCGTCGTCCAGCGAACGGGTCAGCTGGTTCTCGAAGGCGCGCCGATTGTAGAGCCCGGTCAGCGGATCGTGGGAAGCGTGGAAGGCCAGTTCCTCGGTGACGAAGTGCTGCACCGTGATGTCGCGCAGGCTGGAACGGTAGCCCAGGCTGCTACCGTCGTCGGCATGGATCGGCAGCCAGGACATGGCCACCCAGATCACCTGCCCGTCCTTACGCTGCACGCGAAACTCCAGGTCCTGCCCGGTCTGGCCGGCGAGCGCCCACTGGTGCTGGTTATGCACCAGTTCGCGGTCGTCCGCCAGCACCAGCGGCAACGGGAAATCTTCCAAGGCCAGGCATTCCCGCGGTGTGTAACCGGTCAGGCGCTCCACCGCCGGGTTCACCCAGCGCAGGCGGCCGTCCGGCCCGAACCAGTTCTCCCAGGCGTAGGTGTGGTCAGCGATGGCGCGGAAGCGCTGCTCGCTGTCGCTAAGCTCGGCGATGCGCTGGCGCACGGCATCGATCATCGCGTTGAAGCTATGGGCGAGCAGGCCCACCTCGTCGCGGGTACGGTAGTCCAGCCGTACGCTGAAATCCCCGTCCGCCACGCGCGCGCTGGCCTCGGCCAGATTGACCAGATGGCGCGTCAGCCAGTAACCCGTGGCGAGCAGCAGCAACAGGCTCAGACTCAGTTCGATCAGCGCGATCAGGCTGCCCTGGCGAAACAGCGCCGCCTTGGCAGCCTCGATATAGGACGTGGACAGCCCGTAATGCACCGCACCATAAACCTGCCCCTGCAGCTCCACATCGAAGACCACATGATAGACGCCGGCACCATTAAAGCTGTGGGAGGCCTCCGGCAGGCCGCCGGTGCCGTCCCAACCGGAGGCGGCCAGCACTTGGCCACGGGGGTCGGTAACGGCCAGATAGCTGACGTCGGCAGAGACTTGCCAGCCGTCCAGGATGTCCCGCAGTGTCGCGTAGTCGCGCGCCGCCAGCGGCACCGCAACCGCCGTCTTGTAGGCCAGCTCGATGGCCTGGATACGCACTTCGAGCTGGTGTTCGAGCTGGGCCTCGATCAAGCGCATGCCGTTGCCGACCAGCAACGCCAGCATGGTCGCCTCGATCAGCAAGCTGGCCAGCAACAGCTTGCTGCGCAAGGAGCGGAAGAAGGGCACGCGGATCATTGCGGGCGGCTCTGATCCATCAGCTGCCGCAAGGTGGCCAGGTAGGGCTTATAGACCGCCAGTTCGCCGGCATCCAGGTCTTCGAAACCGATGTAGGAAGTTTCCCGGAAGAAGGCCTGGCCCTCCGGGGCACTCTCGAAGGCGCGCAGCGCGTCCTTGAGGCGCTGCAGCTCGGCCGGCCCCAGCCGCTTGTGGGCCATGAACAACACGTGGGGCAGACGGATCTCCGACGAGAAATAGCGCAGGCGCTGGCGCACATCCTCCGGCACCTGGCCGAGCAGCGTCGTCGTCGTGATCGCCCCGTCCGCATCGCCGACCGCCACCGCGGCGATCGCCGCGCCGTGGGTGGGACGCTCCTGCAACACGAAGTCCTTGTCCGGGCGCATGCCCTTCTCGCCCAGCCACTTGAGGCCGGCGATGGAGGCAAAGGCGATGCGGTTGGCGATCGCGATACGCCGTCCGCGCAGCCCCTTCGCGTCAGCGGCCGCATCGTCCTTGCGCACCACCATGATCGGCTCCATGCGGGCCTTGTAGTGGTACAGCGGCACATAGCCCTTGTCGAGCGCCATCAAGCCGAAATGCGGCGGGGTGATCATCAGGTCGTAGTTGCCGTCCAGCTGTTCGCGCAGAAAGGTCTGATAGTCCGGTGCGGTGAAGATCTCCACCGGTCGCCCAAGGCGCGTCTGCAGGAACTGGCGCAACGGCTGGTGTGTCTTCATCAAGGCCAGCGTGCTGTTGAAAGGCAGGATGCCGAAACGCAGGGTCGCGCCGTCGGCGGCCAGCAACGGCCCGGCAAGCACCAGGAGGACGAGCAGCACCCACGTACGCCAGGCCCTAGCAGGGACTCCACCGCATTGCGCTGTCATCTCGCCACACTCCATTCGTACAATGGGATTCATTCGAGGGGTCGCAGGACCACAACGCCCGACAAACGGACATGTGAATCCTATCGGCCGGGCCGCTGGTAACTTGATTGCCGTAACGGCATTTGCTGCGGTGCAACCGCAGCATCCGTCATGGCGCGCAGCTTACCGATTCGGCCCGCCGCTCCCCATGCAGGAATCCACGGCCGGCACGATTTACCTGCCGGCTACCGACTTTTCGATGCCATCCGGAGCATTCCATCCCCATGCCCCCACGTCGCCTGAAGATCCACCGCCATCCCGCAGCGCACACAACGCCCCGTCCGCCGCTGCTGTTCGTACATGGCGGCTATACCAACGCCCTGTGCTGGGAACACAATTTCATTCCGTATTTCAACCATCGCGGTTATGACGCCTATGCGCTGGATCTCTCCGGCCACGGCGGCAGCGAAGGCCGCGAGCGCCTGGACGATTTCGGCCTGGACGACTTCGCCGACGATCTGGCCCAGGCGGTGGACGAACTGCCCGCCACGCCGGTGCTGATCGGCCATTCGATGGGAACCCTGGTGGTGCAGCGCTACCTGGCCCGCAGCCCGGCCGCCGGGGTGGCGCTGCTGGCGCCGGTGCCGCCCACCGGCACCGGTGGCTCGGCCAGCCGGCTGGCGCTGCTGCAGCCGGACTTCTTCCGCGAACTGCCGAACGTGGTGGCCGGACGACCGACGGAGCACACGCTGCGCGTCATGGCGGAGGTGTATTTCTCACCCGACATGCCGCGCCAGGACGTGCTGCAGTACATGCCGATGATCCAGCCCGAATCGGAACAGGCCGTTGCCGAGATGGTCACCCTGCCCTTCACGCCAGCGGGGCGTCGGCCGGACATTCCGGCACTGGTGATGGGCGGGCGGGAAGACGCGGTGTTTCCTGCATCGATGCTGTTCTTCACCGCACTGCAGTGGAAAGCCCGCCAGGTCGTCATCGACGGCGCCGGGCACATGCTGATGCTCGACCCCCAATGGCCGCAGGCCGCCGCCGCGCTCGGCGACTGGCTGGACACGATTCCGTCGGCGCAGGCTTGAACCCGGCCAGCGGACTCCACGCAGGACTCTACGGCCGGCGGAAACCGCCCTCGACCCAGGCTGCGGCGCTGGCCCGGTTGAGCTTGAAGCCGGCCTCCACGCGCACTTCGGCGATCACTTCGCCGAAGGCGTCGTGGGCGGCCAGCCTGGCATAGGGTTCGTAGTCGTCAGGCACGATATCAAGGGTCACCTCCACCGGCCCGTCATCGGTGCTCACCGTCATGCGTTTGTGGAGCAGTGCATGCAAGTGCTGCTCGTGGCGGCGCAACACCTCGGAGGCGGTCTTGACCAGCGTGCTGAAGGCCGCCGCGTCGAGAGGCTTGGGGTTTTTCTTGTCGCGGCCCATCGTCCAAGGCCCAACCAGCGCCGGCTCGGCCTCGCCATGCTTGATCATCGCCACGGCCCAGCCGTCGTCGTCCTCGTTCTTGATGACGCGGGCGGTCCATCCGTTGTCGCACCACAAGCGGTCTTCCTTGACCACCTCGGGCAAATCGTCTGCTTCATGTGTCATCAGCACATTTTACCGTGCGCCGGGCCCCCCTCAGGCGCGGTCGAGCATTACGTAGCGCTTGCTGACCCGCTCCAGCACCTCGAAAGTGCCGGTGAAGCCGGCCGGGATGACACCGGCGTCGCCAGGGCCGAACTCCCGCGCCACGCCCTTCGTATCGACGATGCGCAAACGCCCGCTGATCACCTGGAAGAACTCGTGACGCCCCGGATGGAAGGCGATCCGCCAGGCGCCCGGCTCGCAGTGCCAGTCTCCGATGGACAGCGCACCATTGTCGGCAGCATAACGCTCGGCGGTCAGGCGCCGCGGCGGCGCGCCGATGGCCCGTTCGACGGCGGGATGGTCTTCGACCGCGGCGGGCGCCGGGTCGGCAAAATGGATCACGGACGGCACGGGGGATTCTCATGTGCAGGCAGGTATTCGCCTGCTGCGGGTTGAGGGGAAATCCGATGGCGTGTGGACTCACCCCTACGGGTGTTCAGAACAGTTCGACGTCGTCGCCCTTGTCCTTCATTTCGGCCTTGTAGTGGCTCAGAGCTTCCTTCACCGGCGCGCCCTGCATCACCGCGTTGAACATCTCCACCTCTTCACGGGTGGAATACTTGGCGCGGATCTTCTCCTGCAGTGCAACCCATTCAAAGGGGTTGTAGAGCTTGCGTTGGTCGGTGACGAGACTGGACAGGGCCTCCAGGCTGTGGGACACGTGGGCCAGGCGCTGGCTGAGCTTGTCGTAGAACTGGAAGGCCATGATGGACTTCTGCACGCGCCCCGCCACCTCGCCGGCATGGCCGATGAGGGATTCCTTCAGCTGGGCGGTGGCCGGCGTGTCCGGCAGTTGCTCGAGGGCGGAACCCATCATGCGCATGTAGCCGGCCATCGACGTGAAGGAATCGGTCAGCACCTCCACCGAGCTGTTGCCTTCCTTCATCGCCGACTCGATCTGCCCGACGGCCAGTTCGAGCAGCAGCACCGTCTCTCGGACCTGGCTCCAGTCCAGGTCAGGGGCATGGGCGCTGGTGCCGCGGCGTTCTTCTGGTGCAGTCATGACATTCTCCGGAGACCGGTTGATTGATGGCGAATATTCGGCATGGCGCCGAAAAGCTTTAGGGCAGGTCAGGCTCGCATGCTACGGCAAGGCGCCGGCAAAGACCGGCTCCGGTTGAAGCTCGACGCCGAAACGGGCCAGCACGTCGGCACGCACCGCGTTGCTGGCAGTGATGACGTCGGCGCCGGTGGCACCGCCGTGGTTCACCAGCACCAGGGCCTGCCTGTCGTAGCAGCCCACCGGGCCGAGACGGCGGCCCTTCCAGCCGGTCTGATCGATGAGCCAGCCGGCGGCCAGCTTCACCCGGCCGTCGGCCTGCGGGTAATGGGGCAGGCCAGGATGCTGCGCGACCAGGCGGGCGTATGTATCAGCATCGACCACCGGATTCTTGAAGAAGCTGCCGGCGTTGCCGATCTCGGCCGGGTCGGGCAGCTTGCGGCGACGGATCGCGATGACCGCGTCCGACACCTGCAGCGGCGTCGGCGAGCTGATGCCCTGGGCGTCGAGCTCCTTCGCCACGTCGGCATAGCCGGTGACCGCCTTCCAGGCCTTGGGCAGGCGGAAGGTGACGGCAGCGATCAGGTAGCGGCCCTTGCCGGCTTGCTTGAAGAAACTGTCGCGGTAGCCGAAGGCGCAGTCGCGCTTGTCGAAGCCCACGGTCTTGCCGGTTTCCAGGTCGTAGGCGCGCAGGCTGTAGAAATGCTCGGCCATCTCGAGACCATAGGCACCGATGTTCTGCACCGGTGCAGCGCCGACGGTGCCGGGGATCAGCGACAGGTTCTCGAGACCCGGCCAGCCCATCTCCAGCGTCCATCGCACGAAGTCATGCCAGTTCTCGCCGCCACCGGCGCGGATGTAGAAAGCCTCGGCGTCCTCCTGCACACGGCTGCGGCCATGGAAGGCCACATGCAGCACCAGGCCGGGGAAATCGCCGGTCAGCACCAGGTTGGAGCCGCCGCCGATGACGAGCCGGGGCAGGCCGGCGATGCGCGGATCTTCAAGCACCGCGCGCAACGCATCCACGTGGTCCACAACGGCGAACCAGGCCGCACGGGCCGGCAGGCGCAGGGTGTTCAGATTGTCGAGGGGGACGTCCTGGCGCAGCAGGTCGATGGCGTTGGCGGCGTGGCTCATTGGCGGACCTCGGCGACGGGTTCCGGCGCCGGCAGGCCCGGCGTGCGGCGGTAGGGATTGATGTCCAGCCCGCCTCGGCGGGTGTAGCGCGCCCACACGGACAGCTTGGACGGCCGGCACTCACGCAGGATGTCCACGAAGATCCGCTCGACGCACTGCTCGTGGAACTCGTTGTGCTGGCGGAAGGACACGATGTAACGCAGCAGCGCCTCCCGGTCGATCGGCGCGCCGTAGTAGCGCACCACCACCATCGCCCAGTCGGGCTGGCCGGTGACCAGGCAATTGGACTTGAGCAGGTGGGAATACAGCGTCTCGCCAACCTCCGGCGCACCGTGGTCGGCCTTCAGCAGGGACGGATCGGGCGTGTAGCGGTCGATGTCGATGTCGAGGGTGTCGAGCAGCACGCCGTCGGGGTAGCCGATGGCCCGTTCGGGGCGAGTACTAAGGGGCTCGACCTGCACCGCCACCTGCGCGCCGACGGCATCCGACAGGTCGCGGGCGAGGGTCTTGCCGAGGTCGGCGACGCTGTGCACGCGGGTCTGGTTGAAGGAGTTCAGGTACAGCTTGAAGGACTTGGACTCGACGATGTTGGGCGAATCGGCCGGCACGCGAAAACTCGCCAGCGCCACCACCGGCTTGCCGCGAGGGTCGAGCCAGGACAGTTCATACGCGTTCCACAGGTCCTCGCCGACGAAAGGCAGCGCACCGTCGGCCAGGCCGATCTCGTCACGCTTGCCCTGACGGGCGATGGGGAAGAGCAGTTCCGGTGCGTAGTGCTCGGCGTAGGCCACCGGCTTGCCGAGAGGCGACGCGTTGGGGTGAGCGGGGTGTTTCGTAGACATCTTCATATTGTACTGACTCAGGCCAGCAGCGGCCGGCCGGAAGTACAGGACACAATCTTTTCAAGCTCGGCCGCCACAGCTCCGTTAATGTGGCAATTCCGCCTACCTGCATCACAGCATGACTTACAAGGTCCTCATCGTCGACGACGTCGCGACGATACGCGGCTTCGTGCGGGCTGCCATCGCCTCGCTGAACTACTCGATCCTCGAAGCCCACAACGGGGCAAGGGCGCTGGAACTGTGCCGGCAGGAACAGCCCGACCTGGTCGTCACCGACTGGAACATGCCGGGCATGCGCGGCGACGAACTGATCAAGCACATCCGCGCCGAGGATCCGGAGACCCATATCATCGTCCTCACCGCCGAAGGGGCCCGCGATCAGGTCGGCGCGATGCTGGCCCTCGACATCCAGGGCTATGTACTGAAGCCCTTCCAGCTACCGGCCCTGCGCCGGCGCATCGAGGCTGTCCTGCTGCAGCGACTGCCCCGCGCCGCCTTCCCGTCGCAGGGCTGACAGCAGCTTCTGCCCACCACGGCCATCCACCGGCTGGCCGAGACGCTCCTGCTCGATGCGGATCGCTGCCCGGCTGGCGTCGCCGAGCATGCCGTCCACGGTGCCGATTGCGTGGCCGCGAGCG
Source organism: Pseudomonadota bacterium (assembly GCA_018241685.1). Classification (GTDB taxonomy): domain Bacteria; phylum Pseudomonadota; class Gammaproteobacteria; order Burkholderiales; family Rhodocyclaceae; genus Zoogloea. The sequence continues at coordinate 344,708 of JAFEDJ010000054.1, forward strand.
ACCAGCAGCGTCTGCAGCTCGCGCCGCTCGGCGCGGGACAGGCCAGTGTCGTCGGTCGGCCACGGGGTGACGAAAGGCCCGCCGCCGCGCAGGCGGTCCGACAGATGGGCAATGGCCAGCGCATAGCTCTCGGCGGCGTTGTAGCCATAGATCGCATCGAAATTGCGGAACACCAGGAAGGCCGGCCCCTTCGGTCCGGCCGGCAGCAGCAGGCCGGCGTTGCCGGTGCCGTCGAGCGGCGTGCCGTCGACACGCGTCACCCCGCGGCCGCTCCACACTGCCAGCGGCTGCTTGTTGCGCCGCCCGGCGCCGCTGGCATCAAAACCGGCCGGCAGGCGCACTTCATAGCCCCACACCTCGTCTTCACGCCAGCCCGCCCTTTTCAGGAAGTTGGCGGTGGACGCCAGCGCGTCGGGAACGCTACCGACCAGGTCGCGGCGGCCGTCGCCATCGAAATCGACGGCCAGGCGCAGGAAGGTGGACGGCATGAACTGGGTGTGACCGAAGGCCCCGGCCCACGAACCGGTGAGCTGATCAACGCTGACGTCGCCGCTGTCGACAATCTTCAGCGCGTCGTAGAACTCGCCACGGAAATAGGCCTGGCGCCGCCCGTAGCAGGACAGCGTGGATAGCGACGTGAGCAGCGGACGGGAACCGAAGTTGCGGCCGAAGTTGCTTTCCACGCCCCACACCGCGACGACCGTGGCCGGATCCACGTGGAAGCGGGCCGCCACCGCCGCCAGCGTGTCGCGCCACTGGGCAAGCATGGCCTGGCCATCGGCGATGCGCTCGTCGTCCACCAGACCGGCCAGGTAATCCCAGATCGGAGTACGGAACTCCGGCTGGTAGTCGAGCAGATCCAGCACCTTCATGTCCGGCGCGAGGCCGGCGGTAAGGCGCTCGTAGCCGTCCGGCGACACGCCGCGGGCCACCGCGGCGGCTTTCAGGCCGGCCACGCAGGGTGCGAAACCGGCCGGGTCGGGCGCGGCCTGGGCATGGGCGGCGGCACCCGACACCAAAATGCACAGTGACGCACCAAAGATGGCGAAGCGGGCGCTGGCACAAGCACCCACGGAGTTATTTCGTTTCATTGGTCTGCGGACACAGTTTGACGATAGGGCGATGGGCCCGGCCACGGAGATCACCTCGCCCCACGACCGGAAAACGCCACGACGCCCCAAAAAGGGATCAGTGGGCCTCGTCCCAGTTGGCGCCGACACCCACTTCGGCCACCAGCGGCACGGAAAGTTGCGCGACGCCGGCCATCAGCTTCGGCAGCTGGACGCGGATCAATTCCACCTCGTCGTCCGGCACTTCAAGCACCAGTTCGTCGTGGACCTGCAGGATCAGGCGCGACTTCACGCCGGCCGTCTTCAGCCAGGCCGACGTGGCGATCATCGCCTTCTTGATCAGATCGGCAGCGGTGCCCTGCATCGGCGCATTGATCGCCGCCCGCTCGGCGGCCTGGCGGCGCCCCACCTGCTGGGCGCGGATGTCCGGCAGGTGCAGGCGGCGGCCGAACACCGTCTCGACGTAACCGTTGGTCTTGGCCTCCAGGCGGGTGCGCTCCATGTAGGCGGCGACGCCGGGATAGCGCGCGAAGTAGCGGTCGATGTAGTTGGCCGCGGCGGCCCGCTCGATGCTCAGGTTCTTGGCCAGGCCGTGGGCGCTCATGCCGTAGATCAGGCCGAAGTTGATCACCTTGGCGTAGCGGCGCTGCTCGCTGGTGACTTCCAGCGGCGTCACGCCGAAGATCTCGGCGGCGGTGGCACGGTGCACGTCCTCGCCGTGGGCGAAGGCGTCGAGCAGGCCCTTGTCGCCGGACAGGTGGGCCATGATGCGCAGCTCGATCTGCGAGTAGTCCGCCGACACGATCTTGTGGCCGGCCGGGGCGATGAAGGCGGCGCGGATGCGGCGCCCTTCCGGCGTGCGGATCGGGATGTTCTGCAGGTTGGGCTCGGAGCTGGCGAGCCGCCCGGTGACCGCCACCGCCTGGCTGAAGCTGGTGTGCACGCGGCCGGTCTTTGGGTTGACCATCAGCGGCAGCTTGTCGGTGTAGGTGTTCTTCAGCTTGGCCAGGCTGCGGTGCTCCAGCAGCAGCTTGGGCAGCGGGTAGTCGTCGGCGAGCTGGGTCAGCACGTCTTCGTCGGTGGACGGCTGGCCGGTGGCGGTCTTCTTGACCACCGGCAGGCCCAGCTTGGTGAACAGGATCTCGCCGAGCTGCTTGGGCGAGCCCAGGTTGAAGGGCTGGCCGGCCAGCTCATGGGCCTGCAGCTCCAGTTCGTGCAGGCGGCGGCCGAGTTCCTCGGAATGCTGGGCGAGCAGGAAGTCGTCGATCAGCACGCCGTTGCGCTCCATCTCGAAGAGCACCCGCGCGGTGGGCAGCTCCACGTCCCGGTACAGCGCGGCAAGGCCCGGCTCGACGGCCAGCTGGGCAGCCAACGCATGGTGCAGGCGCAGCGTGATGTCGGCGTCTTCGGCGGCGTATTCGGTGGCTCGGGCCAGCTCGACCTCGCCGAAGCCGATCTGCTTGGCGCCCTTACCGCACACTTCGGCGTAGGTCAGCGTCTTGAGGCCCAGGTGGCGGCTGGCCAGGGAGTCCATGTCGTGGGACTTGTCACTCTCCAGCACGTAGGACTCGAGCAGCGTGTCCTCCGCGATACCGGCAAGCGCGATACCGTGGTTGGCCAGGATGTGGGCGTCGTACTTGAGGTTCTGGCCAAGCTTGCGGTGGGTATCAGACTCCAGCCAGGGCTTCAGCCTGGCCAACACCCCGGCCAGCGGCAGCTGGGCCGGCGCGTCGGCGTAGTTATGGGCCAGCGGCAGGTAGGCCGCCTCGCCCTCGACGGTGGCGAAGGACATACCGACCAGGGTGGCGACCAGCGGATCGAGGCCGGTGGTCTCGGTGTCGAAAGCAGTGATGTCGGCGGCGGAGATCTTCGCCAGCCACGCGTCGAAGGCGGCCCAGTCGAGCAGCGTCTCGTAGCCGTTGCGATGGGCGCCCGGCTCGCCCTGGGGCACGACAGCCTCGGGCGCCTCGGCGGCGGCCGGCGCGGCGCGATGCACGCCCTGCTCCAGCTCCTTCAGCCAGCCCTTGAATTCCATGCGCCGGTAGATCGCCGCCAGCGCCTCCTTGTCGTCCTCCCGCGCCGGCAGGTCGGCGGGACCGACCGGCAGCGGCAGGTCGGTGACGACGGTGACCAGCTTGCGGCCAAGGGGCAGGAAGTCCAGATGCTTGCGCAGGTTCTCGCCGACCTTGCCGCCGACCTTGTCTGCATTGGCGACCAGGTTGTCCAGGTTGCCGTACTCGGTGAGCCACTTCACCGCGGTCTTGGGACCACACTTTTCGACGCCGGGCACGTTGTCCACGGTGTCGCCGATCAGGGTCAGGTAATCGACGATCAGGCTTGGCGGCACACCGAACTTGGCGGTCACGCCGGCTTCGTCGAGAACCTCTTCGCTCATCGTATTCACCCAGCGTACGCCGGGCTGCACGAGCTGGGTCAGGTCCTTGTCGCCGGTGGAGATGACGACCTCCCAGCCGGCCTCGACGGCGCGGCGGGTCAGCGTGCCGATCACGTCGTCGGCCTCGACGCCATCCTCCATCAGCAGCGGCCAGCCCTCGGCCCGCACGGCCTCGTGCAGCGGCTCGATCTGCGCACGCAGGTCGTCCGGCATCGGTGGGCGCTGGGCCTTGTAGTCGGGAAACCAGTCGTCGCGGAAAGTCTTGCCCTTGGCATCGAATACGCAGGCGCGGTATTCCGCCTTGTAGTCGGATTCGAGCCGACGTAGCATGGAAAGAACCCCGCGCACCGCGCCAGTCGGTTCTCCCGACGAATTGCGCAGGTCGGGCAAGGCATGGAAGGCACGGTACAGGTAACTGGAACCGTCTACGAGCAACAGGGTCGGCATGGGTTCGCGAGGCAGAGCAGGCGGAACCTCACCCCTCACCCCTCACTCCTTACAAGAAAAATGACTGCAAAAGACAAACTCCCCCGGATGGTGCCGAACACGGCAGCGCAGAACTTCACGGCCAGGGAGTCGTGGCGGATTTTCGGAATTATGGCAGAGTTCGTCGAGGCCACTGAGCGCCTCAAGCCGATCCGCCCGGCCGTCTCGATCTTCGGCAGCGCCCGCACCAAGCCCGACCATCCGTATTACGAGAAAACCGAACGCATCGCACGCCTGCTTTCGGACGCCGGCTTCTCGGTGATCTCCGGCGGCGGCCCCGGCATCATGGAGGCCGCCAACAAGGGCGCCTATTTCGGCAAGTCGCCGAGCGTCGGGCTGAACATCCAGCTGCCGATGGAGCAGCAGGCCAACCCCTACCAGGACATCTCCCAGACCTTCCAGCACTTCTTCGCGCGCAAGTTCATGTTCGTGAAGTTCGCGGTGGCCTACGTGGTGATGCCCGGCGGTTTCGGCACCCTGGACGAATTGCTGGAGGCGATGACGCTGATCCAGACCGGGAAAAGCAGCAAGATCCCGGTGATTCTGGTCCACGAGCCCTTCTGGCGCGGCCTGATTGACTGGTTCAAGGACCGGTTGGTCGACGAAGGCATGATCAACCCGGAAGACATCAATCTGGTTCAGGTCATCGACGAACCCGAAAAGGTGGTGGATGCGATCTTCAACCATTACCAGAGCCGCGGCTTCCTGCCGCTGCCGGAAGAGCACGAGCTGATGCTCAACCTCTGACGGCCGGCGCCGCAGCTTACAATCACGGCATAGTCAGGAGACCTTCATGCCCCGCGTTAGCCATTTCGCCACCCTGCTGATCGCCGTCACCGCCTCCGCATGGGCCCAGCAGCCCCCGAAACTCGAACCCCTGCCCGAGCCGCCCCCGCCGCCGCCCGGCATGGAGCTGGACCAGGAGCAGGAGCCCCAGGTCACCATCGTCAAGAAGGGCGAAGACACCGTCGAGGAATACCGCGTCAATGGCCAGCTCTACATGATCAAGGTGACGCCACCCAACGGCCCGTCCTACTATCTCTACGACGACGTCGGCCAGGGCGACTTCACGCGCCGCAGTTCCCAGGATAGCGGACTGCGCGTGCCGAAGTGGGTCATCAAGCGCTGGTAAGGCGCCCAAATAGCAAAGCACCAGAAAAAACGGGGCAGCCAGCAGGCTGCCCCGTTCCGCATTTGACTCCTGCCGCTCTTACGGCGCGTCGCAGAGGCAATGCAGATAGACGTGGCCAGGGTCGTTCCACAGGGCCAAGCCGGCCAGCTCGCTGCGGATCTTTGCCACGGCCTGGTCCACCACCGACGCCTGGCGCGTTGCGCCGCGGGCTTCTTCCTCACCACTGTCGAGCAAGCGCAGCAACAGCTGGTCACGGGGCGACAGGGGCTTTTCCACGTAGCTCACGTCGTAGTCCTTCAGACCGGCTCGCGCGGCGGCAGCCTTGAGGGCCGCGTCGAAGTTGCCGAGCTTGTCCACCAGGCCTTTTTCGCGGGCCTGGCTGCCCATCCACACCCGCCCCTGGGCGACGTGGTCCACCGCCTCGACCGTCATCTTGCGGTTCTTGCCGACCAGTTCGACGAAGCGCCGGTAGCCAAACTCGATGTTCTGCTGCAGCAGATTGGCGACCTGCGGGTCGAGGGGCCGACGCGGGTCAAGGCCGCCGGCCAGCACGGTGGTACCAACCCCGTCCACCGTCAGGCCCAGCTTGGCCATCGGGCCGGAGATGTCCGGCATCATCGCGAAGATGCCGATCGAGCCGGTAATGGTGGTCGGGCTGGCCCACACCTCGTCGGCCGCCATGCTGATCCAGTAGCCACCGGAAGCCGCCACCGAGCCCATCGAAACGACCACCGGCTTGCCGGCCTCGCGGGTCAGTTCCAGCTCGCGGCGGATCACTTCGGATGCCGTCGCGCTGCCGCCCGGGCTGTCCACGCGCAGCACCACCGCCTTGATCGCCTTGTCCTCGCGGGCCTGGCGGATCAGGCCGGCCAGCGTGTCACCACCGACCACGCCGGGCGGCTGCTCACCGTCGACGATCGCGCCCTGGGCCACCACCACACCGATCTTGTCGGCCGGATGCGGCTGCTCGTCGCGCACACGGGCCACATAGGTGGCCAGATCCACGTGGCGATAACCCTTGTTATCGTCCGCCGCCCCGATCTGCTGCTTCAGGAAGTCGCGCCACTGGTCGGCGGTCTTCAGGCCATCCACCAGCCCGGCGTTGTGCGCCATTTTGGCCGCATCGCCGCCGGCTGCGGCCAGTTGTGCTGGCGCGTCGCCGATGTAAGCGGCCAGGTTGGCCCCCGCCTTCGGACGGGCCGCGGCGATATCCGCTTGATAGGCCTGCCAGGCCACGTCCAGGTAAGCCTTGGTGGCCTCCCGGTCCTCCGGCGACATGTCGCTGCGAGTGTAGGGCTCGACGAAGGACTTGTAGGTGCCGACGCGGAAGACCTGCATCTTCACGCCAACCTGGTCGAACAAACCCTTGAAGTAGGTCGGGAAGCGCGCGAAGCCGGACAGCAGCACGTAGCCATCGGGGTTCACGAAAACCTCGTCGGCCCGGGACGCCAAGTGGTACTGCCCCTGATCGAAGCGCTTGCCGTAGGCATAGACCTTCTTGCCTGCCTTGCGGAACTCGCCGATGGCCGCAGCGATTTCCTGCAGTTTGGCCAGCCCTGCACCCGACAGGCCGTCGGTTTCGATGACCAGCGCCTTGATGCGCGAGTCGGTGGCGGCGGCACGGATGCCATCCACCACGTCGCGCAGCAGCACCTGATGGATACCCTCGACGCCCTGCAGCACGCCCATCGGACTGCGCGCGCTGCGCTGCTCGACGAGCTGACCGACCGGCGCCACCAGCAGCGCCGCGTCAGCAGGCAACGGAGCCGGCCGGGCCGCCCACCAGCCGCCCACCACGAACACCACCACGGCGATGAACAACACGTTGAGACTCACCTGCCGCAGGCGGTCCACCGCCCGCCAGACCGACGAGAATCCCCTTCTCACGACACCAGGCCGTGCATTGCGCTCCATTGCATTCTCCAAACCGGGCCACCTGGCCCTATTCCCTGCGGACATCCGCAGGCTTTCTGCACCCCACCAATCCGGTAGAATCCCGCCATGTTTACCAATCCCCCGCCCGACCAGGTCCGCCGCCTGCTGCAGGAGGTCAAGACGATCGCCGTGGTCGGCCTGTCGCCGCGTCCGGATCGCCCGAGCCACAGGGTGGCCAAGGGCATGCAGGGTTTCGGATACCGAATCGTACCGGTTCGGCCGGCCGTTGCCGAAGTTCTCGGCGAAAAGGCCTATCCGCACCTCTCCGACATTCCCCACCCGATCGACCTGGTGGACGTGTTCCGCTCTGCCGATCAGATCGACCCGATCGTCGACGAGTGCATCGCGATGGGCGTCAAGCGCCTGTGGCTGCAGGACGGCGTGATCAACGAAAAAGCGGCCGAGCGGGCCCGTGCGGCGGGCATCACCGTCGTGATGGACCGCTGCGTGTGGCGCGATTACCTGGATCTTATCCCATGAGCAAGAAACTCGCCTTTACCAAGATGCAGGGCCTCGGCAACGACTTCGTGATGATCGACGCCGTGCGTCAGGACATCCAGCTCACCGAGGAACAGGTCCGCCATCTGGCCGACCGCCACTTCGGCGTCGGCTGCGACCAGCTGCTGGTCGTCGAGCCTGCCCAGGCACCGGGCGTGGACTTCCGCTACCGCATCTTCAACGCCGACGGCGGTGAGGTGGAACAGTGCGGCAACGGCGCCCGCTGCTTCGCCCGCTTCGTCTTCGACCAGGGCCTCACCGACAAGCAGGAGATCCGCGTCGAGACCAAGAAGGGCATCATCGCACCGCGCCTCGAAGCGGACGGCAACGTCACCGTCGATATGGGCGTGCCGGTCCTCAAGCCGGCCGACGTGCCCTTCGTCAGCGACTCCGACGCCCACGTGCAGCCCCTCGACGTGGCCGGCACCACCGTCGCCATCACCGCCGTCAGCATGGGCAATCCCCACGCGGTGCAGGTGGTGGCCGACGTGGATACCGCCCCGGTGGCTGTCCAGGGCCCCCTGATCGAGAACCATCCGCGCTTCCCGGCGCGGGTCAATGCCGGCTTTTTGCAGGTTGTCGATGAACATCGGGTACGCCTGCGGGTCTACGAACGCGGCGCTGGCGAAACCCTGGCCTGTGGCACGGGGGCTTGCGCCGCGGTGGTGGCAGGCATCCTGCGCGAGCTGGTTGTCTCTCCCGTCACCGTCGAAACCCGTGGCGGCGAACTCACCATCGCGTGGAACGGTGTCGGCACCCCGGTCCTGATGACCGGCCCGGCGGTCACCGTCTTTTCGGGTGAGCTGACGCTTCCCTGAACCCTCACCTGCGCCCTCCGGCCCGAACGCCATGAATCCTTCCGACATCGTCCAGTTCCTGCAGGAGCATCCCGACTTCTTCGACGAACACTCGACCCTGCTGACCGACCTGACGGTGGGCCACCCGCACACCGGCCACGCGATCTCCCTCACCGAGCGCCAGCTGATCGCCCTGCGCGACCGCATCGCTCACCTGGAGGACAAGTTCGCCGAGCTGCTGTCCTTCGGCGAGGAGAACGACGGCATCAGCGCCAAGGTCCATCGCCTGACCGTGTCCCTGCTGGAAGCCGAGGATTTCGAGGCGATCCGCCGGGTCATCTACCTGCATCTGCAGGAGGACTTCGCCGTGCCCCACGTGGCCTTTCGCGTGTGGAACAGCGTGCTGACGCGCAGCGGGCCCGAATTCCTTCCCGTCGGTGAGGAAGTCCGCTTCTTCAGCGGCGACCTCATGCAGCCCTACTGCGGCACACCGGCGCTGCGCGAGGCCACCGGCTGGTTCGGCCCGGCCAGCCGGCTGATCCGCTCGGTGGCGCTGGTGCCCTTGCGCCGCGATGAGCAGACCTTCGGCATGCTCGCGATGGGCAGCGAAGACCCGGAACGGTTCTATCCTGAGATGGGTACGCTGTACGTCACGCGCATCGGCGAGATGGTCAGCGCCGCCCTCATCCGCCAACTCGGCTAGGGGGCATAAGGCTACTGCGCGGCTCGATCTCGCAACTGTGATGCTCGCCGTACTCGAGTACGGCTGTGCTTCTCGTTGCGACCTCGAACCGCTCGCTACGCCTTCTGCCCCCTAGCCGCAGGGGTTGTTTGTTGCTCTGTTGTTTTCCTTGGTTGTCCCCTTTCCTTCTGTTTGCTCCTCCTTTTCATAGCGCCACTGTCATGACCGATCTCATTCTCAAGCCCGGCAAGGAACGTTCCGTACTCCGTCGTCACCCCTGGATCTTTGCCGGTTCCGTGGATCGGCTGGAGGGGCGGGCGCGGCCGGGGGATACGGTGCTGGTGAAGGACGCCGACGGGCGGGCACTGGCGCGGGCGGCGTGGTCGCCGGAATCGCAAATCCGCGCGCGGGTATGGACCTTCGACTGCGATCAGTCGGTGGATCACGCCTTCATCAAGCGCAGCGTTGCCGCCTCGGTGGCGCGGCGGGCCACCCACCCCTGGCTGGCCGGGCAGGATGGCGTGCGCCTGATCCACGGGGAGTCCGACGGCCTGCCGGGCGTCATCGCCGACCGCTTCGGCCCTGTCGTCGTCGTCCAGCTGACCAGCGCGGGAGCCGACAAATGGCGCGAGGCGATCGTCGCCGGCCTTGTCCAGGCCACTGGCTGCAGCACCGTTTATGAGCGCTCCGACTCCGATGTGCGCAAGCTCGAAGGCCTCGGCCCGGTCACCGGCCTGGCCCATGGCGAGCTGCCGGCAACCCTGAGCATCGTCGAGAACGGCGTGCGCATGGAAGTGGATGTGGTCGGCGGCCATAAGACCGGCTTCTACCTCGACCAGCGCGACAACCGCCTGCTCACCGGCCAGCTGTCGGCCGGCCGCGACGTACTCAACTGCTTCTGCTACACCGGCGGCTTCTCGCTGCAGGCACTGGCCGGCGGCGCGAAGAGCGTGATCTCCATCGACTCGTCGGGCCCGGCGCTGCTCACCGCCGCCCGCAACCTGGCCCTCAACCCGCAGCTCGACGCCAGCTGCGCCGAATGGCGCGAGGACGACGTCTTCCAGGCCCTGCGCGGCTTCAAGGCCGAAGGCCGCAAGTTCGACCTGATCGTCCTCGATCCGCCCAAGTTCGCGCCGTCCGCCGCCCACGCCGAGCGGGCTGCACGCGCCTACAAGGACATCAATCTGCTGGGCTTTCGCCTGCTTAATCCGGGCGGCATCCTGATGACTTATTCCTGCTCCGGCGGCATCGGCCAGGAACTGTTCCAGAAAATCGTTGCCGGAGCAGCTGCAGACGTCGGCGTCGAAGCGCGCATCCTGCACCGCCTGTCCGCAGCCCCCGATCATCCCATCGGGCTGGCCGTACCCGAAGGCGAATACCTCAAGGGACTGGCCTGTCAGATATAGAAAAACCCAAAACGGGTAGTTTTTCGGCATGCGAGTGGCAAGAGGTGTGTATGCTCAAGCCACTGAAAAGTTAAATAGTGTTTCAGCATTCCGATTGATTATCCCGATGGAGCTACCGATGGACACCCCCTTGCCCCCTGGCTCCCGCGAGTCGGTCTTCCTCGCCCCCCCCATGGCGGGCGATAACGGGGCCCTGGCAGGCCCCGACCGACGCGCCGCAGCCCTCCTGCTTTCCCGCTACAACCTGCGCTACCTGGTGCGTCTGTATGCTGCCTTCGAGGGCGATCTGCTGCTGCCGATCGTCCTCGGCGAAGTCGGCCTCTACAACATCGGCGGCCTCGGCCTGGACGACCAGACCCTGACGTCGATCATCCGGAGCACCGCCGACGACGACTTCCGACAGCTGCCGCTGCGCCCCTGCAATGCCTTCTCGATCAGCTCATCCACCGGCATCCCGCGGGAAACCGTGCGCCGCAAGGTCAGCAACCTGATCCAGCAAGGCTGGATCGCACGCGACCAGAAAGGCGGCCTGACGATCACCGCCAAGGCCGCACGGCTGTACATCCAGCCCCTCGACCAGGAAAACCTCGACGATTTCCTGAGCACCGCCGAGCGGGTGCACACCGCGCTGGGCAGTTCTGACGCCTAGGCGTCGCCCTCCCGCAGACTGCCGCTGCCCGCCGCGCCGGGCGGCAGCAGGCCGAAGTGTTGCCAGATCGACGCGGTGGCCATGCGGCCCCGCGGCGTACGCTGCAGGTAGCCCTGCTGAATGAGGTAGGGTTCCAGCACGTCCTCGATGGTGTCGGACGATTCGCCGATCGCCGCTGCCAGGTTGTCCAGGCCCACCGGGCCTCCGCCGAATTTTTCCAGCATCGCCCCCAACAGCTTGCGATCCATCAGGTCGAGGCCCAGGTGGTCCACGTCCAGCATGGTCAGCGCCGCGTCCGCCACGCCCGCGGTGATGCGGCCGTCGGCGCGCACCTCTGCGTAGTCGCGCACCCGGCGCAGCAGGCGGTTGGCGATGCGCGGCGTGCCGCGGGCCCGGCGGGCGATCTCGAAGGCGCCGGTATCCTCGATCTCCACGTCGAGCAAGCCGGCAGAGCGGCTGACGATGTAGGACAGCTCCTGCGGCGTATAGAACTCCAGGCGGGCGACGATGCCGAAGCGGTCGCGCAGCGGGTTGGTCAGCATGCCGGCGCGGGTCGTCGCGCCGACCAGCGTGAACGGCGGCAGATCGAGCTTCACCGAGCGGGCCGCCGGGCCTTCGCCGATCATGATGTCGATCTGGAAGTCCTCCAGCGCCGGGTAGAGGATTTCCTCCACCACCGGGCTCAGGCGATGGATCTCGTCGATGAACAGCACGTCGTGGGGTTCGAGGTTGGTCAACAGCGCCGCCAGGTCGCCGGCGCGCTCCAGCACCGGGCCGGAGGTCTGGCGCAGGTTGACGCCCATCTCGGCCGCCACGATGTGGGCCAACGTCGTCTTGCCGAGGCCCGGTGGGCCGAACAGCAGCACATGATCCAGCGCTTCACTACGCCGCTTGGCGGCCTCGATGAAGATGTCCAGCTGGTCGCGGATCTTCTGCTGGCCGACATAGTCGTCAAGCCGCTTGGGGCGCAGCGCCCGCTCCAGCGCCTCTTCCTGGTTGCTGGCGCGCTGGGCGGTGATCAGGCGTGCGGAGGGATCGGGCTGACCACCCTTGATGTCGTCGGTGTGGATCATGAACGGCCCTCCGGAGCCTCTGCGAGTTCAGCGGCCGGCGCATCGGCCGACTGGCTGACGGTCCAGCTGGTGAACAAGGCCTGGCCGAGGGCCAGGAAAGTGGGTCCAAGGAAGATGCCGATGAAGCCGAAGGCCAGCACGCCACCGAAGGCACCCAGGGCGATCAGCAGGATCGGCAGGCTGGACGTGCGGCTGATCAGGATCGGCTTGAGGAAGTTGTCCACCGAGCTGATCGCCAGCAGGCCCCACAGCACCATAAAGATGGCCCAGCCGTTGTCCCCCTGCTGGTACAGCCAGAAGGCTGCGCCGCCCCAGATCAGCGGCGGCCCGACGGGCACCAGCGACAGGAAGAACACCCCGGCGGCGAGCAGCAACGCCCCCGGCACGCCGGCCACCAGGAAGCCCATCAGCGCCACCAGGGCCTGGGCTGCAGCGGTGCCGACGATGCCGATCATCACTGCCTTCACGGTGCTGCCGGCCAGGTGCAGCAGGTCGCCCCACACCGGGCCGCCCAGGCGTGCAGCGCCGACCTCCAACTGGGCCTCGATGCGCGCGCCGTCGCGGTACAGGAAGAAGCCAATGAACAGCACCAGCGAGATCTGCAGCAGGCCCTGACCGACCATGCCGCCGAGGCCCAGTGCGAACTTGCGCGCCGGCTCGATGGCTTCCAGCGCCAGCTTGCGCACCTCGGTCTGGCTGTGGGCCAGCTTGCGCACATAGGCGTCGATGTCGTGGCCGACCAGCGGGATGTCCTTCAGCCAGTGAGGCGGCTGGCCGTCGGACTGCTCGATGAGGCCGCGCACATAATCGACCAGCGTGATCGCCGAATCGGTCAGCGAAGCGGCCAGACCGACCATCGGCACCAGCAGCACCGCCGTCAGCAACAGGGTCATGGTCAGCGCCGCCAACCCGTCGCGGCGCCCGAAGCGTCGGTGCAGGGCCTGGTACATCGGCCAAGTGGTCACGCACACCGTGCCGGCGAACAGGATGGCCGCGAAAAAGGGGCTGAGCACGAGGGCGCAGCCGAGGATCAGCACGGCGGTGATGGCCAGCTGGGCAGTGCGTCGGGGAGTCATGGGCGCCCTCTCGGATGGAATGGGCGGAATTATCCCTGATCTTTTAGACAGTGCCACGTCCACCGTAGCAGGACGATCCCGCCGCCCCGGCAGACCTGGGAGCCCACGCCGCCCGCTGCGGTGTCAGGCCTTCGACAAGCCCTTCAGTGCCTGGCGGATGCCGTCCGAGACGCCGACGCCTTCCGGCAGATTCTTGACCGCACCGAGGGCCTCCTTCTCGTTGTAGCCGAGGGCCAGCAGCGCGTTGACGATGTCGGCCCGGTCGTCGCCGGGCAGGCTGGCGGCGACACTCCCGGCCACCGCCGGCAGTGCCTTGGCGAGCTTGTCGCGCAGCTCCAGCAGCAGGCGCTCGGCAGTCTTCTTGCCGATGCCGGGGATCTTCACCAGGCGGCCGCTCTCCTGCAGCGCCACCGCCTGAGCCAGATCGGCCACCGACAGGCCGGACAGCACCGCCAACGCGGTGCGCGCGCCGATGCCGGCCACCTTGAGCAGCTGGCGGAAGGCGGCCCGCTCGTCCTCGGTGGCGAAGCCGTACAGGAAGTGCCCGTCCTCGCGCACCGCCATGTGGGTGGACAGGCTGACGGCCTGGCCGGTGGCGGGCAGGCCGTAGAAGGTGCTCATCGGGACTTCCAGTTCGTAGCCGACGCCATTCACGTCGACCAGGATCTGCGGCGGGTTCTTTTCGGCCAGGCGGCCGGTGATGCGTCCAATCATCGAATCTCGCGGGAAAAGGGGGTCACAGAGTGCTTAGCTGTAGTCCGCCGCCATGAAGGCCGGCAGCGCCTCGGCGTTGGCGGCCAGCGCGGCAAGGGCCGGGTAGTCGCTGTCGGCGACCAGGCCGGGGGCCGAATAATGCGTGAAACGCCAGGCCACCGCCACGGTGATGTCGGCCTGGGTCGGGCGCGCGCCGCACAGCCAGTCGGCGTCGCCTACGTGCTGCTCGAGCACCGCGTAGGTATCGCGGATCTGCCCTTCGACGCGGCGCAGCCAGTCCGGGTCGCGGTAGTCCTTCGGGCGCACCTTCATCTCATAGACCCGGTGCACGCTCTTCTCGGCCGCCGCCAGGCCCAGGCTGGTGAGCTGCAGGCAGCGCCGCAGGCCGGCCGCGTCGGACGGCATAAGGCTGTTGCCCGGCGGCGCGATACGCTCCAGCCAGGCGATGATGTGGGTGCTGTCCACCATCACCTCGCCATCGTCGAAGACCAGCGTCGGGGCCTTGACCAGCGGGTTGATGGTGTGGAATTCGTCGAAATTGCGGAAGACCGACAGGGACTGGTGCTCGAAGGGAATCCCGAGCATCCGGGCGGTGATGAAGGTTCGTCGTACGAAGGGTGAATCCAGCATGCCGATGAGTTTCACGGAGTTCCTCCCAGGTAGGCCGAATTGGCCGGGTTGACTGAATTTGATCTGGCGCAGGCGGCGGCCGTGCGGCGCAGGCTGGCGAGGAGCGCGTCGGCCTCCTCGCGCCCCTTCACCGGGATACGTGCCTCATGGCCGCTACCCAGGTTGCCGCCGCCGAAATAGATCCGGACCTCGTCGGAGCGGACATCCAGGTACTGCACGATGCCCAGGTTGATCCAGCGCTGCACGCCACTGTCGGACGGCAGCGGAAACAGGCAGAAGGCCGTCGACGCGGCGTCCTCCGCCAGCACCGGCGCGGCCACGAGGCAGGCCGCCAGCCAGAGTATTCGACGCATCAGGCGCTCCTCGTCAGCAGGAAACCGGCGATGTCGCGGAGGCTGACCGCCACCGGCACGCCGGCCGCCCGCACGTCGTCGGCGGGCTGCAGCAGGTCGGGCACCATCACCACCCGCGTACCGGCCGCCAGTGCGCCGCGCACACCTGCGTTGGAGTCTTCCAGCACCAGGCAGTTCGCCACCGGTACGCCGAGGCGCGCGGCTGCCGCCAGGAAGATGTCCGGCGCCGGCTTGCCGCGGCTCACCTCGTCGCCACATACCATGCCGTGCACCCGCGGCAGCAGGCCCACCGCCGCCAGCTTGGGCTCGGCACGGGAGCGACGCGTCGAAGTGGCGACCACGCGGCCGAGGGACAGGCCATCGAGCACGTCGAAGAGCTCCACCACGCCACCCTTCAGCGGGATGCTGCCGGCGGCGATGGCCTCTTCGTAGATGCGCCCGAAGGCGTCATAGAGATCGGCCACCGGGTAGTCCTCGCCCAGGTGGTGGCGGATTACCTTCGGGCCGTCCTGCGAGTTGAGACCGACCATCGCCAACCCTACTTCGGCGCGCCATTCCAGCCCCAGCTCGGCAGCCGCTGTGGCGACGGTGGCGAGGGCGACGCGCTCGCTGTCCAGCAGCAGGCCATCCATGTCGAAGATGATGCCGTGAATGTCCGCGGCAGCGAAGGGCAGCTCGAAACTCATGACAGGGCTCCCGGCCAACGTCCGAACGCCAGTGTGGCCGCGAGGACCAGGCCGTGCAGGTTGGCGGCGACGATCGTCAGCTTGAGGGCTGGCGCCAGCTCGACCGGCTCACTGGCATGGATCAGCAGATAGCGGGCGGCACGGAAAGAAAAGATCAACGTCAGCGCGGCGGCGGCTGCGCCTCGCGGCAACACATTCTGCCCGACCATCAGTACCAGCCAGCCGTAGGCCAGCAGTATCAGGCCGAGATAGGCCCACTTGGCAGAGTGCGGCCCGAGGCGGACCACCAGCGTGCGCTTGCCGGCCGCTTCATCACCACGCCGATCGGGGAATTCGTTGATGAACAGGATTGCCGCCACCAGCAGCGCATAGGACAGGCCGGCGATGGCAGGCACGAGCGAAAAACCGCCACGCTGCACAAAGTCAGTGCCGACCACCACGATCAGCCAACCCGCCGCTACCGCCAGCTCGCCCAAGCCACGGCAGACCAGTGCCAGCGGCGGCGCCGTATAGGCCCAGCCGAGGAACAAGCCAGCCAGGCCGATCAGGACCAGGCCCGGCGCCGATGACCAGGCCAGCCATAAACCGGCGGGCACCACCGCGGCCAGCAGGCCGAAGCCCAGACGCCCGGTCTCCGCCTCGGACAGCACACCGTTCTGGATGAAGCGACTACCGCCGGTAAAGGGGAACAGGCGCTCCTCATTGGCCGCGTCGGCACCGCTGCGGGCGTCGTAGTAGTCGTTGAGGACATTGATGCCGGCATGGGCGACGAGAGCGAAGAAGATCGTCAGCCCGGCCTTCAACCCGTCGATAGCGACGCCACTACCGTGGGCCACCGCCAACCCGATCAGGCAGGCAAACAGCGTCACGCCGAGAAAGGCTGGGCGGGTAGCCTGCACCCGCATCAGCAGAGGCCGGCAACGCAGGGCGGGGGTAGGTTCCAGGGGTACGGACGACATGGTTCGAGACGTGGGGTGACAGGTCGCCATGCTGCGGCGCTCAGGCGGGCCGGTCAAGGACGGCAACGCCCCGACAGACGGGACAAGCCCGTGGTCAATCAGTTAGCATCCGGCCGACCGGTTCCAGCCCTCATTCATCGTGTCTCTTGCTGCTGTCCGCCCCGCTCCTGCCCGGGCGCGCCTGTACGGCGTGCTGATCGCCCTCCTGGCCCTGGCCGGTCTGGCCGCCTGGCTGTATACCTACCCTCTCGCCCCCCTGCTGGCAGGCGTCCTGCTGGCCGCCTACATGGGCGCGACAGTACGCTGGCCAGGCCTGTGGCTGACCCTGCTGCCGGCCCTCTGGCCGGTGGCCGACCTGGCGCCGTGGAGTGGCCACATCTATGCGACGGAAAGCGATGCGCTACTCCTCGCGACCCTGGCGGCCCTGGGCCTGCACGAAACCTTTGCCGCCCAACCGAGTAGCAACAGCGAACCGGCGCCCGTCCGCCTCAACCCGGGCGCCCTCGCGAGTTTCGGCCTGCTGGCGGCCAGTGTGGGCGTTTCGGGCGTACTCGGTCTCCAGGGAGTCGGCAGCGCCGACCCGGGGGATCTGATCAGCTATGCCTCCCCCCTCAACGCCTTGCGGATCGGCAAGGGCTTCGTGCTGGCCTTCCTGCTCATCCCCTTCCTGCACCTGAGCATACGCCGGGAAGGTGAAGCCGCCCTGACCCGCTTCGCCCTGGGCATGACCCTCGGTCTGACCACTTGCAGCCTGGCCGCCCTGTGGGAGCGGATCAGCTTTCCGGGTTTCACCAATTTCTCGGCGGATTACCGGAGCAGTGCGTTGTTCTGGGAAATGCACGTAGGGGGGGCACTCCTCGACGCCTGGCTGGCCCTTACCCTGCCCTTCGCCCTGCTGCTCACCACCCACCGCCATCCAGCCCTCCGCATCGTCGCAGCGGTGGCCTCCGCGCTGGGGATCTACGCGATCTTCACGACTTTCTCGCGAATCGTCTATGCCGCGGTCGGCCTGTCCCTGCTCGTCATGTTCGGGATGCAACTGCTGAGCCGACATCCTGCCCGTCAGGACATGCCACGACTCCACCTGTTCCCGACGCTGCTGCTGGCCGGACTGGTGGCCGCGGGCTGCCTGGGCAGCTTCAGCGGCGGCGGCTACCGGGGTCTGGTGGCCTTCGTCGGTCTGGTCGTGCTGGGCCACCAGGCCGGCGGTGCCATTCACCGCATGTCGCCGGGACCGCTCTTCGCCGGCGTGGTGGCCGGCCTGGCACTGCTGGCGCTGACCCCGCTGGCCCAGTTCTGGTTGCCCAAGGGCGTCTATCTGGCTTATCTGCTGGCGGCGGGCACAACCGCCACGGTCCTGTTGCTGCAACGGCGCAACGGCCCGAGTCCGGCCCTGATGCTCGCCCTGCTGACCTGGACAGCGGGCAACACCGCCTGGGTCGGCATCCACTGGGGCGGGCCGGAAGCACTGCCCGGTGCGGCCCTGGCGGCCGGCGGCGCCTTTGCCGTCCTGCTCTGCCAGACCCTGCTGCCCCGCCCCCTGTGGCTTCCGAGCATGCTCCCACTGCCCACCGTGCTGGCCTTCACGGCCATCGGAGGCCTTGGCGTAGCGACGATGACCAGCTCCTACATGGGCGAACGCATGGCCACGAGCAGCCAGGACCTCAGCGGGCGTATGGCCCACTTCCGGGCCAGCGCGAACATGGTCCACAGCCCGCTGGAGCAGATCCTCGGCCTAGGACTGGGACGGTTTCCCGAGGCGTTCTTCTGGAATCTTCCCGACGAGGGCCTGCCCGGCACGGCCCATCTGCACCGGGACGCCAGCGGACGTCAGCTGGAGCTGGGGGGTGCCCGCCACACCATCGGCTACGGAGAGGAGTTGCGGGTATCCCAGCGGGTCGCTACGGACGCCACGGTCCCGTTCCGCTTCCGCTTAAGGGTGAAGAGCAGCGCTGAGGCCACCTTGCTGATCAGCCTGTGCCGGAAACACCTGATCTATTCCGCGGACTGTGTGGGCCGCAGCTTTACGGTCAAAGGCGCGGACGGCTGGCAGACCATCGAAGGCGTCTCCGACCCCGGCACCCTTACACCAGGCTTCCCGCCGCGGCCGGCCGTGGCGTCCTTGTCCCTGTCCTCCCCGGGACGGGTGCTGGTGGATGACCTGGAGCTCATCGCCGCCGACGGCCGCTCCCTGCTCGCCAATGGCGACTTCGAGCAGGGGGTCGACCGCTGGTTCATCACCTCCGACCGGGACCACTTGCCCTGGCACGCCAAGAACCTCCTCGTCCATCTGTACGTGGAGCAGGGCTGGCTGGGCATCGCCGCGCTGCTCACCGCTCTGGTTTTCATCGGCCTGCGCCTGCTCCGCAGCACCACCCGCGCCATGCCCTTCGCCCGGGCGCTGATGGGTGGGCTGAGCGGGCTGATGGTCGTGGGGATGGTGGACAGCCTGCTCGACATGCCCCGTCTGAGCGTCTTCGTCTGCCTGGCCCTATGGCTGGGACTGACCCTCCGCCCCAGCCCTCCGCGCCAATCACCGGGCTGAACGACTCCCGCTTTCCGCATCACCGGCCTTTTTCAGGATGTGCCGCGCCAGGCTCCAGCGATGCACTTCCGACGGGCCGTCATCTCGACCTGCAGCAAGCTGCCGATCTCCGGCAAGAACGCGTCGAACTGCGCTGGAGAGCCAGCAGCGCGGCGGTGGTGGTGGCCGAGGCGAAACGCGCGGCAGCCCTTGGTCTCAAGCCGCTGGCCCGACTTGTCGGGTATGCTCACGCTGGCGTCGAACCGCTGTACATGGGCATCGGCCCCGTTCCCGCCACCCGCCTGGTGCTCCAGCGCACCGGGCTGTCCGTCGCAGATCTGGACGTCATCGACGTCCAACGAGGCTTTTGCAGCCCAGGCCTGCGCCGTGACACGGGAACTGGGCCTCGATCCGGCCCGCGTCAATCCCAATGGCTCGGGGATCTCCCTGGGCCATCCGGTGGGAGCGACCGGGGCCATCATCACCACCAAGGCCATCTACGAGCTCCACCGCACGGGGCCCGTTATGCCCTGGTGACCATGTGCATCGGTGGCGGACAGAGCATCGCCGCCATCTTCGAACGCGTTTAAAAAAGTTCTTAAAAACTACGCAAACAGGAGCAACAGCATGGCAATTCAAAACATCGGCGTGATCGGCGCCGGCACCATGGGCAACGGCATCGCGCAGGTCTGTGCGCTGGCCGGCATCAACGTGGTGATGGTGGACATCTCCACCGAGGCCGTCGAGCGCGGCGTCAAGACCGTCGCCAGCAGCCTCGACCGCATGGTCAAGAAGGAAAAGATCAGCGCCGCCGACAAGGACGCAGCGCTGGCCCGCATCCGCGGCACCACCGCCTACGCCGACCTGGCCGCCACCGAGCTGGTCATCGAGGCCGCCACCGAGAACGAGGGGCTCAAGCTGCGCATCCTCAAGGAAATCGACAGCATCGTGCCGGCCACCACGCTGATCGCCACCAACACCTCGTCGATCTCCATCACCAAGCTGGCCGCTACCGTGTCGTCGCCGGAGCGCTTCATCGGCATGCACTTCTTCAACCCGGTGCCGATGATGGCCCTGGTCGAGCTGATCCGCGGCCTGCAGACCTCCGACGCGACGCTGGCCGCCGCGCAAGGCTTCGCCACCGCCATCGGCAAGACTCCGATCACCGCCAAGAACAGCCCGGGCTTCGTGGTGAACCGCATCCTGTGCCCGATGATCAACGAAGCGATCTTCGCGCTGCAGGAAGGCCTCGCCACCGCCGAGGACATCGACGCCGGCATGAAGCTTGGCTGCAACCAACCGATCGGCCCGCTGGCCCTTGCCGACCTGATCGGCCTCGACACCATGCTGGCGGTGATGGAAGTCTTCTACGATGGCTTCAATGATCCGAAGTACCGCCCGGCCCCGCTGCTGAAGGAAATGGTGGATGCCGGCTACCTGGGTCGCAAGAGCGGCCAGGGCTTCTACAAGTACGACTAAGCGCGTCACCGGCGGACGCCGGTCGATCCTTTCGGTCGGCGCCGCCACAAACCATAAGAACGACAAGGAGACCCCAGCATGAGCAACAGCCCGATCATCGAAAGCCGCGACGGCGGGATCCACCGCCTGCACTTCAACCGCCCGAAGGTCCTCAACGCCATCGACACCGCCACCGCCCAGGCCCTGCTGGCCGCCCTGCGCCGCCTTCAGGACGACCCGGCGCTGCGCGTGCTGATCCTCAGCGGCGAAGGCCGCTCCTTCATGGCCGGCGGCGACATCGCCCAGTTCCGCGACAACCCGGCGGCGGTGCCCAACACGCTGATCGCGCCGCTCAACGAGAGCATGCAGATCATCGCCGGCCTGCGCGCGCCTGTAATCGCCAGCATCCAGGGCCCGGTGGCCGGCGCCGGCATGAGCATGGCGCTGGCCTGCGACCTGATCGTCGCCGCAGAGACCACCCGCTTCAACTTCGCCTACGTCAATCTGGGCACCTGCTGCGACCTCGGCGCCTCGTGGAGCCTGCCGCGCACCGTCGGCCTGCACAAGGCGCTGGAGATCGCGCTGCTGTCCGACCCCATCGACGCCGCCGAAGCCCAGCGCCTGGGCCTGGTGAGCCGCGTCGTGGCAGCCGACCAGCTGGCGGAGGAAACCGACAAGCTGGCCCGCCGCCTGGCCACCGGCGCGCCGATCGCCCAGGGCACCCTCAAGCAGCTGATGCGCCGCTCCATCGAACGGGACTTCGCCGGCCAGCTGGATGCCGAACGCCAGGGCTTCGCCACCTGCGCGGCGACGGAAGACTTCAAGGAAGCGGTCAACGCCTTCCTCGAAAAGCGCCCCGCGACCTACACGGGGCGCTGAGCATTACCCTGCCCACACGCCGACGCGCCTGGCAACGAGATCGGCCCGCTCATGCGGCACCGCCAGGCGCCCGCTGGGCGGAGTGAATTCGACCCCACGGGGTGACGCCTGCCTTGCTTGTTTCGTGCTCGACAACACCCGCTTGGCAGCACGGCGTCCACTTCCTATCCTGTGCGTCCCCTTCACTGTTCCCGCACCGGGCCCGGCCCATGGACAACCCCTTCGTCGCCCAGGCGGAACTCGCGCTGCTGGCAGACAACCCACGCGACGCACTGCGCATCGCCCGCATGGGCCTGAGCCTCGGCGGCGGCGACCCGGCACTGCTGGAGATTGCCGCCGAAAGCGCCAGCCAGCTCGATCAGAACGCTGACGCTGCCGATTACTGGCAGCGCCTAGGCGAACTCGTCCCGGACTACGCCCAGGCCTGGAACGGCCTCGGCATCGCACTGCAGCGCCTCGGCGCCGTCGATGAAGCCGAAACCGCGTGGCGCCGGGCCCTCGCACTGCTGCCGGACGACGCCAACCTGCACACCAACCTGGGCCTGCTGCTGGAGGAGCGCGGCGCGCTGGCCGAGGCCGAACAGTACCAGCGCCGCGCCGTGGCCCTTGCGCCAGACTCGGCCCCCATCCTCACCAACCACGGCGACCTGCTCGCCCACCACGGCCGACCCGACGAAGCCCTCGCGCTCTACCGCACCGCACTGGCCCGGGACCCGAACTTCGCCACCGCCCACTGCAACCTCGGCGTGCTGCTCACCGACCAAGGCGATGCCCGCGCCGCCGAGGCCTCCTTCCGCCACGCCCTGGCGCTACAGCCCGACTTTCCCCAGTGCCACGTCAATCTGGCCCAGTTGCTGCTGGTCCAGGGGCGCTTCGACGAAGGCTGGCCGCACCATGAAAGCCGGCTCGTCCGGGCCCGCCGCAAGGGCGAGATCCCCCTCTCCACCAGCACGCCGCAATGGCAGGGCGAACCGCTGCAGGGGCGTACGATCATCGTCCTTCCCGAGCAGGGCTACGGCGACGAGATCCAGTTCTGCCGCTACGTCCCGTGGCTGAAGTCGCTCGGCGCCAGCCGGGTCACAGTGGCCTGCCGCCCGGAACTCACGTCCTTGATGCAAACCCTCGCCGGCGCCGACCAGGTGGTCGACCAGGACGAAGGGCTGGCCCTGCTTGCCCAGCACGATTACTGGACCGTGCTGCTGAGCCTGCCGCTGCATGCCGGCACCAGGCTGGACTCCATTCCCGCCGGAGCGCCCTACCTGCACGCCGATCCGCAGCGGGTCCGCCGGCTGGCCCCGCTGCTGGACGCGACCGGCGACGACGGCGCCCTGCGGGTCGGCCTCGTGTGGCGCGGCAATCCCAATCACAGCAACGACGAAGCACGCTCCCTGCCGGCCCTGGACAACCTCGCCCCGTTATGGACGGTGCCGGGCGTACGCTTCTTCAGCCTGCTGAAGAGCCGCCAGCCGTTGCCGCCCGCCCCGCAGGCGCTTCCGCTGGTCGACCTGGCGCCCCATCTGGGCGACTTCGCGGACACCGCAGCCCTGCTCGCCGGCCTCGATCTGCTGATCAGTGTGGACACCTCCGTCGCCCACCTGGCCGGCGCCCTCGGCCGCCCCTGCTGGGTGCTGCTGCCGGCCCGCAAGACCGACTGGCGCTGGCTACGCGCACGCACCGACAGCCCCTGGTACCCCACCATGCGGCTGTTCCGCCAGCTGCAGCACGGCGACTGGCACACACCGGTGGCAGCGCTGGCCGCCGCACTGGAACAACTTCGCGCAGCGTGGAAAACTTGATTGAAGTTTGCGGCCGACCTGTCGATGATGGCCGGGGTCGGAATACCAACCACCGCGCGTCCAGACGCCGTTTGCTGCCGAGATTTCCATGACAGGCCGCCCACCCGAAGAACGCCCGCACATCCTGAGAGTCGTCGCGATCTACGTCCTGTTCGCCTCCGCGTGGATCCTGCTGTCCGACAAGGCGCTGGAAGCCCTGCTCACCGACCCCGCGCAGAGAACCTTCGCCAGCATCGCGAAGGGCTGGATCTTCGTCGCCGTCACCGCCGTACTGCTGTACACGCTGATGCAGCACGCCTGGCAGCGCACCTCCCACGCCCGCAGCGAGCGCCAGCAGACGCTGCAGCTGCTGGAAGCGATTGCCGAAAGCTCCCAGGACGCGATCTTCGCGAAAGACCTGGAAGGCCGCTACATGCTGATCAACCGGGCCGCCAGCCAGATCCTCGGACATCCCGCCGCCAGCGTACACGGCCAGGGCGACCATGCCTTCTTTCCGCCCGAGCAGGCCGAACGCCTGATCGCCATCGACCGCCAGATCATCGCCACCGGCGACACCCGGACCTACGAGGAAAACGTCGCCACCCCGCGGGGCATGTGCGTCCTGCATGTCACCAAGGGCCCCCTCCGCGGCCCCGATGGCCGTGTGATCGGCGTCTTCGGCATTTCCCGAGACATCACCGAGCACCAGCACACCGCCGACACGATCCGCCAGCTGAATGCCGAGTTGACCGCCACGCTGCAGGCCATTCCCGACCTGCTCTTCGACATGGACGCCGAGGGCGTCTACCGGGGCATCTGGGCCCAGAACCCGGCCCAGTTGGCCGACCAGAAAACCCGCCTGCTCGGGCGCAAGGTCACCGACGTGTTGCCCGCCGACGCCGCCACGGGCGTGCTCGCAGCGATCCGCGAAGCCATCGCCAGGGGCCATTCCTACGGCCAGGTGCTCCGCCTCGGGCGTGACAGCAAGTGCAAATGGTTCGAGCTGTCGGTCGCCCGCAAGGGCAGCAACACGGGCCCCGACGCGCGCGTCCTCATCCTGTCCCGCGACATCACCGAACGCTACCAGGCCGAAGCGGCGCTGATGGAACGGGACTTCAAGTTCGGTGCGATCGTCCGCCACAACCCCTCGGCCCTCACCCTCAAGACACCGGACGGCCGCTACGCGCTGGCCAACCCCAATTTCCAGGCCATCCACGCACGCCGCGAAGACCAGATCGTCGGCAAGACCGATTTCGATCTCTACCCCGTGGACACCGCCGAGACCTTCCGCGCCAATGACGCCTGCGTGCTGAAAACCCTGCAGCCCCATGCGATCGAGGAGAACATGCTGGTGGACGGCCAGCCGCACACCTTCATGTCGCACATGTTCCCCATCCTCGACGCATCGGGCGCGGCCCGCTTCGTATGCCGCATCTCGCTGGACATCACGGAGAGCAAGAAGGTCGAGGAGCAGCTGCGCAAGCTGGCCCAGGCCGTCGAGCAGAGCCCCGGCAACATCTTCATCACCGGCCTCGACGCCCGCATCGAGTACGCCAACGAAGCCTTCCTGCGCAACACAGGCTACAGCCGCGACGAAGTGCTGCAACACAACCCACGCTTCCTGCAGTCCGGCCGCACGCCGCCGGCGACCTTCCAGTCCCTGTGGCGCGCGCTCCAGCATGGCGAAACCTGGAAGGGCGAGCTGTTCAACCGGCGCAAGGACGGCAGCAGCTACACCGCCCTGTCCATCATCACACCGATCCGTCAGGCCGACGGTCGCATCAGCCATTACGTAGCGGTGCAGGAAGACATCACCGAGAGGCAGCGCAACCTGGAGGAACTCGACCGCTACCGCCACCACCTGGAAGAACTGGTCACCCTCCGCACGCTGGAACTGGCCGAGGCCAAGACCGCAGCGGAGGGCGCCAACGTCGCCAAGAGTGCCTTCCTGGCCAACATGAGCCACGAGATCCGCACCCCGCTGAGCGGCATCATCGGCATGGCCCACCTGGTCCGGCGCAGCCACGTCAACAAACGCCAGGCCGAACAGCTCGACAAGATCGCCGCCTCCGGCAGGCACCTGCTGCAGATCATCAACGACATCCTCGACCTGTCGAAGATCGAGGCCGGCAAGCTGGCCCTCAACGAGCGGGACTTCCGGCTGCACGACATGCTCGACGCCACGCTGGCGGTCACCGGCGACGCGGTGACGGCCAAGGGCCTGCAGCTCCACACCGACTTCACGGGCCTGCCCGAGGTGCTGCACGGCGACCCGACGCGCCTATCCCAGGCGCTGGTCAATTACATCGGCAACGCGCTGAAATTCACCGAGCACGGCACGATCAGCCTGCGCGGGCATCTGGTGGCGGAGGATGCCGACGGCTACCTGCTGCGCTTCGAAGTCAGCGACACCGGCATCGGCATGTCGGCGGAACAGCAGGCCAACCTGTTCGAGGCCTTCGAGCAGGCCGACAACTCCACCACCCGCAAATATGGCGGCACCGGCCTGGGCCTCGCGATCACCCGCCATATCGCCCAACTGATGGGCGGCGAAGTCGGCGTACGCAGCGAAGCAGGCACCGGCAGCACCTTCTGGATGAGCGGACGCTTCGGCAAGCCCGGCGACACGCACCCTGTGGCGGCGGATCCGCCCGACGGGCGCCTGGAAGCCAGGTTGAGCCGGAACCATGCGGGCGCGCACGTACTGCTCGTCGAGGACAACCCGGTGAACCAGGAGGTCGCCCTGCTGCTGCTCGGCGACGCCGGCCTCCGCTGCGACCTGGCCGAGGACGGCGCCGAAGCCCTGCGCCTGGCCGGCGAACAGGACTACGCTCTGATCCTGATGGATATCCAGATGCCGGTGATGGACGGCCTGCAGGCTACGCGGGAGATCCGCCGCCTGCCCGGTCAGCGCGCCGAAGTGCCGATCCTGGCGATGACCGCCAACGCCTTCGCCGAAGACCGGGAACACTGCCTGGCCGCCGGCATGAACGACTTCATCGCCAAGCCCTTCGAGCCCGACGCCCTGTACGCCATCCTCCTCAGGTGGCTGGAGAAGCCGGCCACACAGAGCTGACACCGCGTCAGCCCCGCGGCTCGAACAGGGCTTCGAGAAAATCCCCCTGCTCCAGGCGCTGGCTGCGCCGCGTGAACACGTCGGCGAGCGGGCGCTTGTCCGCCGAGGCCAGCAACTGGCAGTGGTGATGCAGCCCCGCCTCGCCCTGCTCCACGGCACACAGCTGCACCGACAGCGCGCTGCCCACGTCGGCGTTGCCGTGGTACAGCAGATGCCGCTCGGTCGTCACGCAGGCTGCCGCACGGGGGCCGAACCAGCTCCATTCGGCCTGATCGACCAGCTCGTGGAAGCGTGCGAAATACAGGAAGCCCGCGCCGTTGAAATGCAGCGACGGACAGGGCCGCACCGACAACGGCGCATAGCTGTGCCCGCCGCGCGCCGAACGGCCCGGCTCCCGCTCCTGGGGCGCCTGGACCACGCGCCGGTTGAGCTCGGCGAAGCGCAGGCCCTCGTCGAGCGCCGGCACGTGCTCCAGCCCCGCCACCGGGCTGCGCACAGCCGAGGTATTGAGCCCGGCCGTCTCCCGCGCGACGAACACCGACTGCATCTCCACCACCACGCACAGGCCGGCGCCGGCCGACACTACGTGCTTGCTGTAGAACTGCGTGCGGCTGACGCGCCCGAGCTGGCTGGCGACCTCCAGCTCGTCGTCCTCCGCCACGCTGCCGAGCCGGCCGTGGCGCAGACGCACCGCCCGGAAGGCCGGATAGACGCGCCGCCCGCCTCCGTGACGCAGGCGGGACACCGGCATGCCGGCGGCAGCCGCCAGCAGCTGCCAGTGACGGTCGCCGCAGTCGGCGAGCAGCCAGCTCTCCGACAGGCCGTTCAAGGCCAGCTGCGGCATGCCGACCCGCTGCCGGCCGTGCAGGGCCGGGGCGCTCGGGCGGAACGCTTCGGACAGGACGAGTTCGAGCATCGGAAGCCTCCTTTCTCGGCTGTCGCGCCTCAGGCCACGGCCGCTTGGGGCGGCTCGGCCTCGGCCCCTTGCGCAATGCGCCCGGCGATCACGCCGGCCAGGTGGCGGGCGTCGTCGGCGATGCCCAGGAAACGCCCGGAACCCCAGGTGTGCAGCCACGGCAGGCCCAGGAAGTACAGGCCCGGCACCGGCGACACGCCGCGCTGGTACTTGGGATGGCCGCGCCCGTCGAAGGCCGGCAGCTCGATCCAGCGGTAGTCCGGGCGGAAGCCGATGGCCCACACGATGGTGGTGATGCCGGCCGCCGTGCAGTCCACGCTCAGCGGGTCGGCCTCCGGCGCCCACACCTTGCTGAAGGCCGGCTCTTCCGGCGCGTCGATGCCGTGGGCGGCGATGTACTTGTCGATGTCGTTGCGGATACTGACGTAGACCTCGTCGGCGTCGTCCAGGTTGGCCGTCAGGTCGGGCAGGAACTCCAGCGTGGCGCCCTGGATGTTGGCCAGGCTGCCGTAGAGCCTGACCCCATCCCGCGCGAAGCGGCGCAGGTCGATCTCGTGGCCGCCGTCGCGCCCGGTCATGTAGTGGTTGGTCTTCTCGCGGGCCTTCTCGCCGAGGGGATGGCGATCGACGGTCAGCTCGTAGTAGCCCATGTCCATCAGCCACTCGGTCGCCTCGCGGCCGCGATAGACGCGCGGCGAGCGCGGCGCCGGGCCGACGCAGAGGTGCACCTTGCGGCTGGCCAGGTGCAGGTCCTCCATGATCTGCACGCCGGACTGGCCGGAGCCCACCACCAGCACCTCGCCGGCCGGCAGGGATTCCGGGTTGCGGTAGTCCACCGAGTGCACCTGGTGGATGTGGGCCGGCAGGCTGGCCGCGTAGGCCGGCACGATGGGAATGTCGTAGCCGCCGGTGGCCACCACGATGTGGTCGGTGGTGAAGTGGCCGGCGCTGGTGCTCACCTCCAGCCGGCCGGACTTGCCGCGCAGCACGTGGTTGACCGCCACGCCCTCCACGATGGGCGGCGCGATCTTGCGGGCGAAGGCCTCCACGTAGTCGACGATCTGGTCCTTCAGCATGAAGCCCTGGGGGTCGTCGCCTTGATAGGGGAAGTCCGGCAGGCGGCACTGCCAGTTCGGCGTGACCAGGCAGAAGGTGTCCCAGCGGTCGTTGCGCCAGGAATGGGCGACCCGGTTCTTCTCGAAGACGATGTGGGCGATGCCGTGCTGCTGCAGGAAGTGGCTGGTGGACAGACCGGCCTGGCCGCCGCCGACGATCACCACGGGATAGTCGCGGCGCGCCAGCAGCTGGGTGGATTGGGGAAACAGGGTGTTCATGACGGCTCCTTGAAAAGAGGATGGACGCGGGAATGGATGGGCAAAGACGGCGGGAACGGGCGGCGGCTCAGCGCGCGCCGGGCTGGAAGGACTCGACCTGCACCGTGCCGTCGCTCCCCTCGAAGGGGCGGGCGGCGTCGCGGATGCGGCCGAGCTGGTCCATGGCGCTGGAGCAGAAGTAGCCGTACTTCTGCTGGACCCGCGCGCTGGCCTCGCCGAGGGCCTGCTCGCAGCGCTGTACGAAGTCGGCCACCGGGTAGCTGCGGCCGGGCTGCAGGAAATCGCCGATCACCAGGGACGGCGAATAGCAGCGCTCCTCGCGGCCGTCGGGCCAGCGGACGTGGAAGTACATTTCAGGCATGGTTGAACTCCTTTGCAGGTTGGGAGACAGGAAGCGGCAGGTCCGCCACGGCCCGGTAGGCCGGCAGGTGGGCGCGGGCGCAGGTCGGCCAGTCGTGGCGGACGGCCACCTGGAAGCCGCGGGCGACGATGCGCTCGCGGGTGCCGGGCATCAGCGCCCGGCACATGGCGTTGGCGATGGAATCCGGGTCGTCGGGATCGGCCCACAGGCAGTCCCCGTCGGCGAGGAAGTCGGTGAAGGGCGCGATCTGCGACACCACCACCGGTGTGCCGCAGGCCATCGCCTCGACGATGGCCAGACCGAAACCCTCGACACGGGACGGGAAGACCAGCGCATCGGCGAGCCGGTACAGCGGCGCCATATCGGCATCGGCCAGCACGCCGGCGAGGATCACCGGCACGTCCGGCGGCAGCGGCTGGCCGTCGTCCGGCAGCGCCACCGCGGCGAGCCCTTCCCGCGCCAGCACGGCGTCGAAGTCGTGCCGGCAGGCACCGTGGTCGAGCAGGCTGGCGCCTCCGGCCACCACCAACCGGGCATTGCCGAGGGTGGCCCGCAGGCGGGCAAAGGCACGCAGCGTGGCGACGGTGTTCTTGCGCGCCTCGATGCCGCCGACGGCCAGGAAGACCGGCCCGGCGCCGAGGCCCAGGCGCTGCCGCAGCTGGCGGTCGCGGGCCCCGGCGGCGGGGCCGAAGCGGCGCAGGTTGACGCCGTTGCCGACCACCTCCGCGGCACGCCCGCAGCGCTCCGCCAGCCGCGCCGCCCAGCTCGGGCTGACGCACAGCAGGCGCGCTGCGCCGGCGATGGAGCGGCGCTCGAGAAAATCCAGGCGTGCGTCGCCATAGCTGTCTTCGAGGTGATGGACAGTGCGCACGTAGCCCGGCAGCACACCGCGCGCCTGCAGCTCGTACAGCGCGTTGGCACCGATGCCGTCGTGGGCGTGGAAGACGTCGAAGTCGGCGTGGCCGGGCTGGGCAAACCATGCCGTGAAGGTCGCGATGCGCCGCTCGACGCGTTCGCGCAGATCGCCACCGGCCGGCATCTCGGGGATCAGGCACAGCTGCGCGGCGGTGCTGCGGAACAGGCGCGTGCCGGGCGCCGCCGGCGCGTGCAGCGTGACCCGGTGGCCGAGGGCCACCAGCGCGTCGGCCAGTTCCAGGCAATGCACGACGCCGCCGCGCGGGTTGGTGGAATGGGTCAGCAACGCGATGCGCAGTGGGCGGTTGTCGCGGTTCATGGCCGGCCTCCTTGTGACGAGACGCCGCGTTGCGGACCGACGCCCATCAAGGGCTCAACGGCCAGGTCGCGGAACAGACCCTCGGCGCCGCCCTGACCCAGCATCAAGCGGCTGCCGTCAGTCACTGTGCCGATGGCTGCGGCGGCGATGCCGCGGGCGTGGAAGCGGGCGCACAAGGCTTCCGCCTGCGCCGGCCGGCAGGCCAGCACGTAGCCGAAGCTCGGGAAGGAGCGCAGCCAGCGCGCCAGCGCCACGCCGGCCGGCCGCGGCACGGCGTCCAGGTCGATGCGGGCGCCGACCCCGGAGCACTCCATCAGCATCAGCACGGTGCCGGGCAGACCGGCCTGGCTGATGTCCTTGGCGGCGTGGGCAAGGCCGACCTCGGCAATCTCCGGCAGTAAGGCCAGGTCGCCGCGCAGGCGGGCGGGGTCGGCGGCGGTGGCCGCGTCCCAGTTGTCGAAAGGCTCCCGGTAGGCGCCGCGCAGGTCGGCTGCCATCACCAGCGCGTCGCCGGGGCGGGCGGCGAAGCTGGTGAGCAGGCGCGTCGCCTCGCCGAGCACCGCCACCGCCAGCTGGGCGCGGTCGCAGCGGGTGTTGCTGTGGCCGCCGACCAGCGGCACACCAAAGGCCGCCGCCGCGTCGGACAGGCCGCGCATCAGCGCCTGGGCCTGCTGGTGGCCGTCGCTCCACAGCGCGTCCACCACCGCCAGCGGGCGGCCGCCCATCGCGGCGATGTCGCTGAGGTTGACCATCACGCCGCACCAGCCGGCAAACCACGGATCGTGGGCGACGAACGCGTTGATGAAGCCTTCGATGGCGAACAGCAGGTGGCCGTCGCCGCGGGGCAGCGCGGCGCAGTCGTCGCCGAGCCAGGCGCCGGCCTCCGGCAGGTGACGGCCGGCCAGCGCCGCCAGCACGCCGTCGATGTCGCGCTTGTGGGCGATGCCCGGGTGGCCGCGCAGGGTGTCGATGAGGGCCTGGAGTTCCATCACGCCCCCCGCTTCACGTCGACCCGCATGGCCGCGCCGGCCGCGAACGGCGGGTAGTGGGCCAGGTCGGCTTCCATCAGGTGGTGGGGATGGCCGTGCAGCGCGATCTCGCCGGTGCTGCGCCAGTGCAGGCGCTGGAACAGCGGCACGTTGGCAGCCTGCACCTGGGCCACGAAGCGCGTGCAGCCGAGCGTGGCGGCGCTGCGCACGGCGAGCTGGATCAGCGCGCCGCCAAGGGCGCCGACGCGCCGGTACTCGGCGGCGACGGCCAGCCGGGAGCCCTGCCAGACGTCCGGCGCGAGGCGGTGGATGCGCACCGTGCCGACCACCGGCGCCGGCCCGCCGCCGTCCTCGCCATCCAGACACGGGCGGGCCACCAGCAGCAGCGCGTCGTCGTCGATGGCGTCCCGGTCGCTGCCATCGAACAGGCCCTGCTCCGCGCAGAACACCGCCCGGCGCAGGGCCAGCGCCTCGACACGGGAGGCCGCATCGGCATGTTCGACGCAGTAGTGGCGCGGCAGACGCAGCCGCGCCGCGATGGCGGACAGCGGGGCGTTCATGGCCGGGCCTCGTAGCGGGACTGGGCCGAGCAGGCGCCGCATTTGCCGCAGCCCGCCTTCATCGCCGTGCCACCGAGGCCGCCGGCGTGGAGCAAGTCGGCCAGCGGGGCCAGCACGGCGTCCATGAAGGCGGCGTCGGGCGCCGGGTGGTCTTCCAGCGGCGTGCCGGAGATCGGCACGAAGGGCACCACGAAGGGATACACGCCGAGGTCGATCAGCCGCGCGCAGGCCGCCAGGATGGTCTCGCGGCTGTCGCCGAGGCCGGCCAGGATGTAGGTGGACACCTGGCCGCGGCCGAAGACCTCGACCGCCGCGGCGAAGGCCTCGTCGTAGCGCTCCGGCGGGATCACCGCCTTGCCGGGCATCAGGCGCTGGCGCAGCGCCGGGGTGAGCACTTCGAGGTGCATGCCGAGGCTGTCCACGCCGGCCTCGCGGACGCGGCGGAACCACGCGAAGTCGTCGGGCGGCTCGAACTGGGCCTGCAGCGGCAGATCCACCGCGGCGCGGATCGCCGTGGCGCTGTCGCACATCACGCGGGCGCCGCGGTCGGGGGTCGGCGGCGTGCCGGTGGTCAGCACCATGTGGCGCACGCCGTCGAGCAGCACCGCCGCGCGGGCCACCTCGGCCAGCTGCTCGGGCGTCTTGTGGGCGATGGTGCGGCCGGCCGCCAGGGACTGCCCGATGCTGCAGAACTGGCAGGCCTTGGCGCGGCTCTGGTAGCGCGTGCAGGTCTGCAGCACGGTGGTGGCCAGCACGTCGGTGCTGTGCAGCGTGGCAATGTGGCTGTAAGGCACGCCGTCCAGCGTCTGCAGGCGGTAGAAGCGCGGCGGGCGGGCGAAGGCGATGCGCGCCACGCGCTGCCCGTCGCGGCTGAGGGTGGCTTCGCCGGCGGCGTCCGGGCGGGACGCCACGAAGGGCGAGTGCAGCGCCCGGCCGGTGTGGAGCGGCACCATCACCGGCTGGCCGTCGATGAGGATGGCCGCGTGGTCCGACGGGCCGGCGCCGCCGCGCCGGCTGTGCAGGCCGCCGGCCGCGGCGTCGAGCCGGAAGCCGTGGCTCTGCAACTCAGAGATCAGCTGTTGCGGGCGCAGCGCTGTCATGGACATGATCGACTCCTGCGGTTTCGGGGAAGGGGGAAAGCGCGTCACGCAAGCCTTGCAGCGGCGCCTTGGGCGCCAGATCGGCCTGCAGGGACAGCAGCTCGGGGCGGGCGTAGTGGCCGACCGAGTCCATCATTCGCTTGCGCTTGGTGATGAGGGCCATGTCCAGGTCGGCGATCAGCATGCCTTCGCCTTCCCGCAGGGGCTCGCCCAGGTAGTTGCCCTCGGGCGTCACGATGGCGGTGTGGCAGCCGCCGCGCAGGGCCCGCTGCATGGCCGGATCGGGGGTGATCGCGGCGACCTGTTCATCGGTCAGCCAGCCGGTGGCATTGACGACGAAGCAGCCGGACTCCAGCGCGTGGTGGCGGATCGCCACGGCAATCTGCTCAGCGAAGATGTTGCCGACCATAGAGCCGGGGAACTGGCTGGCGTGGATCTCCTCGTGCTGGGCCATCAGCGTGTAGCGGGCCAGCGGGTTGTAATGCTCCCAACAGGCCAGCGCGCCGACGCGCCCGATGCCGGTGTCCACCACCTTGAGGCCGCTGCCGTCGCCCTGCCCCCACACCATGCGCTCGTGATAGGTCGGGGTGATCTTGCGGCGCTTGAGAATCAGGCTGCCGGTTTCGTCGAAGACCAGCTGGGTGTTGTAGAGGGAACCGTGGTCCCGCTCATTGACGCCGAGCACGACGACCGCCCCCGCCCGCCGGGCCGCCTCGCCGACGGCCCGGGTCACCGGCCCCGGCACCGTGACGGCCCGCTCGTACAGCTTGAGGTGCTCGGCCCCCATCGCCACCGCCGGCTGGACGAAGGAGAAGTACGGGTAGTAGGGCACGAAGGTTTCCGGAAAGACCACCATCCGGGCGCCCTTCTCCCCCGCTTCCAGGATGGCGCGGCAGACCTTGTCCACCGTGCCGGTGGCGGACGTGAGATCCGGGCTCATCTGCACCGCGGCCACGCGGACGATTCGTTCGGTCGTCATGCTCGTCTCCTCGGCGTGGCGCTCAGAGCGTCCAGCTGTTGATGACGAAGGCGTCGTCGCGCTTGTGCAGGAGCTGGATGTCCATCACGTCGAGCGGGCTGATCGGGCGGATGCCGGGGATCAGCGAGGGCTCGCCGTGGCCGTACAGGGCTTGCAGCGCGAAGCGGCACGCATAGACCTTGCCGCCCTCCTCGATGAACTTGGCGAGCTGCTTGTTGATCGCCAGGTGGCCCGGAAAGGCCTCGTCGCCCAGGCGTGGGAAGCCGCGCTGCAGGCCGAGGGTGACGCCCGGGCCGTAGAGCAGGATGGTGGTGTCGAAGCCCTTGCGCAGCAGGCGGGTGGCCTGCAGCAGGTTCACCAGGCCGATGGAGCCTTCGAAGGCGACGGTGTGGAAGGTGACGAGGGCTTTCTGGCCGGGTTCGGCCTTCACGTCCTCGAAGACCTTCTCTTCGTAGTCGACGAAGAAATCACCGGCGGTATGGGGGGGCAGGGTCACAGCGGGCATGTCGGATTCCTCATGGTTGGGATTTGAGATGCGCACCGCCGGGGTGTCATGGAGGCCTGGGCCGATGT
This sequence comes from Pseudomonadota bacterium, assembly GCA_018241685.1. Taxonomy (GTDB): domain Bacteria; phylum Pseudomonadota; class Gammaproteobacteria; order Burkholderiales; family Rhodocyclaceae; genus Zoogloea. The sequence continues at coordinate 379,007 of JAFEDJ010000054.1, forward strand.
CAGCCGCCGGTGGTGCGCAGCATCAATTCAGCAACAGACGTGCCATCAATTTACTTTTATTGTATGCATACAATAAAAGTACGAAGAATCATTTTCTTGGGTTTCGAAGGGCGTTCCGGGGTGCTGCCCGGGAGCCCGAAAATGCTGGCAGATCAACGCACTTGGCCAGTGCATCGGCGACACCACGCGCACCCACGCCGTGCATGCATTGAATGCATACAATCTTCAATCGCGTGGATTTTGTCCGCGTCCAGCGGCCTGCAGGGCGCGTCGGCGGAGACGGCGTGGAGAAGAGGGGTCGGGACGGACGGCGGATGCTCCGCCCCGCCGGGACGCAGGCGCGTCCGCGGCAGACAAGGGGATTCAGACGATGGAGGAGTAGATCGCGGGCGGGTGGGACAGGGCCGCGCCGACCAGCTCCATGGCGTGCTGCACGTCGCCGCGGCTGGCGGCGCCGCCGAGGCAGATGCGGACCGCCTCCACCGCCGCGCCGCCGACCAGGAAGGCGTCGCTGGTCACCACGCCGATGCCGCTGTTGCGCAGGTGGGTCGCGAAGCTGACCCGGCTCCAGCCTTCCGGCAGCGGCAGCCACAGGTGGAAACCGTCGGGCGAGGCCTGGAAGGTGGCCGGGCCAAGGGCCGCCGCGGCCAGCTGCTGGCGCACCCGCGACTCCTCGCGGATGAAGCGGACCAGTTGCTCGGCAGTGCCGTCGAGCACCCATTCGGTGGCGATGGCCGTCGAGATCGGCGGCGTCATCACCGACACCGCGCGCAGGATGCCGCTGATCCGCGGCAGCTGGCGGGCGTCCGGCAGCGCCAGGTAGGCCACCCGCAAGCCGGCGCCGACAGTCTTGGACAGGCCACAGACGTGGTAGGTGAGCTCCGGCAGCAGGGTCTTGAAGCTCGGCGGCGGCGCCTCCGGCAGCAGGCCGTAAGGGTCGTCCTCGATCACCGGCACCTGGTGGCGCGCGGCGATTTCGGCGATCGCCTCGCGGCGCCCGGCGGGCATCGTGGTGGTGGTCGGGTTGTGGATCGTCGGGTTGATGTACAGGGCCGCCGGCTGGTTGTCGCGGCAGCAGCGCTCGAAGGCGTCGGGCAGGATGCCGTCCGCGTCGGACGGCAGGCCGAGCAGGCTGACGCCGTGGATCGCCGCCAGCGCTCGGATGCCCGGATAGGTGATGTTGTCGCAGCACACGCGGCCGCCGCCGGTGCCGACCAGGGTGCTCAGCAGCGCGTTGAGCACGCTGTGGGTGCCCGGGCAGACCAGCACCTTGTCGACGCTGGTCGCGATGCCGCGCCGCGCCAGCCAATGCACGGCGGCCTCCCGGTCCTCGGGGCTGCCGCCGAAGGGCTGGTAGCGCAGCAGGGAGCTGATGTCGCCGCACAACCCGCGCAGGCCGGTCTCCATGCGGGCCAGCAGCGCGGGTTGGTCGGGCTCCGGCGGCAGGTTCATCGACATGTCGATCAGCTGCGCGCGGGCGGCGGCGTGGCGGACCCGCGGGCAGGCCTCCGGACGCACCCGGGTGCCCTGCCCGACCCGCGCATCGAGCAGGCCGCGGCGCTGGGCCTCGGCGTAGGCACGGCTGATGGTCGTGAAATTGAGGCCCAGCACGTGGGCCAGCTGGCGCTGGGGCGGCAGCCGGGTGTCCGGAGCCAGGCGGCCGTCGCGGATGTCCGCGGCAATGGCGTCGGCGATGGCGATGTAGGCGGGTTTGTGCGGATCGAGGTCAATCGGCCGCCACGCGGGCGTGTTGGAAGGCATGGGATCAATCCGGGTCGTCGGAGCGTGGATTGTATGCATTCAATCCACCGCCGTCACGACACAGCCGGAGCGGGCTCAGCGCGCCGCCAGCCAGCGCAGCAATACCGCGTAGAACACCGCCGGCTCGACCGGCTTGGCGACGAAATCGTTCATGCCGGCGGCGATGCAGTCCGCGCGGTCGTCGGCGAAGGCATTGGCGGTCATCGCCAGCACCGGCAGTCGAGCCTTGCCGGGCAGCAGGCGGATGCGGCGGGTCGCTTCGAGGCCGTCCATCACCGGCATCTGCATGTCCATCAGCACCAGCGCGAAGTCCTCGACGGCAACCCGCGCCACCGCTTCCGCGCCATCGCCGACGGTGGTCGTCTGCAGGCCACATTCGTCGAGGAAGAAGCGGGCGACCTCCTGGTTCAGCGGCTCATCCTCCACCAGCAGGATGCGGGCGCCGGCGTGATCGCGGCGCAGGATGGCTTCCGCCGGCAGGTTTTCCCCCGCCGCGGTATCGATGGAGGAAGCTGCTGGCGCGTTCGCGCGGCGGAAGCGGGCCGTGAGCCAGAAGGTGCTGCCAGCCCCCGGCGTACTGCTGGCACCGGCCTCGCCCCCCATCAGGCGGGCCAGCCGGAGGGTGATCGCCAGCCCCAGGCCGGTACCACCGTATTTGCGTGTCGTCGAATCGTCAGCCTGTTCAAAGGCCGTGAACAGGCGCGGCAGCGCGGCAGCCGGAATACCAATGCCGCTATCCACCACGTCGAAGCGCAGCAGCAGCCCTTCGCTGCCTTCCTCCACGACCCGCACTCGCAAGGTGATACCGCCACGCTCGGTAAACTTCACCGCGTTGCCCAGGTAGTTGAGCAACGCTTGGCTCAGGCGCACCGCGTCGCCATTTAGCCAACCCAGCCCGGCCGGGGTGTCGAAGACCAGGTCCAGGTTCCTTTCCCGCAGGCGCTCACCGAGCATCGAGCGGATGCGCGCCAGGATCGCCTCGAACTCGAAGTCGGCACGCTCAAGAACCAGCTTGTCGGCCTCGATCTTGGAAATGTCCAGAATGTCGTTGATGACGCCCAGCAGGTGATCGGCGGAGCCTTGGATCTTGTCCAGCATACCGGCCTGCGCCGCGTCGATGCCGGTACGGCGCAGCGCGTGGGTGAGGCCGATGATGGCATTCATCGGCGTGCGGATCTCGTGGCTCATGTTGGCGAGAAATACGCTCTTGGCGCGGGTGGCACTCTCCGCCTCGTCGGCGCGGCGGGCCAGTTCCTGGTTCAGCGCCTCGATCTCGCTCTCCTTCTCCTTGGCCGCGGTGATGTCCGAGGCCAGCGCGAAGAAGCCACGTACGACGCCCTCGTCGTAGTCGGGGATGTACTGCACCTGCGTCCATCGCCGCACGCCGCGGACATCGACCAGCGGACGCTCGAAGGCGCGCCCTTCGCCGCGCAACACCGCCGCCAAGTGGGGGCGGGTCATCTCGAAGGCTTCGGCGCCGATCACCTGCCGCAGGTGCAGCCCCTTCACTTCCGGCGGCGTCAGCCCGAACATCGCCTCGAAGGCGTTGTTGGCGAACTCGTTGTGCAAGTCCCGGTTCCAGTAGGCGATCAGCGCCGGCACGTTGTCGAGCACGCCGTGCAGCAGCGCCTCGCTCTTGCGCAGCGCCAGTTCCAGCGCCTTGCGCTGGCGGTTGTCGAAAACGGTGGTGCGCGACGCCACGAAGTGCCCCGCCGCGTCGCGGATCGCCGTGGAATTGATGAGCACCGCCATCGTGCCGCCATCCTTGCCACGCAGCTCCCATTCCAGATCCTGTATGAAGCCCTCCCGCTGGAACTGGGCGAAGTACGCCTCGAAACGCTGCGCCAGCTCGGGAGGAAGAACGTCGGTCAGGTGCAGCTTGCCGACCACCTCCTCGCGCTGGTAACCCAGCCACTCCAGTTCCGTATCGTTGATGCGCAGGAAGACCCCGTTGCGGTCCACCGAGTGGTAGCCGCAGGGCGCCCGGTTGTAGAGGTCCTCCACCTCCACCGAGCGCTGATTCAAGGCCGCATTGACGGCCCGCAGTTCGGCAGTGCGCACCGACACCTCGCGCTCCAGACGATCCCGCTCCTTGCCGATGAAGTCCTGTTGCTCGGCAACCCGCGCCTGCAGCACGTTGAAGTTGTGCAGCAACAGGCGGATCTCCCGGCTGCCTGCCTCGTCCAGACGCACGGCCGGCAGGTCACCGGCAACAGACTCGCCGATCCGCTGCGTCGCCCGTTCAAGGGGAAGCAGGGCTCTGCGCAAGCCAAACCAGATCAATGCGCCCGACAGCAACGCGGCCAGTGCCGCACCGCCATAGATGCGGCTGGTCGCTGCCCGCAGTGGTGCAAAGGCTTCGGCGGTCGGCAGGTAGGACACCACCAGCCACTGCCCGTCCATCACCGGCGCCGCGGCGCTGATCAGGTCCACGCCCTTCGAGTCCACAGTCCGCCCAGGCCCCATGTAGCCCTTGCCGAGGCGACGATCGAGCAGCGGGTTGACGCCTGGGGCCGGCAAGGGGCGCAGAACCCGGCTCGCGTCCGTACTGGCGGCGAAGATGCGTTGCTCCAGGGCATACACGTGGAAGCCGCCGGTCTGCCCGTTGCGAACCTCCTCGGTAAGGTAGAAATGGCTACCCTTCTCGATCAGTTCCGCCCCGCACATCGCACCCAGCAGATTCCCGTGGCGATCGATGATCGGGACCGCCACCAGCAGCACCGGCTGGCGCGCGAAACGCCCGAACCACACGCGGATCACCGGCTTGCGGCTCGCCATCAGGCGGGCGAAATACGCGGTATCCCGATACTGGCTTCCGACATGGCCACGCACCGGGCTCTCCGCGATGCGCTCCCCGTCGCTCCGGATCACATACACATCGCGGGTGAACAGGCGGTTGGCCATCGGCTGGGTCAGCAGATAATCCTGCACGGCACGGGGAGACGGCTCCGGCAGCGCGGCGATGTGCTCCGCCATCACGTTGAGCGTATCGAGGCGGAAGCGCAACTCGGCGTCCAGCGTGCGCGCCAGGAAACTGGCGGCAGTAGCCTGCTCATGGCCGGTCAGGGTTTCGAAGTCCTCGTGCAGGCCGCGGGCCACATGCCAGGCCAGCGCCCCGATCCCGACGGTGAAGACGAGCATCGACAGTAGCGCTGCCTTGATCTTCAAGGGCAGGGCCGAGAACGCATCTGTCCAGACGCCGGCTCGCAGATGCATCGACACGTTGCGTCACTCCCCCACCTTCGCCTCCGCACGCCTGCGCCACGGACGGGCTTAGCCAATACAATGCGGAAGCAACCAAGCCCGCACTTTCATGTGCAGGAAGACTCTCCCAGACGCTCGGCCAACGCTATGCGACACTTCACAAACCACCGGGCTGCGACATTTTTTTGCCAGTGTCCTGCGCCAGGATGAAAATCCGACGCACCGCCGTGTCACCACACGCCGGTCCCTCCAATCCATTTAGATCGACACGCGGCCCATGGACCTGCAAAAGCAATTTCGCGATGACGAACTCGAAAAGATCGTCGACGAGGCCACGCTGTACATGTGTGCCTGCCCTGGACAGGTAGCTTCGGAACTCTTCAGCCTGCGCGACCTGATCCGCTACCAGCGCAAATGCCTCGAGAACAGCGACACGGCGCCGGTGGTCCATCACACGATCGCCGACGCAGCGCTGCAGGCGCACCAGTTGATGGAAGACTGCCTTGCACGCGTACTGGAACTGGAAGGCTGGGACCGGGAAACCCTGGTCATGCCGGAAGGTCTGCGCCAACGCCGCAACGCGCTGATCGACAGCAACGACTGACCCCGGGGAGATCGTCCAGCACTCAGGGCGACAGGGCCCGTCGATACGAGGCCAGTCCGACGTGATGTCCAGCACGACGCCAGGGGCGACGGACGTGATGGACACCCCTTTCGCAGGTCGGGCAGTTCGCCCGCCGAACCTGCCTTACTCGCCCAGCGTCACCTTCCGCCGCAGCACCACCGGCTTGCCGCCGGCGCTCTTCTTGACCAGCCAGTGGGCCAGCGCGGAATCCAGGTAATCGGCGTGGCCGGGGAACCAGCGCGCCAACTCGGCCGCAAACTCGCGGCCGATCTCCAGGTTACCGGCTGCGACCAGCGGCTCGACCTCGCGTGCCGAGGCCAGCACCGCGTTGTGGTCATCCACGTGGCAGTCGGTAGCCGGAAAGTCGCTCGCCTCCATCCACGCCTTCTCGTCGGCGAAATGTTTCTCGGCATGCTCGATGAAGGCCCGCACACGGCTGGCCAGCTCGGCGTCGGTACAGGTGAGCATTGCGTTCACCACGTCCACGAACTCCCGGTGGGTGTCATCCATCGGCGTGTAGCCGAGCAGGTAATTGTCCGTCCAGGGCAGGCCCGTCGTTTGGTCGCTCATTACTGTCTCCATTTGATCTTGTGTTGTGCTTTACGGCCTGAGTATCCCAGAGCGGCCAGTTCCTTGACCAGTTAGGGCAAGCCTCGACCGGGCACCGCGGCCGGCGCCGCTCACGGCCGCTGGCCGCCCATGCACAGGTACTTGATCTCCAGGTACTCGTCGATGCCGTGGCGGGAGCCCTCGCGGCCGACGCCGGACTCCTTGACGCCGCCGAAAGGGGCCATCTCGTTGGAGATCATCCCTTCGTTGATACCGACCATGCCGTATTCCAGCGCTTCGGCGACGCGCCACACGCGGTGGATGTCGCGGGAGTAGAAATAGGCCGCGAGGCCGTAGGGCGTATCGTTGGCCAGCGCGATGGCCTCTTCGTCGGTCTTGAAGCGGAACAGCGGCGCCACCGGGCCGAAGATTTCCTCGCGGGCAATGCGCATGTCGGCGGTGATGCCGGCCAGCACCGTCGGCGTGTAGAACCAGCCGCCGCGTGGGTGACGCGTGCCGCCGGTGACGAGTTGCGCGCCCTTGGCCAGCGCGTCGCCGACCAGGCCTTCGACCTTGGCGAGGGCTGCGGCGTTGATCAGCGGGCCGACCTGGGCGCCGGCGGCCAGGCCGTCGTCCACCTGCAGTGCGGCGGCCGCCTCGGCCAGGCGCGCCGCGAAGGCGTCGTAGATACCGTCCTGCACCAGGATGCGGTTGGCGCACACGCAGGTCTGCCCGGCGTTGCGGTACTTGGAGGCCATCGCGCCGGCCACCGCGGCATCCAGGTCGGCGTCGTCGAAGACGATGAAAGGCGCGTTGCCACCGAGTTCCAGCGATAGCCGCTTGACCGTGTCGGCGCACTGGGCCATCAAGCGCTTGCCGACCGGCGTGGAGCCGGTGAAGGACAGCTTGCGCACCACCGGGCTGGCGGTGAGCACCCCGCCAACCACCGCCGGGCGCGCGGTGGTGACGATGTTCAGCACCCCGGCCGGAATGCCGGCCCGCTGGGCCAGCTCGGCCAGCGCCAGCGCACACAGGGGCGTCGCCTCGGCCGGCTTGACCACCGAGGTGCAGCCCGCCGCCAGCGCCGGCGCGACCTTGCGGGTGATCATCGCGATCGGGAAATTCCACGGCGTGATTGCCGCAGTGACGCCAACCGGCTGGCGGATGGCGATGAGGCGCTTGTCGGGGGTCGGCGCGGGGATCGTCTCGCCATACACACGCTTGCCCTCCTCGGCGAACCACTCGACGAAGGACGCGCCGTAGGCTACCTCGCCACGCGCCTCGGCCAGCGGTTTGCCCTGTTCGCAGGTCATCAACACGGCCAGGTCTTCCTGGTTGGCCAGGATCAGCTCGTACCAGCGGCGCAGCAGTCCGGCCCGGTCCTTGGCCGAGCGGGCACGCCAGGCCGGCAGCGCCCGCGCCGCGGCATCGATGGCCTGTTCGGTCTCGTCGGCCCCCATGTCGGGGACGCGGGCGATCTCGGCGCCGGTGGCCGGATTCACCACCGCATGGGTCGCCCCATCGAGCGCATCGGCCCAGGCTCCGTCGATGAAAGCCTGCTGGCGCAGCAGGGACATGTCCTTGAGTTTCATTATTTTCCTTTCGCGAGATGCAAGCGCATTAGCACATGCAGCAAATGTGATACACGCACTCTTTCCGGGCACGTCACCCCGTTAAAATAGGTGTCGATTGTCCAACGAGAAGAAAAGCAAGGAAACAAGGTCATGCACCGATATGCGCCCGGCAGAACCGGAGAACAAGGCCAGGCGGTCGATAACACCGAGGAAGTTGGCGGCCGCGTGCTGGTCGTGGACGACGAAAGGGTCACCCGCGCCTTTCACCGCGCCATCCTTGCCCAGCACTTCGACGTACTGACCGCAGCCTCCGGCAGCGAGGCGCTGGAACTGTGCGTCGGCCAGATGCCGGACGTGATCGTGCTGGACGTGGAAATGCCCGGCATCGACGGCTACGAGACCTGCCGCCGCCTGCGCGCCTTCACCAGCGTGCCGATCGTCTTCGTGACTGCTCACCAGTCCCTCGAAGAGCACCTGAAGGCCTTCGATGCCGGCGGCACCGACCTGATCACCAAGCCGGTCAACGCCGAGATCTTCCAGCGCAAGGTGTCCGTGGCGATCCGCCAGTACCGCGCCGCCGCCGCGCTGGCCGACGAGAAGAAAGCCCTTGAACAGATGGCGATGGGCTTCCTGTCGAGCGTCAGCCAGACCGGCATCCTGCTCGACTTCATGCGCAAGAGCATCGCCAGCCACGATTACCGCGCACTGGCCAACAGCCTGCTGTCCGCGATCCAGGAACTCGGCCTCAAGTCCTGCGTACAAATCCGCCATCCGGACGGCGCAGCCACCGCCGTCACGGACCATGGCGAACCCACGGCCCTCGAGCAATCCATCCTCGACCACGTCTCGGAGATGGGCCGCCTGTTCCAGTTCAGGAAACGGCTGGTCGTGAACTACGACCGCGTGTCGCTCATCGTCTCCAACATGCCGGACGAGGCGGAGGAGCCCGAGCGGGCCGGCATCCTGCGCGACAGCCTGGTGATCCTGGCAGAAACGACCGAGGCCCTGTCGATCAATGTGGACATCCGCCAGGAAGGCCAGAAACGCGCGGAACAGCTGCAGATCGCCCTCAGCGAGGCTGAAGTGGCGCTGACGGACCTCGGCGAACAGAACAAGGCCGCCATGCGCGACACCCGCCTGCTGCTGCAGGAGATGGTGGACAGCATCGAAAGAACCTACGGCTGGCTCAACACCAGCCAGACCCAGGAAACGACGATCACCGCAACCATGGAGCAGGCGATCCAGCGCATCCTCGAACGCCTGGCCAGCGGCGGAGACTTCGACGCCCAGTTCGCCCAGGTGATGCAGGCCCTCAACGCCGGGCGCAGCCACAACGCGGTGGAGTTGTTCTAGGCGGGCGACGCCGTACCATCGGACAGGGCCCGGGAGATACGCCTCCAGCCCGCGGAGCACTCCGCACGGCCGTTTTCTTTTACCTGGATCAAACCCGCATCAGCTCTTCCTTGACGGGGTCGCCCTAGCATCCTAGCGTTACCCCATCATGACATTCAGCGTATTTTCGTGGTGGTCGCTGCTGTGCGCGGTGGCCGGGCTCAACATCCTGGCCTGGCTGTGGTCGGCTGCGGCCCTCAACCGGCGCCAGGGCCTGCTGTCAGCCGAGGCCTACGGCTGGCGGCGCTGGCAGCTGCTGCTGTCGGCAGGCTATGTGTTCGGCTGCGCCTATCGCTCCTTCCTGCCGGTCTTCGACGTGCCGCGCCTGTGCCTGTTCGACTCCTGGCTGTCGAGCGTGATCGTCGGCCGTTCGGTGGCGACCATCGCCGAGCTGTGCTTCGTCACCCAGTGGGCGCTGATGCTGCGCGAAGCCGCCCAGGCCACCCGCAGCACGCCCGGCCGGCTGGCGTCGAACGTCATCGTGCCGCTGATCGTGGTGGCGGAAACTTGCTCCTGGTATTCGGTGCTGACCACCGCCAACCTCGGCCACGTCATCGAGGAATCCTTGTGGGGCGTCAGCGCGGCGCTGCTGGTGGCCGGCCTGCTGGCGGTGTGGCCGCGTTCGGCGGCGGCCCAGCGGCCGCTGCTGGCCCTGTGGTGCGTGGCCGGCGTCGGCTACGTGTTGTACATGTTCGGCGTGGATGTGCCGATGTACTGGGCCCGCTGGCTGACCGACGAGGCCCACGGCCGCCCCTACCTGAGCCTCGCCCAGGGCGTGCTGGACGCCTCCAGCCGCTGGGTGGTGTCCCACCGCTGGGCCGACTGGCACGGCGAGATGGTGTGGATGTCGCTCTACTTCAGCGTCGCGGTGTGGCTCAGCATCGCGCTGATCCACGCCCCGACGCCAGCCCCGGCGCGCGCGCTACTGCGCCTGGCGGCGAGCCGGCGGCCGGGGGACCGGGCGCTGTACTCCTGACGGCCGCGCAGGCCGCCGTCAGGACCGCGTCAAAGCCTCTTCAGGCCTTCTTCACGAACTCCGACTTCAACTGCATCGCGCCGAAACCGTCGATCTTGCAGTCAATATCGTGGTCGCCATCCACCAGGCGGATGTTCTTGACCTTGGTGCCGACCTTCACCACCGAGGACGAGCCCTTGACCTTCAGATCCTTGATCACGGTGACGCTGTCGCCGTCCTGCAGCACGTTGCCGTTGGCGTCGCGGACAACCTTCTGTTCCTCGGCGGGCGCCGCCTGCGGCCATTCATGGGCGCATTCGGGGCACACGAAGTTGGCGCCGTCCTCGTAGGTGTATTCGGAGCCGCACTGGGGGCACTTGGGCAGACTGCTCATGGAGATTTCCTGTATCGGTTACGGAGTTCAGGCGCTGCGCTTCTTCAGCAGCACGCCGCACTCCAGGTGGTGCGTGTAGGGAAACTGGTCGAAGGCCGCGGCGGCGGCGATGGTGTGGCTGTCCTGCAGTGCGGCGACGTTGTCGCGCAGGGTCTCCGGGTTGCAGGAGATGTACAGGATGTTGTCGAAGCCGCGGGCCAGCGCAACGGTCGGCGCATCGAGGCCGCTGCGCGGCGGATCGAGGAACAGCGTCGTGAAGTTGTAGCTAGCCAGGTCCACGTCCTTCATGCGGCGGTATTCACGCCCGCCGGCCAATGCGTCGCTGATCTCGTCGCTGGACATGCGCACCATCGCCACCGTGTCGATGGCGTTGGCCTCCAGGTTGTAGTGGGCGGCATGCACCGACGACTTGCTGACCTCGGTGGCCAGCACACGGCCGAAATGGGGCGCCAGCGCGATCGTGAAGTTGCCGTTGCCGCAGTACAGCTCCAGCAGGTCGCCACCCAGCCCGCGAGCCTGAGCGCAGGCCCAGCCGAGCATCTGGCGGTTAACGCCGCCGTTCGGCTGAGTGAAGCTGCCCTCGATCTGCTTGTAGCGCAGCGTGCGGCCGTCCAGCTCGAAGGATTCCAGCAGCCAGTCGCGGCCGATGACGATCTTCTGCTTGCGGCTGCGGCCGATCACCTGCACGCCCATGTCGGCGGCCAGCTCGGCGGCGGCGGCCTCCCAGGCGGCGTCGAGGGGGCGGTGGTAGACCAGGCAGATCATCAGCTCGCCGCTCAGCGTGGCGAGGAAGTCCACCTGGAAGATCTTGCGCTTGAGGGCCTCGCTGGCCATCAGGCGCTCGCGCAGCACCGGCATCGCGCGGGCGATGGGCTCGCAGGCCGGCGGGAAGTCGTCGATGACCACCGGCACCTTGGGCTCGTCCGGGTCGAACATCGCGTAATCCACCCGCGGCCCCATGTGCCACATGCGGAACTCGGCGCGCAGCCGGTAGTGCAGCGGCGCAGAGCGGAACACGTCCGGCTCGGGCAGGCCGAAGGGCGCGAAATCCTGCTTGAAGCGCGCGACCTTGGCGGCCAGCTGGGATTCGTAGTCGGCGGGGTTGAAGCTGGGTAAAGACATGGTATTCGGGCACATCCAAGACGCCCCGGCACGGGCCAGCCGGCGGCGGAGGACGGACTATACGCCTGTACCCCTGCCCAAGGTAGGGTCACGGCCAACGGCCCGCTGACCTCGCGCCACAAGGAATGCAGAGTAGATAAGCTTCAAGCGCGGCGTAGCGCGATATGGGTGCGGATCAGTGCCAACGCACCGGCCCGGAAGCACTCGTCCGGCTCGCTGGACAGCCAGTGCTTGATGAGCCCGCCAACGAACACGAAGGTGTCCTGGGCGACGATCGTCGGATCGAGGCCAGCCCGCAGCAGGCCCTTCGCCGCGGCGCGCTGGTAGGCGGCCGTCAGGCCGGCCAGGAACTCCAACTGGCCCGGCGTACGCAGGCGCAGGCCACTGAACTCCTCCACGTATTCACACTTGAAACTCAGGATCTCGATGGTCTCCCGTGTCTCGGGCTGGTCTTCCATGATATGGATGATCTCGCGCAGCGCACGCTCGATGCCCTGCAGCGGGTCGGCTTCCGCCTCGTCGAAGACCACCCGGTCCACGAAGGGCAAGGTGGCCTGCTCGCGCATTCCAAAGAAAAGATCCGTTTTGTTTCTAAAATGCCAATAGACTGCACCGCGCGTCACCCCGGCCGCTGCCGCAACCTTTTCGAGGGTGGTCCGCGCCACCCCGCATTCCAAAAAGACCCGCCGGGCGGCATCGAGGATATGGCGTCGGGTGAGTTCCGCTTCTTCTTTTGTCTTACGAACCATTCGGGTTATCCGATATCGGAAATGAGGCAGCGCACTATTTACATACATCCATGATTGTATAAAATTTTCACAATCAAAACCAAAAATCCAGCCCCCGGAATTCACCCATGAACGCCACCCCGACCGCATCCTGTACGTTCGCGCGCCGCGCGACCCTGCCCACCCTCGTTGCCACGGCCCTGCTGCTGGGCGCCTGTACGAGCAAGGACCAGCAGGCCGGCCCTCCACCGGGCGCCGGCCAGGCCCTGCCGGTGACGGTGCTGGCGGTGCAGCCGACCCGCGTCGAGACCAGCGTCGAAGCGGTGGCCCAGACCGAGGGCTCGAAGGAAGTCGAGGTGCGCGCCCGCGTCGGCGGCATCCTCACCAAGCGCATCTATGAAGAAGGCACCGCCGTGAAGGCCGGCCAGCCGCTGTTCCAGATCGACCGGGAACCCCTCGACGTAGCCGTCGCCCAGGCCAAGGCCCAGCTCGCCCAGAACAAGGCCCGCCTCGAACAAACCACCCGTGAGGCGGCCCGCCTGAAGGCCCTGCTCGCCCAGCAGGCAATCAGCCAGCGCGAGTACGACACCGCCGCCTCCGACGACGCAGCAGCCCGCGCCGCCGTGCAGGCCTCCGACGCCGCCCTGCGCCAGGCCGACCTGAACCTCACCTGGTCGTCGGTCAGCGCGCCGGTATCCGGCATCACCGGCCGCGCCGCAGTATCGGAAGGCAACCTGATCACCACCGGCGGACTGCTCACCACGGTAGTCCAGGTGAACCCGATGTGGGTGCGCTTCTCCGTGTCGGAGAACGAACTCAACGCGGCGATGCCCGGTGGGAAGTTCAAGCCCCAGGCGGTGCGCGGCGTCGAGCTGATCCTGCCCGACGGCAGTACCTACCCGGTGCGCGGCAAGCTCAACTTCGCCGCCAGCCAGATCAACCCCGGCCTTGGCACGCTGCAATTGCGCGGCGAGTTCCCCAACCCGGACGGCGCGCTGCTGCCCGGCCAGTTCGTGCGCGCGCGCCTGCTCACCGGCGAGCGCGACGGTGTCTTCAAGGTGCCGCAGAACGCGGTGGTGCAGACCGACAAGGGTGCGGTGGTGATGCTCGCCGGCGCCGACAACAAGGTCGAACCGCGGCCCGTGCAGACCGGCGCGTGGTCTGGCAGTGATTGGGTCATCCTGGGCGGCCTGAAGGCCGGCGACAAAGTCATCATCGACAACCTGATCAAGGTCCGTCCGGGTGCCCCCGTCGCCCCCCACGCGCCGGGCGAAGGCCCCGGCGCCGCAGGCAAGCCGGGCGCCGCCCCTGCCGCGGCACCGGCAGCTGCGCCGGCCAAGGGTTGAGGGAGCACGGTCCATGTCGCGTTTCTTCATCAGCCGTCCGATCTTCGCATCGGTCATCTCGATCATCATCGTGATCGCCGGCCTCATGGCCTCGCTCACGCTGCCGGTCGCCCAGTACCCGGAGATCACGCCGCCGACGGTGATCATCTCCGCCACCTTCCCCGGCGCCAACGCCGAGACCCTGTCGCGCACCGTCGCCGCCCCGATCGAGGAGCAACTGTCGGGCGTCGAAGGCCTGCTGTACTACAACTCCCAGAGCACCTCGAACGGCACGGTCAGCATCACCGCCACCTTCGAGGTCGGCACCAACCCGGACACCGCGCTGATCGCCGTCAATAACCGCGTCAAGGTGGCCGAGCCGCGCCTGCCGGACGACGTACGGCGGACCGGCGTGCTGGTGCAGAAGCGCTCCAACAACATCCTGATGTTCGCGGCCCTGCGCTCCCCCGACAACAACTACGATGCCCTCTACTTGGCCAACTACGTGGCCATCAACGTCATCGAGGAAATCCGCCGGATCCCCGGCGTCGGCGACGCCCAGCAGTTCGACCCGCTGTACGCGATGCGGGTGTGGCTGAAGCCCGACGTGATGGCCAAGCTGGGCGTCACCACCACCGACGTGGCCAACGCGATCAAGGTACAGAACACCCAGAACGCAGCCGGCAAGATCGGCGCCGAGCCGGTGGTCAACGGCCAGCAGCTGACCTACACGGTGTCTGCCAAGGGGCGTCTGCTGACCCCCGAGGAGTTCGGCAACATCGTGCTCAGCGCCAGTGGCCCTAATGGCACGGTACGCTTGAAGGATGTCGCACGCCTCGAACTCGGCGCCGACAACTACGATCGCAACGCCAGGGTGAACGGCGCACCGGTGTCCGGCATGGGCATCTACCTGCAGTCGGGCGCCAATGCGCTGGAGACCGCCAAGGCCGTGAAGGCACGCCTGGACGAGATGCAGAAGCGCTTCCCGAAGGGCGTCGAATATTTCATCCCCTACGACACCACGCGCTTCATCCAGGAATCCGCCAAGGAGGTGATCCACACCCTCATAGAAGCGGCCATCCTGGTGATCGCGGTGGTCTACCTGTTCCTGCAGAACTGGCGCGCCACGCTGATCCCCATCGTGGCGGTGCCGGTGTCGCTGATCGGCACCTTCGCCGGCATGTGGCTGTTCGGCTTTTCGATCAACACCCTGACCCTCTTCGCGATGGTGCTGGCGATCGGCATCGTCGTGGATGACGCGATCGTCGTGCTGGAGAACGTCGAGCGCCTGATGAGCGAGCAGAAGCTGTCGCCGAAGGACGCCGCCATCGAGGCGATGCGCGAAGTGTCCGGCGCGGTGGTAGCCATCGTGCTGGTGCTGTGCGCGGTGTTCGTGCCGGTGGCCTTCCTCGGCGGCATTGCCGGCAAGCTGTACCAGCAGTTCGCCGTCACCGTCGCGGTGGCGGTGGTGATCTCGGGCATCGTCGCGCTGACCCTCACGCCGGCCCTGTGTGCGCTGCTGCTCAAGCCGACCCACGAGGAAAAGCCCCTGTTCCGCCCCTTCAACCGGGCGTTCGAAGGCTTCACGCGCTTCTACACCAACACTGTCGGCCTGACCCTGCGCCACGGCATCGTCGGCACCGTTGTCTTCGTGCTGACCATCGCCGCTGCCTTCGGCCTGCTGCGCAGCGTGCCGGGCAGCTTCGTGCCGGCCGAGGACCAGGGCTACCTGTTCGGCTTCGTGACCCTCCCCGACGGCGCCTCGGCGCAGCGCACCGGCGTGGCCGCCGAGCAGATGCGCCAGCGCGTCATGTCCGACGACATCGAGAACATCTTCTTCATCAACGGCTCGGACTTCATCACCGGCAACAACCGCGCCAGCGTGGCGAGCACCTTCATCGTCTTCAAGCCATGGGATCAGCGCCAGGTGACCACTACCGACATGGTCGGCAAGTTCATGGGCATCGGCATGAGCCTCTCCGACGGCCTGGGCCTGGTCTTCAACCCGCCTCCAATCCAGGGCCTCGGCACCGCCGGTGGCTTCGAGGTGTACGTGCAGAACCGCGCCGACGGCGACGCACGCACGCTGGCGGCAGTCAGCGCCCAGTTCGTGGAAGCCCTCAAGAAGCGTCCCGAGCTGACCGGCATCAACACCTTCTTCCGGGTCACCGCGCCGCAGCTGTACGTGGAGGTGGACGAACCTAAGGCGCTGGCGATGGGCATTCCGCTGGATTCCATCTACGCCACCCTGCAGGCCAACACCGGCACGCTGTACGTCAATGACTTCAACCGCAGCGGCAAGACCTTCAAGGTCGAAGTATCGGCCGACGCAGCCTACCGCATGAAGCCAGAAGACCTGCTCAAGCCCTACGTGCGCACGGCGGCCGGCGCGATGGTGCCCCTGTCGGCGGTGGCCACCGTCAAGACCATCACCGGCCCCGAGATGGTGGAACGCTTCAACGGCTTCGTCGCCGCCAAGGTGCTCGGCAACTCGGCCCCCGGCTACAGTTCCGGCGATGCCATCAAGGCGGTGGAAGAAGTGTCCCGGGAAGTGCTGCCGGAAGGCTACCGCGCCGAATGGGTCGGCCAGGCCTTCCAGGAGAAGCGCACCGGCTCGGCGTCGATCATCGCCTTCGTGTTCGGCATCATCATGGTGTTCCTGATCCTCGCCGCCCAGTACGAGAAGTGGTCGCTGCCGCTGGCGGTGATCATGGCGGTACCCTTCGCCATGTTCGGTGCCCTGATCGCAGTAATGGTCCGCAACATGCCCAACGACATCTACTTCCAGATCGGTCTGGTGGTGCTGGTCGGCCTGGCGGCCAAGAACGCGATCCTGATCGTCGAGTTCGCCGCCCAGAAACAGGCCGAGGGCATGAAGATCGTCGATGCAGCGATCGAAGCGGCGCGCCTGCGCTTCCGCCCGATCGTGATGACCTCGCTGGCCTTCGTGCTCGGCGTGCTGCCGCTGGCCATCTCCTCCGGCGCCGGCGCCGCAGCACGCCGCTCGATGGGCACCGGTGTGGTCGGCGGCATGCTCGCCGCGACCTTCATCGCAACGATCTTCATTCCCCTGTTCTTCAAGTGGCTCAGCCGCGGCAAGGTCCGCCACCCGGCCGGTGACGTGCCCAAGAACCACTCCAGCCACGATGACGAGGTGAAGCCATGAACCGCCCCCGACTGACCGGCCTGCCGCCCCTGCTGGCGCTGGCCCTCGCCCTCGGCGGCTGCGCCCTCGGCCCCGACTACGTGCGCCCCGACGCCGCCGTCGCGCTGCCCGAGGCCTACACCGCCGCCGCGCCGCTGGCCCAGAGCCCCAGCGTGGCCAGCAACTGGTGGTCCCTGTTCGGCGACAGCCAGCTCGACGAGCT
The DNA here is from genome assembly GCA_018241685.1 of Pseudomonadota bacterium. Lineage (GTDB taxonomy): Bacteria > Pseudomonadota > Gammaproteobacteria > Burkholderiales > Rhodocyclaceae > Zoogloea. Next base: position 396,004 of record JAFEDJ010000054.1, read on the forward strand.
GGTCAAGCAGGCCCTGGCCAGCAGCCCGGACGCCCGCCTCGCTGCCGCCCGCATCGAGGAGGCCGACGCGGTACTGGCCCAGGTGGACGCCGCCCTGCTGCCGCAGATCGACGGCAACGCATCGAGCACCCGCAGCCGGACCGTGCTTCCCAACACCCACCCGGTCCAGAACCTGACCCGCACGGTCAACAAGCTCGGCTTGTCCACCTCCTTCGAGCTGGACGTGTGGGGCAAACTGCGCCGCGCCTCCGAGGCTGCCCGCGCCCAGGCGCTGGGCACCCGCTACGCGAGCGACACCGTGTCCCTCAGCCTGGCCGCCTCGGTGGTACAGGCCTACCTCAACCTGCGCGCCATCGACGCCCAGCTGCTGGTCACCCGCGACTCCCTCGCCGCCCAGCAGCGCAGCACCGAGCTGACCCGCAACCGCTTCAACGGCGGCATCGCCTCCCGCCTCGACGTGGAACAGGCCGAAGGCGCACTGGCCAGCTATACGGCCACGCTGGTGCAGCTCGACAAGAGCCGCAGCCTCGCCGAGAACCTGCTCGGCCTGCTGGTCGGCCAGCCCGGCCTGAAGGTCGCATCGGGCGATCTGCGCAGCCTGCCGCTGCCGCCGGTGCCACCGGCCGGCCTGCCGTCGAGTCTGCTCGAAGCCCGACCCGACGTGCAGCAGGCCGAAGCCACGCTGATCGCCGCCAATGCCAAGATCGGCGTCGCCAAGGCCGCCCTGTTCCCGGGGATCACCCTCACCGGCAGCTTCGGCCGCGAGAGCCAGGACCTGTCCCAGCTGTTCAGCGCACCGGCCATGGTATGGTCCTTCGGCGCCGGCCTGACCCAGCCGATCTTCGAAGGCGGGCGCCTGCGCGCCCAGGTGGACCAGGTCACCGCCCAGCAGAAGCAGAGCCTCGAAAGCTATCGCAAGGCCGTGCAGACCGCCTTCCGCGAAGTGAACGACGCGCTGGTCAGCGTGCGCCAGAACGGCGAAGCCGAAGACGCCTACACCAAGGCGATGGACGCCGCCAAACGCGCGCTGCAGCTGGCCCAGACCCGCTACGAGCACGGCTATTCCGCCTACCTCGACGTACTGGTCGCCCAGCGCACCGCCAATGACGCCACGCTGGCCTGGGTGCAGAACCGCCAGGCCCGCCTCAGCTCGACGGTGGACCTGTTCAAGGCCCTCGGCGGCGGCTGGAAGGCCGGCTGAGCCGGCAGGCCGCAACGCACGACGAAAAGGCCAGGGCCAACGCCCTGGCCTTTTCGTTGACCAAGGGGGCACATGCCAGAATGACGCCCCCACCGACACCAATGCCCAGCCCATGCCCGCCGACCGCACCGCCCTGGTCCAGCTCCACACCGACATCGACACCCGCGTCGCGACCATCCGGACCGACCACCCCGACTGGCTGTGCGCCAAGGGCTGCGCCACCTGCTGCCGGCGCCTCGCCGACGTACCGCAACTCACCGCCACGGAATGGACGCTGCTGCAGGAAGGCCTCGCCGCCCTGCCGGCCGAACACCTGCAGCGCATCGCCACCGCGATTGCCGCCCTCGGCGACCACCCGCCACGCCCCGTCACCTGCCCGCTGCTCGACCCGGCCACCGACGCCTGCCTCATCTACGCCCACCGCCCTGTAGCCTGCCGAACCTACGGCTTCTACGCGCAGCGGGACAAGGGGCTGTATTGCAAGGACATCGAAACCCGCGCCGCAGACGGCGCGCTCGACGACGTGGTGTGGGGTAACCACGACGCAGTGGACCGGCAACTCACCGGGCTCGGCGACAGCCGGGGGCTGACGGAGTGGTTCAGGGACTGGAAGGACGGTCCGGGCTGCAAGGGACCGTGCTGAGGCTGGCCTGAAAAGGATATTTCCGTGCAGTCCGATCCAATGGACTCCTGAAGATGCCCCTGTCCCTTCGCAATACCAGTCCGTACGGAAAGTGATGCAGTTCGCTGCACACCAGAAAACCTGCCGTCATGCTGCCCGGAACATTCCTGGAGCATGGCCCTATGCGCAGAACCGGACAGATTCAAAGTACACCTCCCACGTCGGCTCAAACCCTCCCTCCATATCGCCCGCGCATCCCGAAGGCATCGAAAGCAGCATTGCCGCACGGCCCTGTCACTGATCGCAGCTCACCATAAGGTCAAGGACCACCTTTATGGATCAGTTCACGCCGTCCGACCTCAAGACGATTCTCCATTCCAAGCGGGCCAACCTGTATTACCTCCGGCACTGCCGGGTGCTGATGAATGGAGGCCGGGTCGAATATGTGACCGACGAGGGCGATCAATCCCTCTACTGGAATATCCCCATCGCCAATACCACCGTGCTGCTTCTCGGCACCGGCACGTCGATCACCCAGGCCGCCATGCGGGAGCTGGCCAAGGCCGGTGTGATGGTCGGGTTTTCGGGCGGCGGGGGCACGCCCCTATACAGCGCCAACGAGATGGACATCGAAGTCGCCTGGTTTTCCCCGCAAAGCGAATATCGCCCGACGGAATACCTGCAGCATTGGGTCCGCTTCTGGTTCGACGATGCCCTGCGCCTGGACGCGGCCCGCGCAATCCAGCGCGCCCGGCTGGGCCTCATTGCGGACTACTGGATCGATAACCGCCAGTTGGCCAACAGCGGCTTCACGTTGCCCACAGAACGACTACGCTCGGCCCTGGAGGCCTCCCGCACGCAGATCGACCTGGCCCCGGACAACACGGCCCTACTGACCGAAGAAGCACGCCTCACCAAGAAACTCTTCAAACTCGCCTGCGACGCCACCGATTACGGTGATTTCATCCGGGCCAAGAATGGGGGCGGGACCGACGCCGCCAACCGCTTTCTCGATCACGGCAACTATCTGGCCTACGGCCTCGGGGCCACCGCCGCCTGGGTGCTCGGCCTGCCCCATGGTCTCGCGGTGCTCCACGGCAAGACCCGCCGCGGTGGTCTCGTTTTCGACATCGCCGATCTCGTCAAGGATGCCCTGATCCTGCCCCAGGCCTTCGTCTCGGCCATGCGTGGCGACGACGAGCAAGGTTTCCGGGATGCCTGCGTGACCCGTCTGGTTCAAGCCGAAGCGCTGGACTTCATGATCGACACCGTGAAAGCCATCGCCCTCGACCTGGGCCGGCGGGCGTCATGAACATCTTGCTGATCTCCCAGTGCAGCAAGAACGCGCTCATCGAAACCCGGCGGATCATCGACCAGTTCGCCGAACGCCGCGGAGAGCGCACTTGGCAGACGCCCATCACCCAGGCCGGCCTCGACACCCTGTACCGCCTGCTGCGCAAAACCGCCCGCAAAAACACCGCTGTAGCCTGCCACTGGATACGCGGCAAGGACCACAGCGAACTGCTGTGGGTTGTTGGCGATGCCCGCCAGTTCAACGCCCAGGGCGCGGTGCCGACCAACGCGACCCGACGCAACATCCTGCGCAGCCACGACGAAAACGACTGGCATTCGGGAGAGGACATCCGCCTGCTGGCCCGCCTGGCGGCCCTGTTCCACGATCTGGGAAAGGCCAACCAGGCTTTCCAGGACAAACTCGCCAGCGGTCTGCCCGTCGCCGATCCATTTCGCCACGAATGGGTGTCCCTACGCCTGTTCGAGGCCTTCGTCGGCAAGGACTGCACCAGCGACCGGGCATGGCTGCAACGTTTGATCGACCTGGACGGTAGCGAATCGGCGCAGGTTCTGACGGCGCTCCTGAAAGACGGCCAGAGCAGCCCACAAGGACCTTTTGCCACCCTGAAGTTGCCCCTGGCCCGGATGATCGGCTGGCTGATCGTCAGCCACCATCGCCTGCCCACACCCGTCATCGACAGCGATAAAGACCGGCTGCTCAAGCCCCAAGGCCTGAACACACTGCCGGGCGGCATCGTGCATGGCTGGTGCGGCAGCCGGCTCGACGATACCGATGCCAAGCTGCAGGCCGCCTGCTGGCGCTTCAAGGCCCTGCCTTTCGACAGCCGCCACTGGCGGGAACACGTGGGCAAGACCGCTGCCGCCATTCTCAAGCGCCCCACCTTGCTGGATGCCGGCGCCGAGGCGAGCCTGGCCAGCCCATATGTCATGCACCTGGCACGGCTGGCCCTGATGCTGGCCGACCATTACTACTCCTCCCAAGCCAGCCACGCCCGCTATGGAGATCCGCTCCGCCGGGGCAGCAAACCCCTCTACGCCAACACCCTGCGCGAAAAAGGCGCCCCACCCCGCCTCAACCAGCGTCTCGACGAACACCTGATCGGCGTCGGCGTCAATGCCAGCCGGCTCATGCACAGCCTGCCGAGGATGGAGCGCAGTCTTCCACGCATCGCCCGCCACAAGGGCTTCCGGGGGCGCAGTGCCGGCGCCTTCCGCTGGCAGAACACCGCTTTCGACCTGGCGGAAAGCCTGCGCGACAAAGCAGCGGAACACGGTTTCTTCGGGGTCAACCTGGCGTCCACCGGCTGCGGCAAGACCTTCGCCAACGCCCGCATCCTTTACGGGCTGGCCGACCCGCAACTGGGCGCACGCTTTACCGTAGCCCTCGGCCTGCGCAGCCTGACCTTGCAGACGGGTGACGCCTACCGGGAACGCCTCCACCTCGGCCCGGAAGACCTGGCTGTACTGGTTGGCGGCGCGGCCAGCCGTGCGCTGCATGAGCACTACAAGGCCCGTGCCCGCGATTTCGCTGCGAACGGCAGCGAATCCGCCCGCGATCTACTGCCGGAGTACAACCACGTCCGCTACGAAGGCAGCCTCGAAGACGGACCGCTCAAACGCTGGCTGCAACAGGGCAAACAGGGACTGCAGGCAGGCAGTCTGCTGAATGCACCGGTACTCGTGTGCACCGTCGACCACCTGATGCCGGCCTGCGAGAGCACCCGCGGTGGACACCAGATCCTGCCGATGCTGCGCCTCATGTCGTCGGACCTGGTGCTCGACGAACCCGACGACTTCGATGTCGCGGACCTGCCCGCGCTGACGCGCCTGGTCCATTGGGCAGGCATGCTGGGCAGCCGGGTTCTGCTGTCGTCGGCCACCCTGCCGCCGGCGCTGGTGCAGGGCCTGTATCTCGCCTACTGCGCCGGCCGCCGCGAATTCCAGCGCCACCGGGGACGTCCCGGCATCGGCTCGGATGTGTGCTGCGCCTGGTTCGACGAATTCGGCGCCTCAACCAGCAGCCACGGGGACGATCCGGAGGGCACAGGTTTCCTGGACAGCCATGCGGCCTTTGTCAGCAAGCGCATCGCCCGCCTGGCCGCTACAAAGGAAGTGCGTCGCCGCGGCGCCATCCTCGATCTACCCGCGATCCCGACCAAGGCGCTGGACCCGGCCGGCCGTCAGGCCGAGATCGCCCAACAGCTCGCCATCCTCCTCCGCGACGAGGCACTGGCGCTCCACCGCCAGCATCACGACAGCGACGCGGCCACCGGCAAGCGGGTGAGCTTCGGCCTCATCCGCATGGCCAACATCGACCCGCTGTTCGACGTGGCTCGCAGCCTGTTTGCGCTGGGTGCGCCCGCAGGCTACCAGATCCACCTGTGCGTCTATCACGCTCGCCATCCCATGCTGGTCCGGGCCGAGATCGAGCGGGAACTGGACGTCACGCTCAAGCGGCATCGGCCTGAAGCCGTCTTCAACCTTGCCGGCATCCGCGACAGGCTGGACAGCAGCACCGCCACCGATCATCTCTTCATCGTGCTGGCCACCGCGGTGGCGGAAGTCGGCCGCGACCACTGCTACGACTGGGCCATTGTCGAACCGTCGTCCATGCGCTCCATCATCCAGCTGGCCGGCCGGGTCAAACGTCACCGCCCTTTCGACTGCCCGCCCGAACACGCAAACATCCTGCTGTTGGGCAGCAACGTCAAAAGCCTCAAACAGGATGGTGCAGGCCCCGCGTTCTGCCAGCCGGGTTTCGAAAGCCGGGATTTCCCCCTCAAGACCCACGCCCTGCGCGAGCTGCTCACCCCCGAGCAATGGCAGGCCATCGATGCCCGCAGCCGCATCCAGGCCCGCGCAACGCTCGACGCGTCGGGCAGCCTGGTCGATCTCGAACACGCCCGCCTCGCCGACCTCATGCTGGGCGCCAGCGACGCTGCGCAACGACAGCTCCCGGTCCACTGGTGGTGGACCACCCACGCCCATCTCTCCGGCGCACTACAAAACCGCAGCCGCTTCCGCGCCGATCCCAAAGGCCATCAGACCTTCTTCCTGAAACCCGATGAAGACGGCGACAGCACCGAGTTCATATGGCTGGAGCCGACAGGCAAGGAACTCCCGGTGGAATCCAACCTGCTCCAGCGCATCGCGGATGCCGACTTGCGAACCGGCTCCGGCATCGACTGCTGGGCCGCGCCCGACTACCTGAGCGCCCTGCAAACCCTGGCCGAAAACCTCGGCATGGAGCCGCTCGATTGCGCCCGCCGCTTCGGCACCGTCGACCTCCCCGGCCGCGAACCCGAACGCTGGCGCTACCACCCGGCGCTGGGATTCAGCCGGGCGGGATGACCAGACCAATTTCTGAAGGAGAGACCGAATGGAAGAAGCGCCACACCCCCTTTCACCCCCCGGTGAAAGCCAGCGGATCCGGGCCGAGATTGCACGTTTTCTACAGGAAGAACGACTCAAACCAAAGCTGGATAAGCTGAATGCAAAGCGTGCTAACAACTCAATCGCTGAAGATGACTATTGGCAGCAACGCGCCGAATATGAACTTGAGTGCACTCCAGAAACGTGGTTTCGGTATGCCGCGAAGGAGGTGACTCGCTTGCAGGAGGTTACCCACCCTGTAAAGTTTTCTCACCCACAGGCTAGCGGTGCAATCAGCATTAATGCAGTCGGCCAATCAAATGCGAAACCGTGGGAAGTAGGCACACATGTACTTGGCGACAAACCAGCGCTGGATGTTGCATGCACAGACGCCAAGTATTTGCCGATCTACAAATTTCTATCTTTAGATGTCGATGGCCGCTCATTGATTGAGAGAGCAATCGACGCAGATCAGGCATTTGCAGATGCACTATCAGACGATAGCGCACATGCAGCCGCTCTAATGTCGGCCTTCGCAACGCTTCCACTCCCCAAAGTCTCCCCCTCCTCCCACAAACTCGCCAAGCAACTCTACTGGCCCGTACAGGAAGGCACGTATCACCTGCTGGCGCCGCTGTTTTCCTCATCGCTGGCCCATGCGGTCTACAAGCGCATCAACGATGACCGCTTTTCCGACCAAGCCAAAGCTGCACGGGACGCCCGACGAAACAAGGAAGCGTTTTCCGGCACCAGCCACGACTATCGCAACCTGATCATCCAGAGCTTCGGTGGCTCGAAGCCACAAAACATCAGTCAACTGAATAGCGAACGCCGGGGCGAAAACTACTTGCTGGCGTCCGTCCCGCCGACCTGGGAGTCGCCCGCCCTCCGCCCACCCCTCAAAGTCGACACGGTCTTCTCCCGCTATTTCGAGCGACGCCGGGAAGTCCGCCGTCTGACCGAAGCCCTCCGCGATTTCCTGAAGCGGGTGGCGAATGCCGACAGCAACCTGCGCATCCGGCAGACCCGCGCCGAGCTGGTCGACGACCTATGCGGCGAAGTCCTGCACTTTGCCGCCGAGTTGCAACGTTACCTGGAACCCGGCTGGTCCGCCGCCCCCGACTGCCGGCTCAACCTGGCCGAGCGCTGCTGGCTGGACCCCGCCCGCAGCCAGAGCGACGAGGACTTTGCCGCTCATCGCAGGCAAGGGGACTGGAAAGACGAGGTCTGCCTGCGCTTCGGTAACTGGCTCAATGCCCGCCTGCAAACCGACCAGACCCACTTCGGTGGCCCGGAGGCCCTCGCCTGGCAGGCCGTCCTGGGCAGCGAACTCAAACTGTTGCGCGAGGAATTCGACGATGAGTGACCCCTTCGTCCAGCCCGACGGGCTGCTAATCCTGCACCACCTTAAGGTGCAAAACGCCAATGCCATCTCCAGCCCCCTGACCTGGGGCTTTCCATCACCGACCGCGCTCCTTGGTTTCGTCCACGCACTGGAACGACGCCTCGCCGCGGCATTCAATGTGAGCTTCAGCGGCGTGGGCATCGTCTGCCATGCCTTCGAAGCCCAGACCTTCCAGCCGAATCGCCGCCAGCACCGCGTCTTCACCCAGACCCGCAACCCGGTCTATCTGAAGCGTGATGCAGCCAAGTTCATCGCCGAAGGCACACCGGCAGCCATCGTCGAAGAAGGCCGGGCCCACCTCGAAGTGAGTCTGGTCATCAGCGTACAGGGATACTTCGAGGAGGCACTGCAGGAACAGGCTTTTGCCGATGCCGCATACGACGCGGCCCTGGGCATGCGGATCGCGGGCGGCAGTGTGCTCCCCGCCTCCGGCGCTCGAGGCAGCCGCCCCGAATGGGTGAGTTGGCCTGTGGTGGCGGAGGACCGTCGCAAGACCTTTGCACGCCTGCGACGGCGCCTGCTGCCGGGCTTCGCACTGGTCCACCGGCCCGACCTGCTGGGCGAGCGCATGAATTCCCTACGCGAAACCGATGCACGAACAACAGCGCTCGACGCCCTGCTCGATCTGACGCGCCTCAACTACACCCCGACGCAGCCTGCGGACGGAACCCCCTTGGAAGACGGCAAGGTGGAATGGCTGACGGAAAAGCGCCCCGGCTGGCTGGTGCCGCTGCCGATCGGCTATGCCGGCATTTCCCAACTCTACGGGCCGGGCGAAGTAGGCAGTGCCCGTGACGACGCAACGCCCTTCCGCTTCGTGGAAAGCCTGTATTCCCTCGGACAGTGGATCGGCCCCCACCGCCTGAACCAGCTCGACCAACTGCTGTGGCACAGCAGCGCCAAGCCCGAAGCCGGGCTCTACCGCTGCGTCAATCGCTACGCCGACCTCATAGAAGCCCCTAGCGCTCTCCCCACCGAACCCGAATCGACCACTCTTCAAGGAGCTTAAGCATGGCCAAGACCGAACTCTCTACCGCCTCCGTTCTCGCCTTCGAACGCAAGCTCGATCCTTCCGACGGCCTCTTCAGCGCCGGACGCTGGAATGACACCGCCAATGGCGCCCAGTGGCCGACGGTAGGTATCCACGAGAAATCCGTGCGCGGCACCATCTCCAACCGCCTCAAGACCAAGGATCAGGACCCGGCCAAGCTCGACGCCTCCATCCAGTCGCCCAACCTCCAGACCGTGGACGTGGCAACCCTGCCCAACGACGCGGACACCCTGCGCCTGCGCTTCACCCTGCGGGTACTCGGTGGCGCCGGCGTTCCCGCCGCATGCAACAACGCTGCCTACCAGGCCAAGCTCGAGAGCACCCTGCAAAGCTACAAGGACGCTCCTGGCTTCGGCGAGCTGGCCCGCCGCTATGCGATCAATCTGGCCAATGGTCGCTTCCTGTGGCGCAACCGGGTTGGCGCCGAGCAGATCCTCGTCGAAGTACGGCAACTGCAACAAGGCGAAGTACGTCAAGCATGGACCTTCGATGCCCTGAGCTTCAGCCTGCGGGATTTCAGCGTCCCGAACGGTGCGGAAGATGCCATCGCTCAACTGACGGCCACCATCGAACAAGGCCTGGCCGGCCAAGGCCATACCCTGCTCGAAGTCGTGGCCTACGCACGGGTCGGCGACGGGCAGGAGATCTATCCGTCCCAGGAGTTGATTCTCGACAAGGGCGACAAGAAAGGACAGAAGAGCAAGACCCTCTACGCCGTCGGCGACGACAAGAACCCCGTCGCCGCCATGCACAGCCAAAAGATCGGCAACGCCCTGCGCACCATCGATACCTGGTACCCCGTGGAAGACGGTGAAACCCTGGGGCCCATCGCCGTGGAGCCCTACGGCTCGGTGACGAACCAGGGCAAGGCCTATCGGCAACCCAAGGCCAAGGCGGACTTCTACTCCCTGCTCGACGGCTGGGTCCTGAAGGACAAGGCACCCACCGAAGGCGACCAGCACTTCGTCATGGCGATCTTCATCCGTGGCGGCGTCTTTGGCGACAGCGACAAAGAATGACGGAGGCACCAATGGATGCTTTTGTTGATCTCCGTCTTCTGCCCGATCCAGAGTTTCCAGCCACAACCCTGATGAATGCGCTCTTCAGCAAGTTTCACCGGGGCCTCGTACGCTTCGGCGAGGGCAACATCGGCGTGAGCTTTCCGGAGGTCGGGGACGGAGCCCGCAGCCTCGGCACCCAGCTGCGCCTGCACGGCAAGGCGGACGCACTGCAGGGCTTCATGGACAGCAACTGGATGCAAGGCATGCGTGATCACATCCACATCGGCAGCCCCGCACCGGTTCCGGCGGGCGCGCGCCACCGGATCGTACGGCGCGTGCAGGCCAAGAGCAGCCCCGAACGGCTACGCCGACGCCTGATCGCCCGCAAGGGAATCTCGGACGCCGAAGCCCACCTAGCCATCCCAGACAGCGCCGCCAAAACCCTGGCCCTGCCCTTCATCCTGCTCAAGAGCCAAAGCACCGGCCAGCAGTTTCCACTGTTCGTAGAACACCTGCCCGTGCAGGACAACGCCCAAGCTGGAGTATTCAGCGCCTACGGCCTCAGCACAAACGGAACCATCCCCTGGTTCTGACCCTTTTTTTGCCCCCTCCAGCAAATCATTGATTTTAAATGGCTTGCTGGAGGGCGTTTACCTTAGGGGTAACGAGACAAAGAAATGGGTTTTTCTTTAAAAATCAGGATCCAAGACTGAGGTAACATCTACTTCACTGCCGAATAGGCAGCTCAGAAAAGGGACATCTCCAAGTGACTGTGCGTCACCCGCTTCACTGCCGAATAGGCAGCTCAGAAAGCCGAGACGGCGTGCGCGCAGCGCCTGTTGGGCTTCACTGCCGAATAGGCAGCTCAGAAACGACGAAGCGCCGAACTGGTTTGCCGCATTGATCTTCACTGCCGAATAGGCAGCTCAGAAATACCAGATCGCCAGCGACGCCGGCAGTCTGATCTTCACTGCCGAATAGGCAGCTCAGAAAGCCGACGATCTCGCCCGTTTCACTATCGACATCTTCACTGCCGAATAGGCAGCTCAGAAATTTGCGCTGCTTGCGCTGGGTGCTGGCCAGGCCTTCACTGCCGAATAGGCAGCTCAGAAAAAAGCCAGCTACCGCACATGGATAGGCCCGCGCTTCACTGCCGAATAGGCAGCTCAGAAAGAAGGTCTGCGTATCCTCCACCAGAAGCTGAACTTCACTGCCGAATAGGCAGCTCAGAAAGAGGTGCCGAAGTCGGCGTAGAAGAGGGCGAGCTTCACTGCCGAATAGGCAGCTCAGAAATTTTCGCCGAAGTACATCGGGTGGCCCTTGGACTTCACTGCCGAATAGGCAGCTCAGAAAAGGTGCAGCGCGAGCGGCAGGCGAAGGTGTGTCTTCACTGCCGAATAGGCAGCTCAGAAATCGCCACGCCGGAGCAGATCGCCGGAATCGCTCTTCACTGCCGAATAGGCAGCTCAGAAAAACGGTTCCGGCGGTAGCGTCACGATCACGGCCTTCACTGCCGAATAGGCAGCTCAGAAATTTTCAAGACCGCTTCATTGTCGAGCAGCTGACTTCACTGCCGAATAGGCAGCTCAGAAATAGGTAATCGATCTTGAAGGCTTCATTGCCGCCTTCACTGCCGAATAGGCAGCTCAGAAATCCATCGTGTCTGGACTTCTTCCCGGCAATCCCTTCACTGCCGAATAGGCAGCTCAGAAACGCCACTGACCCAGCTGCCGTATTGCCACCAGCTTCACTGCCGAATAGGCAGCTCAGAAAGTACTGACCGGACGCCACCGCACCGGAGTTGACTTCACTGCCGAATAGGCAGCTCAGAAACTTGGTGAAGTCGAAATACTCGGCTTCGTCCATCTTCACTGCCGAATAGGCAGCTCAGAAATTCAGTCGCCTCGATCTGCAATACCTCTGCACCTTCACTGCCGAATAGGCAGCTCAGAAAATTTCCGCTGGGTTTGCACCGCCAATCAGAATCTTCACTGCCGAATAGGCAGCTCAGAAATTTGACGCCCCTGCCTGTCTTGAGCCATGAGGCTTCACTGCCGAATAGGCAGCTCAGAAATCGGACAAAATACAGGCTACCTCCAGCGATATCTTCACTGCCGAATAGGCAGCTCAGAAAATACCAGGCCTCGAAGTCGTCGCGTTCTGCCTCTTCACTGCCGAATAGGCAGCTCAGAAAAGCAGGGACGCAAAGCACACCGCCGAAGCAGCCTTCACTGCCGAATAGGCAGCTCAGAAAGTCTGGTCATCGACGATGTAGGCGCTGGCGCCCTTCACTGCCGAATAGGCAGCTCAGAAAAAGACCAAGGCCGAGCAGCACGACTCGCTCAACTTCACTGCCGAATAGGCAGCTCAGAAAAACCCGCGCAAGACCTTCAACGCGGATTCCCTCTTCACTGCCGAATAGGCAGCTCAGAAAGGATTCTAATTGGCGGTGCAAACCCAGCGGAACTTCACTGCCGAATAGGCAGCTCAGAAACCTGCTTGCGGTCAGACTGGTGCGCCGTACAGCTTCACTGCCGAATAGGCAGCTCAGAAAGACAGGCGCTTGACGGACTTGTCGAACTTGTCCTTCACTGCCGAATAGGCAGCTCAGAAAAATACTCAAAGCGCAAAGCATTCTCAGGCCTTCTTCACTGCCGAATAGGCAGCTCAGAAAGGCCTTCGGCTACACCCTCGAAGGAGGCAAGCCTTCACTGCCGAATAGGCAGCTCAGAAACGCGGCGTTCACGAAACGGACCTCGGCCAGGTTCTTCACTGCCGAATAGGCAGCTCAGAAAGGCGTCTGCGTGCTGGCGGGGAAGGATCCCGACTTCACTGCCGAATAGGCAGCTCAGAAAAGAACGGCATCGCGATGCTGTCGGGGCAGCTGCTTCACTGCCGAATAGGCAGCTCAGAAACAAGGTGGGGCCGGTCTGGTGCGCTGTACGGGCCTTCACTGCCGAATAGGCAGCTCAGAAAACGCCCTGGCAGCCAACCACAGCCACGTGTGCCTTCACTGCCGAATAGGCAGCTCAGAAAAGTTCGCGGTCAGACTCATCACGCCGTAAATCCTTCACTGCCGAATAGGCAGCTCAGAAACGCAGCGTCGCCGGCATCATCCGTGATGTCGACTTCACTGCCGAATAGGCAGCTCAGAAATGGCCGCGATAGCCCTCGTAGCCGGCGATGCTCTTCACTGCCGAATAGGCAGCTCAGAAAATCGACCGCGGCGCTCATGCGACTCGACAGACCTTCACTGCCGAATAGGCAGCTCAGAAAGATGAGGGCACCGGCCCCACGGTCAAGGAAAGCTTCACTGCCGAATAGGCAGCTCAGAAACAGGACGATGTCCCACTGTGTATCGAGGGCTTCTTCACTGCCGAATAGGCAGCTCAGAAAGATACCTCCCGCACTGAACCGGGCCCAGCCGGCTTCACTGCCGAATAGGCAGCTCAGAAAGCCCAGGCCGGCAAGCGCGGCAGCCGCATTCTCTTCACTGCCGAATAGGCAGCTCAAAAAATCACCAGCCGCGGCGCCAGGGACTCGCAGCCCTTCACTGCCGAATAGGCAGCTCAGAAAAGTTCCACCGAAAACTCCGCGCCGTTGTAGATCTTCACTGCCGAATAGGCAGCTCAGAAACGTGAGGGTCCGGCTAGGGCTGGCCGGTCATGCTTCACTGCCGAATAGGCAGCTCAGAAAGGGTCGCCCAAGCGAGCCGGCCTGTGAGCCCGCTTCACTGCCGAATAGGCAGCTCAGAGATTCCAAGCCACCACTCTTGCCCACGCGCAAGAAACCTCACCACAGAACAAGCCGCAGGTGGCGATGAAGAAGAGTCGGTAGATATCCCAGGCTGGACACTTCCATACGGGTAGTTATCGAAAACCTTGACCCCCGCCGCCGCCCGAGCCGATACTCCGCTCGTCACTCAAACAATGGTGACCGGGTGTGAGAACCCGGAATGACATAGGCCGATACGATCAGGCCGCGTTGTACGCGGTCTTCTCATTTCGGCGCATGGCTACGCCCATTCAATGGCGGTCCGTGCGGGGCAGCCGCGAGGCTGGCCGGTTCCTATGTCCCGGTTTCTCACCCCCGCACGGTTCCGCCGCCCACCGTGAGAAGTGGGTGGCGGAGATTCAGACCGCTGACATAGGAGCCACCCTCATGCACCACTTCACACCGGACCGAGTTGTCCGAGCCACGTCTCATTGCACCTGCCAACCTGACATTGCTGTCCTGCCGATACAACAGGCGGCCACCACCGGAAGGAGTGCGGCATGAGCACGCCGATGAGTTTCCCCGCAACAACCGATCCGCTCTATTTGCTCAATGACGATGTCGACGCCATGGCCCTCATCGACCAGCTCTCCGCCCGGCAAATGCAGCTCCAGGCATTGCTTGCCCGCACCTTCGGCGACTCGGGCGACGCCTTCCGCCGCCTGAACCCCACCCTGCAGGACAATTACCTGTGGGCCTGCTTCATGATCGCCGAGGAGATGCGGGGGCTGTCCGAAGCGCTGCGGGTACGGAACTCTGGATAAGACGCGGCCACCACCGCCCCGTCAGGCGTAGGTACGTAGCCGCGCCTCGGCCTCGGCAAAGCGCAGGCTGTCGATGAGCTGTGCAAGCGCATCGACTTCGTCGGCGCCGAGGCGCGCGGCGAGGCCGGCACGGAGGCCGTCGAAGATCCGCAGGGCATCCATGTCCTGCTCGCCCAGCGCGGTGAGCAAGGCCTGCAGCGCATCGCGATCCAGCTCGACGGGGCGTGTCTCCACCTCGCCCGTGGCCTGCGCTGGGCCATCCAGCAGCGGCGCCAGATCAGCCTGCAGGCGGGTCATCGCGCGCTGCAGCGCCTCCAGCAGAAGCGTCGGATCGGTGGCGGAGGCGTCGCGGAAGAGGTGTTCCAGCTGCCCGGCCAGGCCAAATACCTCCTTGGCCGCGATGTTGCCGGCCAGCCCTTTCAACTTGTGCGCGCGCTGCGCGGCGCTGGCCGCATCGTTGCGTGCCAGATCGGCGCATAGTTGTGCCCCCACGTCGGAAAACTCGTCGCGTAGGCCGCGCAGGGCCTGCAGGAACAGGGCTCGATCGTCGAGGAAACGGCCTCTGACCTCCTCTTCGTCGATACCGGGAATGACCGGGAATGCGTCACCGGGCTCCAGCGCAGCCGGCGGCGCAGCGACGGGGGACTGGACCGCAGCCGGTGGAACCCGGCGGACCTTGTCAGCCACGTGGCGCAGGATCGTCGCGACCATTGCGTCCAGCTCGAAGGGCTTGGTCAGGAAGCCCGACATCCCGGCCGCGAAGGCGCGCTCGCGCTGGCTGGGCAGCACGCCGGCGGTCAGCGCGATGACCGGCAGGTCGGTCAAGCCGAGGTCGCTACGGATTCGCCGCGTTGCTTCCAGCCCATCCATGACGGGCATCTGCACGTCCATCAGGACCAGATCGAAGGCGGCCGGCTCGACACGCAGCAAGGCAACGGCGGCCTCGCCGTTGTCCATCACCTCCACACCGGCCCCCTCGAACTCCAGCAGACGGCGCGCTACGTCCTGGTTCACCGCGCTGTCGTCCACCACCAGCACGCGCAGGCCGCCCAGACGTGCATGCGCCGGGCCGCTCGGGCCGGGCTCTTCCAGCACCTCGGCCATCTCGGCGATGTCGAAAGGGAGCTCGAACCAGAACTCGCTGCCCTCCCCCGGCTGGCTGTGCACCCCGATCTCGCCGCCCATCAGCTCCACCAGTTGCCGGCAGATCGCCAGGCCCAGGCCGGTGCCGCCAAACTGCCGGCTGGTGGACGCATCGGCCTGCACAAAGGCGTCGAACAGGCGCGCAATCGTGTCGGCAGAAATGCCGATGCCGGTATCGCGCACGGTGAAGCGCAGGCGGACATGTCCGGCGTCCCGGCTGATGACACCGACCGCCAGCACGACCTCGCCGACGGCGGTGAACTTGATCGCGTTGCCGACGAGGTTGTGCAGGATCTGGGACAGGCGCTGGGCATCGCCGACCAGCGCGTGCACGTCGGCCGGCAGCGGCTCGAGGCGCAGGGTCAGACGCTTGGCGGCGGCCGAGGCAGTGAACACGTCCACCAGGTGACTCATTACGTTGGCCAACACGAAGGGCTCCGGCGCCAGCTCGAAGTGGCCCGCCTCGATCTTGGAAAAATCGAGGATGTCGTTGATCACGGCCACCAAGCCACGGCTGGCGGTCTGGACGGTGCTCACCAGGTGGCGCTGCTCGGCGTCAAGCCGCCCCCGTGCCAACACCTGCACCGTGCCGACGATGGCATTGAGAGGGGTACGGATCTCGTGGCTCATGTTGGCGAGGAAGTCGCTCTTTGCCTGATTGGCGCTCTCGGCCTGCAAGCGCGCCTCCCGCAAGCCCCGCTCGGCTTCCCGGTGCTTGCTGATGTCGGTATAGGTCAGCAGCGTCCACCCATCGGGCAGCGGTGTCCCCTCGATCTTCAGCGACACACCGTTGAACTGGGTACGCTCGAAGACCACCGGCCGCGCATCTTTCATGGCCTTCACGAAGCCCGCCAGCACCTGCTCCCCATCCGCGTCCCCGTGGTCGCCGCGGGCCAGGTTGAAACGCACAAAATCATCGAAGCGCACGCCGGTGCGCCCGCACAGCGCCGGCGGATAGCCCAGCAGCGACGCGAACAAGCGGTTCTGCAGGACCAGATTGCGCTGTTCGTCGTACACCACCAGACCAAAGGGCAGGCTCTCGATCACGCCCCGCAGCAGGCCGGTCTGCCGCTCCAGGCTGCGGTTGGCCTCCTCGCTCTCCAGGCTGCGCACGCGCAGTTCGGCATTCGCCGCCTCGAGATCCTGCTGGATGCGCTTCAGGTCGGTCACGTCGGAGAAGGTCGCCAGAAAGACACCGTCCAACGACACGCCCGACACTTCCACATCGCGCTCGCTGCCATCCAGGCAGCGCACGCGGATTTCGAGCGGCGTGGTGGCGCGCTGCTCGGCGAGGCCCTGGTGCACGGCCGCCGCCCACTTCGCACGCGCCCAGGCCTGGTAATCGGGATCGGGCACCGCCTGGCGCCACCAGTCCTCGAGGTTGCGCACCTGCCTCTCGGTGTAGCCGAACAGGCGCATGAACTGCTCGTTGCGCATGGTGATGCGCTGGTCCTCGATCACCCCGATGGCGATCGGAGCGCACCGGATGAAGTTGCGGAAACGGTTACGCGCGTCCTCCAGCTCCCGGGTCCTTTCGGAGACCCGCGTCTCCAGCTCTGCCGTGGCCTCGCGGAGCGCCTCCCGCCGAACCAGCAGGCTGCGGGTCATCGCCTGTACCGCATCGGCCAGATGGCGGACTTCGGTGGTGCGCGAACGCACTTCGGGCAGCAACTCCTCCTCGCCCTGCTGCACGCGCCGGGCAGAGTCGGCCAATTGTTCCAGGGGCTGGCTCAGGCGGCGGGCGAACAGGAAGACGGTGCCGCCTAGCCCCAGCGTCGTCAGGATGGCCAGCAGCCACTGGGTCTGGCGCAAGGCGGCAACCGGCGCGAGAGCCTGGCCCACCGGCTCGCGCACCACGACCTTCCAGCCGAGGGATGACGCCACGGAGCTCGGCAGCAAGGCTGTGGCGGTAAAGAAAGTCCCCTCCTTGCCCCACGCCACCTGGGTATAGCCCACGTCCCTGGACAGCTCCAGCGGCACCTCGCCGGCGCCGACCGCCTGGTAGGGGTACAGCACGGCGTTGCTGCGGCTGAGGACGTACACCTCGACCTGGTCGGCCACGGCCTCCGCCGGCAGGGCCGTGGCAATGATGTGCTCGACCCAGCTCCAGTGGGAATGGCTGGCCAGGATGCCGCGCCATTCGCCCCGCTCGTCGTAGATCGGCGCGGCGAAGTCGATGAAGCGCAGGGGCTCCCCGGAGCGCTGCCGCGGCAGGTGCTTGGCCAGCAGCACGGCTTCGTGGATGTCGCCGATGTAGGCCCGCTTCTGGCCCTCGATGAACCATGGGCGCTGCTGCACGTCCGCACCGGCCAGCACCCCATCCGCGGAATTGAGCACGACGCCATCGGGGCTGGCGACGCCGATCCACGCGTACTGCGGATGGGAGTGCTTCATGCGCTCCAGCACGCCGCGCAGGTCGCCCGCCTGCAGGCTGCCGCGGGTCATCGCCGGCGACTGGGCCAGCAGGGTGATTTCCCGCGCCCGCTCCTGGATGTTGCCATCCAGCTGGACCGCGATCGCATGGGCCAGATCGCGCAGTGCAGCACCCCGTTCGCGGGTCAGCGCCGCGGTCGTGATCTGCTCCAGATAGAGGTTGTGCCCCAGCGCGACGGCCAACGACAGGCCACCGAACAGCAGCGTCAGACGGACGCGGAAGGAATAGAGCCAGGCTGGCATGGAGCTCCGAACATTAAAAGCGAGACATGGCCGACAACCAACCGCGCCATGATCTCAGCATAGTCTGGATCAGTCACCCGATTCGATCACGGAATCCGCATCGTAGCCCTGCCCGACAGTCCCGACCCGGTTGACGACCCGTGCCCGACCCGCGGCCTTGGCTGCGTACAGGGCTTCGTCGGCCAGGGCCAGCAGCGCCTGCGGCGCAGCCAGGCAGCGGGCAGACTGATCGCAGTCGTGACAGGCCGCGCGGGGCGGCTCCACACCGTCGCAGGGCAGGACCAGCGTGGCGACCCCGACACTGACGGTGACGTGCGCTGCGACAGCCGACGCGGCATGCGGGATCGCCAGCGCCGCGACACTCTGGCAGAGGCTCTCGCCAAGGCGAAAGGCGTCGGAGGCGTTGGTGGCCGGCAGGAACAGCGCAAACTCCTCACCGCCGTAGCGCGCCACCAGGTCGCCGGCCCGCCGGGCGGTGCCCGCCAGCACGCGCGCCACCGCGCGCAGGCAGGCGTCGCCGGCCGGATGCCCGTAAGTGTCGTTGAAGCGCTTGAAGTAATCCACGTCCACCATCAGCAGCGACAGCGGCGCATGGCTGCGCAGCGCACGCCGCCATTCCAGTTGCAGACCGTCGTCGAAGGCGCGCCGGTTGGCGATGCCGGTCAGCGCGTCGGTGGCGGTCAGGCGACGCAATTCATCGCTCTGACGCTTGAGGGCCAGATGGGTACGGACCCGTGCCTGGACCACCGGCGGGTTGAGCGGCTTGGGGATGAAATCCACCGCACCGATCGTGAGGGCATGGGTCTCCGACGCGGTGTCTGTGTGGGCCGTGACGAAGATCACCGGCACATGGGCCAGCGCCGGGTCTGCCTTGATCTGGCGGCAGGTCTCATAGCCGCCCAGACCGGGCATCTCGGCATCCAGCAGCACCAGATCAGGCGGGTTCTGGCGCATCTGCAGCAGCGCGTCCTCGCCGCTGGTGGCGAAATGGATGCGCGCCATGCCGGTCAGCAGGCGGCTCAACAGGCGGACCATGCTCGGGTCATCATCGACGACCAGCAGGCGTTGCACGGGATCGGCGGGTTCCGGGTTCAGTCCATCCACGACCAAGGTTCTCGTCTGGCTCATCGTCAGACATATCGTAGCGGAAGCGCGGCCAGCCGACAGTCAGGAATATCCGATGTGTCGTCCTCTGCAGCAGGCTGGCACCGGCACTAGGCGGGTTCGCCCTGCTCGGCGTCCGGCATCACGGTGACGCGCACCTCCGGTGCCTGGGCGCGGCCGCCGAGGATCACGCCGCGCAGCGGCGACACGTCCTGGAAATCGCGCCCCCAGCCGAGGGTCACATGGCGCAAGTCGGGCTGGATGCCATTGGTCGGGTCATACTCGACCCAGCCGTTCTGCGGGCACCACACCGCCACCCAGGCATGCGACGCGTCGGCGCCGATCAGGCGCGGCTTGCCCGGCGGCGGATCGGTGAGCAGGTAGCCGGACATGTAGCGGGCCGGCAGGCCGATGGAGCGTAGCGCGGCGATCATCAGGTGGGCGAAGTCCTGGCAGACACCGCGCTTGCGCTGCAGCACCTCGTGTACCGGGGTATTCACCTCGGTGGCCTTGGCATCGAAGGTAAAGGTCTTGAAGATCAGCGCCATCAGTGCCTGCGCTCCGGCGAGCACGGGCACCCCGGGCTTGAAGGCTTGGCCGGCAAATGCCGCCAGCGCGGCGCTGCACGGCACCCGCGGCGAGGCGTACAGGTAGCGCAGCGCGGCAAGGGAGTCCGCATCGCGCGGCTCCGGGTGGTAGCGCAGGCTGTCGCGCACGGTCTCCCATGGCGGTGAATCCTCGGGCTCCGGCAGCTCCCGGCTCATCACCGTGACATGGCTTTCGGCGCGCACCAGCAGGCCGTCGTGGGGCGTGTCGAGGGATAGCCAGGCGACCGGGTTACCAAAGGCATCCTCGCCCTCGGTCAGGTGGGCCAGGTCCGGTTCAATGACGATGCGCCCGGATTCGCGGCTCTGCCACGGCAGCGCGCGGGGAATCAGGTGCAGCAGGTGCTGCGCCAGCGACACCGGCACGCCGCAAGGGGGGTACTCGGTTTCGTGGAGGATGGTGTAGGCGGCGGAACGGGTCATGGGGCCTTCAGGCGGCAAAGGTGGCCTGGCCGGTCTGGCCAACGTGGCTGAAGAAGCGCATCGCCAAGCGGTCGGACAGCGTGCGGCCGGCACTGCCGAGGCGGTCGAAGAGCCCCGCCAGCTGCTGGCTGGCATCGACCCGCTCGAGGGCCGGGCAGACCGCCTCCAGGCGCCCCCACGGAAAGGCGCGGATCGCCGCGAAGCTGGCCTCCAGCTCGGCCACGCCGAGGTCGACCTTCTCGTCGGCTTCGAAACGGGCCAGGTAATTGCTGGCCATGCGCACCTGGAAGGCCAGCGCATGGGGGTTGCCGTCGTCCGTCGTCAGCATGTGCAGCGCCGGCAACAGTTCGGGCTGGGCGCGGTAGCGGGTGCGGTAGGTGATGATCGAATCGCACAATTCCAGCAAGGCCTCCACCGCCAGCTCCCGCTGCAGCGTGCCGTTGATGTCGCCATAGGCACGCAGGAAGCGCGCCAGCGTACGGGCCAGGTAGTCCAGGCGCTCGACGCGGCGGCCGACGATGTGCAGGCGCCAGCCAGTGTCGCGGGTCATGTTGTCCATCGCGAAGCCGGACAGGGACACGAAGGTGGTCAGCGCGCCATCGAGGAATTCGAGCAGCGCCGATACGTCGGTGACCGTCGCACGGGCGTCCTCCAACTCTGCGGACAGGCGCTTGAGGGCGTGCCAGTGGTCGAGGGACAGGTGCTCGCGAGCCTGCGTGGCACACCACATGAGACGTTGCAGGTTGGCCGCCAGGCCGCTGTCGGAGCGGCGATCGAGCACTGCGCGGAACAGATCCAGCTCGGCCTTGGCGATCGGCAGGCTGCCCACCCGGGATTCGACCAGACCGGCTCCCTCCGCCAGTTCGAGCATCATCGTCAGGGCGCCGGCACGCTCCGATCGCCGCCCCTCCGACAGCCGTGACAAGGCCAGGCGGGCCAGACGTGCGACGGCATCGCAGCGTTCACCGTAGCGGCCGCACCAGAACAGGTTCTCGGCCAGGCGCGACGACAGGGTGCCGGTTTCCTCGATCAGGTCGCCGACGCGGATGTTGTTGTTGAGCAGGCTGAAGCTGGCCACCGGGCCGTCGGACAACACCCAGGTGTCCTTGCTGCTGCCCCCCTTCTGCATGGTCAGGATGCGCGTGTTGTCCACCCCGGCGACGCGCGCCAGCCCGCCGGGCAGCACGTTGTAGCCTTCCGGCGTGATCGCCGCGTAGACCCGCAGGCCCATCGAGCGCGTCAGCAGCTTGCGGCGCTGGCCGCCGCCCCAGGCCGGCGCACGGGACAGTTTGACCAATTCCTGGGCGACGAAGGCCGACGGTTCGGCCTCGATGCGCCGGGCCACCTCGTCGAACTGGTCTTCGGCGAGCTGGTCGCCGAAGATGACCTCGCTGCCGCCGCCCGGAAAGGTCGGCTTGATGACCAGGCTGCGCAGGTTCTCCAGCACCTCCTTGCGGGCCGGCTCCTCTCCGCACCACCAGGTGGCCACGGACGGCATGGCCAGCTCCTCGCCGAGCAGGTGGCGGCAGATGCCGGGCAGGAAGCCCGGCAACGCCGCCGATTCGAGCAGGCCGCTGCCCAGCGCGTTGGCCACCAGCACGCGGCCGGCGCGCACCGCACCGAGCAGCCCCGGCACGCCGAGGGCCGAGTCGGCACGTAATTCCACCGGATCGCAGAAGTCGTCGTCGAGGCGGCGCAGGATCGCGTGCACACGCTTGAGGCCGGACACCGTCTTCAGGAAGACGGTGTCGTTGCGCACCGTCAGGTCCTGCCCCTCGACCAGCGGGAAGCCCATGTTGCGCGCCAGGTAGACGTGCTCGAAATAGGTTTCGTTGAAGGGCCCCGGCGTCAACAGCACCGTCAGCGGCGGCTCGCCGTCGGTCGGCGCCTGACTCGCCAGGCTACGCTGCAGGCCACGGAAGAAGCCCGACAGACTGCGCACCTGCATGTCGCGGAACAGATCGGGGAAGGCCCGCGACACCAGTTGGCGGTTCTCCAGCGCGTAGCCAGCGCCGGACGGGCTCTGGGTACGGTCGGCAATGACCCACCAGCGGCCGTCCGGCGAACGGGCCAGATCGGCGGCATAGAGGTGCAGGTAGGCGCCGCCTGGCGGTTTGAGGCCGGAGCACGGCCACAGGAAGCCCTTGTGGCCGTACACCAGCTCCGGCGGCAGCAGGCCTTCGGAGAGGGTGGTCTGGGCGCCGTAAAGATCGCCGAGCAGCGCGTTGAGCAGGCGTGCCCGCTGCGTGATCGCCGCCGAGATGCCGCGCCACTCGTCGGCGGGCAGGATCAGCGGCAGCAGATCCACCGACCACGGGCGGTCGGTACCGCGGGGGTCGGCATAGACGTTGTAGGTGACACCGTTCTGCTGGATGCCGCGGGAGAGCTGGGCGGCCCGCAGCTTCAGGGTATCGGCGCTGGATTCGTCGATGTGATCGAGGAATTCCTGCCAGTGCGGACGCACGCCTTCTTCACCGAACAGCTCGTCGTAGCTGTCGGGTCGATAGGGGTAATGGGCAAGGATGGAGCTGGACATCTCGCGAAACTAGCACACACCGACCGGACCTCCGTGCCACGGACGGCACGGAAGTTGTTGATTTTGGTAAAGCGGGCAGGCACCAGCGTGGAGGCGAACGAATTCGCCCCCACGTTTTAATCCCCCCGCAAGAGACCGGGAAGCCTCCGTCAGCGCCGCAGATCGAGCGTGAAGGGGAACTCCCGCTCGACCGGCGAGACCTGCACCGCCGGCTCGCCCGGCGTGTGGCCCATGCGGAAGAAGCGCGCCAGGCGGCGGCTCTCCGCCTCGAAGGCGTTGATCGGGAAGGTCTCGAAGCTGCGCCCGCCCGGGTGCGACACGTGGTACTGGCAGCCGCCGAGGGAACGGCCGGTCCAGGTATCCACCAGGTCGAAAACCAGCGGCGCGTGGGACGGGATGGTCGGGTGCAGGCAGGACGGCGGCTGCCAGGCCCGGTAGCGCACGCCGGCGACGTGCTCGCCGACGGTGCCGGTGGGCTGCAGCGGGATCGTGCGGCCATTGACCGCCAGCAGGAAGCGGTCGTCGGACATGCCGGTCGCCTTGACCTGCAGGCGCTCGACGGACGAATCGACGAAGCGCACGGTGCCGCCGATGGCCCCTTCCTCACCCATCACATGCCAGGGTTCGAGGGCACTGTGCAGTTCGACCTGGATGCCACGCACCGCGAAATCGCCGATCTTCGGGAAACGGAACTCCATGTGCGGCGCGAACCATTCCGGCTTGAAGTCCAGGCCATGGCCCTGCATGTCTTCCATCACATCGTTGAAATCCTGCTGCACGAAGTGCGGCAGCAGGAAGCGGTCATGCAGCTCGGTGCCCCAGCGCACCAGACGCTCCGGCGCATAGGGCTTGTCCCAGAAGCGGGCCAGCAGGCCGCGCAGCAGCAGTTGCTGGGCCAGCGACATGCGCGCATGGGGCGGCATTTCGAAGGCGCGCAGTTCGAGCAGGCCGAGGCGGCCGGTGGGGCCGTCCGGCGAGTAGAGCTTGTCGATGCAGAACTCGGAACGGTGGGTGTTGCCGGTCACGTCGATCAGCAGGTTGCGCAGCAGGCGGTCGATCAGCCACGGCGGCACGTCCTCGCCGGCCTTCGGGAACTGGCGGAAGGCGGTCTCGATTTCATACACCGAGTCGTTACGCGCCTCGTCGATGCGCGGCGCCTGGCTGGTCGGGCCGATGAACAGGCCGGAGAACAGGTAGGACAGGCTCGGGTGGTTGTGCCAGTAGGAGATCAGGCTGCGCAGCAGGTCCGGCCGGCGCAGGAAGGGCGAGTCGGACGGCGTGGCGCCGCCGAGCACGAAGTGGTTGCCGCCGCCGGTGCCGGTGTGGCGGCCGTCCACCATGAACTTCTCGGTGGTCAGGCGCGAATAGTGGGCTGCCTCGTAGAGGTGAGTGGTGCGGTCCACCAGCTCTTCCCAGTTGCGCGACGGGTGGATATTCACCTCGATCACGCCGGGGTCGGGGGTGATGCGGAAGTGGGTCAGGCGCGGGTCGGACGGCGGCTCGTAGCCTTCGATGACGACCGGCGTGCCGAGGGCCTCGGCGGTCGCCTCGATGGCGGCGACCAGCTCCAGGTATTTCTCGAGGCTGGACAGCGGCGGCATGAAGATGTGCATCGTGCCGTTGCGCGGCTCGGCGCACATGGCGGTGCGGACGATCCAGTCGGCGGACTTGAACGGCTCCGGCTGGCGGTCGGTGGGGCTCAGCTTCTCGGCGTCGCGGGCCGCCTTCAGGGCAGCGGCGGCGCGCGCCGCGGCGGACGAGCCGAAGCCGGCCTCGCCGTCCTTCAGCGCGTTGAGCACGGCGGTCTGACCACCCGGCAGCTGGCGGCGGATCGCAGCATAGTCGGGCAGCGGCGCGAAGACCTGGTGGTGGTCGGGCGGATTGACGTAGGGGTAGTCGCCCTTGGCCACCCACGGCTGGGAATCCAGCGGCAGGCGGTAACCCAGCGGCGAATCGCCGGGGATCAGGTAGCAGCGCTCGTCGCGCAGGAACCACGGCCCGGTCTGCCAGTCGCCGGTGTAGCTGTTGAGGCTGACCGGCAGCACGTAGCCGACCGGGTTGGGCAGGCCATGTTCATAGACGCGGCGGATGCGATCGCGCTCCAACGGATCGTCGAGGCGCGCATCGAAAGGATCGACGTTGCCCGGCAGGCGGCGCTCCCGCCACAGGTAGTAGAAGGCGTCCTCGAAGGCCGGGAAGACCCGCAGCGGGTCCAGCGCCAGCCGCTCGGCGATGCCGGCCAGGAAGGCATTGGCCTGGGCGGCGTCCACGTCGCCCGGCGCGGAGGCGTCGGCGATCAGGTCCGGGTTGGTCCAGATCGGCTCGCCATCCTTGCGCCAGAAGCAGGTCAGCGACCAGCGCGGCAGCTGCTCGCCCGGATACCACTTGCCCTGGCCGAAGTGGGCCAGGCCGTTGGGGCCGTATTTCTCGCGCAGGCGATGGTAGAGGTCTTCGGCGCGGACACGCTTGGTCGGGCCCATCGCCTCGGTGTTCCACTCGGCGCCATCCGGATCGTCGATGGACACGAAGGTCGGCTCGCCACCCATCGTCAGGCGCATGTCGTTGGCGTCGAGGTCGGCGTCGATGCGGTGGCCGAGGGCCTCGATCTCGGCCCATTGCTCCTCGGTGTAGGGCTTGGTGACCCGCGGCGCCTCGAACACGCGGGTGACCTCCATGCGGTGCTCGAACTCGCACTCGCACTCGTCGATGAGGCCGGAGATCGGCGCCGCCGACGAGGGGTCGGGGGATGCGGCCAGCGGAATATGGCCTTCGCCGGCGAACAAGCCGGAGGTCGGGTCGAGGCCGACCCAGCCGGCGCCCGGCAGGTAGACCTCGGTCCACGCGTGCAGGTCGGTGAAGTCCACCTCGGTGCCGGACGGGCCGTCGAGGGATTTCACGTCGGCCTTCAGCTGGATCAGGTAACCGGACACGAAGCGTGCCGCCAGCCCCAGGTGGCGCAGCAGCTGGACCAGCAGCCAGGCCGAGTCGCGGCACGAGCCGGTGCGCTTGGCGAGCGTCTCTTCCGGCGTCTGCACGCCCGGCTCCATGCGGATCACGTAGCCGATGTGTTGCTGCAGGTCGGCGTTGAGCTTGACCAGGAAGTCCACCACCCGGGTCTTGTCGCGGGATATGCCGTCCAGATACGTCTTGAATTCGGGCGTGAGCTCTTCCTTCAGGCGGTACGGGGCCAGCTCGTGGCTGAGGGCGCCGGCATATTCGAACGGGAAGTTCTCGGCCTCGGGCTCCAGGAAGAAGTCGAAGGGGTTGATCACCGACATCTCGGCAACCAGGTCCACCTCCACGCTGAACTCGGTGACCTTCTCCGGGAAGACCAGGCGCGCCAGGTAGTTGGACTGCGGATCCTGCTGCCAGTTGATGAAATGGGGCTTGGGCAGCACACGCAGGGAGTAGGACAGGATGCGCGTACGGCTGTGGGGGGCGGGCCGCAGACGGACGACTTGCGGGCCGAGATTGATCGGCCGGTCGTACTTGTAGGAGGTCAGGTGATTCAGAGCGACATGGATGGTCACGGGATACTCCGTTCTTGGGGCGCGGTTTGCAGACTAGTTGCCTGACTTAGCAAGCTTCACGCCAAGCGGTTTACGCCGCTCCTGTTGCGTGGATGTTGCGATCCTGCATCAAACCAAGGCTTTTGGAGTATCGAAATGGGGATGGGACGTGCCGACCCGGCGATAGCCCGCCGTGCACGCACCAGAATGGACACCGGGATATGCACCAATAATGTGCATATCCCGGTTAGAAGGTAGCGGAAGCTTACGGCGCTAGGCCACGACGGCGCTGCCGGCCTCCGCCATCGCAGCGTCGAACCAGGCCAGCTTGCCGGCCAGGCTGACCACCTCGCCGACGATCAGCAGCGCCGGCGGGCGGATGCCGGCCAACGTGGCCTTGTCCGGCAGGGTTTCGAGGGTGGCCGTGACGATGCGCTGGCGCGGCGTGGTGCCGTTCTCGACCAGCGCCGCCGGTGTCTGCGGGGAACGGCCATGGGCGATCAGCGCCGCGCAGTGGGACAACAGCATGCCGACCCCCATGTAGATCACCGCGGTCTGATGCGGTCGCGCCAACGCCGTCCAGTCCAGCGCCGACTCGCCGGCGCGGCGGTGGCCGGTGGCGAACACCACCGACTGGGCGTAATCCCGGTGGGTCAGCGGAATGCCGGCGTAGGCCGCCACGCCGCAGGCGGCGGTGACGCCCGGCACCACCTCGAAGGGGATGCCGGCGGCCAGCAGTTCTTCCAGTTCCTCGCCGCCGCGCCCGAAGATGAAGGGGTCGCCGCCCTTCAGGCGGACCACCCGGCGGCCGTCGCGGGCCAGCTCGACGAGCAGGCGGTTGATGTCCTCCTGCGGCAAGGTGTGATGGCCGGCCTCCTTGCCGACGTAGATGCGCTCCGCATCGGGCCGGGCGAAATCCAGCACACCATCGCCGACCAGGTGATCCACCACCAGCGCGTCGGCCTCGCCGATCAACCGCGCGGCGCGCAGCGTCAGCAGTTCGGGGTCGCCCGGCCCGGCCCCGACCAGCGCCACCCGCCCCGCCGGGCGGATGCCGCCGGCAAGCGGCTTGAAGGTCTCGGCCGGGGCGCTGCCGCGGCCACCGACGAGCTGATCGAGAAAGGCACGCAGGGTGCCGGCGGCAGGCAGGCCGAAGCTGGCGGTGGCGGACGGAGGCATGGCGGAACTCCCGGAATCATGACGGCCGCAATCTATCAGCCGGCCACCTTTTTCGAACTTGACCCGAGTCAAGGAAGGGGAATAGCCCGGAAGCGCACTCTTCGCCGCAAGCGGGATAGGCCGCTCGTTGGGTTCATAAAGGGAGATGCACGATGAGTATGTGGAAAACCGGAGCGATTGCCGTGGCCTTGCTGCCGCTGGCCCTGTCGCACGCCTTCGCGGAAGAGCCGAAGACATCGACGAACGATCCCGCCGCCAAGTACCAGGCGGCTGGATCGCCGCTGGCCAACGTGGAGATGTACCAGGATATCAACCCGAAAGCGCCGCCGATGACCAAGGCGGAGTTCGACAAGGCGCGCCAGATCTACTTCGAACGCTGCGCCGGCTGTCACGGCGTGCTGCGCAAGGGCGCCACCGGCAAGCCGCTGACACCGGACAAGACGCTGGCCTCGGGCACCGACTACCTGAAAGTCTTCATCAAGTACGGCTCTCCCGCCGGCATGCCCAACTGGGGCACCTCCGGTGAATTCGACGACGACACCGTCGACCTGATGGCCCGCTACGTCCAGCAGACGCCTCCGCAGCCCCCGGAATACGGCCTGAAGGAAATGAAGGCGACCTGGAAGGTCATCATCCCGCCTGAGCAGCGGCCGAAGAAGAAGATGAACAACTACAACATCGAGAACATCTTCTCGACCACCCTGCGCGACGCGGGTGAGATTGCGCTCATCGATGGTGACACCAAGAAGATCATCAACGTCATCAAGACCGGCTACGCGGTGCATATCTCCCGCGTGTCCGCCTCCGGCCGCTACCTGTTCGTGATCGGTCGCGACGCCAAGATCAACATGATCGATCTGTGGATGGAGAAGCCCGACAACGTCGCCGAGATCCGCACCGGTCTCGAGGCTCGTTCGGTCGAGACCTCCAAGTTCAAGGGCTACGAAGACAAGCTGGCCATCGCCGGCTCCTACTGGCCGCCCCAGTACGTGATCATGAACGGCGATACCCTCGAGCCGCTGAAGATCATGGCCACCCGCGGCATGACCGTCGGTGATCAGGAATACCACCCCGAGCCGCGCGTCGCCTCCATCGTGGCGTCCCACTTCAAGCCCGAGTTCCTGGTCAACGTGAAGGAAACCGGCAAGACCCTGCTGGTCAACTACACCGACCTCAACGCCGTCTCCACCAAGGAGATCCCGGTCGCCAAGTACCTGCATGACGGCGGTCTGGACAGCAGCAAGCGCTACTTCATGGTGGCCGCCAACCAGTCCAACAAGATCGGCGCGATCGACATGAAGGACGGCAAGCTGGCCGGCCTCATCGACGTGGGCAAGATCCCGCACCCGGGCCGCGGCGCCAACTTCATCCATCCGAAGTACGGCCCGGTGTGGTCCACCGGCCACCTGGGCGACGACAGCATCGCGCTGATCGGCACCGACCCGGCCAAGCACCCGCAGTACGCCTGGAAGATGGTCGAATCGCTGAAGGGCCCGGGCGGAGGCGCGCTGTTCATCAAGAGCCACCCGAAGTCCAAGCACTTGTATTCCGACGCGCCGCTGAACCCGGATCCGAAGATCTCCCAGTCGATCGTGGTGTATGACGTCAATAACCTGGCTGCCGGCTACAAGACCTTGCCGATCGGCGAGTGGGCCGGCCTGAAGGACGACGGCGCCAAGCGCGTGGTTCAGCCCGAGTACAACAAGGCGGGCGACGAAGTGTGGTTCTCGGTGTGGAGCGCCAAGAACAAGGAATCGGCGATCGTCGTCGTGGATGACAAGACCCTGCAACTGAAGACCGTCATCAAGGATCCGCGCATCATCACGCCGACCGGCCACTTCAACCTCTACAACACGCAGCACGACATCTACTGAGCATCGTGAGCAGCCGCCCCCGGATCTTCCGGGTGGCGGCACCTTCGCCAAGGAGACAAGAAATGAACAAACGCTTCCTGCTGCTCGCCCTGCTGGCCACCGCCGCCAGCGGCAGCGCCTTCGCCGACCCGGCCGCCGTCGCTCAGAAGGCCGGCTGCCTGGCCTGCCATTCGATGGACAAGAAACTGGTCGGCCCGGCCTTCAAGGACGTCGCCGCCAAATACAAGGGCCAGGGCGACGCCATCGCCAAGCTGACCGACAAGGTCCGCAAGGGCGGTTCCGGCAACTGGGGCCAGATCCCGATGCCGCCCAACCCGGCCGAAAAGATCAGCGACGCCGAACTGAAGGACGTGCTGGGCTGGGTCCTGAAGGGCTGAGCAGTCTCGTAACCAGGGGATGGGGTGACTTGAGGGGGCGCATTCATGCGCCCCCTCAATCATTTTCCTTCCTGCCCCTGATCCTCGCTCGACCATACCAGGCGCCCATGGCAGGCTTCCTCGAGGCGGGCCACCAGTTCGGCCGCCGCATCCACCGGCAGGCTGAAGGCGAAGTCCACCTGCTCCCCGTGGTTCACCCCCAGCAGCACCGCTCCGGCGCCGTCCAGCGCCCGCCGCACCAGGCCCTCCTGCGCATAGGGCACCGCACAACGCAGCGATGTGCTGCGCACGATGGCCACCTTCTCCGCCACCAGCAGCGCCTGCGCCACGCTGTCCGTATAGGCCCGCACCAGGCCGCCAGCCCCGAGCTTGACGCCACCGTAGTAGCGCACAACCGTCGCCAGCACGCCTTCCAGGTCCTGGTGGCGCAGCACGTCGAGCATCGGCCGCCCGGCCGTGCCGCTCGGCTCACCGTCGTCCACCGCCGCCGACTGTCCGCCGGCCAGCAGCGCCCAGCACACGTGGGCGGCGCCCGGATGGGCCGCCTTCAGCGCCACCACCACGCGCTGGGCCTCGGCGCGGTCGGCCATCGGCTGCACGCAGCCGAGGAAGCGGCTCTTCTTGATCAGCAGTTCGCTGTGGGCAGCAGCGGCGAGGGTCTGGGGCATCGGACGACGGGCAAGCGGCGGGACGGGGTGCAAGGATAAGGCCAAGCGCCGGCAAGCACCCACCGGCCCGGCCTTCTTGATGCCCATCAATGACCCTGCTGACGCGTCAACCTACTGTGAGGGCGTCGTCAAAAGGAGTTCTGCGATGGACCGCTCGTTGTTGATCCACGTGGCCGTGCTGCTCGGCCTGACCGCCCTGGCGGTGAGCGCCGCCCCCGCCGCCGAGCCGGCACCGACGCCGGAGCGCCAGCAGACGCTGGTGCACATGGTCCGCCAGGACTGCGGCTCCTGCCACGGCATGCGCCTGGCTGGCGGCCTCGGCCCGGCCCTGTTGCCGGAACGCCTCGCCGAACTGCCCGACGAAGCCCTGGTCGCCACCATCCTGAACGGCCGCCCCGGTACCGCGATGCCCGGCTGGAACCGCTTCATGGACGAAGCAGAGGCCAGCTGGATCGTCGCCCGCCTGAAGGAAGGCTTCCCGAGCCTGCAATGACCATGCGCCTCCTCACCTCCCTCAGCACCCTCGCCGCCGCCCTTGCCCTGAGCGCCTGCGCCAGCGCGCCCACCGAGCTGCGCGGCACCGGCGACCTGGGCGTGGTCATCGAACGCGCCGCCGGCCGCGTGCAGATCGTCGAACACAGCCACGACAGCAGCCTCGGCAGCGTGGACGGCCTCGGCGACCTGTCCCACGCCCACGTCGTCTTCTCCCGCGACGGCCGCTACGCCTACGTGTTCGGCCGCGACGGCGGACTGACCAAGGTGGACCTGCTGACCCGCCGCATCGCCAAGCGCATCATCCAGGCCGGCAATTCCATCGGCGGCTCGGTATCCCAGGACGGCCGCCTGATCGTCGCCCAGAACTACGAGCCGGGCGGCATCAAGGCCTTCGACGCCGACACGCTGGAACTGCTCGCCGAGGTCCCCGCCGAATACGCGCCGGGCAAGTTCTCCCGCGTCGTCGGGTTGGCCGACGTGCCGGGCCAGCGCTTCGCCTACGCGCTGTTCGATGCCAACGAGATCTGGGTCAGCGACTTCAGCGACCCGCGCAAGCCGGTCACCGCCCGCTACCCGGCCGGCAAGCAGCCCTACGACGGCCTGGTCACCCCGGACGGGCGCTACTTCCTGGCCGGCCTGTTCGGCGAGGACGGCATCTCCCTGCTCGACCTGTGGCACCCGGAAGCCGGCAGCCGCAAGATCCTGTCCGGCTACGGCCGCGGCGAGGAGAAGCTGCCGGTCTTCAAGATGCCCCACCTGCGCGGCTGGTCCCTGGCCGCCGGGCAGGTCTGGCTGCCCGCCGTCGGCCACCACGAGGTGCTGGTCGCCGACGCCCGCAGCTGGCAGGAAACGGCACGCATCCCGGTCAAGGGCCAGCCGGTCTTCGTGATGGCGCGCCCGGACGGCCGCCAGGTGTGGGTGAACTTCGCCTTCCCCGACAACGAGTGGGTGCAGGTCATCGACACCGTCGACAAGCGCGTGATCCACACCTTCAGCCCCGGCAAGGCCGTGCTGCACCTGGAATTCACGCCGCGCGGCGAGGAAGTGTGGCTATCCTCGCGGGACAGCAACCGGGTCACGGTGGTGGACACCGCCAGCTTCGCGGTGCGCAAGGAACTGCCGGCCGACGCGCCGTCGGGCATTTTCTTCACGTCCCGCGCCCAGCGCATCGGCTTTTGACCCGGAGCCTGGCCATGATCGCTGCCGACCCGCGTGACTTCCAGCTCCTCAACGACTTCCAGCGCGGCTTTCCGCTCGCCGCCGAACCCTGGGCGGCGGTCGGCGCACAGGTCGGCTGCAGCGCCGAAGAGACCATGGCGCGCCTGGCCTGCCTGCGCAACGCCGGCAAGATCAGCCGGGTCGGTGCGGTGTTCGCGCCGCGCCGCCTCGGCGCCAGCACCCTCGCCGCAATGGCCGTGCCGGTCGACGAACTGCCCCGCGTGGCGCGCATCGTCAGCGCCTTCGCCGGCGTCAATCACAACTACCGGCGCG
This sequence comes from Pseudomonadota bacterium, assembly GCA_018241685.1. Classification (GTDB taxonomy): domain Bacteria; phylum Pseudomonadota; class Gammaproteobacteria; order Burkholderiales; family Rhodocyclaceae; genus Zoogloea. Next base: position 428,588 of record JAFEDJ010000054.1, read on the forward strand.
AACACCGCTACAACCTGTGGTTCGTCGCCAGCGCCCACGACGAGGCCGCGCTGGCCGCGCTGCTCGCCGAAATGGGCGCAGCCACCGGCTGCCCGCCGATCGCCCTGCCGCTGCTCGAGGAATTCCACATCGACCTGGGTTTCGACCTGGCCAGTGGCCGACGCACCCGCAATGCCGCATCGACCGGCCCGCGTCAGCCGCTGAGCGATGCCGACTGGCGCCTGGTGGACGCCCTGCACGACGGCCTGCCGTGGGTCGCCCGGCCGTTCCGCGCCCTTGGCCACGCCGCCGGCCTCGGCGAAGACGCCGTGCTCGCCACGCTTGAACGCTGGCTCGCCGACGGTACGCTGCGCCGCTTCGGCGTCGTCGTGCGGCACCGGGAACTGGGCTGGCAAGCCAACGCGATGTGCGTGTGGGCGGTACCGGACGCGCAGGTCAGCGCCCTAGGCCACGCCCTCGCCGGCCAGGACGGGGTCAGCCTGTGCTACCGTCGGCGCACCACCCCCGACTGGCCCTACAACCTGTTCTGCATGATCCACGGTCAATCCCGCCCCGCCGTCGAAGCGCGCCGCGCCGAGCTGGCCGACGCCGTCGGCCTGGCCGCCTTCCCGCATGCGGTGCTGTTCTCCACCGACTGCTACAAGCAGTGCGGCGCCCGCTACAGTGCGCCGCAAGGTCTCGCCGCGGCATGAGCGCCCTTTCGAGCCCCCCTTCCCGCCGCCCACCGCCGGCCGTCCTCGACGAACTCGACCGGCGCATCATCAACGCGCTGCAGGGCGGCTTTCCAATCAGCGACGAGCCCTACCGGGAAGTCGCCGGACAGCTCGGCACCACCGAGGCCGACCTCCTCGCCCGCCTGCAGCGCCTGCTCGACGCCCGCGTGCTGACCCGCTTCGGGCCGATGTTCCAGATCGAGCGCCTCGGCGGGCGCTTCGTGCTGGCTGCGCTGGCCGTGCCGGAAGAACGCTTCGACGAAGTGGCGGCGGCGGTCAATGCGCTGCCCGAGGTGGCCCACAACTACCGGCGCGAGCACCGCCTCAACATGTGGTTCGTGCTCGCCACCGAAACGCCGGACGGCATCGCCGCCGCCACGGCACGCATCGAGGCCGCCACCGGCCTGCCGGTGTTCGCCTTTCCCAAACTGCAGGAGTTCTTCGTGGACATGAGGCTGAAGGCATGAGCACCGCCCTGCCGCCGGACGATTTCGAGCGCCGTCTGATCATCGCCACCCAGGCCGGCCTGCCGCTGGTGCCGCGCCCCTACGACGCGCTGGCCGAACAGCTCGGCGTCGACGCGGCGCTGGTCAGGACGCGCCTTGCCGCCATGTTGCAGGGCGGTCGCATCCGCCGCATCGGCGCGGTACCCAACCACTACGCCCTCGGCTACACCGCCAACGGCATGTCGGTGTGGGACGTGGACGACGCCCGCATCGGCGAACTCGGCGAAGCGGTCGGCCGCCTCGACTTCGTGACCCACTGCTACGAGCGCCCGCGGGCCCTGCCCGACTGGCCCTACAACCTGTTCGCGATGGTGCATGGGCGCGACCGCGACACGGTGCTGGCCCACGTGGAGGAAATCGCTGCGCTGCTCGGCGTCGCCTGCAGCGCCCGCGACGTGCTGTTCTCCAGCGCCATCCTCAAAAAGACCGGCCTGCGCATAGGCGGCGACGGCTGAGCCGGCTGGCCGCGCAGGCGTAGCTTCAAGCCCGCACCGGCAGGCCCGCCATCCAGGCAAACCTTCCCGCAAACCGGCGGCCGGGCCGGTATCTCCTGAAGCCAGCCCCGGCGCTTACGCCCCCAAGGCCGTGCCCGACCACCGTCAGGGCTGGCGCACTTTCGCGCCGACCCGCGCGAGCATCGCCCCGCAGGGGTTGTCGCCGCTGCCGGTGTCGCCGATCTGCACGAGGGGCAGCAGGGCCAGCGGCGGCAGCACCAGGCCGAGACCCACGCTGGCCGCGATGCGGCCGCCCAGCGGCAGCACCTCCGGCGTCACCGACGGCGCGGCAAAGCTGCCCTCCACCTTCAGCGGCCCGCGCAGGGCCAGCAGGCTGCCGTCCTTGCCGGCGGCACGCAGGTGCAGGTCGAGGGCCTCGTCGCGCAGGCTGATTGCGCCCTCGCCGCGGATCAGCATGCGCTGGCTGTCCATCAGCAGGCTCTGGGTCTTCAGTACGCCGGCTTGGGCGCGAAAATCGCCGATCACGCAGCGGATGTCCTCCCGCTGGCCGCCGGCCAGCCAGGCCATCAGCCCGTTGGCCACGTCCAGGTTGGCCAGGCGGACCAGCAGCAGACTGGTGCTGCCGCCGTTCATCACGAAAGCCGCCTCCCCATCGGCGCTGCCCAGCAGCTCGGCCACCGACACACCGCGCATGGCCAGCTTGGCCCGCCCGCCGAGCAGGCCGGTGGTGAGCTTGCGGGTGTCCTCGGCGGGCATCAGGTCGCGCAGGCGCAGGCGCGAGGCCTGCATGTCGAGACGTGCCGCCGGCACGGCCTGACGCGTGTCGAGCTCAAGCGAACCTTCCACGCGGCCATGGGCCAGCCCCAGCTTGAGGGGCGACAGGCTGACCAGGCGGTCGTCGATGCGCAGCCGGCCCGCCGCCGTATCGAGGGGCAGGCCGCTGCTGCGGATCTCGTCGGCGACGAACTCCACGTCCACGTTCGCCGCGGCAATCTTCTCCAGGCCCAGCGGCCGCGACGGCAGGACCTTGCCCGGCCGCGGCGCGACAACCTGCCCGGATTCGCGGCGGGCGCCGATGAAGCCGGACAGGTCGGCCAGGTCCAGGCGGCGGAAACGCAGCGTGCCGGCGATGCGCTGGCGTGGCGCGCGGCGGTCGATGTTCAGCGTACCTGCCATGTCGGTACGCCCGACCCGCCCGTCGATGTCGCGGAACGTCCACGTCTGGTCCTGATGGAACAGGCGCGCCGCCAGCCGGAACGGCGGCGTGGCCGGCAGCGGCACCCCGGTCGGGGAATACAACTCCGCCAGGCTGCGCCCGGACAGGCTGAAATCCACGTCCAGCCCGGCCAGGGCCAGCAGGTTGGCAACCCGGCCGTTGAGCGTGAAGCGGGTCGCCCCCAGGGAGCCCTTGGCCTCGACCGGGTAGGGCTGGTCGGCACGCTCCAGGTCCAGCAGGCTGCCGGCCTGCCCCTCGGCCTGCACGGCCTGACCGTGCCAGTGGCCGGCAAGGCCGAAACGCACGCGGCGGGCCACCACGTCGGAGGCGATGCTCAGCTGCAGGTCGGTCTGCAGCGACGGCAACTTGGCCGACACCTCACCGGCGCGGATCAGCAAGGTGCCGACGCGCAGCCGCGGTGCGACCGGCGCGGCATCGGCATGGGCACCCAGCCGCCAGTTGCCCTGCCCGTGGGCATCCTCTTCCAGTTGCAGGCGCGGCCCGTCGATCTCCAGCCGCGGCAGCACCAGCTCGCCGCGCAGCAGGCGGATGAGGTCGACGCTCACCGCCACCTCCCGCACCGTCAGCATCTGCGGTGCCTTACCCCAGCTCGCATTGTCCAGCTGCACGTCGCCGGCCGAAACCGACGGCGTCAGGCTCCACAACTGCACGTCCAGCGGCCCGGCGATGCGGAAACCGCGCTGCAGGCGGGCCGACACCATGTCGCCAATAGGCCCGCGCAGCATGTTCCAGTCGAACAGGAACATGCCCAGCAGCGCCGCCGCCAGCACCGCCAGCCCCCATCGGCGACGCCGTCGGCGCGGTGGCGGCAGATTGTCACGTTCGGCTTCTGTCATTTGCATTTCCCTCGTCCCGTCCCACCCGCCCGCACGGCGGCCCGGCAGGAACCGTCACGCCGCCGGCACTGTCCGACACGCACGCGCACGATGGCAGGAAAGCCCGCCCCGCGCCTCCTCCAGCCGGCTGTAGAAATCATGCCCAATCCCCTTTCCAGCGGAAAACCCCGTTTCGCCGACCTGCGGGCACACATGCGGGCCCTGCGCTACTGGCCCTTCGCGCTGCTGCTGGCTGGCTGCACCATCGTGCTGACACTGCTGGCGACCAGCCGCGACCACTCCCGCCTGGGCCTCGAGGCCGTCCATGCCGTACAGGAGAACCGCGCTCGGCTGGACCGCCTGGACCTGTTGCTGCTGACCGTGGTGGATGCGGAAAGCAGCGTGCGTGGCTACATACTGACCCACAATGACGACTACCTGGAACCCTACCGGGACAGCGAGGCCCGCGTCGGCCGCCTGCTGGCCGCGATGGAAACGGACTTCCCAGCCGACAGCGCCGACCGCGACGAGTTCGAGGTCCTCAAGAAACTGGTCACCCTCAAGCGCCGTCACCTGGCCCAGGCCGTCGCCTCCGGCGACATCGAGGACACCGGCAGCCCGGAGCAGGCAGGCCCCGGCAAGGCCTTCATGGATCAGATCCGCCTGTCGATCGCCACGCTGCACGAGCGCCGCGCGGTCAGCAACGCACAACTGACCCGCGACTCCCTGCAGCGCCTGCAGCACATGCAGACGGCCGTCACGGCCCTCGCCGTCGGCGCCCTCGGGCTGCTCATCATGCTGTTCGGCGTCCAGCAGCAGCAGGCCCGCCTGCGGACCCGCATCGCCCGGCTGCTGGCCGACGAGAACAGCATGCTCGAATCGACGGTCAGCCAGCGCACGCGGGAGCTGAGCGACCTGGCCAGCTACCTCACCAATGCCCGCGAGGCGGAGCGCGGCCGGCTGGCGCGGGAGCTCCACGACGAGCTGGGCGCCCTCCTCACCGCCGCCCGCATGGACGCGGCATGGCTGTTGCGCAGCCTCGGCCCGAGCGCCGGGCAGGACATCCGCGGCCGCTTCAAACGCCTCATAGACACCATCGGCTCCGGCATCACCCTCAAGCGGCGCCTCATCGATGACCTGCGCCCGCCGCTGCTGCAGGGCCTCGGCCTGGTGGAGGCGCTGCGCGCCCTCGCCGACGACTTCAGCCACGAAGTCCCGGTGGAACTGTTGCTGCCCGACGCGGACCCGGAGCCCACCGAGGACCAGGCCCTGGCGGTATTCCGCATCGCCCAGGAAGCCTTCACCAACATCCGCAAGTACGCCCACGCCGCCCACGTGGAACTCGGCCTCGACGTGGTCGACGGCGAGTTGCAACTGTGGATCCGCGACGACGGCGTCGGCTTCGATGCCGACTCGCCGATGCAGGGCCGCCACGGCCTGGCTGGCATGCGGCACCGGGTGCAGATGTTCGGCGGCCGACTGACGGTGGCGGCGGCACCGGGCAAGGGCTGCACGATCGAGGCCTGCATGCCGCTGCAGCCCCGCCCGGCCTGACGCAGCAACGTGCCGCAGCGGCACCCCGTCAGGCCACCATCAGGCCGTGCTGCAGCGCGTAGGCCGCCAGCTCGGCATTACTGGCCAGGGCCAGTTTTTCGAGCAGGCGCGAACGATAGGTGCTGACCGTCTTGACGCTCAGGTTCAGCGCCTCGGCGATGCCCGACACCGACTCGCCGCGGGCCAGCCGCAGGAAGACCTGCAGCTCCCGCTCCGACAGGCTCTCGTGGGCCGGCGCGGAGGACTCCCCGGCCAGGTCGTCGGCCAGCAGCTCGGCAGTGCGGCCCGAAATGTAGCGCCGCCCCCGTGCCACCGTCTGGATGGCCTTCAGCAGTTCGTCCCGTTCGCAGTCCTTGCACAGGTAGCCGTTGGCTCCGTGGCGGAGCATCGGCAGTGCGTAGCGCTCCTCCGGAAAACCGCTGAGCACCAGCACCTTCAGGTCCGCATGGCGCTGGCGCACCACGCGCAGCACGTCGACGCCGCTCTTGCCCGGCAGGGACAAGTCGAGCAGCAGCACATCGCACTCCTGCTCGCGCAGCTTCTCCAGCGCCTCCTCGCCGGAGGCCGCCTCGAAGGCGATGCTGATACCCAGTTCGTCCACCAGCATTTCCCGGAAGCCGGCACGCACGATGCTGTGATCATCCACGATGGCCAGGCGGAGCATGGCGTCCTTTCAGCACATTCGACAGTTTCCATTGTAGCCAGCCGCTGCCCACGGCACAGCCCATGGACTCCGACATGCTTGCCAGCGCAGTCCTACACGCCTTTCCGCCCTTGTCGGACAGCCCGCTGCGCAGCCGCCGCATAGAGTGGAAACCGTGGAAGCGCGGCAGTCACGGCCGCCTCCCGGACATACCCACCCGATATGCAAGGAGAACCGCCATGTACAGCAAGCCCTTCACCCGACTGCTCGTCGCCACCACCCTGAGCCTGGCCGCCGCCGGCCTTGTCCAGGCCGCCGAACCCCAGTCGGTCGCCCACGAGACGGACAAGTCCGCCACCGCCCAGTTCATCGACGACGCGTCGATCACCGCCAACGTCAAGGCCCGCCACGCCGAGGACAAGACCGTGCGGATCACCGCGATCGGCGTCGAGACCCACAACGGCGTCGTCCAGCTGTCCGGCTTCACGCCGTCGGCCAAGGAGAAGATGCGCGCCGAGGAAATCGCCCGGACCACCCAGGGCGTGAAGGATGTCAGGAACGACATCATCATCCAGCGTTAAACGCGGCGGCCGGCCAGCCCGGCCGCTTGCCGCCCTCCGTCCCACTCTTCCTGGAGACGACCATGACCCACGCCACTTTCCCCCGCCTCGAACGCGGCCACGCCTGGGCACCGCCCGGCGAATGGGACTGGACCGTGCATGCCAGCCTGCTCGGCAGCCTGCTGCTGTGCGGCGGCATGTTGTTCGGCAACAGCAACCATGTGCCCACCATCAACCCGCCGGAGCCCTGCGTGCGTGACATCGGCGCGGTGTACCGCATGCTCGGCCCGTCGGCCTGGGGCGTACTGCGGGAATGCCGCACCCCGGAAGCCCCTCCGGAAACCCTTTACTGAGTCCCCATCATGGCCAGCGCCCACAGGCCCGTGCGAGTCGTGCTGATCGAGGATTCGGTCGCCCTGCGCGACCTGCTCGCCGAGATGCTGGCGGATAGCGGCGACGTCGAAATCATCGGCTCCGCCGACAGCGAGCCGGCAGCCATCGACCTCCTGCGCCGGCTCCACCCCGACCTGGCCATCATCGACCTGGAGTTGCGCGGCGGCACCGGCCTCAAGGTACTCGCCGCGCTGCGGGACATGCCGGCCTGTGCGGACACGCCGCGGGCAGTGGTGTTCTCCAACCATACCCATCCTCTTGTCCGCGAGCGCTGCCAGATGCTCGGTGCGCAGGCCTTCTTCGACAAATCCTTCCAGCTCGACGAGCTGCTCGCCTACGTGCACTCCGCCGCCGACGAGCCCGGCCCTCGCCCCGGCTGATCGACGCATTCCCCCTCATTCCCCTGTGGGGGCAAATTCATTAGCCCCCCCATGGTCTTTGTTCGTAGTCGGCACCTCGGCGCCCTGCGCCGCTCGGGGCTGACCCACGGCACGCCCGTGGCTGCCAACAAAAAAGCACCAGCGACTCTTCGAGCGCTGGCGTCTTTTTTTGGGGGCCTTCCACGGCCTGGGGCGATCAGGCCACCCCAGGCCGTGGAAGCGTCACGGCTTGATGACGATGTCGTTGATCACGCCCTTCACGCTCGGCGTATTGCGGGCGATCTCTTCGGCACGGCCGCGTTCGACGCTGGTCTTGGCAAAGCCGGACAGCTGTACGACGCCCTTCAGGGTCTCCACCCCGATGGCCATGCCGCTCACCTTCGGATCCTCGGCGAACTTGGCCTTGACGCGGGTGGTGATAGTCGCGTCGTCCAGGTATTCACCGACAGTGGATTGTTCGCGGGTCACCGCGCAACCCACGGCGGTAATACCCAGCAGGCCGGACAGTGCAAGCGTGGCGATTGTGTGCTTCATTGCTGCCTCCTTGAAATGTGGCATCGCGGAGCGCCGGGCACCGGATGTGCCCGGCATGCGATGTCGATCAGGGTGACTTGAATATAGGCGCCCGGCGTGGTCTCGCCCTGTCCGACGCAGCCGATAGCGATGTAGGAGGAATCCTGCCTGCACTACGGCCGGTAGCGGTACGCGAGGCTCAGGAAGAGGCCACGGCACGGCCTTCGAGGCACTTCACCAGCGTGAAGACCGCCCGGTGCGTCGGCAGCTCTGCCCCCTGGGCAGCCGCCATAGCCAGCAGCGTGCCGGTGATCGCGTCGATCTCGGTGCGCCGGCCGGCCAGTACGTCCTGCAGCATGCTGGCCCGATTGCCGGCGGTGGCCGTCGCCACGGCGTGTACCCGCGCCCGCGCTGCGCTGGCGTCGACTTGCAGGCCGGCGGCGTGGAGCACCGGCCAGGCCTCGTCCACCAGCGCATCGAGCAACCCCCGGTGCGGCGCCTCCAGCAGCGCGCCGTTGGGCACCCGGAACAGGGCCGCCAGCGGGTTGATGGCCACATTCACCAGCAGCTTGGCGAGCCGCGCCGCGGCGATGTCCGGCTCGACGCGAGCGCTGAAGCCGGCTGCCACCAGCGCCGCCGCAACGGTCTCGAAGCCCGGTGGCAACAGGGTTTCCCCCGCGCCGGCGGGCACCACGCGGCCACCGTCGCGGAAGGCCCCTTCGGTGGTAATGCCCTGGTCGGCCGGGATGGCGCCGCAGCCCGCGGCCAGCATCTCGCCGGTCAGGCCATTCTGCAGGGACAGCACGCCGCGCGGTGCCATCCCCCGCGCCGTGCGGGCCGCGTCCGTAGTGTCGGCGGCCTTGACGAGGACCAGCACCCAGTCGGCTGCGGGCGCGTCCTCCGGCGCGAAAACGTCCGGCACGTAACGCTGCGCGCCGATGTCCACGCCGACCCGCAACACAGCCGCCCGCTGCTCGTTGCGCGCAACGACGGCGACCGGCCCCTGCGCCGCCAGGCGAGCCGCAAAGTGCAGGCCCAGCGCACCGGCGCCGATGATCGCCAGCGGAAAACGGGCAGGCCGATGGACGCTGTCCATACCGCTCAGTGCCCGGACGACGGGTCGAGGCTGGGCACCGTCGGCGGCGGCGCTGCCGGCGTGTCGGTGGGTGGGGCCGGCGGCGTGCTGTCGGGCGGCGTCTCCGGCAGCGCCGGGACGGGCAGCGGCTCATCGGGTGGCGGTACCGCTGGGACCGGCGGCGGAGCCTCCGGCTCGACCGGCTTGATGCGGTGCGGTGGCGCCTCGGGCGCCGGCTCGGGCCGCTTGAACAGGCCCTGCCACCAGTCGCGCAGCCCCGTCGACAGCCATTCCCAGGCTCGCGCCAGCAGGCCCGGCTGGGCCTTCGACTCGAAGCGCTCCTTGGGATCGATGAGACGGGTGCGCAGCGCGTAGCTGAAGGTGTCGCCGACGATCGGCAACGCGCTATGGGCGCCCTGCCCCCAGTAGTCGCTGCGCAGGGTCACCCGGTTGTCGTTGAAGCCGACCCAGGCACCGGCCACCAGCTGCGGGTGCATCAGGATGAACCAGCCGTCGGTGTTGTCCTGGGTGGTACCGGTCTTGCCGGCCACGTCGGCGCGGATGCCGAACTGGTTGCGGATACCGACGCCAGTGCCGCGGTTCACCACGCCGCGCATCACATCGAGCAGCGTGTAGGCGGTGGCCGGTGGCAGCACTTCCTGCGGCGTGGCCGGGGCGAACTCCTCGAGCACCTTGCCCTCGCTGTCCTCGACGCGGGTCACCAGCATCGGCTCGATGAAGCTGCCGCCGTTGGCGATGCTGCCGTAGGCGGTGACCATTTCCTTCAGCGTCACCGGGCTGGTGCCAAGGGCCAGCGACGGCACCTCTTCCAGCACGCTCTGGCGCACGCCCATCGCCTTGGCCAGCTTGGCGACGCGGGCCGGACCGACCTTCTGCATGAGCTGGGCGGTGATGGTGTTCTTCGAATAGGCCAGACCATCGCGTAGGCTCATCGCCTGCCCGCTCGGCGGCCCGTCGTCGCTGGGGCGCCACACTTCGCCGCCGGGCAGCGGGATCTCGACTTCCTGGTCGACAATGGTGTCGTCCGGGCTCATGCCCTTCTCGAAGGCTGCGCCATACACGAAGGGCTTGAAGGTCGAGCCGGGCTGGCGGCGCGCCTGGGCCACGTGGTCGAAGGGGTCCTGCACGAAGTCGCGGCTGCCGACCCAGGCGCGCACCTGGCCGTCCCGCGGGTCGAGCGCCATGAAGCCGACCTGCACGCGGGTCTTGTCGCGGCGCAGGGCGTCCATGAAAGCGCGGTCGGCGCGCAGGCGCTTGAGGGCATCCTCCGGCGTCTGGCCGGCGGCCAGCGCGCTGCGATACTCCTTCGACTCCTTGATGAAGGCGTCCACCAGCTCCGGGCTACCGGTCCAGCCACGCCGGCCGCTCCACGCCTGATCGGCCAGCGCCTGCAACTGGCGGCCGCGGCGCTGCACGGCCTGGTTGGCCTGAGCCTGCAGGCGGGAATCGATGGTGGTGCGCACCACCAGGCCGTCGGCGTAGACGTTGTAGTCGTTGCGGTCGGCCCAGGCGATCAGCCACTTGCGCAGTTGCTGGGCGAGGTGCGGCGCGGCGCCGGGCGCCTCCAGCTGGCGCTCGAAGTCGAGGCGCAGGGGTTTCTTCTGCAGCCCGGCCAGGCGGTTCTCGTCGAGCTTGCCGTGCTTGGCCATCTGCGCCAGCACGGTGTTGCGGCGGGTCGCTGCGCGCTCCGGGTTGATCACCGGGTTGTAGTAGCTGTTGCCCTTCAGCATGCCGACCAGCGTGGCGCTCTCGAGCACGTCGAGGTTCTTGGCCGACTTGTCGAAGTAGGTCCGCGCCGCCATCTCGATGCCCCACGCGTTGTAGAGGAAGGGCACGGTGTTGAGATAGGTCTCGAGGATCTCGTCCTTGGAGTACAAGGCCTCGATCTTCAGCGCGGTGATCGCCTCCTTCAGCTTGCGGGTCAGCGTCGGCGCGCGGCCGATATCGTCGGGGAACAGGTTGCGGGCGAGCTGCTGGGTCAGCGTCGAGCCGCCCTGCTTGTCGCCGGAGAAGGTGCGCAGCGCGGCACCTCCAAGGCGGTAGAAGTCGATGCCGTGGTGTTCGTAGAAACGGTGGTCTTCTGTAGCGATCAGCGCTGCGGTGACCTGCGGCGAGATGTCGGCCAGCCCCACCCACTGGCGGTTGGCCCACTTGAACACCGCCAGCTCCTTGCCGTCCGCCGACAGCACCCGCGCCGGCTGCTCCACCTTGGCCTTGCGGATGTCGCTGATGCCCGGCGTGAAGGGGATCAGGATCAGCGCGTAGGCCAGCAGCAGCGCCGGCGGTGCGGCCACGGCCAGCAGCACGCCACGACGGGTGGGATGGCGCAGACGTTCGACGAGGGGACGGACGCGGGCGACGGCCTGCGCCAGCAAGGCGGAAAGAGCGGGTAGCGGCATCAGGGGCGAATCACGAACTGTGTTCGGGTGGAAGGCGTTTTAACACAGATCGGGCACCCCTTCGCCGCCCATGTGTGGCGGAAATGCGGCACCGACGAATTCACTGCCATCCCATGCTGCAGGCTGCCCATGGCGCGTTCACACGCCGGCAGGCGCCCCGCCCACCGCACTGCAGCACACGTTTTGTTGCAAAACCCATCTTGAGTCCGGCTCCTTGCGTCCCTATTTTGCGACATGCACGGTACCGTCGGTCGACGATGCCCTCGGGCGCCACCCTGCGCCCCCGCGAACCCGGAACGACAGGAAGGAAACCTCGATGTCCCGAAAAACCCTGATCGGCCTGATTATGCTTGCCGCCACCACCTTCATGAGTGGCTCCGTCCTCGCCGCCGAACCCAGCCTGCACCAGGTTTACCAGGCCGCCGAAGCGGGCAAGCTGGACGACGCCCAGTCGATGATGCGCGAAGTCCTGCAGGCCCACCCCAACAGCGGTAAGGCCCACTACGTGGAAGCCGAACTGCTCGCCAAGCAAGGCCAGCTGCACAAGGCCGAGAGCGAACTGCAAACAGCCGAGAAGCTGGCCCCCGGCCTGCCCTTCGCCAAGCCCCAGGCCGTGCAGGAGCTGAAGAACATCCTCGGCGGCAGCCACAAGACGACAGGAGGTGGCGCCAGCGCCGCCCCGTTTCAGCCGGCCGCACCCGCCGTCGCCCACTCCTCCGTCCCGTGGGGCCTGCTGCTGACCGGCGTCGGGCTGATCGCCTTCATCGTCTTCGTGGCCCGCTTCATGGCACGCCGCAACGCGGAGCCGGCGATGGGCGGCGCGGCCTACGGCAGTGGCGGCTTGCAGCCCTATGGCGCGGGTGGCGCCCCTTATGGTGGCGGCAGCGGCGGAGGCTATGCCGGCGGCTACGGCGGCGCCCCGGCCCCCAGCCAGCCCGGCCTCGGCTCGCGGGTCATGGGTGGCCTCGCCACCGGCGCGGCGGTCGGTGCAGGAATGGTGGCCGGCGAGGCGCTGATGCACCACTTCCTCGACAAGGACGGCAAGCCCGTGCCGCGCGACACCCCGGCGTCACCGGACAACAGCAACCTGGGCAACCTGGACCTGGGCACACCGGAAATCGACCGCAACGACATGGGCGGCACCGACTTCGGGGTCTCAGACAACTCGTCGTGGGACGACAGCTCGGGCGGCGACAGCGACTGGAACTGAGCATCCCCAGGGTCGGGCCGCACCCTGCCCACCCCCTATGGGGGACAAGGCAAGCCAGGGCGGTCCGACGTTTCCTTGAGAGGCATGCGGCCCGCTTATGACGCGATCTGCCATTTCAATGAAAAAACGGCCACATTCGTGTCAACGCCAGTCAGCTAGGCGCGTTTGAACAGGCAGGCACCGCATTTCGACGGTGCCTTACAAGATCAACCGTTCAAGGAGAACTTCCATGATCAACAAGCTCGTCGCTCTTGCTATCGCCGCTGCCTTCTCTTCCGTCGCCCTGGCCGAAGCCCCCGCTGCCGCCCCGGCCGCTGATGCTGCCGCCGCCGCTCCGGCTGCTGCCCCGGCTCCCGCCAAGAAGGCCCCGGCCAAGAAGAAGCACAAGAAGGCTGCTGCGAAGAAGGCCGAAGCCGCTGCTCCCGCTGCCGCTCCCGCCGAAGCTGCCAAGTAAGACAGCTTGTGCCGCGGGTTTTGCGGGAGACCATCCCGGCAAGACCCGCAGGAAGAACAAAGGCCCGTCCATTGGACGGGCCTTTGTCTTTTGTGCTGCCGGCGACTCACCACAGGTCGCCGCCAGCGAGCGGGCCGCAGCCCGCCGGCAAAACAGTCTTACAGGTTGGCTTCGATGAAGGCAGCCAGTTGGGACTTGGACAGCGCGCCGACCTTGGTCGCCACGACCTGGCCTTCCTTGAACAGCATCAGCGTCGGGATGCCGCGCACGCCATACTGGCTGGGCACCTGCTGGTTCTCGTCGATGTTGATCTTGGCGATGTCCAGACGGTCGGCAAAGGTCACGGCCGCGTCGTCCAGCGCCGGAGCGATCATCTTGCAGGGGCCGCACCACTCGGCCCAGTAATCGACCAGAACCGGCTTTGCCGACTGCAGGACATCGGCTTCGAAGGAAGAATCGGTAACGTGCTTGATTGCGTCGCTCATGCTGTACTCCGTTGAAGAGGGGAAACCGGTGTCTTGAACCGGAAGGCCCCCAGTCTATTGTTCGCGTTTTATTGATTCAACAGGCAAAACCCGAATTGATCATTCAGAATATCGAACAATGAACAAGCTACAAGCCATGGAAGTCTTCGTGCGCGTCGTCGAAAGCGGTGGCATCACCCGCGCCGCCGACAGCCTGCGCCTGCCCAAGGCGACTGCGACGACACTGATCCAGAAGCTGGAAGCGGCCCTCGGCGTCAAGCTGCTCAACCGCACGACGCGCCAGATCAGCGTGACGCCGGACGGCACGGCCTACTACGAGCGCTGCGTGGCAATCCTCGCCGCCGTGCGCGAAACCGAGGAATCCCTGGCCCAGCGCCACGCCACGCCAGGCGGGCAGCTGCGCGTCAACGTGCCGACGCTGATCGCACGCTCGGTGATCGTGCCGGCGCTACCCGGCTTCTTCGAACGCTACCCGGAGATCGAGCTGGAGCTGGGCTGCAGCGAACGCCGCGCCGACCTGATCGAGGAAGGCATCGACTGCGCGCTGTGGACCGGCGAACTGGAGGATTCCAGCCTCGTCGCGCGGCGCATCGGCGAACTCTACTTCGCCACCTGCGCGGCGCCGTCCTACCTGGCCAGGCACGGCACGCCGCGCCATCCGGACGACCTGACGCAGCACCGCTGCATCAACCACTTCCTGCCGCGCACCGGCAAGATCATCGACTGGGTCTTCGCCAAGGGCAGCCAGCGCATTCAGGTGTCCCTCGACGGCCACATCGCCCTCGACGACGAGAACAGCTACGTGGCGGCCGCCGAGGCCGGGCTGGGCATCGCCCAGATCCCGGCCTTCGTGCTGAAGGACGCGATGGAGCGCGGCAGCCTGGAACTGGTGATGGCCGACTGGTTTCCGGAGCCGGTACCGCTCAACCTGGTCTATCCGCAGAACCGCCACCTGTCCGGCAAAATCCGCGTCTTCGTGGACTGGATCGCCGAACTCTTCGGCGAGCACGACGGCATCCAGCTGCGCTCCACGCTGCGCCGGCCCTGAAACGGCGGGCAACGCGACGGCCGGCACCCGCCACGCAACGCGCCAGCCTTCCCGCCTCAGTCCTCCAGCGACAACACCGCGGCGCCCTGCAACTCGCCGCGGCGCAGGCGCTCCAGCGCCGTGTTGGCCGCCTCCAGCGGAAACACCGTCACCGCCGTCTTCACCGGGATGCGCGGCGCCAGTTCGAGGAATTCGAGGCCATCCTGGCGGGTCAGGTTGGCCACCGAGCGGATGATCCGTTCGCCCCACAGGTCGGCATACGGAAAGCCCGGGATATCGCTCATGTGGATGCCCGCGCACACCAGCCGGCCGCCCTTCTCCAGGTGGCGCAGCGCCGTCGGCACCAGCGGCCCGGCCGGCGCGAAGATCAGCGCCGAATCCAGCGGCTCCGGCGGCATCTGGCCCGTGTCGCCGGCCCAACTGGCGCCGAGCTGGCGTGCGAAGGCCTGGCTGTCCACGTCGCCAGGGCGGGTGAAGGCATAGAAGCGGTGCCCCTGGTGGCGGACCACCTGGGCGATGATGTGGGCCGCCGCGCCGAAGCCGTAGATGCCGACCCGCTCGGTGTCGCCGGCCAGGCGCAGCGCCCGGTAGCCGATCAGCCCGGCGCACAGCAGCGGCGCCAGGTCGGTGGCCGCCGGCAAAGCGGCCGTGTCGGCCAGCGGGAAGCAGTAGCGGGCATCGGCTACGGTGTAGTCGGCGTAGCCGCCATCGATCTGGTAGCCGGTGAAGCGCGCCGCGTCGCACAGGTTCTCGCGGCCGCTGGTGCAGTAGCGGCAGGTGCCGCAGGTCCACCCGAGCCACGGCACGCCGACCCTCTGGCCCGCCTGGAAGCCCGTCACGCCGTCGCCGGTGAGCACCACCCGGCCGACGATCTCGTGGCCCGGCACGATGGGCAGGCGCGGCTCCGGCAATTCACCATCGATCAGGTGCAAATCGGTGCGGCACACGCCGCAGGCTTCCACGCGGATCAGGATCTGTCCCGGGCCGGGACGCGGCACTGGGCGGCGCTCCAGGCATAACGCCTCGCCGGGACGGTGCAGGACCATGGCGCGCATGGTGGCAGGCAGGGAATCGGTCATCACGATGGCCTCCGGATCATCAAGGGATAAGACGGACACGGACGGAGCAAGCACGCCGCTCATGACGACGGCCGGATCGCCAGCCGGCGGCGGACCACGAACTTGCGGGCCTCCTCCACCACCAGCATGCCGGCGGCCCACGGCAGCAGGTCCAGCCACACCGGCCACGGCAGCGGCGCGGTGCCGAACAGCGCGTTGCCCCACGGCGTGTAGGCGATCAGCGCCAGCAGGCCGATCTCCAGCGCCACACCCCCCAGGATCAGCGGGTTGCCACCGAGCCCGGTGGCCCACACCGAGCGGACCGCGCTGCGGCACAGGAAGACGTTGACGACCTGCAGCAGCACGATGGTCGCCAGGCTGGCGGTGGTGGCCTGCCGGTACAGCAGGCTGCCCGCCGGCAACTCGACGCCGTAGGTCCACCCGCCGCCGTGCAGTACCTGGAAGAACACCGCCAGCACCGCCGCCGCCTCGAACAGGCCGAGGAACAGGTAGGCGCGCAGCGCCACCGCCAGGTTCAGCAGACGCTCCTTGCGGGCGCGTGGCGGGCGCTGCATCAATAGCGGATCGCCACGCTCGACGCCGAGGCCCAGCGCAGTCAGTGAATCCGTGCCCATATCCACCGCCAGCGCCTGCACCGGCGTCAGCGGCAGCGGGATGCGGAACAGCGCGAAGGCCAGCGTCGGCACCAGCTCGGCCACGTTGTGCACCAGCACGTAGGTGAGGAATTTGCGGATGTTCTGGAACACCGCGCGGCCTTCCTCGATGGCGTTCACGATGCTCGCAAAGTGGTCGTCGAGCAGCACCATGTCGGCGGCCTCCTTGGCCACGTCGGTGCCGCTGCGCCCCATGGCGATGCCGATGTGGGCGGCACGCAGGGCCGGCGCGTCATTGACGCCGTCGCCGGTCACCGCCACCACCTGGCCCTTGGCCTTCAGGGCCTCGACGATACGCAGCTTCTGGTCGGCAGCGACACGGGCGAACAGGATCTCCGGCGCGTCGAGGGCCAGCTGCAGCTGGGCCCGGTGCAGGCGGCGCAGCTCGGCGCCGGTGATCACCCGTGGCGCCTCGCCGCGCACCAGGCCGATGCGCCGCGCGATGGCGAGGCCGGTGGACGGATGGTCGCCGGTCACCATGATCACCTTGATACCCGCCGCGTGGCAGGTGGCGATGGCGCTGTCCACGTCGGCCCGCGGCGGATCAGCGATGCCGGCCAGGCCGGCAAAGACGAGCTGGCTCTCCATCGCGTCCCGCGGGCAATCCGTCGGCGGACGGCGGAAGGCCAGCGCGATGACCCGCAGGCCTTCGCTGGCCAGGACCTCCTGGGCGCGCTGGATGGCGGCGCGGACGGCGTCGTCGAGGGGTTGCTCGCCCGCGGCCGTGTGGATCATCGAACAGCGCGGCAGCACGCTTTCCAGCGCCCCCTTGCACACCAGCAGACGGCCGTCCGGCGCGTCGAACAGTACCGACTGACGCATGCGCTCCGAGTCGAAAGGCCACTCGTCGCTGCGCGGCGGCGCGGCGGGCTGCGGCGCGTGGTGCTCGGCGAACTCGGCCAGCGCGACCTCCAGCGGATCGCCGCTGAAGACCGGCACACCGGCGCCGCGGCTTTCGCCCAGATCGTTGCACCAGCGCGCCACACGGAAGAACAGCGCGTGCCCAGCCACCTGCTCCGGTGTCAGACCATCCAGCGGGACGATCTGCCCACCGAGGTACAGATGCTCGACACGCATGCGGTTCTCGGTGAGGGTGCCGGTCTTGTCAGTGCAGATCACCGTCACCGAGCCCAGCGTCTCCACCGACGGCAGATGGCGGATCAGCACCTTGCGCCGGGCCAGGCGCTGGGCGGCCAGCACCAGCGACAGGGTCAGCGTCGGCAGCAGGCCTTCCGGCACCAGCGCGATGATGATGCCGAGGGACAGGATGGTGTCGCGCCAGAAGGGCACACCGGTGACGCGCCCGACCGCGAAGAAGCCGGCACCCATGGCCAGCGCCAGCAGCGCGATGCTGCGGCTGAGGCGGGCGATCTCGCGACGCAGCGGTGAATCCCCGCCGGCGCCGGACTGGGTCAGGTGGGCGATGCGCCCGAATTCGGTGTGCGCGCCGGTCGCATAGACCACCGCCCGCCCCTGCCCGGCCACCACCGAAGTGCCGGCCAGCAGGATGTTGCGCGCATCGAAGGCCTGTTCCTCGGCGGACGGCCCCGGCTCGCAGCTGCGCGGGCGCGACTCGCCGGTCACCGTGGCGCGGTTGAGGCGCAGGCCAAAGGCCTCGATAAGGCGACAGTCGGCCGGCACGTTGTCGCCCTGGGCCAGCTGGATCACATCGCCGGGCACCAGGTTTTCGGCCGGCTCGCGGGCGGGCTGCCCGCCGCGCAGCACATCGACCTGCTGCGGCAAGAGACCCTGCAGCGCCGCCAACGTGCGCTCGACGCGCAGCTCCTGCCAGAAGGAGAACAGCCCCGACACCAGGATCACCAGCACCACCGCCCAGCCGACGCGGGCCATGCCCTGGCTCGGATCGAACCAGTCGGCCAGGAAGGCCAGGCCGGCGGCGACCCACAGGATGATCGAGAACAGGTGCGTGAATTCCTTCAGCAGGCGCAACCAGGCCGGCTCCGCCGCCAGTGGCTCAACCCGGTTCGGGCCGTACTCGGCCCGCCGCAGCGCCGCCTCGGCCACGCCCAGCCCCTGCGCCGAACTGCGCACGCTGGCGAGGGCATCGGAAACGGACAGTTGGTGGATCTTCATCGCAGGCGCACCGTGCTGGAGCGGACCAGCGCTTACTTTACGACTGGTCGGACACTACCGATACGACCTGGGTCAACACCGCGAAGCCTGGCATGCGGCATATTCTGGGCCGCGTGAATTTTCGATAAATACGCAGAAAATACTAAAGGTGTCAGCTTGGCTGCCGAAAAAGCGCCGGGCAATGAGCTTGCAGCCGGTATGTCGGCTGTAGATTCCTGTAGGGGACAGGGATTCGCCACGCAGCGGCAGGCATGCCAAAAACATAGAAAGAACAATACGATGCTTGCACGAATGAGTCTGCGTCAGAAGCTGCTGACGCTCGGGGCGGTGGCCATCGTGGCCCTGATCATCGCGGTACTGACCGGCCTGGTAGGTATCCGCGAAGGCGTAAGCGGCGTCAAGGAGCTCGGCCGCAAACGCCTGCCGGCAGTGATCGCCATCCAGGGCCTGCGGGAGGTGCAGGTCGCCCTCAAATCGAGCACCTACGAAGCGGCGCTGTGGGAAAGCGATCCGGACGCCCAGGACCAGTTCGAGGCCATCGCCCGCGACAAGCAGGCCCTGTGGGCCAACGTCGAGGGGGTCTGGAAGCGCTATGAGGCGATTCCCCGCTCGGCCGAGGAAGAAGCCCTGTGGCAAGCCTTCGTAGCGGAGTGGACGGCCTGGAAGAAGGTGGACCAGGACATCATCGAGCTGATCCGCGCCCTGGCCGCCAATCACGACGCGGCACGCCAGAAGGAACTGTTCCAGAAGTATTACCTGCTCGGCGGCGCCCAGCGCAAACCCTACCTGGCCGCCGAGAAGAACCTGATGCAGCTGGTGGACATCAATGCCCGCAATGTCGCCAGCCAGACCGAATCGGCCGAGCAGGCCACCGAACTGGCCCAGCAGGGCATGCTCGCGGTCGGCACCGGAGCGACGCTGGCCGTGCTGGTACTCGGCGCGCTGGTCGCCATCAGCATCCTGCGCCAGATGGGCGGTGAGCCCGCCTATGCCGCCGAGATCGCCCGCCGCATCTCCGAGGGCCAGCTGGGTGTGGACGTGCAGATCGGCCGCGACGACCGCAGCAGCCTGCTGTTCGCGATCAAGACCATGCGCGACCGGCTGGCCGGCATCCTGCGCGAGATCGAGGAATGCAGCCGCCACATGGGCCAGTCGGCCTACCAGATATCCAAGATTTCCAACGAGATCTCGGGCGTCAGCCGCCAGCAGGGCAGCCGCTCCGACGAAGTGTCCGGCGCCATGCTGCAGCTGCACCAGATCTCCGCAGAAGTGCGCAGCCAGGCCAGCCAGGCCGCCGAGCGCGCCTCGGTGGTCGAAGTCCTGTCCCGCGACGGGCTGGCCAGCGTGCGCCAGAACATCAGCTCGATGCAGCAGACCACCGCGCAGGTCAGCCGCGCCGCCGGCGAGATCCTCGAACTCGAAGAATCCGCCCGCCAGATCCACTCCATCGTCAACACGATCAAGGACATTGCCGCGCAGACCAATCTGCTGGCCCTCAATGCCGCGATCGAGGCCGCCCGCGCCGGCGAGCAGGGACGCGGCTTCGCCGTCGTCGCCGACGAGGTGCGCAAGCTGGCCGAACGCACCACCGCGTCGGCCAGCGAAGTCGGCCTGATCATCGACCAGCTGTCCACCAAGGTGCAGCAAGTGTCGGGGACGATGAACGAGGTCGTCCAGCAGGTGGACCTGACCCAGGACGAGGCGCACAAGACCAGCGGCTCCATCGAGGGCATGGCCAGCAACGCGGTGGATTCGGCACAGGCCATCCAGGGCATCGCATCGTCCAGCCACCAGCAGCTCGACCGCTTCTCGCTGCTCGAATCGACCACCGAGACCCTCTTCTCGACGCTGCGCGAAAGCGCCACCAAGGTGGACACCACGGCCGCCATCGGTGAAGACCTGCGCGACGTGACGAGCCGGCTCACCGACATCATGGCCGGCTTCAGCTTCGCCAGCGGCACCCGGATCCTGCCGGTCGAGAACGAGCAACGGCGGGCTCCGCGCGCCCGCCACGGGCTGCTGGTGAAGGTCGAACAAGGGGGCGTCCGCCAGGAAGGCGTCTGTGCCGACTTCTCCGTCGGCGGCCTGTGCCTCAGCCTGAGTCAGGCGGTTGACTCGCAGCAGCCGGTAAACCTCGGCCTCTTCGTGCCCGACGACGACCTGGAGCGCTACGCCAGCCAGGCGCCGGTACGCCTCACCGGGCGCATCGTGCGCAGCGGCAGGGACGGTGCCAAACACGAGTACGGCATCGAATTCACCGGGGTCGGCGAGGCGGAACGCAGCACGATCCGCCGCTGTTTCGAATTCTTCAAGAAGAACGCCAGTTTCTGAATCCAGCCCGCCCGCGCGGGCAATTACAAAGCAAACAAGGGAGTGTCATGTTTCTAGACGGATTGCAGCGCAAGCTGCAGACGGGCCTGTGCCTGCTGGGCGTTCTTGCCGCCCACGGGGCTGCGGCCGAAATGGTGGTGATCGTCGGCAAAGGCGGCCCCGATGCGATGACCAAGGAACAAGTTGCCGACGTGTTCCTCGGCAAGGCCGCCAGCCTGCCCGGCGGCGCTGCCGCCGCTCCGCAGGACCAGCCCGAGGCGAGCCCCCTGCGCGACGAGTTCTACACCAAGATGACCGGCAAGTCCGCCGCCCAGGCCAAGGCCTACTGGTCCAAGCTGGCCTTCACCGGCAAGGGCACACCGCCCCCCGAGGCGGCCAACAGCGCGGCGGTCAAGAAGGCCGTCGCGGCCGCCCCCGGCGGCATCGGCTACGTCGAGAAGGCCGCCGCCGACGCCACCGTCAAAGTCGTCCTGACCGTCCACTGAGGCCGCGCCGCGTCCCTTACCGAATTCGCATCTGGAGGTTCCATGTCTTTCCGCAACATCCCCTGCGCCGCGGCCCTGTCCGTGGCGGCACTACTGTGCGCAAGCGCGCCGGCGTCGGCCGTCGAAATGGGCGGCGTCGATTTCGCCGGCTCCGGCTTCATGACCCTCGGCCTCGGCCACATGCTGGGCGGCACCTCGGGTACCGTCAGCGACTTCAAGAAGCCGGTCTTCGTTTCCGACTACGCCCAGGGCGGCGTCTATGAGGGCAAGGGCGGCGTGCAATGGAAGCCCGACTCCAAGGTCGGCGTGCAGGGCGTCGCCACCTTCCCCGACCGGCGCTTCTCGGTCACCGGCCAGCTGGTCTCCCGCGGCGCCCGCGAAGGGGCCATCAACCTCGAATGGCTGTACGCCAGCTTCAAGGTGAACGACAGCTTCACGCTGCAGGCCGGCCGCAAGCGCATCCCGATGTTCTATTACTCGGACACCCAAGACATCGGCGTGGCCCTGCCGTGGACCCACCTGCCGCCGCAGCTGTACGGTTGGGAAGCGGTCAACTACAACGGCATGAACCTGGCTTACCGCGGCCAGTGGAGCGGCTGGGACGCCAACGCCAACCTGCTCGCCGGCTACGAGGCCAAGGACCGCAGCGGCTACTGGAAGGTCTACCGCGGCCGCAACAACCGCACCGACGTGCGCTGGGACAACATCGTCGGCGGCGACCTGACCCTCACCAAGGACTGGTTCGAGACGCGCCTCGTCTATCTGCAGTCCAAGGTCCGCCAGAAGAACGTCAGCGGCTCCCTCGATGCCGATCCCAGCTCGCCGACCTTCGGCAGCTACATCGACGCCGACACGTCCTTCAGCTCGCCGGCCGGCAAGCAGCAGATCTACGGCGTGAGCTTCAACGTGGATTACGAGAACGTGCTGGTGCGCAGCGAGTTCATCCGCATCGCCCACAACGACGTGATGGGCTACACCGACCGCGCGCAGATCCTCGGCGTCGGCTACCGCCTCGGCAAATGGACGCCGATGGTCACCGTGTCCAACTACCGCAGCCAGGCCGAGATCTCCGCTGGCGCCGACCCGGACGGCCAGGAAGCCCACCGCACCGAGTCCCTCACGCTGCGCTACGACCTGACCACCTCCAGCGCCGTCAAGGTCCAGCTCGACTTCCAGAAGGACCGCAGCGGCCCCAACTACACCGTGGACGGCTTCAACCGCTTCGGCAACGCACGCCTGCTGACCGCCACCTACGACGTGGTGTTCTGAGCAGCCCCGATGGAAGGTGCGGCGGCACCGGCAGACGACACATGCGGCCGCTCACACCGCCGCTGCAACCTTGCAGCCCAGGGTGGTACGCGTGAAAGGGCTGAGCGCCGCTAGCGGCCGATGCGCTTGAGGGTGTCCTGCGCCGCATCCGCCGTCGGGCCGCCGAGTTCGACGGCGCGCTGGGCGGCCTTGCGAGCTTCGACCGGACGCTTCAGCTCGAGCAACACGTTGGCCAGGTTGTTCCACGCGACCGCCGCGTCATGGCGTTTGGCCGCGGCGCGGAAGGCGGCTTCCGCGCCGCGCAGGTTGCCGACCTGGTACTGGCTGTTGCCGAGGCCCATCGCCAGCGTCAGGCTGTCCGGCCAGCGGGCCAGCGCGGCCCGGTAGGCCGGCACCGCACGCCCTGCCGGCGCGGCTTTTTCGAAGGCCACCAGCGCGCGGGTGGTCAACGCCTCGTCGGCCGTCGCGGCCAGCTGCCCCGGCGGCACGACGACGAAGGCCCACTTGCCGGCCCGCTCCCAGGTCAACTCGAAGGTACGGAAGGGCATCACCTGGCGCTCCATCGGACCGGAGCGCAGCAGGAAGGATTCGTCGTCCAGGTCGTAGCCGATCACCACCGCGTAGTGCCAGGTCGGTGCCCACGACAGGCCGAGGTTGAGCAGCACGATCACTGGATGCCCGGCCGCCGTCTCGCGCATCAGCGCCTCCAGTGTGCCGGGGATCTCCACCGCCAGCGCCCCCTGGCGCCGCGCACCGGACAGCATCTCGATCTGCAGCGAACCCTGGCGCCCCGGCAGGAAAACCTCCCCGGCCAGCGCCTGCGGCGTCACGCCGAAGCCATTGGCTCCCAGCACCATCGCCAGCGCCGCCGGCCCGCACTGGTAATCCTCCTGCGCGTAATACGGCACCCCTGACAACTCGACCCGCGGCGGCACCCCGGTCGGCCTCTCAGCACGCAAGGCCGCCGTCTGCGCCGCGCAACCGCTCAGCCCGAGCGCTACCAGTGCACCCGCCGCGCCCAGCAGACGCCGCCGCTTTTCAAGAAAAGGAGACTTGCTCATTGGTTCGACCTTGGCGAAGAAATCGTAGCGAGCGCTCCGAGGTCGCAACGAGGAGCACAGCCGTACATGAGTACGGCGAGCACCGGAATTGCGAGATCGGAGTGCGCAGTAGATCTATTCGCCAAGGTCAGCGGATGGAGCGGGTGAAGGGGAAGACCTTGGTGAAGCCGAGGATGTCGGTCACCAGCAACAACAGGAACAGGAAGATGATCACCTCGATGAAACCGCCGGCCGGTGCCTTGTCCATCTGCGTGGCAAGGCGGCTGGCGTCCTCGTCGGTCAGCGCGGCGACGCGCTCACGGGCATCGGCAGCCTTGACGCCCATGCTCTCCAGGCGAGACTGCACGTCGGCACGGTCGAGCAGCTCGTTCAGGTGGGCGCGCGCCTCGGCGCCGCTGCGGGTCGTGCCCTGGCTGGCCTGGGCGACCTGCTCGGTGCCGATCATGGTGGCCTGGGCGGTCTGTACGAAGGCCACCTGAGTGGTACTGACGATAAGCAGGGCAGCAAGAGTCTGCTTGAAGCGTTTCATTGTGGTTCTCCTTGGGATCATGGAAGGCCCGCATGGCAGGCAATGCTTCATGCTGGCAGGCCGGTCCACGCTTCTTCAAGGTCGATCCTGTAACAACACATTTTGGGTAGTGGCATCCGTCACGGGCCTGCCTGGCCCCGTGCGATGGCCTCGACGATGCCGCGGCGGGCCCGTGCACGGCGCAACAGGTTGGCGGCCTCCCCCTCCCGCTCCAGCCATTCGCGGAAGCGCCTGAGGCCGAGCCGTACAGCGCCTTCCTCGACGCAGTGGGACAACAGCACGAGCTGGGTCTGCATGACGTCCTCGGCGGCGAACACGCCGAACTCCGAGGCCACCGCCACCGCGTTACTGGTGCCGAGCAGCCTGAGGGCCTGGGATTCGGTAACGCCCCGGTGGCAGGCAATCACATGCACCGGACCGACAGTATCTGCTTCCGCCAGCAGCGCCGCATAGTCGTGGTCCTGGTAGAAAGGCTGGCCGACCCGCTCCCGCGCCGCTGCCACGCCCAGTGCCGCCGGAATCGCCTCCACGCGCAGCAGCAGACGGGCCGGCGCCAGCCCGGACAGACCCAGGTCGGACAACACGACGCCGTCCTCCGCCACCTCGCCGTCCAGCGCCTCGACGAGGGCGGCGCGCATCGCCTCGGCGCGGCGAGGCAGATCCAGACGGGCCCAGTCCAGCGCTGCCCCCTGATCGACCCGCCGACCGGTTGGCCGTGCACCGCGCTTGGCCAACTCGACGGCACGCTGCACAACAAGGCGCAGCGCGGCGTCGAACAGCGCGTCGCGATCAGCGACCCGCGTGTGGATCAGGCGCCGGGCGGCGACGTATTGTTGAAACACCTTGTCACGATGTTCCACCGCCGGGAAGGCCGGTTCCAGTGAAATCACCGACACCACGTCGCGCCGATGAGTGAGCGCTTCCTGCAGTTCGGCGTGGCAGATGCCGATTTCGCTGCCGTTGTCTGCGCTGCCGGCCTCGCCGGTGTACAGCACCAGCACGATGTCGGCCTTGGCGATCTCCTCCAGAGAACCTTCGAGGATGGTCTTGCCGACCGGCTCCGGATCGTCCTCGTGGATCCACACCTCGAAGAGTTGATGCCCGCCGACGCGGATAGCTTCGATGCGCGCCTTGAGCTCCAGGCGCAGGTCGGTGAGCAGCTCGCCACCGAACACGGGCGACAGGGCACGGCTGGAGAACATCACGCGGAGACGGGGAACGGCGGCCATCGACGGGCTCCTCGGACAGGCGGGAGCTCACGATACCACTCCGTCATTTCCATGGGCAGGCCGGCCAACATGGCCGCAAAGTGCCACAATCCCATATCCCCACCGACAACCGACGCCGCGATGAGTAAGGATCCCACACTTGCCGACCTGCGCAAGAGCTACGAGCACGGCACCCTCGACGACGACGAGGCCGCCGCGGTTCCACTGAACCAGTTCGCCGCCTGGTTGAAGGAAGCGCTGGACAAGGGCCTGCCGGAACCCAACGCGATGACCGTCGCGACGGTCGGCCCCGACGGGCGGCCTTCCACCCGCATCGTGCTGATCAAGGGCTACGACGCGCGCGGCATCGTCTGGTACACCAACTACACCAGCCGCAAGGGCCGGGAACTGGAGGCCCATCCCTTCGCCGCGCTGCAGTTCCACTGGGTCGAGCTGGAACGGGTGGTGCGCATCGAGGGCCGCGTCGAGAAGGTCTCCGCCGAGGAGTCCGATGCCTACTTCGCCAGCCGCCCGCTGAGCCACCGCGTCGGCGCGTGGGCCTCGCCGCAGAGCGAGCCGATTACCGGCCGCGGCGTGCTGGTTGCCCGCGCCGCCGAATACGGCCTGCGCTTCGGCCTCAACCCGCCACGCCCGCCCCACTGGGGCGGCTTCCGGCTGGTGCCGGACTACTGGGAATTCTGGCAGGGCCGCAGCTCGCGCCTGCACGACCGCATCGCCTACCGCCTGCAGCCGGACGGCAGCTGGCACAAGGCGCGGCTGGCCCCTTGAGGCGCACCAAGGCAGCGCCGGGATTGAATGTCTATAATCGGCGGCGCTTTCCTTTGCTGAGATCCGACATGTTCGTGCGCTTCGCCACCGTCCTCACCCTGGCCCTGGGCATCGCCACCGCCCATGCCGACGAGACGGTCTACCGCTTCTCGCCGGTCAACCAGTGGGACATCAACAAGACGGCCGCCTACTGGAACCCGATCATCCAGTACGTCTCGGAGAAGAGCGGGGTCAGGCTGCAGCTCAAGATCGGCCGCACGTCGGCCGACACCACCAGTTACGTGCTGGCCCAGGAAGTGGAGTTCGTATTCACCAACCACCTGTTCAGCCCCGAGCGCGAATCGCTGGGCTGGAAGGTCTTCGGGCGCCGCAACGCACCGCCGCTACGCGGCCAGATCGTCGTACCCGCCGACTCGCCGATCACCCGCATCGAGGAGCTCAAGGGCCAGGAAGTGGCTTTTGCCGGCCCCGAAGCCTTCATCGGCTACAAGGTGCCCTACGCCTACCTGCTGTCGAGGAACGTGGACGTGAAGACCGTCTTCGGCGGCAACCAGAACGCCGCAATGGCCCAGCTGTTCGCCGGCAAGGCCAAGGCGGTGGGCAGCAATTCCATGCTGGTGGAGGGCTACGCCAACCGGGAAGGCAAGAAGTTCCGCGTGCTGTGGACGTCCGAGCCCTACCACGACCTGGCGCTGATGGTCTCCGGCCGGGTGCCCGACAAGGACCTGAAGGCCGTCTCGGCGGCCTTCCTCGGCATGCACAAGGACCCCCGCGGCCAGGAAGTCCTGCACCACGCATCCCAGGAGGTCGGTCTCAGCAGCGACGCCTACTTCATCCCCGCCAGCGGCAGTGACTATGTGCCATACCGCAAGTTCTACCAGAGCGCACCGGCTGCGCTGCGCTGACGGATAAAGGCCCCGGCCCATGGGCAAGCTCTCGAGGCTGCTGCCGCAGTCGCTGGTCACGCGCATCTACGCACTGTACTCGGTTGCGTTGCTGTTCTTCATCGGCGGCGGGCTCGTCATGTTCTACCAGTACCAGTTCGCCCAGGAACTGGAAACCGCCCAGCAGTCGGCCACGATGCTGATCGAGGTGACTGCCCAGACCATCACCGACAGCGCGGTGATCGGCGACTACGACACCATCCAGCGCACCCTCGACAAATCCATCCTCGGTTCCCAGTTCGCCTCCGCCACCTTCATCGACCTGGCCGGCGGCGGCCTGCGCAGCGTCAACCGGGACAAGCCACCGATCGTACCGCCGGACTGGCTGCGCAAGCGCGTTGCCGCCGACCTCTACGAGGTCAATCGCAACATCTCGGCCGGCGGCCACGACTACGGCGTGCTACGCCTCGAATTCGACGTGGACATGATCGCCGGCGGACTGTGGCGGTTGTTCCGCACGGCTCTGCTGCTGACCCTGCTGGGCTTCACCGGCGGCATCGTGCTGATCTGGTTTCCCCTCAAGCTGTGGCTGGGCAGCCTGGGCCGCGTAAAGGGCTTCGACGAGACCCGGCGCGAAGCACGCGCCCCCCAGGACGACGAGGAACTCCTCGCCGACCTGCCGCTGGAATTCCGCCCGATGTTCGACGTGCTCAACCAGACCGCCGCCCGGCTGCAGCTGGAGCTCAGCCAGCGCGAGAAGGCGCTGACCTCTCTGCGCGAGGTGCTGGCCGGCCTGCAGGCCCTGCCCAGCCCGGCGCCGAGCACGCCATCCGACCAGGACATCGAGGCGGTGACCGCCGCCATCGGCCGGCTGGTCGCCGAACGGGAGGCCGGCCGCCTCGCGCTGGAACAGGCCCGCGATGCCGCCGAGGCGGCCAACCGCGCGAAGAGCGACTTCCTGGCCAACATGAGCCACGAGATCCGCACGCCGATGAACGGCATCATCGGCATGACCGAACTGGCCCTCGACACCAAGCTGGACGACGAGCAGCGGGATTACCTGGACATCGTGCGCTCCTCCGCCGACGCACTGCTGACCATCATCAACGACATCCTCGACTTCTCGAAGATCGAGGCCGGCAAGCTGGCCATCGAGAACATCGACTTCGACCTGCGCGAACTGCTGCAAGACGCGCTGCGCCCGGTCACGCTGCAGGGCGAGGAGAAGGGCCTGCAGGTACGCTGCCAGGTGGCCGACGACGTGCCGCGCATGCTCGGCGGCGACCCGGTACGGATCCGCCAGGTGCTCATCAACCTGCTCAGCAACGCGGTGAAGTTCACCGAGGCCGGTGAGGTGGCGGTAAAGGTCGGCCGCGGCGACGGCCAGGAACTGCGGTTCTCGGTGCGTGACACCGGCATCGGCATCGCCGCGGCGGCCCAGCGACACATCTTCGACGCCTTCTCCCAGGAAGATACGTCGATCACCCGCAAGTTCGGCGGCACCGGCCTGGGCCTGTCGATCTGCAGCCGCCTGATCGCACTGATGGGTGGCCGCATCTGGGTGGACAGCACGCCGGGCCAGGGCTCGACCTTTCACTTCACGCTGCCCTGCCGGACGGCTGCCACAGCCGACACCACCGTGCCTGCCAGCGCAGCGGCCGCGCCGCAGGAAGAGGCGGCCATCAGCGGCGCGCGGGTCCTGCTCGTCGAGGACAACCCGATCAACCAGCGCCTCGCCCAGGCCCTGTTGCAGAAGCGCGGCTACGCGGTGAGCCTGGCGGAGAACGGCGCCGACGCGGTGGACATGGTCGGCGCCGGCCATTTCGACGTGATCCTGATGGACATGCAGATGCCGGTACTGGACGGCCTCGAAGCCACCCGCCGGATCCGCAACCAGGAGCAGGCGGCCGGGCACACGCGGGTGCCGATCATCGCGATGACCGCCAACGCGATGATCGGCGACCGGGAACGCTGCCTCGACGCCGGCATGGACGACTACCTGAGCAAGCCGATCAAGGCCCAGGAATTCTACGAACGCATCGAGGGCATGCTCAACAAGAAAACCGTGGGGCAAGTCCAGGGCGCGTAATGCCGGCCATGGAAGTGGTGATCACGTTACGCTCTCCATGGGCAACACGAGCCGCGCCTCAAGGCCGCCACGGTTGATCAGTTCCAGGCGCCCCCCTTCCAGAGCCATGACGCGCTCGACGATGGCCAGCCCCAATCCCGCCCCACCTGGGTCACCGCGAGCCCGATCCAGGCGGGCAAAGGGTTGTCGAATAGCATTCAACGCCTCCTCAGGAATCCCGGGCCCCTGGTCGCGTACGGTGATGAGCAATGTATCCACGCCGGGACCCACAGACATCCACACCGTGGCATCGCTGTATTTCAGCGCGTTTTCCACCAGATTGATCACCGCCCGGCGCAAAGCCAGCGGCCGGCAAACCAAGGTCGGGAGTGTGCTCACCGGTCTCTCCACGATGAGACGCGGCGTTGCCAAGCTAGCAGCGACATCGCCCACGAGTTCTTCCACGTCGCACGGCACACGAGGTTCTTCCGCTCCCAGACGGGCAAAATCGATGAACTGTTCGATGATCTGCTCCGCCACCCCGATATTGCGCACCATGCCCCGGAGCAATTCGTCTTCGCCTTCCACGTCGAGGATTTCCGCGGCCAGTCGCAATTTTGCGAGAGGCGTCCGCAGGTCGTGGGACAGCCCTGCCAACATCAGCGCCCGCTCCTTCTCGTTGACCTCCAGTTGGCGCACCATGCCATTGAAGGCCATCGCCAAGCCGGCGATCTCGGTGGGTGCGACGGCAATACGGATCTCCGGGTATTCGCCGGCGGCCAGACGCTCCGCTGCCTGCTGGAGGAGCACCAGTGGGCGGTGAAGGTGACGCTGAATCAACGTTGCACCAAGGATCGCCAGCACGCCGGCACCGACCATTACACCCAGGACCAGCCTGCTGTGCTCGGCTGCCAGACCGCCAGCCTCCAGTCCCAGCCACCAGGACTCGCCCCCCAGGTCGGTCCGAACCCACAGGAGGGAAGGCGGCCCCGCCGACCAGCCGAGGCGGACATCCGACCCCAAGCGTGCCTGCAGGCGCTCAAGCGCCCACCGCATCAGCCGCGTGGGGGGTATGACCAATCCTTCGGGTTGCCCCTGCGAGACCCACGCCGACGCATTCTGCCGCCCCAGATCGGCGATGAAGCGCTGCCGCTCGGCGACGCTCATGTGCGCCACGGCCCCCGACAACAGATTCAGGTAACGCAGGGTAACCTCGCTCATCCGCTCGATACGGGGCTTCTGGACGAGGACATAATAGGCCGCAACAACGCCGAACTCGGCACATAGGATCAAGCAGACGATCAGCAGCACATGACGGCCAAACAGGCTCCGAGGCCAGCCGAAGCGCGACGTCACTGTGGGGCCTCCCGATCGCCGACAAAGACATAACCTGCCCCCCAGACGGTGCGGATGTAACGCGGCGTGGCAGGGTCCTCCTCAAGAACCCGGCGCAGGCGCAGAACCTGCACATCCACGCTACGCTCACTGTTGTCCTTGCGAGATCCGAAGGCCAGATCGAGCAGGCGTTCCCGCCCGAGGGGCCGGCCCGGGTGCCTTGCCAATACCTGCAGCAGGGCAAACTCGCCGGAGGTGAGCACTACATCCCGACCATCCCGGCTCAACCGGCAAGCGCCTAGATCAAGGACGAAGGGACCGAAGCGCACCACGCCGTCGCCCGCCAATGACGCACTGCCGCGGGCCAGTTGCTGACGGCGCAACAGGGCCCGCAGTCGGGCCACCAGTTCGCGGGGCTCAAAGGGTTTCGGCAAGTAGTCATCGGCCCCCATCTCAAGCCCGATGATGCGCTCCACCGCCTCGCCACGCGCCGTAAGCATCAGGATCGGGATCGCCTCCCCATTGGCCCGCAGGCGCCTGCAAATGGACAACCCATCCTCACCCGGCAACATCAGGTCAAGCACCAGAGCATCGTAGGGTTCCCGGGCCAGCAGACGGTCGAGTTGCTCACCGTCGGACACTTGTCGCACCTCGAAACCCTGACTACCCAGGTAGCGCTGCAGCAGCGCACGCAGTTCAGCTTCGTCGTCGAGGACCAGGATGCGGGCATTGGGCATGGCGGAACTGGATTTGGATGGAGTCACCATTGTGCCGCCGGCCGGTATTGAAGGTGCAGGCAAGCGGCGCCCCGGGTTTATTGCAAATGATGACAAAAGCGACGAAGCATCACAAAACCTAACGAACGGAGCCACCTCCAGAATCGCCGGCACCCGGCGACCGGGCTAGAGTATTGGCATACCCCCTTTTCAGGAGTACGTCATGTCCGTAGCGCTCCCCCGGTTTGTGGCCCTTGCGGCCCTGAGCCTAACCCTCGGCCTCACGACGGCAGCCCACGCCGGTGAGCGCATCACCCGCTTCCATGGTGCCGATGGCGGTGCCGTCGTCCACGGACGCGTCACGCACAGCGACGGAGCTGGCAACCGGGAATCGTTCCGTGGCGGCGCCTTCCAGGGCACCGAAGGCCGCCAGGGCATGCGTGCCAGCCACCTTACCCGCAACGCAGACGGCAGCGCTGAACGCACGGGAGGCTTCGCAGCCAGCGGCCCCAACGGTTCAATACGCAGCCAGGGCAGCGTGACGCGCAGCACCGACGGG
Source organism: Pseudomonadota bacterium (assembly GCA_018241685.1). Lineage (GTDB taxonomy): Bacteria > Pseudomonadota > Gammaproteobacteria > Burkholderiales > Rhodocyclaceae > Zoogloea. Next base: position 460,109 of record JAFEDJ010000054.1, read on the forward strand.
GATATCAACGGTCAGCGCACGACCACCGGCACCGGCTCGCAGGGCAATACCTACCAGGGCAGCACGACCTACAGCCGGAGCGACGGCGTGAGCCACACGGCGACCTGCAGCGACTCTGCCGGCACTCCGATTCCGTGTTCGCGCTGACTCAGGCCGTCATGAGGAATACCCCGATGAAGCCCATCATCCTCCGCTTGTGCGCGGCCCTCACCCTCGCCATTTTGGCGCAGGCTGCCGACGCCGGTCCGCTGCTTGAGCGCCTGCGCGAACGGCAAGCGGCCAGCGCCAGCGCAACAAACGTGTTGCCGGCCGGCGTCCGCAAGCTGGCCGACATCGCCTACGGCGCCGACCCGGCCCAGACGATGGACGTGTACATCCCGGCCGACGCCCACGGCGCGCCGGTGATCCTGATGGTCCACGGCGGCGCCTGGGCCATCGGCGACAAGGCGATGGAACGCGTCGTGGATGCCAAGGTGGCACGCTGGGTGACGCGCGGCATCGTCTTCATCTCGATCAACTACCGCATGCTGCCGCAGGCCGCCGTCGACGTGCAGCTGCGCGACGTGGCGCGGGCCCTGGCAATGGCTCAGCAGAAGGTCGCAGCGTGGGGCGGCGACCCGCAGCGCTTCGTGCTGATGGGCCACTCGGCCGGCGCCCACCTTGCCGCCCTGCTGGCCGTTTCACCGGCGGCCCGCTTCACACCGCAACCGCTGCCGGTGCTCGGCACGGTGGCGCTGGACAGCGCCGCGATGGACGTGGAAGCGATCATGAACCAGCGCCACCTGCGCCTCTACGACCGCCCCTTCGGCACCGACCCGTCCTACTGGCGTGCGCTGTCGCCCTACCACGCGCTGACGCCGGGGGCTGCGCCGCTGCTGGCGGTGTGCTCGACGCGGCGGGAGGACTCTTGCGATCAGGCCCGGCGCCTCGCCGCCCGCGCCGACGGGCTGGGCATGCAGGTCCAGGTCCTCGGCGAAGACCTGTCCCACGGCGACATCAACAGTCAGCTGGGCCTCGACAACGCCTATACACGCACCGTCGAACGCTTCATGGCCGGCCTTCACGCGGACCTCGCGCACCGCCTCCCATAAGGGCGCGTCCATCCATTCGCAGGCGTCGCCTGAAATCTCCGCGCCCAAAAAAGCAGATCGGCCATCGCGGGCCTGTGAGCCCGGGATAGCCGATGGAAGCGGGCTGCCAGCGGCAGCGACGCGTCAGCAGCCCTTGGCCGCCGTGGTCTGGCCGCAGGCCAGCTTGGTAGGCACAACAACGGCCGGAGCCTGCTCGATGCTGCGGTTGGCCGCCACCGGCTGGGCGCGCGGGCCGTAGCCGACCGGCTGAACGGCTACCTGGGCCTCGCCGCTGGCGAGGGCGGCGCGCTTCAGCTGGCGGCCATGTTCGATCAGGTACCAGTCGGGACCGGCAAAGGCGGTGGTAGCCACGAACGCACCCAGCAGGGCGAGCGCGAGGCTGACAAAACGGCGGAACATGAGGCGAATCCTTTCTTCAATGAATCACAAGGCGATCAGCACATGCCTCCGCGGCACCGGTTCTGTCGCCGGACGACCCGCAGGAAGCAGGACGCCATGGCCTGCACGTTCCGTACCAGTTATACAAGTTTTGTTATATCAACTATTTGAGTGCGCTCAACGGTTTTATGGCAGACACAAACATGCCGCCTTGTAATAAACCACACCATGATTGTGGTTTTTAGTCCATCGCGGCGCCGCCGTATCAGCGCCCCACCCGCCGCAGGCTGTCCGACGGGTTCTCGGCAAAGCGCGCCCGGTAGCGCGCCGCGAAGACGCCGAGGCTGTAGTAGCCCCACTGCTCCGCAATCGCCGCGACGGTGCTCTCCGGCGGGGCCGCCAGCAGCGCCTGGCGCACGCCCTGCAGGCGTGCCTCGCGCAGGAAGGCCATCGGCGTGGTGCGGCGGAATTCGCGGAACGCACCGCTGAGCGCCCGCACACTGATCCCCACTGCCGCCGCCACCGCGCTCAAGGTCGGCGCCTCGCGGGCATGCTCGCGCATGTACTGCTCGGCCTGGCGTACGTAGCGCGGCGCCAGCGCACACGGGCGGGCCGGAGGCTCGCCCCAGCGGCGGGTCCACTCCATCAGCATCTGGGTGCCGAGCATCTCCTCCAGCTGGCGTCCCAGCGGCCCCTCGCCGACCTGGCGCGGGTATTCCGCCACGCAGCGGCAGCAGTAGGCGAGCAGCGCATGCCACGGCGAGCCGGCGCCGCCGAAGCGGATCTTCAGGCGCCACAGGGCCTCATGGGCCGGCTGGCCGGTCCACCGCAGGTAGAGCTCTTCCAGGTAGCGGTGCGGGAAGGTGATGTTCACCTGCAGGTGATCCGGGTCGAAATCGGCCCAGTACTCGGTGCGGCTGGTATCGACGAGAAAGCTCTCGCCGGCAGCCGTCTCGGCCGGCTCATGGCGGTCTACCCAGTGCCGGCCAGCACCGCGCACGGTGGTCAGCGCCATGCCCATGCCGGCCCCTTCCGAGAAGTCGCTGAGATGGACCGGAATGCCGTAGGAGAAGCGGCTGAGGATCATGCTGCCGATATGCACCGCGTGCAGGTCGGAGCTCGGCACCAGGATGTTGCCGGTGGGGCGTACCGCGTAAGGCATGTAGACGCGCCGGGTCCACGCTTCCAGTTCGTCGAAGTCGCGGGTGGCGATCAGTTGATGGGCGTCGGTCGGCCGTCCGCCGGCGTCCACGACGAGGGCATTGCACAGGCTTTCCATGGCAGCTCCCAAGACCTTGCGACCGCCCCGGGCGGCGCTCCCGGGGCGAAGGGCGAACTCAGAACACTTTCAGCAGGCGCAGGTTGAGCCGCGCATCCTCCTTGACGCCCGTGCGGACGGACAGATCCCGCCCCAGCGAGGTCAGCACCTGCCAGCCCGGCGCCATGAAATGCGCCACGCTCAGCAAGGCCTTGGTACGGCGCTGGCGGTCGCCCTGGGCGATGCCGTCGATCTCCGTCTCGCCGCCGCCTGCCTGGGACAGCATGCCGCCCACCCACGTGGCCGCGCCGAGATTGTAGCGAAGGTGGGACTGCAGCTCCCAGGCGGGGCGCTGCTTGAGCGTCGCGCCGGTGGGGCCGTAGTCGCCGTTACGGCCGAAGACCTGGCCGTCGGCGATCAGGTCCAGCGTGAAGCGCTCCGACAGCGGCGTGATCCAGCCCGTCTGCAACGCGAACTTCCAGCGGTTCTCGCCGAAGGGGTTGAGCGGCGCGTGGCGGTCGTAGCGACCGGTGGGCAGCCACAGCCAGGGCGTCACCGCGAAGGCGCGGCGGCCTTCCGGGTCCTTCATCAGGTGGATGGTGGACGCCAGGATCAGGTCGCCGACGCCGTTGGTGGCGTCCACGCCGGCCAGGTCGCCGCCGGTATGCACGCGGCCGAAGGGCAGCAGGAACTGGGGCGCCATGGTGAGGCCGCCGACATCCACGTAATGCACGCCGCGCAGGATGCCCACGTCCGCCTCGACGCGGGCCTGGTCGGCCACCCGCTTGCCGCCGGCGTAGAGCTGGCGGCCCTCGGTGTGCTGGTAATAGCCGACGGCCAGGCTGGTGCCGGCCGGCAGGTAAGTGTAGTCGCCGGCATCGATGGTCACGGCGGAAGCCAGCCCGGGCACGGCGAGGGCCACGGCGCAGGCAACAGCGTGCCCGCGACGGCCCATGGGGGTACGTCGTTTCATGTCTCCACATCTCCTCTGGGTGGCGGCGGCCGTCTCTCGCATTCGGGACGGCCTGACGCCGGGGCTTACTGTGACAGGCCCCCGATCGGGCCGTGTCTCGTTCCGGCATGCGCCTGTCGCGCGCCGGCAATTTTTGGGAAGGGGTGCGGTGGTTTCAGCGGTGGTGATAGACCGCCGTCTCGAACTCCACGAACTGGGGATAGGCCACGCAGTCCTGGAAGGGCAGCAGCTGAGTCGCCCAGTAGCCGCCGATGCCGGTCTGGCGGTCGATCCAGTAGAAGGAATTGGCCAGCCCGGCCCAGGCCAGGGAATTGGCCGGGCGGCCCGACGGGGTCGGCGCACGGTTGGTCATGAAGGTGTAGGCCCAGCCCTTCGGCACGCCGGGGAAGAAGCTGCCGGCATTGGCGAGGGACGGGATCGACGTGGGCCAGCCGGTGCATTCGAGGGAACCGAGCCCGTCGCGGGCCATCAGCGCCACCGTCTCCGGGCGCAGCACGCGGCCGTGGGGGCCGGCGCCGTCGTTGAGGAGCATGCGGATGAACTTCATGTACTCGCCGACCGTCGCGTACAGCCCGTGGCCGCCGCAATCCATCGCCGGCGGCTGCGGCAACACCAGCTCGGGCAACGGGCTGAGCGCGCCGTTGGCGGCCCGCTCGTGGATGGTCACGCGGCGTGCCCGCATGGACTCCGACATCGTGAAGCCGATATCCGCCATGCCCAGCGGTTCGAAGATCCGCTCCTTCATCACCTCGCCGAGGCGCTTGCCACGCAGCGCCTCGACCACCAGCCCGAGCCAGTCGATGTTGACGCCGTAGGTCCACCGCTCGCCCGGATCGTGCAGCAGCACGCTGCGGATGGACGGGAACTCGCACGACACGATGGTCGGGATCTCCTTCGCCGTACGGTACTGCAGGTCGTCCTGGCTGAAGAACTCGTAGCCGAGGCCGGAGGTGTGCAGGAACAGGTCGTTGATCGTCACGTCGCGCTGCGGCGGCCGCGTGCGCGGCTGGCCCGCCGCGTCGAAGCCGTCGAGCACCTGAAGCTCGGCGAACTCGGGCAGGTACTTGCGCACCGGGTCGGCCAGCGACAGGCGCCCCTCCTCGATGAGCTGCATCGCGCAGGTGCCGGTCAGCGCCTTGGTGGTGGAAAAGATCGCGAAGACCGAATCGAGCGTCATCGCCGGCTCGGCGCCCAGCTCCCGCAGCCCCGCGCAGCCTTCGTAGAAATTGCCGTCCCGGTCGGTGGCCATCGCCACCACGCCGGGCACCCCGCCGGCCCGGTGCACCGCCTGGTCCAGTACGGAATCCAGGACGGCCGTCAACGTGCTTACCGTCATGCCTTGTCTCCTCATATCGTTGTGGTCCGCTTGACGCGCCCGCCCTGAAACCCGGAGGCCGGGCGGGCGGAAGGACGATATGTCGGGACGAGGCCGCCGCCTGTCCGGAAACGGCAGGCGGCTATCGGGATCCGGCAATTATTGGCGGCTTACATGCGGCTGAAGCCGCCTCCCATGCCGTCGGGCGCGCCCATGCCGCCTGGGCCGCCACCACGGCGGCCGCGGCCGCCGGCGCCGCGTTGCTCCTTGCCATCCTTGCTCTGCTCGGCGGACCCGCCAGCCACGTCGCCAAGGCCGGAATACAGCGCCGGCACGGTCTGTGCCAGACGCTGGTCGGCGATCTTCTTCTGCGTGTCGTCGAGGGTGGCGTACAGCTTCTCGGCGGCGTCCTGGATGTCCTCCATCGCGGCGAGGCGGTTGCGCACCACCTCCACCTTGTGGGCGACCTGCTTCGGCGCGCTCTGGGATACCGCCGCGTAGGACGACAGCTTGAGCTGGTCGGCCATCAGCGCGCCGACCTTCTCCTGGTAGACCTCCCACAGCGGCAGCTGGCGCGGCGTCAGCTGCAGGGCCTCGGCGGTCTGCTGCAGCTGGCCCTGGATCTGCGCCACCACCATTGCCCCGCCGCCACGGCCCATCCCGCCCTGCCCCGGCGGCTCACCGCCGGGACCACGCAGGGGCGCGCAGGCCGCAATGACCAGGGTGGAAGCCGTCAGCAGGGGCAGGAAACGGGTCTTCATCGCAATCCACGAGCGGAGGGAAATGCCCCGAGTATCGCCGTGGCGCGGGTTAGATTTCTTTAAGACCGTGTAAAGACGCTGAAGACTTCGGTTACCGGATGCAGGACCACGGCCGGCTAGAGCGTCGTCAGCCGCGCCAGCTGGCGGCCGAACAGGGCGGTCACCAGCAGCAGGGCCGGCGTGATCGTGATGAAGCCGTACAGCACGCGGCGGATCAGCGGATGGGCGCTGTCGGCTTCGATGAAGTGATGGATCACTAGCCAGCCCTTCAGCCACAGGAGGGCGGCCACCAGCCATTGCAGCCCGGCCTGGCCGTGCAGCCCATGGCCCAGCACTAGCGACAGCCCGGTCAGCGCGAGCAGGCCCAGCCAGGTCTTCACGAGCGGCGCCAGCGCGGCCGCCGATTCACGATGCATGTCGTTCATGCTCACACCAGCACGTAGAAGAAGGAAAAGATGACCAGCCAGATGATGTCGGTGGCGTGCCAGTAGCAGGCCAGCGCCTCCAGGCCACTGTAGTCATCGGCCGAATAGCCGCCGGCCAGGTGGCGCGCCAGCACCCACAGGATGCCGAGGATGCCCCACACCGCATGCACCATGTGGTTGAAGGTCAGGTAGTAATAAACGCCCGAGAAGATGCCAGCCTGGCCGTCGATGCCGTGGGCCAGGTTCCACCGGATCTCGATGATCTTGGCGACGGGATAGCCAAGCGCCAGCACCAGCCCGCCGACCAGCCAGGCGATCGAGGCCCGGCGCCGCCCGGCGCGGATCAGCGCCGTGGAACAGGCGATGCAGAAACTACTGCTGATCATCACCAGCGTGATGACGGTGCCAAGCGTGGTGGACAAGCCCCCCGCGCCTTTCTCGAAGGCCTCCGGGAAATGGGCGCGGGCGACAAAATAGACGACGAAGAGCACCAGGAACTCGACGAACTCGCAGCAGATTCCGACCCAGATCCCCTTGTTGCCGGGAATCCGCCCGCCTGGCGCCTCCTCGAAGCCCGGTCCCGCTATGGTTGCAGTCATGGTGTTGGCAGTCATCGATTTCCCCATTGCTTGGCAAGCCGCCATTCTTCGCCACCGGTCCGGCCGCAGAAGGAACAGATGAAATGGTTTACTGCCGATACAGATCGGGGAATTGACCCCGGTCAATTCTGCTGACGACGGCGGGGAAACACCGTCCTCTACACGTCACGGCTCAGCGGCCGAAGGCCCGCGCGCAGGCCAGGAAACGCGGCAGACATGGGTTGTCGTTACCGGCGGCCCAGATGACGCCCTGCTCGACCATGCGCGTCACCGAAACCGCCCGGAACACCGCGCCGGGCAACTGCATCTTGCTCATCGACCAGGGCACCAGCGACACACCGAGGCCTTCCGCCACCAGGTTGACAATGGTCTGCTGCAGGTGGGTTTCCAGGCGGATGCGCGGCTCGAAGCCGTTCTCCCGGCAGCAGCCGATCACCAGTTCGTGCAGCGCGGGCGCCGTCGCCGCCGGGAAGGTGATGAAGGGCTCGCCGGCGAGATCGGCAACAGCGACCTCCGTCTTGCGGGCCAGCCGATGGTTGGCGGGCAGCACCGCGCACAGGGGCTCAGCGTGGATCGCCAGGTATTCGAGGCCGGCCGGACGCTGCCACGGGAAGGCGATACCCACATCCACGCTGCCGGACATCAGCACGTCGTTCAGTTCCCGCGGCAGCACCTCGTTCAACTGCACGTCCACATCCGGCGCCCCATCGCCGTAGGCCTTGATCAGCGGCGGTAGCACGCTCCACGCGGCGCTCATCGTGAAGCCGATGCGCAGCACCCCGCGCTCACCACGCTCGGTGGCCTGCGTGCTGCGCACCGCACCGTCGAGCGCCTCGATGATGCGGACGGCCTGCTCGTGGAAATGCCGCCCGGCAACCGTCAGTTCCACCTGCCGGGAACTGCGCTTGAACAGCGTGACCCCGAGTTCTTCTTCGAGCGCGGCGATCTGGCGGCTCAAGGGCGGTTGCGAGATGTGCAGCAGCGCGGCAGCGCGCCCGAAATGCAACGTGTCGGCCAGGGTTACGAAGTAGCGGAGCTGGCGAAAGTCGATGGCCATTGATACGGATTCCGTATTGATCGAGCACCCATATAACATTGGACCGCATCGATTGGAAATCCTAAGCTGCAGCGAGCTCCCCCACCTTTGCAGCCATGTCTTCCATCATCAACGTCGTCCTGCCGATCTTCGGACTCATCCTGGCCGGTTACCTCTGCCGGCGCACCCACTGCCTCGGCGAAACGGCGTCCGCCGAACTCAACCGCTTCGTCGCCTGGCTGGCACTGCCCGCCCTGCTGTTCAAGGTGACGGCCACTGCCACCTGGGCGCAGATCTGGCAGCCGGGTTTCGTCGCCTCGGTCGGCGCGGGCTGCATGCTGGTCTTCGGCGCCACCGTCGTCCACCGCCTGCGGCATGCCCGCGGGCTGGCCGACGCCAGCATCGACGGGCTCAGCGCTGCCTATTCCAACACCGGCTTCCTGGGCATTCCCCTGTGCGTGCTGGTCCTTGGCGACGGCGGGCTGCTGCCGGCCATCGTCGCCACGCTGATCGTGGCCTGCCTGCTGTTCGCCGTCGGCATCGTCCTCGTCGAGATCAGCCTGCAGACCGAGAAACATCCGCTGCGGGCCGCCGCCAAGGTGAGCCGCGCGCTGCTGCGCAATCCCCTGCTGGTCGCTCCGCTGCTCGGCGCGCTTTGGGCCGCCAGCGACACGCCACTGCCGGCGCCCGCCAGCCAGTTCCTCAGCCTGCTCGGAACGGCGGCAACGCCCTGCGCCCTCGTCTCGCTGGGCGCCTTCCTCGCCCACAAGCAGGTCGGACGATGCGACGGCACGGCCGGACTGGTGCTGGCCAAGCTGCTGCTGCAACCCTTGATCACCGCCTTCTTTGCGTTCCGGGTGTTCGAGCTGCCGGCCCTGTGGGCCCACTCGGCCCTGCTGCTCAGCGCACTGCCGACCGGCACCGGCCCCTTCATGCTGACCAACTTCTATGGGCGGGATGGCGCCCTGGTCTCACGCGTGATCCTGCTCACCACGCTCGGCTCCCTGCTCACCATTTCGGCCTGCCTGTATGTGCTGGCGCTGTAAGGCACAGATCACGACGAACCCGGCGTGATCCGTCCGACCAGCCCGCCACGCCCGGTGGCGGACTGGCCCTCACGACATCACGATCCCGCTCAGAACCCGTAGCTGATCAAGCCCACCAGCTTGCTCACCTGGTTCACGCCGAAGCGGTTGTCGCCGCCGATGATGCCCTGCAGCGTCCACGTCAGGCCGGTGCTGCCGATGGGCTGGGACAGGCCGAGGACGAGGTGGCGGAAGCCGTCGCTGATCGGGCCCTTGCCGGCGAAGCAGCCGTTGACGACGAAGGCCGTGCCCGGCGCGCAGGATGCGCCCGTGGCGGCGTCGCCAGTGCCCAGGTACTTGCCCTCCCGCGCGTAGGTGTACCAGCCGAGGCTGGCCGTGAAGGTCAGCTCGGCGGGCAGCGGGCGAGTGTAGTTGAGCGTCCAGTAGGTGTCGCCGCGGTTGCCCCACACGGTGTCGTTGAGCAGGGTCTGCGCGTTCAGCGCGTATTCCTGCCAGACCAGGCCGAGCTTGGTTTCGGTGGCGTTGGCGTGGCGGCCGTTGAGGTAGTAGTAGGCGGTCAGGCCCAGCGTGTAGGAGACGTCGCCGAGCTTGCCGGTGTAGCCGCCGTAGAGATCGTTCTCCACCGACTTGCCGTCCTGGAAGTCGCTGACCGCCACGTTGCCGGTGGCCGCGTACTGATCGTAGGAGCGCCCCAGCTGCTTGTACGAATAGTTGATCGCCGACGCCCAGTAGCCCAGGTAGAAGCCGCTTTCATGGGTGAAATCGACGCCCCACTGGGGCGTAAAGCGGTCCGACTCGGGAGCGTCCGCGCCCTGGTTGCCGAGGCCGGGCTTGGCGTTGCCGTAGGTCGTCGTCGCGCCGCGCAGGTAGTAGCGGCTGGCGAGATCGACATGCCCGGTGAGGGTGTAGGGCGGCGCGGCGTCATCGGCAGCAAGGGCGGGGCTGGCGGAAACGGCGAGGAGAGACAGGGCGCACAGCGACCCTGCGATGGCTTTATCAAGCATCACGAGAGAAGACTCCGATTGAGGTTCCGGATATGCGCGCCGTCCTTCAAGCAGAAAGCGGACCAGCCGGCACCGAGGTGGAAGCGGCGGCGGCTTTGCATATACATGCCGGCACAATCCGCCACGCCCCATCCGGGCGCTGCGCGCCCTCCGGCGATGCACCCGCGGCGTGCCTGCCCATTTCAGGCGGCACCACGGCGGTGCATCCACCCTTTCGGCATGGCCAGCACGAGATGCCGGATTTCACCCGCATCGCGCTTGGCGAACGCCCGGCACGCCAGTCCCCGCAAGGGTTTCACGGAATCGTCACAACAACTGGCACCGCTATTGCTAAATGATCGGCGAGAGGGAGCGAATCGCGCTGTATCGCATTCGCTTCATCGAAGGGTGGCTAGGGTTCCGGTCCCGTTTCGGATATGCGCACATATCGGGGGATGTCTGGTCCGAGAGCTGCCGGCTGCAACAGGCCGAGCAGGCATGTTGTGGCTCCACGGAGGGATAAAAGCCCGGGAGGAACGCTTTGGATGAAGCGCCCTCTCGCCCATTTTGTCCAAACGACAGGAGCCCTTCATGTACCAGACCGACACCCGCCGCGTTCGTCCGACCGTCCTCCGCGACACGCGCGCCACCGCCACTTCCTCCATCCTCAAGCGCCTCAAGACCACCCTCGCCGTGCTCGGCCTGGGCAGCGCGCTGCTCGCCGCACCAGCGCCGGCCCTCGCCGAGGTCAAGGTCGGCGTGTCCGACTGGCCGGGCTGGGTGGCCTGGTACGTGGCCGAACAGAAGGGCTTCTTCAAGAAGTACAAGGCCGACGTGAAGCTGGTGTGGTTCGCCAACTACACCGACTCCATCTCCGCGCTGTCCTCCGGCCAGCTCGACGCCAACTGCCAGACCTGGTCCGACACCATGGGCCCGCTGGCCAAGGGCGTGCCGGTGAAGGCGGTGCTGGTCAATGACAACTCGGCCGGCAACGACGCGCTGATGGTCAGCGACAAGATCAAGGGCTTTGCCGACCTGAAGGGCAAGCGCATCGCCCTCGAAGAATTCAGCATCTCCCACTTCGTGCTCGCCACCGCACTGGCCAAGAACGGCCTCACCCAGAAGGACGTCAAGGTGGTGAACCTGTCCGCCGGCGACGCCGCGGCGGCCTTCATGGCCGGCCGCGTGGACGCTGCCGTGGTGTGGAACCCGTGGGTCTCGCAGATCGAGAAGAGCGGCAAGGGCAAGCCGCTGTTCACGTCGAAGGACATGCCGGGCCTGATCCCCGACCTGCTGGTGGCCCAGGACAAGGCCATCAAGACCAAGCACAAGGACCTGGTCGGCATGATCCGGGCCTGGTTCGACACCGAGAAGTTCATCCGTGACAACCCGGACGAGGCGGCGAAGATCATGTCCAAGGTAGTCGGCATGAAGGCCGAGGACTACAAGGTCTTCCTGCCCGGCACGCGCTTCTTCGACGCGACGGCCAACCAGGCCGCGCTGACGCCGGCCGACACCAAGTCCCTGCAGGCCGTCGCCCCGACCATCTCGGCCTTCCTGCTCGACAAGAAGCTGATCGACGGCAAGCCCGACGCCGCCAAGGGCATCGACGCCAGCCTGCTCGCCGAAGCCCTCGGCAAGTGAGACGGCCATGAGCGCAAGCAAGCGAGCCGGCGCGGGCGGCAGCCCCCTGTGGCAGATCCGCTCCGCCATCGACCCGCGCCAGTACTGGCTGCTGGCCCTGTTCGGGCTGGTCGCGCCGCTCGTCGCGTGGCTGGTGGCCAGCCACCTGGACGGCACCGACAAGGTCTTCCTGCCCGGTCCGGCCGACGTGCTGGCCCGCATCTGGAGCTGGGCCACGGATGACGACCTGGCCGCCGACGTGGCGATCAGCACCTGGCGCGTGGTGGCCGGCTGGGCCCTGTCGGCCGCCATCGCGCTGCCGCTGGGCCTCTTCATCGGCAGCTACCGGGCCGTGCAGGCCCTGCTGGAGCCCCTCACCGACTTCATCCGCTACATGCCGGCGGTGGCCTTCATCCCGCTGGTCATGCTGTGGGTCGGCATCGAGGAAGGCTCCAAGGTGGCGATCATCTTCATCGGCACCTTCTTCCAGATGGTGCTGATGGTCGCCGAGGACGTACGCCGGGTGCCGCTGGCGCAGATCGAGGCGGCCCAGACGATGGGCGCCACGCGCAGCGAGATCCTCGAGAAGGTCATCGTCCCGTCGGCCAAGCCGGCCCTGCTCGACACCCTGCGGGTGACCATGGGCTGGGCGTGGACCTACCTGGTGGTGGCCGAGCTGGTGGCCTCCAACTCCGGTCTCGGCTACGCGGTGCTCAAGGCCCAGCGCTTCCTGCAGACCGACAAGATCTTCGCCGGCATCCTGCTGATCGGCCTGATCGGCCTCCTCATCGACCAGGGCTTCCGCCTGGTCCATCGCAAGGCCTTCCCCTACCTCGCCGGGAGACACCGATGACCGCCAGCATCGACATCCGCGACGCCTTCAAGACCTTCGGCCACGGCCCCCAGGCCATCCACGCGCTGGAGCATGCCAAGCTGGCGATCCGCCCCAACGAGTTCGTCACCTTCGTCGGCGCCTCCGGCTGCGGCAAATCCACGCTGCTGCGCATGATCTGCGGGCTGGAGAGCCTCAGCCGCGGCAGCATCGCGGTGAACGGCCAGCCCATCGCCGGCCCCGGCGTGGACCGGGCCATGGTGTTCCAGCACTACAGCCTCTACCCGTGGCTGACGGTCACCCAGAACATCAAGTTCTGCCGCCAGCTCAAGGCCCACACCCGCGACCGGACCTCGGCCGACGTGGAGAAGGCCGCCGGCCGCGCCGATGCGCTGATCCGCCTGATGGGCCTCAGCCACGTCGCCGATGCCTACCCCAGCCAGCTGTCGGGCGGCATGCAGCAGCGCGTGGCGATCGCCCGCGCGCTGATGAGCCGGCCGCCGATCCTGCTGATGGACGAGCCCTTCGGCGCGCTGGACGCCCAGACCCGCGAGGTGATGCACGACCTCATCCGCCACGTGCACCGCATGGAAGGCAGCACCATCGTGTTCGTCACCCATGACGTGGAAGAGGCCATCTACCTGGGCCAGCGCATCGTGCTGATGGCGCCGCGCCCCGGCCGCATCGACACCCTCTACGACGTGCCCCTGCCCGCCGAGCGGCACCAGGACATGAAGCTCACCCCCGAGTTTCTCGCCTTGAAGCGCGAGATCCTGGAACGCATCCGCGAGACCTCCGGCATGAAAACCGACCTTGAGCAGCTCGCCCGCCTCAACGCCGACGTCGGCGCCGACGCTGCCCTCACCACGGACTGAAGCCCATGAACGCCCTGCTCACCCCCACCGACACCGTCGACGTGGACACCCGCTGGCAACAGCTCGCCGCCGACCTGCCGGAAGACAAGATCCTGTTCTCCGACGTGGTCCCCGGCGGCTGCCACTGGTCGTGGCAGCTGCCCCGCGGCACCACGCTGCGCCTGGTTGCCCAGGCCGCCGGTGCCAACCTGTCGATGGTGCTCTACAACGCCCGCCAGCCGCTCGAGCGCTACAACATGCCGGACTCCCTCAAGGCCCAGCACACCGCCCACTACGGCCGCGGCCACGTGCTGATGAGCGACATGGGCTGCGCGATGGCCTCCATCACCGCCGACAGCCTGGGCTGGCACGACCCCCTCGGCCTGCTGCTCGACGCCCCGCGCATGCACGAGAAGTACGGCCAGCACCCCTACCAGCAGTACCGCAACGGCATGTACCGCGCCGGCCGCGACGGCCTGCTGATCGAGATCGGCAAGTACGGCCTGCGCCGCCGCGACCTGGTGGCGCCGGTGAACTTCTTCAGCAAGGTCAGCGTGAACGAGGAAGGCCGCTTCCACTTCCAGCCCAATCACGCGCCGGCCGGCGCGATGGTGGAAGTGCGCCTCGACATGGACGTGATCGTCGCCGTGTCCGCCGCGCCGCACCCCCTCGACCCGCGCCCGGACTACGCGCCCGCGCCGGTGGGCATCGTCGCCTGGCGCTCCGGCCCGGCGGCGGCGGACGACGTGTGCCGCCAGTTCCGCCCGGAAGGTGCCCGCGCGCTGCACAACACCGACCTGCACTACCTGGCCTGAGGAGACCGCCATGACCGCCACCGCCATCCGCCTCCGGGAAAGCGAACTTGACCCGGCCCGGGCCGTCACCGACGTGGTGCTGCCCGCCGGCGAACCCTGGCTGCACGAGGTGAAGCAGGGCCAGACCCTGCGCATCGTCGACCTGCACGGCAACCAGGCCGCCGACGTGATCTTCTACAACCGCTACGACACCGACGAGCACTACAGCGCCACCCAGACCCTGCTGCAGCAGGGCGGCATCTACCTCACCACCGGCTCGGTGCTGATGAGCAACGAAGGCCGCCCGATGCTGACCCTCGTCGCCGACACCTGCGGCCGCCACGACACGCTGGGTGGCGCCTGCGCCGCCGAGAGCAACACGGTGCGCTACGCGCTGCACAAGAAATACATGCACAGCTGCCGCGACAACTACCTGCTGGCCATCCAGCACTCCGACTCCGGCCTCACCAAGGCCGACCTGGTGCCCAACGTCAATTTCTTCATGAACGTGCCGGTCACCGCCGACGGCGGCCTCAAGTTCGACGACGGTGTATCCGGCCCCGGCAAATACGTCGAGCTGCGCGCCGAGATGGACCTGTGGGTGCTGGTCTCCAACTGTCCGCAGCTCAACAACCCCTGCAACGCCTACAACCCGACCCCGGTGCAGTTCCTGATCTGGGAGTGACGACCCCCGAGGGCCGGGCCCGGCCCAACCCCCAAGGGGGGCGCAAGAAAACTTGGGGCGGCCCGGCATTTTCTTGCGGCCTGCCAAGGCCACGCTGTATCGACCATCAACCGGCACTCGCCGGCCCCCGGGACGACCCGGGCGGACAGGATGACCGGGCGGGACGACCCGCCCCCTCGCTCCGAGAGCCTCCACCATGTTCAGCAAAGTCCTCATCGCCAACCGGGGCGCCATCGCCTGCCGGGTGATCCGCACGCTCAAGAAGCTCGGCATCGCCTCGGTGGCCGTGCATTCCGAAGCCGACGCCAACTCCCTGCACGTCAGCCTCGCCGACGAGGCGGTGTGCATCGGCCCGGCCCCCGCCGCCGAGAGCTACCTCAAGGCCGACACCATCCTCGCCGCGGCCCGTGCCAGCGGCGCCCAGGCGATCCACCCGGGCTACGGCTTCCTGTCCGAGAACCCGGACTTCGCCGACGCCTGCGAGGCCGCCGGCATCGCCTTCATCGGCCCAACCCGCGCCCAGATGCTGGCCTTCGGCCTCAAGCACACCGCCCGCGAGCTGGCCGAGCAGGCCGGCGTGCCGCTGCTGCCCGGCAGCGGCCTGCTGTCCGGCGTCGACGAGGCACGCCGCGAGGCCGCCCGCATCGGCTACCCGGTGATGCTCAAGAGCACAGCCGGCGGCGGCGGCATCGGCATGCGCCTGATCGGCGGCGAGGCCGAGCTGGATGAGGCCTACGCGTCGGTGGACCGGCTGGCCCGCGCCAACTTCAAGGAAGCCGGCATCTACCTCGAGAAGTACGTCACCGCCGCCCGACACATCGAGGTGCAGGTCTTCGGCGATGGCCGTGGCCGCGTGCTGGCCCTGGGCGAGCGGGACTGCTCGGTGCAGCGCCGCAACCAGAAGGTCATCGAGGAAACCCCGGCGCCGGGCCTGTCCGCCGCCCAGCGCGCCGGGCTGGCCGCCACCGCGGTGCGCCTGATGGAGTCCATCGCCTACCGCTCGGCCGGCACCGTCGAGTTCGTGATGGACGCCGACAGCGGCGCCTTCTACTTTCTGGAGGTGAACACCCGCCTGCAGGTGGAACACGGCGTCACCGAGGAAGTGACCGGCACCGACCTGGTGGAATGGATGGTCCTGCTCGCCTCCGGCGACCTGGCGCTGCCCGCCGCCGCACCGCGGCCGCAGGGCGCGTCCATCCAGGTGCGCCTGTACGCCGAGGACCCGGCCAAGAACTTCCAGCCGTCGTCAGGCCTGCTCACCGAAGTGCGCTTTCCGCCCGGCGTACGCGTCGAAACCGCCGTCGCCACCGGCTCGGAAGTGCCGCCCTATTACGACCCGATGGTCGCCAAGATCATCGTCCATGCGGACAGCCGGGAAGCCGCCACCGACAAGCTGATCGCCGCGCTGGACGCCACCCGCGTGTACGGCATCGAGACCAACCGCGCCTACCTGCGCCAGATCCTCGACGGCGAGGTGTTCCGCGCCGGCCGCCAGACCACCCGCTACCTCAATACCTTCGACTACCGCCCGGCCACCTTCGACGTGCTGGAGCCCGGCGTGCAGACCTCGGTGCAGGACTGGCCCGGCCGCGTCGGCTACTGGGACGTGGGCGTGCCGCCGTCCGGCCCGATGGACGACCTCGCCCTGCGCGCCGCCAATCGCCTGGTCGGGAACCCGGAAGGCGCCGCCGGCCTGGAATGCACGATGAGCGGCCCGACCCTGCGCTTCAACTGCGACACGGTGATCGCCCTCACCGGCGCGCCCACCGCCGCCACGCTGGACGGCGTGCCGCTGGCCTGGTGGCAGGCCCACGCGGTGAAGGCCGGCGCCACGCTGAAGGTCGGCGCCGTCACCGACGCCGGCTGCCGCAGCTACCTGGCGATCGCCGGCGGCATCGACGTGCCCGACTACCTGGGCAGCCGGTCCACCTTCACCCTCGGCCAGTTCGGCGGCCACGCCGGGCGCTGCCTGCGCCTCGGCGACGTGCTGGCGATCCAGCCCACCACCGCCCTGCCCGCGCCCGTCGAGCTGCAGCCACCCGTCTACGGCCACCACTGGGAAGTGGCGGTGCTGTACGGCCCCCACGGCGCACCGGACTTCTTCACCGATCCGGACATCGCCGGCTTCTTCGCCACCGACTGGGAAATCCACTACAACTCCAGCCGCACCGGCGTGCGCCTGATCGGGCCCAAGCCCGAGTGGGCGCGGACCGACGGCGGCGAGGCCGGCCTGCACCCGTCCAACATCCACGACAACGCCTACGCCATCGGCGCCATCGACTTCACCGGCGACATGCCGGTGATCCTCGGCCCGGACGGCCCCAGCCTGGGCGGCTTCGTGTGCCCGGCGGTGGTGATCCAGGCCGACCTGTGGAAACTCGGCCAGCTGCGCCCCGGCGACACGCTGCGCTTCGTGCCGGTCAGCGCGGCCACTGCGGCACGGCGCCTGGCCGCTGCCGACGCGGCACTGGCCCATGCCGACGGGCCCCCCGCGCTGCCGGTGATCGCCGAGCCGGACACCGTCACCACGCCGGTGCTGGCCGAGCTGCCGGCCGCCGGCGAGCGCCCCCGCGTGGTCTATCGCCAGGCCGGCGACGCCTACCTGCTGGTCGAATACGGCCCGCTGGTGCTCGACCTGGAACTGCGCTTCCGCGTGCATGCGCTGATGGACTGGCTGAAGGCCCATCCCCAGCCGGGCATCATCGACCTGACCCCCGGCATCCGGTCCCTGCAGCTGCACTTCGACGCCCGCCGCACCGACCGCGCCGCGCTGCTCGCCGCGCTGCAGGCGGCCGAAGACGCGCTGCCGGCCATCGACGACATGGAAGTGCCGAGCCGCACGGTGTACCTGCCGCTGTCCTGGGACGACCCGGCAACCAAGCTGGCCATCGACAAGTACATGCAGTCGGTGCGCAAGGACGCCCCCTGGTGCCCGTCCAACATCGAGTTCATCCGCCGCATCAACGGGCTGGATTCCATCGACGACGTGTATCGCACCGTCTTCGACGCCAGCTACCTGGTGCTGGGCCTCGGCGACGTGTACCTCGGCGCGCCGGTGGCCACGCCGATGGACCCGCGCCACCGCCTCGTCACCACCAAGTACAACCCGGCCCGCACCTGGACGCCGGAGAACGCGGTGGGCATCGGCGGCGCCTACATGTGCGTGTATGGCATGGAAGGCCCCGGCGGCTACCAGTTCGTCGGCCGCACGGTGCAGATGTGGAACCGCTGGAACCACGGCGCCCGCGGCACCGAGCAGTTCGACAAGCCCTGGCTGCTGCGCTTCTTCGACCAGGTGCGCTTCGTGCCGGTGGGTGAGGAAGAACTGCTGCAGCTGCGCAAGGACTTCGCCGCCGGCCGTGCCCGCCTGCGCATCGAGGACGGCGTGTTCCGCCTGGCCGACTACCGGCGCTTCCTGGCCGACAACGCCGCCCCCATCGGCGCCTTCAAGGCCCGCCAGCAGGCCGCCTTCGAGGCCGAGCGGGAACGCTGGAAGGCCGCCGGCCAGGCCGAGTACATCAGCGAGGCCGACATCGCCGCAGCGGCGGCCGATTCCGAGCTGGACCTGCCGGAAGGCGCCCAGTTGGTGGCCAGCTACGTGCCCGGCAACATCTGGAAGCTGCTCGTCGAAGCCGGCCAGCACGTGAAGGCCGGCGACCCGCTGGCGGTCGTCGAGTCCATGAAGATGGAATTCACCGTGACCGCCCCCGCCGACGGCGAGGTCCTCCAGCTGCTGTGCCGCGAAGCCAGCCCCGTCGCCGCCGGCCAGGATCTGCTGATCCTGCGCACCGCCACCCACTGATTCCGGAGAGATGACCATGCTGCCCAACAGCCTCGACCTCGCCACACTGGCCGCCGCCTACCGCGCCGGCCTCAAGCCCAGCGCCCTGTTCGCCCACCTCCACGCCCAGGCCGCCGCCGACCCCCACCACGCCTGGATCAGCCTGCTGCCGGAGGCCGAGCTGCTGGCCCGCGCCCGCGCGCTGGACGCCCAGGACCCGGCCAGCCTACCGCTATATGGCGTGCCCTTCGCGGTGAAGGACAACATCGACCTGGCCGGCCTGCCGACCACCGCCGGCTGCCCGGACTTCGCCTACGCGCCGCACGCCGACGCGGCGGTGGTGGCACGCCTGATCGCCGCCGGCGCGATCCCCCTCGGCAAGACCAACCTGGACCAGTTCGCCACCGGCCTCAACGGCACCCGCAGCCCCTACGGCGCCTGCCGCAACGCCTTCCAGCCGGACTACATCTCCGGCGGCTCCAGCGCCGGCTCGGCGGTCGCCGTGGCGGCCGGCCAGGTGAGCTTTGCGCTGGGCACCGACACCGCCGGCTCCGGCCGCGTGCCGGCCGCCTTCAACAACCTGGTCGGCCTCAAGCCGAGCTGCGGCCTGCTGTCGTCCACCGGCGTCGTGCCGGCCTGCCGCAGCCTAGACACCGTCTCGATCTTCGCCCTCACCGCCGCCGACGCCGCCACGCTGTTCGGCATCGCCCGCGGCTTCGACGCAGCCGACACCTACAGCCGCCCGACGGAAGGCCACGGGCGGCGCTTCCCGGCCGGCCAGCCCTTCCGCTTCGGCGTGCCGCGCCCAGACCAGCTGGCCTTCTTCGGCGACGCCCACAACGCCGGCCTGTTCGCCGCCGCTGCGGCCCGCCTGCAAGGCCTCGGCGGCACGCCGGTGGAACTGGACTTCGCGCCCTTCCTGGAAACCGCCCGCCTGCTCTACGGCGGCCCGTGGGTCGCCGAGCGCTACCACGCGATCCAGGACTTCATCGAGCGCCAGCCGGAATCCGTCTTCCCGGTGACGCGGGCGATCACCCTCAGCGGCGCCAAGCCCAGTGCGGTGGACGCCTTCGACGCCCAGTACCGGCTGCGCGCCCTCAAGCGCCGCTGCGACGCCGCCTGGCAAGAGGTGGACCTGATCCTCACCCCCACCGCCGGCTACCACCCGACCATCGCCGCCGTGGAGAACGAGCCGATCCGCATCAACACGGAGCTCGGCCACTACACCAACTTCATGAACCTGCTGGACTACGCCGCCGTGGCCGTGCCCGCCGCCTTCCGGCCCGACGGCCTGCCCTTCGGCGTGACCCTTTTCGCCCCCGCCCACCAGGACCTGCCGCTGCTCGAACTGGCCGCCCGCTGGCAGGCCGACACCGGCCTGCCCCTCGGCGCCACCTGCCAGCCGCTGCCCGACCAAGCCTTCCCGGCCATAGCCAGTGCCGACGGCATGGTGCAGGTCGCCGTCTGCGGCGCCCACCTGTCGGGCCTGCCTCTCAACGGACAGCTCACCCAGCGCGGCGGCCGCCTGCTGCGCAGCGTGCGCTCCGCGCCGGAATACCGCTTCTACGCGCTGGCCGGCGGCCCGCCCCAGCGCCCCGGCATGGTCCGCGTGGCGGAAGGCGGCGCCCGCATCGAGATGGAAATCTGGGAACTCCCCGCCCGCCACTTCGGCAGCTTCGTCGCCGCCATCCCCGCCCCGCTGGGCATCGGCAAGGTGAAACTGGAAGACGGCAGCCAGGTCTGCGGCTTCATCTGCGAAAGCGGCGGCCTGGCGGGGGCGGAGGACATCACCGGGTACGGCGGGTGGAGGGCGTGGTTGGGGCGCAGGCCTTAATCGATGCCATAGCGCCTCAGCCGGTTGGCGATGGCGGAGTGGGAAGTACCAAGGCGCTTGGCCAAGCGGCGGCTCGACGGAAACTCGCGGTACAGGCGCTGCAGCAGGCTCTTCTCGAAATCGGCAACGGCCTGTTCCAGGCTCGCAACCTCTCGCTCATCGCCGGCCTGCGCAGGCGCGGCGACCTGGGCAAGCTCCAGGTCTTCCACGTTGATGACGTTGCGCTCCGTCATCGTCACCGCCCGGAAGATCACGTTCTGCAACTGGCGCACATTGCCCACCCACGGGTTGGCCAGCATGGCGGCGCATGCGCCCTGGGACAGGCGCATGGGTGGGCGCGATGCCTGGGTGCAGGCGCGACCGAGGAAGGCGTGGGCGATCGGCAGGATATCGCCGGGGCGCTCGCGCAGCGGCGGAACGTGCAGGTGGAGCACGTTCAGGCGGAACAGCAGATCCTGGCGGAAATGGCCGCTGCTCACCATGTCCTCGAGCTTGCGATGGGTGGCGCTGATGATGCGTACGTTCATCCTCACCTCACGATCGCCGCCGACCCGCCTGAAGCTGCCGTCGTTGAGGAAGCGCAGCAGCTTGGCCTGCAGATACGGTGACATCTCCCCGATTTCGTCGAGGAACACCGTGCCGCCATGCGCCAGCTCGAGCAGGCCGGGCTTGCCGCCGCGCAGGCCGCCGGTGAAGGCCCCCGCGGCGTAACCGAAGAGTTCGCTTTCGGCCAGGCTTTCCGGCAGGGCCGCACAGTTGAGGGCAAAGAAAGGCTGGCCGCAGCGGCTGCTGCCGGCGTGGCAGGCGTGAGCCAGCAGCTCCTTGCCGGTGCCGGTTTCGCCGGTGATCAGCAGCGGCGCATCCACCGTGGCCATGCGGGCGGCGCGCTGCTTGAGCTGCTCCATGGCGGGCGAGCTACCGAGGACGGCCTCGAAACCACCGGCATCGTAGTTCTGCAGGGCGCTCATGCGCTCGCCCATGCGGCTCGGGGCGTGCAGGGTCATCACCGCGCCGGCGACGCGGCCGCCCGCCTCGTGCAGCGGCATCGTTTCCAGCATGTAGGGCTCGCCGTTCATGACGACCTCGCAGACCGGCAGGTGGTAGCCCCCGTTGACCAGCTCGCGCAGCAGTTCGGGGTTGCCGATCAATTCCTGCATGGAGGTGCCGATCAGGCGTGTCTCGTCCAGGCTGCAGGCGCCGATTGCCGCCCCGTTGGCGACCACGATGCAGCCCGCTTCATCGACCGCGAAGATCGGATCGGGCTGGGAGGCGAGCAGGGCGTCGAGGTAGAGGCGCCGCTGGGCGCCCGGCAGCATCTGCACGGGCTCCACGCTGCGTACCCCTGCCACCCCCATCAACTGGGCGCGCAATTCGTCGAGGCAGGCCTGATCGACGGCGGGGGCCTCGATGAAGATATGCGGCGGATCCACCTCCACCGCCGTCACGTTGAAGCTGCGCCGGGCCAGCTCTGCCAGCACTTCCTGGGCGATCCCGACCCGGTCGGAAAAGAACACATCGATGCGCATGAAGAGCCCGTAATGAATTCGATACAGCGTATCGATAATGATACGGGCCATTCAAGTCACTGAGTAATAAGGGTAATCAGCAGCAAAACCAGCCTGCGCCGCGCAATCCGTAACGATATCGATACGAAAATTTTTGAGAAACAACCGAGAAATTACACAACCAGTTGTTTTTAATGGATTTTCCTTGATGGCACGGTAATCGCTAAATGCCACTCATCCGAATGGCAACCCGTTTCATCAAGGAGAACTTCCATGCATGTCCTCGTCCTCGGCAGTGGCGTCATTGGGACCACCATCGCCTACTACCTGGCCAAGGCCGGGCACCAGGTCACAGTGGTGGACCGCCAGCCCGGACCGGCGCTCGAGACCAGCTTTGCCAACGCCGGAGAGGTATCACCCGGCTATTCCGCACCGTGGGCAGGGCCAGGCGTTCCGGTCAAGGCGATCAAGTGGATGCTGATGCACCACAGCCCGCTGGTCATCAAGCCCATGCTCGACCCCACCATGTGGCGCTGGACCATGGCCATGCTGCGCAACTGCACGGAGGCGGCCTACCAGGTCAACAAGAGCCGGATGGTGCGCATCGCCGAGTACAGCCGCGACTGCCTGAAACAGCTGCGCGCCGATACCGGCATTGCCTACGACGAGCGCACCCAGGGCACGCTGCAGCTGTTCCGCACCCAGAAGCAGTTCGACGGCATCGGCAAGGACGTAGAGATCCTGCGCCAGTCCGGCGTGCCCTTCCAGGTGCTCGACCGGGACGGCTACCTGGCCTACGAGCCCGCCCTGTCCCAGGTCAAGCACAAGTTCGTCGGCGCCCTGCGCCTGCCGGGGGACGAGACCGGCGACTGCTACAAGTTCACCCGCAACCTGGCCGGCATGGCCGAGTCGCTGGGGGTGACGTTCCGCTTCGGAACCACCATCACCGACATCGAACAGGATGGGCAGCGCATCACCGGCATCCACACCAGCGCCGGTACGCTGGCGGCCGACCAGTATGTGCTCGCCCTCGGCAGCTACTCGACCCGGCTCCTCAAGCAGGTGGGCATCGACGTTCCGGTCTATCCGGTGAAGGGCTTCTCCATCACCGTGCCCATCACCGACCAGGCCATGGCGCCGGAGTCCACCATCATGGACGAGACCCACAAGGTTGCCGTCACCCGCCTGGGCGACCGGATCCGGGTCGGCGGCACCGCGCAGCTGTCAGGCTTTGATCTGGGCCTCGAAGCGGGACGACGCAAGACCCTGGAGTTCGTGGTGTCCGACCTCTTTCCCCACGGCGGCGACCTCTCCCGGGCCGAGTTCTGGACCGGCCTGCGTCCGATGACGCCGGACGGCACGCCCATCATCGGCAAGACCCGCTTCGACAACCTGACCCTCAGCACCGGCCACGGCACGCTGGGCTGGACGATGGCCGCCGGCACCGGCCGCGTGGTGGCGGACATGCTCAGCGGCCGCAAACCCGAGATCCCCGTGGCCGACCTCAGCGTCGCGCGCTACGCCTGACCTCACCCTGCACGACCCCACACCAATCCATAACCGAGGAGACACCACCATGCACGTCATCGCCACATCCGGAGCCCCCCAGGCCATCGGTCCCTACGCCCAGGCCATCGTTGTCGACGGCTGGCTGTTCAGTTCGGGGCAGATCCCGCTGACGGCCGCCGGCGAGCTGCTCGCCACCGATATCGAAGCCCAGACCGAACAGGTGTTCGACAACCTCAGCGCCGTGCTGGAGGCGGCCGGCGCGTCCCTCGCCCAGGTCGTCAAATGCACCGTCTTCGTCAAGGACCTGAATGACTTCGCGCGCCTCAACGCCGTCTATGAGCGCCGCTTCGGCGCCCACAAGCCGGCCCGTTCAACGGTCGAAGTGGCGCGCCTGCCCCGCGACGTCCAGGTCGAGATCGAAGCCATCGCCCGCCTGGGCTGACGGCGCGTCCCATCGTCTGATCCGGCGGGGCCGGACTGAAAGGAATTTGTCATGACAGATGTCAAAACACTGCTTGCCGAGGAAGGGCGTCACGAGGCAAGGGATCTCCACCGTGGCCTGAAGGACCGGCACATCCAGATGATCGCCCTCGGCGGCGCCATCGGCGTCGGCCTGTTCCTGGGCGCCGGCCGGGCCATTGCCGTTGCCGGGCCGGGGCTGCTGCTGAGCTATGCCCTCGGCGGCCTGATCATCTTTTTCATCATGCGCGCGCTTGGTGAGCTCCTGCTCTACCGCCCGGTGGCCGGCTCCTTCGCCACCTACGCCGAAGAGTTCATCGGGCCCTTCGCCGGCTTCGCAACCGGCTGGTCCTACTGGTTCACCTGGGTGACCATCGGCATGGCCGAGATCACGGCCGTCGCCGTGTATATCCATTACTGGTTTCCCGAGGTCCCCCAGTGGATACCGGCGCTGGTCACCCTCGCCGTGCTGTACACGGTCAATCGCATCTCGGTGGCGCTGTTCGGCGAGCTGGAGTTCTGGTTCGCGCTGATCAAGGTCGTCACCATCGTCGCGATGATCCTGATCGGCCTGGCCATCATCTGTTTCGACCTGACGCCCCTCGGACCTACGGCCAGCTTCTCCAACCTGTGGAGCCACCAGGGCTTCATGCCCTTCGGCATCCTGGGCGTCGTGATGACGCTGCAGATCGTCATGTTCGCCTACCAGGGGGTCGAACTGATCGGCGTCACCGCCGGCGAGGCGCAGAACCCGGAGAAGGTCCTGCCGAGCGCCACCAACAGCATCATCTGGCGCATCCTGGCCTTCTACCTCGGCGCCCTCGTGGTCATGATGGCCCTCGTGCCCTGGAGCGAGCTCAAGCCCGGCGTCAGCCCCTTCGTCTTCGTCTTCGAGCGCATCGGCATTCCCGGCGCGGCCGGGCTGATCAACTTCGTCGTCATCACCGCGGCGGCATCGTCCTGCAACAGCGGCATCTTCAGTACCGGCCGCATGCTCTACACCCTGGCCCAGTTCCGCCAGGCGCCGCGAGCCTTCGGCAAGGTGGACCGGCACCACCTGCCGGCCAACGCCATCACCTTCTCGGCGGCCCTGATGAGTATCGGCGTGGTGCTCAACTACATCGTGCCGGAGGAAGTCTTCGTCTGGGTGACCAGCATCTCCCTCATCGGCGCGTTGTGGACCTGGTCGGTCATCGTCATCGCCCACCTCGGCTACCGCAAGGCCGTGGCCGCCGGGCAAGCCAAGGCGGTGGCCTTCCGCATGCCGGGCGCCCCCTACATGAACTGGATCGTGGTCGCCTTCATGGTCGCCGTCGGCGCCCTCCTCGCTCTCGATCCCAGCACACGGGTCGCCCTCTACGTGGCCCCCGCCTGGTTCGCCCTGCTCGGCATCGGCTATCGCCTGAGCAAGGCCGGAAGACCGCAGCTCGTCGCCACCAACGCCTGATTCCACCCGGACCCGCCCTCACCCCCTCGGCGGGTCCGCTCGACACCGCCCACTCACGCCTCATCTCGAAGGACCCCGGCATGACCGACCAGCACCCCATCAGGGCAGGCGCCCTGCTCAGCATCGACCTCGACGCCCTCTGCGACAACTGGCGGAGCCTCAAAGCCAGGCTGGCCAGTGCGGAATGCGCCGCCGTGGTCAAGGCCGACGCCTATGGCCTGGGCGCCGAGCGGGTTGCCCCGGCGCTGTATCGCGCCGGCTGCCGCAACTTCTTCGTCGCCCATCTCAACGAAGGCATTGCGCTCCGCCCCGCCTTGCCCGCCGATGCATCCATTTACGTCCTGCACGGCCCCCACCCTGGCGACGAGCGCGAGTTCGTCCACCACCGGCTCGTTCCCGTCCTCAACAGCCTGCCGCAACTCGGCGCCTGGCAAGCCCTCGCCCGCGACCTGGATACCGTCCTTCCGGCCATTCTCCAGGTGGATACCGGCATGGCCCGCCTCGGCCTCGCCCCCGACGAATTCGAACGCGTGGCGAGCAGCCCGGCCTTGCTGCTGGGGCTCTCGCTGAAGTTCATCATCAGCCATCTGTCCAGTGCCGAAGACCAGGACAACCCGGTCAATCCCCTGCAGCTCGCGCGCTTTCGCCAGGCCATGGCGCGCTTGCCCGGCGTCCCCGGCAGCCTCGCCAACTCCTCCGGGATCTTTCTCGGCGACGACTACCACTTCAACCTGGTCCGCCCGGGCGCCGCGCTCTATGGCGTTGCGCCGGTGGCCGGGCAGGCCAACCCGATGCGGCCCGTCATCCGCCTGCAGGGCAAGGTTCTGCAGACGCGCACCATCGCCGCCGGCACAGCGGTCGGCTATTCCCACACCTGGACCTCACCACGCCCCTCGCGCATCGCCACCGTGGCGGTCGGCTATGCCGACGGCTATCTGCGCAGCCTCAGCAACCGCGGCACCGTCAGTTGCGATGGCATCCCGCTGCCCCTCATCGGCAACATCTCCATGGACACCCTCATTGTCGACATCACCGACCTACCGGAAGGACGCATCGCGGAAGGCGAACTGCTCGACCTCGCCGACCCGCTGAATGGCGTGGACGCCATCGCCGCCCGGGCCGGCACCATCGGCTACGAGATCCTGACCAGCCTGGGACGCCGCTATGCACGCCGCTACACCGGAGGTGGCGGGGAAGACGTTTGAGGCGTCGAGTTGAACCATTGCGGTCCGGACTTGAACTTGAGATCCGTAAACTTGAACTCGAGATGCACAGACTTGAACTGTCGATGCCGTGACTTGAACCCGTGAGCCGTGGATTTAAACCGTCGGGGCTCGGACTTGAACTTTCGATACCCGGATTTAAACAAGTTCAAGTCCGGGTTGAACTGGTTCAACGAAAAGATGAACTCGCGGAACTCAGCGCCGCAGGAGTTCAAATTGGAGCTTCAAGGGTTCAAATGCGAGGGATGACAGTCGGGCTCGGGAGGACTGCGGCCTCATCGTGGGGCTGGGCCTGTTCCTCGCAAGGCAGCCCCACGGGGCGGGGCATTGATGACGTTCAGAGATCGTGCCTGCCGGCTTCGCGCGGCACGGACTCTTCTGGGCGATAAGGGACGAGCGTAGAAAGTTGAGGCGGCGGGTCGTCGTCGGCCTTTGCAGACATAGAACCGGCGCCGCATCAGCGGCTGGTATCTGCTGGTCAGCAGTCATTGGAGTCGGCTCAGCAATAAAGGTCTGCTTTCTTTGGCGCCGTATGGCGGCACTCGACCCAATATTGCCGTTGAGCTTTGAGGAAAGCTGTCCCTCTCGACTGCAGTGTTAGGCTCTTGAAAGCTCAATTCTTTTCCAGCTTGATGGATGTGCCAAGAGATGATGCCTTGAAGTTGGTTGCCACATCGCTGCCTTTGAATTGGAGTACTAGCTGGGCAGAACCGTTCCAGCGGGGGACGATCGCGTTCCCTTCTTCTGGCAATTGCAACACTTGCTCTGACTGCCCGCCGCGAGCTACCCAGACTTCGATTGCTGGAGACTCTCCGCCAAAGTGGGGGCCATACACAACTTCGCGTACTTCGGCCGTGTACGTGCCGTGGGGAGAGGTTGTACGCGAAAGGAGGGTCACCTCCGGAGCGCGAGAGCACGCGGCCAGAACTGTTGCCGCAGTGAAAATGAGGAGTCGAAAAGCGAAGACTTCCATTCCAGCCTAACCTAGGTAAGGGGCACTGCGCGGAGCTCTATCGCGCAGCGTCCAGCGACCGAAGGGAGCTGGCCTTGACCGCATTGTTAGGCAATGTGCGCCCGCTAACTAAAGAATTGCACAAGATCATAGTTGGCGATTGATTTAGCAAGACCAATAGGAGAGACGCCGTAATTGTTTTCCTTATTTCGGTCAGCACCAGCCCCCAGCAGTAGCTCAATTAGCTCTCCACCACCGTTCGAGTTGAAAGCAGCTATTGAGAGTGGTGTATTGCCATTAGCGTCGGTCAAGTCAACTTTCGCTCCGGCTTGAAGCAATGCGTCGCTGACGGAAAGACTATTTGACTGGGTAGAAAAATGCAGAGGACTAAATCCATTGTCATCCATGGCATTAGGGTCTGCACCAGCGAGCAATAGTGCATTCACTTTAGCCAGGTCAGCATCCAGAGCAGCATAGTGAAGTTCCGTTCGCCCCATGCGATCCACACCCGGGCGTTCGTTCTTCTTCGGAGTTTTGCGTATCATTGTTTGCCTAACTTGGTTTTAGGCCGCGCTTTAACTGAAGGCACCATACCAGCAACTACCAGAGCACGGCGCGAGAAATGCACCAAATGCGGCAAGAAGAACAAGTAGCGAAAATAACCAAAAAACTCCAACAAGAGTAACCGTGCTGAGCCTTAGCCCATTGCGTTGTACACAACTCTTCCAGTCCTCTTAGACTCCAGTTCTGAGTGATTTTTCGGACCAGCGATGATTTGGGCGGAAGAGGAATTTGGCGGCGCGGACCTGGGCGACAAACGTTTGAA
>JAFEDJ010000055.1 GCA_018241685.1 Pseudomonadota bacterium
CACCTCTCTATCCCTCGGGGCGCTATCCATATCGAACCACCTGCCAGCGAGGGCGAGTGCAACCTCACGCGGAAGATCGCCCAGCATTGGGCCTTCGCCCACTCCAACCACATGGCGAATAGCCGAGAGCGCCATGCAAAGCGCGTCTTGCTTTTGATGCGGATCATCAACCCAATCGGCGGGAGCGGCGAGACATAGCGGACAGCTTTCTTTGGTGGTGCTCATGGCGCAGTTCGTCCTCTCTAAGGGCGGCTTGATTGGCGAGGCCCAGCTTCAGAGAGCCTTTCAGGAGGTGCAGAAGGTCGGGATCGTCACATTCGCTGATGGCTTCGGCCAATTCCGCCAGAAGCCCCCGCACCCGATTGTCGCGGATGCGGGTGAGCCAGAAATCATCCGCCATCATACGACGAACACACCGCGAGCAGCGAGCCACGCCTTCGAAGCCTGATATTGCGGATCGTCTTGGCGGCGGGTCTGGATGATGTGGGTATGAAATTGGATCATCTCGGTTCGTCCTCTTCAGGTGGGGCGCTGCCCCGTTCGTTGATATAAACATACAGGGATTATCCGTATGTGCAAGCGGGAAAATGGCCGTTTGTGGATTTATCTGATCAACAGGCAATAGTCCGCTTTCCGCGACCTCCCCTACCTCCCGGTAGGACGCGGTTGGGAGCCTGTTCTGCCTCTACCGTATAACCGAACTGTCCCGTTTCTCCGGTGGGACCAAGCCGTCCGCCTGATAATGC
This sequence comes from Pseudomonadota bacterium, assembly GCA_018241685.1. Classification (GTDB taxonomy): domain Bacteria; phylum Pseudomonadota; class Gammaproteobacteria; order Burkholderiales; family Rhodocyclaceae; genus Zoogloea. The sequence continues at coordinate 747 of JAFEDJ010000055.1, forward strand.
CCAGGCCGCATAGGGGGTCGATGGTTCGGTTTTCTCTCAGGTCACAGGACCAGTCGAGGGCTCGGAAGTCCGACACGTTACTGCCGGCAAAGTTCGCCCGGTAGTCATCGACGCATTTCGTGGAAGGGATGCGACAACCTTGGGCGACGTATCAAACCCGAATGGTTGCGCTGGAACCGAATATGCCCTAGAAAGGTTGGGCATTTGCAAACGGCGGTTAGCGACAACCGTCCAAGGCGTCTGGGGACCTCGCCGGAAACCAGACGCCTTTTTCATGCCTGAAAGCACGACCATTCGCAAATGGGTGTTTCCTATCGAACTCGGCGCTTCGATAGATTTTTCTTATCGTTCAGCCCAAACAAAACCCCCGCCAAGATCACCTAGCGGGGGCTTACGGCTCGACAGGTTTTAATCGCCTGGTCGAGTGTGTTTATCCGGTTGCCGCTAAGCGGCTAGGTTCCGGCTTCCTTCACCAAGACGCGGAACACCCCGCGCGAGCCTGAGGATGTTCTGGGCCGCGTTCACGTCGCGGTCATGGCTTGCGCCACAGTCAGAACACTCCCAAGCTCTTACTCCAAGACCTGCGATACCTTTCGGCCGCGAAGGCGGAAGAGATCCGCACTCCGAACAGGTCTGGGTCGTGAACTTCTCGTCCACCTCGACAAACTGCGCCGACTTGTAGCGAAGCATGTGCCTAAGGGTAGACCACCCAGCGTCGAATATGGATTTCGCCATCTTCGTTTTGGCTAGGCGTTTAGCGTTGACGTTTCCCACCGCGATGAACGCGTATTCGCGAGAGAGACGGGTTGATAGTTTGTGGTGAAAATCACGGCGAGCGTTCGCGATCTCCGAATTTATGCGAGCTGTTCGGCGCTTGTTTCCAGCCCGTTGCGCTGCGGCTAGTCGCGTCGCTTTCTGTCTCAAATGGCGAGGGTTCTCAACGACAACGCCATCGCTCAGAGTTGCTAGCGTCTTCAGACCCAAGTCGATCCCGACAGAGCCAGAAGCTGCTACGGCCGGCGCTGGCGTATCGGCGTACAAAACCACCCACCACCGGCCCAAAGCGTCCTCAACGAACGCGCCGCTCTTGGCGTTCGCCGGAACGGCCCGCTTACCGGACCCGAAGAACCTATATCTGCGGCCCTTGTAAACGATGCTGTTGCCGTCAATGCGGCGGCTCTGAGCTTGGAACGGAACCCAACCACGCGCACGCTTTAGGCCGAAACTGGCCCTGAATCTCGGGCATCGCCTATGCTGGTCACGACTGGTGGCGAATTGATCGCAGACAGACTGAACCGTTTGTTGGTGGATTCCTAACTCAGCTCCGATACCCTTGCACTGCGCGGAAAGCGCAAACGCATTCAGCATCTTCCGGCTTGGAGATCCGTTCTTGTACCGGGCCTCACGATCTCGCTGTTCAGCCACGCACCAATTGAACACCTGATTGCAGGCATAGGCGTGCTGAGCAAGCGTCCGCCTAGCGCGGCGGTCCTTCAGCCGGTATTTGAATGCCTTTATCAGAGCGAACTCGTAACAGCGTACAGCCCCACGCCAAGCCCTGCGAAGGCTCCGCGGATCAGCTCGACCTTGGTGTTGTCATCCAGGGCGCGCTGGACGTTCTCGGGCGCGTCCGTGATGCGTTGTCCGTACCAGAACGCCAGCCAGATCGTCGCCACCGCGTGCGGCACGAGCGAGGCCAGCGCCAACGGGTCGAGAGCGGTCAACAGGAACGCCAGCACCAGCGGAACCGACGTGCGCAGGATCAAGCC
>JAFEDJ010000056.1 GCA_018241685.1 Pseudomonadota bacterium
GGGGCCGTCACTGTGCATGACATGACCCTGCGGGACGGCATGCACCCCAAGCGTCACCTGATGACGCTCGAGCAGATGAAGAGCATCGCCACCGGCCTCGACGAAGCCGGCGTGCCGCTGATCGAAGTCACCCACGGCGACGGCCTCGGGGGCAGCTCGGTGAACTACGGCTTCCCGGCCCACACCGACGAGGAATACCTGTCCACCGTCATCCCGCTGATGAAGCAGGCTAAAGTTTCGGCGCTACTCCTGCCGGGCATCGGCACCGTCGATCACCTGAAGATGGCGAAGGAATTGGGCGTGTCGACGATCCGCGTCGCCACCCACTGCACCGAGGTCGATGTGTCCGAACAGCACATCACGATGGCCAGGAAGCTCGACATGGACACCGTCGGCTTCCTGATGATGGCCCACATGAACAGCCCCGAAGGGCTGGTCAAGCAGGCCAAGCTGATGGAGTCCTACGGCGCCAACTGCATCTACGTGACCGACTCGGCCGGCCACCTGCTGCCGGAAACCGTCAAGGCTCGCCTCAGCGCGGTGCGTGAAGCGCTCAAGCCGGAGACCGAACTCGGTTTCCACGGCCACCACAACCTGGCGATGGGCGTGGCCAACAGCATCGCCGCCATCGAAGTGGGCGCCACGCGTATCGATGCGGCCGCCGCCGGCCTGGGTGCCGGGGCTGGCAACACGCCGATGGAAGTGCTGATCGCCGTGTGCAGCCTGATGGGCATCGAGACCGGCGTGGACGTGGCCAAGATCACCGACGTCGCCGAAGACCTGGTGGTGCCGATCATGGACTTTCCGATCCGCATCGACCGCGACGCACTAACCCTCGGCTACGCCGGCGTGTACGGCTCCTTCCTGCTGTTCGCCAAGCGCGCCTCTAAGAAGTACGGCGTGCCGGCCCGCGACATCCTGGTCGAACTGGGCCGCCGCGGCATGGTCGGCGGGCAGGAGGACATGATCGAAGATACGGCTATCACGATGGCGCGCGAGCGGGGGATTATTGCAGCCAATCAGGTCTGATCAGTTCTTTCACCGCTACCGACGATTTAAGCTGAGACATTGAAGACAAGCCGGCAGCCTGCAAGATAAAGCGGGGCGCTGTCATTTTGCTCGGGGTGCGCAATGCAGAACAATCGCCTGACGACTCTGGATCTCCTGCAATCAAGGGATCTCGATGAGGCCCGGGTATTGGTCGCGGGGATATTCTGTGATCACCGCCTTTCCCTGATGGATCGGCGTGGGCAATTGAATTATCGGCACCGCTATTTGCGGACACCGGCCATGAGCTTCAGCATCATGAGTTACGGTGCGGATGTCCACGTAGCGCCCCAGGAGCTCGATGCATTCTTTCTCGTTCAATTGCCATTGCGTGGCGAGGACAGAATCGAGTCGGGCAATCAAGCCCGATTAAGCCAACCCGGCAGTGGAACAATCCACTGTCCGGGGCAGTCTTTCTCCATGAACTGGAGCTCAAACTGTTCAAAGCTGGTCGTCCGCATCGAGCGTGAAGCCTTGGAACGCCATGCGACAAACCTTATTGGGCGGCCATTACGCCAGGCCCTGCAATTCGACACGGACCTGAATACCCGAAGCGGCGGCGGACAGGCCTGGGAAACGACCATCCGCCAACTTCTCCGCAGTCTGCAGCAGAACCCCGATCTGGTGGCGCACCCGTTGATGCGCGCGCAATTCGAGCAGCTGATCATGTCAGGCCTGCTGGTATGGCAGGGCAACAGCCTCAGCGATCGCCTCGACAGGCCAGATACGGAAGTCCTGCCCCGGCATCTCAAGGTGGCGGAAGAGTACATGCACGCCCACCTGGATACCGCCATTACCAACGAACAGCTGGCCGAGCTGACGGGAATCAGCCTGCGCACGCTGTACAACAGTTTCAGGAAGTTCCGCGGCGTCAGCCCCATGCGCTACCTCAGGGATTTGCGCATGGAAAAGGTGCGTCAGGAATTGCTGGATACCGGAAAGCTCCGGAACGTCACCAGCGTGGCGACACGCTGGGGTTTTTTCGAACTCGGCCGTTTTGCAGCCGAATACCGGAAGCGCTACGGAGAGTCGCCCAGCGACACCCTCAAGCGCGTTCCATGAGTGAATATTTCCTTTTGTCTCAATTCTGACAAAAAAGTGCAAATTGCACTCACTGCACACATTCTGCAATAAGCGCATAGCCAATAGATTGTACTTGCCCGAAATTGACATCGCCTAGACAAATAGGTCCCAACAGACTTCAGAATCGGAGCAAGCGAACATGCGCAATATCACCATCGTCGGAGCAGGCCAGGCTGGGCTTCAACTGGGTATTGGACTTCTTAATAAAGGGTATACGGTAAGGATCATATCCAACCGCACTGGTGAGGAGATTGCGAAGGGCAAGATCCTTTCCAGCCAGTCCATGTACGACATGGCACTGAACCACGAAAGGGAATTGGGAATTGCTTTCTGGGATGCGGAGTGCCCGCCGATCGAAGGCGCCCACATCCGCGCCGGCAATGCGGAAACGGGCCCCATGCTGGATTTCCGTTCACGCATGTCGGCCAATGGGCAGTCGGTGGACCAACGGATCAAGATGCCCCGCTGGATGGACGAATTCGAACGCCTCGGCGGCGATCTGGTGATCGGCGACGTGGACATGGCCGAGCTGGAGCGTCTGGTGGATACGTCGGACCTGGTACTCGTGGCGACCGGCAAGGGCGAACTGGGGAAGCTCTTCGAACGGGACAGCGCACGCTGCACCTTTGATCGCCCCCAGCGCGCCATTGCCCTCACCTACGTCCATGGCATGGTGCCGCGGGAAGACTTCACGGCCCTGAACATCAACATCAACCCTGGCGTCGGCGAACTGGTGCATTTCCCAGCCCTGACCCACACCGGCCCCTGCGACATCATCAACATCGAATGTGTGATCGGCGGCCCGATGGACCGCTGGGATGCCGTGAAAACCCCGGCCGACCATCTGGCCATGACCAAGGCCCTGATTGCCGAGTTCTTCCCGTGGGAAGCCCCGCGTTTCAGGGACATCCGCCTGACCGACGACAACGGCATCCTTTTCGGCCGCGTGACGCCCACCGTGCGCAACGCGATCGGCGTACTGCCCTCCGGCCGGACGGTGCTCGGCCTCGGCGACGTACTGGTGCTGAACGACCCGATGACCGGCCAAGGCTCGAACAACGCCTCCAAGGGCGCCAGCATGTATCTCGAGGCTATTGTGAGCCACGGCCAGGCCGGCTTCGACCGCGCCTGGATGGAAGCCCTCGCAGAACAGTACTGGGACTACGCGCAATGGTCTGCCCGCTTCACCAACAGCATGCTCGTTCCGCCGCCGCCCCATGTCATGCAGTTTCTGGGCACTTGCTGCCAGAACGGGACACTGGCCCACAGATTTGCCGACGCCTTCAATGACCCCAAAAGCCTGTCCTCCTGGTTCTACGACCCGGAAGCAACCGCTCGTGTCATCGAAGAAACAGCACTCTCAGCCTGAACTCCGACCGTCGCCGGCAAGCTAACGGCCGGCGGCCAACGCACTGGCAAGAACAAACGCATTCCGGAGCCCATCATGACCTACCCCCCAACCCGACATCCTTCCTGTCCTGCCCGCGTACGCCTGGGCGCGACAGTCGCGGCCCTCACCCTCTTTTCGTCCGCTCATGCGACCAACGGCCCAATGCCCCACGGCTATGGCATCAAAGCCATGGGCATGGGCGGCGCATCCATTGCCCTGCCCCAGGATGCCCTCGCCGCTGCCAATAACCCGGCCGGTATGGCTTTTGTAGGTAATCGCCTCGATCTGGGGCTGTCCGTGGTGATCGTGGATCCCAAGTCCAGCTTCGGTGGCACCGAGTTCAACGGAGATGGCGTGAAAGCCGTCCCCGTGCCTGAACTGGGCTACAACCGGGTCATCGACGATCACCAATCCATCGGAGTCTCGGTCTATGGCAACGGCGTGAGTACCGTGTATGACACCCCTCTGCTGGGTGGCCGCGACAAGGACAGCGCCAAGCTGACCCAGATCATCGCCTCCCCGACCTATGCCATCAAGCTTGCGCCGGGCTATGCGCTCGGCTTCTCGGCCGACTTTGCCTATCAGCGCTTCAAGGTTGACGGTGTCCCCGATGCCCTCGGTGTGGAAAGCCCGGGCGCGGATTCATCCACTGGCGTCGGCTTCAAGATGGGCTGGTCCGGCCAGGTGAGCGAGCAGGTTACCCTGGGCGCGATGTACTCGTCCCGCATCAGCATGGGCAAGCTCAAGAAGTACAGCAACCTGCTGGCCCATCGCGGTGAGTTCGACATTCCGGAACGCTACGGCATCGGCGTGGCCTGGCGCCCGACGGAGAGCATCGTGATGGCTGCCGACGTGATGCGCATCAATTGGGGCGACCTGGACTCCCTGGCCAACGCACTGACCGCCAGCGAACCCGGCTTCGGCTGGCGCAGCCAGACGGTGACCCGTGCCGGTGTTTCTTGGCAAACCACGCCTGCCCTGACCCTGCGCAGCGGGGTCAGTCATGGCCAGCAGATCGTCAGCCGGGAAAACGCGACCCTCGACTATCTGGCGCCAGTCACGCCCCAGGATCACTTCACCCTTGGCGGCACCTATGCGCTGAGCAAAGACACGGAGATATCCGTCATGTATGCCCGCGCCTTCGGCTCCGAGGTCCGCGGCAGCGGGCCGAGCAGCGGGGTGAATGTCGATATGTCCCAGCACTGGGTCGGCGCCGCCATGGCCTTCAAGTGGTGACGCGGCCCTCAACAGAACAGCCGTAACAAGGGTGGAGCCCACGCGGCTCCACCCGTTCAGGACAGCGCTGCAACACTTGGCAGCCTCTGTCCGAGTACGCTCAGAAAAGGAAACCTCCATGGTCAGCATCGACCTTTTCCGCGATGGCATGGCCCGCCTGACCGGCGCAGTCAATGTCATCACCACCGATGGCCCAAAGGGCTTCGCCGGCATGACCGCCACGGCCGTCTGCAGCGTGACCGACCTGCCTCCCACCCTGCTCACCTGCATAAACCGTTCGTCCTACGCGCACGCCCTGTTCAGCGGCAATGGCGTGCTCTGCGTCAATGTGCTGGCAGCAGAGCAGCAGGATGTGGCCCAACTCTTTGCAGACCGCAATGTGACGATGCCCGAACGTCTTGCCCAGGTTGCCCACGAACGGCTCCTGACCGGCAGTCCAGCCTTGAGCGGGGCACTGGTCAGCTTTGACTGCCGCGTCACCCAGCAACAGCAGTTGGGCTCCCACGATCTGTTCATCTGTGAGGTCCAGGCGGTCAAGATCGGAGACCCCACCGCAGGATTGACCTATTTCGGACGCAAGTACCATTCGATCGGCCTGCCCGCCCTGGCTTCAGCCCTTGGCTGACTTGCGAATGGCTCCCCAACCACTGGACACATCCAACAGCAACGAGGAGACACGCTGATGACCACGATTCAGAGATTCACCTGGAGTGACCGCTACCTGCTGGGCCACCAGTCCATCGACGACACCCACCGGGAATTTGTCGAACACGTGCGCACACTGCAAGAAGCGAGCGATACCGATATCCCAGAGGCCCTGGAGGCCTTCATTCGTCACGCCGAAGCCCATTTCACCCAGGAAAACGGCTGGCTGAACGCTCCAGATTTTCCTGGCGGCGGCGAATGCCATATCGAGGAGCACGAAAAGGTGCTGAGCTCCGCCTACGACGTGCGGGAGGTCGTGGCACAGGGCCGATACGATGTCGCCCGCGCCTATGCCCAAGCACTTGTGGACTGGTTTCCAGGACATGCGGACTACATGGACTCCGCTCTTGCCACCTGGCTCGTAAAGCGCAGTCATAACGGGCGACCGCTGGTATTCCGCCGCATGGAAGCGGTGTAAAGAAGACCGAGGCCCTTCCTCTTTGCACAGGGTTTAGCGCATCGGACAACGCCACATGTTCACAAAAGCGTTAAATACATGCTAGAATTTTCAACTCGCTGAAGACATAGTTCGAAAGCGAAAAAACTATTCCTCGATAGCTCAGTCGGTAGAGCGCCGGACTGTTAATCCGTAGGTCCCTGGTTCGAGCCCAGGTCGAGGAGCCAGAATTCAATGCGGCAGTAGCTCAGTTGGTAGAGCGCAACCTTGCCAAGGTTGAGGTCGAGAGTTCGAGACTCTTCTGCCGCTCCAGTTTCAAGAAGTGGGTTGTTAGCTCAGTTGGTAGAGCAGCGGACTCTTAATCCGTAGGTCGAGTGTTCGAGCCACTCACAACCCACCAAGCATCACCGGCAAAGGCCACCTTCGGGTGGCCTTTGTCACGTCTGGCGTCCCCCGCTCGCGCCCTTCCGCAGCCGCGTGGCCTGCACGGCGTCATCCACGCTCCAGTAGGCTGCGATGGCGTGGTCGATCTCGCCGACCAGGCCGGCGCGGGCCAGCGCGTCGCGGATGCGGTCCTTCACACGGGCCAGAGCCAGCTCGATGCCGGCGCTGCGCAGGTTGGTGGCCAGTTCGGCGAGCGCCTCGCCAGCCGTCACGTCCAGCTCGTCGCATACCTCCAGGCTCAGCACCACCACACCAGGCTGCCGCTCAAGGGCCATCGTGCGCACCGACTGGAAAGCCTGCTCCGCGTTGGCAAAGAACAGTGGTTCATCAACCCGCAGGATCAGCAGCTCCGGCGTGCGGATCGCTTCTGCGTGGCGCTGGCAATCCTGATAATCGCGAGTGCCTGGCAATTGCCCCAGTTCCACCACCACCGGCTGCGCGAAGCGATGGATCGCCAGCAACAAGGACGAACCGACAGCCAGCAACATGCCGAACAACACCCCGAAAGCCAGTACCGCCGCCGCCGCCATCACCGCCAGCCAGGCATCGCCCCCCATCCGCAGGCCGGTGATGACCGCCTTCGGCCACAGGTTGTGGGACAGAATGCCGATCATCACTGCCGCCAAAACCGGCAATGGCAGCAAGCCAAGTGCATCGCGGGCGTGCCACAACAACAGGCCCAGGGTGAACGCCGCGGTGAGCCCGGCCGCCTTGCTGCGTGCCCCCGCCGAATAGTTGGCCGCCGCCGCCGAGAAGCCCGCCCCCACCGGCAGCCCCTGCAGGATGCCGCTCAACAGATTGCTGGCACCGATGGCCAGCAACTCCCGGTCCGCGCTGAGCGTGTCGCCCTTCTGCAGCGCCAGCGAACGCACCGAGCCCCAGGACTCGGCGAACAGGATCAGCAGCAACGCCGGCGCCCATTCGGCCATGCGCAGCCAGCGCTCGGCGCTCAGGGACGGTAGATCCAAAGCCAGGCTACGCCACTCGATATGCCCCACCAGGACGATACCGCGACTGCCCAGGTCGAAGGTGGCGGACGCCACGATGCCCAGCGCCAGCACCACCAGCGACTGGGGCAGGAAGACCACGCGCCGCAAACCGTGATGCACCGCCAGCCACAGCAGCAGCGCGACGGCGCCGAGCCCGACGCTGGGCCAGTGGATCGCGTCGGCCGCATCGATCAGCCCGACCAGCAGCTGCCAGGCGTTGCGGCCTGGCACATGGACGCCGGCCAGATGGGGCAACTGCTTGAGCACGATGGTCACCGCCAGGCCCCACGCAAAGCCGCGCAGCACCGGCCGCGAGATGAAAGCACCGATGGAGCCGGTATGCAGCAGGCCCGCCATCACAAACAGCGCACCGGTCAGCAGCACCAGCGCGTAGCCCATCTCTGGCCCGCCCACCGCCACTGCGGTGGCGAAGATCGCAGCGGCGGACGAAGTCGGTGCGACGATCGCGAAACGGCTTGAGCCGAACAGCGGATAAACGATCAAGCCCACCAGCGCGGCCAACAGCGCGTGGGACGGTGGCACGCCAGCAATCGCCGCATAGGCCACCGACTCCGGCAGCAGCACGCCGGCCACCGACAAACCGGCGAGGATATCTCCCCACGGCAGACTGGGCGCGGCAGGCAGGGCTCGGAGCGGCGACATGGCGAACGGGGATCTGCGTCGGATGAAGCATTATCCCCATTCCGCGCCCCTGGGAGACGGACAATCGCGCAAAGCCGGCAAGGGTTATCCCTAGAGGGATTTACCGGCCACGCTGAGTTACGTTAACGTCAACATTATAAAAAGGCGCCGCCCGATATCCGTTCCGTCGCCGGAAGCCGCGCCCGGCACGGAAGGGAAGCTATCGACAGCCCGCCCCCGATACCGCCAAAGGAGAACCCCATGTCCGAATTCGACACCCCCCGCAGCACCGCCCAGGACATCTGGGTCGATCATCCCCGCGGCCGCCTGTTCTCCCGTGTGTGGTCACCCACCGACAGCGACACCGGCGTACTACCTGCCGAGCCCATCGTGCTGCTGCACGACTCCCTCGGCTGCGTCGAGCTGTGGCGCGACTTTCCGGCCGAACTCAGCGCCGCCACCGGCCGCCGCGTGATCGCCTACGACCGCCTCGGCTTCGGCCGCTCCGACCCGCGGGACGACACGCTGAACCTCGACTTCATCGCCGACGAAGCCCGCAGCTACTTCGCCACCGTACGCCGCCACTACGGCTTCGCGGGCTTCATCGTGCTGGGGCATAGCGTCGGCGGCGGCATGGCCGTCAATTGCGCGGCCCAGTTTCCCGACGACTGCAAGGCCGTCATCACCATCGCCGCCCAGGCCTTCCTGGAAGACCGCACGGTCGAAGGCATCCGCATCGCCAAGGAACAGTTCCAGGACGACAAGCAGGTAGACCGCCTGCGCAGATACCACGGCGACAAGGCCCGCTGGGTGCTCGACGCCTGGACCGAAACCTGGCTCGCCCCCGCTTTCGCCGACTGGTCCCTGCATCCCGTGCTGCCGAAGGTGAACTGCCCCCTGCTGGCCATCCACGGCCTCCACGACGAATACGGCTCGACCCGCCATCCCGAACTGATCGGCGAACTGAGCAACGGCCCCGCCCGCGTCGAGATCATCCCGGACACCTTCCACATGCCCCACCGGGAAAAGCCGGAGACCATCGTCACGCTGGTCACCGATTTCATTGCGGCGCTGCCGTAAGCCATTGCCGGCATGGACCATAATCGGCGGCCCTTGAGAACACACCTCGGACGGACCACGGCATGAAGCCATCCCCCGGCACCCTCGCCTTCCTCGTGCTGCAGGCCGTGCTCACCGGCTTTGTCTGGCACAGCGCCCAAACGCTGCCGCCGGTCGTCGCATCGCACTTCTCGGCCTCCGGCATCGCCAATGGCTTCATGGCACGCCAGGCCTATGTGATGGGCTTCTCGCTGCTCCTCATCGGCATTCCACTGCTGATCGCCTTTCTACCCGGGAGCCTGGCCCGCCGCAGCGGCTCCCACCTCAACATCCCCAACCGCAGCTACTGGCTGGCCCCCGAACGCCGGGACACCACGCTCTCCTTCATCAGCAACCATGGCAAATGGTTCGCGGCAGTCATGAGCCTGTTCCTCTGCTACGTCCATTGGCTCGTCGTACAAGCCAACCGGCTGCAGCCACCGACGCTCTCCAGCGCCGACATCCTCGGCAGCCTGGGCATCTTCCTGCTGGCAGTCGTCATCTGGTTGGCTGGCCTGTACCTGCGCTTCAGGAAAACCAGCTGAAGCAAGCTCAACGAGCCCACCGTTGCCCGTATCGAGGCTCAGTGCGCAATTACCAAAACGACGAGTGGACTAATCCGTAGGCGACGCGAGCTGCACTCCATAGACTGCCTCCATCGCCATTAACGGCATCTTTCATCGATGGGCCCCGCGCCGCGTATGGATCGCTGTGCCTGCATCCCTTGATGCCCGAGGAGTCCCCTCCCCTGTGACACGCATTACCTTCGCCTTGCTGCTCGGCCTCCACGGCCTTATCACGGCCGCTTCGCCTGTATCGGCCCAAACGCTGCCGCCGCCCTCCCGCACCGTCTTCAAATGCGACCAGGGCGGCAAGACGGTCTACTCCGACTCGCCCTGCCTCGGCGCCCAGCGCATTGAAGTGGAGCCCACTCGCGGTGTCAGCAAGCTGTCCGGCAAGGAGCGCATCGGAGCAGACGTCCAGCATGAACATTTCAGGGAGCAGATGTCCGACGCCATCAGACCGCTCAACGGCATGGACCGCAAGCAATACGCCAGCTTCGAACGCCGCTTCAAGCTCAGCCCTGAGGCCCAGCAGGAATGCCGACGTCTCGACACTCACCTCCCGCCCCTGGAGCGCCAGGAGCTGCAAGCCAGCGGCGCCGAATTCGCCGCTGTGCAGCAACAGCTCTTCGCACTGCGCAAGCGCTTTCGGGAACTCGGCTGCTGACGACCACGATGCACACCTACATCGCCCTGTTCCGTGCCATCAACGTCGGCGGCAAGAACACCCTGCCGATGAAATCGCTGACCGCCCTGCTCGAAGGCATCGGCGCGACGGACGTCAGCACCTACATCCAGAGCGGCAACGCCGTATTCCGCCATGCTGACGGCGAGGCCGCACCGATTACCGCATGGCTGATGGCAGCCATCGGGGAACAGCATGGTTTCGAGCCCCAGGTGCTGCTGCTGCGCCGGGAGGACATCCTGCAGGCCTGCGAGCGGAACCCGTTTCCCGACGCGGAGGCCGACCCCACGTCGCTGCACCTCGGCTTCCTGGCCGCCACCCCAACCGCACCGGACCTGCAAAAGCTGACAAGCCTCAAGAAAGACAACGAGCGCTTCCTGCTCGACGGCCGCGTGTTCTACCTCCACGCCCCCGACGGCGTCGGCCGCTCCAAACTGGCCGCCGCCAGCGAGCGCCTGCTCGGCGTGCCGATGACGGACCGCAACTGGCGGACGGTCTGCAAGCTCCGCGAACTGGCCGAGCGCTAACACGCCACACCATTCCACGCCTCCCCGGGGGCGGCGCCCGGCGTGGGCAAAGCGCTTGCGGTTACACTGCGCCCGATACAAAACAGGTGGCAGAATGTTGCATGAATGATCGTATCGCCGCAGACACAGCGCAGACACAGGGCACCAACGCGATGCGCCGCCGGCTCCCCAACGAACCGCAGGCACTGGACTCACCCACCCAGGTCGCACTGACCCAGCACTTCCTGCTACCGGCCCTCGCCGAACTGGAAGCCTTCTTTCTGGCCGTACGCGCGCAGGTGGACCCGGTGCTGCAGACTCGTCAGCCGGTCAAGCTGGGCAAGCCTTATCCGCTCGGGCAATGCCTGGAAATCTCCCTCGCGGTCCAGAAGCAACTACGCAGTGTGGATGACAGCCGGCTGGCCAGCGCCGCAGCACAGGGCCACGCGGCCTTCAGGGCCTTCCTGCAAGCCGGCGGTGAATTTCGCCAAGTGTGGGGTGATCTGCGCGGCAGCTATTTCCAGAACGCCTTCCAGCTCGGCACCCTGTACCTGGATGTCTCCAACGACACGGTAACGCCCACCAAACCGAAAGTGGAGATCCTGCCCTTCGCCGACGCCCAGTTCGTCGCCATCCGCGACTATCGGCACTTCAGCGAGGTCGCCCGACGCTACTGGCAAGGCGAGCTACACCCCAACCACGTACTGCCCGAGCTGGCGCCCTACTGCCCACTGATCCACGTCAGCCCGGCAGGCATCGTCACGCTCCGCGAAGCCACCGGCTACATGCTCGGCCTCACACAGAGCCTGGGCTTCCAGCCCAGCGACGCGATCCTGTCCCAGCCCCCGATGCCGCTCGCACTCTTCAAACGCATCGCCCGCTACCTGGCCGACCAACGTGGGCTGACGCTTGCCGGCTCTCCGGAACAGGGCCGGCTGCAGGCGCTACGCCATTGCCGCCAATACCGAGCCAAACGCTGGCACCACTCGGTCGATCAGACCGAAAAGGCAATACAGACGATCGGAAACGCCAATTGCGCGCTGGCGCGCCACAGCCGCCCCGGCATCACGCACACCGTCCTCCTACCTCCCCCCCGGAACCCTGCGAACATGGCCACCATCAAGATCGACAATCAGGAATACAACCTCGACACCCTTTCCGCCAACGCCCGCACCCAGCTGGCCGGCATTCAGTTCGTGGATCAAGAACTGGCTCGCCTGCAGGCCCACGTGGCAGCGCTGCAGACGGCCCGCAACGCGTATGCGAGAGCCCTGAAGGCTGCATTGGCGGAGACACCACCTGGGGCCGCGTAGCATGGCGCCATGCAAATGGCGCCATGCCCACTGCAGCAGTTGAAACGCTTACTTCGCCAGCTTGAACTGCTTCAGTTCTCCGGTCAGGTAGCCAACGGCGGCACCGAACTTGTTCTTGTAGTTGGCCTTGATCAGCGGGTCCAGCGTGTCCTTGACGACGTTGTGGATGCTGCCCCAGTCGCCCGGGTGCTGGAAGTTGCTCATAATGTAGGTCCAGCCGTTGATCTCATCGACGGCGTGCAGGCCGGTCGATTCCCCGCCAGCGGGGATCGACATGATGCGCGACAGCGCCTTGGTATCGATGTTGTAGGCCCACAGGAAGTTATTGACGTGCTGGCCGCTGTCCTCGCCGATGAACAGGGTGCGCATCTTCTCCGAGAACTTGAGGTTGTCCGGGTTGGCGACCTTGTTCGGGTTGCCGGTGTTGCCCAGCGCGTCGGCCGTGATGTCCTCACCGACCAGCAGCGCCTTGGTATCCGCCGGCATCCACTCGCTGTTGATGGCCGCGCCCTTGTCGTCCTTGAGGCCGCCCTTCAGGTTGAGGGCCATCACCGCGCCGGCCTTGAGGGCCTTGTCGATGGAGATGCCGTTGCCGGCGGTGTAGCCCTTGCCGCCGACGACCATCGAGTCCTGGCAGTTCTGCAGCGCAGAGTAAGCCACCTTGTCCTTGATGTTGACCGTCGTGCCTTCCATCTTCGTGAAGCCCATGCTGGCGCCCACGTAGGCCGCGTAGCGGTGGGTTTCCAGGAAGGCGGCGGCCTTCTCGTTGATGACCTTGATCCACTCGGTCTTGCCGTTGGCGGTCACCTTCCTGAAAGTCGTATCGGCGGGGTCGGTGCTGCGCACATCCATGATGTCGGTCGGCTTGATGCCGCCGTCCACCAGGGCCTTGATCTCGGCACTCGTCGCAGAACCCAGCTTGATCCACGACAGCGCCGCCGCAGACGCAGCCGGATCGAGGGAGAAGCCCGCGCCGACCTTGGCCACGTACAGCGAACCGGCGGACAGGTCGTTCTCCTTGTCGGCGACGAACACGAAATAGCCGCTGTTGGTCGCATCGTCGCCCATGAACACCGTGCGGCGGTCGGGCATCACCTGCACCAACTCGTGGGAAATCCGGCCCACGCAGTAGTGCTTCTTGATCGAGCCGGTGCCGTCCGCATTGACGGTGACTTCCGGCAGATGGCCGTAGTGGTAGGGGTTGGCGGTCGCCTCGTTGCCGAACAGGTTCTTGCTGAAGGCCTTGAGCTGCGCATTACTGGCCACGAAGGCGTCCGGCTCGTACTCCTCGCTCGACAGGTGGGTGCCCCACGGCGACAGGCTGGCGCCGCAGGTGATCCACAGGCCATTGACCTTGGAGGTATCCACGTTGTGGTATTTCACCAGGGACAGCTTGCCGGTAGCCTGATCCTGGTCGAGGGTCAGCACGGCGATCGGCGACGGCAGCTTGCCATACATGTCGGTCGTGCCGTCCTGGGCCCAGGTCGTGTATTCGAACTGCACCACGGCGAACACCGGCTTGCCCTTCACGCCGTCGACCTTCGCGCCCTCGACGGTCAGCAGCGAGGTGCCGTCCGGGGAATCGGAGAAGAACTGGCGCTCCTGGCCGACCACCGTCCTGTCGATGATGGGCTGGTTGTTGATGTCGTAATAGCCGCCGGCCAGGATCTTGCCGCCCTTACCGTCGGCCACCAGGTCGCCGGTGATGAAGAAGGGCTGATAGGCCAGCGTGTAGTCGAGCTTGCTCGAATCGGCAAAAGTCACCGACATCACCGAACCCACCGTCGTCGTGGCCATTGCCGCCGGGTTGGCCAGCGTCGGCGCCGGCATGCTGCTGAAGCTGACGCTGGAGAGCGCCACCGGCGCGTCGGAACCACCACTGCCGCCACAGCCGCCCAGGAACGCGGAAGCCCCCGCGATGGCAGAGGAAAACGGCAGCAAGGGAGCGCCCGACATGAGCTTCAGGAGGTGGCGACGGGACGAATCCGGCAAAGTGTTCATAGCAGTAACGACTCCAGTGAGATGGCGGAAAGGGCGCAATCTTCACTGGCGATCATGAAAGCTTTATGAAAGGCAGGCGATAGCTTTGCCCCGTCGCCATGCAACAGTCACCCCCTCGAGCCCACCCGACCATGCGCCTGAGCATCCGTGAATTCGAAGAACCCGACCGCGAAACCCTGCGCCAGCTCTACACCGCCGCCCGCCGCGCCGCCTTCACATGGCAGGACGCCAGCGCCTTCCAGCCCGCCGATTTCGACGCCGACACCGAAGACGAATGCATCCTCGTCGCGCTGGCCGATGGCCAGCCCGTCGGCTTCGCCTCCATCTGGGAGCCCGACAGCTTCCTGCACAACCTCTTCGTCCATCCGGATTTCCAGCATCAGGGCATCGGCAAGATGCTGCTCACCCACTGCTCGGCCTACTTCACCGCCGCCACGCCAACGCTGAAATGCCTGAAGGCCAATACCCCGGCCATCGGCTTCTACCTCCACCAGGGCTGGCAGGCCGTCGCCGACGGCGATTCGCCGGATGGGCCTTATCTGCTGTTCGCGCGGCCGGCCGAGGGAGCGTGACGGGATAGCAGGACTCCCGATACTGCCTGGCGCTCCAATGCGCAGCGGCAATGGGGCAACGTCGCTGCGATCAGGATGACGCCTCTCGGGAAGCCCTTTTCTTCCATTAGACGGGCCTCGGATACCCGCCTCCTGCGAAGCGCACGGCGTTAAAAGGCACCGCAAGCAGTGCCTTTCAGTGCTTAATTCACGACACTCATTTTGTTAGGGGCGCGGCAAGCGAACATTCGTTCACGCCGTTTCTGCCCTCCTCCTCGGCGACAGCTTCCAGATTGGCGCCACCGACAAGGAGCCCCATTTTTATGTAGTTACGGAAGTAGTGCAGCTTGCCACCTTCGGCAACGAACTCAACGCTGTTGTCCCCAAACTCGGACTCTGTCGTGACCGTATGTTTTCCAGGAGCGATTTCCTTGTAGAAATAAGTCTTGGACGCTGACTGGAAAAGAGGATTGCCATCAAGAGAGACCAGTTTCTTGAGAGCCGCACCAAATTGGCTATCCCGGAAAATGTAAATCCCCGCCTTGTCGCTGGCCGGTGCCGCAAAAGTCTTTGCCGCCGCATCCTGCTCTTTCGCCGCCATTGGCACCGAAGCACAGCCCGCAAACATCATCGACGACGCAAGAACCCCTGCAAGCAGCAGCCCCTTGAACATGTTCTTTTTCATATGAGCCAAGATCTCGAATTAAAGACGAAAGCCATTATACATTCGGCGTATTTGATGTGACTCATCATACGCAGCATGACTCGCCGAGATCCGCACCACAACAGGCTTTAAGCCACACCAAAGACTCACTGTCAAGGAAGCGCTCCACAATATGGATCGATGCATGCATCCGAATCTGAAACAAACGAACAAATGTCCTATCAAATGTTGATGACATTAAGCAGATATATTGTTGAGAGTTTTTTGTTATGCGAGAATTCTAATTCCATGGAATTTCATGGATTACCAAACACTCAGGGAACATACAAAATGAAGAATAACCTTCTGAAACTGTCCATCCTTGCAATTGCGACAGCAGCATCGATCCCTGCTTTTGCGGCAGGTGAAGTTGGCTCCGGCCCCAACCCGTATTCCGACTGCGGCATTGGTGCGGCCCTGTTCAAGGAAACGGCATGGGCGGCCGCCACCTCCAACGTGACCTGGGACCTGGGCCTTACCGCCATCACCTCGGCCACCGTCAGCCCCGAGACCTGCACGAAGCGGAACATCAAGGCTGCGATGTTCATCCGGGACACCTACGCCCAGATCGTCGAAGATGCCGCACGCGGCAACGGCGAGCACCTGACTGCCGCGCTGGAGATCTTCGAATGCAGCGCCAGCAAGCAGCATGCGGCAGTGAACGAAGTCCGCAGTGGCATGAGCAATGCCGTTGCCAAGCCGGGCTTCAATGAGCAGCAGCACCTGGAAAAAGCGGGCCAACTGTTCAACATCATCAACGACGCCGCCCGCAAGAACTGCTCCGCCTGAACGCAGCAGCCCGGATAAGCATCAGCGTCCGGTCCTGTGCCAACGCCCTCGGCTCATCGAGGGCGTTTTGATTTCCGCCCGCGAAATTCCGATTCCATATCTTGCCGAAGATAATTTTCGCCTTCCTTTTGTGCTGCTCGTGGCTGTGCGATGCCGGCGCAGCCAGCTTGACGCAACATTCGCGGGCCAGCAGCTGGCTCCGGCTCATTCACTACGAATCCGACATAAGCAGTCCTACCGGGCTCAGGAGCGCGATCCACAGCCCCGAGTTCTTCCTGTCCAGGTCAGGACAGACCGATCCAGAAGCCGAATTGGACGCAAGCCTTGCAGCCATGCTGGAACCCGTCTCCGGCAACGACGATGCCCATGCCAAGTGCCGCTTTCCCACACGCCTGCTCTGGCTGAGAGAACACCTCCCGGAGCACCGCGAAGCGCTGGAGCCCATCCACTGCCCGGAATTCGCCGCATGGTCGTCCATTGACGACATCGACTCGCTCAGCCTGGTATTTGCCAACGGCTACCTTGGCAACCCGGCCTCTTATTACGGTCACCTCTTCCTCAAATTCAACACGAGGAAAGAGAAGGGAAAATCCTACCTCATCGACCAGACCCTGAATTTCGGTGCCATCGGCACCCAGCATGACGATCCATTCAGCTATATCGTCAAGGGAATAGCCGGCGGCTACGACGGCGGCTTCAGCCCGGTCGACTTCTATTTCCATGACGCAAACTATGGCGAAAACGAGTTGCGCGATCTTTGGGAATATCGGCTGAACCTGCCGCCCGCCGAGGTGCGCTATATCGTCTCCCACGCGTGGGAAGTGACACAAAAGAAGTACGTCTATTATTTTTTCCACGACAACTGCGCCTTCCGGGTGGCCGAATTGCTGGAGATCGTGGACGGTATCGAAGTCACCCCTCGATACCGCCCCTGGATCATCCCGCAGGCGGTGCTGCAGGAAGTTTCCAAGGCCACCTATCTCGGACGGCCGCTCCTCGCCGGCAAGAGCTTTCATCCGTCGCGACAGACACGCCTCTACCAGCGGTTCGCCAGCCTTGATGCCGACCAGCGAACGCTCGTAGCGGGAATCATAGAGAGGCGCATCCGGATCGCCGGACCTGAAGTTCAAGGTTTGCCGATCTCTGGGCAACAAGCGGTGATCGACACCGTGCTGGATTACCACCAGATCCAGAAGGGCAACCCACAGCAGGGGATAGGAAAGATGTCTCCGGCGTACGTCGAGGCACTCTCTGCCCGGCTTCGCCTTCCGCCGGGCGACGCGTCCAAGCCAGCAGATGCGCCCGTTTCACCCGATGCGAGCAACGCCCCCGGTTGGGTTCAAATTGGCATTGCCCACCGGCAACACGACACAGACACCCAGATGCTGCGGATTCGCCCGGCCTACTACGACGCTCTGGACGTCAGCGGCACTCAGGCCCGGAACAGCGGCTTGAGCATGGGCGACATGCTCCTGGAACTGGAGGGGCAGCGCGTGCATCTCCGCCATCTCGATCTCATCTCGATCGACAGCATGACCCCCGCCGTGACCGGCCTGCCTGGCGACCGTGGCGTTGGCTGGAGACTGAAAGCAGGCCTGGAGCAACAGCGCCTGGCATGCACCAACTGCCTCGCCACACGCATCCAGGGTGACTATGGCATAGGCAGCCTGATCGGCTCACCCAGGGTATTCGGCAGCCTTCACGCCGGTGGAGCCCTGCAAGCGCAGACCGACATCGACGGCCTCGGCTTCGCCCGGCTCGGCGCATCGCTGGTTGTCCGGCCGACGCCAGACATTGGCTTCAGGATCGACCACGAGGCTCGGCGCCCCTTCGACGCTGGCCGCGCCCCATACACGGTGACGTCAATCGAGGCGCGGACAGCCCTCGGAAAAGATTATGACCTCCGCGCGCGCTGGGACCGGGACCAGACAGGCCGGATCTCCCTTGCGGTAGGCAGATACTGGTGACTACCGGGTCTCCAGCTCAACCAGATATTGCCTGATTAATGCCATGCGTTCCTGGTGCTTCTCGATCGACGAATCCATGAAGGGATGCGCAAAATCCGGTCGGACCACGGATTTCCCACCTCGTTGCTCGATCATGGCGCGGAGATCCTGGGAGTCTTTGGGCTTGACGATGCGATCCGCCCCTCCGGTGACGACCAACATCCGGGAAGCATTCTGCGGCACATTGGCCACCGCGTCGTACTTCGCTTCACAGCCATGATCGGACAGACGGCTTGGCGACGAGTCGATTACCGCACCGTCAAACTCGACGCCGGAGCCGATCACATTCGCCACGATGACACCGCCAAATGAAATGCCGTACAAGAATCTTTTTCCCTCCTTTTTGGGAATGAGATTTTCAAAGATTTCCCTGTAGTCGCTGACAATCGCTTTGAGCCGGCTCTTGCCATTCGATTGTCCGTAACCACGATAGTCGAAAACATAAACGTCCATTCCCGCTTCGGACAGCCCCACCATGGACCATAAAAGCTGCTCGGCCAACATGGCATTGCCTTGGGCAAGCAGCACACTTCCGCGGACAACGCCGTCCTTCGGCATGGCTTTCAGCTTATAGCCGCGCAGGATCCGCCCATCGGACGTTTCATAGGCGAGCGCCTCAGCATTCTTGATCTTCTGAGCGAGCAGTGGATTCGATTTGCCTGCACTGCGACTCCACAGCCAGAAGACCAGCGGCTCCTTGAGCGTGCCGCAGACGCTTTCCTCGAGGCTTTCCGGCTGTGGGCCCAAGGAAGCGCAGGATGCCAAGACAACTGGCAAAACGAGAAGAACCAGCGTTGATCGCATTTCCAATCCCCCGTATCCGAGACAGCAGATTGTTGGTTCATGCCGGAAGCTTTTTTCCAAGCATAGAACTGCCAGATTCAAATCAGAAACAATAGTTCCCCATGGGATGACCGACATGATCATCGTCGGCAGCAGATTCAAGCTGACAGCCTTCCAGGAAGCGGCCACCGGCGACTACCGGACCGATGACGCAGCGCCAATCGGACAACGGAGGAGTTTGATCCAATTCAATACGGCAATTGCATGGCCGTGCTAAGCCACGTTTAGCGTCTTATTTGGCTTCAATTTCAGAGGACAATTCTCACAACCCCATTCGCATCTAACAGAATTTCACATGGGGAGATTGATAGGATTTTCGCTCCGAATAAGAAGGCATAAAAATGAGACTGACTTCCGCACTGCTTTCCGCACTGCTCGCTTCCACCACCTGCAGCGCCGCGACGCTCGAATCGATTCTCGAGCCCTTTCCGGTTCCGGCCTCTGGCGACTACACGGCCAATGAATGGCCCATGCTGAACAAGATCAAGGGCGTTAAGTGGAAGAAGAAGGAAGGACCGAACGGCCCTAACTGGGGCGAAACCAGGCTCGACAAGCTCGGCCCCGCGATGGTGTCCGCCCAGGGCCCGCGGACCATGGTGTTCGAGTTGAGCGTGTCGATATCGGAAGGCCAGGGCAAGATCTTCGAGCAGGACCAATTCGACGACGTGCTGCGCGCGCAATTCTCGTCCGACACAAAGATCCGCAAACTGCGCGGCGTCTGCGCGGAAGACGCCGGACGGCTCAGTGGTGGCGCCGTTTATGAAGTCACGCTGAAGGACAAGAAGCCGATCTTCGCCTTCGTCTCCACGGATGCCGGCGGCAATTCACCCAATAGCCGTAGCTCCAGCTTCGATTTCTCGGTACAGAACGAAGCACGCTGGAAATGCTCGGAACCCACGCCGGAACCCCCGAAGCGGACGGCACCCGTGCGCCAGGCCCCTGTGGCAGCCCCCAGCCAACAGGCGGCCAAGGCCGGCAACCGCCTCTTCGGCGCCTGGAAGGCCACCCACTGCGAATTCTATGTGAATGACCAGCTCGCTCCGATCCAGAACTGCAAGCTCAATATGGAGCTCGGTTTCCGCTTCTCCCCCGACAAGTTCGAAATTGACGCCCAGGGCCGAGACCCCGAGATCAGCATCGCGCCCAATTACCAGGACACCCAGAACTGGGTCGACGTGACGGACGCCAAGGGCCGCATGACCCGCTTCGTGCTGCTCGCGCCGGACAAGGCTTATGTTGCCTCCAGCAAGAAAGACAACAAACAGACCAAGTTCTACCTGACGAAAGTTTCACTGCTCGCCGAATAACGGCGCACGCGCTTGTTGCCCGGCTCACAACGCGGGCCTCCGATTTGAACTCTTGATGCACCGAGCACTGAAGGTTCAAATCGGTGTTGAACCCGCGTCCCGCGGACATGAACCATTTCAAACCTGGGTTGAACCAGTCCATCTCCGATTTGAACTGGCTCACCTCCGACATGAACCCGTTCATCTCCAGGCATCGACAGTTCAAGTCCGAGCCCCGACAGGTCAAGTCGCCGGGACGAAAGTTCAGCTCCGAGGTGACCCAGTTCAAGTCTGGGCATCTCGAGTTCAAATCCGGACTGCAAGAGTTCATCTCTGAGCATCAACAGTTCAAATCGGCAAAATGTGAACTGTTCCGTAGCAGCCGCACCGGTTGTCGTGCGATACCTCCCCGATCGCCACGACATAGCCGTACGCAATGAAACCCCTGCTGCTGATGTTCGCCCTCGCGCTTCCCATGCTGGCCCAGGCCGAAGACGAGGGCATCGCCAGGATCTTCCAGGCCCACGGCGTGGAAGGCACGATGGTCATCACCGCCCTTCCCGGCGGACAGACCTACATCCATAACGATGCCCGCGCCGCCCGGCGCTATCCACCCGCCTCCACCTTCAAGATCCTCAACACCCTGATCGCCGCCCAGGAATGGGTCGTCGCCGACCGCGACACCCCCTTCAAGTGGGACGGCCGCGAGCGCGAGATGCCCGACTGGAACCGGGACCAGACCCTCGCCTCGGCCTTCAAGGTCTCCTGCGTGTGGTGCTACCAGGACATCGCCCGCAAGGTCGGCACCGACACCTACCGCCGCTACCTCGGCCAGGTCGGCTACGGCGTCCTCGCCGAACCCTTCGATCTCACCACCTTCTGGCTCACCGAGCAGCTACAGCTCAGCGCGCAGGAACAAGTCGCCTTCCTTAAAAAGGTCACGCAACGCCAACCGCCCTTCGGCGCCCACGCTTACCAGGTACTGCAGGACGTGATGCTCGTCGAACGGACCCCGAGCTACCGCCTCTTCGCCAAGACCGGCTGGGCTGCCCGCAGCCAGCCGCAGATCGGCTGGTACGTGGGCTACGTGGAACGCCAAGGCGAGGTCTGGCTGTTCGCCACCAACCTCGACGTGCGTTCCGACAAGGACCTGCCCCTGCGCCAGGCCATCACCCGCGCCGTGCTGGAGGAAAAAGGCGCCCTCCGCTGAGGGCGCGCAAACGCCAACGTGAGAAACAATCCGCGCCGACGGAACGGCTCGATGCTCCCCGGCCAGTGAGCGCGGCACTGGCCGATGCAACAAATCGCATCATCACCTGCATAGCCATCGGTATAAGGCCGAGAACAGATCGTCCGGCACAACCGGCTTGGCGATGAAGTCATTCATGCCAGCCTCTTTGCAACGCTTGCGGTCCTCTTCAAAGACGCTGGCCGTCATGGCAACGATGGGCACATCCCGGTAAGGCTCCAGGCCCCGGATATGCCGGGTTGCTTCCAGCCCGTCCATCAGGGGCATCTGCATGTCCATCAGGATCAGGTCGTAGGCCTGCGATCTCGCCAGATCAACGGCGTCCTGCCCATTGTCGGCCGTTGTCACGACAAGGCCCAGGTCCCGCAGGATGAAGGCAGCGACCTCCTGGCTGGTCGGGTCGTCCTCAACGAGCAGGATTGCTTTGCCGGAACACACTGCCTTGAGCAAGCCTTCCTCGTGCCTCGCCAAGGGCTCGCCGCCTCTGAGTTCTGCAGTCAGTCCCTTTTCAAGGCATACGGTGAACCAGAACAGGCTGCCTACCCCAGGTGTGCTGCTAACGCCGGCCTGACCGCCCATCAACTCCGCCAAGCGTTTGCTGATCGTCAAGCCAAGACCGGTTCCGCCGTACTTTCTCGTCGTTGAATCGTCCGCCTGCTCAAAGGGCGTGAACAGTCGTTGCATGGCCTCAGGCGTGATCCCAATACCGGTATCTTCCACTTCGAAACGCACGGTCGCGGTGCTCGCGTCTTCCGCCTCCAGTCGGGCACGAACAATGATGTGACCGGTATCGGTGAATTTGATGGCATTACCCGCAAAATTCAGCAAAGCCTGTTGAATGCGCGTGGGGTCGCCAATCAATGTTTGCGCTTGGACGATACCGTTCTCGACGATCACCGCGAGGTGCTTCTTTTCCGCCCGCTCCGCCATCATCGACATGACACTCTCAAGGATCGACCCGATATCGACGTCGGTGTGTTCCAGGCTCAATTTGTCAGCCTCGATCTTGGAAAGATCGAGAATGTCGTTGATCACTTCAAGAAGATGACGACCGGCGGTGTCGATTTTGAGCAGGCGATCCCGCTGCCCTTCAGTGAGCTGGGACCGGCGTAGCAGGTGCACCATGCCGGTGATCGCGTTGAGCGGCGTGCGGATCTCATGGCTCATGTTGGCAAGGAAACGGCTTTTGGCGAGGTTGGCCGCTTCGGCAGCCTCCTTGGCCATCTGGAGGGCATGCGCCGCCTCCTTCCGTTTTGCAATGTCCATCATGAAAGCAATCAGCCGCGGCGATGAGCTCATGCGACCTGGATGGTAATAAACCGTCATCTCGACGGGCAGCAAGCGCCCGTCCTTCGTCTTTTGCGCCGTTTCGAATTTGATGGAGCCCTGCTGGCAAAGCTGTTCGCTGACCTGCCTGAACGCTTCCGGCGGGAACCGTGGATCTATATCCGAGACGGACAGCTGCAGCATCTCGTCCACCGAATAACCCAGGAAACTCGCGTGATACTTGTTGGCATAGATGAAACGCCCGCTTTCCAGGTCGGCCCATGTGATGCCGATGCCGACGCTATCCATGGCGAACTGCGTGTCGAGCAATTGCTCGTTGACCCTTTCGAGTTCCGCTGTTCGTTCGGAAACCAGTCTCTCCAGGCTCGTCCGGTGTTGCTCCAGTTCAATCTGATTCTCGATCTGCTTCGTGATGTCCCGCGCAATCTTGGAGGCACCAACGATCTCCCCATTCAGACCGAAAATCGGTGAAATCGTGGCCGATACGTAGATTTGTGTTCCGTCCTTGCGAAGCCGCTTTGAAACGATGTGATCAACCACCTCACCGGCACAAATCTGGCGCAGGATATCGGCCTCCTCGTCTTTTAATTCTGCAGGGAATAGCCGATCCATCGGCTTCCCAATCATTTCAGCCGCGCTGTAGCCGAATATGATCTCCGCACCGGGATTCCAGGTCGTCACGATGCCATCCAGGGTCTTGCTGATGATGGCATCGTCGGACGATTGGATGATCGCTTCGTAGCGACGGGTCTGGAGCTCGGACTGTTTGCGCTCCGCGATGAAATCGTTGATCGAATCCGCCAGGACGTCGATTTCATCGTGTCCACCAATGATTCTTCGCCGGTCTACTTTCAATGTCGGTGCATCCCGAATGTCTCCGAGCTGCATTACATCATTTGCCAGCCGATGAAGATGCCTGGCGACCAGTTGATAAACGACCGCGAAGAGGGCGAGTGCCAATCCGATGATCTTGATCAGATCAATGATGACCAAGGTCTCGAAGCGCTCGGCGACCAGTGCATCAACCTGGCCATAGGATTCCGAAATCCGCAAGGTGCCGATTCGCCAACTACCGTCCGGCGCCGTGATCGGCAAGGTCCATGTGCGCTCCGGGCTGCCAGCAAAACCCGGCTGGGCGATGTCGACAATGCGCCGGTCGAGATCCATCACTTCGACCCTGACAAGCGACCCCGAACGCAACATCCCGGTCAGCAAGGCCTTCATGCCGTGGACATCGTACTGCCACAGGGAAACGGAAATGGCCGAGAGGCTCTGATTGACCGAAGCCTCGACCTCCGCGTGAGCCGCCTGGAGCGCCTTCTCACGTTCATGCACAAGCCCGAAGGCGGTGGCCATCGTAAAGACGGCAAGGCTCGTAAACATGACAAGGGCCAGTATTTTCAGTGCAAGCGCCGACCCCCACCTGGCCCTTGCCGCTTCTAGCTGCCGAACCGGGCAAACCGAGTTCATTTCTTCTTCCAGATTTCTTGATAGGCGACGATCGCCTCACGCGTTACCGCGTCTTCATTGCCGTCACCTGTTTTCATCCGCTCGGTCGTGACGAGAACCGGCATCGATTGAAATCCGCTGGCGGGCGCCCCGGCAAAGGCCCGGTTCAACTCATCGGCCAACTGGTAACCCTGGAGCCTGAGCGGCTCGGCAATGGTGGCAACTTGCAGGGAGACACCGGCAGCGATACGACTCATCGCCTTGGCGGAGCCATCCCCCGCTGAAATGTTGGCAATATCCGTCCTGCGGAGCGCCATCAGCGGAAAGGAGATTTCGTCGAAATAGGCGTCATTCACCGCCAGACTGTATGTCCAGGCGCTCCCATACTTCGAATTGAGCCTGGCAACGGCCGCGGGCATCAAGGTCTTCACATCGGAGATCGGCACATTCTCGATTGAAAGCACCTGGCACCCAAGCTTATGCCTGCAAGCAGCCATACCTTCCTTCATGGCTTCCGTCTTGGCGTTTGCCACCGCATACTGGGCATCGTTGAATATGACGACGCCCACCGGCTTTCCCCTTGCCACGGCATCTTTCAATACAAAGTCCACCGCCATCTCCGCCACATCGACGGGGCGGGTTGATATGTTGGCAAACAGATTTCTGGTGTGACCAGACGATTTGTCTGCATGCCAGCCGACAAGCACGATGCCGCGCGCCCTTGCAGCGCTCACCGCGGCGGAGAAGCCATGCGGATCGAAGCCACCCAAAACAAGCCCGTGGATTTCGGTCGAGACGGATCTGGACACGAGTGCCGCCTGGATCTTCTTCTGGCCCTGGCCATCCTCCAGGATGAGCCGCCACCCCAGCTTGCGTACGGCCTCTTCAAAGCCGCGATACGCCCCCATCACGCCCCCGTTCCTGAAATCCGCGGCCACGAAAACAACCGTCTTGTGTGATTGTCCGGTAGGGCCAGGCGGTGGCCCCTGATGGATATCCGCGGCAATCCCGTGCGGCGGACACACGCTTAACAAGATGCAGACAAACGAACCGATTGCGGTCTTCATGGCGGTTCTGGTTTTTAACTCCGCCTGACTCTACGCCATTCGAACTTCCGTCATCAATGAAAAAGACTATTTGAGAATCGCTTTCACTGGTACGCGCGATGCTCCGATTTGAGTGGATTCGAATCCTGGCATCTCGGGTTCAAATCCCGACTGAACAAGTTCACGTCCGAGCATCAAAAGTTCAAGTCGATGCAGCAAACGACACCGGCCGACCCGGCCCGAGGACGACAGAAACCCCAAAGTCCCACCATCTCTGCCAAATTCGAAAAATGTGAACTGTTCCGTAGCGGGCCCGCCGGCAGCCGTGCGATATCTCTCCCCATCGCCACGACATACCCCGACGCCATGACCGCCCCGCAGTCCCCCGCCCTCGCGCTACCGCCCCAGGCCCCGGCTGCAGACATGGCCCACGCACCGGTCTAAAAAGGCAGCGTCCACCGATGGCCCGAAAACACTACCGCAAGAAACAATCCGCGCTGGCAGACCTGCTCAACGCCCCGTGGCCGGTGAGCGCGGTACTGGCCCTGGTGGTCTATGCCAGCCTCAAATGGGCCCTGCCCGCCTATGGCGCCGGCAACATGGTCCTCCAGCCGCTCACCCTCGCCTTGTCGTCCTTCGCCGAACTGGCCGGCGGCGGCCTGCTGCTGATCGCCGTACTCGCCTATCTCCGCGCCGTGCTCAGCGCCAGGAAGGCCACCGAAGCCGGCGCGCCCAGGCTCGCAGCGGAGCCCGCGAACGGCCCCGTGCATGCGCGGGTCTTCCACCCCAGGCAGGAACCCAGCCTCAAGAGCCCCGCCGCCGGCGACGAGCCCGTCATCTCCTCCTCAGCGCCGGAACCCCAGGCCGACACCCGCCCCGGCGCCTGGAGCATCGAGCTGATCCGCGACCTGGAATGGAAACGCTTCGAGGACGTCTGCCAGCGCTTCTACGCCTGCAAGGGCATCGAGAGCGCCACCACGCCCCTCGGCCCGGACGGCGGCATCGACATCCGCCTCTTCCAGAGCGCCACCGAAACCGACAAGGGCAAATGCACCGCCATCGTCCAGTGCAAAGCCTGGGGCGAGCGCCTCGTCGGCGTCAAACCCGTGCGCGAACTGCTCGGCGTCATGACCCACGAAAGAATCCCCAAAGCCTTCTTCATGACCAGCGGCGGCTTCACCCCCGACGCAAAGGAAATCGCCAAGGCCAACCACATCACGCTGATCGACGGCGAGATGTTCCTGCTGATGATTCTTCGCTTGCCGGAGGCGGTGCGACAGGAATTGCTTAATTTCGCAATTGAGGGGGATTACAGGGTGCCGACGTGTCCGAGCTGCGGGATAAAGATGCGGGCGGTGGCGGGGAGCAAGGGGAAGGCGGGGTTTTGGGGGTGTTTCAATTATCCGAGGTGTCGGCAGGTGTTGGGGAGGAGGAGGGAGAGGTGAGGAGGAAATTAAAAATGAGTCCACTATTCGGCCAAGCGGCCTTTGGATTTGCGTCGCTTGTCGGGCCGCAACGTGCCAAATACTTGCCGTTCAGAGGTGACTTTCCAGAGCGGCAACTTCCCAATCGTCGGTTAGCCGAATATCGCAAATCCGCAGAGGAGCAACAATAAGCCAAGAGCAACAAGGCACGTGATGATCAAAGGAAATACACGGCGTATTACTTGGAGACTCCGCATCACCTTTCTCTGCCGTTCATGCGTTTGCGCAATGTTCAGGCTCAAGTTCAGCTTGCCTGGAGGGCGCGAGGAGACGTTCCAGTCACTGCGGCCCACTGTCACCTCCTGGACGGGACGCAGACTCCCAAAGACTGCGTAGACTTGCCATCAGTAGCGGAGAGTGTCGTTCGGCATGGGAAGCAAAAACGGCAACCACCGTGCTGAAATCGAAATCCACATACAGACTGGTTCCATAGGCACCAATGATCGCCACTCGGCGACCGCGGAGTCCTGGATGTGCGAAACGGTACTGCCACCCAGTTTCCTGCCCGAGCGCAAGCACCGCTCCGGGCTTGTTGTCACCTTCATTCGAAGGGCTGGCCACCGTATCGAGAAACCATCTCGGGGCCAGGGTCCGCGGACCGGGGCGATTACCTGCATCAAGGAGTGCTTGCCCCAAAGCGGCAAAGTCAAACAGACTGAGTGCAAGGCCGTCAGCCAGTGGTGTGCCGACCATGTCCGTCGCCCAAAAGGCAGGGTTTCGTGCCCGGATCAGTCCTTGCAAGTCACACAGCAATTCCGGAGCCGACCTCTTCCAAGCCTTTTCTGTCGCCCACAACAGGAGTTCGCCCTCCGGACCGTACATATCCAGGCCTGTGTTGTCCGATGTGCGAGGCCAAGCCGCACGGTGCTGCAACCACGTACGCACGCCAGTCTGGCCGCCTGGCGCCCAGCCCGCCTCCTGCCGCCAACGCACCATGTCGGTTTCCGGCCATTGCAGGCCGGTGCGCCCCTCAAGAAGGCGCTGCAAGGACAGTTTGCCCAGCTCACGAACACCGGAGAGTTCAGGAAGTGCTCTTGTGATTGATTTCTCCCGGGCAATGCGACCTTCGGCGGCAGCTCTAGCCAATTGAGTCACCAGAATCGGGCGGGTTGCCTCAAGTAGCAGTCTAGGCTGCGCAGAATCAAAGCCGGATCTCTGGTAATCGAGCGCCACTTTCCCACGACGAAGAATGATGATGCCATCTGCATCTACCCGATTCTCCAGCAGAAAGCGCAGTGATCGCTGTGTTCCATCTGCTGGATCGACGACCTGCAGGCGGTCCGGATCAATACGCTTGGGAGCATTGGCTCGTAGCGGCTGGCGGGCTGCCGGAGTGCTGCGTATGCCGGGCATAAAGCGCGATGCCTGCCCCAGGCTAAACCGGATATTCCCTGGATTTAGCCAGTTATCAGCACCCACCGGCTGATCTGCTGATGCAGGAGGACGAACTACGTCCGTGAGCGTACAGGGCCCGGAGGCGAGAACGGATGTAGAAGCAAGCAGCGCAGCGAACACCATGGATTGAGTCTGCACGGAGAGCACCCTATGCGTGGGGTCGATAACGGGAGGGCCTGGAAAAGCGTTCGGTTGCTGCCCGGGTCAAATCGTGGAAGTTACCTGCGGCCTTTGCAGTCTCCCGTAGCCATACGGAATCGCCATACTGGCTATGTGCCAATACTCGCAGTTGTTCCAACTGACGCCTGCAGCCGAGATCGTCGGCATCCTGTGCCAGAGTGTCGAACAGATCCTGCAAGGTTTGGCCGAGGGGCTCAACACAACGGCGAATCGGGTCGGCCAGTTCCGCCTTGAAGCCGAAGCGGCAAGCCTGGAACTTGTTGTAGCGCGCCACCAGCGTCTGCATGGCCGGGACAACCGGAGGCCGCTCGCGCAGTAGATAGCGGGCCAGGCTCTGTGCAAAAGCGGCAAGCTCTACGGCTCTGTCGACGGACAACGGGGTGTCGCAAACTCGGACCTCTACAGTCCCGTACTCCGGCTTGGGACGCACGTCCCAGTAGAGATCCTTAATGCTCTCGGCCACTCCGCAGGACTGCAATATGCCCATATGATCGACAAAAGCAGACCAATCGCTTATGTCGGGCGCCTGCCCGGAGAGCGGAAAGGCCGACACAGCATTGAGCCGGGCAGACTCAAACCCTGTGTCTGTCATGTCCATGAATGGCGACGATGCGGAGAGCGCCACGAAGTGCGGTACGTAGCGGTTGAGGGCATGGGTTAGCCAGATGGCGTCGTCGCCAGAAGACACGCCGATATGGATGTGCTGACCGAAGACGGTGAACTGCTTGCTCAGATATCCGTAGCGTTCATTCAAGAACGCAAAACGTTCGCCGGGACAGATTCGACGTTCTGGCCAGTGGTGGAAGGGATGAGTCCCCCCACCGCAGATTGCAATGTTGTTGCGCTGGCAATAGGTCACCAACACTTCGCGGAGGCCATCAAGATCGATAGCTATTCCCGTCACATCGATGCGCGGCCTCGAATTGATCTCGATCATGCTCTCGGTGATTTCAAGCTTCACTTCACCGAAGCGATCGTCGTAACGCAGGCCTGAAAGCAGGTCGGTGGCGGCACGGGTCAGGTCGAAGTCCCGAAGGGAGACCAGCTGCAACTCCAGTTCAACACCCAGGGTCAGTGGGCGACTAGAGGTGAAGTTCAATTTGGAAAGATCGCTCATCGATTTCGCCCGACAGGAAGAGGTTCCGTTTCACCAGCCTTGCTCAGTGCGTACTTGCACATTTGCGGCCCGGCGAACTCCATCAATGCGGCGGCAAGCAGCGGCAACAAGAGGGCCTGGCTACTTACCTCCGGATATATGGAAGCTAGTTCGGCCGCCATGAAAATGGCCGTTGCCGACAGCGGCTGGATGCCAATACCCACCAGACGGCGTTTGGCTACGGAAAGATCCTGCCGCCCTGTCATCATCACCCCAGCAAACTTGGCGACTCCACGCACGCCGATCAGGCCCACCGCCTGAAAGCTCGTGACCCAGTTAAGGTCGTCCAGAGGCAACATCGCTCCCGTCACCACGAATAGGACAATGGCTAGAATCCAATGCCCCTGAGGCAGGCCTGTATAGGCCAGCACCTTGTTCCGGTCAGCCAGATTCAGGGCAGCCCCCATCATGAAGAGGCAGAGAAACACGGGCACACCGAGCATCCGCGCAACACCAATGGCCAACAAGGCTACCGCGACGAAAATGAATACTTGGGTCACGGATCCTTTGGCCTGCCGGGCAGCAATTGTCAGCGCCAGGCGGGCACAAAGCATGCCGATCCCAATTCCGCCACAGACAACCCAGAGGGGATGGGCTAGAGCATTGAGCCAGTCACCGGACTGCTCGGCGTGTACGACACCTAGCACCACGGCAAAAACGACAAAGGACAATGCACAGTTGATCGCTGTAAGCAGCAGCGTGCGCTGCGTGACTTGCCCTTGGGCACGATTCTCCTCGGCGGTAAGCAGCACTACAGCCGGCGCCGAAGCCATCGTGATAGCGGCCGTCGCCGCGCTCCAACCAAGGCTGAGGCCCACAGCAAAAAAGGCAAAAGCAAAGATCGCTGCAAAAGCAAGACCCGCTTCTCCCATTGCACATCCCAGAAGGGTTCGATTGGCTCGCAGCCATCCGAGGTCCAAGTGGCGCCCCGTTTCGAGCAAGAGCAAACCCAGTGCTGCATCGGCTACGGGCTTTGCCATCGACAAGGTTTCCCTGTCCAGCCACCCTAGTAAGCCAGGTCCGGCGAGCGCGCCTGCAAGCACGTAGCCGACGATACGGGAGAGCCCGATGGTTCGGAACAATGTCTCACCTGCCAGAAGACCGCCGACCAGTAACAGGGCGAACAAGGCGAGAGGGTCCAGTTGCTCAGGAAATGGAGGCAGGAAGACAAGCCTGTCCTGCAGGGCTTCCCACGCTTGGCGAACCGGCATCATCTGGAGGCTGCTCCTTGTGGGCGGCATGTGCGATCGGGCACGTTGCGTTCTGGATTAGCAAAGCTACACGTGACGGCCGCCTGCGTACGCATCGGCCCAAAGAGTTGCGTTAGCAAGGTTGCTCCCATCTAGGCTCGGTGAGGAGGGATTCACGCTGCTGTTGAGCGGTCATGCGCCTGTGACTAGAACTACAGACGCGTTGAATGTGAGGACCGTGGCGAAGGCGAGTCTGGTCCCTTCGCACAGATTGCTATCCCGCGCAGCAGCCATAGCGCAACGATGGATCGATCTGCGGAAAGCTACGGTGTCGTCACACGAAAAAGATGGGGGCTAACTTCCCTGATGCGGAGCACGAGGTACCCACAACGAAGACGATGAAATCAGCCCCCCAAGCTCTCCTTTGCAGGACTCTTGCCGCGACTAGCATGCGCGGAAGGGAGTGGTTGAAAACGGCCCCTTCATAAATATATTTATATCAATAATATTTGTATAAATGCATGTTGGCAAACATTACTCTAGCCGTCGCGCCTAGCGTCGAACCCTTGCCCCTTCGCATACTGTGTTCGTGAACATCACCAGACTCGCGGTTCACTCGTTCAGCAGCCTCCGATGAAGCGCTCGCATCGCGCTTGGGTGCACGGCCCTTGTCGCAGGGCTTGTCGTCGTGGCTGTCGCCGAACTTGCTGATCTGGCATTGGCGTCTTTTTACGCCTTATCGAACGGGCATCTTTGGGTACCGCTTGTCATCACACCGGCTGTCGGCATGTTCGCCGTATGGCTGAAGGGAACGTTGTTCCCATGGGCCCAAAGAAGCGGCATCCCACAGGTGTCTGCTGCGACTCGGCTGGCTGCTGGAGGCAAGGCGGTCGACTCTCTGGTTTCACGGCGAATCGCCCTCAGCAAGGTATGTGTCGGTGCATTCGCGCTGGTTGGCAGCTTTTCGGCAGGAAGGGAAGGCCCCTCGGTCCAGGTTGCTGCCGGTGATGCACATGAGCGCAGGGCCGGCAGTGGAGAGCCCGACATCCTGTTGCCTCCGCGGGCCTTTGCGGAGCCCTCATCGCAGCCATAGGCTGGGCCAGTGGTGGCATATCCTTCGGAAGCGGTTACGCCATAACCTGGCAAATCGTTGCGAGGCAGATGAAAGCACCTTGGCACACCTCAATAACGTGCTTTATGGTCACGATCGTTAGTTATTACTCCGAAATGCCTGGCGGCATTTTCGCTTCTTCACTGGCGGTTGGCGCGGCACTTGTTTCGAATGTCGCCGGTGTTATAGGGATAACTACCGGTATGACTCTCAGTCGTCGCACTTTGCACTGCCGGATTTCTCGCTGCCGTCACTCAAGCGCCGATAACGGCCGCCATCATTGGCATGGAAATGACGGACGGGCACAGTATGGTGATCAGCCTGATGGCGGTCTCCCTCTTTGCGGAGGCGATTAGCTCACGTATCAGCCCGGAGCTATACCAACATTTAGCGCTGGATTTCCGCCCTAAAGATGAAGGGTGATTTGAAGAAAGATCAAGCGTAGCGCGAAAATGCCAGAGTTCATTTACATGAAATAAATGACATTAAGCTTTCCCCGGTTGTTTGTTTTCTTCAGCGGGAGAATTTGTTATTCGAACTAGATCGAGGTAGAACGACAAGTAAGTGACGCATAGCGACTTACTTGAATACGACGGTTCAGCGGTTGCAATGGCCGAGAACCCGCCAGTTCCCAAAAAGCCGGCGCTTCCGCGCCGGCTTTTTCACTCCTTAAACCAACCCTTCCGCCTTCATCGCCGCCTGCACTGCAGGCCGCGCGGCTGTACGTTCCTGTAACGCGATCAAGTTCGGGTAGGGGCTGAGGTCGAAGTTGATGATTTTCATCCAGCCCAGCGTAGTGAACAGGTAAGCGTCGGCGACGCTGAAGTCGTTGCCGAGCAGGTAGGGCTTGTCGGCAAGGTGCTGGTTCACGTGGCCGAGGCGGCGTTCCAGGTTGAGCTTGGCGGCGGCTTTCCAGTCGTCCTTGCTCAACGGGTGGAAGAAGGCGGTCACCGACTTGTGGATTTCGGTGCCGATGAAGTTGAGCCAGCTTTGCAGGCGGTAGCGCTCGATGCTGCCGTTGGGGGGCGCGAGCTTCTTTTCCGGGGCGAGGTCGGCGATGTACTGGACGATGGCCGGGCCTTCGGTGAGGACTTCGCCGGAGTCGAGGACCAGCGCGGGCACGTAGCCCTTGGGATTGACTTCGAGGTAGTTGGCGCCGCTGCCGGTGACCTTGGTGGCGAGGTCGACGCTTTCGGACTCGTACTTGAGGCCGGCTTCTTCGAGGGCGATGTGCGGGGACAGGGAACAGGCGCCGGGTTTGAAATAAAGCTTCACGTAGTCTCCTTGGTGCGCGCGAGGCGCGGTTTTTGTGGTCTGGAACAGGAACTGGCCGGCGGGCTGCCCCGACAGGGGGCACTGCCGGCCGGTCGCTAAGATAGCAGCGGATCAAGACAGCGTGCTAACGGCTGAGCTTGCTGCGGAGCAAGAACGGATGGTTCACGAGGTCTTTTGTTGATAACTGTTCTCGTTTAGAATCTTCGCATGATGTCTGACGGTCATCGACCGGCAAATCCATTCTGACCAGGTAAGCAACCACAGCACACAAGCCAGCCCTCGCCAGCCAGTGTTTATTCAAGGAGAAACACGATGCGGCGAATGACTCCGCTCGCGCTGGCGATGAGCATGCTTGCGCAATCCCCCTGGGCGGCGGCACAAGCGCTTCCCGATGCAGTTACGGAAAACGAGGCGACGCTGCCGGCGGTGAAGGTTGCCGCCAGCGCAGAGCGCCCGTCCGATGCGCCGGCCCCCTACGCCGGCGGCCAGGTGGCCAGGGGCGCCCGCCTCGGCGCGCTGGGCAATCAGGAGCTCATCGACACGCCTTTCAACATCACCGGCTATACCGCCGAGCTGATCGCGAACCAGCAGGCGCGGACGCTCTACGATCTGATGGCCAACGATCCTTCGGTGCGTTTCACGACGTCGAGCGGCCACGCTTATGAGAACTACCGGATACGCGGCTTCGATGTGAATTCGTCCGAGCTGGCCATCAACGGCATGTTCGGGCTGGCGCCCGTGGGCCATGCGCCGCTGGAAGCCGTCGAGCGGGTAGAGGTGCTGAAGGGGCCGAGCGCGCTGTTCAGCGGCATGCCGCCGGGCGGCGGGGTCGGCGGGGTGATCAACCTGGTGCCCAAGCGGGCGGCCGACGATCCCCTGACGCGCCTGTCCGTGGGCTACCAGTCCAAGGGGCAGTTCGGCACCGGCATCGATGCGGGGCGCCGCTTCGGCGAGCGCAAGGAAGTGGGCGTGCGCATCAACGGGGCCTTCAGCGACGGCGACACCGAGCTGGACGGCCAGACCAAGAAGCGCGAGTTCCTGTCGGCGGCGGTGGATTACCGCGGCAGCGCGCTGACCGCGTCCCTCGATGCGTACTACAGCAAGGAGTCGTTTGCCGGCGGAACACCGGCGATGTACTGGTTCCAGAGCACGATCCCGGTGCCCAAAGCCGCCGATCCGCACACCAACCTGTTCCGCGGCGCCAGCGGCACGCTGGAGAGCAAGGCCGTGATGGCCCGCGCCGAATACGAGTTCAATTCGCAGCTTTCCGCCTTTGCCGGCGTGGGGGTGATGAACTTCGAGTCCACGGGTTTCATCAACGGGACGCATGCGCGGATGATCGCCGCCAACGGCAGCTTCACGGCGGCAACCAACGGCACGCGGAGCTACACGGACAGCGTCTCCGCCGAGGGCGGGCTGCGCGCACGCTTCGGCACCGGCAGTGTGGCGCACGAGTTGGTCCTGCACGCCAGCAACCTGGAGCAGGAGAGCGGCTCGGCCACCAATTCGGCGAGCGCCACGTCGAACATCTACAACCCGGTCACCACGCTGGTGATGCCGACGCCGCCGGGCGTGGCGCCCAAGACCAGCGACACGACGCTGTCCAGCCTGGCCCTGATCGATACGCTGTCGCTGCTGGACGACCGCCTGCGGCTGACCGTGGGGCTGCGCAACCAGAACATCAAGACCACCAATTACAACGCCACGACGGGGGCGGTGACCGCCCAGTACGACAAGAGCGTGGTCACGCCGGCGCTGGCTGCCGTCGTCAAGCCCTGGGGGCCGAAGGTTTCGCTGTACGCCAACTACGTGCAGGGGCTGAGCAAGGGCGATACGGTCACCGATACGCTGGCGACCAACCGGAACTTCGTGTTCGCGCCCTACAAGACCGACCAGAAGGAGGCCGGCGTCAAATGGGAGGTCGGCACCTTCACCAATACCGTCAGCCTGTTCGAGATCACCAAGCCGACGATGGTCGCGCTCGGCAGCAGCAGCAACCCGACCTACACCGACGACGGCGAAAAGCGGGTCCGCGGGCTGGAGTGGAATACCTTCGGTGAGCTGACGCGCACGCTCCGCCTGCTCGGCGGCGCGACCTATTCCCAGGGCGAGCAGACCAGGACCGCCTACGGCCAGTACGACGGCAACGTGGCCATCGGCACGCCGCGCTGGCAGGGCAACCTGGGCGCCGAATGGGACACGCCGTGGCTCTCCGGGCTGACCCTCAGCGGCCGCGTCGTGAGCACCAGCAGCCAGTATCTCGATGCCGCCAACCGCCAGCAGATCCCCAGTTGGACGATCCTCGACGTCGGCGCCCGTTACGCCACCCGGATGGATGGCCGCAAGGTGGTGCTGCGCCTGAACATCAACAACCTGTTCGACAAGCAGTACTGGTCGGGCAGCTTCAGCGACAGCTATTCGATCGCCACCCTGGGCGCTCCGCGGACGATCACCGCGTCCGCGACGATGGACTTCTGATGGCCGCGCGGCAGTTGTTCCTGGAACACGCCCGGTAAACGAACGGACCGCATCCGGTCCGAAAGGCAGGACTCCTTCGACATGAAGACATTCACCTTGATCGGCCTGGCCGCGTCGCTGCTCGGCTGCGCCGGCCTCTACCTGGCCTCCCCCAACCAGCGCCTGCTCGCCGCGCAGTGGCCGGCCCGCCCGGCCCGGGTTGCCGGCACGGCCCTGCTGGCCGCCGGCTGGCTGGGCCTGGCGCAGGACATGCAGACCCTCACCGCCAGCTTCACCTTCGTCGTGGTGCTGATGCTGGCGTTTGCGCTGCTTCCGTATGTCGGCGCGCTCTGCGGCCGCGGGAAGGGGCGCTGACATGGCCACCGCCAAGCATTCGCCGATCCGCCGCGACTGGCTGTCCAAGACCCTGGCCGGACTGGTGCTGGGCGCCGTGCTGGCGCTCGGCGGCAGCGGCCTGTTCCTGCAGTTCAGCACCGACATGCCGCTCTCCGTGCGCGGGCAGCTGGCCATGTGGATGGTGCCCCCCATCTGGCTGGGCGTGCTGGGCGGCGTGTTCTTCTTTGCCAGCGGCCTGCGGGCCTGGCTGTGGCTGGGCGGCACGGGGGCGCTGGTGCTGGGCGCCCTGTCCGCCCTGCGCCTTTCCTGACCGGATCTCACACCATGAGAAGCGAGTTCGTCCGCATCTACAAAGCGGTCCATACGTGGACCGGCATCATCGCCGGGATGGCCTTGTTCATCGCCTTCTACGCCGGCGCGCTGACCGTCTTCAAGGAGCCGCTGGCGCGCTGGGCCTCGCCGCCCAACGCAATCCGCCCGGTGGGGCTGGAAGACGCACAGCAGCTGATCGTCGGCACCCTGGCCACGCATCCGGCGGCCGCGAGGGATTTCACCCTCTATGTGCAGGACGCCGAGAACGTGCCAGCCCGCCTGGGCTGGCACGTACGCAACCCGGATGCCGACGATCACGACGACAGCCAGGTCCGCCACTACGCGGCGACGCTGGACGCCCACGGTGCGGCGCAGGTGGAGGAGACCCACCCGTCACGGCTGGCGTCCTTCATCGATACGCTGCACCGCGTCGTCGGCCTGCCGGCGGACAGCGATCCGAACCGCTGGGTGATGGGCGTCGTCGCGGCGCTCTACGCGCTGGCGCTGGTGTCCGGCGTGGTGGTGCTCCTGCCGTCGCTGGTCAAGGATTTCTTCGCGCTGCGGGTCGGCAAGAACCTGAAGCGCATGTGGCTGGACGCCCACAACGTGGTGGGCATCGTCAGCCTGCCCTTCCATCTTGTAATGGCGCTGACGGCGGTGGTCTTCGCCTATCACGACGGCATCTATGCGGTGCAGGACAGGCTGCTGCACGACGGCAAGTGGGGGACCGCCTTCCAGCGGCAGCGGCCGGCGCCCGGTGCGGCCGAGCGCGATCCGGCAACGATGCTGCCACCGCTGGAGATCCTCGCCCGGGTGCGGGAATTCTCGCCCGGCTTCGAGCCCACCATGCTGCAGTACCAGCAGGTCGGCGGGCCCCGCGCAGTGGTGGTGCGGGTATGGGGCAAGGATGCGGCGGCCGTCTCGCCGCGGGCGCGGGGCGGCTTTGCGGCAGTCGATCCTTACAGCGGCAAGGTGGTCGGCAGCGATTCCCTGCCCGGCCGGCAGAGCACGCCCAATCTGTTCATCAGCAGCTTCTTCGCCCTGCACATGGCGGCCTTCGGCGGCACGCCGGTGCAGTGGATGTACTTCCTGCTCGGGCTAGCCGGCGCCTGGCTGTTCTATAGCGGAAACCTGTTGTGGGTCGAGAGCCGCCGCAAGAAGCAGGCGCGCCAGGGCGGCGAGCTGCCGGCCCAGCGGCTGGATGTGCGCCTGATGGCCGCCGCCACCGTCGGCGTGTGCCTGGGCTGCGTCTGTGGTGTCTCGCTGGCGATTGTCGGCAGTAAATGGCTGCACGGCCTGGCCAGCGATGCCAACGCATGGCTGCCGGCGCTGTACTACGGCGCCTTCTTCGCCAGCATCGGCTGGGCCTTCCTGCGCGGTGCGGCACGCGCGTCGGTCCATCTACTGTGGCTGGCGGCCACGCTCACCGCGGCCATTCCGCTCACCTCCCTGCTCGCCTGGAGCCTGCCGGCCCTCGGCATGTGGACGCACACGTCGGAGGCTAGCCTGGGGGTGGATGCCACGGCGCTCGCCGGCGCCGCAGCCTTTGCGTGGATGGCCCGGGCGACGGCGCGACGCGTCCGCAGCGGGGCACCGGACAGCGTGTGGTCCGCCAGCGGCGCCCAGACCAGGCCGGAGGCTGGCGTGCCGGCGGCACAAGCTCCGCGCTGACGGGCCTGCAAGACGCCGGCCCGCGCCGCCGCTTATTGCAACGCGGCCTTGACCAGCGCCGCCAGGCCGGCGGTGGGGCGGCCGATCAGCTGGCTGAGCTGGTGGCTGTCGTCGAACAGGCCGCCCTTGGAGGCGCCGATGTCGGACTCGGCCAGCAGCGCGGCGAGGCCTTCCGGCAGGCCGGCGCCGAGCAGCGCGGCCTTGAAGTCGGCTTCGGGCAGGTTCTGGTAGGCCACCGCCTTGCCGGACTGGCGGGCGATCTCGGCGGCCAGCTCGGCCAGCGTGTAGGACTCGTCGCCGGCCAGCTCATAGACCTTGCCGGCCTGCCCGTCGCGGGTGAGGACGGCGGCCGCGGCGGCGGCGTAGTCGGCACGGGCGGCGGAGGCGATGCGCCCTTCGCCGGCGCTGCCGAGCACCACGCCGTATTGCAGCGCGGGCGGGATGCTGGCGAGGTAGTTCTCGGTGTACCAGCCGTTGCGCAGGATGACCGCCGGCAGGCCGGCTTCGGCGATGAGCTGTTCGGTGGCCCTGTGCTCGGCGCCCAGCGGCAGCGGCGTGGTGTCGGCACGCAGCAGGCTGGTGTAGGCGATCAGGCCGACCTTGGCGCGCTTGGCGGCGTCGATCACGGCGCGGTGCTGGGGCAGACGGCTGCCGACTTCGCTGGAGGAGATCAGCAGCAGCTTGTCGGCGCCGGCAAAGGCGGCGTCAAGGGTTTCCGGCCGGTTGTAGTCGGCCTCGCGGACCTGCACACCACGCGCGGCGAGGTCGGCCACCTTGGCCGGCGTGCGCACGGCGGCGACGATCTGGGCGGCGGGAACGGTTTGCAGCAGGTTCTCGATGACGAGGCGGCCGAGCTGGCCGGAGGCGCCGGTAACGACGATCATGATGTGACTTCCTTTATCTGGGAGAGAGGAAGCGGCAGAATATCCGCCTAACTAACTTTTAGTAAGTACGCACCAAAAGGTAAGTGCAATCATGAATGCAGACCACGACGACGGGGCCGCAGCCCGCCCGACCCTGGCCGAGATGATGCGGCGCGGCGACGTGTTCGCCGAGAAGTGTCCGTCCCGCGAGGTGCTGAAGCACGTGACCAGCCGCTGGGGCGTGCTGTTGCTGGTCGGCCTGCTCGGCGGCACGCACCGCTTCAGCGACCTGCGCCGCAAGGTGAACGGGATCAGCGAGAAGATGCTGGCGCAGACGCTGCAGCAGCTGGAGAGCGACGGCTTCGTCGCGCGGGTCTCCTACCCGGTGGTGCCACCCCACGTGGAATACACGCTGACGCCGCTGGGCGAGCAGATCGGCCGCAAGGTCGAGGCGCTGGCCGACTGGATCGAGCTGAACCTGCCGGAGATCCTGGCCGCCCAGCAGGCGCGGGCGGGCCAGGAAAGTGAAGTGACGGCCTGAGGCTTACTGCGCCCCGCCGCCGAGCACCTTGTACAGCGTGACCTGGTTGCTCAGCCCGGCCAGCCGGACGGTGATCAGGCTCTGCTCGGCGCTGTACTGGGCGCGCTGGGAGTCGAGCACCGCCAGGTAGCTGTCCACGCCCTTGTCGAAGCGCGCCTTGGACAGGCGGTAGCTGGCTGCGGTGGCATCGACGAGGGATTGCTGGGCGGCCAGCTGGCCTTCCAGCGGCGTGCGCAGCGACAGCGCATCGGCGGCTTCGCGGAAGGCGGTCTGCACGGCCTTCTCGTACTGGGCCAGGCCGATCGCCCGGTCCGCCTCGGCCACCTTCAGGTTGGCGCTGATCCGCCCGGCGTCGAAGATCGGCAGGGTGATCTGCGGCGCGAAACTCCACGCCCCGGCGCCGCCCTTGAACAGGTCGGACAGCTGGCTGCTGGCGACGCCCCCCTTGGCGGTCAGCGTGATGCTCGGGAAGTAGGCCGCCCGCGCCGCGCCGATGTTGGCATTGGCGGCCTGCAGCGCACGTTCCGCCTGCAGCACGTCGGGGCGCCGCTGCAGCACGTCGGCCGGCACGCCGTCGGGTACGCCGGCCAGCGCCGAGACGCTGCCCAGTTCGCCCGGCTGGGCCAGCTCGTCGGGCAGCGGCCCGCCGATCAGCAGCGCCAGCGCGTTGCGGTCCTGGGCCAGCTGGCCGGTGTAGCGGGCCACGTCCACCCGCGCCGAGTCGACGCTGGTCTGGGCCTGGCGCAGGTCCAGCTCCGATGCGCTGCCCAGCTCGAAGCGGCGCTTGGTGAGGTCGTAGGAGCTCTGCTGGCTGGCGCGGGTTTCCTCGGCCAGCTTCAGGCGCTCGTTGTCGGCGACCAGCGTCAGGTAGGCGCTGGCGACCTCGGCCACCAGGCTGATCTGCGCGCTGCGCCGGGCTTCCTCGGTGCCGAGGAACTGGTACAGAGCCTGATCCTTGAGGCTGCGGATGCGGCCGAAGAAGTCCAGCTCGTAGGACGCGAAGCCGAGGCCGGCGGTGTACTGGTGGGTGGTCATCGCCTGGCCGGTGGTGGACAGGCTGGCCGGCGTGCGCTGGCCGGTGCCGCCGGCCGTCGCCTGCACGGTGGGGAACAGGTCGGCGCGCTGGATCTGGTACTGGGCGCGGGCCTTCTCGATGTTGAGGGCGGCGACGCGGAGATCCCGGTTGTTGTCCAGGGCCAGCGCGATGAGCTGGCGCAGGCGGGCATCGGTGAAGAAGTCCTGCCAGCCGATGTCGGCCGCGGCGGCGGCGGAGGCCGCTGCCCCCGCGTCGGCCGGCCATTGCTGCGGCACCGGCGCGGCCGGCGTCGCGTAGTCGGGCGCCAGCGTGGCGCAGCCGGCCAGCACGGCGGAGGCCAGCGCCGCGGCGAGAAGAGTCATGCGGGGCATCTCAGCGCACCTCCTGGGCGGGGATGGATTCGGCCGGGGCGGTATCCGGAGCAGTCTTGCCCCGGAACACCCGCCGCACGGCCACGAAGAACAGCGGCACGAAGAGCACGGCCAGCACGGTGGCGGACAGCATGCCGCCGATCACGCCGGTACCGATGGCGTTCTGCGCGCCGGAACCGGCGCCGTTGGAGAGGGCCAGCGGCAGCACGCCGAGGATGAAGGCCAGCGAGGTCATGACGATCGGCCGCAGGCGCAGGCGCACCGCTTCCAGCGTCGCGTCGATCAGGCTCTTGCCGTGTTCCATCTGCTCCTTGGCGAATTCGACGATCAGGATCGCGTTCTTCGCCGACAGGCCGATGGTCATCAGCAGGCCGACCTGGAAGTACACGTCGTTGGACAGCCCGCGCATCATCGCCGCCAGCAGCGCGCCAATGATCCCCAGCGGCACCACCAGCATCACCGCGAACGGGATGGACCAGCTCTCGTACAGCGCAGCCAGGCACAGGAACACCACCAGCAGCGAGATCGCGTACAGGGCCGGCGCCTGGGAGCCGGACAGGCGCTCCTGGTAGGACAGGCCGGTCCATTCGAAGCCGATGCCGTCCGGCAGCTTGGAGGCCATGTCTTCCATCGCCGCCATCGCCTCGCCGGTGCTGTGGCCGGGCGCCGCGGAGCCCATGATCTCCGTCGACGGCAGGCCGTTGTAACGCTCCAGGCGCGGCGAGCCGTAGGTCCAGTGGGCCGACGCGAAGGACGAGAAGGGCACCATGTCGCCGTTGCTGTTGCGCACGTACCACTTGTTCAGGTCTTCCGGCTGCATGCGCGCCGAGGCGTCACCCTGCAGATAGACCCGCTTGACGCGGCCCTTGTCGATGAAGTCATTGACGTAGGCGCTGCCCCAGGCGGTCTGCAGGGCGTTGTTGATGTCGGCCAGAGACAGGCCCAGCGCGCCAGCCTTGGCGTGGTCGATGTCGAGCTTGTACTCGGGGGTGTCGTCTTGGCCGTTGGGGCGCACGCCGACCAGCAGCGGGTTCTGCGCCGCCATGCCGAGCAGCTGGTTGCGGGCGTCGATCAGGGCCTGGTGGCCGAGGCCGGCGCGGTCCTGCAGCTGGAAGTCGAAGCCGCTGGCGTTGCCGAGCTCCACCACCGCCGGCGGCGCGAAGGCGAAGGCCATCGCGTTGCGGAAGGTGGAGAAATAGCCCATCGCCTTGCCGGCCACCGCCGCCACCTTCAGGTCGGGGCGCTTGCGCTCGCTCCAGTCCTTCAGGTTGATGAAGGCGATCCCGTTGTTCTGGCCGCTGCCGGCGAAGCTGAAGCCGGTAACGGTGAAGATGGACTCCACGGCCTCCTTCTGATCGTCCATGAAGTGGTGCTCGACCTTCTCCATGACCGCCAGCGTGCTTTCGGCGGTGGAACCGGCCGGCAGGATCACCTGGGACATCAGGAAACCCTGGTCCTCTTCCGGCAGGAAGGCGGTCGGCAGGCGCAGGAACAGCGCGCCCATGCCGATCACGATGAGGCCGTAGATCACCAGGTAACGCTTGCTGCTGCCCAGCATGCGGGCGACGACGGAGCGGCTGCCGGCGTTGCTGCGCTCGAAGGCGCGGTTGAACCCGCCGAAGAAGCCGCCCAGCAGGCCGCCCTCACCGGCCGTGTGGCCCTGGGCCACCGGCTTCAGCAAGGTTGCACAGAGGGCCGGCGTGAGGATCAGCGCCACCACCACCGACAGCACCATCGACG
This sequence comes from Pseudomonadota bacterium, assembly GCA_018241685.1. Classification (GTDB taxonomy): domain Bacteria; phylum Pseudomonadota; class Gammaproteobacteria; order Burkholderiales; family Rhodocyclaceae; genus Zoogloea. The sequence goes on from JAFEDJ010000056.1 coordinate 42,448, forward strand.
ACACGATGGTGATCGAGAACTGGCGGTAGATGACGCCGGTGGAGCCGCCGAAGAAGGCCATCGGCACGAACACCGCCGACAGCACCAGCGCGATGCCGATCAGCGCACCGGTGATCTGGTTCATCGACTTGCGCGTCGCCTCCTTCGGCGACAGGCCTTCCTCCGTCATCACCCGCTCGACGTTCTCCACCACCACGATGGCGTCGTCCACCAGCAGGCCGATGGCCAGCACCACGCCGAACATCGTCAGCGTATTGATCGAGAAGCCAGCCGCGGCGAGCACGCCGAAGGTGCCGAGCAGCACCACCGGTACCGCGATGGTCGGGATCAGCGTGGCGCGGAAGTTCTGCAGGAACAGGTACATCACCAGGAAGACCAGCACGATGGCTTCGACCAGCGTCTTCACCACTTCCTCGATGGAGACCTTCACGAAGGGCGTGGTGTCGTAGGGCGTCACCGCCTTCACGCCCGGCGGGAAGAACTTGGACAGCTCGTGCAGCTTGGCCTTCACCGCGTCGGCGGTGTCCAGCGCGTTGGCACCGGTGGCCAGCTTGACCGCCAGGCCGGTGGCCGGCTTGCCGTTGTAGCGCGCCACCACATCGTAGGATTCGCCGCCGAGCTCGATGCGCGCCACGTCGCGCAGGCGCACGGAGGCGCCGTCGGCGGTGGTGCGCAGCAGGATCGCGCCGAACTGCTCGGGCGTCTGCAGGCGGCTCTGGGCGGTGATCGTCGCGTTGAGGCGCTGGCCCTTCGGCGACGGCATGCCGCCGAGCTGGCCGGCGGAGACCTGGGCGTTCTGCGCGGTGATGGCGGCGCTGATGTCGGCCGGGGTCAGCTTGTAGTTGTGCAGCTTAGCCGGATCGAGCCAGATGCGCATCGCGTACTTGCTGCCGAACAGCTGGGTCTCGCCGACGCCGTTGATGCGCGAGACAATGTCCTGCACGTTGGAGGCGACGTAGTCACCCAGGTCGATGTCGCTGAGGCTGCCGTCTTCGGACACGAAGCCGACCACCATCAGGAAGTTGGTGGTGGCCTTGGCGACCTGCACGCCCTGCTTCTGCACCTCTTGCGGCAGCAGCGGGGTGGCCAGCGCCAGCTTGTTCTGCACCTGCACCTGGGCGATGTCGGGGTCGGTGCCGGCGTCGAAGGTCAGGGTGATCGTCACCGAGCCCGACGAGTCGCTGGCCGCCGACATGTAGGTCAGGTGATCGATGCCTTTCATCTTCTGCTCGATCACCTGGGTGACGGTGTCTTCCAGGGTCTTGGCGGAGGCGCCGGGGTAGGTTGCGCTGATCGACACCGCGGGCGGGGCGATCGGCGGGTACTGGGAGATCGGCAGCGTGCGGATCGCCAGCACGCCGGCGAGCATGATGACGATCGCGATGACCCACGCGAAGATGGGCCGGTCGATGAAGAAACGGGACATGCGCGTGCTCCCTTAGCGTGCCGCGACCGCCGGGCCGGCCGGCGTCGGCGCCTCGGCCTTGGTGGCCGGCACCGGCTTGACCGGCGCACCCGGATGGATCTTCTGCAGGCCGTCGACGATCAGCTTGTCACCGGCCTTCAGGCCTTCGCTGACCAGCCACTTGTCACCCAGCGCGCGGCTGGTCTTGAGGGTGCGCAGCTCCACCTTGCCGTCGGCGCCCACCACCATCGCGGTCGGGTTGCCCTTGGTGTCGCGGCTGACGCCCTGCTGCGGCACCAGGATGGCCTGCTCGTCGACGCCCTCTTCGAGCACCGTGCGCACGTACATGCCGGGCAGCAGATCGCCCTTCGGGTTCGGGAAGACGGCGCGCAGCGTGATGGTGCCGGTGCTCTGGTCCACGGTGATGTCGGAGAACTGCAGCTTGCCGGGCAGCGGATAGGCGCTACCGTCCTCCAGTACCAGCTTGACCGCCGCCTGGCCGGCGCCGGCCTTCTTGAGCTGGCCGCTGGCCAGGTCGCGCTTGAGGCGCAGCAGCTCGGCGCTGGACTGGGTCACGTCCACGTAGATCGGGTCGAGCTGCTGCACGGTGGCCAGCGCAGTCTGCTGGCTGGCCGTCACCAGCGCGCCCGGCGTCACCGTCGAACGGCCGATGCGCCCGGCGATCGGCGAGGCGACCTTGGTGTAGGCCAGGTTGATGCGCGCGGTCTCGACCGCCGCCTTGGCCGCCGCCACATCGGCCTGGCCCTGCTTGAGGGCCGCCTGGGCGTCGTCGTAGTCCTGCTGGCTCACAGCCTTGATGGCCACCAGCTCCTCGTAGCGGGACGCCTTGCTGCGCGTACTCGCCAGGTTGGCCTCGGCCTTGGCGAGGCTGGCACGGGCGCTCTCGAAGGCGGCCTGGTAGGTGGCCGGATCGATCTGGTACAGCGGCTGGCCGGCGGTGACGTCGCCGCCCTCGGTGAACAGCCGCTTCTGGATGATGCCGCCGACCTGCGGCCGCACGTCGGAAACCATGTAGGCGGCGGTGCGGCCAGCCAGCTCGGTGGTCAGCGCGACCTTCTGCGGCTGGACCTCGACCACGCCGACTTCGGTCGGTCCCATCGGGTGCTGTTCACCAGCGGCCTTCGGCTCGCCGCAACCGCTCAGGATGACGCAGCCCAGCGCCAGCAGAAGCCCGGCGGAACACATCGCCTTGTTCATTTCGATCTGCATATCCAACACCTTTCCTGCCTAGAGTGGGCGCCAAATCAGCCCGTTGGGGAGAGCAAACAATATTCGGCGCCCATAAAAGAATGAACGCTCATTCTAGTTCGAGCGCTCATTCTATATTAGAATCCGCCGTATAAGCAAACGCCTGCAGACGGCAGACCCTCAACGCAAGGGTCGCCCCATGACGCCAGGATGAGGAGAAAACAGCCATGAACACACAGACTTACGCCCAGCAGGAGCAACCCCGCGCCGAAGCCCGCAAGGCCCAGGTGCTCAACGCTGCCACCGACTGCTTCCGACGCCAGGGCTTCCACGGCGCCAGCATGGCGCAGATCTCGAAGGCCGCCGGCATGAGCGTCGGCCACATCTACCACTACTTCGAGAACAAGGAAGCGATCATCGCGGCGATCGTCGAGCGCGATCTGCTCAACCTGCTGACCATCACCCAGCGCATCCGTTCCGCCAGCGCCGACGGCGACATCCTGCGGGCCATGGTGGACGACGTCCAGCACTGCACCGCAGACCTCGACAACGACGACGCGCCGCTGATGCTTGAGATCGTCGCCGAAGCGGCGCGCAATCCGGGCGTCGCCACCATCGTGCACACCGCCGACCGCACCGCCCGCGAGCGCCTCGTCGAACTCATCCGCGAAGGCCTGCACTTCCGCGGCGTGAGCTGCACCGACGCCCAGATGGAAGGGCCGCTGGAGGTTTTATATGCGGTCTTCGAGGGCCTCACGGTGCGCATGATCCGCAACCCGGACCTCGATCTGCAGATCCTGCTGGCGCCGCTGCGCAGCGTGCTGGAACACATCCTCGAAGAACTGATCTTCAAGGCCGCCGACAAGACAGCCCTCGGCGAAGGCAGCTGAGCGAAGGCGTGGCACGCACGCTCATTGATATCGAGCAAGCGCCGCCCATCGGAAAGCGCGTAGCGTGAGGGCTCCCACGCTCACTCCGCGGAGGTCCCCATGTTCCCGCTACCGAACGTCTACACGCCTGCTGGCGCGGGCCGGCGCAACGACCTGCTGTCCTTCTACCAAGGCTCGCTCGTCTGTGCACAGCGCCTGGTCTCCCTCAACCTCAAGGCTGCGCAGTCGCTGATGGAAGGTAATCTGGAAACCGTCCAGACCCTCGCCCGGGCCCGCGACCCGCAGAGCTGGAATGAGGCCCAGCTGGCGCTGACCAAGCACGTCATCGACCAGGTCATCGGCTACGCCGGCGATTTCAACGAAGTGGTCGCCGCCAACCAGCACGAGATGGCTGAGTTGCTGCACCTCAACGCCGATACGCCGGGCACGACGCCAGCACTGCCGCCATCGATGCTGGGCGCCGGCCCCGCCATCGTCGGCGAGATGTTTCGGACCCTGCTCGACGCCGCCGTCAAATCCCGCGACGCGATGCTCGACATAGCCACACAGGCGGATGCCAGCATGCGGGGCAAACGGGGCAGCGAGCGTTCCTGATCGCACCTCTGGAAGCACGGTGAGTGATCCCTGCGGTTCCACTTGCCAGCTGCAATTGTTTCTAAATATTCAGAATATAAGAATATTTGAAAATACGATTGAAGCAGTTCACATCTCCACCTAAAATCATTACCACACTGCTGTCATGGTATTGATTTCCACTGTTTCATTGGATTTACCACCTGACTTCAGCTGACAAGAAGGCTTGAACGCAGCAGTCACGACCGTGCCACTCCCGGTCGTGCGCCGCCACAAGCCCGTTTGAATCCACTGCGATCCAACCAGCCAAAGGCGGGAGCATCCATGCACACGACAAATTCACCGGCGAGGCGCAAGCGGCGCCTCGGCATCACCCTGACCTTTCTTGCTGCCAGCGTACTGGGTGGCCTGGCTTACGCCGACACCACCTGGCTGCAAAAACTGTTGCCCCGCACCAACGCGCAACAGACTCAAACATCGGAACGCGGCCCTCAGACGAGCGGCAGCACGACAGCGAACGGCAAGCGCAGCGACGGCACCTCCAGCAACAACTGGTCCGGCTCCGCCAACCCCTTCCTTGGGACCACCTCGATCTCGCCGGCGAGTGTGACCACGCTGAGCGCCAGCAGCACGACGACTACCGCCACAACCGGCAGCTTTGCGTCCCGCTACGCGCTGCTGGCCTGGAACGACCTGGGCATGCACTGTGTAGACGGCAAGGACTACTCCATCATGTCCATCCTGCCGCCCTACAACAACCTGCACGCCCAGCTGATTGACCGTCAGTCCGGCAAGCAGGTCACCTCCGGCGTGACGCTGAGCTACGAGTCGCTGCGCGATCCGTCGGGCTCCATCAACACCTCATCAGCGGGCAAGACCAACTTCTGGCAATACGTCAAAGCCCTGTACGGCGGCGCGCCGGCACCCAACCGCGGCCTCAATTTGAGCAACCCGGCGGTCAGCAACCCGACGCCGAGCACCCAGCCAGCCGCAATGAGCTACAACCAGGTACAGAGCTGGTACGAAGCAGAAGGCCTGCCCATCCTGCCCTACGACGACACCCTGACCAGCAACGGGTACAACAAGAACTACTACCCGATGGTGAAGGTCGTCGCCAAGAGCAGCACCGGCACCGTGCTGGCCAGCACCCAGACCGTACTGCCGGTGTCCGACGAGATGACCTGCATCAGCTGTCACGCCAGCAACTCCAACAAGGATGCGGCCAAGCCACCGCTGCGCGGTTGGGCCAATTACAGCGCCGATCCGGAAAAGGACTGGAAGAAGAACGTACTGCGCCTGCACGACGACAAGCACGCCAACGACCCGGTTTACCAGGCGGCCCTGCTCAAGCTGCAGCCGGTGGCGGCCGCCGGCCTCGCCCAGCGCGCCGACCAGGGGACTCCGACCCTATGCGCCTCATGCCATGGCTCCAACGCGCTCGCTTCGCCGGGCTTCACCGTCACGGCGAACGGCCAGACCGTGAAGATCTCTGCCCTCACGTCCGCAATGCACCGCTTGCACGGCCAGGTGAAGGATCCGATCAAGCAGATCGCACTCGACAGCATCGGCAACCGGGACTCCTGCTATCAGTGCCACCCGGGCTCGGTCACCAAGTGCTTGCGCGGCGCGATGAGCGACACGCCGGGCCTCGACTGCCAGAGCTGTCACGGCAACCTGGGCGCGGTCGGCAAGGCCAGCCGGGTCGGCTGGCTGCAGCAACCCAACTGTCAGGCTTGCCACCACGACGGCAAGCGTGAAACCGCCGCCGTCACCGACGTGACGACCGGCGCGCTGCGCGTGGTCACCGACACCCGCTTCGCCACCAACGCCAACACGCCGAAGACCGGCTTCTCCCTGTTCCGCTTCAGCGTCGGCCATGGCAAGACCCAGTGCGAAGCCTGTCACGGCTCAACCCACGCCGAGTACTCGTCGAAGAACCAGACATGGGCGAGCAGCCACGACAACGATCTACTGCAATCGAAGGCCATCCAGGGCTACGCCGGCACGATCACCGAATGCACGGTCTGCCACGCCACGGTGCCCCTCACGAAGAACGGCGGCCCCCACGGCATGCACACCATCGGCCAGGCTTGGGTCAACGCCCACGGCGACCAGGTTGAAGCGGGCGGCGCGTCGTCCTGCACCGCCTGCCACGGCAGCGACTACCGCGGCAGCCCGTTGTCGCAGGTGAAGATCGCCAAGACCTTCACCCACGACGGCAAGTCCTATGCGCTGGCTGCCGGCACCAAGGTCGGCTGCTACACCTGCCACAACGGCCCGAAGGGAGACTGAAACCCGCTCTTGCCTTCCACCGGTCAGCACAAGGGGCGCACCATGCGCCCCTTTTTTACTGGACTGCCGTCACTTCGGCCGGACCGGTACCCAGAGCTGTGCAGTCGAAGATGCCGGTAGCCGGATCGTGATAAGTGGCTGCCGGATGGACATCAACAATCGGCACATCCATGCCCTACTCCCCGAAGAAAACCGGCATCAGCGCCGCGGCACGCAATCAGCCCGGGATGTCGGCTTCGACCAGCTGCGCGAGCAGCTGCAGCGACTCCTGCCAGCCCAGGTAGCAGGCCTGCGCCGGGATGATCTCGGGGATGCCTTCCTGCACGATGTTCAGCTCGGTGCCGCAGAACACCGCGCTGAGCACGACCGTGGTCTGCATCTGGCCGGGCAGGTTCGGATCGTCGAAGACCCCCGTGTAGCGCAGCCGCGCAGCCGGCTCCAGCTCCAGGTAAGTCCCGCCGAAGCTGTGGCTGTGCCCGTTGCCGAGGTTCGTGAAGGACATGCGGTAGGCGCCGCCGACCTGCGCATCCAGCTGGTGGACGGTGCCGGTAAAGCCATGGGGCGGCAGCCACTTGGCCATCGCCGCGGGATCGAGAAAGGCCCGGTAGATGCGCTCCGGCGGCGCGCGCAGCACACGGTGCAGACGGATGGTGTGGGTGCTCATGCTCACTCCTGGGTGGAAAGGGGTCCCTGAACTGTAGTCGATGGCGTCCGATGACGCCGACGGTTCACTTGCCAAGCGTCTCGATGCGGAAGCGCATGTCGAAGATGGCCGCCTGCAGCGCCTGCTCCGCGCCACGCCGTCCGCCGGGCCGGTCCGGATAGTCGGTCCAGTCCCCGTAGCGCAGCTGCCAGCCGTTCAAGGACGCGTCATCCACCCGCAGGATCAGCTCGGGCACCAGGAAGACGTCGCCGGCCGCGGTGACCTGTTCGCGCAGCGGAACCTGGTCGGGGGACTCGATGAACATGGCGGGGCACTCCGTGCAAGGACACAAGGCACGCAGCATACCGTGTCGGCGGGCACGGGATCAGCGCTGCCGGACACGCGGCGCGGCGCACCCGGCGCCAGCCGCTCGGGCGGGGCGCGGCATGTGTCAGATGGTGACAAAAGTCCTGCCGCGCGCCTGCTCCTCCCTCACCGCCACCAGAATCGGAAACAATACGCGGCCGCGGCTGCCATAAGGCCCCGCTCCCGGCAGAACCCAGGGAGGAACGGTGTTCCAATCGCTCAATGTAAGAAAACAATTGCTTCTCGTCGCCGCGGTGGTGTGCGCCCTCTTCGTGGGCCTGGCCGTCCTCGTCTGGAGCGCGACGCAATCGATCATCGACGCCGCCCATGGCATGGCCCAGGGCAAGGACATCGTCGCCGACGTACTGCCGCCACCGCTGTACGTCATCGAAGCCCAGCTGACGGCCCTGCAACTCGGGCAGGCCCGGGCGGAGGAGCGCCCTGCGCTGCTGAACACGCTGACGACACTCAAGCGCAAGTACGACGAGCGCAACACCTACTGGGCGCAGCAGGCCCTCACCCCGGAGCTGCGTGACGCATTGCTTGCAACCGAGAAGCGCACCGCGGATGCGTACTGGCGCTTCCTGTTCGACGACTATGTCGCCGCCCTCCAGCACGACGATACGGCGGAAGCCGCCAACCTCCAGCAGACACTGCGGGAACGCTACGAAACCCATCGGGCCGCCGTCGATGCGACGGTGGGAATCGCCTCGGCCTTCGCCGACCGAACTTCGGACAACCTCTACCTGACGGCAACCCGCGTCCGCCTGCTGGTCGGCGTACTGACCGCCGGCGGCGTGCTGCTGGTGGGGGGCCTGATGTTGCTCAGCACCCGCGCCATCCTGCGCCGCCTCGGCGGCGAACCCATTGCGATGCAAAAGGTGGCCCGCCGGATCGCCATGGGCGATCTGGGCGCGGAAGTGGAAGTTGCCTATGGCGACGATCACAGCCTCGCGGCCTCGCTCCTGCACATGAAGGACAGGCTGCGCGAATCGATTGCCCTGCTCGAACAGGAACGCCGGCAGCTGCGCACACTGATCAACACCCTGCCCGATCTGGTCTGGCTGAAGGATCCCCAGGGCGTCTTCATCACCTGCAACAACAAGTTCGAACGTCTTCTCGGGGCCCCCGAAAGCGAAATCGTCGGCAAGAGGGATCACGACTTCCTCCCGACCGAACAGGCCGACACCTTCCGGCAACACGACCTGCATGCCATCGAGAGCGGACAGCCCTGCGTCAATGCGGAAACGGTGACCTACCGGGACGATGGCCACGAAGAAATGCTGGAGACGATCAAGACGCCGATGTACGACGACGCGGGCCGCCTGATCGGCGTGCTCGGCATCGCCCGCGACGTTACCCGCAGCCACCGCCTGATGGCGGAGCTCGAAGCCGCGCGCCAGGACGCCCTCAAGTCGAACACCGCCAAAAGCGCCTTCCTGGCCAACATGAGCCACGAGATCAGGACTCCGATGCACGCCATCATCGGCATGGCCGACCTGGCGCTGGCGACCCCGCTGCCCCCCCGGCAGGCCAACTATGTCGGCAAGATCAGGGCGGCGTCGGAGAGCCTGCTCACCATCATCAACGACATCCTCGACTTCTCGAAGATCGAGGCCGGCAAACTGGACCTCGAACACGCCCCGTTCGTACTGGAGACCGTTTTCGAACGGCTGTCCGGCATCGTCGCGCTGCGCGCCGAAGAACAGGGCATCGAACTGCACTACGACATCGACGACGACTCCCGCCTTCTGGAAGGCGACGCGCTGCGGCTCGGCCAGATCCTGACCAATCTGGTGTCGAACGCCCTCAAGTTCTCCACCGGCGGCAACGTGGTGGTAGCGGTGGAAACCGCGCCGACGCAACAGGACGCGGTCGAACTCCACTTCTCCGTCCGCGACGAGGGCATCGGCATCAGCGAAGAACAAGTGGCACGCCTGTTCACATCCTTCACTCAGGCCGACACCTCGACCAGCCGGCGTTATGGCGGAACCGGCCTCGGTCTGGCCATCTGCCGTCAGCTCGTCGACATGATGGGTGGCCGCATCTGGGTGGACAGCGCCCTGGGCGCCGGCAGCACCTTCCACTTCACCACCCGCTTCAAGGCGCTGGGGCCCGATCGCCGGCGCGGCATCGCTGAATTCGGACAACAGCTGGCGGCCCATGCCGCTCGTCCAGTTCTGGTGATCGACGACAACCCCGTGGCACGGCACATCCACGCCCATCTGTGCCAGCAACTGGGCTTGCAGGTGGAACTCGCGGTAAGCGGCGACGAGGTCCTGGCCCGCATGGAAGCGGCGCCGCCCCCTGACTACCTGTTATGTCTCGTGGACTGGCGAATGTCGGGCATGGACGGCATCGAGACGATCCGGCGCCTCAAATCGGTCTATCGCGACCACCGGATGAAATGTCCGCCGATGTTGCTGGCCACCGCCTTCAGCCATCACAAGGAACTCGACGCCGTCGCCGGCGAGATCGACGGCCTGCTGGCCAAGCCCGTCAGCGCGCGCCACCTGTACGTCGAGATCGCCAACAGCCTGGGCTTCCCGGACGAGGGCGCCCCCGTGATCGAACGACGCGGCGCCACCACCCGGCAATGGTCACGTTTCCACGGGCTGGACGTCCTGGTCGTCGAGGACGTGGAGATCAACCGGGAAATCATCGGCGAACTCCTGGGCAACGTGGGCCTGACGGTGCGCTTCGCCGCCAACGGCCAGCAAGCGCTTGAAGCCGTCGCCACCAGACGACCCGACCTGATCCTGATGGACGTGCAGATGCCGGTGATGGATGGCTTCGCCGCGACGCGCCTGTTGCGGCAGCAAGCCGACTGCCGGGATCTGCCGATCATCGCCCTGACCGCCAACACGATGGCCGACGAGAAGGACGCCTGCCGGCAGGCCGGCATGAATGCCCACGTGGCGAAACCGATCAACATGGATACGCTGTTCGACGAGATGGCCGCCCACGTGCCAGCCGAACGCATCACCGCAGCGGTGATCGTCGAGGACGAACAGCCGGTCGCCGTCTATCCCGAGCTGCCGGGAATCGACGTGGCGGTCGGCCTCACCTACATCAAGAAAGCAAAGTCGCTATACCGTCTCCTGGCCAAGTTCCGCGACACCCACGGCAAGACCTTCGAGCCCAGCTTCGCGCAGGCCATGGCCGCCAGCGACTGGGGCAGCCAGATCCGGCTCGCCCACACCCTGAAAGGCGTCGCCCGCACCCTTGGGGCTTACGATCTCGGCGAAGCGGCTGCCGCCCTTGAGGCCGCGGCGAACGACAAGGACAGGGAACGTACCGCTGCACACTTCGCACACACCGTGGATCGGCTCCAGCACGTCACCGGCGGGTTGCTGGGGGTGGAGGCGCTGATCGCGGCATAGTCTCGTAAGCAGACCCGAGGCCGCCCCCGGCATCTGCGGCGACCAGATCCAGCCAGCGGTCCAGCAGCGCGAACAGCACGTCCGGCGCCACCGGCTTGGCGATGAAGTCGTTCATGCCGGCTTCCAGGCAGCGGGCCTTGTCCTCGGCGAAGGCGTTGGCAGTGAGGGCCAAGATCGGCACGGCCTTCCGGCCAGGCAGCGCGCGGATGCGGCGCGTGGCTTCGAGGCCGTCCATACCGGGCATCTGCATGTCCATCAGGATCAGCGCGTAGTCGTTGGTGGTCGCCATGTTCAGGCCCTGCACGCCGTCCTCGGCGGCATCCACCAGCAGCCCCACATCACCGAGCAGGCTCAGCACTATCTCCCGGTTGACCGGCTCGTCCTCCACCAGCAGTACGCGGCGGCCCGCGTGGCGGCGCGCCAGGCTCTGCTCCGCCGCCTCGGACGCACCGGCCAACCCGACCGACAGGTCCTGCGCACCCTTGCGCAGGCGGGCGGTGAACCAGAAGGTACTGCCCTGCCCGGGCACGCTGGTGGCGCCGGCATCACCCCCCATCAGCTGCGCGATCTTCTTCGTGATCGCCAGCCCGAGGCCGGTCCCTCCGTACTTGCGCGTCATGCTGTTGTCGGCCTGCTCGAAGACGTTGAACAGGCGCGGCATGGCCTCCGCCGCAATACCGATACCGCTGTCCTCGACGACGAAGCGCAGCACGACGCTGTCCGCGCCCTCCTCCTGCGTATCGACGCGCAGCGCGATGCCGCCGGCCTCGGTAAACTTCACCGCGTTGTTGGCGTAGTTGAGCAGAGCCTGCTGCAAGCGAGTTGCATCGCCGAGCAATACACAGGCCGGCAACTGGAGCTGCACATCGAGCCGCAACTGACGCTCCTCCGCCTGCCCGCGAATCATGTCCACCACCGCACCGACGATGCGCTCCACCTGCAACGGCACCTCGTCCATGCTGAGCTTGCCGGCTTCGATCTTGGTCAGCTCCAGCACCGCGTTGATGATGTGCAGCAGGTGCACGCCCGCCGCCTCAAGCTTGCCGAGCTGCTGGGTCTGGCGCACATTCAGGCCTCCGCGCCGCAGCAGGTGGGCCATGCCGATGATGGCATTGAGTGGCGTGCGGATCTCGTGGGACATGTTGGCCAGGAAGGCGCTCTTGGCCAGGTTGGCCCCCTCCGCCGCCCGCGTGGCCTGCAGCAGTTCGCCGGTGCGACGGGCCACCGTGTGCTCCAGGTCCTGCCGATAGCGGATCTGCCGCCACAAGAGCGTCCCAAGCAGGGCCAGACAGGCCAGCGTGGACACTGTCGAGATCAGCGCCGTGCGCCACCACTCGGCAAGGAAGTCGCCCGTCGCCAGCCCCACAGCAACATAGAAAGGATAGGCGCCGACACGCTTGTAAGCGTAGATGCGCTCCTGCCCATCGAGCGCCGCCTGGAAACGGATGATCCCCTCCCGGTCGCCCTGCTCGATGCGCATGTGCATCGGATTGTTGATGATCGCCTGATTGACCGCTTCCGGCCGCTGCGGGATGCGCATCACCAGCCGCGCATCGTCGCTGCGCCGCCAGGTGACGGCACCGTGCTCGCCGAGGTCGATGGCGTTCACCAGCGTGGACAGGTAATCCAGTTCGAGCGGCGCCATTGCCGCCCCGACGAAGCGCCCCTGAACATCGCGGATCGGCAGCGCGGCGAAGAGCTGCGGCCGATGGCTGATGCGTCCGACACTGACCTCGGAAAAGAACAGCGGATGCTCCGGTTGCTGTTTGAGGATCTCGAAATAGCTGCGCCCCCGCGCACTGGGTGGCGTACCCGTAGCAATCCCCTCAGAGAGATACAGCACGTTGCCGTCCCGGTCGATCAGGCGCAGCCCGCTGATTTCCGGGAAGCGCTGGGCCCACGCGGCGAGCTTGCGGTGCAAGTCCGGCGCATAGCGCTCACGGGCAACCAGATCGAGGGCCTCGACGGGGACTTCCTCCGCCAGCGCCGCGAGGGTCGTCTCGGTACGCCGCAGGGATACATCCAGCCGCGCCTCAAGTATCTCGACGAGATTGCGCGCATTGGCAGTCGCCAGCCGGATCTGGCCCCGGTAGCCCTCCGCCAGAAAGAAACCCAACAGCAGCAGCACCGCGACGGCGAACAACAGGAAGCCGCCAAGGGACTTGCAGCAGGACAGCCTGGATGCGGATCCTGGACCTTCACACTTCGACGGCTCGGACAACGACTGGAAAGTCCGCATGGGGATCGACTGGGCCTCGGAATCGCGGGATCTAACTACCAGCCGATCATAACGCCCCGACCATCCCCTTGCACGCCACCGCGCCGTGCGTATCCATTGTTTGCTCATGGATATCGAACATCTGGCCGGCGCAGTGGAAGCTGGGCGATAGTGCATGTTAACTTCCGCCCCCCGTCACACCGCTCATCCGCCATGGCTCCGTCCGCCGCCCTGCTGCCGCCCGTCGTCGACAAGCGCCTGCGCGACTTCGCCGGCGGCGCGCCGCTGCGCATCCGCCACCGGGGTGCCGGCGAGGCCGGCAGCGACGTGTATTGCCATGCGGTGGTGCGTGACACGGTGGCGGCGTCGGGCGGACGCCAGTGTTTCGGCTGGCTGCACAGCCTGCCGGCCCATGCCAGGCCGCAGCAGGGCGCCCACGGCTTCACCTTCCATTCCGTGTGGCTGGCGCCGGACGGGCAACTGGTGGATGTGGCGCCCCACGCCTTCTCGCGGAACGGCTGGAGCGTCTTCATCCCGGACCGCCGGCGGCGTTACGACTTCGCGCAGGACATGGGCTACAACGCGCTGGTCATCTACACGGACGCCCGCGTCAGCGCCTACGCGCGCAAGCTCAGCGGCCTGCCGGTGGCGCCCGGCGAGCTGTACTGGACATCCCACCTCTACCTGTTGCCGGTGGCCACCTACGAAGGGCGCTTCCGTCGCGCGTCGCGCTACCTGGCCGAGATCGAGCGGCGCTACGGCCTGCGCAGCGACGGCAGGCGCCTCGTCGGGCTGGAAGGGCTGAACCGCAGCCAGCGCATCGAACTGGCCTTCAATTACGGCGTGTATTGAGCTGCGCCGCCGCGCATTCCGATGCCGGAACGGCCACGCGGTTGACCTGGCGCAAACAAAGCCGGATTGCCATCGTTCCGACACCGTCCCGTTACCGTACTGTCATCCGGCGTGGCCACAGTGCCCTCATCCAAACCACAAGAGGGCGGCCAGATGCATGATTTTCTTGAAAAACTGCGCACACTGCGGTGGGACGACCACCGCTACTACCACCAGTGCCGCATCAACCAGACGCTGCACCTGATCAGCGCCGTCAGCTTCCTGTGCGCCTACGGCCTGCTCTTCGTCGATCCGGCCATGGCGGGCCTGGTGGGCTGGCTGGTGGGCATGGTGTCGCGCCAGTCGGGGCACATCTTCTTCGAGCCGCGGGAGTTCGACCGGGTGAACAACACCAGCTACGACTACAAGGAATCGATCAAGGTCGGCTACAACATGCGCCGCAAGGGCGTCCTGATCGGCATCTGGCTGAGCATCCCGGCGCTGCTGTACGTACAGCCGACGCTGTTCGGCCTGTTCGACGCACAGGCCGCCTTCCTGCACAAGCTCGGCCTGGTATGGCTGGGGCTGGGCATCGGCGGGCTGCTGTTCCGCACCGTGCATCTGTTCTTCCTGCGCAGCCCGGCCTGGGGCCTGGCCTGGATGTGCAAGATCCTCACCGACCCCTTCCACAACGTGGACATCTACTGGAAGTCGCCGGTGTGGCTGCTGCGCGGCCAGCGCCTCGACCCGCTCGAGCACGATCTGGAAGAAGCGGCGGCCTGAGCCGCCGCCAGGACTTACACCACCTGCACCTCGATGCGCCGCGGCTGGGCGTGCTCGGCCTTGGGAATGCGCAGGGTCAGCACGCCCTGCTCGAAGCTGGCCTTCACCTTGCCGGCGTCGAGCTCCTTCGACAGCGTGAATTGGCGGCGGTAGCGCGGCAGGCCCACCTCGGTGTGGGTCAGCTCCATGCCCTCCGGCGCGTCGAGCACCACTTCGCCGTCGATGGTCAGCACGTCGGCCTCCACGTGCAGGCTGAGGCGGTCCTTCGGCACGCCGGGCAGGTCGGCATACAGCGTGATGCCGCCAGCGTCCTCCAGCACATCGACGGGGGGCAGCAGCGCGGCGTCCTCGTGGGTCGCGGCGGCACTCTTGGGGGCTTGGTTGGTATCGCTCATGGTCGGTCCTCCGGGGGCTTACTGGATGCTGATGCGGCGCGGCTGGGTTTCTTCGCGGCGCTGCACGCTGACGTGCAGCATGCCGTCGCGGTACTTGGCGACGATGGAATTGGGGTCGATGTCGTCGGGCAGGGACACCACGCGGCGGAAACGCCCGGCGAAGCGCTCGCCGATATGCACGGTGGCCTGCTCGGAGACGGCCGGCGCCTTGCGCTCGCCGGCGATGGTCAGGATGCCCTTCTCGAGCTGCACGTCCAGCGTGGCCGGATCGAGGCCCGGCGCGAAGGCGTAGATCTCCACGGCATTCGGGGTGCCGCCCACGTTGAGGGCGGGGTAGCCGCGCTTCTGGCCGCGAATGCTCGGCCCGGGTTCGACGGTCTGCGGCACCTCCCGCTGCAGCCGCTCGAGTTCGGCGAGCAGATCGCGGGGGAACATGGATCGGTAGTACATGCGAGCCTCCTGAAAGTAGGGGAAAAGGCGGCGCCGGGGCGCCCATGCCCCCATAGCTGAGTGCGCGCCATGGCAATTTCAAGGCCTTGAAGTTCGCCCCCGCATCCCCCATCTTTCGCACAGGCGCGTGCGTGGCGGAGTGCTCCGCATGCGGTCCGACGGCCCCCCGACGACAGGCAGCCCGCATGCGCTACGACGACGACTCCTCCCACCAGCAGCAACGCTTTGCGCAGCGCTGGCTCATCATCACCGTCTGCGTCGGCGCACTGATGCTGCTATGGCATTTCCTGCCGGCGCTGGAGTCGGCCTTCAGCCCCCAACAGGCCAGCGAGCGCACCGTGACGCCGCGCGGCGACCTGGCCGCCGACGAGAAATCGACCATTGAGCTGTTCGAGCGCTCCCGCAATTCGGTGGTGTACATCACCACTTCGCAGCTGGTGCGCGACAACTGGACCCGCAACGTGATGTCGGTGCCGCGCGGCACCGGTTCGGGCTTCATCTGGGACGACGCGGGCCACGTGGTGACCAATTTCCACGTCATCCGCGGCGCCTCGCAGGCCACCGTGCGCCTCGCCGACGGACGCGACTACCAGGCGGCGCTGGTCGGTGCCAGCCCGGCCCACGACATCGCGGTGCTGCGCATCGGCGTCGGCTTCAAGCGGCCACCGCCGGTGCCGGTGGGCACCAGCGCGGACCTGAAGGTCGGGCAGAAGGTCTTCGCCATCGGCAACCCCTTCGGCCTGGACTGGACGCTGACCACCGGCATCGTGTCGGCGCTGGACCGCAGCCTGCAGGGCGACGACGAGGGACCATCGATCGAGCACCTGATCCAGACCGATGCGGCGATCAACCCCGGCAACTCCGGCGGCCCGCTGCTCGACTCGGCCGGCCGCCTGATCGGCATCAACACCGCGATCTACAGCCCGTCCGGCACCTCGGCGGGCATCGGCTTCTCGATCCCGGTGGATACGGTGATGCGCGTGGTGCCTCAGCTGATCCGCAGCGGCAAGTACCTGCGCCCGGCGCTGGGCGTGGAGCTCGACGAGGCGCTCAACCAGCGCCTCTCCCGCGGGCTGGGCGTCGAGGGGGTGGTGATCCTGCGCGTGCCGCGCGGGTCGGCGGCCCACCAGGCCGGGCTGCGGGGCATCACGCAGAACCCGGACGGCAGTCTGGTGCCGGGCGACATCATCGTTGCGGTGGAAGGCAAACCGGTGGATTCGGTGGCCCGCCTGGCGGCGCGCCTCGACGACTTCAAGGTCGGCGACAGCGTATCGATCGAGATCCTGCGCGGCCGCAACCGCCAGTCGGTGGCGGTCACGCTGCAACCGGGCAGCTGAACATCAACGAAAAAACGGGGGCCGCAGCCCCCGTGTCGATCACAGCTCGGTGAACAGCGCCCCATCGGGCAGGCGCGACTTGGGCAGCTTGGCGTTGAAGTCGTCCGCGCCGCTGTAGCCGAGGGCCACCAGCACCACGCCGGTGAGGCCGCGCTCGGTAAGGCCGAGGGCTTCGTCCAGCGCCTTCACGTCGAAGCCCTCCATCGGACAAGCGTCGATGTCCAGTGCCGCCGCGCCGAGCAGCAGGGTGCCAAGAGCGATGTAGACCTGGCGCTCGATCCAGCTGCGCTCGTCCTGCAGCTCGGTCTGGTGCAGGTTCACGTAGAAACGCCGGCTCTTGTCCTGGTTGGCCTTGGCCTCGTCGGTCGCGAAACGGCCGTCGGCCTGCTCGGCGTCGAGCACCGCCGACAGGTGGGCGTCGTCCAGCGTGGTGCGAGCGCATAGCACCACCACGTGGGAGGCCTTGCGGACCTTCGGCTCGTTGTAGGCAAAGCCGCCCTGGGTGGCCTGCGCGACGCGTGCCTTGGCTTCCGGCGTGGCGGCGATGGCGAAATGCCAGGGCTGGGAATTGACCGACGACGGGGCGTTGCGCAGCAGTACGCGCAGCTGCTCGACGAGGTTCTCGGGGATCTGGCGATCGGCGTCGAAGGCCTTGGTGGTGTGGCGAGTCTGGGTGATGCGGGCGATATCCATGAGCGTGCGTGTCCTTGCGTTCTCGGTTGTCGGGCAGCGCGCCGCCCCTGTACGGGAGGGCGTTTGCGGCGCTGCCGCATTGTAGAGGGCGGCACGCGGCGGAAGTTCATGGCGGGCGTCATCGCGCTGCGCGGGTGGCATGCACGCCGCGGCCCGGCTGTCATCGTCGTGCAATCTGCGGTGCGCATGCTGGCGTTGGAGTCTGGAGGCGCGCCCGCCCCGGCCGGGCGTGCAATTTCATGTGCAAAGCTGTGACGAGGTGACCATGACGACCAAAGTCTATTGCTACCACTGCATGACCTACCATCACCCCGAATCGATGCAGAAGATCATGACCCGCACCGGCGAACGCTGGCGCTGCATCCGTTCCATCGAAGCCGCACGAAGCAGCGTGGATGCCCGCGATGCCTTCGGCGAACGCCAGTCCGAGATCAACAAGGCCCGCGCCCGCGCGGTACAGGAGAACGCGATGCTCGACCGTCGCCTGACCGCCTTCGTGCTGTAGCCCGCACGCTGCGCCCGCTTTCCGCCGGGCGCACAGCGCTTCTGCCGGCATCCCTGCTCTACACGGCACCGGTAGTGATTCCCCCTGAGCTCGGTGGATGACCTTATATTGCCTTCTCGGCAAATGGTGCCATTTTCCAGGCAATTCCCTGCACACGGCCTGCTGAGCAGGCATCAGCCATGCTGCAATCAGAACAGCCCACCATTCCTATTCCGGCGAATGCCGAATGGGCTACGGCCTATTGCAGGCTTCAATTCGCGCCATTCTTCGTCAATTTCGCGCCACGCCTTCCGCAACGGCACACGGACCGTCGCGCAGGGCCTGACGTTTATTGCAACATATTGTTTGAAAGGCAATTTCCTTTACAAAACCCCCTTCAAATCAGGCCGTGAATCCGAATAAACGGAAAGCCATATCGAATAAGCACGGACATCCAATGGCATAGGCTTTGCTCAAACTGACGCTCTCGAACATTTATTTACATTCGGAGCGCCGTCATTCATGAGCAAGCACAGGATCCCCCGGCAACACGACCCTGCACGAGTCACCAACCGCCCCCACGGCTTCCGGCTGTCCCCGATTGCCGCCCTTTTCGCCGGCATGACGCTGTTCTCGGCGCTGCCGGTTCACGCCCAATCCCTGAGCGACGTGCAGGCCGAAAACAAGCGCCTCGCCGCCGAGAACGAGCGCCTGCGCCAGGCCCTGGAGCAACAGAAGCAGCAGACCGGCAACAGCGCGCCAACAGCCCCCGCGGCCAGGCCGGTCACGCCGACAAGTGTCGCCGAAACCGCCAGCGCTCCGCAGCCCCCGCTGGCCCCCAACAAGGGCGACGCGCTGCTGCTAGAAGCCGTATCAGTGAAGAACACCAAGCTGAAGGAGATCCCCAAGTCCGTGTCGGTGGTCACCGGCGAGGAGCTGGAGAAATTCCACGTCAATAATTTCCGCGACATCGTCAATCGCATCGGCAACGTGCGCACGTCCTGGCAGAACCCCAACACCGCGTCGATCTTCATCCGCGGCGTGGGTTGGGCGGCCGGGGCCGGCGTGCTGGAGCCCAGCGTCGGCGTAACCGTAGATGGCGTGAGCTACGGCATCAGCTCAATCACTGCACTGGGCAACTTCCTCGATATCGAGTCGGTAGACGTCACCCGCGGCCCCACCGGCGTGGATGGCGGCCGCGCGTCGAACGTCGGCCGGGTGTCCATCAACACCCGCAAGCCGAGCTTCGTGCCGGAGGCCCGCGCGTCGGTCACCTACGGCGAGTTGAACACCGCCATCGCCACCGCGGTGATCGGTGGCCCGATCCAGGACGACGTGCTGGCTTACCGCCTGACCGTCAACCGGGAAACCGCCGACGGTCCCTACGACAACAAGAATGACAGCCACTACTCGTGGCGCAACACCGACCGCACCAACATCCGCAGCCAGTTCCTGCTGACCCCCAACAAGGATCTGGAAGCCCGCCTGTCGCTGGACTTCACGCCGAAGGGGCGCGAGATCTGCGAGAACTGCTTCGCCTTCCGCCTGAAGACGCCGGCCAACTACGACCGCCTCAATGCTGCCGGCCAGCCGATCCCGGTGAATTACGCGGAAGACAACTTCGGCAAGATCAACCGGCGCTGGTTCGGCCAGAAGACCGACTACACGGTGGCCGACTACTACGCCAAGGAGATCAACACCCTTGGCGAGTATCCCAACACCTACGCTACCAAGGGCGTGACCGCCGACGTGAAATACAAGCTCAACGACGCGCACACGCTGACCTTCATCACCGGCTACCGGGACTATGACTTCTCCCAGGGCGCCGGCACCCACACCCAGTTCGAATGGCTGCGCGCACCGCGCGGCACCCAGACCGAATACAAGCAGCTGAGCCAGGAGATCAAGCTCGACAGCAAGCTCAGCGACACGCTGCGCTATCAGGGCGGCCTGTACTTCTTCCAGAGCCAGTTCCCGAACACCAGCCAGACCGAGCGCTATGGCTCCGACGGCGGCGCCTGGTACGCCAACGCGGCCCAGTACGCGCTGCTCGATCCGGTCAATCCGCTGCTGCCCAACGCCACCGACTCCGCCGGCCGCGCGCTGCTGCTCAACTCCCTCGACGGGCTGATCACCAAGGTCCGCAACCGCATCGACAACAAGAGCCAGGCGGTCTACTCCAACCTGATCTGGGATGCGACCAAGGAGCTGAGCCTCAGCGCCGGCCTGCGCCTGAGCCGTGAGTCGCGCAAGACCTCGGGCAGCAGTTATATCGAGTCCAACGGCTTCGGCGCCGAGCTCAACCCGGCCGCGGTCAACAACGTGCAGCTCAACGGCTTCGCCAACGACGCCAACGGCGTGCTGGCCGCGTCGAACAGCACCGCCCAGCGGGCGCTGGCGGACTTCGTCGCGCAGAAGTACTTCGGTGTCGCCACCTACGGCGCACTGTCGGCGGACCAGAAGAAGCAGGTCGCCGCCGCCAAGGCGATCCGCGCCGGGCGCATCGGCGCGCTGTACCAGAACACCATCGCCCAGTCCTATCTGGAAACCCTGCCGACCATCGAGCTGGGCTCCACCTACCGCTTCAACAACGCCCACACCGGCTTCGCCACCTGGAAACACGGCGAGAAGGCCGGCGTGTCGCAGATCGTCGGCGGCACGGTACTGGGCGGCAAGTCGGTACCGGCGGACACGGAAAAGACCGACGCCTACGAGCTGGGCCTGAAGTCCTTCTTCCTGAACAAGACCCTGTCGGTGACCAGTGCGCTGTTCCTGCAGAACATCCGCAACTACATCCAGCCGGTATATGTGTTCGACGAGGTGCAGACCCGCCTCAACAACAATGGCCTGCCGGCCTACCTGTCGGCCCTCGGCAACGTGCCGAAGGTGCAGACCAAGGGCCTGGAGCTGGACGTGGTGTACTCGGGCCTGCCCTACACCACGCTGCGCTTCGCCGGCGCCTACACGGACGCCCGCTACAAGGACTTCAAGTTCGCCGCCAACCCCGGCGAGCTGGGCGGCGACCCGAACCAGCCCTACTTCGACGCCACCGGCAAGACCCTGGCCGGTGCGCCGAAGTTCAGCGGCAACCTGTTCGGCGACTTCTCCTATCCGATCCTCGGCAACAAGGTCTTCCACACCAACCTCAATTACAACTTCCAGAGCAGCTATTACGCCGATCCAACCCTGTCCCGCTATTCGAAGACCAAGAGCTTCGGCGTGGCGGATCTGGCCGTCGGCGTCGGCCGTCAGGACAACAAGTTCGACGTGAGCTTCGTGGTGAAAAACCTCTTCAACGAGGACACCAGCCTGCAGCCGACCTGGAACAGCTACAAGCCGGGTATCCCGCGCTGGTTCGGCGTGACCATCAGCGCCTCGCTGTACTGACCCGTCCGTGCCGTCACCCCTCTTCCCTGCGGGAGAGGGGCTTTTCGCTCGTCGGCATACCGCCAAGCGTTCGATAGGCCATGCGGCCCGGGTGTTGAAATCCACGACGGAAAGATGCCGTTGTGTTTTGCAGGCAACAGCGCAGCCACAGCCGGATACACGCCGGCACGCCCGTGCCGTCGCAGCGATCGCCCTAAGACACTGACCGAAAACACATTTCCGACAAGATCAAGCCATCCGGCGCGCCAGCCCAGCATGGGCAACGCATGCCGCACGATGGCCCGCTACTTGCGAAACACGGGGGCACGCCCCCGTCGCAAACAGGAGAATCCGATGCACACCCCGTTCAAGCCTTCCCGCTCCCACCTGGGCGCGCTGGCCACCCTCGTGCTGCTGGCCGCCGCCGGCGGCCCCGCCCACGCCCACCACGCCTTCGCCGCCGAATTCGACGCCGACCAGCCGATCGACCTGAAGGGCACCGTCACCAAGGCCAAGTGGGTCAATCCGCACAGCTGGGTGTACTTCGACGTGAAGAACGCCGACGGCAGCGTGACCAACTGGGGCGCCGAGTTCGGCACGCCGCTGGCCCTGCAGCAGAAAGGCCTGACCCGCACGGAGCTGCAGGTCGGCTCGGAAGTGCGCATCAAGGGCTACCGCGCCAAGAACGGCGGCCCCCTCGGCTACGCGGTCAGCGTGACGCTGGCCGACGGACGCAGCTTCTTCACCGGTGGCGCCGGCGACGCGCCGACGGCAGCCCGCTGAGACACGAGTCCTCCCGTCCATGGCTTCCATCCTCGAACTCGCCCAGTCCATCGAGGGCACCCGCATCGGCGTCGCCATCGCGGAATCGTCGCTGGCCTTCCCGATCATCGAAGGCATCCACCTGATCGGCCTGTCGATCTCGGTTGGGCTGATCTTCCTCACTGACCTGCGCCTGCTCGGCGTCTTCCTGCGCCACGTGCCGCTCAACGACGTGCTGCACCACCTGCGCCCCTACGTGCTGGGCGGCTTCGCGGCGATCTTCATCTCCGGCGGCCTGCTGTTCTGGGCCGAGGCGGCAACGCTGGTGGCCAGCCCGCCCTTCCCGTTCAAGCTGGCCTTCATCCTGCTCGGCGGCCTCAACGCGCTGTATTTCGAGTTCGTCATCGCCCGCCAGCCAGCCGTGCAGCACGCCCAGCACGGCGCCCTGCCGGCCAACGCGCAGCTGGCCGGGCTGGCCTCGCTGGTGCTGTGGACGCTGGTGATCGTCTGCGGCCGCCTGATTCCCTATATCCCTGCCTGGTAATTGCGATGCCCATCCGCGAACTCCTTACCGACCTGCAGAACAGCGCCTTCGCGCACTCCGTCAGCAAGGCCGACCACTTGGTCGGCGCCGGCCTGCAGATCATCCATGTGCTCGGCTTCGTGCTGCTGCTGGCCTCCCTCGCGCTGGTCAGCCTGCGCGTGCTGGGCCTGGCCTTCGGGCGCCAGCCGCTGCCCTCGGTCGCCCACGAGGCCAACCGCCTGATCTGGCTCGGCCTGGCGCTGGCCGTGGCGAGCGGCATCCTGATGTTCTCGGCGAGCCCGCTGCTGTACTTCTACAAGCCGGTGTTCATCGCCAAGCTCGGGCTGCTGGCCACCGCGGTGCTGATCCAGCTGCTCCTGCTCGGCCCGGTCAGCCGCAGCGCCCAGCCGTCGCCGGCGCGGGCCCGCGTCAGCATCGTGCTGGGCCTCGGTGCGTGGTTCGGCGCCGCGCTGGCCGGCCGCATCATCGGTTTTGTATGAGGTAACCGGCCATGTTCAAGCCCACGCTATCCGCCCTCGCGCTGCTGGCCGCCTTCAGCCTCGCCGGTTGCCGCGACGATGCCCCGAAGGCGGCCGCCGAGCCGGCCTTCCGCCCGACCGCGTCGATCCAGGAAATCATGCAGTCCATCGTCGATCCCAGCGCCGACGCGCTGTGGGAGTCCGTCTCCAGCACCGTCACCGCCAAGGGCGTCGAGGACAAGCAGCCACGCACCGACGAGGAGTGGACCGCAGTCCGCCACCTGGCCATCCAGCTCGCCGAGGCCGCCAACCTGCTGGCTGTCGAGGGCCGTCCGCTGGTCCATGCCGGCAAACAGCTGGAAGACGCCCATGTCGCCGGCATCCTCAAGCCCGACGAGATCGGCGCGCTGATCGGCAAGGAGCGCCCGCGCTTCGTCACCCACGCGCGCCATCTGCAGCAGGCTGCCGAGGAGGCGCTGGCCGCCATCGACGCGCGTAGCGTGGAGCGCCTCACCGTCGCCGGCGGGTCCATCGACCAGGCCTGCGAGGCCTGCCACCGGGTCTTCTGGTACCCCAACGACAAGCGCCCGCCGGAGCTGGCCGGCACAGCGGCCCCCGTCACCAAGTAAGCGCGGCGGCCCGTGCCGCCCCGCCCCACCGTTCCACAGGAGATAAACGTCTTGACCGACGCACCGATCCCCGCGCGGCCGCCCCGTGGCGCCTGCCTGCTGGCCGCCGGCCTGATGCTGCTCGCCAGCCAGCTGGCCTTCGCCCACGACGCGATCCCGCGCCTGCCCAATGGCAAGCCCGACTTTTCCGGCATCTGGCAGACCCTCACGCCGGCCGACGACGACCTCGAACCCCACGCCGCGCGCAAGGACGCCGCCCCCGGCGCCGGCGTCGTCGAGGGCAAGTTCATCCCCTACCTGCCCCAGGCGCTGGCCCAGAAGAAAAAGAACTTCGAGGCCCGCGAGACGGCCGACCCGCGCAGCAAGGGCTGGACCCTCGGCGTGCCGCGCGGCATCTACTATCCGGAGCCCTTCCAGATCTTCCAGCGTCCCCGCGACCTGAAGCTGGTGTTCCAGTTCGGCCACACGGTCCGCACCATCCACACCAACCAGACCGAGCATCCCGACGTGATCGGCGACTTGCTGTCCGGCGACTCCCGCGGCCGCTGGGACGGCGACACGCTGGTGGTGGACGCACGCAACTTCACCGACCAGACCTGGCTCGACCGGGCCGGCAACTTCCACAGCAACGACCTGCATGTGGTGGAGCGGTGGACCTACCTGGACGCCAACACCGTCGAGTACAAGGCGACCCTCGAGGACCCGCAGGTCTATAGCCGTCCCTGGACCCTCGGCGTGATCCTCCACCGCCACCGGGAGAAGGACTTCCAGCTGATCGAGGACTACCGCTTCACCCTCGATTTCGACCAGTACTACCCGCCCAAGCGCGACAAGAACTGAGGAAGGAACCCGCCTGCGATGGACACCCCGATGACCCACCGGACCTCGACCCGACCCCACCACCGCCGCGCCGTGCTGCTGGCCTGCGCCAGCCTGCTTACCGCCGGCACCGCCCACGCCCAGACCGCCCCCACGCAACCCGCCGCCACCGCGGCGCCCGTGGTGGACAAGAGCATCCCGAAGATCCCCGCCGGCCCCTGGCAGGGCCCGCGCCTGCCCGACGGCCAGCCCGACGTGAGCGGCTTCTGGGGCCCGACCTTCGGCAGCTACCTGAACCTGACCGACCCGGAAGGCATCTCCAGCGGCGAGCGCCAGCGCAACCTGCCACCGCGGGAACAGCGCGCCCCGAGCCGGGTCAGCGAGCCCGCCGACGGCCAGGTGCCCTACCAGCCGTGGGCCCGCGCCAAGGTCCAGGAATACCAGACCTATTACTCCAACCCGATCAAGCCCGAGTACGTGGACCCGCTGGCCCGCTGCGCGCCACCGGGCATTCCGCAGGCCTTGTACATGCACGGCCACGAGATCTACCAGTATCCGGGCTACGTCGTGTTCCTGTTCGACCAGGGCACCCGCATCATCCACCTGGACAACAAGCCCCACCTGGCCGACAACATCAAGCTATGGAACGGGGATTCCCGCGGCCGCTGGGAAGGCAACACGCTGGTGGTCAGCATCTCGAACTACAACGGCAAGTCCAAGTTCGGCCGCAGCGGCGAGTTCGTCAGCGAGAACGTGAAGATCGAGGAGCGCTACACCTTCGACAGGGATGGCAAGCGCTACAACTACGAGGCGCGCATCACCGACCCGACGGTGCTGACGCGGCCGTTCACGGTGACGGTGCCGATCCGCAAATACACCGAGGCCGACAAGCCGCGCCCGGTGGTGTACGCGGTGCGCGAGGCCAAGCACGCCGGCAAGGAAACGATCATCGAATACGCCGAGGAGCGCGCCTGCATCGAGTTCAACAGCGGCCACGCCCACCTGCCCGGCGATGCGGCTGCCGCCAGGTAAGCCCCGTCATCTCACCAGCGGCTCCGCCGCCACGATCACCCGGTTGCGGCCGGCCTCCTTGGCGGCATACAGCGCCCGGTCGGCACGCTCCACCAGATCGATGCCGACCGGACTCATCGAGTGGTTCGGATTTTCCACCGGCCAGGCCGGCCGCAAGCAGGCCACGCCGATGCTGACGGTGACCCGGCTGCTTTCCAGCGTGCCGCGGTGCACGATGCGCAGCGCGGCCACCGCACTGCGCAGGCGCTCGGCCACCTGGGCGGCGGCGGTTTCATCAGTGCCTGGCAGCAGCGCCACGAACTCCTCGCCGCCATAGCGGGCCACCATGTCGGCGGCACGGACGACCGCCACGTTGAGGGTCTTGGCGACCATCTGCAGGCAGCGGTCTCCTTCCACATGGCCGAAATGGTCGTTGAAGTCCTTGAAGTGATCCACATCGATCATCAGCAATGACAGCGGCTGGCCGCTGCGCATCGCCCGGCGCAGCTCCAAATCGAGGGAGCCGTCGAAGGCCCGCCGGTTGCCGATGCCGGTCAGCGCGTCCTGCGCGGTCAGGCGCTTGAGGGTCTCGGTCAAATGCACCAGCTTACGGTACAGGATGCCGCTTTCCACCAGCAGCACCAGCAGCACGAAGCTCGCCGCCAGCAGGCCGTACACGCGGCCGGCATAGAATCCAAGATCGAAGCGCCCGCCGTTGAGCATCGCCGACAGCGCGATGTCGATCAAGGACGCACACACCATGATCATCAGCCACAGGTCGAGCACCGAATGGGGCCGGCTGAACCACAGCACGGCCAGCGCCAGCAGGCTGGTGGCCCATATCGAGGCGACCACGAGCGACATCGACGAGCGGTAACGGTTACCGTCCATGATCGCCGGCAGCAAGTCCTGCCCGACAGTGGCCAGCGCAGTGAAGCCGGCGCTCAACGCCACCATGCCCGCCCCCGCTGCCAACAGCGGCAGACGCAGACGGCGCGGCAGCACAGAGGACACATCGTCCCGCCCCTTGAAGCACGCGTAGGCGACGATGAACAGCGGGAAGACGCCGTGCCAGAACATGTACAGCCAGGCCGTGCTCTGCGGGCCGGCACCTAGCAAACCGGTGGAGGTGAACAGCCCCGGAAAGGTCAGCGCATGAGCTACGGTCATGCAGGCCACGTACAGATAGCCGCAGCCCAGCACGAACAACGCGCGGGAATTGAACGAAAGATACTGGCTGAACAGCAGCGCCGCGGTGATCAGGTCGGTGGCTACCAGCCAGGACTCGTAGCACGGGATGAAGCCCCAGATCGGGGGCAACGGCACCCGTGCGAACGGGGCGAGCAGCGCGAAGACCAGCAGGGAGAACACCAGGACCGTCAGCGCCACGCGCCTTTCGCGCGGGCTGGCCGTCAGCGTCGACAGGAACAGGGCGCTGCCGTCGGCTGGATCGGCGGGAACGCCGTCAGTGAGCCCAGGCGCAGTCAAGGACATGATGGACTCCCGCTCGCGGTCGAATTTGACCATGAATAGGAATCTAGAATAAGACCTGAGCCTCCGTAGCCGTGCGTGAAATAAATCACGCTACGTACATCGCACCGCCCCCTCCTCCGTGTCGGATTCGCCGGCAACAGCGGAACGTTTTGCCGCGACAGCACCCAAGAAACAAGACGACCGGCTCGCCGCTATCCCGACGTGGTCTCACACGCCGGGATATGGACGACTGTGCCCTCACCTCAACGCCAGCCCCCGAACTGCTGCATATGCAGGCCGTCGGCCCCCGCATCCTGCTCGGCGGGGCCTTGCAGGCCCATCGTCGCGAGGCGCGCCGAACGGGAATTGTTGGTCGTCTCGGAGATCCAGGCCTGGCCGGCACGCAGACGGGCCAGGCAGTACTGCCAGAGTGCAGAGAACATATCGCAACCCTCCTCAACATAGATACGGTTTTCATCAAGCAAACGACATACCAGTATTACCGTATTACGTACCAAGCAGGATACAACCTGTCTCTCACGCCGGTTCGCGACTTTTCTCTCGTTTTCCCGACGCCTCCCTGACGCTTTGCCCCTCCACTTCCGCTGCCCGACTTGGTGCAGTTTTGACCTCTGCGCCGTGTTTTAGTGCATGAATTTTATTTTCATTTTGTTAAACCCCCTTCATTTGTAGGGATTGCGGCTTGGCATAGCTCGTGCTTTTCTTTGCATGAAACTTTTGTTCTTTACATGCAATACCGCCTATGAAAAACCCGCCCACATCCCGTCCGGCTTCCTTGCGGTCGCCGGGCCTCCCTTGGAGGTTCCAATGAAATGGATTAGCGCAATCATCAAGCCGTTCAAGCTCGACGAGGTCCGCCTGGCCCTCAATGCCGTCGGCGTAAACGGCGTCACCGTCACCGACGTCAAAGGCTTCGGCCGCCAGAAGGGGCACACCGAGCTGTACCGGGGTGCCGAGTACGTCGTGGACTTCCTGCCCAAGGTGAAAGTGGAGGTCGCCGTGCCCGACGACGTGCTGGAAAGCGCCATCGCCGCCATCGAGCAGGCCGCCGCCACCGGCAAGATCGGCGACGGAAAGATCTTCGTCTTCGACCTTGAGAAGGCCGTCCGCATCCGCACCGGCGAAGCCGGTCTCGAAGCCCTTTAGGAGCGCTCTCATGAAACGCATTCTTGCCCTGGCAACCCTGCTTTTCGCCCTCTGTTTCGCGATGCCCGGCTGGGCCGACGACGCGCCGGCCGCTGCGGCGAACGTCAGCGCCGCCGCCGACACAGCCACCACTCCGGCAGCCGCGGCCGCAACCGCCACTGCCGCAACACCGGCAGCCCCTGCCGCTGCCGCTCCCGCTCCCGCTCCCGCTCCCGTGCCCAACAAGGGCGACACCGCCTGGCTGATCACCGCCACGCTGCTGGTGGTGATGATGGCCGCCCCTGGCCTCGGCCTGTTCTACGGCGGCATGGTCCGCAGCAAGAACATGCTGTCGATCCTCATGCAGTCGCTGGTGATCTTCTGCCTGCTCGGCGTGCTGTGGGCCGTCTATGGCTACAGCCTGGCCTTCACGGACGGCAATGCCTTCATCGGAGGCTTCGACAAGCTGTTCATGAAGGGCGTCACGCCGGACACCGTGGCCGCCACCTTCAGCAAGGGCGTCGTGCTGCCGGAGTACATCTTCGCGTCCTTCGAGCTGACCTTCGCGGCGATCACCCCGGCGCTGATCATCGGCGGCTTCGCCGAGCGCATCAAATTCACCGCGGTGCTGGCCTTCATGGTGCTGTGGTTCACCTTCTCCTACATCCCGATGGCCCACATGGTGTGGTACTGGGCCGGCCCGGATGCCTTCACCTCTGCCGAAGCGGCGGAAAAGGCGGCTGAAGTGGGTGGCTTCCTGTTCAACAAGGGCGCCCTCGACTTCGCCGGCGGCACCGTGGTGCACATCAACGCCGGCATCGCCGCGCTGATCGGCGCCTTCATGATCGGCCCGCGCCTCGGCTACCGCCGTGAATCGATGGCCCCGCACAGCCTGACGATGACGATGGTCGGCGGCTCCCTGCTGTGGGTCGGCTGGTTCGGCTTCAACGTCGGTTCGTCCCTGGAAGCCGGCGCCACCGCGGGCCTGGCCTTCTTCAACACGCTGGTGGCCACCTGCGCCGCAACCGTCGCATGGACGTTGATCGAAGCCATCTTCAAGGGCAAGCCGTCGATGCTCGGCGCGGTCTCCGGCGCCATCGCCGGCCTCGTCGTAATCACCCCGGCCTGCGGCCTGGTCGGCCCAATGGGCGCCATCATCATGGGGCTGCTCGGCGGCCTGGTGTGCTACTGGGGCGTCAATGGCCTCAAGCGCATGCTCGGCATGGACGACACCCTGGACGTGTTCGGCGTGCATGGCGTCGGCGGTATCCTCGGTGCGCTGCTGACCGGCGTGTTCGCCTCGCCCGAACTGGGCGGCACCGGTGTTTACGACTATGTCGCCAACGCCGTCGCGCCCTACGACATGGGCGCCCAGCTGCTGTCCCAGGCCTGGGGCGTCGGCACCGCGGTGGTGTGGTCCGGCGTGGTGTCCTACATTGCCTTCAAGCTGGTGGACATGACCATCGGCCTGCGCATCGGCGAGGAAGCGGAACGCGAAGGCCTTGACCTGAGCACCCACGGCGAGTCTGCCTACCACGACTGAGCCCATGTCGATGAATCGTTTTATGAAGGGCCTGTTCGGGCCCCGCGGAAACGACTTCATGGCCGCCGACGATGCCGTCGGCGGCGGGGCCCCGGAGCCCGTCGTGGCTCCGCCGGCCCCGCCGTCGCCGGGCCGTCGCCTGGCCCTGTGGGGTCGCCACATCGCCCATCTGATCCGCCACGGCATGAATGCCGAAACCGCCCACGCCGCCCACCTGGGAGAAGTGGAAGCCCGCATCGGTGCGATGACCCTGGAGATCGAGCGCGGCCAGCGCCGCATGCTGAACGGCAGCGAGGAAGCCCACGCGCTGCGCCAGCAGGCCGAAGCGACTCTCGCCGCCACCGCCGGCGACATCGACGCCGGCCTGGCCGAGCTGGAGGCAACCCTGTCGGCCAAGGTCGCGCGCATCGGCGAAGTGGTCAAGGTGCTCGAGAAGATCGGCCGCGACCTCGACCTGCTGGCCCTCAATGCCGCCATTCAAGCGGCCAGCGCCGGCGAACAGGGGCGTGCCTTCGCAGTGGTCGCCGACAACATCCGGGCCCTCGCCGGCGACACCGTCGCCAACGCCAAGAGCGCCTCACAACTACTCGACTTTGCCGATTTCCAGCAGGGCCTGCAGGGCTTCCGCCAGGAGAGCGCAGCCAGCGTGGCCCGCTCCAACCAGGAAACCGGCGCCGCCTTCACGCGTATCGAAGAGACCTTCGCCGGGCTGCGCGACGCCCTCGCCACCCTCGACGAACACGGGCGGGTCATTTCCGCCATGCACACCCTCAACCAGTCCACCTTCGACCGCCAGCGCCTCAAGCTCGAATGGGCCGAGCGCCTGAGCCTCGACCTGGGCGGACTGGAAAAGCAGCCCCACGACAACATCGTGGCGGTGCTCGACCGCCTGCTCGACAAGGAAGGCCTCACCGCCGACGCCGGCTACGACCGGCTGGCCGACATCCGCCGCCGCGGCCGCCTGCGGGTCGCCATCGAGCCGGCCTTCAAGGGCCTGTCCTTCCGCCTGCAGCCCGGCGCGCCACTGCGCGGGCTGGATGTGGACTACGCCCGCGCCTTCGCCAAGCACCTGGGCGTGGCGGTGGACTTCGTCGAACATCCGTGGGACCAATGCACCGAGCTTCTGCAGGCCGGCCGCCGCCCCGGCGAGCCCGCCGCCGACCTGGTGTGGAGTGCGCTGCCGCCGAATGCCGCCTACAAGGGCGTGGCCTTCTCGGACAGCTACACCTACCTGAATTACGTGCTGGCGCGCCGCCACGGCGACACGCGCATCGACGGCGTGGCCAGCCTGGAAGGCAAGGTCCTTGGCTGCATCAACGACCCGGCCGCCTTCGCCGCGCTGGAAGCCGCCGGCCTGCGCTGGAGCAAGCACACCCGCAAGGAACCCGGCACCGTGCGGCTGGCCAACCTGATCGGCTATTCCGACCAGGGCGTCATCCACGACGCACTGGCCGACGGCACCGTGGATGCCTTCGCGGTGGATCACCCGATCTTCGCGTGGGCCTGCTATGGGCAGGACAGCCCGTGGCGCGGCCGCATCGAGATCCTCCCCGAGCCGCTGTCGCGCCAGCCCTGGTTCTACGCGGTCGGCGTCGCCGACGCGCCGTCGTCGTGCCGCCTGCTGCAGGAGGTCAACCGCTTCATCGCCGGCTTCATGAAGAGCCGCGAGCGGGAACAGATCGAGAAGAGCTGGCAGTTCACGGTGCTCCGCGGCACCGGCAGCTATCGCGACGAAGTCGGCAAACTGCGCGGCGAAGACGCGCTGGCCGCCGACCTGGCCAGGCTGGCACCGTGCGAGCCGTAAAAACCATACGGCACGGTTACCACGAGAGCCGGTCCTGTCGACGCTGGTCGTTCCGCAGGGGCGGATTCATTCGTCCCTGCAGAACTGCAGCCCCAGAAAGAAAGGTTTCGGTTGTGCCACTCCCGACGGCGAAAACACCGCCGGCTCAACTGGCCTCGCCCGGGTTCGGATACATCAGCACGCTGAGGAAGCGGATCGGGCACTTGCTGAGCTTTTCCGGCCCATGGGGAATGTCGGCGCGGAAGGTCAGCGCGTCGCCCGGCTTCAGCACATAGGTGTTCTGGCCATGGCGGTACTCGATCTCCCCCTCGAGCATGTAGATGAACTCGGTGCCCGGGTGCTCGAAGATCGGGAAGGTCTCCGACTCGTGGTCGATGGTGATCAGGAAAGGCTCGAAGACCTTGGTCGGCCCCTGGTCGTAGGCCAGCAGGTGATAGGTGTGCCCCTTCTTGGTGCCGCGCCGCACCACTTCCATCCCCTCGCCGTCCTTCACCAGCTGCGCGCTGCCGTCGCGCACGTCGTAGCCACGGAACAGCGTGGCGATCGACACGCCGAGGGCGCCGGCGAGCCGCGACAGGGTGTCCAGGCTGGTGGCTGTCTGCGCATTCTCGATCTTCGACAGCATGCCGCGGCTGATGCCGGCCAGGTTGGCCACATCCGCAATGGTGAGGCCGTGCTTCTGGCGCAGGTCACGGATCGTGTTGCCCAGGTAGCGCTCCAGGCTGCCGCTGCCTTCTTGTTCGCTCATGGGGGTTCTCCCACCTAAATCTCGATGACGAAATTATTGCACAGGCAAGTGTTTCATACGAGGAAAAAATAGTTGACACGATTCACCTCGAGATGCACCATGTGCAAAAATAATTCTCTACATGAACTTCCAGCGGAGTTGAGAGCATGTCATCGAGTCGTCGCTACACCCTGTCCCTCTCCTGTCCCGACCGGGTCGGCATCGTCGCCGCGGTAAGCGGCTTCCTTGCCAGCCATCAGGGCTGGATCACCGAGGCGAACCACCACGCCGACGCCGAGGCGGGCCGCTTCTTCATGCGCCAGGAAATCCTGGCCGACTCCCTGCCCTTCGGCATCGACACCCTGCGCGACAAGTTCGCCCCCATCGCCGTCGAGTTCGGCATGGAGTGGCGCATCTCCGACAGCGCCCGCAAGAAGCGCGTCGTCATCCTCGTCTCCAAGCAAGAACACTGCCTCTACGATCTCTTCGCCCGCTGGCAGTCCGGCGACCTGGACATCGACATCCCCTGCGTCATCTCCAACCACGAGACCTTCCGCGGTTTCGTCGAATGGCACGGCATCCCCTTCCACCACGTGCCCGTCACCGCGGACAACAAGCCCGCCGCCTACGCCAAGGTCGAAGAGCTGTTCCGCGAGGCCGATGGCGACGTGATGGTGCTGGCCCGCTACATGCAGATCCTCTCGCCGGAGCTGTGCACCAACTATCCCGGCCAGATCATCAACATCCACCACAGCTTTCTGCCCAGCTTCGTCGGTGCAAAGCCCTACCACCAGGCCCACACCAAGGGCGTCAAGCTCATCGGCGCCACCTGCCACTACGTCACCAGTGAGCTCGACCAGGGACCGATCATCGAGCAGGACGTCATCCGCGTGGATCACTCCGACGCCCCCGACGACCTCGTCCGCTACGGCAAGGACATCGAGAAGGCCGTACTCGCACGCGGACTGCGCTACCACCTCGAGGACCGCGTCCTCGTCCATGGCAACAAGACCGTCGTCTTCCGCTGAAACACCGGAACTAGAGGAACCACCATGCCCTGGCGTCTCCTGCGCTTCGCGCTCAACAAGAAGCACCCGGAACCCCGGATGTTCACCTTCCACGAGAAGCTGAAATCCAGCTACGACGTGGTCATCATCGGCGGCGGCGGACACGGCCTGTCGGCCGCCTACTACCTGGCCCGCGAACACGGCATCACCAATGTCTGCGTGCTCGAGAAGGGTTACATCGGCGGCGGCAACACCGGCCGCAACACGACCATCATCCGCTCCAACTACCTGACCCCCGAGGGCGTCCAGTTCTACGACGAGTCCGTGCGCCTGTGGCAGGACCTGTCGGAAGACTTCGACCTCAACCTGTTCTACGCCAACCGGGGCCACTTCACCCTCGCCCACACCGATTCGGCGCTGCGCACCATGCGCTGGCGCGCCGAGGTGAACAAGCATTACGGCGTCGCCTCCGAAGTGGTCGGGCCGGAAGTGGTGAAGGAAGCCGCGCCGATGATCGACATCACCTGCGCCGGCCACTCGCCGATCCTCGGCGCGCTGTACCACGCCCCCGGCTCGGTGGCGCGCCACGACGCGGTGGCCTGGGGCTACGGCCGCGGCGCCGACCAGCGCGGCGTCGAGATCCACCAGCAGACCGAAGTGCTGGGCATCGACGTGGAAGGCGGCAAGGTCAAGGGCGTGCGCACCAGCAAGGGCTACATCAGCACCGGCAAGGTGTTGTGCGCGGTGGCCGGCTCCACGCCGCGCATCCTCAAGATGGTGGACGTCAAGTCGCCGATCTACATCCACCCGCTGCAGGCGATGGTCAGCGAGCCGGTCAAGCCCTGGCTCGACCCGATCCTGGTGTCCGGCAGCCTGCACGTCTATATCAGCCAGTCGGCCCGCGGCGAGCTGGTGATGGGCGCCTCCCTCGACCCCTACGAGCTGCACGGCACCCGCTCCACGCTGGACTTCGTCGAAGGCCTCACCAGCCACATGCTGGAGATGTTCCCCTTCCTCTCCAACGTGAAGGTGATGCGCCAGTGGGCCGGCATGGCCGACATGACCCCCGACTTCGCGCCGGTGATGGGCAAGACCCCGGTGGATGGCTTCTACCTGGATTCCGGCTGGGGCACCTGGGGCTTCAAGGCCACGCCGGTGTGCGGCAAGACCATGGCCCACACCATCGCCACCGACACCGCCCACCCGCTGATCACCGGCTTCTCCCTCGACCGCTTCCGCAACTACGCCCTCACCGGCGAAAAGGGCGCGGCCTCGGTCGGCCACTGACCCGGCCCCGGAGAGAAAGGAAAACCGCCATGAAGATCATGACCTGCCCCCTCAACGGCCCGCGCCCGGTTTCGGAATTCCACTACTGGGGCGAAGTGCGCCCGATGCCCAACCCGGCCACCGCCAGCGACGATGCCTGGGCCGACTACATCTTCAACCGCAACGGCGCCCCCGGCCTGAAGAAGGAATGGTGGTGCCACACCCCCAGCAACACCTGGTTCATCGCCGAGCGGGACACCGAGAAGGACGTCGTGCTGAAGACCTATTTCTACGAGGGAGATCAATGATGCGTTTGCCCGCCACCCGCGGCGAGTGGATCGACCGCTCCCGCCCCGTCGAATTCAAGTTCGAAGGCCAGACCTACAAGGGCTACGCCGGCGACACCATCAGCGCCGCCCTGTGGGGCGCTGGCGTCCGCGTGCTCGGCCGCAGCTTCAAGTACCACCGCCCGCGCGGCGTGCTGTCCCTGGCCAACCATGACGTCAATGCGCTGCACCAGTCGGGCGGCACGCCCAACGTGCGCGCCGACGTCACGCCCCTCGTGGCCGGTATGGACCTGACCGCCGTCAATACCTTCGGCAGCCTGGCCGACGACAAGGGCCGCTTCCTCGGCAAGCTGTCCGCCGTGCTGCCGGTCGGCTTCTACTACAAGGCCTTCCACAGCAAGCGCCTATTCCCGATGTGGGAGCGAATGTTCCGCGCCATGACCGGCCTCGGCAAGGTGGACCTGAAGAGCCCGCACAAGCGCACCCCCAAGGCCTACGACTTCTGCGACGTGCTGGTCATCGGCGCCGGCCCGTCCGGCCTGTCCGCCGCGCTGGCCGCCGCCGCCCAGGGCGCCGACGTGACGGTGGTGGACGAGAACGCCCAGGCTGGCGGCAGCGCCGGCTACCAGCTCGGCAACGACAACGGCCGCCGCCAGCAGCACGCCGACCTGCTCGCCAAGGTTGCCGCCGAGCCGCGCATCCGCGTGCTCACCGCCACCTACGCCGCCGGTTACTACAAGGACCACT
Organism: Pseudomonadota bacterium; assembly: GCA_018241685.1. Lineage (GTDB taxonomy): Bacteria > Pseudomonadota > Gammaproteobacteria > Burkholderiales > Rhodocyclaceae > Zoogloea. The sequence goes on from JAFEDJ010000056.1 coordinate 77,989, forward strand.
GGATTCCGCTGGTCAGCGCGGAGCGCATGCTCAAGATGCGCGCCGGCAGCGTGGTCGTCGCCAGCGGCGCCTTCGAGCAACCCGCTGTTTTCCACAACAACGACCTGCCCGGCATCATGCTGGCCTCCGCCGCCCAGCGCCTGGCCTACCGCTATGGCGTCAAGCCGATGGACAAGGCAGTGGTGCTCACCGCCAACGCCGATGGCTACCGCGCCGCACTGGATCTGCTGGCCCTCGGCACCGCCATCGCCGCAGTGGTAGACCTGCGCACCAACCCCGGCAAGGCCGAGCCGCTGGCCCACCTGCTGCGCCAGTCCGGCATCGAGGTGCTGAGCGGCCACTGCATCGTCGAAGCCAGGCCCGACGCCAACGGCCTGTGCGCCGGCGCCCGCATCGCCGCGCTGCGCGCCGACGGCACCCCCACCGCGCAGACCCGCGACATCCCCTGCGACGGCATCCTGATGAGCACCGGCTGGGCCCCCGCCGCCAACCTGCTGTACCAGGCCACCACCCGCATGCGCTACGACCGGGCGGTGGAACAGTTCGTCCCCGACGTGCTGCCCGACGGCGTGTTCGCCTGCGGCCGCGTCAATGGCGTCTTCGAGCTGGAACGCAAGCTCGCCGACGGCGCCCGCGCTGGTAGCCACGCCGCCGCCGCGGCCGGCTTCGGCAGCGCCAGCGGCGCCGCCCTGCCCCCCGAGAGCGAGAGCCCCAGCCACCCGTGGCCGATCATCGACCACCCGGCCGGCAAGAACTTCGTCGATTTCGACGAGGACCTGCAGTTCAAGGATTTCTGCAACGCGGTGCAGGAAGGCTTCGACAACATCGAGCTGCTGAAGCGCTTTTCCACCAACGGCATGGGCCCCAGCCAGGGCAAGCACTCCAACATGAACGGGCTGCGCATCCTGGCCCGCCTGACCGGCAAGGAACCCCAGCAGGTCGGCACCACCACCGCGCGCCCCTTCTTCCACCCGGTCCCGATGTCCATCCTGGCCGGCCGCGGCTTCCACCCGGAGCGTCGCACCCCGCTGCACAGCCGCCACGACGCCCTCGGCGCCAAGTGGATGCCCGCCGGCGTGTGGCAGCGCCCGGAGTATTACCAGCTCGCCGGCAAGAGCCGCCTCGACTGCATTCGCGGTGAAGCCCTGGCGGTGCGCAACGGCGTCGGCCTGATCGACGTCGGCACCCTCGGCAAGCTGGAGGTCATCGGCCCGCAGGCCGCCGAGTTCCTGGAGCGCGTCTATACGTCCAACTACGCCAACCTCAAGGTCGGCATGACCCGCTACGCGGTGATGTGCGACGAGTCCGGCGTGGTCATCGACGACGGCGTGGTGGCCCGCCTGGCGGACGACCACTTCTACTTCACCACCACCACCTCCGGCGCAGCGACGATCTACCGCGAGCTGTCCCGCCTCAACACCATGTGGCGGCTGGACTGCGGCATCGTCAATCACACCGGCGCCTTCGCCGCGGTGAACCTCGCCGGGCCGAAGTCCCGCGAGGTACTGCGCAGCCTGACCGGCCTCGATCTGTCGGCCGCCGCCTTCCCCTACCTGGCGGTGCGCGAGGGCGAAGTGGCAGGCATCCCGGCGCGCCTGATGCGGGTCGGCTTCGTCGGCGAATGGGGCTACGAGATCCACGTGCCGGCCAGCCACGGCGGCGCCCTGTGGGACGCCCTGATGAAGGCCGGCGCCAGCCACGGCGTCCGCCCCTTCGGCGTGGAAGCCCAGCGCCTGCTGCGCCTGGAAAAAGGCCACATCATCATCAGCCAGGACACCGACGGTCTCACCACCCCGCTGGAAGTCGGCATGGAATGGGCGCTGAAGATGAACAAGCCCTTCTTCGTCGGCCAGCGCAGCCTCGTCGCCGTCTCGCACAAGCCGCGCAAGCAGCAACTGGTGGGCATCAGCTTCCCGGCCGGCCACGAAGGTCCGGTGCCGCTGGAATGCAACCTGGTCATCGAGGGCAGCGACATCGCCGGCCGCGTCACCAGCATCGCCTGGAGCCCGACCCTCAAGCGCCACATCGGCCTCGCTTTCGTGCGCCCCGACCTGGCCAAGCCCGGCCACACCGTCAGCATCCGCCTCACCGGCGGCTCGATGGTCCAGGCCCAGGTGAGCGCCACCCCGTTCTACGACCCGGACAACCTCAAGCAGAAGGAGGCCGCGTGATGCCCAGCAACGCCCTCGCCGTGAGCCCGGTGGCGGACCTCGCCACCCTGCCCGACCCCGCCGCCCAGAAGGCCGCCGTCGCCAATCTCGGCATCGCCGACCAGTCCCTCACGCCGCGCCACGGCTGCAAGGGCCCCGGCGCCGCCGCCTGGCTCGAAAACTTCGGCCTGCCGATTCCGCCACTGCCCAACAGCTGGCTGCCGGTGGACGGCGGCGGCCTGATCGCCCGCCTCGGCTTCACCGAGTTCCTGGTGGAAGGCCCGGCGACGCTGATCGCCCGCCTCGCCGCCGCGCCGCGCAGCGCCGGCGTCTATCCGGTGCTGCGCCAGGACGTCGCGCTGCTGCTCGGCGGCGCCAGGCTCGACGAACTGCTGCGCCAGACCTGCAACGTCAATTTCCGTCCCCTCGACCTGGCCACCCGCCCGGTGGTGCTCACCTCGATGGTCGGCGTCGGCGTGACGGTGATCCCGGAACTGCGCAACGGCCAGCCGGCAGTGCGCATCTGGGGTGACGGCAGCTACGGACACTACCTGTGGGAGACCTTGCTCGACATCGCCGTCGAGCTGGGCGGCGGCGCCGTAGCCCCCCACAGCTTCAACTGACCCCCCACGACCCCACCCCAATCAGGAGAGCGGCAATGACGCCCACAGAAGCAAAGAAGTTTCTCGCGGACAACGACGTCAAGTATGTCCTTGCCCAGTTTGTCGACATCCACGGCACGGCCAAGACCAAGTCGGTCCCGGCCGCCCACTTCGAGCACATCCTCACCACCGGCGCCGGTTTCGCGGGCTTCGCGGTGTGGGGCCTCGGCATCGAGCCCAACGGCCCCGACTTCATGGCCGTCGGCGACCTGGACACCCTCAGCCTGGTGCCCTGGCAGCCCGGCTACGCCCGCATCGCCTGCGACGGCCACGTGAAGGGCGAGCCCTGGCCGCTCGACACCCGCGTGGTGCTGAAGGACCAGATCAAGCGCCTGGACGCCAAGGGCTACACCTTCTTCACCGGCCTGGAGCCCGAGTTCTCCCTGCTCAAGAAGGATGAAGCCGGCAACATCATCCCGACCGACCCGACCGACACGCTGCCCAAGCCCTGCTACGACTACAAGGGCCTGTCGCGCAACCGCCAGTTCCTCGAGACCCTCACCGACAGCCTGCGCCAGGTGGATGTGGACGTCTATCAGATCGACCACGAGGACGCCAACGGCCAGTTCGAGATCAACTACACCTACGCCGACTGCCTGACCTCCGCCGACCACTACCTGCTGTTCAAGATGGCCGCCTCGGAGATCGCCAACGACCTGGGCATGATCTGCTCCTTCATGCCCAAGCCCTTCGCCAACCGGCCCGGCAACGGCATGCACATCCACATGTCCCTCGGCGATGGCAAGACCAACCTGTTCGCCGACAAGACGGACAAGCACGGCCTCGGCCTGTCCAAGCTGGCCTACCAGTTCCTCGGCGGCATCCTGGCCCACGCCCCGGCCCTGGCCGCCATCTGCGCGCCGACGGTCAACAGCTACAAGCGCCTGGTCGTCGGCCGCTCGCTGACCGGTGCCACCTGGGCCCCGGCCTACATCAGCTACGGCGACAACAACCGCTCGTCGATGGTGCGCATCCCCCACGGCCGCCTCGAGCTGCGCCTACCGGACGGTGCCTGCAACCCCTACCTGGCCACCGCCGCGGTGATCGCCGCCGGCCTCGACGGCATCGAACGCGACCTCGATCCGGGCGATCCGCAAAACCAGAACCTCTACGCCCTGAGCCCCGAGGAACTCAAGGCCGCCGGCATCGAGATCCTGCCCCAGAACCTCCACGAAGCCCTGCTCGCCCTCGAGAAGGACACCGTGCTGTGCAAGGCCCTCGGCCCGGTCGCCGGTGAGTTCCTGCGCCTCAAGCACATGGAGTGGGTGGAGTACATGCGCCACGTGTCGGACTGGGAAATCAAGAACTACCTGGAATTTTTCTAAGAACTGAACGAAGGAGAAACAACCATGTGTGGAATCGTCGGATTGCTGGTCAAGACGCCAGCCCTGCGGGAAAAGCTCGGCGAACTGATGGTGCCGATGCTGATCGGCATGACCGAGCGCGGCCCCGACTCTGCCGGCCTGGCGGTGTTCGGCAACCCCCTGGCCGAAAGCCAGCGCAAGATCAGCGTGTATTCCGGCCTCACCGAAGACGGCGCCGACTTCAACTGGCTCGGCCTCAGCCATGAGCTGAAGTCCCACCTGGGCGTGCCGGTCGGCATCGAGATCAAAGGCAACCACGCCGTGCTGACCTTCGACGTGGCCCCGGCCATCGTCAAGCGCTGGATCGCCGAGCACCATCCCAAGCTGCACATCCTGTCCACCGGACGCAGCATCGACCTTTACAAGGACATCGGCACGCCCGCCGAAGTGGCGGCCCGCTACGACTTCAGCAAGCTGACCGGCTCGCACCTGGTCGGTCACACCCGGATGGCCACCGAATCCGCCGTGACGCCGGACCGTGCCCACCCCTTCACCGCCGGCGAGGACTTCTGCTTGGTCCATAACGGCTCCCTGTCCAACCCCAACGGCATCCGCCGCATGCTGGAGCCGCGCGGCATCCACTTCGAGACCGACAACGACACCGAGGCCGCCTGCCGCTTCCTGGAATGGCGCCTGCGTGAAGGCGACGACCTGGAGACCGCCCTGCAGAAGGGCTTCGAGGAGCTCGACGGCTTCTTCACCTTCCTGATGGGCACGCCGGACAAGCTGGCCCTGATCCGCGACCCCTTCGCCTGCAAGCCGGCAGTCGTTGCCGAGACCGACGACTACGTGGCCATCGCCTCCGAGTTCCGCTCGCTGGCCCACCTGCCCGGCATCAAGCACGCCACCGTTTTCGAACCCGCGCCCGAGGAGATGTACGTATGGAACGCCTGACCTTTGACCTCGCCACCCAGCCCCTGCGCGAGCTCAACACCTTCCTGCACAACGACGCCAAGGACGGCAAGGCCCGCCACGTCACCGTGCTCAACCCGGACGGCGCCCACAACATCGCGGTCGGCCTCGACTGCCCGGTGGAAGTCGAGATCATCGGCCACGCCGGCTACTACGCCGGCGGCATGAACAAGGCCGCCAGCGTGACGATCACCGGCAGCGCCGGCACCGGCGTCGCCGAGAACATGATGAGCGGCAAGGTGCACGTGAAAGGCTTCGCCTCCAACGGCGCCGGCGCCTCTGCCCACGGCGGCCTCCTGGTCATCGACGGCGATGCCGGCCTGCGCTGCGGCATCTCGCTGAAGGGCGGCAACATCGTCGTCGGCGGCTCGGTAGGCAGCTTCTCGGCCTTCATGGCCCAGGCTGGCCGCATGGTGATCTGCGGCGACGCCGGCGACGCCCTCGGCGACTCGCTGTACGAAGCGGTGCTCTACGTAAAGGGCAGCGTGAAGTCCCTCGGCGCCGACGCCCAGTACGAACCGATGACCGACGAAGACATCGCCGCCGTCGCCAGCCTGCTCGACCAGGCCGGCCTCGACCACGACCCGAAGGCCTTCCGGCGCATCGCCTCCAAGCGTTCCCTCTACCACTGGAACGCCGACGCCAACCAGGAATATTGATCCCGCGCCCCGTCCGGGGCGGAGCGCCGAACCCGCCTCCGCCCCCCATCAGGACGACGCCGACGGACCTAGCCGACGAATATTGAGGAGTTCCCAAATGGAAACCAAACCCGTGCAATTCAAGAACCTCTCCCGCGAGGAATCCTACGGCTACGACCGCAAGACCCTCGACTACATCCGCAACGCTGCCGCCCACGGCCTGTATGAAATCCGCGGCATGGGCGCCAAGCGCAAGCTGCCCAACTTCGACGACCTGGTCTTCCTCGGCGCGTCCATGTCCCGCTACCCGCTCGAGGGCTACCGCGAGAAGTGCCTGACCAAGACCGTGCTGGGCACCCGCTTCGCCAAGAAGCCGATCGAACTCGACATCCCGATCACCATCGCCGGCATGAGCTTCGGCGCCCTGTCCGCCAACGTGAAGGAAGCGCTGGGCCTCGCCGCCACCGAGATGGGCACCTCCACCACCACCGGCGACGGCGGCATGACGCCGGAAGAGCGCCGCTCCTCCAAGATCCTGGTGTACCAGTGCCTGCCGTCCCGCTACGGCTTCAACCCGGACGACGTGCGCAAGGCCGACGCCATCGAGGTCGTCATCGGCCAGGGCGCCAAGCCGGGCGGCGGCGGCATGCTGCTGGGTCAGAAGGTGAACCCGCGCGTCGCCAAGATGCGCACCCTGCCGGAAGGCGTCGACCAGCGCTCCGCCTGCCGCCACCCGGACTGGACCGGCCCGGACGACCTGGCCATCAAGATCCAGGAACTGCGCGAGATCACCGACTGGGAAAAGCCGATCTACGTGAAGGTCGGCGCCACCCGCACCTTCAACGACGTCAAGCTGGCCGTGCATGCCGGCGCCGACGTGGTGGTGGTGGACGGCATGCAGGGCGGCACCGCCGCCACCCAGACCTGCTTCATCGAACACATCGGCATCCCGACCCTGGCCGCCGTGCGCCAGGCCGTCAATGCCCTCGAAGACCTGGACATGAAGGGCAAGGTCCAGCTGATCGTCTCCGGCGGCATCCGCACCGGCGCCGACGTGGCCAAGGCGCTGGCGATGGGCGCCGACGCGGTAGCCATCGGCCAGGGCGTGCTGGTGGCCCTCGGCTGCAACGGCGAAACCTACTTCCAGAACGGCGCCCACCACGACGCCATCGCCGACTACAACGCCCTGGGCACCGCCCCCGGCTTCTGCCACCACTGCCACACCGGCAAGTGCCCGGTCGGCGTCACCACCCAGGACGCCACCCTGGAGCAGCGCCTGACCCCGGCGGTCGGCGCCAAGCACCTCAAGAACTACCTCAAGACCCTGAACATGGAACTCACCACCATCGCCCGGGCCTGCGGCAAGCAGAACGTGCATCACCTGGAGCCGGAAGACCTGGTCGCCCTGACCATCGAAGCCGCCGCCATGGCCGGCCTGCCGCTGGCCGGCACCAACTGGATCCCCGGCCAGGGCTTCTAAGGGCCCCCAGGGCCGGGCTACGCCCAGCCCACCCCCCGCGGGGGGCAAGGAAACTTGGGGCGGCCCGACGTTTCCTTGAGAGCCACAAGAGTTTCTCCCTCTCGCCCCGCAAGGCGTTTCGCCGGGGCGATCCGACCACGGATCGCCCCGCTTTTTTCCAGGAGACTGAATCCGTGACCGCCCAGATCATCGACGGCAAGGCCCTCTCGAAGCAGCTGCGCGAGGGCTTCCGCGAGCGTGTCGATCACCTCGCCGACCAGGGCGTGCAGCCCGGCCTGGCCGTCATCCTCGTCGGCGAC
>JAFEDJ010000057.1 GCA_018241685.1 Pseudomonadota bacterium
CCCTGGTGAGGAACGTGGCCAATATGGCGGCGCAGCCAAGGGCTAAGAGCGCCTGCCACGCGATCCCCCACATACCTAACCCCCGGCCCCGCCACGCAAAGCAACTGTAAGGCGAACAGGGTGTTTCGCAACTTAAGATACAACAAGAAGGCATCTTCGCCTCTTGGTGAGAGCCAGAACGCCGCGTGGTTCAGGATCATGACGAGGAACAGGACAGCGGTCGCCAGTTTCCAGGCGGATCTGCGCGTCCACCATGCCGCGACGACCACTAGGCCGGCGACAAGATCCATAATGCTGTCGAGCTGCATACTGGCCGGCGGCGTGTACAGCGACTGCAAGACGATCTGGGCGCACCACATCATCAGGATCATCAATGACACGCCGAGCGCATCCGGGTTGCGACGGTCGAAGGCGTTGACGCCTACCACCGCGCAGACCGCAGCGCCCCAAATCAGGATTTGACCGGCCGCAGACATTAGGGTTTCGGGCCGCCGCCGCTCATCGGCTGAACGAGCCCGTCATCGACGGCATCGCCTTTTAGGCCATCCAGCAGCGCATGAACCAGCATGGCCCGACGATTGTAGCGGGCCTTGGCGGGACCGTCCGGAAGCTCATCCACATGAGCATGGAGGGCGTCGATGCCGGTCTTGAAGTAGTCGGCGAGTTCGTCTCGGGTCATCGTGGTTCCGTTGGTTTAATGGTTGTCTTTGCTATGCCACCGGCGCGATGAATCCGCAGCGAACAAGCGCTGCAACATTGCCATAAGTCACGGCCGGTGCGAACGCGACGACGTTGATGGAGGCGGGGCCAGCCAATCCGCCGTTGTTGCTTCCCGAAATCGTCTTGGTGCCCGGCGTCGAGGCGGTGATGGTGGTGGAGCCGCTGCTCGTCCCGTCCTGGATGACAATGACACCGCCGAATGTCAGTCCAACCACCGGATTCAGGGTGATGGTCAGGTCTCCAGTCGCAAACCCATCTACCTCGGCCGTTAGAGTTCCAGTCGTCCCAACAAGTAGCTGCTCGGGGCCGCTCAGGGTCACCATGGTCGCCGATGGCGCGTTTACGACGTAGGAGACGCTGGGGGGATTGGTGAGGCCACCGTTGTTCGTGACGCTGATCGTGCGCGTGGCCGATCCGGCCGGAGGCGTATAGGTGAAGGTCGCAGTCGGGGTTCCCGAGCTGATCGCAACACTCGGCGGCGTGAAGGTTCCACCCGCGCCGCCATCCGAGGGCGTCACCGTCACCGTGCCAGTGATCGAGCCATTCGCACCAATCGTGAAGTTAGCAGATGGTACAAGCTCCGGCCCACCGGCAGGCGCGGCCATAGTGACTTGCGTAGCAGCCCCGTAGGTGCGCCAGTTGCCCGACGTATCCCATGGACCAGCACCGGCCAGATCAACTGGACCACCGACCTTGGGCGTGAAGCGAGCGATGACGGCCGCACGGCTATTGAGCACCGCGCCGAATTCAGGGTTTACGAAGTTCTCCGCGTAGCTTGAAGGCCCGCTGACCGCAGCGGGGTCTAGCGTGATGTTGTTTGTCGCGACGGGGGGGGGATTGTGATTCCCGTACGTGATGACCGCTTGGTTGCGGATGTTGCCCGACAGAATACCGCCGTGCGCAGTTGCCGAACTTTCGCCGCCTAAAGCGATGGCGGGTGTATAGATATACGGGTCCGTGCCGGTGTTGGTATTGACGACCCCTCCAACAGTTGGATCGAGGATCGTAGCGTTACCACGAACCACAGGATCTATGCTGTTCGTGAGGGAAATCCCGTTTTGCATCGTCATGATGACGAAGTTGTTTTCCATCTCCAGGCCGAGCAGGCTGGAGCCGTTCTTGCTGTCAGTCAGGAACATCCCTTGGCCATCAGGCCAGCTCGGACGTCCGTCACCGCGCACCATGATGTTGCGCTTGTAGGTGCCGATGGTTCGGGAAATCCCGTCGCTCCAACCTAAGTGCTGGACGGTGTCCGGGTGAGCCCCATCGCTGCCGGATAGAGTAGAAGGGTCGGCGCACCGCTTATTGGTGATGAAGTTGTCTTCAAACTTGATGTTGTAGTGGTTCGTTTTGAACCCGTCATTGTAGCAACCGATAATGTCGTTGCCGGTGATGACGAGTGTGTCGCCAACGCTCGATGACGTGCAGAAGATCCAGACGTTTTCGGCCCGGTTATCTTCGATGTACCAGAACGACCCGTTCGCCGTAATCGCTATAGAGAGGTCGCGGCCAGTGCCGGTCGGTGGCGTGCCGATGGTTTCCGGGCAGAGGAACTGGCAGTTCGTAATCTTGACGTAGTTCGAGACAGACGCGCCAGAAAAGATGGAGGTGGAGTTCGGATCCTGACCGTCAAGCAGCGGAACTGACCAATTGATTTGATCAAACCACAGGTAGGCGTTCCGCCCCGTAGCCTCCGCGGAGAAGCCATCAAGGAGCGTCCCGGCCCAGACTGTCGTCAGCGGATCGCGCGGAGAAATCTTGACCCAGTTAGAGCCGGTCCAGGTTCCGGTCGGCGTCAGGAATCGAATGCGCTGCGTATAGCTCTTGACACCCCCGACCAGGCCGTAAGTTCCAGGGCGAAGCTTTATTTGGTCCCCGAGCCTGACGGGCATAACGGTATTCAAAAGCGTCTGGCGGCCCTCATACGTTGTCGTCGTATCGGACCACTTCGGCCGGATGCCATAGACGCCTCCCTCAATGGTGATGGTCAGGGCGCACGTGGTCGCCCCAACCGCCAGCGTGCCGAGAACCGTCGCACCATCTGCTAGCCCGGAAATCGTAGCGGGCGGCGCGGTCGCCGACGTGCCGCCAACCGTCAGCATCCAACGCAGGACGTTGTATTCGTCCGCGATCTTCTCGACGACGAAGCCGGCCGTAGATGCGGCCCCAGTCAAGACCAGGGCATCGGTATCCACAACACCAGGAATGACCGCACCGTCAAACCGGCGAAGCGTCCGGTTACCCCACGAGATGCCAAGCGTGCCGGGAAGCGCCATCAGGAGAACCCGAAGAGTTGACCAACAATCGCATCTGAGCCTGGCGTGGCTCCGTAAGCCCGGCAGCAAATGCGCGTCCCAGATGCAACGCTAGTTTCGACCATGAAGCCGCTGACCCCGCGGAGCGTGGGCGACGTTGAGCTGAACCCGGAGATCGTGCGGACCATCTCAACCTCTGAAGCTGCGGCCCCGCGACCAATGGCAATACCAATCGCCTGCGATGTGGCTGGCGATGTAGAAGCCCCGAAGTTCGCGAAAATTGCTCCATACGTCGCTGAAGTGGACGGGTTCATCTCCGTCCAGGTATCGGTTAGCGGAATCGCGGTCGTTCCTGGCTGCGTGCCAGCGGTATCAGCCGCGCTGATGGCCGTGCAGGTGTTGAACAGAGGTCGAGAATCTGAGTTCCGAACGACGCCCAGGAGTGCAATGCGGAACGTTTGGCTGGCGACTCCAGACTGCGCGCGAACCTGAATATTCGCGCCGGCCGGCACATTCATCGGCAGGAAGAAAAGTGCTGACTGACCGCTAGAGAAAGGCCCCCCAGGCAGCGTATAGACGTTCGGCACAGCGACCGTAGAGCCGCCGTCAAACGAAATGTCGAACAGGAATCGAGCCGACGCGGCGCTGCCGGTGGCGAGGGAAACCCAGAACCCGGCCCAATCGTTCGCCGTGGACGCGGTTAGCTGAACATAGGCGCCCTTCGTGTGCGCGGGAGAAGTCGTGCTGATCAGGGTTCCGTCACCAGCCCCAAAACCCGCCTCTTCATAGGTCGTGTTCAGATTGGCGACGGCCCCACCGCCGCCACCGAAAGAAATCCACTGGCTCATGATCAGACGCTCGTCAGATAGAACAGGGCCACCGTGGTCTTAACTGCCGCGCTGGAGATCACGTGAAGGGCCGTATTGGCCGACGTGGTGAAGTAGGCGCGGGAGTCCAAGTCAAACACGTAAGCGCCGGCCGCGGGGAACTCGATGGTGTACAGAACCGTCCCGCCGGACCCATCCGTGAAGTTCAGGGTGGTTGCGGCAGCGGCCGTCACGGACAGGCGATACCCACGCGTAGTCTGGGAGGCTACTGCGGCCACAAGGCTGCGGGTGGTGGAGGCGGAAGAGCTGTTGAACACGTACGAGAGGTCAGTCGAGGTCAGCAGGGGGGTTTTGGGGAGTTGGGTCGCAGGCGTGGCCAGAAGGCCGTAAATCCCCTTGCCAATGGAGATCTCGGTGCCATCGCCGGTTCCGGCGTAAGGAGCCGCCGAAGGAACACCCTGCGAGGCGACCGTTGAGGCACCAGTCGGCAGCGAAATCGTGCCGCTGATGTTGTTGAGGTTCCAGGTGCCGGACTGCGTGGCGGCGACCGGGTTGGTGATCGTCGCCACCGTGCCGATGTTCCAGGTTCCGCTCTGCGTCGCCGCAACAGTCCATGCACCGGACTGCTTGGCGATGGTGCGGAGGTCGCCGCTGAGGTTCTGGCTGAACGGCTGCGAGGTGCCTTCACCGTAGGACGGAGCCGCCGCCGTTGCCGTGGCGACCGAGGAAGCGCTGAACGATCCGGTGACCCGCAGAGCCCCGGAAAGGTCCATGCTGAAGGGGTTTGACGTGCCCTCAGAGTAAGAGGGGGCTGCCGCCGTTGCAGTTCCCGCCGCCGTAAACGACCCCCCAGCCGCAGCATAGGGCGCGCCAGTGGTGGGATCGACCAGAACGACTGGATCTGCGGCGACAACGTAAGCGGCTGCTGGTTTGACCTTTACACCGGCCATTGTTGCATCTCCCCGGTTAGAATAACCTGCGCCCCATGATCGACGCTGAGTTTCGTGTGGTTGGTGAGAGCCGGTGGGCTCCGTTCAAACGATGGATCAAGCCCAAGCTTATAGGCTTGGCGCAGATTCTCGTGATTTGGGCTTTCGCCACAGCGATCTTGTACGTTCTGCGCTATCATTGAGGCGTCGCCGCAATGAGGGGCGTCAGGCCGTACTGGCTGACCGGCGATGCTTCCCTAGGCAGCGCCTGGAGCGCCCGCTCGATGTCGGTCCCTACGCCAAGCTCCATAAGCGCCGCGCGTTCCTGATCTGTCAGGGTCAGGCCGCGCCGCAGCATGTCGAACGCCCGCATGACCAGGGCGGTCTTACTGGTCGGCGGCAGGGCGTCCAAGAGGCCGGTTTCCTCCAGCGCAGACACGGTCTTCGAGCCGTTGTTTGGCGAGACAAACCGCGCGTCGTTGAGTTGCTGCACAAGTTGGCCGACGCCCTCGCGATACGGCTGCGCCTGGCTTGGGAAGGTCTCTTCCAGAACCCGTCCGGTGTTGGTGCCGGTCGCCAGGCGGTTGAGATATCCCGTCGCCCCTTCGGTCGGAGAACCGACATTGCGGATAATGTCGTCGCGCAGTCCGACGCCGGCCGCACCGCGGATGTCCTCGCCAGAGACCGGGAACGGATTGTCCACCGGGGTTTGCATCTCCATCAGCTTGCGAAGCTCGGCCTGATAGGCGTCCGGGTCTGTGAAGGCGTTGTTGCGGCCAAGCTCTACAGCGCGTTCCTGACCCGTCATGCCGCGATAGGTCTGCCGCGCCGGTTGCAGCTCAGGAACCTGAGCCAGCATCGCGTCGATGTCGTCAGCGCGGGAGAACATGCCGCCAGCGATGTCTCGCGTGCGGGGGTCTTCAAGGGCTCCACGACCAGCGTTGCCCATGGCGATGCGGGCGCGATCCAAGGCTCCAGCGGAAACCTCGGCAGGTGCTCCACTCTCCATTGAGGCCAGCAGTTCGTCGAGTTGCTGCATCTGCGGGAAGTCGCGGCGCGCTTCCGCAGCCTTGCGGGCACGCAGCAGCGCAGCACGGCCAGGAGCGCCCATCAGCGGATCGTCAACCTGCGGCGTCACACGGATCGGGGTTTCGTACGCGCCTTTGTATTGCTGGCTGGCGAGGTTTCCACGGCGCTCGACGATGTCTTCCGCGAACTGCTGCGCCGGACGCGCCTCACCCGGCGTCAGTTGCCGCGTGCGGTCGATGACGGAACCTTGCAGATCGGCCGCCAGTTGATTGACGTTCTTCACCGCCTGGGTGTTCGCCGCGCCGCCCTTATTGGCCGCAGCCCGCAGCAGACGGCGGGTGTTCTCGCCCCCCAGGTTCATCAGTTGCGGCGTGACGCCGTTCTTGAGCCATTCGTTCTGCGCCGCACGGACCTGCTCTGGTGAGAGGCCATCGGCTTTCAGCGCCGCCGCCAGACGCTCGCCAGCCGCCACGTTGGGATTGGTCAGCGTGCCGCCAGCGATCTTGTTCGCAACCCGCTTTGCGCCCTTGCCGACCTGTCCGACGACAGACCCGGCCACCGGCAGCGCAGCACCCAGACCAGCACCAATCGCAGCGCCGCTCTTAGCCCCTTCGACGCGCTTTCCCTGCTCCCCGCCCGCAAAGCCCTCAACGCCGCCCAGGAGCCCGCCCAGCATCGCACCGCGGAACGCGCGAGCACCCAGAGCCGTAGAGCCCAGCAGACCCTTTCCAGAGCCCAGGACGCCCTTGGCGACGGCCCCGCCACCCGGCATCAGCAGAGATCCTCCTGCGGTCAGGGCGGTGGATTCAATCGGGTTGGCGTTCTGATAGGCTTTGTCGGCCTCGGCCTGCGCCTTCATCACCGCATCGTAGGCTTGGCGGCCGGTATATTCAGGCTCCTGGCCCTTGAGGCGCTTGCCGACGTTGCCGAGCATGGTCTCAAGCTGCGCGCCGCGCGCGTCAACCTCGTCGGCCCCGGACAGCAGAATGCCCTTGGTCAGCGCCCGAAGCTGGTCCGGCGTGTTCTTGACCCGGCGCTTGGCGTCCCGCGCCGCCGCACTCTCGGCCTCGTTCGCCTTGCGGTAGGTGCCGCCCTTGCCGCTTTGCAGATCGCCATAGGTTCCCATCAGCGTTTCGGAAGAACCGTCCCATCATCGTCAATGAAGTAGGAGCCTGGCGGAATCTTCTGGAACTCCGCGAGGCTGGCGGGAACGAACGGATTGGCCTTTGATCCAGCCTTACCCGTCGCGCCTTTGTAGAGCATGGCGGCCTTACGCTGAGCGGCCGGCAGACCCGCTGTCCAGCCTTCGGGCTTCTTCTTGGCCGCGCTGGTGCGTCGCAGATCGCTCTCCGCCTGGGTCGGCGTCCTGTCGCCAGCCGTGCGGACCATGCCGAAGTATTCGCGCCAGTTCTGGCGGTTCGGGTTCAGGATCGGACGTCCAGCCGCCTCGCTCTCCGGGCTGAAGATCGGGTTGTCCTGCGCGTATCTGTCCCACGCCTCGTCGAAGCCGACGCGGTTGCCGAAGGTCTGATAGTAGGCGTCCGCAAAGGCGCGCTTCTGGATCACTGCATCGGCCGCCAAGCGGTTGGCGCGAATGATCGCCTGATTGGTCTCTGTCGGCTGAGCCTTACCAAAAACCTGCGCTTGGAACATGCGGGCGTCGAAGTCGGAAATAGTGCCTTCGTTCGGTTGACGCTTCGAACGCGCCGCTTCCGACGACAGGCCTTCCATCCGGCGGATTTCCGGGTCGAACATGCCGGCCACATCGCCGATCACCGGCACAGCGTAGATGCCGCCGGTCTTCTGGCGTTGCAGCAGGCCTTCCATCTCCCGCGTCTGGGCAATGGTTGAGCGGGCGTTGTTGACGCCGGGCTCCTGATCTTTCCGCCAATCGTTGAAGTTGGCGGCTTCCGACTTATCCGGCGCGCCGTAGCTTTGCGGGAGATAGCGCGCACCAGGAGCCTTCGCATTCGGGAGCGACTGCCATTGCTGTCCATTCCACATGATGCGGTTGCCTTGGTCGTCTTCGGCGATAGGTCCAGCCATGTCAGGGCCTCACAAGACGGAAACCAGGAGGAAGCGGTGCAGGAGCGCCAGCCCCGCCAAGGCCGCCGCCGGACGAGCCCTTCGGCTGCGAGGCGATGCGTCCCTCACGTTGGCGGCTGAGTCCAAGCTGCCCCTGCCGCACAGCCAGGCCGCCACGAGCAAGGTCCTCAAGCACCTGATTGCGGCGCTCCTGCTCCTCCAGGCGGTCCTGCGCGATCTGCTCGTTGTAGCTCATCGGTCGTTGCGCGCCGAAGGTGGTGTCGCCGCTGAATGCGTCGGTGGTGTAGGCGAAGCCGCCGTCAACGCCGCCTTTCGGGGCGAACTTGGTGAAGCCGGCCAACTCGTCAGGAGTGACGTCGCCGGCCATCGCCTCGATATAGGCTTGCGGGTTGAACTTGCCGTCGATGTAGGATGCGCGGAGGGCCGCCGATTGCTTGGCGCGGGCCGCCTTCTGCTTTTCCTCGGCGAGGCGGGTCTTTTCGTTGGCCTTGTACTCGGTGCGCTTGGCGTTGATCTCGCTCAGCGGATCGTCCTGGCCACGCATGAGGCCGCCCACCGCATAGAGCTTGTCGGCGAAGGTCACACCGTCGTCGCCGGTGTTCAGGATGTTGGACAGGAGGCCGCCTTGCGTGTTGCCGTTCGGGTTGGCCTCCAAGGTCGGCGGACGCTTCAGAACGCCCAGCTCCGGGTCCACAATGTCGTTGGACTTGGCCTGAAGTTCCGGCGTGCCGAGCAACGTATCCTTGATGCCGCCGCCTGCGTTTTTCAGGAAGTCGAGGAATCCAGCCATCAGATCGGCTCCAGACCGGCGTAATCCACCGCATAGAAGCCGTCAGCGTCACGATGCACGCGCCACGGCTCGGTTTTCAAAAGGTCTTGCGCCATCACGCCGCGATGAACGGTTCCGCGCGGCTCCCAGGCGTAGCGGAAGTCGTACCATTGGCGGCCCGCTTCATCCTGCCCGACCGGAGCGACATCGGCTTTGAGACGGCGGTCAGAGGCGAAGATCGCCGCCGCCTGCGCCAGAGAGCCAATCGTTCCCCACGGATCGCTCGTGCTACTCTTGCTGGTTCCAGTGCTGGTGCCGCTGGAGCTTTCCCCGAAGTACGAGGACGGATTGACCCCTGCGAACAGTCCCGTCTGCGCCTTGAGCAGGTCAATCGGGGCTTGAAGGTATTGCTGGTCGCGACCGTATTGCTGGTTGCCAAGCTCGGCGAGCAGGCCGATGCGGTTGGCGTCAGCCGACGCTCTCGACTGCGCGGCGGCCAAAGCGTTCTGAGCATTGGTGGTCGAAGCCTGCTGACGTCGCCCCGCATCCTGGCTCGACAGGCCGGCTCCGGTGTTGAAGGCGTCGGAACGCAGCCCCGCCTCAAGGCCGCTGCGCTGACCGGAAAGAAGCTCCTCGGTGATCCCCTCGCGCACGCCGGCCCGCGACCCGCCGAACGCCTTAGTCTTGGCGAGGTTAGCCGCCTGCAAGGCGCGGGTTCGTCCAGCATTCTCATCGAACCCGGCCAACGTCGTATTCACGACCTTGTCGGTGTACGGGTTCATGTAGCTGTCGAGATTGTCCAGCAGGCTCTCGCCCTTCACCGTCGGCAGGTTGGTGAACGCTTCACCCGGATTGTACGTCCCGGCCAGATCCAGCGCCTGCTGCTGAGCCGCATTGGTCTTCGGGACGTAGGAATACGGATCGGTCCCGCCCAGCGCCTGAATGCCGTAGTTCAGGCCTGTCGCGGTGTCGCTCGCCCAGGTCGGCACAATCGGCGTCGAAGTGCTCGACGTCTGCTGAGTCTGCGTCTGCTTGGAAGTCCTCTTCCCCATCAGAGCGCCTTCCGCAGCGTCACGGACCAAAGCTCATAGCCATGAGGCTTCATGGTCTTGATCCAGCCCTTGCGGCCCTCGATCAGCGACGCCGTGCAGCCACGCAGCCGCGCCAGGGCCTCGATGCCGGGGGCCATCTGGAGGATTTCGGCCATATCCCCGCCCGCCAGCCACGTTTGCAGCACACGCTCGCCGGACGGATAGATCTCGTCCGTGGTGACGATGGCGCAGTTCTTTCCGGGCCACAGCTGGGCTTTTCCGGCCAGGACCTCGCGGACCACGTGTTCCCAGGTGTAGGTGTCCGTATCCAGCGCCTCGGTCAGCCAGCCCTGGCAGCGTTCAAGATGCGCAATGATGGGATTGTCGATGTCCAGCTTATGAACTTCAGCGGATTCCATCAGTTCTCTCCAACATCGGTAGCGTCGAACTCAGGCTTACCCATCCGAGCATAGGTCGGAGCCGATGAACCGTAAAATCGCACATTTGCGACCCTTCCAGTAGCCCGAAAGTCTTTCTTCGACTGATTAGGAGCCAACGTGTACGGCCCCTTCTGCCTTGCAGTGGCCTGCGGGTACTTGCGCGTAGTGATTTCGAAGTTCATGGGTCCTATCTGGCCTTTGAAGTCCGGCCAGATGCCGCGGATCATCAGCATCTTGTCGCCCTCGCCGATGTAGAAGTCAGACGAGCGGATGAACCACGAGAAAGCCGCTCCATCAGCGGAATTCCCACGCTCATGCCAGTAGATGTTGCCGCCAGGCGTCACGCCGATAGGACTATCCGAGGGTCCGGCATCTACAAAGGCGGTGCGGGGAAGCTTTCCGTGACACCACGGACCGGCCAGATTAAGCGTGATGTCGCGCGAGTTCTCATAGCCGTCGCGCTGGTCGGGGTAGAACCACCGCACTTCTCGAAACTTCGAGATCGTCGCGCCCACGATCTTATCGCTCTGGCCCACCGCGATGTTGTCGGAGAATTCCTTCCACACCGGGCAGTCGATGGACTGCGGCGCGCCGCCAAGCTGGCAGGTCCAGAACTGCGTGTCCGGCGCGATCCAGAACGCTTGCTGGCTGTAGATCACCGGCGCGTTCGGGCCAATCGCTCCGCAATGGTTGCCGAGCTTTTCGAACCGCCAGGTCTCTCCGGGGTCGCCGATGAACGTGCCCATATAGAGCGCCACGTCGGTCCAGATGAACACATAGTCGCCGACCACCCGGCCGCAGACGATGCGCGATCCGCCCTCCAGGATGTACTCACCGGCGTTGTTGTTGGTCGCCGTCGCCCATTGCTCCGGGGCTTCGATGTCGGACCAGCGGATGCAGAGCGGGTTGAAGGTGCCCGAGGTTTCTTCGTTGCACCCAAGCGCCATCACCTGACGCTGCGGAACGACGAGCATGTACGTCACTTTGGCCGGCGCATTGGTCAGCGCAACGGCGGGCGTGGCGGTGACGTTCTTCCAGGTGTAGATGGTCTGGCCGCGAGGATTGGCCATCAGGGTCTCGCCATAGGGCGCAAACGACCACGTCAGCGGGAAGAAGTCGGCCGTCGAAGGCTCGCTGTAATCTCCGATGCCATACGCGCCGGTGCCGTAGCCTGCGCCACCCGTCCCATTCACCGCGCCGGGCACGAAACCGGCAGGGGTGATGTCATACAGGATGCCGCCGAGCCACAGTTGCAGCTTTTCGTTAGTCCCAAAGGCGATGTTCAGCGACGACGCATTGTCGGTCCATTGGAAGACAGTTCGGCAAACGCCGGTCAGCAGCGTCGTGACCAGCGATTCCCAACCGCCGATCACTTCCCACTGTCCGTCACGGAAGCGGACGTTCGAGGCGTCTTCCCAGCGTCCCTGGTTGCGGAACGAGGTGTCCTGCGTGATCAGTCCAGGCGCGATGTCGATGGGGATACGCATCAGCCAAGCAGCTCGTAATATTCGGTCGTCTTCGTGTTGGCGTTCAGCGACGTAACCGGAAAAGCTGTGCCGTTGACGTAGCTGTCGATGAGGTGGATCTCGCCTAAACCGACACCCACGTTCCCTCCGGTGTCGACGCCCTGAACTGCGTTATCGAATTGTCCGCCAGACCCCTTAACAATGAATGAGGGAGCGGTGTTTGCCCCCCCGCCGATATTCGCACCGTCCCCTAAGCCAATGATAGCGAGGGCGTTAAGAGATTTGATAAAACCTGGGGCGGAATTCGGATTGGGCGTTGTCCAAGTCAGCGACGAACGCTGCGCCGATAGCTGGAGCGGGCCTCTCCAGACACCCCAAGCCGCGGGCGCATTCGCGCTTTGGATGATAGCTCCAGGAACAAGGTCTGGAGTCGCAAGCTGGCGATAATACACGCGATGACCTGCGGTCGGGCCAATGGTTGACCACGCGGCCCCTCCACTCGTGGAGATCGTTGCGTTCGCCACAACCACGATGACGCAGAAATCCCCGAGGGCCGATCCCGGCGGGAGCGGCAGATTGAGGCCGAATTGGTTCTTGCTCCCAAGGCCAATGAATTGCGCATAGGCGCGCGCAGCCAGACCAGCGATGATTCGGGCCATGCTCACGCTTGGGCCCTCGCCACCACGACCAGAAGCCAGGTTGTTCCCCCGTCAAACGTGATAAATCCAAGGGTATGAATGCCATTCCCAAGCGACGACGAAGGATTGAAGCCGTTGGAATACTTGACGGACGCCGGCCACGACGGAACCGCAGAGGACGTGATCGTCAGTTGGATGACGAACGCCTGTCCACGTGATGCAGTCGCGTTGGAGAACGTGAAGGCGCTATTGGTGCTGATCGACTTGGTGAAGAAGTCAGCCGACGACAGGTCGATATCCAGCACGGGAATGGCTTGGACGTTGGCCTTTGAAGCCCCAGACTGATCCACGCCGCCCGTGACCGTAAATCCCCCCGTCAGTGAGAGACCGCCGGCAATGGATGCGCCTCCCGTGAAGGCAGGAGCATTAAGCGGCGCAGCTCCGTTGACGTTGGCGACCTGGATCTGCTGCCAGGAGGCCACGGACCCGTTAGTGGTCAGGAAGTTGCCGGCGTTGCCGCCCTGACCCGGAAGAATGCCGGTGTTCAGGTTCCAGGCGGTCGTATCGACGTAGCTCTTGGTCGCGGCGTCAGCCGAAGCGGTGGGCGTGCCGACATTGGTGATGCGGTTGCCCATGAAATCGGTCGAGAAGGTGCTGCGGACGTCGGTGCCGTCCGTGAACACCAGCAGGCTCTCGCCGGGGCGGATCGTGATGGTCGCCCCGCCGCCGGTGGTGATGACGACGTTTCCGCTCGCGCCGTTACGCACGAGGTAGATCTTGGAGACCGCCGGGATGGTGATCGTGCCGCCAGTGCCACCAGTGACGTCGAGCATGGCCGCGCGGGCCTCATCCGTCGCGCCGTTGTTGCTGGTGAGCGTCTTCGAGCCAGACAGCGAGAATGCAGCGCGGCCGGCGATAGCGTAGTCAACGAGTGAGAAGACCCCGGAATTCAGGATCACCCCCCACACGTTCAACCCCTCTCCGGTCGCCTGGAGAGTCAAACGAAGGCTGGAAGTGTACGTTGACGGCATTAAAGCGGCGCTCCTAGCGCGTCGAGCCAATTGGTTCCGTCAGATGCCGCGATCTTCTTGAGGTCGCTCACATAGACAATGCAGCCGGTCCAATCGGCCGCGCTCGGCAGATCGGCCTGCAAATACGAAACAAGCCGCACAGGTTTCGAGGGAAACAGCGGCTGGAAGGTCTTGTCGATATCAAGCGCAAAGCGCATCGCCCACGGCGGGGCGGCCTGACGCTGGAGCAGAGCTATCGCCATGAGGTGAGAACCCTCCCGACCGAAAGGCGGCGGTTCGTCTTGCCCTTCAGGGCGCGATACGCCTCGTCTTCAGCCGCAGCGGCATTCTCCCAGCGCGGGTCTTTCCAATAGTCGCGGTAGAGGTACTTCTCGGCGCAGGCGACGATCAGGTCTTGCGCCTCGTTGGTCCAGTAGTTCGAGGAGCCGTCATCGGTCAGCGCCGGAAGCACGTCCGCCACGCCGAACCACACCACCACGTAGGAGATGTTCGGGGTCGGCCACAGGCGAAGCTGCGTCAGGTAGCTGGTGTAGTCCGTGGGCTGGCCGAAGATCGGGGTCGAGTACATGCCCTCGATGTATTCCGGCGTCTGCGGACGCATGTCATAGCGCACGCCCCCGACCAGCAGGTAAACCCCGTCGAGAAACCGGATTCCGGCGGGGTAAGAGATGTACTCGTTACCTGGGATGGTCGAGGACGTCGTTCTAAGCTCGTTGAACCAGAAACGGCTCGTCGAATAGAACTCAATCGCTTGATTGATGACAGCGCTAAGCGCCCCGGCGAGATCATCCAGCAGGTCGTCGCGGTTGGTCTCCGCAATGATCCGCGCCTTGAGATCGCCGAGGCTGCTCATTAGCCGATAGCCGCGGTGTATTCGACCACGACAGTCGAGACCCCGGCCGTGCCAGCCGTTCCGCCGAACGCCACCGACGCATAGATCGGGGTGTCAGCCGCATAGGGGCCAGCCGAAGCAATCGGAACCACCGTATCCACGCGCGCCGCCGCCGTGCGGACGTCAGTGGCGTTGATCAGTTGGGTTCCAGTCGCCGAGGTGCCGACCGACAGCGCCACCGATACGGTGCCGTTGAAAGCCGTCGAGGTCAGGACGCGGGTGATGTGAGCCACCGCGCCGGCCGGCAGAATGCCGACCACCACGCCAGCCGAAGCCCCCACGGTGTCGAAGGTGATCGTCCGCGAGATCTCGTGAACGACCTGGAGCTGAGTCTTGCGACCGCCAGTAGCCATGACGGGATCTCCTTACGAAGTGTAGGTGGAAAGGACGATGGTCGAGAAGTCGGCGCTGTTGAAGCGAGCCTTCTTCAGACCGAAGATCGAACCCGACTCGATGCCGAGCTGGTTGCCGTAGTCGAACAGTTCTTCGTTCCAGTCGAAATTCTCGAACGAGAAGCCCTGACCGAAGGCCAGGAACGCCGCTTGAGCACCCAGCAGGACGGCTCGGCGGGCGGTCGCCACGGTCGCGCCGGTGCTCGAATTGACGCCGTTGGTGATGCGGGTCGATTCGTGCAGGATGACGCCGTTGTACTCTCCCAGAGCCCCGGTGAAGATCGGGTTGTTGCGCGAGCCGTCGCCGGTGGTGGCGGCCTTCTGGATGTCCAGCCATTGGCCGGTCGAGGTGTTCGTGCGGAGCTGCGTCACCTGATTGGTGTGCAGGATCATCACGTACTTGTCCTCGCCGTCCACCTTCACCGGGCGGATGACCGGGGTGGCGAGCTTGGCCATGGCCACCAGTTGGTCGATCAGACCCAGGGTCATCTCGTCGCCGGTGGTCAGCGATTGGTCGTTGGCGCGCGAGTTCGGGCGATAGACGTGATTGGCGTCCGGGCCAGTCACCGAGTTCATGCCGGTGTAGCGGACGTCGGATTGGACGGTGTAGCCGCAGACCTGGTTGAAGAACGCGGTGTCCATCCGGCCGGCCCACCAGTCCTTCAGGCCGAGCATGCCCTCCTCGCGGATCGACCACGGGATGCGCTGCTCGGTCATCTTGCCGGCGCTGCGGACAGCGTGGCGAAGCTGGTCGATGAACAGGTTGTCGGTGTAGGTGGTCAGGGCTTCTTCGTTGCCCTCCAGCGTCGCGTCTCCGGCCACACCGTCGCCGGTGAGCTGCATGCGCAGAACGATGGTGATGCGGTCGCCCGCCGACTTCTTGGTGTCGGACTTCTGCTGGACAATGCTGTCCGAGGAGTCGCCGACGAACTTGCCGAACCAGGTGGCCTTCAGCGCTTCACGAGCAAGCTGGCGAGACCAGAGTTTGACGGCTTCCGGCGAGTTAACGCCGTAGGAGGTAGTGGCCATGTGTAGGCTCCAATGGGTTGAGAGAGTGGCTTTTCAGCCCTTCTCCCGTGCCGTGGGAGCTACGACATGGCCCGTACCGTGGACCCGACGATTAGGCCCGCATCTGCTGCTTCCGGAGAGCTTCGAACGCCTTGTCGAAGGCCGCCCCCTGGAGCTTGTTGACCGACTCCAGCGTCAAGTCGGCTTTGGTGCCGGAATTGACAGGAGTGCGGCCAGCAGACTGCGCCTTGCCGATAGTTTGCAGCTTCTTGGTCGCGGCGTCAACTTCGGACGATGCAAAGCCGTACTTCTTGGCGCGGTTGTAGACGATCTGCGCCGGATCGCGGCCATTGCTCAGCGCACGATCCACCAGCGTGATCAGTTTGCTTTCGAACTCGCGCTTGAGTTCCTGACCCGAGAAGCCCTCGTCTTCCAGCTCGCCGAGAAGCGAGGTCTTGAAGTGCTTCATCGCGTCGTCATAGTCTGGATGCTCAGAGCGGAAGTCCTCCTCGGCCTCGGCCATGTCCCGAGACAGCTTGGCGAAGTGCTGCTGCTGCTGCTGGGCCTTGGCCTGCTCCTCGGCTTCCAGGCGGTCGCGCTCCAGCATGGCCTTGGCGATGGCCTTGACGCTGCTGAGGTCGCCAATCGGGTCTTCGTCGTCTTCCCGCAGGTTGGCGATCAGGTCGTTCAGCGGATCGGCCTGCTGACGCGGCTGGCGTTCGGCCTCCAGAGCCGCTAGGCGGCGCTCAAGCTCCCGACGACGAGACCGTTCGGCCGCGGCCTGGCCGGTCTTGTCGTGGGCGATTCGCTCCCAGTCCTTCTGCGGCTTGGGGGCGGGATCGGCGGACTGTTCATCAGCCTCGTCGGATTCGGCTGCGTCACGGGCTTCCTCGAAGTCCAGGTCTTCAGCCTCGGGGGCGTCGTTGTCAGTGTAAGCGGCGTCACTCATCTAGGTTGCTCGGCTCCGGTTCCGGCGGGTTAACGGCGTTGACGACGGAAGCCATCGCCTTCGCCTGATAGTCTTCAGCACTGGCGTCGTTCTTACGCGCCTCGCTCTCGGTCTTGGCGACTTCCGCCATCATGCCGCGCTGTTGAAGCTCCTGCATGGGCTTGGCGGCTTCAGCCTCGGCCGCTTGCGCCTCAGACTTGCGCTTGAACGCCTCGGCGATCTCGTTGGCCACCGCGGCGGGCAGGTCGGTGTACTGGGCGAACTTGGACCAGAACTCATCGTCAAGCCCAGCCTCGGCCAGCCACGGCATCATCGGCGTAATCACCGCCATGACACGAGCCTTCTGGTTCGGGCCGCTCGGCGCTTCGTCAACGATGACATCGTATTCCTGCGCCTCCAAAGTCTCGGCGAGAGGCACGTATTTGGCGGTCCCGGCGTCCACGACGCGGATCAGTTTATCGGCCGGCAGATATTCCCGCATCATCAGCAGCAGCAGACGGCCCGAATCGCGGCGATAGCGGCGCAGAGCGTCGAAGAACGGCGACAGAATGCCGTAAGCGGCCTGCTTGCGCTGATGCTCCAGCACCCCCGCCTGCTCGCGCGCCACGAGGCCGAGGATCTCCTCATTGACCCCGGTGCACTCACGCACCATCGACTTGGCGAATTCCATCATCGGGAACAGCGCCTGCGGAACCGGCGGCGGAACCTTCGGCGTGATGCGCGGACCGGACTGATTGGCCAGTGCGCCGTTCTTGACCCAGGTGATCGCATCCGACTGCGCCCAGCTCTCCTCGAACTGCCGCACGTCATCGACCGCACCTTCCTCGGCCATAACGCCGCCTTTGGCGTTGGTGCCGACGATGTGCATGATCTCGGAATAGAGCTTGTTGGTGAACCGCTGCGGGTCACGCATAGGCCGCATCAGGCCATAGAACGTCTGCTTGCGACGGTCACGCTTGCCGGTGATGGCCTTGTAGGTGAAGGCGGAGATCTTCTCGGTCTTGACGATCTCGCCCATGCACTCCCAAGCGCGATAGTAGACCTTCTGCGTGGTCTCTCCGTGCTTCAGGGTGATGCCGACCTGCTGGGCTAGCTGCTGGGCGAGCTTGAACTGCTCGTCGTCGAGCTTCTGAAGGCTGGTCGCGCCGCCTTCCTGCGGAATGGCGACCAGGCGAACCGGCTCCTTCTCCCACCACTCCCACTCGCGAACCACGACCTCGTCGTCCGATCCGAGCATCCCGTTGGTGTAGCGCACCCTCGGGTCAACGATGGTGACACGCTTGCCCGCAACGCCATTGTCGTATCCTTCCAGGTCAGGCCGGCCGATCTCGTCGCGGAAGTCCTCGAAGTCATCCCACGACATCGGATGATCGACGCAGAGATAGCGGGCGTCCTCATAGCAGGCGCGCTTGCTGGAGGCGTCGAAGCGAACCCGCAGCGGGTCAACGGCCTCCTTCATGATCCGCACCTGGTCGCCCTCGGTCTCGGGCACGTAATGCACCACG
Source organism: Pseudomonadota bacterium (assembly GCA_018241685.1). Classification (GTDB taxonomy): domain Bacteria; phylum Pseudomonadota; class Gammaproteobacteria; order Burkholderiales; family Rhodocyclaceae; genus Zoogloea. The sequence goes on from JAFEDJ010000057.1 coordinate 17,928, forward strand.
CCGAGCCCGCAGATCAGCACGTCGCGGAAGGCTTCGGAGTCCTCCTGATCGCCGTTAGATTCGTCGGTGAGGTATTCCGCGCCCTGGCTCAGCGCATCCGAAACGCCGGTATCGCCGACTTCCCGCGGGAAATACTGCGTCTGCTGGCGGTTCTGGATCTCAGCGCCCGACACCGCGTCGATGGTCGGAGCCGCGAGGTTGAACACCACCGGAATGCGGCCGTTGTCCTCAATCCGCAGCATCTCGTCTTCGGACCACTGGCGGCCGGCGGCGAAGTCGAAGTCTAGCCGCGCCTCCTCCTGCCAACCGCTCCAACGCAGAACGAGCGCCTTTTCCCAGCGCTCGAACTTCTGTTGCAGGTTCTCGCGCTCAAGATCGGTCGCAATGCCGGTCTCGACGATAGGATCGGGGGCAGCTTCGTTATTGGCCATCAGACCGCCTCCAGAACCTTCTGAACCTTGTCCATGCCGTGCGAGCGGATCATGTGGGCCACGACCTCAGACGGCGTGCCAATAGCGATATCCCGGCGGACCTTGTCGCGCCACTCGTTCATGATCGCGTTGAACACCAGCGGCGTCGCGAAGATCGCGTCGGCGTGGGTCGCCTTGGTCCAGGTCGGATGCTCGGAGATCAGCTCAAACCCAATGGCGATCTGATCGTCAGTGCATTCCATCCAGACCGGCTTCTGGCCTCCCAGCTTCAGGGCTTGGCAGATTTGCTCGCCGCGTTCGTGAGGGCTCATCGCACAGTCTCATCCATCTTGGCGATCTTGTCGAACAGCGTGCTCATGCCCTGAGATCCTCCAAGCACAGGCTGCGGCACAGCGTCCACGATCTCCGACAGACCGCGCGACAGGCTCAGGCGCAGCTCCCAATGGCCCGTCTCGCTGCTCATGCGGAATTCCCAGCGGCGGGCGAGGCTGTCGAAGCGAATGCGGTCGTCCTGCATGTCGTAGGCTTCGAAGGCTTCTCGGGTCAGCGCCTCAAGCTCATGCTTGCCGACGCCAGCGTTCTTGCGCTTCGAGCCGCCGGGGTTGCCATCGCCGTCATGGTCGAAGGCCGCTTCCGGCGCGCCGTTGAAACCGCCGATCTTGTCGATAGTCTCGACCAGAACCGATCCCCACTCGTGATCATTGCCAATAGCAACCGTGTCGGGCTGCACTTTCCTCGGCCGGCCGGGCTTTCGCTTAACGGGTTGATCAGTCATGCCATTTCCTAACATTGTTCTGCGCTACACCCAAGCCGACACGCGCTTGCGCTTGGGCTTCACGGATTGAGCCTGCGCCTCGCGATAGGTCACGCCGAGCTGACGGATCGCATCAGCGCCATGCGACGCCCAATCGTGCAGCGGACGGTCCTTGAACGCCTTGCGCTTCTCGTCCCATTCCTTGCGGTAGTTCTTCAGCACTTCAATGCCGGCTCGGCAGCGGTTCTCGTCGATCCAAAGCCGTGGGAAGATCATCCGAACCGCATTAATGCCGTCTTCTACCGGGGTCATGGCGGCAATCTGCGTGTTGTTGAGCAAGCTGGACATGGCCTCCTGTCGAGTCCTGCCCGTCGTCATCTCACGAGCGCCCGCATCGTGCGGAAGAACGTGGCGGCCATACACGTAGGGCTTGGCGGCGATCTCCTTGGCGACAGCCAGCAAGGGTTGCTGCGTCCACTCCTGATACTCGATCAGGTGGATCTCGCGCCCCACATTCTGCCCAAACCAGACCGACGTCGCATCGTCCAGGCCCAAGTCCCAATAGGTGTCTACCGGAATGGCCGGATCATACGGAACGCTGGTGATACGCGCCTCAAGCCGCGCTTGTTCAAGCTCCTGGCCGTAGTAAGCGCCAATCACGGCGCTGTCGAAGCTGCATTCGAACTCGGTGGCGAATTGCTCGGCGGTCATGGATGCGCGGGCGTCGGCAAGCTCCTCCTGATCGACAATGCCGGTCTCTGACGCCTTCAGGCGCATGAAGAACCACTCAGGATCTTCCTCGGCCTTCTCGCAGATGTCGAAGAACGCGTTCTTACCCTTCGGTGTGCCGATGAACACCGCCTTGCCCTTGCGGTCAGCCAGGGCCGGGCGAATGACCTCGGACCAGGCCGCCGGATTCATGTCGGCGAACTCGTCCAACACCACGAAGTCGAAGTACAGGCCGCGCATACGGTCGTAGTTGTCAGCGCCGTACAGTCTCAAGCGTTGGCCGCCAGGATAGTCTACACGCAGCTCGGACTCGTTGAACGTCACACCTGGAATGGGAGCGCTGAACCGCTTGGCGTATTCCCAGGCCACGTCTTTAGCCTGAACGAACGTAGGAGCCACATAGGCTCCGCGGGTGTTAGGCATCTCGTGGCGCAGAAGCGCGTCTATCAGGTCTGCAATGGTGGCGACGGTCTTGCCGGCCCGTCTGTGACAGACCATGGCCGTCCAGCGCTGTGTTCTGCGGTGAAACGGAACGAACTGGCTTCTCGGCCTGTATCCCAGATCAACCGTCTGCACGCGGGACGCCGGTCACGATCTGGATTTGCATGTCGCCCTGGTGGTTCACGTCCACCTTATCGCCATACTTCTTCGGGGCCATCTTGCCAGCCATCCACTTGCGGGCGTCTACGCGCAAGCGAGAGCGCTGAACAAACTCGGTATCGCAGACTTCGCGCTCTTCGCCGTCGCGCCCGATAACCTTCACATCACCAGACCTGTCGTCAGCGATCTCAAGGATCTCTTCGAACAAGGTATCAGCTTGTAGCTCTCTTGCGCGCGCGTACTGGTTCGCGAAGTCAGGGTGATTGAGAAGCCATTTGAACACCGTTGTTCGTCCGGGCATATCATCGGACAGGCAGATAGCCCTTAAGCTCTCGCCCTCAGCAAGCCTCCCGCAGATCGTGTCTGCAATCTCTTGGGTGAACTCGACCACCTTAGGCAAAGCGAACACCGACGATCTTGTCGAACTTATCCGCACCTAGGCGTTGACGCAGCGACTCGACGAAATCCTTGATCTCTGGTAGCAGGTCTTTACCCATTACGAGCAACCCGCACCCAGCGTTCCACAGCGCTATAGCGAAGCGGAACACGCCGACATTTGCCTTCACGTCTGAGAGCGACATTCGGCCCGCCGGTATGCCTCGGCCAACCCCGCCACCCGGATAGACATTGGTCAGCCTATCCAGGCCGATCTGCGCAATCATCGCGGCCTCAGCCGCATATGCTTCCGACTCATCTATGAATCTGGCGGTGATGGTCTTGGTGGGCGTTAGCCCTTCAGCGAGGATATCTCTGATCAGCTCGCACTTTTCGCCAGGCTTTCCGGCTCGGGCGTCGCGTTCGTGATGGTCAACGCGATCACCCCTTCCCTTGCCCACGTAAAACACCTCGCATGAGCGAGGATCCGACAAGGTGTAAACGTAGAACATGGAACCTACTTGTAAGGGTTCCTAGGAGCCGGCGAGCCGAGCTTCTGGCCCTTGCTCGGGCCGAGGTCGATCTTGTTCATGCCGAGCGACTTGATGCGACCGCGGGAGTCGTTCGACGGATTGGCCGAGCCCTTGGGCTCCTGGTAGATCGGATCGCGCTTGCCGTTGTTGCCCATGGGGTTCCTCGCGGGGTTGGTGCTAGCTAGCGGATTAGACCGCTATTTGGGTTGTTCTGCAAGGGGTTGGCGGGGTCGTGTCGCGTCGAACATCCACCATGCCGTCAGAGCGATCCACGACAGTTCTGTCCAGTCCTCGGACATGAGGCATCCCAGAGCGCCAAGCGCGCACCCTGCGAATGTCGCGATGCGGATTCCGGTGTTCATGGTCATTGGGCTCTAATCCTCATCCTGTGTGATTGGCGGCTTTGCGCCAGCCAGCATCATCTCAACAGCGACGCTTACAGGCCCCGTAATGCGGGTCTTGCCGCGTTCATAGTCTCGGATGCTTTCGCCGGGGTCTCTGCCACCTAGGCGAAGCGCACGGCCCAGCTCTGAGGCTTTGAGCGGCCTGCCTAAGCCCCACATAGCTCCGAGGGTTCTGCGGGCGTTGTAGAGGCTTTCTGGGGTCATCACCACGTCCTGTTGCCCTCCTTTGGCTGCAAACCAAACCCGCGGCCCCGAGCCGCATCAGCAATCAGCTTAAGCTCGACACCCAAGCGTCGAAGCGTAACGGGATCATCACAATCGGCTACGGCCTCCTCCAATTCCCGGAGAAGGCCGCTTATTCGATTGTCACTGAAAGCGAGCGTCGCCACCGTTCCTCCGGTCGATTTCACCCTGAGCGATCAAGCGGGCCTGGCGGTCAGCCCACTTGTGACCCAGCGCGTAAGCCATGCCGTTGACGATCTGCTTCAGAGCCGGAGTGCTGAGGCTGCGGATTTGTTGGCTGGTCATCTCGGTTCGTCCTCTTCAGGAGGGGCGCTGCCCCGTTCGTTGAGGTAGTTATACGGTGATGATCCGTAATGGGTCAAGCGAGAAAATGGCCGTTTGTGGAATAACATTCAGCAGGCATAGCTTCGCCCTTTTCCGCCTCCCGGTATGGGCTGGTTCGGCCCGCTCGGAAGCTCCTGACCAAGGAGAGAACCACAAACGGTCCCGCGTACTCAGTGCCTTTTCCCGGCAAGCCGGCCGAAGCGTTGTCCCCGCTCCGTCTCCGTGGGATTTCTTCGGCTCCCACACGATGCTGGCGGATCGGAGGTCATCCCGACTGACACCAGACACCGTTCCTCGACCGTTTCCCGGGGATGCCAGGACACCGTACAGGCTGCTCGTTGACAGGGCGCGTCAGAGCGAGCGTTTTATTCCGCGCTTTCTTGGAAGGGACCGCGGCGAACCTTGGGCGACGTATCAAACCCGAATGGTTGCGCTGGAACCGAACATGCCCTAGAAAGGTTGGGCAATTGCTACGGCGGTTCTTCTACAACCGTCCAAGGCGTCTGGGGACCTCGCCGGAAACCAGACGCCTTTTTCATGCCCGAAACCGTGGCTGTTCGCAAATGGGTGTTTCCTATCGAACTCGGCACTTCGATAGATTTTTCTTATGGCGTGTTTCAGCCCTGTAATCTTCCTCGCCAAGCCATGCGGTACGGTTCCTGAGTGTCAAACCAAGGAGCCTACATGAACGCCAAAGTTCCAGCCCAAATCACTCTGCGAGACTCCCTGTC
>JAFEDJ010000058.1 GCA_018241685.1 Pseudomonadota bacterium
CAGTAGTCGGCATACGCAGCAGGCAGCGCTTTTGCGGCGAAGTAGTCACGTAGGGACATACCGTGTTCAAGCTGTCCGCCAAGCAGATCCCCATACCACTGACCAACAACGGGAAACGCCGGACCGCAGTTTTTGATTTCGTTCATTTCGTTCGCTCCAAAAAAATGCCGGTCTGCATTGCTGCGCGACCGGCCAAGAGGGGAGATTGTTTGTTAGTCTCCACAAAAGCAGCCGATGCCTTCTTCGTCTGCATCGAACAGATTCGCCTGCTGATAGCTGTAGTCGAGCATCTGCTGATAGCTCGGGCGGTCGGAGCGGAATCGAACCCCGCTCGGCTGGTTGGGTAGGGCCATGGCCTCCATCTTTGCCCACCAGATCGCGCGCTCGGGGCGCTCTTGAATCAGCGTGAAAACCTGATTCGCGGGCTTGAGAAAGCACAGGTCACAGTTGCCGGCCAGCGTCCTGCCGTTGTAGGTCGGCAGTTCCAGATTGAACGGCTGGCTGCTCCAGAACTGTCCGACCTCACGCACATCCACGCCGGCGAGATAGAGCGGGATTCTAGATTTGTCGGACTGCTTCGCCGCGCGCCTTGGCTCGTCCGCGCGAATGCCGATAAAAGACATTCGCGTACCTTCTTCCTGTGTTTCTGCCATTCCAATCGACAACAAGTAGTTCGCCATCGTCTTTATTTTTAACTCCCCAGTGCAAATTCGAGTGACAGGATTTGGCATGTATTTTTTATTCAGAATCATCGCCTCGAATGGCTCGCCGTTCCTGCTGGCAGTCTCGAAATTGACAACCCGGAACCGCCACCGCGTCTCTTTGTGCGGCGTGTATTCAAGCCACTTGATCGGCACGCCCCACTCATCCGAGCATCGCTGCACGAATCGCAGCGTGGCTTCTTCTTCCTTGCCTGTGTTTGCAAAGCAAACCACACAGTCAGAAGGAAGGCCGTCGTTGGATTGCAGCACTCTCCATAGCATGTAGGCGCTGGTTCGACCACCTGAAAACATGATGCACGTCGGCTCGGTGATCCTGAAAGGGTCGCGCATAGCGCCTCCTGTTGTTACCTATACGGCTGGCGACAAACTCGGCGCTGCCGTTATCCCGATAGGGGAGTCAGAATGCCGCCATGCGTATAGGTGCTGGTTACGCTCTCCAGCGCACAAAAAAGCCCAAGCGATGATCTGCGAGAGTGTGCCGTCCGTAGTAGTGGTGTGCCGTCATCCCTGGTTGCGATGTTCTGCTGCGGTACGGGTGTATCCGCTCAGGTCGGGCGAGTTGGAACCCGTTGCGCACTGACGGGGCGCTTTACCGTGAATGAGGTTCCCGCATGATCCGGCGTCCTGTGACGCGCTCGCCCGATGAGATGGGCCTGCGGTGGCTTTCGCTGCTCCGTCAGAAGTAGGCAGCTCTAACTTAGAGGTCGCCATCCCTTGCCCCGGATGGCCCGCGCTGACGGTCGCGGATGCGTGGGGAGACAACTGACACAAGGAAGCCCGCCTCGGGTTACTCGTGAGAATGTACCGCTTGCAGCAGGTACGGGCTTCCTTGTGCGCCCTCATGTGAAGGCGCAAAAAGGTTTCTAGCCGTTGCCGTAGCCGTAGCCGCTGCCGTTGCCGTTGCCGTAGCCGTCGCCGCTGCCGTAGCAGTCGCCGTAGCCGCTGCCGTCGCCGTAGCCGTCGCCGTAGCCGTAGCCGTTGCCGTAGCCGTTGCCGTAGCCGTAGCCGTTGCCGTAGCCGTTGCCGTTGCCGTCGCCGTAGCCGTTGCCGTCGCCGTTGCCGTCGCCGCTTACGGCTGGTTTATTCAGCCTTGACATTCGGGGCACCTTCGATGCTGTCAATCGCCTTGTCGCTCGCCGGGATAAGTTCGATCGCTTCGACCCAAACAGCAGGAACGGCTTCAACGATCTTGCTCTGATCGCGCTTGATGCCATGCAGCGAAACGGATGAAAGGCTGATCCCTTCAGCGGCCCACCATTTCCACATCCGGCGGGCGTTCTTAACGATCACTTCGTTCCCGGCCTTTTCGGCGATCTCGCCGAACCAGACGCCTGCGCTGTAGGTTCGGACAATGCACTTCTTGCCGACCATGCCGTTCAGGCCGGATTGCTGCGGCTGCGACGATCCGAAGAGCGCGGAAAGTTCTTTCGCTTGGCCGATGGTGAGGCTGTTGATGTCGATCATGTGTGGCTCCATTGTTGTGTTGCGGTTGATCCGTTCGAACTGATTCCCTGATGTGAAAGGGATTACAACGTCGCGGATGCGTGGGGGACAACTGAAACAAGGAAGCGGGCCGGTGCTGATCTCCGGCTTGCGGCTTGACCCTGTAACCGTCAGTAAGCATTGCGCATCAGCCTGCGCATTCACCCACAAGAAAGAGGGAACCTGACAGCAGCGGCACGCTACGTCCGCCCGTTCGTATTGCTTGCGTGCCCTGTTCAGCTTTTTTCACGGGGCGCCCTCTTTCTTGTGCCGCCTCGTGAGAAGCGGCGGTTGTTTCTATGCTGATTCGGTCCACTCAAGCGCGGACAGCGCCTCTTCCCATACCCAATGGGTTTCGTCATCCATCGCGTCGGGCGGGAGGTCAAGCGCTGCATTTGCTGCCTCGGCAAGCTGCGTTGCGTTATCGAAGTCTTGCGCGTTATGGCGCATCCAAGACTTAACTTGCCTTCTGCTCGCGCTCGGCTTAGGCGGGACCGCGGCGGGGCGCGGCTTGCGCTCCATCGTTGCCGCCTCAATCTCGCGTTGGCGATCAGTAACGGCTCGCCCAGTCTCGATAACCCATCGGCGATAGCGGTTTTCTTGCTTGACGCTCATAGCCCCTCCTGTTGATCCAGCGGAGCCCGCTGTCACCGGGCTCGACTTGATCTCTCGGTTACAGCGTCACTCCTGCACGAATGCCTGTGCGGCAATGTGCCCGTCAAAATTCTTGCGAACGATGTTGCCGAACCCGTCGTCGCAACGCCCGCACTCAAGCTGCGCCTTGTGCGGGCGCTTGGCGTACATGTCCGCAAACAACATGCTGAAACGGCCCAGCATGTACTTGAAGTTCTCGACTCGTTGCATGTAGTCCATGATTCCCTCCTGTTGATCCAGCGGAGCGCACTGTCACTGCGCTCGACTTGATCTGCCGGTTACGTATCCGGCGGCGAAGCGGCTCGCCCGCGATAGTCCCTTCTCGGGGGTTTGCAGCCAGGTGCCTACCCTGCACTGTCCGGGTTCAGTACCGGAACGTGACGCCTGTTTCAAAGCGCCGCGACTTGAACAACG
>JAFEDJ010000059.1 GCA_018241685.1 Pseudomonadota bacterium
CTTCTCGGCCGACACCGCCGCGAACGGCACCACCAACGGCGACCTCGTCACGGGCGCTGCGTCCCAGACCGTCAGCGGCACGCTGTCGGCCCCGCTCGGCGCCGGTGAGACCGTCTATGTGTCCCTCGACGACGGCACGACCTGGGCCGCGGCGGCGACGGATGGCACGAACTGGTCGCTCGGCGGCGTCACCCTCACCGGCAGCAACACGCTGAAGGTCAAGGTGACCGACACCGCCGGCAACGACGGCGCGGTCGCGAGCCGCACCTACGTGCTCGACAGCAGCGCTCCGACCACGACGATCGGCGAGGTCGCGCTGTCAGACGACACCGGCGCGGCCGACTTCGTGACCCGCAATGCCGCGCAGACCCTGAGCGGTCGCCTGTCGGCGCCGCTCGCAGAGGGCGAGCGCGTGTTCGTCTCCCTCGATGGCGGCACGACCTGGCGCACCGCAACGACCGACGGCACCCGCTGGTCCGTTGCCGGCCTCACGCTACCGTCCGCCGGCACACTGAAGGTCAAGGTCGCGGATACGGCCGGCAACGACGGCCCGGTCTTCAGCCAGGCCTACGCAATCGACGTGAACGATCCGCACACCGGCAGCGTGGCGATCACCGGCACTCCGCAGATCGGGGCCGTGCTACGCGCCTCGAACACGCTGGCCGATCCGGACGGCGTCGGCCCGGTGAGCTATCGCTGGCAGGTCACTGACGGCAACGGGGGCTGGACGGACATCGCCGGCGCCACCACCGACAGCTACCTGCCGAGCGCTGCCGAACTAGGCCACCGCCTGCGCGTTGTCGCCACCTACACCGACACCCACGGCAGCGTGGAGGAAGTGGCGAGCGAGGCGAGCGCAACAGTGATTCCGCAGCCGCAGCCGCAACTGCAGCCGCCCACCCCGCCCGTGCCGAGCACGCCGCCGACGCCGACTCCCCCGACGACGCCGAGCGCACCGCCGGCCGCGCCGCCCGCGACCTTCCTGCCGCCGAGCTCGCCGCTCAACACGCCGGTCACCTCCGGCAGCCCGACGATGCTGGAGCCCCCGACGCCGCTGGCGACTCCGACTGCGCCGCCGTCCGGCGCGAGCGACACCCAGCGCACCCCCGGCACCGGCATCAGCCTCACGCCGACGCTGACACCGCCCTCGCAGGGAGGCTTCCAGATCGCCGTGCTCGCGCCCTCGTCGGGCGCGGCAGGCGACGGGATCGTGCTGGCGCGCGGCATCTCGGACACTGCGGTGCAGGCCGGCAGTCCCGCCGTGATCCCGGTTCCGCACGATGCCTTCGCCCATGCGAACCCGAACGCGACCGTGACGCTGCGGGCCGAGCAGGCCAACGGTGCGGCACTGCCACCGTGGATCGTGTTCGACGCGAGTTCGGGCAAGTTCGTGGTGAAGGCGTCCGCGAACGTGAAGGGCACGGTGGAGGTGCGCGTGATTGCCCGTGACAACCACGGCCGCGAGGCGGTGGCGACCTTCAAGTTCGTCGTCGGCGACGGACGCACGGGCGCCCAGCGCGGTGCGGCGCTGGAGAGGCCGGCGCAGCCGCTGGCCGCGGCCGGCCGCACGGGCCTGGCCGAGCAGATCCGCCATGCAGCACGTCCGCAAGGGGTTGGCGAGCGCCTCGCCGCGCTCGCCCGCACGCTGACGCAGGGGCCGTGGGCTTGATGGCCGGGAGGAAGCGATGAACGGCCCCGCTGCAGGGGGGCAGGCCAATCCGCTGCTTGCGCTGCTCGACCTGGGCCACCGCGCCCGCGCGGCGGCCGGCAGCGAGGAGCTGGCCTTTCTGCTCGCCAACGACACGCGGGCGCTGCTGCCCTACCGGCAGGCCGCACTGTGGTTTGCCGACGGCGGCGTGCGCACGCTGTCCGGGGTGACGCAGGCGGACCGCAACGCGCCCTACGTGCAATGGCTGGAGAAGGTCTGCCGGGTGTTGACCGAGGCACCCTCGGCGCCCGGTGTGCGCGTGGTCGGCCCCGACGGGCTGCCGCCCGAGCTGGCCGCGGAATGGAACGAATGGCTACCGGCCTTCTCGGTGTGGGTGCCGCTGCCGGCGGACGAGGCACGGGGCGAGCGTCCCGGCGGGCTGCTGGTGGCCGGAGATCTGCCACTCGACGGCCAGACGCTCGCGCTGCTCGGCGAATGGGCCGACATCTGGCTGCACGCGTGGCGGGCGAAACACCGGCCGGCCACGGCTGGCCTGGCCGCGTGGTGGCGGCGCGGCGCCACGCCCGATCGGCCGTGGTGGAAGCGCCGCGGCGCGAAGATCGCGCTCGGCGTGCTCGCGCTGCTGCTGCTGCCGGTGCGGCTGTCGGTGCTCGCCCCGGGCGAGCTCGTCGCGGCGAACCCGGCGGTGATCCGCGCGCCGCTCGACGGCGTGATCGGCCAGTTTCACGTGCGCCCGAACCAGCTCGTCAAGGCCGGCGAGGCGCTGTTCGGTTTCGACGAGGGGCCGATCGCGAGCCGGCTGGAAGTCGCCCGCCAGGCCCTCGCAACCGCCGAGGCCGAATACCGCCAATTCGCGCAGCTGGCGCTGTCCGACCCGAAATCCAAGAACCAGCTCGCCGCGCTGCTCGGCAAAATCGGCGAGAAGCGCGCCGAGGAGGCCTTTCTCGCGAGCCAGTTCGAGCGCACCCGCGTGCTCGCGCCGCAGGACGGGGTCGCGATCTTCGACGATCCAGCCGAATGGGTCGGCCGCCCGGTGCAGACCGGTGAGCGCGTGATGCGCATCGCGCGGCCCGACGACGTCGAGATCGAGGCCTGGATCCCGATCGGCGATGCGATCCCGCTGGACGAGGGGGCCGAGGTGAGCCTGTATCTCGCGGCGAGCCCGTTCGCGCCGGTCGAGGGCCGCCTGCGCTACCTGACCCACGATGCGATCGCGCGGCCCGACGGCAGCCATGCCTACCGCGCCCGCGCGCTGGTGGAGGCGCCGGCCGGGCGGCGCATCGGCCTGAAGGGCACGGTCAAGCTGCGCGGCGGCTGGGTGCCTTTCGGTTACTGGATGATGCGCCGGCCCCTCGCGACGATCCGGCAGTTCGTGGCGATCTGATGAGCGCCGCCGCCCCGCCCCTGCCGCGGCTACGCGACGAGCTCGCGCTGCTCGACGGCCCGCGCCTGCCCGACGGCCAGCCGAGCTGGACGCTGCACGATCCGGTCCGCAACCGCTTCTTCCAGCTCGACTGGCCGAGCATCGAGATCCTGTCGCGCTGGTCCCTCGCCGAGCCGGCGCGGATCGCCGAGCGGATCCGCGCCGAGACGACCCTCGAGGTCGAGGCGGGCGACGTGGAGGTGCTGCTGCGCTTTCTGGCCGCCAACGAGCTGCTCGCGGTCGGCCCGGGCCAGGCCGCGCGGCTCGCTGGCGAGGTGGCGCGCCGAAAGGGCAGCCTCGCGACCTGGCTGCTGCACAACTACCTGTTCCTGCGCCTGCCGCTGGTGCGCCCCGATGCGTGGCTCGCGCGCTGGGCACCGCGGCTCGGCTTCCTGTTCGGCCGCGGCTTTCTCGCCGCGACGGTGCTGGCTGGGCTGCTCGGCCTCGCCGGCATCATGCGCGGCTGGGAGCAGTATTCGGCGACGCTCGTGGACATGCTCACCTGGCAGGGGCTGGCCGCCTACGGGGTCGCGATCGCGATCGTGAAGGTGCTGCACGAGCTCGGCCATGGCTTCACCGCGAAGCGCTTCGGCTGCCGCGTGCCGACGATGGGGGTGGCCTTTCTGGTGCTGTGGCCGGTCGCCTATACGGACACCAACGAGGTCTGGAAGCTGACCCGGCGCGATCAGCGCCTCGCGGTGGCCGCCGCCGGCATCGCCACCGAGCTCGCGGTGGCCGCCTGGGCCTCGCTCGCCTGGTCGCTGCTGCCCGAGGGCGGCCCGAAGGGGATCGCCTTCCTGCTCTCGAGCACGACGTGGATTGCTACCCTCGCGGTCAATGCGAGCCCGTTCATGCGCTTCGACGGCTATTTCCTCGCCGCCGACTGGCTGCAGATGCCCAACCTGCACGGGCGCGCCTTCGCGCTGGCGCGCTGGGACCTGCGCGAGCGCCTGTTCGCGCTCGGGGAGCCGGCGCCCGAGCAGTTCGGCGCGGCGCGCCGGCGCGGACTGATCCTGTTCGCGTGGGGCACCTGGCTGTACCGCCTCGTGCTGTTTCTCGGCATCGCGGCGCTGGTGTATCACTTCTTCATCAAGGCGGTCGGCATCATGCTGTTCGCCGTCGAGATCGGATGGTTCGTTGCAATGCCACTGATGTCCGAACTGAAAGCCTGGCACGAACGCCGGGACGCGATCCTGGCGCGGCCGCGGGCGCGCCGCACCCTGCTCCTCGCCGTGCTCGGCAGCGTCTTCTTCGTGCTGCCGTGGCCGACCCCGGTGACCGGCTCGGGACTGCTGCAGCCGCAGGACTCGTTCGTGATCGTCACGCCGGAGCAGGCGCAGTTGGCCGCACTGCCGTTCCGCAACGGCGAGCAGGTGCCGGCCGGCGCGGTCGTCGTCGAGTTCGCCTCACCGCAGCTCGCCGCCCGTGCCGGCCAGAGCAATGCACGGCGCGAGCGCCTCGCATCGCAGGCCGCCGCGGCCGGCTTCGATCCGGAACTGCGGCGCGACTGGCAGGTGCTGCGCGAACAGCAGGCCACCGCCGAGGCCGAGGACGGCACGATCGCCGCCGATGCGGGCCGCTATGCGCCGCGCACGCCGCACGCCGGGGTGCTGCGCGACGTGGACCCGGAGCTGCGCGTCGGCGACTGGCTCGCCCACCGCGAGCCCTTCGGCCGCGTCGTCGGCAGCGGGCCGCGCCAGGTCGTCACCTACGTTGACGAGGAGGACGTGACGCGGATCGCGCCGGGCGATGCCGGGCTGTTCGTAGCGGACGGACTGTCAGGCCCGGTCGCGCGGCTCGAAGTCGAGCGCATCGACGCGGACGCGTCGCACACGCTGTCCGAGCCGGAGCTCGCGGCGAGCTTCGGCGGCCACGTGCTCGTGCGCGAGCGCCAGGGCCTGCTGTATCCGGAGCGGGCCGTCTATCGGGTGCAGCTGAAGGTGCTCGACAGCGAGCTGCCGGCGCAGCACGCGTGGCGCGGCCGCGTCTCGATCGCGGGGCGCTGGGAGGCGCCCGGCCTGCGCTTTCTGCGCAGCGCCACCAACGTGCTGTGGCGCGAGAGCGGCTTCTGAGGCCCGTGCCCGCCGGGCCTGCGCCGCAGCCCATGCGCGTCGCGGCGAGGCCGGCGCGGCACGGACAGGCCGGTCCTCCAAGGATGCCGAGCCGTCGACAACGAATCCCGGAGGCTGCCGGACATATTCCGTGTGTATTTAGCGGAAAGGATAGCGGGTGGGCGACCGCCGGACTGCCGTCATCACACCGCCAGCATCTCCCGCACCTGCCTGGCCTCCATCTCGTCTCCTCTTCCCCGGCTGATGATTTCACCGCGTTCCATCAACAGGTAGTGGTCCGCGAGCGAGCGCGCGAAGTCGTAGTACTGCTCGACCAGCAGGATCGCCATCTCGCCGGTTTCGGCCAGCGCGCGGATCGCCCGTTCGATGTCCTTGATGATGGACGGCTGGATGCCCTCGGTGGGTTCGTCGAGGATCAGCAGCTTGGGCCCAGGAGCCAGCGCGCGGCCGATGGCGAGCTGTTGCTGCTGGCCGCCGGAGAGGTCGCCGCCGCGCCGCCGCATCATCTGCTTTAGCACCGGGAACATCTCGAAGATGCGGGTCGGTACTTCGGCGCTGGCGGGCCGGGTGGCGAGGCCCATCATGAGGTTCTCCTCCACCGTCAGGCGCGGGAAGATCTCGCGGCCCTGGGGCACGTAGCCGATGCCGGCGCGCACGCGGCCGTAGCTGGGCGCCTTGGTGATGTCGGCGCCGTCGAGGGCGATGCTGCCGGTGGCGGCGGGCACCAGGCCCATCAGGGTCTTGAGCAGCGTGGTCTTGCCCACCCCGTTGCGCCCGAGCAGGGTGGTGACCTTGCCCATAGGCACCTCGAAGCTGAGGTTGCGCAGGATGTGGGAGCCGCCGTAGTACTGGTTGAGGTTGGTGACGGTCAGCATGGTTCAGCGCCCCAGATAGACTTCGATAACGCGCGGATCGGCCTGGACGGTGGCGAGGTCGCCCTCCGCCAGCACCGAGCCTTCGCACAGTACGGTGACCTTGCCGCCGAGGGCTTCGACGAAGGCCATGTCGTGTTCGACGACCACCAGCGAGTGCTTGCCCTTGAGGCTGACGAACAGCTCGGCGGTGCGCTCGGTCTCGTCGTCGGTCATGCCGGCGACGGGTTCGTCGAGGAGCAGCAGCTTGGGGTCCTGCACCAGCAGCATGCCGATCTCCAGCCACTGCTTCTGGCCGTGGGACAGCAGCCCGGCGGACCGGTCGGCCTGGTCGTCGAGGCGGATCTGCCGGAGGGTGTCGGATATCTTGTCGAGGTCGTCGCCGAACAGCCGGGCGAACAGACTCTTCTTGACCCGCTTGTCGGTCTTGAGGGCCAGCTCCAGATTCTCGAAGACGGTGTGGTGCTCGAAGATGGTCGGCTTCTGGAACTTGCGGCCGATGCCGGCGTGGGCGATCTGCGGCTCGGTCAGGCGGGTCAGGTCGATGGTCTGGCCGAAGAAGGCCTTGCCGGAATCCGGCCGGGTCTTGCCGGTGATCACGTCCATCATCGTGGTCTTGCCCGCCCCGTTGGGGCCGATGATGCAGCGCAGCTCGCCGGCATCGATCTGCAGGGACAGCTGGTTGAGGGCGCGGAAGCCATCGAAGCTGACCGTGATGTCGTCCAGGTAGAGCATGACCTTGTGGGACAGGTCGAGCGCGCCGGGGGTCAGCACGTGGCCGGTGTTGGCGGCGCCATCCCAGCCTTCCTTCTGGCCGTCGGCGGGGGCGTTGCGGGAGATGGAGGATTCGACGCGCATCGTCAGGCTCCTTTTGCGGCGGTGCCGTTGGGCAGCTTGGAATCGGGGGCGGCCGGAGTGCGCGGGGCGGCCGGCACGGCAGCGGCTTCGGCGCGGGCCGCCGCGAGGGCGGCCTTCTCGGCGCGGCGGGCCTTGATCTTGGCCCACAGGCCGGCCACGCCTTCGGGCAGGTAGAGGGTTACCAGGATGAACAGCAGGCCGAGGAAGAACAGCCAGTATTCGGGGAAGCTGGTGGTGAACCAGGTCTTCGACAGATTGACGATGCCGGCCCCGAAGATCGGCCCGACCAGCGTGCCGCGCCCGCCCACCGCGACCCAGATGGCGATCTCGATGGAGTTGGCGACGGACATTTCCGACGGGTTGATGATGCCCACCTGCGGCACGTAGAGCGCCCCGGCCAGGCCGCACAGCATGGCCGACACGGTCCAGATGAAGAGCTTGTAGTGCAGCGGGTTGTAGCCGATGAACATGACGCGGTTCTCGGCGTCGCGGATGGCGGTGAGGACGCGGCCGAACTTGGAGGCGATGAGCGCCTTGCCGAGGATCAGCGTGCCGAGCAGCAGCGTCACCGACAGGCCGAACAGCACCACGCGGGTCTCCGGCGCGGTGATCGAGTAGCCGAGGATGCGCTTGAAGTCGGTGAAGCCGTTGTTGCCGCCAAAGCCGGTCTCGTTGCGGAAGAAGAACAGCATCGCGGCGTAGGTCATGGCCTGGGTGATGATCGAGAAATACACCCCCTTGATGCGCGAGCGGAACGCGAAGTAGCCGAAAATCCAGGCGATCGCGCCGGGCACCGCCACCGCCAGCAGCAGGCACCACAGGAAGCTGTCGGTGCCGGACCAGTACCAGGGCAGCTCTTTCCAGTCGAGGAAGACCATGAAGTCCGGGATATCGGCGCCGTAGCTGCCGTCGCGGCCGATCTGGCGCATCAGGTACATGCCGAAGCTGTAGCCGCCGAGGGCGAAGAACAGCCCGTGGCCGAGGGACAGGATGCCGCCGAAGCCCCAGATCAGGTCCATCGCCACGGCCACCACGGCGTAGCACAGGATCTTGCCGATCAGGGTGATGGCGTAGGTGGAGATATGCAGCGGATGGCCTTCCGGCAGCATCAGGTGGGCCAGGGGCACCAGCACCCAGGCCGCCACAAAGACCGCCGCCACCGCCAGCCAGCCCCGCGGACCGAGGCCGGCAACAAGTTTCACGCTTACAGGTGTGCGCATGGCCGCCCCCGCTCAGTCGACGAACCGGCCCTTGAGGGCGAACAGCCCCTGGGGTCGCTTCTGGATGAAGATGATGATGAAGACCAGCACCAGGATCTTGGCGATGACCGCCCCGGCCCAGCCTTCGAGGAACTTGGTGACCACGCCGAGGCCCAGCGCCGCCCACACCGCGCCGGCCAGCTGGCCGACGCCGCCGAGCACGACGACCATGAAGGAGTCGACGATGTAGCCCTGGCCCATGTCCGGCCCGACGTTGGCGATCTGCGACAGGGCGACGCCGCCGAGGCCGGCGATGCCGGAGCCGATGCCGAAGGCCAGGGTGTCGATGCGTGCCGTCGGCACGCCGACGCAGCCGGCCATCGGACGGTTCTGCGTGACGGCGCGGACGAACATGCCGAGGCGGGTCTTGTTCATCAGCAGCCACACCACCACCAGCACGAAGCCCGAGAAGGCCACGATGACCAGGCGGTTCCACGGCAGCGACAGGTTCTCGGCCAGCTGCACGCCGCCGGACATCCACGCCGGGTTGGCCACTTCCACGTTCTGCGCGCCGAACAGCAGGCGCGCCGCCTGGATCAGCACCAGGGACAGGCCCCAGGTGGCGAGCAGGGTTTCCAGCGGGCGGCCGTAGAGGTGGCGGATCACCGTGCGCTCCATCAGCATGCCCACTGCGGCGGCGACGAAGAAGGCCACCGGCACCGCGGCAACCACGTAGTAATCGACGAAATCCGGGAAGCGGCTGCGGAACAGGGCCTGCATCGCATAGGCGGAATAGGCGCCGACCATCAGCAGCTCGCCGTGGGCCATGTTGATGACGCCCATCACCCCGTAGGTGATGGCCAGGCCCAGCGCGGCCAGCAGCAGGATGGAACCGAGGGAGATGCCGGTGAACACCTGCCCGGCCATGTCGCTCCACACCAGGCGGCCATCGATGGCCTTGATCGCGGTCTGGGCGGCCAGGCGAACCTTCTCGTCCGGCTCGGCGTAGCTGTCGCCCTGCTTCTCGATCAGCGGCAGCAGCAGCGCCTTCACCGCCGGGCTGGACGACTGGCCGAGGGTCTGCACGGCCTGCAGGCGGAGGGCCGCGTCGGGGCTGGCGAGGCTGGCCTGGGCCTGCAGTTGCACCAGGATCGGCTTGATGTCGCCGTCCTGCTCCTGCTTCAAGGCCTTGTCGAAGAGCGGCAGCAGCGCCGCGCCGTCGCCCATGTCGGCCAACAGGGCCTTGGCAGCGGACAGGCGTTCGGCCTTGTCGGCGGACAGCAGGCGCAGCGCCGCGAGGGCGCCATCCACCTGCTGGCGCAGGCTGTTGTTGAGGCTGATGGAATCCGGGCTGGCCGGCGCCGGCTTCAGCAGCTTGCCGTTGGCGGCGTCCAGCACCTGCTCGCCGGCGACGATCACCAGCTTGTCGCCGGCCACCGCCACCGCGTCGTCAGAGAGCGCCTTGAGCAGGCGCGCCGCGTCGGCGTCACCGGCTTCGGCGAGCGCCGCCACGGCGCCCTGCTTGGCGTCGAAGTCTTCCGACGCGAGGCCCTTGAGCACCTCGGGGGCCACGTCGGCGCGCACCGCGCCGGCGCCCAGGCCGAGGGCCAGGCTCAGGATGAGTAAAAGTCGTTTCATGCTTGCTCCCGGAATCGGAGGGCGAAAAAATGGCCGGCTCCGGGCCCGGAGCCCACCGCCGGCCAAACTGCCCTCTTGAGGAGGTTGGGGATTTCTTACAGCTTCTGCTTGCTCTCGTTGCCGGGGATATACGGGCTCCACGGCTGGGCGCGGATCGGGCCCTTGGTCTTCCACACCACGTTGAACTGGCCGTCGGCCTTGATCTCGCCGATGAAGACCGGCTTGTGCAGGTGGTGGTTGGTCTCGTCCATCTTCAGCGTGAAGCCGGACGGGGCCTTGAAGGTCTGGCCGCCCATCGCCGCGATGACCTTGTCGGTATCGGTGGACTTGGCCTTCTCGACGGCCTGGGCCCACATGTGGATGCCGACGTAGGTAGCTTCCATCGGGTCGTTGGTGACCACGGTGTCGGCCTTCGGCAGCTTGGCCTTCTTGGCCCAGTCGCGGTACATCTTGATGAACTTGTCGTTGTCGGGGTTCTTCACCGACATGAAGTAGTTCCACGCCGCCAGGTGGCCGACCAGCGGCTTGGCATCGACGCCGCGCAGTTCTTCCTCGCCCACCGAGAAGGCCACCACCGGCACGTCCTTGGCCTTCAGGCCGGCGTTGCCCAGTTCCTTGTAGAAGGGCACGTTGGAGTCGCCGTTGATCGTCGAGATCACCGCGGTCTTCTTGCCCTCGCCGGCGAACTTCTTGATCTTGGCGATGATGGTCTGGTAGTCGGAATGGCCGAAGGGGGTGTATTCCTCCATGATGTCCGCGTCGGCGACGCCCTTGCTCTTGAGGAAGGCGCGCAGGATCTTGTTGGTGGTGCGCGGATACACGTAGTCGGTGCCGAGCAGCACGAAGCGCTTGGCCGCGCCGCCCTCCTTGCTCATCAGGTATTCCACCGCCGGAATGGCCTGCTGGTTGGGCGCCGCGCCGGTGTAGAAGACGTTCTTCTCGAGTTCCTCGCCCTCGTACTGCACCGGGTAGAACAGCAGGCCGTTGAGTTCCTTGTAGACCGGCAGCACCGACTTGCGGGACACCGAGGTCCAACAGCCGAAGGTCACCGCGACCTTGTCCTGGGACAGCAGCTGGCGGGCCTTCTCGGCGAACTTCGGCCAGTCGGAGGCCGGATCGACGACCACCGGCTCGAGCTTCTTGCCGAGCACGCCGCCCTTGGCGTTGATTTCCTCGATGGTCATCAGCGCGGTTTCCTTGAGGGCGGTCTCGGAGATCGCCATCGTGCCGGACAGGGAATGCAGGATGCCGACCTTGATGGTGTCGGCCGCATAGGCGCTGGAAGCGATGCCGCCCATCGCGGCGATGGAGGCGGAGATGACGGCAGCCTTGAGGAAGGAACGACGGTTTTGCATCGATGACTCCTTGGTATCAGTTGGGTTTGGCTAATGCGGTGCAGCAATGGAACGCAGATTACGGAGCCCGCCCCATCCCCGGAATACGTCAGATTGCGTAGGTCCTGCGTAGTCCTCCACCAAAGTCGCAGAGGCGCACCGTTGCTGGCGCTGCGGCAAACGCCCTCCTATAACGGATGCATGGCCCCGACCAATCCCAAGGAGTCCTTCATGCCCCGCATCCTCGTCTTCGCCGGCAGCAGCCGCCAGGCATCCCTCAACCGCAAGCTGGCCAAGGTGGCCGCGCAAGCCCTGACCGACCTGGGTGGAGACGTCACGCTGATCGAACTGGCCGACTATCCGCTGCCGATCTACAACGGCGACCTGGAGGCGGCCGAGGGCATCCCGCCCGCCGCGCGCAAGCTGAAGGCCTTGTTCAAGGAACACCACGCGCTGGTGATCGCCTCGCCGGAGAACAACTCGTCGATGAGTTCCCTGCTGAAGAACACCCTCGACTGGATCTCCCGCGCCGATGGCGACGAGAGCGGCCTCGTGCCCTACCGGGACAAGATCGCCCTGCTGCTCGCCGCCTCCCCAGGCGCGCTCGGCGGCATGCGCGGGCTGAAACACCTGCGCGATTCGCTGGAGGGCCTCGGCGTGCTGGTGCTGCCGCAGACCCTGGCGGTCAGCCACGCCGACCAGGCCTTCGACGCCGACGGGCAACTGGACGAAGCCCGCAGCAAGACCCTGCGCACGCTGGCCGGCAAGCTGCTGATCGTCAGCGGCGCGCTGGGCGGCTGACGGCAGGCCCGCCCGGCTCGGCTAGAATCGGGGCAAGTCATTCCGCATTGGCCTGCGTCGCACTGGCGCGGGCACACCATCACGCCATGTTCGCTCCATCCCGTCCGATCTACCCCGTCGCCGGCATCCGCGCCATCGAGGCGCTGGCCATCCCCGGCGCCGAACCTCCACTGATGGAGCGCGCCGGTGCGGCCGCCGCCATGCTGGCCGCCCGCCTCGCCACCGGAGCCGGGCCGGTGCTGGTCGCCTGCGGACCGGGCAACAACGGCGGTGACGGTTTCGTGATGGCCCGCCTGCTGCAGGGCGTCGGGCGCCGGGTCGAAGTCGCCTTCGCCGGCGATCCGTCCCGCCTGCCCGCCGATGCCGCCGCCACCCACGCCGCGTGGCTGGCCGCCGGCGGCACAACCCACACCGAGTTGCCGCCCACCCCGCCGGAAGGCTGGGCGCTGGTGGTGGACGCGCTGTTCGGCATCGGCCTACAGCGCCCCCTCGAAGGCCGCTACGCCGACTGGATCGAGGCCCTCAACGCCCAGCCCTGCCCGCGCCTCGCAGTGGACATCCCGAGCGGACTCGACGCCGACACCGGGCGCCGCCTGGGCGCGTGCTTTGCGGCGACTCACACGATCACTTTCATCGCCCTCAAGCCCGGCCTGCTGACGCTGGACGGGCCCGACCAGTGCGGCGAGGTCCACCTCACCCCCATCGACGTCGCAGCGGAAGCGCTGGCCCCGGCACCCGGCCGCGAGATCTCACCGGCGCTGTTCGCTGCCCGCCTGCAGCCACGCCTGCGCAACAGCCACAAGGGCAGCTACGGCGACGCGGCGCTGATCGGCGGCGCGCCAGGCATGGTCGGCGCCGCCGTGCTGGCCGGGCGGGCCGCCGCCCACCTGGGCGCCGGCCGGGTGCTGCTCGGCCTGCTCGACCCGGGCGCGCTGGCGGTGGACATCCTGCGTCCGGAGCTGATGTTCCGCGCCGCCGCCGAGTTGTTGGCCGACCCCGCCATCGGCGCCTTCGCGGTCGGCCCCGGCCTCGGCCAGTCCGACGCAGCCCGCGCCCTCGTGCACGACGCGGTGCTGCGCGCCACGCCGCTGGTCCTCGACGCCGACGCCCTCAACCTGGTGGCCCACGACACCGAGCAGCAACAGGCCGTCGCCCGCCGCAGCGCGCCGACGCTGCTGACGCCCCACCCCGCCGAAGCCGCCCGCCTGCTGGCATGTACGACACCCGACGTGCAGGCGGACAGGCTCGCCGCCGCCCTCCGGCTGGCCGTGCAGCTCAATGCGTGGGTCGTGCTGAAGGGCTGCGGCAGCGTGGTCGCCAGCCCCAACGGCGCCTGGTGGATCAACACCAGCGGCAACCCGGCGATGGCCACCGCCGGCATGGGCGACGTACTGAGCGGCATCCTCGCCGCACTGCTGGCCCGCGGCTGGGACGCCCGCGAAGCGCTGCTGGCCGGCGTGCATCTGCACGGTCTGGCGGGCGATGCGTGCTGCGCGGAGCTGGGCCTGGACAGCGGCCTGCTCGCCGACGAAGTCGCGCCCGCAGCCAGGCGCTGCTTCAACCACTGGATCCGCGGCGAGGCCTGATCCACCGCATCCTTACGCCGGCCCGACGCCCCGATCCGTCAGCCCGACGGAACCTCGGCGTGCCGGCGTACACCAATGCCGTTCCAGCCGTTTCCGCCAAGCCCCCACCCCCGTGACTCAAGCTCCCCAACGCCCCTTGCTGGGCATCGTCCTGGCCCTGCTGGCCGTCGTGCTGTTTTCGACGCTCGATGTGTCCACCAAGTACCTCAGCCAGCGCTTCCCGGTGCCGCTGCTGGTGTGGGCCCGCTACACCGTGCACCTGCTGCTGATGGTGGTCTTCCTCGGCCCGCGGCTGCGCAGCCGCCTGTTCGTCACCCGCCATCCGATGCAGCACGTGCTGCGCTCGATACTGCTGCTGATCACCAGCCTGGGCGGCGTCGCCGCCTTCCAGCGCATGCCGCTGGCCGAAACCACCGCGATCATCTTCGCCTCGCCGGTGATCGTCGTGCTGCTGGCGCGCCCCTTCCTCGGCGAGCGCATCGGCGCGCTGCGCTGGCTGGCGGTACTGCTCGGCTTCGGCGGCGTGCTGATGGTGGCCCGGCCGGGCAGCGGCCTGGTGGCCGACGGCGTGATCTACGCGCTGGTGTCGGCGGTTGCATATGCGCTGTATCAACTGCTGACCCGCCGCATGGCGGCCACCGAGAGCCCGGTGACGCTGCTGTTCTACACCGCGCTGATCGGCTGCGGCGCGATGAGCCTGGTCATCCCGTGGCTGGACCACGGCCCTACGCCGTCCGGCACCGATTACACGATGATGGCGCTGGTGGGCCTGCTCGCCGGCAGCGGCCACTTCCTGCTCACCCGCGCCTTCCGCGAAGCCCCCGCCTCCCTGCTGTCGCCTATGCTGTACGGCCAGCTGCTGTGGTCCATGCTGTTCGGCTGGCTGGTCTTCGCGCACCTGCCCGACGCCATCGCGCTGGCCGGCATGCTGGTCATCGGCACGGCCGGCGTGCTGATCGCCGTCGATAGCCAGCGCCGCAGTAGCGCCTAGGCCTGTCCGGGATGGAGCCCTTGTTGTCTCCATCCCGCACGGTGATGCGGTCACCCCACTGCACGCCCGAAGCAGGCAAGAACCCGGGCCCTCAGGTTTTTGCAAAGAAAATACAGAAAGTGCTTGACGACCCTTAGCGGCCTTCCTATAATGCGCTCCTCAACTCACCGGGCGGTTAACTCAGCGGTAGAGTGCCACCTTCACACGGTGGAAGCCACTGGTTCGATCCCAGTACCGCCCACCAGAATTCAGTAAATCAGGCGCCTCCGGGCGCCTGATTTCGTTTACGCCTCCGGCGTGCTCGGCAAGCCTGAATCCCCGTTTCCAGCACCGGGAATCGCCCCTCTCTTCCGGCACCATCACGCAGCGCACCGCGGCACTGATCTTGTGAAGATGTAGCACGTGATACACACTAGCATCACATCTGAAGCAAAGGACGACGCCATGCGAACCACCGTCACCATCGACGACGAGTTGTACGAAAAAGCCCTGGCCATGGCCGACCCCGGCATGGACAAGGCCGATCTGTTTCGTGAAGCCATGAAGACCTTCGTGCGGGTCCAGGCCGCCAAGCGCCTGGCAGCACTGGGCGGGACGATGCCGGAGATGCAGGAAGTCGCCCGCCGTCACACTGACGCCGCTGATCGATGAGCATCCTGATCGACACCTCCGTCTGGGTCGACCACTTCCGTCACGACAATGCAGCACTGGCCGATCTGATCGTGCGGGATCTCGCCCTGACCCACCCGATGATCGTCGGCGAACTGGCCTGCGGCACGCCCCCGGCGCCGCGCACGCAGACGCTCGCCGACATCGAACTGCTGCAGACAGCCAACCAGGCCAGCGTGCACGAGGTCATGGACTTCATCGAGCGCGAGAAGCTCTACGGACCCGGCTGCGGGCTGGTGGACATGATCCTGCTCGCCTCAACGCTGATCACGCCCGGCGCGACGCTCTGGACGCTGGACAAACGTCTTGCGGCGCTGGCGGAGCGCTTCGGGATCGCTCACCGACCGGATCTGCACTGACCGGACACCACTGGTTCGATCCCAGTACCGCCCACCGGACGCTGAAAATCGCTCACCAACGGACCTCCGGTGATCGGTGCACGAGCGCCAATATCCTCACAGCGGGCAGGGACTAATCCGGCTCAAGGAGCGGGAAAGGTCGGATACTCCGGGCCATGCTTGACCTCTTCTCTTCGCCCCCCCGGCGGACATCATCGGCAGCCCGACTCGTCACCTGCATCCTGGCTCTGCTGGCCTTATGTCTGCTCCTTCACTGTCCGCAGAGCCAGGCGGATAGCGGGCGTACGCGCATCCAGTTCGGCACGGACCTACCCTATGGGGTCTTCGTGGATGAAGGGGGCAAGCGAAGCATCGAAGACATCGCCCAGATGCCCGACAGCATGTTCACACCGGTGCACAGCGGGTTGGCCCTCAGCTATACACGCAGCGCGGTATGGTTGCGTTTCGAACGCCCGCCCGGAGACCAGGCCTGGTGGCTGGAGCTACAACCTGCCGTGCTCGACTCCGTCCAGCTATACGAAAGGGACGGCCACAACTGGCGGATGCGCCAGACCGGCGACCGCCTGCCCTACCGGGAGCGGGAGCTTGCCCACCGCCTGTTCGCCTTCCAGCTCACGCCGGGCTCCGCACCTCACGCACCGATCTTCCTGCGCATCCAGACGACCAGCTCCCTGTACCTCATCGCCAATCTACGCACACCGGAAGCCTTCATCGAGGACGCCGAAAGCGGCGGACTGTACTGGGGCCTGTACTTCGGTGCGCTGGTCATCGCCCTGCTGTTCATGCTGGCGATGGTGGCCATCAACCGTAGCCGGCCTTACCTGGCACTGAGCGTCGCACTGCTGACCAACGGACTTTACGTAGCCGACGCCCAGGGCTTCCTGGCCGGCTCCCTGTGGCTCGGGCATCCGCAATGGGACGATATCAGCATCGGTGTGCTGGCACCGCTGGCCATCGCCAGCATGCTGTGGACACTGCGCGAATTCGTGATCCGCCTCAACGCACCGCGCTGGCTGGACCGCCTCTACGTGCTGGCAACGGCCTACTGCGTACTGATTCCGGCGAGTCTGTTGATCGACCGCTACGGCCCGCTGGTCCGTGTCGCCTTACTTCTGAATCTGCTAGCCGGCATGACCGCGCTCGTGCTGCAGATACACCGCGTCCGGACCTCCCGCAGCCGTGCCGACGGCGTACTGGTGCTGGCACTGTTCCTGTACCTGTGCGCTCTGTTGAATGGCGTTCTACCCCTGCTCGGCTTCATGCCGGCCTCTCCACTGCAACTGCTGCTGCGCAACGGCCTGTTCATCCTGTTCGCACTGCTGGCCGGAGCTGGACTCTTGCAGGAGGTCCGCCACACTTACTGGAGCCTGCTGGCCGAGAAGACCCGTGCCCTCGAAACCGCCAGCCAGACCGAGAGACTGCTCGAATCCTGCGTCGCAGAGCGCACCCAGGCCCTCGCCATAGCCAATGACAACCTCGCAGACCGGCAGGCGCTGCTGCAGCAGATCCTCGACACCTCCTTCGTGGCGATCTTCCTGGTGGACCGCGACGGACGGATTGCGCTGGCCAACCGGCGCATGGCCGACATGTTCCAGCGGCCTATGGAGAGCCTGGTGGGCAGCGATTACGCCGAGCTGGTGTTACCCACCGAACGGGAGCCCGCTCGCCAGCGGGTCCAGGCCATGCTCGCCAACGAAATCCCAGCGGTGGATTTCGACCGCCAGTACCAGCGCGCCGACGGCAGCGTATTCTGGGGGCACCTCAGCTGCCGCCCCTTCGACAGGGCCGCCGACGCTGGCGTGATCGGCGTCATCGCCGACATCAGCCTGCGCAAGGAAACCGAGGACCACGAACGGCTGCGCGGCCAGATCCTCGAGATGCTGGCCGGCGGCGCGGTGCTGCAGCAGATCCTGACCGTCATGGTGACCGGTGTCGAACGGCTGCACCCGGGGGTGCGCTGCGGCATCCAGCTGCTCGACAGCGAGGGCCGGCGCTTCCACAAAGGCATCGGCCCCAGCCTGCCAGACTTCTTCAACGCCTCCTGCGACGGCCTGGAGATCGGCATCGGCGTCGGCTCCTGCGGCACCTCCGCCTTCACCGGCGAGCGCGTCATCGTCGAGGACATCACCAGCCATCCTTACTGGGCACCCTATCAGGACCTGGCGACGCGGGCCGAACTGGGGGCCTGCTGGTCCCAGCCGATCCGCTCGTCGTCCCATCGCATCCTCGGCACGCTGGCGATCTACCACCGCACCCCCCATTCGCCGAACGGTGCCGACATCGCGCTGATCGAGCAGATGGCCAGACTGGCCAGCATCGCCATCGAGAAGAGCCAGGCCGAGACCCGCCTGCGGGAAAGCGAGGAACGCTACCGCCTGCTCATCGACGCCAGCGCCGAAGGCATCTGCGTGGTGCAGGACGGTTTCATCCGCTTCTGCAACCCGGCCCTGTCCCGGCAGCTCGGCTACAGCGAGAAGGAGCTGCAGACCCGCCCCTTCGGGGACTTCGTCGTCACCGCCGACGAAGCCCGGATCTTCCGCCTCGACACCGGGGCCAGCCCCGATGAGACGCCCGACGACCGCCACTCGATCCGCATCCTCACCCGCCACCGCGGCCCGCGCTGGTTCGACGTGGGCCGGGCCGGCATCCACTGGAACGAACAGGCCGCCACCCTCAATTTCTTCATCGACATCACCGAGCGCAAGGAGGCCGAGGACGCGCTGCGCGAGAGCCGGGTATTCATGCAGGACATCCTCGACTCGGTCCCCAACGAGATCGCCGTGCTCGACCACGCCGGCATCATCGTGATGGTCAATGAAGCCTGGCGCCAGTTCTCCACCCAGAACAGCCGCCAGGCAGGCCGCAGCGAACCCAACACCGGCGTCGGCACCAGCTACCTGGACGTCTGTAGCTGCGCCCCCGGCGCCCCGGCCGACCCGACCGCCGACATGGCCCACAACGGTATCCGCAGCGTGCTCGACGGACGCCTGCCGACCTTCAGCCAGGAATACCCCTGCGACGGGCCCCAGCAGGAACGCTGGTTCACGATGACCGTCACGCCCCTCGGTGGCGGCCGCCGCGGCGCCGTGGTGGTGCATAGCGACATCTCGGAGCGCAAGCGCATCGAGGAGCAAATCCGCAAGCTCGCCTACTATGACAGCCTGACCCAGCTCGCCAACCGGCGCCTGCTCCACGACCGCCTGGCCCTCGCCCAGGCCGCCAGCAAGCGCAACGGTGAATATGGTGCCCTGCTCCTCCTCGACCTGGACAATTTCAAGCCCCTCAATGACGAGCATGGACACGCGGTCGGCGACTTGCTGCTGATCGAGGTGGCACACCGCCTGAGCCGCAGCGTACGGGCGGTCGACACCGTGGCCCGCCTGGGGGGCGACGAGTTCGTCGTCGTCCTCGGCGGCCTGGACGCCGACCAGGACGTGTCCCGCCTCGAAGCCCTGGCCATCGCCGAAAAGATCCGCCAGGCCCTGGCCCGCCCCTACCGGCTGGCGTTACAGGACGGCAACGGCGCGGGTACCGTCGAACACCGCTGCTCGTCGAGTATCGGCGTGGCCCTGTTCCACGGCCTGAGCGCCAGCCAGAACGAGATCCTCAAGTCCGCCGACATCGCGATGTACCGCGCCAAGGTGTCCGGGCGCAACGCGGTCCACCTGTACGAACCCATTCCGCTACCGGCCAAACGGCTATCCGGCGGACCGGGCCAGACCGACTGAGGGCCGGCCCCACGCCTTTCACCCCCCTGCTCAGCCCATCCCGTCCAGCAGCCCCGATACCCGCAGTACGCGCCGCTCGACGGCCCGCTCAAGCACCTTCGAGGCCGGCGCATCGGCCAGCGTGAACCAGCGCCTGGCGCGGGTGATGCCGGTATAGACCAGCTCGCGGGTCAGGATCGGGTTGAGGCCGTCCGGCAGCACCAGCGCCGCGTGGGTGAATTCCGAACCCTGGGATTTGTGCACCGTCAGCGCATACACCGTCTCGACCGCCTGCAGGCGGCTCGGCAGCACCCACTTGACGCCCTGGCTGCCGTCGCCGCTGGGGAAGGCCACGCGCAGCTGGGTGCCGCCGCCTTCCAGCGGCAGCGCCAGCGTGATGCCGATGTCGCCGTTCATCAGGCCGAGGCCGTAGTCGTTGCGCGTCACCAGCACCGGCCGGCCGCCGTACCAGCCTTCCTCGGCCGGGATCAGCCCGGCCTCGCGCAGCCAGCCGGCGATGCGCCGGTTGAGGCCCTCGACGCCCCACTGGCCGCGGCGCAGCGCACACAGCAACTGGAACTGGCCGTGGGCGGCAAGCACCTGCAGCGCCCAGGCGTCTAGCGCCGCCTGTGATGCACCCGCAGCTGGACGCCCCTCCGCCATCTGACGCAGGAAGTGCCGGTAACCCTGGGGCCGTTCGCCATCCGCCGCGGCCGGCGCACCGTTGTCGCCGTCCACCACCAGCCGGCGCAGCGCCGCCTCGCCTTCGCCGCCGAGCGCGATGCGTGCCAGATCGGCGTAACCCTGCGCGAACACACCGGCGACGCGCGCCACCACGCCGTCGTTCACCGCCGCCGCCAGCTGGCCGATACCGCTGTCGCCGCTGAAGCGGTGGCTGTGGCGCAGCATCGCCACGGCCTGATCCAGCGGCGTGCCGGCCGCATCGATCAGTTCCGCGCCCATCGACTCGCCGGTGGCTGCCTCCAGCCAGGCGCGGCTGTCCGGCGTGTAGTGGCCTTCGCGGGCGCGCCGGCACAGCTCGCCGAGCACCGCGCCGGCCTCCACCGACGCCAGCTGGTCCTTGTCGCCGAGCAGCACCAGCCGCGCCGACGGCGGCAGCGCGGCGAGCAGCGCGGCCATCATCTCCAGATCCACCATCGACGCCTCATCCACCACCAGCACCTCGAGGGGCAGCGGGTTACCGGCGTGGTGGCGGAAATGGCGGGTGTCCGGCCGGCTGCCAAGCAGGCGGTGCAAGGTCGTCACCGCCACCGGGATCGCCGCCCTCACCTGCTCGCCGGCCGGCAGACCATCGAGCTTGAGCTTGGCCACCGCGCCGGCGATGGATTCGTTGAGGCGCGCCGCCGCCTTGCCGGTCGGCGCCGCCAGGCGGATGCGCAGCGGGCGCTCCGGCCGCTCGGCCAGCGCCAGGGCCTGCAGCACAGCCAGCAGGCGCACCACCGTGGTCGTCTTGCCGGTGCCGGGGCCGCCGGTGACGATCGCGAAGGCGCTGCGCGCCGCCAGCGCGCAGGCCAGCTTCTGCCAGTCCGGCCCGGCCACGCCCGGCGACGGCGGGAACAACACATCCAGCGCCCCGCGCAAGGCATCCAGCGGCAAGTCGTGCTGGCGCCCGGCCATGGCGGCCAGGCGCTGGCGGATACCGTGCTGCACGTCCCGCTCGTACTGCCAGTAGCGGCGCAGATAGACGCGCTGGCCGACGCGCACCAGCGGCGTGTTACCCGCCTCACTGCCGGGCCCGACACCCACCAGCAGCGGAAAATCCAGCGCCGTCAGCCACTGCACCACAGTCAGACCGTCGAGCACGTCGGCCGGCAATGGCGGCAGCTCCGCGCCGTCCGCCCCGCCGGCGCCTTCGGGCGGCAGGGACAGCGCGAAGCCTGGATCGTGCAGCGTGTCGCCCAGGTCCAGGCAGGCATGGCCGCGGCCGAGCTGATGGCTGGCCAGCGCGGCGGCGAGAATCAGCAGCGGCGGCGCGGCCGGCGCCTCACGCTGCAGAAAGTCGGCAAAGGCCGCGTCCAGCGCCCGCAGCCAGCCCTGCTCGGCCCAGCGCGCCAGTAGGGCCTTCATCGCGGCCGGATCGTCGTAGGTACGGAAAGTCATGCGGCCTCCTGGCGGCGGGTGCCGGCGAACAGCGCGTCGAGGGTTTCGATCAATTCCCGCGGCGGACGCTCGGCGTGGATGCCGCGGCTGGCGGCGCGGCTGCCGCGCAGGAACAGGTAGAGCGCGCCGCCCACGTGGCGGTCGTAGTCGTAGTCCGGCAGGCGCAGCTTGAGCAGGCGGTGCAGGGCCAGCAGGTAGAGCACGTACTGCAGCTCGTAGCGCTCGGCCAGCACCGCATCGCGCATGGCCTCCGGCGTGTAGGCCGCGTCGTCGTCGCCGAGGCGGTTGGACTTGTAGTCCACCACGTAGTAGCGCCCGTCGTGCTCCACCAGCAGGTCGATGAAGCCCTTCAGCATGCCGTTGAGCTGGCCCTTGTCGAGCACCGGCCGCGCCGCGCCGCCGAGGGTGTGGCTGCGCACCAGCGCGTCCAGCGCCGGCAGGTCCACGTCATGCACGGCAATCCAGAACTCCATCTCGGCGACGCAGTTGGCGAGGCCAGCCAGGGTCAGCGGCGGCGCGGCGCCGTCGCCATCGACCAGCGGTAACTGCAGGTAGGCCAGCATCCACTCGGTCAGCGGATCGATCCAGCGTTCCCAGCCGCGCGCCACGCAGCGCCGGGCAACGGCGTCGCGCAGCAGGGCCGGCGCTGCGGCGACGCGGGCAAAACCCTGCCGCGCCGCCCATTCGAACAGATCGTGCAGGAAGGTGCCGACCGCCGCGCCGCGCGGGAAGTCGTGCAGCCCGCCCCCGGCGGTCTTGCCGGCCGCCGGCACCGGCGCATCGGCGCGGGCCGCAGCAGTCTCGTGGAAGACGTCTTCCGCCGGCGTGTCCGGCCCCTGCCCGGCGGCGCTGTGCAGCGCCGAGTAGCTGGCGATCCACCAGCGCTCGCGCACCGCGCGCAGCGGCTGACGGGCGGCGCCTTCGACGATTGCCGTGTCACGGGCCTGGTAGCGCTCGTCGCTGGCTTCCGGCTCGTCGAACAGTGCAATGCCGGCGGCGGCGGCCAGCTCGGCCAGCCCTGCATCGAGCCCACCGCCGAGCAGGTAGCCAAGGGCGCTGCGCTCCAGCCCATCCAGCGCCGCGGTGCCGACCCAGGTCGCGTAGCGGGCGCGGGTCAGCGCCACGTAGAGCTTGCGCAGGTCTTCGCCGAGGCGCTCCCGGTCGGCCAGCGCCAGCTGGGCCGGGTCGTCGCCCTGCAGGGCCAGTTGCAGCTGGCCGTCGGCGTCGTGCCACTTGAGCGGCAGGTCGGTGGATTTGGTGGCGCGGAAGCTGCACGCGAAGGGCAGGAAAACCAGCGGATACTCCAGCCCCTTGGACTTGTGGATGGTCACCACCTTCACCAGATCGGCGTCGCTTTCCAGGCGCACCTGGCGGGTGTCGCCGCCGACCTTGTCCTCGCGGCGCTGTTCGGCCAGGTGGCGGATCAGCGCGTGTTCGCCGTCGAGCAGCAGGCTGGCCTGCTGCAGGAGTTCGGCCAAGTGCAGCAGGTCGGTGAGACTGCGCTCCCCAACCCCGCCGCCGGCCAGCAGGCGCGCCGGCACGCGGAAGTCGTTGAGCAGGCGGCGCAGCATCGGCAGCACGCCCTGGCGCCGCCAGCATTCCCGGTAGGTGCGGAACTGGTCGATGCGTTCGTCCCAGGCGGTCTCGTCCCGGTTGAGGCCGTCCAGCTCGGCCCAGTCCAGGCCCAGCGTCGGCGTAGCCAGCGCGGCCCGCAGCAGGCGGCCGTCGTCCGGCTCGGCGCAGGCGGACAGCCACAGCTGCAGCTCCACCGCTTCCGGGCGGCGAAACACCGACTCCTTCTCCGACAGATACACACTGCGCACACCGCGCGCCGCCAGCGCGTCGCGGATCGCCGTGGCCTCGCTGCCGCTGCTGACCAGCACCGCCATGTCGGCCGGACGCAGCCCACGCCCTTCGCCCTTACCGAAGAAACCGGCCTGGCCCTGCTGGCCGAGGTTAAGCAGACGCACCATCTCGCTGGCGCAGACCGCCGCCATCTCAGCCACGTAATCGCTCTTCGACAGCGCCTTGCCGTCCGCCTTGGGCGGCAGCCGCCACAGGTTCAGCGCCGGCAGTTCGGCACCTTCCGCCTGCAGCACGTCGTCGCGGCCATTGGCCTCGGCGGGCAGGAAAGGCACCGGGTTGCCGGCATCGCTACGGAACAGGAAGGCGCCGGCCCCGTCGTCGCGTTCTTCAGCCAACGCGAAGCAGCGGTTGGCCGCCGCCACCATCGCGTGGGTCGAGCGGAAGTTGCGCCGCAGCGTGTAATGCCGGCCGGCGGTGGCGGCGCGGGCTGACAGGTAGGTGTAGATGTCGGCGCCGCGGAAGGCGTAGATGGCCTGCTTGGGGTCGCCGATGAGGATCAGCGCGGTGCTCTCGTCGTTGGCCGCGACGCGATAGACCGCGTCGAAGATGCGGTACTGCACCGCGTCGGTATCCTGGAATTCGTCGATCAGCGCCACCGGAAACTGCTCGCGGATGACCTGGGCCAGGCGCGGGCCGTTGGAGCCGCTCAGCGCCGCGTCGAGGCGGGTCAGCAGGTCGTTGAAGCCCATCTTGGCGTGGCGGGCCTGCTCCGCAGCGAAGCGCTGCGCAACCCAGCCAGCGGCGTGGCGCAGCACGTCGTCGCGGGCATCCGGCAGCGCGGCGAGCTGGGCCTGGAGGCCGGCGATGGCAGCCAACGCCGGATGATCGGGCACGGGCGCCTTGTCCGTCTTCCACACCTCCGCCATGCCGTCGGGTGTCAGGCGCGTCCAGCCGGTGTTGAGCACCGGGCTGAACTGGGCCGGATCGTCCCGCCAGGCGGCCAGCGCATCCAGCCAGGTGTCGTAGTTGTTCTTCTTGAGCCTGGTTCCGTTGATGTGCTTGGCGTCGCGGGCAGCATCGAGCACGGCGCGCAGCTCCTCCACCCAGTCGCTCCACGGCGCTTTCAGCAACGCCAGCTGGCGCCGCTTCTCCGCCTCGGCGGCCGCCACGCATGCCGCCGGCGCAGCCGACTCACCCAGCAGGTCGGCGTGCTGCAGGAGCTGCTTCACTTCGCCCTGCAGCGCTTCGGGCGACGCCCACCAGCCATTCACCGCGCGGGCCGCCTCCACATCCAGCGGATACATGAAGCTGCGCCAGTAATCCCGCACCACCTCGGCCAGCAGCTCGTCCTGGTTGGTTTCGAGGGTCTGCGTGAACAGGCTGTCGCTGTCGAAGGCGTGCTCGCGCAGCATGCGGTTGCACCAGCCGTGGATGGTGGACACCGCCGCCTCGTCCATCCACTCGGCAGCCAGCTGCAGCTTGCGCGCGCAGCCGGGCCAGGCTTCCGGCGGGTAATCGGCGCGCAGGTCGTGGAGCAGATCCTTGCCGGGCTCGATGTCCGATGCCACTTCCGCCGGATCGGCGAGGAAGTAGCCGGCCGCCTCGGCCAGGCGGGCGCGGATGCGGTCGCGCAGTTCCTTTGTCGCCGCGTCGGTGAAGGTCACGACGAGGATCTCCGGCGGCGTCAGCGGACGCCCGAAGGCCGCGCCGTCGGCACCGTGGCCGAGCACCAGGCGCACGTACAGCGCGGCGATCGTGAAGGTCTTGCCGGTGCCGGCGCTGGCCTCGATGAGGCGGCTGCCGGACAGCGGAAAGCGCAGCGGCGCAAGGTCGGCGGGGGTCGAGGAAATCGGGTTCATGCTTGCTCTCCGCCGGCGGCGGCCTTGTCTTTCTTCTTCGCAAAAGTGGCGAGGTAGAGCGGACGCAGCAGGCTGGTCGCCAGCCGCGCGAAGTCGCCGTCCTCCGCCAACGCCGCAAAGCTGGGCCAGGCCCGCTGCAGGTAAGCGCTGGAACCCAGCTCGCCGTTGCTCTGATAGCCGTCGCCCTCGTAGGCCGTGGTGGCGTCCTTGCGGGCCTTGTCCATGGCTTCCGTATCCTCGCTGGGGGCGTGCTTCAGCCACGCGAAGGCCGTCTTCACCGCCAGCGGCAGCGGACGGCCCTGGCCTTCGAGCCACGCCGCCAACAGGTTCTCCAGGTGATGGGCGGCCTCCTTCGTGTCCAGCGGCTCGAGCTCGACGCTGCCAGCCTTGCTGACCACCAGCGTGGTCAGCGGCCCGCCGGCCACATGGGCGGCCAGGTGGGCCACCCAGTGGCGGACCAGGTGGTGACGCTGGTACTGGCCCTTCTTCACCACATCGCTGCTCTCCAGCACCACACGGCCGCGATTGCTGGCAGCGTCCGTGCGGATGCCGGCCAGCCAGTCCTCCACGCGCAGGCCGGTGGCCTCGCTGAAATAACGTAACTCCTCGTCTTCGCCGGACTCGTTCGGCCAGCGGGCCAGGCCCTCTTCGTAGCGCTGGAACAGGTCGTCCATCGGCTTGGCCAGGTCGGCCGCCATCAGCTCGGCGAAGGCTGCGGCGGGCAGTTCGCCGCGCCGGCGCAGGCGGGCCAGACCATTCTCCAGCGCCTGCGCCCGGTCCTCGTCGGCGTGCACGGCGGCGGCCTGCAAGCCGATCAGCTCGTTCCACAGGCTCCAGCGCTGCAGGCCGTCCAGGTCGAAGGGCTCCTGGTCGTCGCTGGCCGGGTCGTCCATGTCGAAATCCACATGCAGGCGCTGGCGGAAGAA
Source organism: Pseudomonadota bacterium (assembly GCA_018241685.1). Classification (GTDB taxonomy): domain Bacteria; phylum Pseudomonadota; class Gammaproteobacteria; order Burkholderiales; family Rhodocyclaceae; genus Zoogloea. The sequence continues at coordinate 25,891 of JAFEDJ010000059.1, forward strand.
CTGCTTCACCGGATCGCGCAGGAAGCCGCCCAGGTCGGCCAGGCGCAGCGGCTCGTCGCGCTGCAGCGGCGGCAATGCGCCCCCTGCCGCCGGCCGGTCGTCGGCGATGCGCCATTCGTTGGCATAGGTGAACAACGGCCCACGCAGCGGGTCGGCCGGGAAGTAGTCCGGGCTGAAGGGCTGCAGACGGTGCTCGACGGTCAGCGCCTTGAGCAGCGCATCCTTGTCGCCCTGCTCCGCCCCGACCAGCCGCCAGCCGGCGGCCAGGTGGTCGCGCAGCTGGCCGACCAGCACCGACGGCGGGCGCACCGTGTTGTCGTTGATGCTGCGCCCGACCCACGAGATCAGCAGGCGCTCCCGCGCCGACAGCAGGGCTTCGAGGAACAGGTAGCGGTCGTCCTCGCGGCGGGAGCGGTCGCCGGGGCGGTAGTCGCGCCCCATCAGGTCGAAGTCCATCGGCACACGGGTGCGCGGATAGTCACCGTCGTTGAGGCCCAGCAGGCAGACCTGGCGGAAGGGGATCGCGCGCATCGGCATCAAGGTTGCGAAGGTCACCGAGCCGGCGAAGAAGCGCTGGGACAGGCTGCCGTCGTCGAGCTGGGCCAGCCAGTGTTCGCCGACCACCGCCAGCGGCAGCGGATCGTCCAGGCGGGCCTGCTCGCAGGCCTCCTGCCAGGTTTCCAATGCCGCGTCGAGCTGCTGCAGCGTATAGGCGTCGCCGCTGTCCTCGGCGTCGAAGAAATCGGCCAGCAGCTGGCGCAGGCGCTGGCACCAGTCGGGCACCGTTGCCGGGCTGGCGAGCACGCGCCAGCTCGCCTCCAGGCGGTCGAGCAGCGTGGCCAGCGGCCCCAGCAGCGCGGCGTCGAGGCCGCCGATCTCGTCGTAGGGCTCGATGTCCTGCCACGCACCGCCGGTGCCGCCCACCGCGTAGCCGAGCAGCATGCGGCGCACGCCGAACAGCCAGCTGTTGCCGTCCAGGGCGACCGGCAGTTCGAGGCTCTGCCGGTGCTCGGCGTGCAGGCCCCAGCGCACGCGGGCGCCGTGGATCCAGCGGTGCAGCAGCGGCAGATCGTCCTCGGCGATGGCGAAGCGGCGGCGCAGGGCCGGCACTTCCAGCAGGTCCAGCACGTCGCTGACCGCTACCCGCGAAGTCGGCAGCCCCAGCAGCTTGTCGATGGCATTGACCAGAGGATCGTGCTGGCGCCGCCCCTGGTCGGCGATGCTGAACGGGATGAAGCGCGGATCGCTGCCGTCCATCAGCCCGAACACCGCCTGGATGTGCGGTGCGTAGGCGTCGATGTCCGGCACCATCACGATCACATCGCGCGGGCGCAGCGTGGCATCGGCGTTGAAGGCGGCGAGCAGCTGGTCGTGAAGGATCTCCACTTCCCGCTGCGGGCTGTGGGCGATGTGGAAACGAATCGACTCGTCGTCCGGCGCCACCGCCGGCCAGCGGGCCTGCGTCTCGGCCAGCGGGCGCAGGTCGCGGACATCGTCCTGCAGCTGGTTGAGCAGGCGCGCCTGGCCGTGGGGCGCGAACAGGTCGATGCGCTGGCGGATATCCACGAAGTGCTGCAGGTAGCCTTCACGGGCAGCATCGCTGTCGTGCTCGTCGAGCAGGCCGATGAAATCGCGCCCCTGCTTACCCCACGCCGCCAGCAGCGGATGGGCGTGCAGATGCAGGTTCTCCTCCGACACCTCGGCTGGCATGCCGGCGCGGCGGCGCTGGCGCTGATGGGTGGCGCGCAGCAGATCCTTGTCGGCGACGATGTCGGCCCAGAAGTGCTCGCAGGGGTTATGCACGCACATCAGCACCTGGGTCCACCGGGACAGTGCGGCCAGCACTTCAAGGGACTGGCGCGGCATCGCCGAGATACCGAAGATCATCACCCGGCGCGGCAGCCCGACCGGCCGGCCGGCGTCCTCCGGCCACGCCTCGACGCGGCGCAGGAAGGCCTCGTGCACCGCCGCCCGCCCCTGCCCGGCCAGCGCGCCGCCGTCGCCGGCGGCCGCCACGTCATCGAGCAGCGCGCGCCACAGGCTGGCCTGCCAGCGCTGCTCGTCGGGCAGCGGCGGACGGTCGCCGTTGGCGCGGATCAGCACATCCTCACCGTCCGCCCAGGCGGCCAGCCAGTCGGCGCGATACACCTGGTACTGGTCGAACAGGTCGGCCAGCCGTTCGGCGAGCTGGAAGCGCTTGCGCAGGTCGGCGTCGGAAGCCAGGAAGCGGCGCAGCGGCGCGTAATCCGGCGCCGCCATCACCCCCGGCAACAGGCGCATCAGGCGCCACACCAGCAGCGGCTTGTCGAAGGGCGAGCTCTCCGGCACCGCGTCGAAGCCCAGCACGGCCCGGTAGGCCTGCCACAGGAAGCGCGACGGCAGCGACATGTCCAGCGCCGCGGCGATGCCGCAACCGCCGCCGAACTCCCCGTCCGCATCCTCGGCCAGCGCCAGGCGCAGCCACTGGGCGATGCCGTTGCTGTGCACCAGCAGGGTCTCGGTCTCCAGCGGCGCCAGCGGATAACGGCGGCTCCACGTGACCAGCAGGTCGCGCAGCGCTTCGGGGTGGTTGCCATGGACCAGCATCAGGCCGGTGGGCAGCGGATTGGCGATCAAGGAGGTCTCCGGGAGATCAGGGCTGCGCTGGGCTCGGTGGAACAAGTCGGCGGGCGCATGCACTCGCCCCCACGGCTGAGCAAGTCAGCACTGACTCACTCTTTTTGACGCACCGCAGCCTCAGCCCTGACAGGTTCATATTATTCATGACGGGGATTGAAACACGGGCGTACGACAACCGGTGTCGCACGCCCGGGAAACGCCGCCCTCAGGCCAGCATGTCGGCCCAGATGTTGTGCGCCCAGGCCAGCGCGTAGCGGCCTTCCTGTTCGCTGGCCTCGGCAGACACGCCACCGGCGCCGGCCACCGGCAGCACGGTGCGCTGGGCCGCGTCGTACTGATGCACCGAGCTGACGTGGATCACGTGGCTGGCATCGACGAAGCTGTAGCAGGTGTTCATCACCACCGGCGCGGGGTTGGGCGCCTCGCCGGCGAGCAGGCGGAGGATCGCCGCCGCCGCCACCTTGGCATGCTGATTGGCCATGTGGCCGGACTTGGGCATCGTCGGCGCCGGGAAGATCGCGTCGCCGAGCACATGCACGCCGGGCGTGTTCACCGACTCGAAGGTCTGCCAGTCGATGTCCACCCAGCGGCCGTTGATCAGCTTGAGGCCGGCCTGGGTGGCGATGGCGCCGGCGCGCTGGGGCGGTACCACGTTGAGCACGTCGGCCTGCACGTTCTCGAAGTCCAGCAGCGCCGTGCGGCTGGCCGCGTCCACCTCGCGCAGCGCGCTGTTGGGGCGGTATTCGAGGATGCCCTTGTAGCGGGCGAAAGCCTGCGTGAACAGCGCCTTCTTGGAGATGATCTCGGCGTTGGCGTCGAGCACCAGCACCTTGGACTTCGGCTTGGCGCGGCGGAAGTAGTCGGCCACCACGCAGGCCCGCTCATACGGCCCCGGCGGGCAGCGGTACGGCGCCAGCGGAATGGTCAGCGCATACACGCCGCCGTCGGGCATGGCTTCCAGCTGCGCACGCAGCGCGACGGTCTGGGCGCCGGCCTTCCAGGCGTGCAGGATGCGCGCGCGGGCGGCTTCGCTGTCCAGCCCCGGCACCTGGTCGAACTGGAAATCGACGCCCGGCGACAGTACCAGGCGGTCCCACGACAGCGTGCCGCCGGCCGCCAGGCGCAACGTGCGCGCGGCCGGGTCGATGGCGGTCACCTCGTCCTTCACCACCTTCACGCCCCAGGTGTCGCGCAGGCCTTCGTAGCCCAAGGTGATGTCGGCCAGGGTCTTGACGCCGCCGAGCACCAGGTTGGAGATCGGGCAGGAGATGAACCGGGGGTCGCGCTCCACCAGCGTCACGTCCACCGCCCCGCCGCTCCACATACGCAGATACTTGGCGGCCGTCGCGCCGCCGTAGCCACCGCCGACCACCACCACGTGGGCGCGCGGCGTGGCCGCCAGCGCGCGGCTGGACAGGCCCGGCAACAACAAGGTGCCACCGGCCAGCCCGGCGGTTTTCAGGAAATCGCGTCGCTTCAGCATGCCCGGCGCCCTCACTTGCGGGCGGCGAAATACGCCGCGATCAGTTCGAGCTGGGCCTCGCTGTAGCCCTTGGCGATCTGCGGCATGATCGTCGCCGGCCGCGTGCCGCTGCGGAACTCGCGCAGCTTCTGCATCAGCTCGGGCGCCGGCACGCCGGCCAGCACGGGCATCGTCGCGTCGGGCCGGGCGTGGCCATCGGTGCCGTGGCAGCCGGTGCAAGTGGCGGCCAGGTTGCGGGCCAGGTCGGGATCGGGGGCGGGGCTGGCGTGGGCGATAGTAGCCAAACCGAACAGCAGGCCGAGGACAGCGCGGCGGGGAGACAGCGTCATCGTTTCTCCATGTCGAGGCGGCCGTCGCAGGGGGCGATCGGCAAGCCCGCCATTGTTCCCCGCCGGAGCGCCCCGCCGCAAGCCGCGGCGGGCTTCAGCCGGCCAGCGCGGCGTTGTCGTCCACCAGCATGTCGCGCACGGTGTAGCTCGGCCGGCGGTCCGGGTAGCGGCACTCACCGGCCGGCAAGGCTGCATCGTTGCAGCCGCTGAGCAGCGGGCAGCGGGCGAACAGCTCCGCCGCCCAGTCGGCGAAGGCCCGCACCTTGGGCGACAGGTGACGGTTCTGCGGGTAGAGCACCGACATCGGCACCGGCGACGGCTTCCACTGGGGCAGGATCTCCTTCAGCGCGCCGCTCTCCAGGTGGGGCAAGGCCATGAAGCGGGCCGGCTGGATCAGCCCGAAGTCCTTCAAGCCGCAGGTGATGTAGGCTTCGGCGTCGTTCACCGCGATGCGGCCCTCCAGGCGCAGTGGCACGCTGACCCCATCCACCAGGAAATCCCAGTCGAAGTTGCGTCCGCTGACGCTCGAGAAGTAATGCACCACCCGGTGCTGCTGCAGTTCCTCCAGCGTCGTCGGCTCGCCGTAGCGCTCCAGGTATTCCGGCGAGCCGCAGGTGACGAAGCTCAGGCTGCCGATGCGCCGCGCCACCAGCGTGGAATCCACCAGCTCACCGGCACGGATCACGCAGTCCACGGCTTCCTGAATCAGGTCCACCGGACGGTCGCCCATGCCGATCACCAGCTCCACGTCCGGGTAGCGGGAGTGGAACTCGCACAGGTTGGGAATCAGGATGTCCCGCCCGACGGGCCCCGCCACATCCACCCGCAGCCGCCCCTGGGGCCGCCGCGCGGCGTCCTGGAAGGCGGCCTCGGTCTCCTCCAGCTCGGCGAGGATGCGCGCGCAGCGCTCGTAATACGCCGCGCCGTCGGCGGTCAGGCTGACGCTGCGGGTGGTGCGGTTGAGCAGGCGCACCTTCAGGTGGTTCTCCAGCCCCTGGATGGTGTTGGTGACGGTGGCCCGCGGCAGGCCGAGGTTGTCCGCCGCGCGCGTGAAGCTGTTGGCCTCCACGACGCCCATGAAGACCTTCATGGCCTGAAATCTGTCCATTTTTCCGCCTCCCGCTGGTGGCTTCACCAAGCGAAGCCTCCAACAATTATTAGTCAACTTCGAATAGTGAAGTCAACTTTCGAATATTTATCCAACACCGATCAACAACCACAATTCAGCCATCGCCCCTGTCTGTCCATTCCGGATCGCTAAGCACATGATGGCTCGCTACGACACTGTTCTTCCCCCCGGCGCCGACGCCTTGCAGGTTGCCGATCTGCGCCTGCCGGGCTTCGCCGGGCCGGTGGACGCCCGTCTGTACCGGCCGGCCGACATCGCCGGCCCGGTGCCCGCGGTGCTGTATTTCCACGGTGGCGGCTTCGTCGCCGGCGATCTGGACGAAGCCGACCCGATCGCCCGCCGCCTGGCCGCGACGATTCCCGCTGCGGTGCTGTCGGTGGCCTACTCCCTGGCACCGGCCCACCCTTTCCCGGCCGCGCCGGAAGACGCCCACGCAGCCGCCCTGTGGCTGCACGCCCAGGCCGCCAGCTTCGGCATCGACGCCGCCCGCCTGGCCTGCGCCGGCCACGACGCCGGCGCCACGCTGGCCGCCGCCCTCACGCTGATGGCCCGCGACCGCCTCGGCCCGCCCCTCGTCGCCCAAGCCCTGGTCGGCCCGATGCTCGACCCCAGCCAGACCCGCCAGGATCACCGCGCCGGCGCCGCCGAGCCGCGTCCCGACGCCTGCGCCCGCTGCTACAGCCAGTACCTGCCGCGGGTCGCCGAGCGCCTCCATCCCTACGCGACGCCCCTCGAATCGCGCCGCCTGGCCGGCCTGCCGCCGGCGCTGATCGCCACCGGCGCCCACGACCGCCTGCGCTGCGAGGCCGAACACTACGGCGCCGCGCTGATCAACGCCGGCGTGCCGACCCAGGTCACCCGATACACCGCCGGCCACGCCGAACTGCCGGCCCACCCGGCGCTGCGCGGCGACCTGGCGGCCTTCCTGCGCCACCACCTGTGGCCTGCCCCAGCCTTCCACCCCGATTTCCCGTCATTCCAATCCCTGAAAACAGAGAGGACATCATGAACACGACCGACACCTCCCGTTCCCTTCCCCGCCGGCGCCTCGTCATCGCCGCCGCCCTTGCCGGCTTCGCGCTGGCCGGCGGCGGCGCGGCCATCTATTCCGCGCACGCCGACTCCCCCGCCCCGGCCGCCGCACCGCAGGCCGCCCAGGTGGACACCGCCCAGGTGGTGAACAAGGCCATCATCGACTGGCAGGACTTCTCCGGCCGCCTGGAAGCGGTGGACCGGGTCGAGATCCGCCCGCAGGTGTCGGGCATCCTGACCCAGGTGCATTTCCGCGACGGCAGCCCGGTGCGCAAGGGCGACGTGCTGTTCACCATCGACCCGCGCCCCTTCGCCGCCGAGGTCGAGCGGGCCGAGGCCCAGCTCGCCGCGGCCGAATCGCGGGTCGGCTACACCGGCTCCGACCTGGCCCGTGCCGAGCGCCTGATCGCCGACAACGCGGTGTCACGCCGTGACCTGGAAGAGAAGCAGAACGCCGCCCGCGATGCCGGCGCCGGCGTGCAGGCCGCCCGCGCGGCGCTGCGCATCGCCCGCCTGAACCTCGAATACACATCCATCAAGGCGCCCATCGACGGCCGCATGTCCCGCGCCGAAGTCACCGTCGGCAACCTGGTCAGCGCCAACGGCGGCCCGGCGCTCACCACGCTGGTGTCGTCCAGCCGCATCTACGCGGCCTTCGACGTGGACGAGCAGACCTTCCTGAAGTCGGTGAATCCCGCCCGCGACGCCAAGGGCACGGCACTGCCGGTGCACCTCGGCCTCGCCGACCAGGACGGCCACCCCTTCGAAGGGCGCATCCACTCGGTGGACAACCGCCTCGACACCACCTCCGGCACGATCCGCGTGCGGGCCATCTTCGACAACGCGGACGGCCGCCTGGTGCCGGGCCTCTACGCACGCATCCGCCTCGGCGCCGGCACCCCGCGGGAGGCCGTGCTGATCGACGACCGCGCCATCGGCACCGACCAGGACAAGCGCTTCGTGCTGGTCGTGGACGCCGCCAACAAGACCGCCTACCGGGAAGTGCGCCTCGGCAACCTGCACGACGGCCTGCGCATCGTCGAGGACGGCCTCAAGCCGGGCGAACGCATCGTGGTGAACGGCCTGCAGCGGGTGCGCCCCGGCGACCCGGTGACGCCCCACCCGGTCGCCATGGAAGGCAGCGCACCGCTGGCCGCCGTCACCACGCCCCAGGCGCTGAAGACGCGGATCTGAGCGATCCACCGGAGACCCCCATGAACATATCTAAGTTCTTCATCGACCGCCCGATCTTCGCCGGCGTGCTGTCGATCCTGATCCTGCTGGCCGGCGTGCTGGCGGCCTTCAAGCTGCCCATCGCCGAATACCCGGAAGTGGTGCCGCCCTCCGTGGTGGTGCGCGCCCAGTTCCCCGGCGCCAACCCCAAGGTGATCGCCGAGACGGTGGCCGCGCCGCTTGAAGAGAGCATCAACGGCGTGGAAAACATGCTGTACATGCAGAGCCAGGCCAACAGCGACGGCAACCTGACCCTCACAGTCAACTTCCAGCTCGGCGTCGATCCGGACAAGGCCCAGCAGCTGGTGCAGAACCGCGTCTCCCAGGCCCTGCCGCGCCTGCCGGAGGACGTGCAGCGCCTCGGCGTGACCACCGCCAAGAGCACCCCGACGATCACCATGGTGGTGCACCTGACCTCGCCGGACGATCGCTACGACATGACCTACCTGCGCAACTACGCGGTCCTCAACGTAAAGGACCGCCTGGCGCGCATCCAGGGCGTGGGTGAAGTGGGCCTGTTCGGCTCCGGCAACTACGCCATGCGGGTGTGGCTCGACCCCGGCAAGGTGGCCGAGCGCGGCCTCACCGCCGCCGAAGTGGTGAAGGCCATCCGCGAGCAGAACGTGCAGGTGGCCGCCGGCGTCATCGGCGCGCCGCCCAACGACCGCCGCACGCCGCTGCAGCTCAACGTGAATGCCCAGGGCCGCCTGAAGGACGAGGCGGAGTTCGCGCAGATCATCCTCAAGACCGCCCCCGACGGCGGCGTCACCCGTCTCGGCGACGTGGCCCGCATCGAGCTGGCGGCGTCGGAATACGGCCTGCGCGCGCTGCTCGACAACAAGCCGGCGGTGGCCATCCCGATCTTCCAGACGCCCGGCGCCAACGCCCTCGATGTGTCGTCCCAGGTGCGTCAGACGATGGCCGAGCTGGCCAAGGACTTCCCGCCGTCGGTGCAGTACAGCATCGTCTATGACCCGACCCAGTTCGTGCGGGCCAGCATCAAGGCGGTGGTCACCACGCTGCTGGAGGCCATCGCGCTGGTGGTGCTGGTGGTCATCGTGTTCCTGCAGACCTGGCGCGCGTCGATCATCCCGCTGCTGGCGGTGCCGGTGTCCATCATCGGCACCTTCTCGCTGATGCTGGGCTTCGGCTACTCCATCAACGCCCTGTCCCTGTTCGGCATGGTGCTGGCCATCGGCATCGTGGTGGATGACGCCATCGTCGTGGTGGAGAACGTCGAGCGCAACATCGAGGCCGGCCTGACGCCGCGCGAAGCCACCTACCGGGCGATGCGCGAAGTGTCCGGGCCGATCATCGCCATCGCGCTGACCCTGGTCGCGGTGTTCGTGCCGCTGGCCTTCATGACCGGCCTCACCGGCCAGTTCTACAAGCAGTTCGCGATGACCATCGCGATCTCCACGGTGATCTCCGCCTTCAACTCCCTGACCCTGTCGCCGGCCCTCGCCGCACTGCTGCTGAAGGGCCACGACGCCAAGCCCGACTGGCTGACGGTGCAGATGCAGCGCTGGCTGGGCGGCTTCTTCGCCCGCTTCAACCGCGTCTTCCAGCGCGGCAGCGAGCGCTACGGCAACGGCGTGCGCGGCGTCATCGGCCACAAGGCCTCGGCGATGGGCGTCTATGGGCTGCTGCTGGCCCTCACGGTGGGCATCTCCTACGTGGTGCCCGGCGGCTTCGTGCCGGCCCAGGACAAGCAATACCTGGTGGCCTTCGCGCAACTGCCGGCCGGCGCCTCCCTCGACCGCAGCGAGGCGGTGATCCGCCGCATGGGCGACATCGCCCTCAAGCATCCCGGCGTGGAGAGCGCAGTGTCCTTCCCCGGCCTGTCCATCAACGGCTTCACCAACAGCGCCAGTGCCGGCATCGTCTTCGTGACCCTCAAGCCCTTTGCCGAGCGCAAGGGGGCGGAGCTGTCGGCGGGCGCCATCGCCGGCGCCCTCAACCAGCAGTTCGCGTCCATCCAGGAAGCCTTCACGGCCGTCTTCCCGCCGCCCCCTGTGATGGGCCTGGGCACCCTCGGCGGCTTCAAGATGCAGATCGAGGACCGCGGCAGCGTCGGCTACGCCGAGCTGGACAAAGCCGCCAAGGCCTTCATGGCGGCGGCCAGCAAGGCGCCGGAGCTGGGCCCGATGTTCTCCAGCTACCAGATCAACGTGCCGCAGCTCGACGTGGACCTCGACCGCACCAAGGCCAAGCAGCAAGGCGTGGCCGTCACCGATGTGTTCGACACGCTGCAGATCTACCTGGGCTCCCTGTACGTGAACGACTTCAACCGCTTCGGCCGCGTGTACCAGGTGCGGGCCCAGGCGGATGCGGACTTCCGCGCCCAGCCGGAGGACATCGGCCGCCTGAAGACCCGCAACGCCAGCGGCGAGATGGTGCCGCTGGCCTCCCTGCTGCGGGTCGCCCCCAGCTACGGGCCGGAGATGGTGGTGCGCTACAACGGCTTCACCGCCGCCGACATCAACGGCGGGCCGGCGCCCGGCTATTCCTCGGCCCAGGCCGAAGCGGCCGCCGAGCGCATCGCCGCCGAAACCCTGCCGCGCGGCGTGAAATTCGAATGGACCGACCTCACCTACCAGAAGATCCTGGCCGGCAACGCCGGCATCTGGGTCTTCCCGATCAGCGTGCTGCTGGTCTTCCTGGTGCTGGCCGCCCAGTACGAGAGCCTGACCCTGCCGCTGGCGGTGATCCTGATCGTGCCGATGAGCATCCTCGCGGCCCTCACCGGCGTATGGCTGACCGGCGGCGACAACAACATCTTCACGCAGATCGGGTTGATGGTGCTGGTCGGGCTGGCCTGCAAGAACGCCATCCTGATCGTCGAGTTCGCCCGCGAGCTGGAACTGCAGGGCCACACCCCGCTGCAGGCCGCCATCGACGCCAGCCGCCTGCGTCTGCGGCCGATCCTGATGACCTCCATCGCCTTCATCATGGGCGTGGTGCCGCTGGTCACCTCCACCGGCGCGGGCTCGGAGATGCGCCACGCGATGGGCATCGCGGTGTTCTTCGGCATGCTCGGCGTGACGCTGTTCGGGCTGTTCCTGACGCCGGTGTTCTACGTGCTGCTGCGCACCCTCGACAAGCGCCATCCCCTCCACTCTGCAGCCCATCACGAAGCGCTGCTGGTGCAGCCTGCCACCGCCCATGCCGGCCAGGAGTAAGACGATGAACCTGCACACCCTTCCCCTGCCCCACCGCGCCTTCGGCCTGCTTGCCAGCCTGCTGGTGCTGGCCGGCTGCTCGGTGGCGCCGACCTACGACAAGCCGGCACTGAACCTGCCCGCCGCCTACAAGGAGGCGCCCGCCGCCGATCCCAACTGGAAGCCCGCCGAGCCGGCCGACACGGCCGCCCGCGGCGAGTGGTGGACGGTTTTCGGCGACGCCACGCTGGACCGCCTGGAGCGCGACGCGGTGGCCGCCAACCCGGACCTGGTGGCCGCCGCCGCCCGCCTGGGCCAGGCCCGCGCGCTGGAGCAGGCCGCCCACGCGGCGCGCCTGCCCCAGGTCGGCATCGGCTTCGGCCCGACCCGCCAGCGCCCGTCGCCGGCCTCCCAGGGCCTCGCCGCCGACGCCGACACGCGCACCAGTACGCTGTGGCGCGGCCAGGCCACCGTCGCCTATGAGGTGGACCTGTTCGGCCGCCTGTCCGGCGCCGAGGACGCCGCCCGCCTCGACGCCGAGCGCAGCGGCGCGCTGTTCGGCGCAACCCTGCTGGCCCTGCAGGCCGACGTGGCCCAGGCCTACTTCCTGATCCGCGAACTGGACGCCGCCCAGGCCTTGTACGTGGACACCGTCAAGCTGCGCGCCGACACCGTGCAACTGCTGCAGCGTCGCTTCGACGAGGGCGATATCGCCGAGCTGGATCTGGCGCGGGCGCGCAGCGAACTCGCCGCGGCGCGCTCCGAATCCCTCGGGCTGGCCCGCCAGCGGGCGGTGGCCGAGCACGCGCTGGCGATCCTCCTCGGCAAGTCGCCGGCGGAGTTCAGCCTGCAGGCCATGCCGCTGCGCCGCCTCGCCATCGGCGTACCGGCCGGCCTGCCGTCGGCGCTGCTCGAACGGCGGCCGGACATCGCCGCCGCCGAACGGGCGATGGCCGCCGCCAACGCCCGCATCGGCGTCGCCAAATCGGCCTGGTTCCCGCGCCTGTCCCTCACCGGCGCGGCCGGCTACGAGGCCGGCGGCGTCGGCGACCTGTTCAAGTACGCCAGCCGGACCTTCGTGCTCGGCCCGCTGGTCGGCACCGCGCTGAGCCTGCCGATCTTCGACGGCGGCGCCCGCGAGGCCGGCCTCAAGCAGGCCGAGTCGGCCTACGTGGAAGACGCCGCGCGCTACCGCCAGACGGTGCTGCAGGCCTTCCGCGAGGTGGAGGACAACCTGGCCCAGCTGCGCCTGCTCGGCGACCAGCACCGGGAGCAGGACGACGCAGTCGGCGCCGCCGAACGGGCCGCCCGCCTGGCCCGCCTGCAATACCGGGAAGGCGCGGTGAGCTACCTCAACGTGATCGACGCGGAACGCAGCGTGCTGCAGCAGCAACGCCTCGCCGTCGGGCTGGACGGGGAGCGGGCGCGGGCCACCGTCAACCTGATCCGCGCCCTCGGCGGCGGCTGGACGCCTGTGTCCGGTTGAACCAATCGGCGCCCCGTGCGTCGCCGGTGCTGCTTTGCACCAGGAGGCCGATGCCCTTTAAGCTACGGGGCATCGGCCTTCTTCCTCCGCTCGCCATGTCCCGACTTTCCGCATTCCGCGGGCGCCTCGCCGGCGTCCTGAGCCTGTCCATCCTGGCCGCCCTCGGCGGCCTTGCCACGCCGGCCTTCGCCGGCAAGACCCTCGACGCCATCAAGGCCAAGGGCCAGCTCGCCTGCGGCGTCAGCACCGGCGTCATCGGCTTCTCGGCGGCCGACAGCCAGGGCCAGTGGAAAGGCCTCGACGTGGACGTCTGCAAGGCCATTGCCGCCGCCGTCCTCGGCGATGCCCGCAAGGTGCGCTGGGTGCCGCTCAGCTCCCAGCAGCGCTTCACCGCGCTGCAGTCCGGCGAGGTGGACATCCTGTCCCGCAACACGACCTGGAGCCTGACCCGCGACGCCGGCCAGGGCCTGCACTTCGCGGCGGTCACCTACTACGACGGCCAGGGCTTCCTGGTCGCCAAGAAGACCAAGGTGACCAGCGCCAAACAACTGAAGAACGCCGAAGTCTGCGTGCAGTCCGGCACCACCACCGAGAAGAACCTGGCCGACTACGCCCGCGCCCAGGGCATCAAGGTCAAGCCGGTGGTCTTCGACAAGTTCGAGCCGTCCATCAAGGCCTTCTTCAGCGGCCGCTGCCAGGCCTACACCACCGACGCCTCGGCGCTGGCCTTCATCCGCGCCAAGGAAGCCCCCACCCCCGACGACTACCTGATCCTGCCGGAGATCATCTCCAAGGAACCCCTCGGCCCGGCGGTGCGGCGCGGCGACGACGAGTGGTTCGCGATCGTCAAATGGACCGTCAATGCGCTGATCGAGGCGGAAGAGCTGGGCATCACCCAGGCCAAGGTGGACAGCCTGAAGAGTTCCGCCGATCCGGCCGTGCAGCGCTTCCTCGGCGTCGGCGAAGACCTCGGCAAGAACCTCGGCCTCGACCGGGACTGGGCGGCGCGGGCGGTGAAGGCGGTCGGCAACTACGGCGAGATCTTCAACCGCAACGTCGGGCCGGACTCCCCCCTCAAGCTGCCGCGCGGCCTCAACGCCCAGTGGAACAAGGGCGGCATCCTGTACGCGTTGCCGCTGCGCTGATGGCCCGGCCGCAGTCCGCCTCCCGCGCCGTGCAGGCGCTGCTGATCGTCGCGCTGCTGGCCCTGCTCGGCCTGCTGGTGGCGACGACCCGCGCCCACCTGGAGGAGCGCGGCATCCGCAGCGGCTTCGACTTCCTGTTCGAGCCGGCCGGCTTCTCCCTCGGCGAAAGCGTGCTGCCCTTCGACGCGGGCGACACCACGCTGCGGGCCTTCGTCGCCGGCCTGCTCAACACCCTGCGCGTGGCCCTGCCCGGCGCCGCGCTGGCGCTGGGCCTGGGCATCCTGCTCGGCTTCGGGCGGCTGGCCGACAACCCGCTGGTGCGCGGCCTGGCCGGCACCGCCGTCAACGCCATCCGCAACGTGCCGCTGCTGCTGCACCTCCTGGCCTGGTACTTCATCCTCACCGACCTGCTGCCGGCCGCCGATGCGCCGCTACAGCTGGCCCCCGGCGTGTTCCTCAGCAAATCCGGGCTGGCCCTGCCGTGGTGGGGCGACAACGGTTTCGAGATCCCGGAGCTGGCCGGCTTCGGCATCGACGGCGGCGCCAGCCTGACCCCGGAATACCTGGCCCTGCTGTTCGGCCTGACCATCTACGGCGCCGCCTATATCGCCGAGACCCTGCGCGGCGCGGTGCTCGCGCTGCCCGAGGGCCAGCGCACCGCCGCCCTCGCCCTCGGCATGACGCCGCGCCAGGCCTTCCTGCTGGTGCTGCTGCCGCAAGCCTGGCGCGCCGCGCTGCCGCCCACCACCAGCCAGCTCCTCAACCTGTTCAAGAACTCCTCGCTGGCGGTGGCCATCGGCTACCCGGATCTGATGGCGGTGGCCGGCACCAGCCTCAACCAGAGCGGCCGCGCCATCGAATGCCTGAGCATCGTGGTCGCCGTGTACCTGCTGCTGTCCCTGCTCGGCGCCGCCGTCAGTCACCGGCTGGAAAAGCGCAGCCTGCGCGGGGGGCCGGCATGAGCTCTCCCGCCCGGCCGCCCGAAGGGAGCGCTCGTCCTCCTACGGGGAGGATGTCGCGCAGCGACAGGAGAGTCGTCCCGTGAATTTCAACATGCTGCGCCGCCGCTTCTTCGGCGATCCCCTCAACGCACTGCTGAGCCTCGCCGTACTGGCCGCCGCGCTGCTGTGGCTGCCCCCGCTGCTGCGCTGGGCCGTGACCAACGCCCGCCTCGCCCCGGACGCCGCCGCCTGCACCGCGCTGGAACATGGCGGCGCGTGCTGGGGCGTGATCGTCGAGAAAGCCCGCTTCATCCTTCTCGGCCGCTACCCGGACGAAGAAGCCTGGCGCCCCCTCGTCGCCGCCGGCCTGATCGGCACCGGCTGGCTGCTGGCCGCCTTCCGCCACCTGCCCGGCCGCACGCTGGCGGCCCTGCTGCTGGCCCCGCCGCTGGTCGCCCTGCCGCTGCTCGGCGGCGGCGTGGCCGGCCTCACGCCGGTGCCCACCGAACTGTGGGGCGGCCTGCCACTGACCCTGCTGCTGACCGGCGCCGGCATGGCCGGCGCGCTGCCGCTCGGCATCGCCGTCGCCTACGGCCGGAGATCACGGCTGCCGGTCCTGCGCGCGGTGCTCACCGCCTGCGTCGAACTGGCCCGCGGCATCCCGCTGGTGGCCGCCCTGTTCGCCGCGTCCTTCCTGCTGCCGCTGTTCTTCCCCGAAGGCCTGGCGCTGGACATGCTGTGGCGCGTGCTGATCGCCATCGTGCTGTTCGCCGCCGCCTACCTGTCCGAGATCATCCGCGGCGGCCTGCAGGCCATCCGCCCCGGCCAGCTCGACGCCGCCGCCGCCCTCGGCTTCGGCTTCTGGCAGACCCAGCGCTGGATCGTGCTGCCCCAGGTCCTGCGCGCCGTCGCCCCGTCCATCGCCAACAGCGCCATCGCCCTGTTCAAGGACACCTCGCTGGTCACCGTGGTCAGCCTCTACGAACTCACCGGCTCCCTCAGCCTGGCGCTTTCCGGCGACCCGGAATGGCGGCCTTTCTACCTGGAGGCGTGGTTGTTCATTGCGGGGGTGTATTGGGTGGGGTGTTGGGTGTTGGGGCGGGTCAGCCGGCGGCTGGGGGGCTGAAACGGCTTTTTGCGGCGTTAAAGCCGGCTCTCCATTTCATGGGCCGGGATTGACGGACGACACACCAACTCGCATAACGCGCGAGTTACTTTAAGCGCCGTTGCTCGTAGAATGAATTCATGGAAGCACAGCGCATTACCTTGGCACTCGATGACCAATCGGGAGGTTTCGAAACCACCCCAGATCGTGTTCGCCTGGCGGATTTGGCACGCTTCACCGACGATGTGCAGAGTTTCCTCCGGGGTGAAACCAAAGAGGTCGACACGCAGAATCTGGAAGTAGCGGTCCGCAAGGGATCCCTGGCCATAGAGACAGCACCCATACCGGTGGCGCCCCGACTGTTTGCCGACCTTCAAGCCATGCTGAACGGTGACTTGCTGGATAGACTCGACACCAAGCGGAAGGAGGTCGTGGAGCGCTGGCAAAAAACTGCGCGCCAGACTCCCGGTCTGGCTTACAGGATTTCGGCCCCCTTCCTGTCACGCCCTGTCGTGGTCAACGCGGATTCCGATTACCGTGGCAATGACGCCGACCAATGGGTTCAGGTTGAACGCTACATACGGGGCGAAATTCAGGATCTGGGCGGAATCACCAAGGCCAATGCGCACGTTCGGCTACCGGACGGCTCCACGCTGAGAGTCACCACGGACAAGAGCTTGCTGCGGGAAGACAAGGTCAATCGGCTGTACAAGACGGCCATGCTCCGCATCAAGGCTGAGTACAACGTCCTCACCCGCGAGCTACGCAATGCCCGCTTGGTGGAGTTTGTGGAGTACGTCAATCAGGTTGACGAAGCCGACCTGGAACGCCTGACACGTCGCGGGGCAAGCGCCTGGAAAGATGTGAGCGATGCCACGGCCTGGGTGGATGAATTGCGGGGGGGCGAGCATTGAACAGCGCCCTGCTGGACACCAGCTTCCTCATAACGCTGGCCGATCCATCCAGAGCGCACCATGCCGCTGCCCAGCAATATTTCCGTGAATGCGTATCCCGGCAGATACCCATGTATCTATCGACCATCGTCATCTCGGAATTCCAGGTCAAACAAGCCATCAACGACCTTCCATTACGCAATCTGGTCGTATTGCCCTTCAATGTCGACCATGCCATGCGCTGTGGCCTTCTGATCCGTCAATTGTCGCGTGACCCCGCCGACGATCGTGTTCGCGTAAAGGACGATTTCAAGCTCATCGCGCAGTACGACTGTGAAGGCATCAGCCACCTGCTGAGCGAAGACGAAAGCACCTTGGTCAAATACCTTGACCGCGCCCAGACCCCTGGCCAGCCCGTGACCCGATCAGTGCTCCTCAAGCAGGGGTATGACGTCTCATGGTTCGAAAACGGACAGTTCAGATTGCCTGAATAACAGACTTTGGCGCCCGCTTCGGCCCCGGAATAGCGAAACCGGAAGGCAACTTTCCAGCTTTGGATCTCCGGATCCGAAGATTCGGACTCAAACGCCGAAACTTCGATCTCCATCACCGAAATTTCGACCTCAACCACCGAAGTTTCGGACTCTGAGATCGAAACTTCGGATGATTTGGTCGAAACTTCGGTCTCCGAGTCCGAACATTGGATCTCGCGATCCGAACTTTCGATGACAATCACCGAAAAACGGACAGCAAGCATCCGTCATTGGATGGTTGCCTTCCACTCCCATGCAACGACCGGGTTCTGGTGCGCTACGCCACCCCGCGCGCCTGCAAGGCCTCGCCGAGTTCGCGCAGTTCCTCCGCCAGCATGGAGCAGGCCCACAGGTAGTTGTCCTGGTAGGACGGGTTCAGGCGCCGAAAACCGTCGGCCTGGGCGCCGCAGGTCATGGCCAGCAAGGCCTGCAACTGGGCCTGCCGGGCCGACATCTGATCGATCAGCGTGAGTACGCTGACGTCATCGGCCAGCAGGTAGAGCGGCGACGAGGAAGCGGGAAAGTGCATCTGCGTCCTCATGCGCAAGCCCTCCCGCCGGAAGTACACGTGGAGAAAGACAGGGATCGACGGGCGTGCAGCCGGAACGGAAGCGTGGACACGTGCGGCCATGCGCACGCCGGGGCGTGAATTGCCATGGAATGGAACTCCTTCGTTAATGGACTGTTCCACCCCTCGCTGCTAAACGGGGGGCGGGCCAAAGCAGGGTTAGCAGACCGGAACGAAGGGACCGGCAGGCCGAAGCCTCCCCACCCGGCCCGCCATTGATCAGGGCGCACCACGGGCGTGACGGACGAAAAAAAGCCGCGGCGCGGCTATCGGTCCGCCTTCGTTTGCCGGGCTGCTAAACCCGGTCACTGTTGTTTCAGCGACGCCGCGGAGTATCGACCGGGCATCGGGAGAGCGTCAAGCGGAGGGTGGAAGCGGGAATTGCCCGTCACAACTGGCTGAGCAGACACTCTCCCTGCCCATCCCGACTTTTCCACATGACCCCGTAGCCGACCCAAGCCCCAGCAAAGGCTCGGTGCCCACCCAAAGCCCGTCCTGAACCGCCGAGCAGCACAGCGGCAGGCGGGGAAGTCCGGCGCGGCTGTCTGAGGAGGCGCAGCCGACGAGTTCCGCGCCGGCCGCCTGCTGCGAGCAGCGCAGGGAAGTCGTCCGCTACGCGGACGACCGGTGAAGCACGGGTCGCCTTCTTTGCCTTCTTTCTTGGCGACGCAAGAAAGAAGGTCGCCCGCCGGGGCGAGTCCCGGCCAATTCAAGCCGATAAAACGGAAAGCCGGCCAGCAAGGCACAAACTTGCGCCGGCAAGGGCTGAAAGCATCGAGGTCAAATGAATTCGACCCCACGGAATTGGGTCCCCCGGTTGGAGGCCAGTTAGCCCTCCAAGCCCGCCACGGCTTCCCCCAAAATCTCCGCCAACCTCCTCACCCCCGGCCCAGCAAAATCCGGATCCGCCACCACCAGATACATCTCCAGACACCGCACCTCCGCCCCCCCCAGCGGCAGGATCTTCAACCGCCCATCAGCCAGCTCGGCAGCGATCCGCGGCTCCGGGAACCACGCAAAACCGTGCCCTGCGCAGGCGGCGGCAATGGAGGTGGCGATGCTGCTGAAGGTCCAGCGCTGCTCCACTTCCAGGATCAGGCTGCGCTTGTCGCGGGTGGAGCTGGTTTCGCGCACGTTGAGGCGGCGGTGCGGGCGCAGGTCCTGTTCGCCGAGGGTCCGCCCGAGCTGGTGCAGCGGGTGATCGGGATGGGCGGCGGCGACGATGCGCATGCGCATCAGCGGTCGCCCGAGGAAGCCGGGCGGCACGTGGGGCGTGATGGCGATGTCGGCCTGGCCGGTGAGCAGCGCTTCGCCGGTGCCGCCGAGCACCGACTCGATGACCTCGATGCGCGTGCGCGGGGCTTCCGCGCCGAAGCGGGCGAGGCAGTCGAGCAGCACGTCGGGCGGGAAGACGATCTCCACCGCCAGCCCGATCTCCGCTTCCCAGCCGGCGGACAGCTTGCGCGCCGCCTGTTCCAGGTCGCTGGCCTGCTCCACCAGGGCCAGCGCGCGCCGGTACAGCATCTGCCCGACCGGCGTCAGCACGGCCTTGCGGCCCTGGATCTCGAAGGCGCGCACGCCAAGCTGGGATTCGATTTTCTGCACCGCGTAGGTCACAGCGGACTGACTCTTGAACAGCACCTCGGCGGCCTGGGCGTAGCCGCCGGCCTCGACGACAGCGATCAGGGCCCGCCACTGCTCGAGGGCGATGTGCGGGACGGGCGCGGATGGAGGATTGGGCGCAGCCATATCAATCAGCTCATTCGATAGATTTAAACGAAATCTTCGTCTTTTTTATCTTCTCGGTAAATCATTAAATACACACACCAACACATCACCCGGAGAGACCAAATGAGCACCCTTCTGAAGATCAACGCCAGCCTGTTCGCCAACCAAGGCCAGTCCAGCCAGCTCGCCGAGCGCTTCGTGGCCGCCCGCGTCGCCGCCCACCCCGACACCCAGGTGGTGAGCCGTGATCTGGCCGCCAACCCAGTGCCCCACCTGGACGGCGCCCGTTTCAGCGCCTTCCTGGCCAAGCCGGAAGAGCGCACGGCCGAGCAGCAGGCGGTGGTGGACTTCTCGGATGCGCTGGTCGCCGAGCTGAAGGCTGCCGACGAGATCGTGATCGGCCTGCCGATGTACAACCTGGGCACGCCCTCCACGCTGAAGGCCTACTTCGACCACATCGCCCGCGCCGGCGTCACCTTCCGCTACACCGCCAACGGCCCGGAAGGCCTGGTCACCGGCAAGAAGGTGTACGTCCTGGCGACCCGCGGCGGCCGCTACGCCGGTACCCCGTACGACGTCCAGACCGATTACATCAAGATCTTCCTGGGCTTCATCGGCATCACCGACGTGGAATTTGTCTACGCTGAAGGCCTGAACATGGGCGAAGAGAGCAAGGCCGAAGCCCTGGCCGGCGCCCACAAGGCGCTCGAAGCCCTCGCCGCCTGATCCCGCCTTGAGAGACGAGGGGCGAGCGCGCCGCCCGGCGGCCGCCCGCACCCTCGCACGGCATCCCCAACCCCAACGGAGACCATCATGACCATCCGCAGCCTCGACAGGATCATTCCCTCCATCCCCGTTTCCGACGGGGCCGGCGTGAAGCTCCGGCGCAGCCTGGGTCAGAGCCCCTTCCTGCGCCTGGACCCGTTCCTGATGCTCGACGAGTTCGCGTCGGACAATCCGGACGACTACATCGCCGGCTTCCCGCCCCATCCGCACCGGGGCTTCGAGACGGTCACCTACATGCTGGCGGGGGATTTCGAGCACCAGGACCACCTGGGCCACAAGGGTCACCTGCGCGCCGGCGGCGCCCAGTGGATGACCGCCGGGCGCGGCATCATCCACTCGGAGATGCCGCTGCAGGACAAGGGCCGCCTGCATGGCTTCCAGTTCTGGATCAACCTGCCGGCCAAGGAAAAGATGAAGCCGGCCGCCTACCGGGACATCCAGCCGGAAGAGATTCCGACCGTGCCGGTGGCAGGCGGTGAAGTGAAGGTGGTCGCCGGTGCACTGGACGGCGCCGACGGCAGCAGCGTGCCCGGCCCGATCCAGGGCATCAGCACCGCGCCGCTGTTCCTCGACGTGCGCCTGGGCGCCGGCGAGCACTTCGCCCAAAGCGTGGCGGACGGCCACACGGCCTTCCTCTACCCCTACGCCGGCAGCCTGTCGGTAGGCGCGGACGGCGCCGGCAAGGTGTTGCAGGCCCGCCAGGCCGGCGTGCTGTCGGCCGGCGAGCGCATCGAAGTCACTGCGGGGCCGGACGGCGCCAGCTTCCTGCTGCTGGCCGCCAAGCCCCTCGGCGAGCCGGTGGTGCAGTACGGTCCCTTCGTGATGAACACCCGCGAAGAGATCGAGCAGGCTCTCGCCGACTACCAGGCCGGCGAGCTGGCCTGATTACCGGCCTGAATCCTTCCAGCAAGGCCGGAGCCCGGCCGCGTCAGACGACGCGGCCGAGGCGCCAGCCGATCACTGCCGCCACCAGCAGGCCGCCGCCCAGGCAAGCGGCCACGCCGATCCAGCCATCGAACTGCCAGGCCAGGCCGGACACCGTACCGATCAGGCTGGCCCCCACGTAGTAGCAACACAGGTAGATCGCCGCCGCCAGGGCCCGTGCCGGAGCCGGACGGCGCCCCACCCAGCTGGCCGCCACCGAATGGCCGGCGAAGAAGCCGAAGGTGAAGATCCCCACGCCGACCACCAGCACCGGCAACTGCGGCGCCACACTCATCGCCAGCCCGGCCAGCATCAGCGCCACCATCGCCCGCAGCGTCACCACCCGCCCAAAGCGGTCGACCAGCCGCGCGCCGAGGTTGGAGGCGACGATGCCCACTAGGTAGAGCAGGAAGACCATGCCGATCTGCGCCGGGCTCAAGGAAAACGGCGGTGCCACGAGGCGGAAGCCCAGGTAGTTGTAGAGGCTGGTGAAGCAGCCCATCAGCAGGAAACCCATCGCGAACAGCAGGCGCAGGCCGCCGTCGGCAAAGGTCTTGCGCGCGTTGCCGAGCACGTCGGCCACCGCCACCTGGATCGGCTGGAAATGGCGGGACGGCGGCAGCAGGCGCCAGAACAGCAGCGTGGTCAGCGTCGACGAAGCCGCCAGGCAGACCAGCGCCACGCGCCAGTCCGCGTGTTCGGCGATCAGCGCGGCGAGGAAGCGCCCGCACAGGCCGCCCAGCGCGTTACCCGAGATGTACAAGCCCATCGCCCGCGCCAGCGAGGTCGGCGCGAATTCTTCGCTCAGATAGGCCATCGCCACCGCCGGCAGGCCGGCGAGGGTCATGCCGAGCAGCGCCCGCGACACCAGCAGGCTGTGGAAGTCGCCGGCAAAGGCGCCGACCAGCGTGAACACCGTGGACAGGGACAGCGCGCCGACCATCACCGGCTTGCGTCCGACACGGTCAGCAAGGATCGCCGCCGGGATCAGCGCCGCCGCCAGCGCGATGGTCGCCGCCGACACCGCGCCGCTGGCCAGTGCCGGGCTCAACCCGAAGCCATGGGCCAGCAGCGGCATCAGCGGCTGCAGGTTGTAGAGCAGCGAAAAGGTGGCGAAGCCGCCGAGGAACAGGGCCAGGCAGGCGCGCCGGTATTCGGCCGTGCCGGCGTGCAGCTTGCCGGCGATGACGCTGCGTTCGGGGGCGGATTCCGCGCGCGGGCGGGACGGAATTTGCTGGGCGGGAAGCTCGCAGCAGGAGGCATCGGTTTGCATGAGGCCATGCTAGTCCTGCGCAAAACCACCAGTCCAATATATATTACCGACCCAATTAATACATCAAAGATATATATGGAGCTGCGCCATCTGCGTTACTTCGTCGCCGTCGCCGAGGAGCTCAACTTCACCCGCGCCGCCGAACGCCTGCACATCGGCCAGCCGCCGCTGAGCCAGCAGATCCAGGCGCTGGAGGAGGAACTAGGCGCGCAGCTGTTCGAGCGCACCAAGCGCCGCGTCGCGCTGACGCCGGCCGGCCAGCGCTTTCTGGAGCACGCCCGCCGCGTGCTGGAACAAGCCGGGCGCGCGGTGGACGACGTGCGTCGGGTGGCCCGCGGCGAGGTGGGCGAGCTGAAGATCGGCTTCACCTCGTCCCTGCCCTTCACCGCCGTGCTACCCAACGTCGTCCGCCGCTACCGGGAGCAGCGCCCGGACGTGACGCTCAACCTGCGCGAAATGTTCACCCCCGACCAGTACGTGGCCATCGAGGCCGGCGAGCTGGACCTGGGCTTCGTGCGCTACACCGGGCTGGAAACGCCGGCCGGCCTCGACGTGCGGGAGATCCACAACGACCCGCTGCGCCTGGTCATCAACGCCGTCCATCCGCTAGCCAGCCGCCCGGTGCTGAGCCTGGCCGACCTGCACGGCGAGGGCTTCATCACCTATCCGATCACCGTCGGCACCGGCCTCACCATCCTGCTCCGCGAGCTGTGCCTGAAGGCCGGTTTCGAGCCGCGCATCGTGCAGATCGCTGGCGAGGCCACCACGCAGATCGGCCTCGTCGCCGCCGGCCTCGGCGTGGCCCTGCTGCCGGCCCCGCTGGAATGCGTGCGCATCGAGGGCGTGCGCTACCTGCCGGTCAGCGACGCCGGCGCCTACCTGTCGCTGGGCGTGGCGACCCGCAAGGGCGACCGCAATCCGCTGGTGGAACAGTTCCTGTCCAACCTGGAGCCGGCCCGCGAAGGCTGACGACGCGCCCCCGGTAAACGGACGAAGCCCCCGGAAACACACGGTTTCCAGGGGCTTCATCGGGCAGACAACGCGAGACAGGCTCAGCGCCCGATGCGTCCCTTGCCGCGGGCCAGCCGGTGCAGCACCGCGACGAGGGCGTCGACCTCTTCGCAGGTGTTGTAGAAGGCCAGCGACGGCCGCACCGTGGCTTCCTGGCCGAAGCGGCGCAGGATGGGCTGGGCGCAGTGGTGGCCGGAGCGCACCGCGATGCCTTCCTCGTTGAGGGCACGGCCAACCTCTTCGGGCCGGTAGCCGTCGAGCACCAGGGACAGCACCGAAGCCTTGTCCCGGGCGGTGCCGATCAGCTTGAGGCCGGGCACGGTGAGCACGCCGCGCGTCGCATAGACCAGCAGGTCATGCTCGTAGCGGGCGATGTTGTCCATGCCGATGCGCTCCACGTAGTCGAGCGCCGCGCCAAGCCCCACCGCGTCGGCGATGTTGCCGGTGCCGGCCTCGAAACGGGTCGGCGGCGCGTGGTAGATCGTCTTCTCGAAGGTCACGTCGGCAATCATGTTGCCGCCGCCCTGCCACGGGGGCATGTCCTCAAGGACGGAGCGCTTGCCATACACCGCGCCGATGCCGGTCGGCCCGAAGACCTTGTGGCCGGAGAACACGAAGAAGTCCGCACCGATGTCCTGCACGTTCACCCGCATGTGCGACACCGACTGGGCGCCGTCCACCACCGCCACCGCGCCAGCGCTGTGGGCGATCGCGACGATCTCCTTGACCGGCACAACGGTACCGAGCGCATTGGAGACCTGGGTCACCGAAACGATCTTGGTGCGGCTGGTGAGCAGCTTGCGGAACTCGTCGAGCAGCACCTGGCCCGTGTCGTCCACCGGGATCACCTTCAGCTTCGCGCCCTTGGCGGCGGCGAGCTGCTGCCAGGGCACGATGTTGGCGTGGTGCTCCAGGTGGGAGACGATGATCTCGTCGCCCTCGCCGACATTCTTCCAGCCCCAGGTCTTGGCGATCAGGTTGATGCCTTCGGTCGCCCCGCGCACGAAGATGATCTCCTCCGTGGACGCCGCGCCGAGGAAGCGCGCCACCTTGCTGCGCGCCCCTTCGTAGGCGTCCGTCGCCCGTGCCGCCAGTTCGTGCGCGGCGCGGTGGATGTTGGAGTTCTCGTGCTGGTAGAAGTAGGCCAGCCGGTCGATCACCGCCTGCGGCTTGTGGGTCGTCGCGGCGTTGTCGAACCACACCAGCTGCTTGCCATTGACCCGCTCCTGCAGGATCGGGAAATCCCGGCGCACCGCCTGCACGTCGAAGGCCGGATGGGCCGACGGCTGGGGCTTGGGTGCTTCCGCCTGGCGGCTGGGTTCAAGCCCCGTGTCCAGGAAGTAGAAATGCCCGGGCGCGCTGGCCGTCGGTGCCGCTACGGCACGCCGATCACCGGCGATCTCCGCCAGGATGGAATGCAGCTCGGCCTCGCCCGGCAGCCCGAAGGACTGCGGCACGACGCGGTTCTCGGCGACCGGCAGCGCGCCCTGCGGCGCCGACTGCACGGCACTCGCCTCACCCAGAAAGTAATAGGGTGTGGACGGCGCGAGCGGCGGCGGCGAAGCCGGCGGGCTGAAGGTCGGCAAGGCGGCCGCGTAGGCTTCCGGTACGCCGAGGGCGGGGTTGCCGGCCTTGCCGGCGGCGCTGGCGTGATCCAGCGGCACCGACTCGGCGGCGACTGGCGCTACCGGCGCGGCGGCCGTCAGCTGCGGGCCGACGTCGCCGAGGCGGATCTCCGGCGGCACCTCGGGCTGCGGCGCGGCGGCACCGAAGCCGCCGAGGCTGTTCGGCCCCGGCAGCCCGTTGGGCAGCGCAGCGAAGAACTCACCGGCCAGCCGGGCCAGCACGCTCTCGTCGGGCACGCCCGCCGGTACGTTGCCGCCCAGGGCCGCGAGCCCCTCACTTGTAGGTGTCGGGATAGTCATGGTACTTGCCGATCTCCACGTCATCGAGGACAGCCAGTGCGTCTTCGGTCAGCACGGCCAGCGAGCAGTACAGCGAAATCAGGTAGGACGCGATGGCGTTGCGGTTGATGCCCATGAAGCGCACGGACAGGCCCGGGCTCTGCTCGCCGGCCAGGCCGGGCTGGAACAGGCCGACCACGCCCTGGCGCTTTTCGCCGGTACGCAGCAGCAGGATCTTGGTCTTGCCGTCCTCGACCGGCACCTTGTCCGACGGCACCAGCGGAATGCCGCGCCAGGTCAGGAACTGAGAGCCGAACAGGCTGACGGTCGGGGGCGGCACGCCGCGGCGGGTGCATTCGCGGCCGAAGGCGGCGATGGCCAGCGGGTGGGCCAGGAAGAAGCCGGGCTCCTTCCACACCTTGGTGATCAGGTCGTCCAGGTCGTCCGGAGTCGGCGCGCCGGTCAGCGTGGAGATGCGCTGCTCGTCGGACACGTTGGCCAGCAGGCCGTAGTCCGGGTTGTTGATCAGTTCGCTTTCCTGGCGTTCCTTGATGGTCTCGACGGTCAGGCGCAGCTGTTCCTTGATCTGGTCGTGCGGGCTGCTGTACAGGTCGGAGACGCGGGTGTGCACGTCGAGGATGGTGGTCACCGCGTTCAGGAAGTATTCGCGGGGCGCCTCGTCGTAGTCCACGAAGGTCTGCGGCAGCTCGGACTCGTCGCGCTGCGAGCAGGCCACGCGCACGTCGCGGGGGTTCTTGACCTTGTTCAGGCGGTAGATACCGGCCTCGACCGGCAGCCATTGCAGCAGGTGCACCAGCCAGCGCGGGGAGATCGTGGAAAGCTGCGGAACGGTTTTGGTGGCATTCGCCAACTGCCGGGCGGCATTGTCGCCAAGGGCAGTCGGAACATCGATATGGTCGGCCATGGGAGCTCCTTATGAATTAAAAATGGAATCGTTATGAAATCTGGAGATAAGCGAGTGTCCTTTCCGGACTCCTTCGCTTCAACCGGCTATAGACGGCAAAGGCCCGGGCGGCGGGCCTTGGTGAGTCGATTGAGTTTTGTCGTGGGACTGACGAGGACGGGAGCCACCACGCTCCGCAGGGATCGGATTCGCCCCGCGGACCCGGCGTCACTCCGCCGCCAGGCCCTCGAAGCGGGCGATCAGCGCGGACGCGGGCAGACCGAGGGCATAAGCCAGCTTGCCGACGGTGAGCAGGGACGGCATGGCCTTGCCGCGCTCCAGGTCGCCGACATAGGTGCGGTTGAGGTCGGCGTATTCGGCGAGCTGTTCCTGGGACCAGTCGCGCTCTTCGCGCAGGCGGCGCACCAGGGCGCCAAAACGGTTGGCCAGGCCAGAGAGGCCGATGGATGTGAGCATGGGGTGGGTCCTTGTATGAGTCGGTGCGGGCTCAGAGCTGCGGGGACGGCTCCCCTGTGGGTCGGACTTCACGGCGGCGTCCGCCGGCAGCCCGCCCCGCAGGAGAGCGGAAGCGGCTTCAGTCCTGGATCCACGGCAGGCCGCGCAGGCGCCAGCCGCCGAGCGTGCCGCGGCGCTGCTCGCCGTCCAGGTCACCCTCGAAGCCCTCGAGAATGTTGAAGGCATTGACGAAACCGGCCTTGGCAGCCGCTTCGGCGGCGGAGACGGAACGCTTGCCGCTGCGACAGAGGAAGACCACCAGCGCGTCCTTCTTGACCTTGGCTTCGAGCTCCTTCACGAAGCGCGGATTGCGGTTCATCGACGTGCCGGTCGCCCAGGCCACGTGGATGCCGGCCGGCACATGGCCGACGAACTTGCGCTCTTCGGCGGTGCGCACGTCCACCAGCACGGCGCGGCCGTCGGCGACGAGCTGCCAGGCGTCGGTCGGCGTAAGACCACCGGCATAGGCCAGGCCGTCCGCCAGGGCCTGCTGGCGGGCGTTGTCGAGAAGGGTTTCGGCGATGTCGGCACTGCCGCCGGAGGGTGCTGTCGCACTGTCCGCAGAAGCCGAATCGATGGAGGTATCGAGCATGAGCGTTCTCCCGCAAGTGAATGGCCGGCACCTGATGTGGCCGGCTGACGGGAGAACATTAACGATCCGCTCCGGCGGAACGAACCAAGAAGATTTCAGAAGCGTTGCAGCTCGCGCCTCATATGCACTGCACGAATACTGATAAGCAAGCCGCCCGCGACGGGCGCGGGCGGTCTGGTCTTGCTTGCTTGTCGAACTGCGTTGAGGCTTATTCGGCCTCGAAGACGAACTGCTGGGTCGCCACGATCTCACCGTCACTGGCCACGCACTTGTACTGCAGCATGGCGTTGCGCACCGCGCCGTGGAGGATCTTCGGCCCGGACAGGATCGTCACCTCGCGCACCGATCCGCCACGGATGACTGCCTGGGCCTTGACCACACCGGTCACGCCTTCGGCGCCGCGGGGCACCTCGGGACGCACCTGGGTCGGGCAGCTGGCGGCCATCTCGGCGCGCACCGGCTTGGGTGCGGCCACCGGTGCCGGCGGCGCGGGCGGGGCCGGCGGCGCGATCACCGGAGGCTCAGCCGGCGGCGTCGGCGTGGCGGCGGCGATCACCGGCGCGGCCACCGGCGGCGCCACGTCGGGCGGTGGCACATAGGCCGGCGGCGGCGGCGTGTTCGGCTTGACCGTCGGCTCCACCTTCACCACCTTCGGCGGCGGGGGCGGCGGAGGCAGCGTCACCTCCTGGATCACCGCCGCCTCCAGCGGCTTCTTGATGACCTTGACGACTTCCCGGGCCAGGCCTGAAACCAGTGCATAGCCGAGGACGACGTGCAGGCCGACGACGACGATCAGCCCGGTCGCCTTGCGCTCCGGCGCCTTGGGCTGAAAACTGTAGTTGTTTGCGGTGATCGCGTTCATTCTATGAATTGCTCGCTGCCAATGACACCAATCTTGCTCAAACCGACCCGCTTGGTCGCCGCCAGGATGCCCGCCACCACTTCGTAGCGGGCATGCTTGTCGGGCCGCAGATGGACTTCGGGCTGGGTCGCCAGCGCGGCGACGTCCTTCATCTTCTGCTCCAGTTCGGCCCCGTTGGCCACCGGAACGCCCTGCCAATGCACGACGCTCCGGGCGTCCACGTCGATCTTCACGACTTCCGGCTTCACGTCGCTGGGCGGCGGCGTACCGACCGGCAGGTTCAGATTGACCGCGTGCAGCTGGATCGGGATCGTGATGATCAGCATGATCAGGAGCACCAGCATCACGTCGATGAGCGGCGTGGTGTTGATGTCCACCATCACCTCGGCATCGCTGCTACTGCTCGAACCTACGTTCATACCCATGATTTCGCTCCCTTTCAGCCGCCACGGGCCGGCGGTTCGGTGATGAAGGCCACCTTGGCGATGCCGGCCCGCTGGCACGCGTACAGGATCTTGCCGACGCCTTCGTACTGGGCCGTCAGGTCGCCGCGGATCTGGACTTCGGGCTGCGGGCGCAGCGCGGAGACCTTCTTCAGATGCTCCACCAGCGCCCCGGTACTGGCGACCTTCGAATCCTGGATGTAGATGGCGTTGCTCTTGTCCACCGAGATGACCAGATTCTCCGGCTTGGACTCCCGGACCTCGACGGTTTCCTTCGGCAATTCGACCGCCACCGATGTGGTGGCGACCGGGATGGTGATGAGGAAGATGATCAACAGCACGAGCATCACGTCCACCAGCGGCGTGGTGTTGATCGCGGCGATCACGGCGTCGTCATCCCCCTCGGCGGGTGCTGCACTGATGGCCATGGCGTTGTGCTCCGGCGCTCAGGCCTTGCTGGCGGAAGCCAGGATGACCGAGTGCAGGTCGCTGCCAAAGGCGCGGACGTCGTCCAGCACACTCTTGTTGCGGCGAACCAGCCAGTTGTAGCCGAGCACCGCCGGCACCGCGACGGCCAGGCCGATGGCGGTCATGATCAGCGCCTCGCCCACCGGCCCGGCTACCTTGTCGATGGACGCCTGGCCGGCTACGCCGATGGCGGTCAGCGCGTGGTAGATGCCCCACACCGTACCGAACAGGCCGACGAACGGGGCGGTGGAGCCGACCGTCGCCAGGAAGGCCAGGCCACCCTGCAGACGGCTCTGGATGCGTTCGATGGCGCGCTGGATGCTGAGCGTCACCCACTCGTTGAAGCCGACGTGCTGCAACAGGCCGTCGTGCTTTTTGGTCGCCTCGATACCGGCTTCGGCGATGAAACGGAAGGGGCTGGAGCCTTCCAGGTTCTCGGCGCCCTGCTGCACGGAACCGGCATTCCAGAAGCTGTCAGTGGTCTTCTTGGCCTGACGGCCGATCTTGGCCTGCTCCAGCAGCTTGACGACGATGATGTACCAGCTGCCGATACTCATGGACAGCAGGATCAGCAGCACGGTCTTGGTGATCGCGTCGCTACCCTTCCACAGGGCTTCGAGGCCGTAGGGGTTGTCGACGGACTCGGTGGCTGCCGGCTTGCCGGCGTGCAGGTCGGTGCCCACGGCAGCGGACGGCGCGGCAGCCGGTGCCGCGGATTCGGCCGGAGCCACTGCGGCGCTCGGCTGGGCCAGCACCGAGCCGGAGAAGGAGGCACCCGAAGCGGCGATCATGACCGAAGCGATGACGGCCGAAATGCGGGAACGTCCTTTGGTTATCTCAAAATTGAACATGCTAATTCTCCAAACTGATAAACAGGATCGGCAAGGCAAGGCACCGAAATATCGAGGAAAGAGGCAAAAAGGCCGTCGGACGGAATAAGCTAATTCACAATCCGAATAAGGAATTGCCACAGGCAGAATCGAAAAACGCCCTCTCCGCTCATCTCGCACGCTCCATGCCAGAATTAAAAACACTTAAAAAACAAAACAATGCCAATCCAGAAAAGAAAACCGCCAATTCACTTGCTGATCGCTCAGCACACCTGCTGGTGCACAGCCAACAGTTGTGCTGACAAAGGCGCAGATATGTATTCCAGAAATTCTTTGTTACTAATGGGGGAACTCCATACCTACAATGAGCGCCAATAAAACCCCGGTCTTGACGAAAAATGAACCACGCCCCGCACATCATTACGTTCCCTGACCCGCGCTCGGTTTCCATGTCCATTCGTGCCAGCGCCGTCGTATTTGCCGACCCGCGTTCGCTGCAACTACTGTCCCTGATCGACCGGGTGGCGCCGAGCAACGCCAATATCCTGATCATCGGGGAAACGGGCACCGGCAAGGAGTTGGTGGCGCGCCAGGTTCATCTTTCCAGCCTGCGGGCCGGCCAGCCTTTCCTGGCCATCAATTGCGGGGCCTTTTCCGAAACCCTTTTCGAAAGCGAATTGTTCGGCTTCGAAAAGGGCGCATTCACCGGGGCCATGACCTCGAAGGCCGGCTGGTTCGAAGCGGCCAATGGCGGCACCCTGTTCCTCGACGAAATCGGTGACCTGCCGCTGCCGATGCAGGTCAAGCTGCTGCGCGTGCTGCAGGAAGGCGAAGTGGTGCGCATCGGCGCGCGCAAGCCGGTCAAGGTGGATGTGCGCCTGATCGCGGCAACCAATGTGGACCTGGAAAAGGCCGTTGCCGAAGGCCGTTTCCGGGAGGATCTGTATTACCGGCTGAAAGTCGTTTCCCTCGACCTGCCAATTCTGCGCGAGCGCCCCCGCGACATTCTTCCGCTGGCCCGCCATTTCATCCACAAATACGCCACGCGCCTCGACATTGCCGAACCGGGCATTTCCACGCAGGCGGAAAGGGCGCTGCTCGAATATCAGTGGCCGGGCAATATCCGCGAGCTGGAAAACGTCATCCATCGGGCACTGCTGGTCTTCCATGGCCGGCAGATCGAGGCCGACGACCTGCACCTGCTCGGCCCGCAGATCGACCGCACGCCGCGCGATCAGCCGGCCACGCCGGCCGACCTGGAGGATTCGTTCACGCGCTATCTGAAGAATCTGTTCGAGGAAGGCAAGGAAGGCCTGTTCGACCATATCGTCGACCACACCATCAATACCGCCTACGAATGGGAACATCTCAACCAGGTCCGCACCGCGCGCCTGCTCGGCATATCCCGCAATGTGCTGCGCACCCACCTGAAGCGCATGCAACTGATCGACTGAAACGATGGCCGGCAAATCCTACGTCGACGCCAATTACCGTTTCATTGCCGCCTATCAGGAAATAAATGCCCGTATCGCCCAGCGCCAGCAGGCGCTGGCGCTTTACGTAACGCTGGTCGTCAGCATGCTGGCGGCCCTCGTGGCCCTGAAGCCCGGCGTGATTGCCGGGCATGTGCCGGTCGAATGGCTGATTCTCGGCTTCCCAGTGGCGTCCACCTGCCTGGCCTTTCTCAATTTCAAGGCCGAGCGGGCCATTACCAATCTGCGCCGTTTCGTGTCGTCGCTGGAGCGGCTGGAACTCGAAAGCCATGGCCTGCCGAGCTACAACACCGATCCCCAATGGGCCGCCGGTGCCAACAAGGCGCGGCGCTTCCACGATTTCGCGGCCGCCGTGCTGGTGGCGGGCGGCAATGGCATCGGCCTGGCGGCAGGCCTCAGCATCTATCCGGAACGCCTCGGCGACAACACCCTGCTGCTCGGCTCGGCGATCCTGATCAGCCTGCTGTCCCTGGCCGCCCTGCTGCTCAGCCCGAAATGGAGTTTCCGGCCGGACGAATAAGCCCGCGCCTGCTGGGCAGCCAACAGCCCCACAACAGCCATGCTGGCAAATCAACCCATTCCGGCCAGCCGGCCGGCCCACCTCCATTTCCTGCCGCAGATCAGGAATGCAGATGAAAACGCCGCCCGCCACGGGATTTCAGGTGTTTGGCCAATCGAATCGAATGGGAAATAGTTTTTCTCGAAAAGAGAAAAAACAAAGGCACGAAACCTGCAATACCGCCAGCAAACGAATTGCCCTCCGGCCCTGCGAATTGCTCCGGTGCGATCGATTACGCACCGACATCCGATACCCGCCATGAAAAAGAAAGTCATCTGGACCTCGATCGCCGTCCTGCTCGCCGCCACGGCGGGCACGGCCACCTATTACCGCTCCGGTGAAGCCGCCGAAACCAAAAAGGCCGAAGCCGGCCCGCGCGGCGACGGCCCCCGTGGCGAAGGGCCGCGCGGCAAGGGTGGACGCAACCGGGATTTCGGCAATCGCCCGGTGCCGGTGCAGACCGCCGCCTCCCGCACCGGCGACATCGACGTGAATGTGAACGCCATCGGCACCGTCACCGCCCTCAACACCGTAACGATCAAGCCCCGCGTTGATGGCCAATTGCAGAAGATCGCCTTCGGCGACGGCCAGCAGGTGAAGGCCGGCGACCTGCTGGCGGAGATCGACCCGCGCCCCTTCAAGGCCGCCCTCGACCAGGCCACCGGCCAGCTGCAGCGCGACGAAGCCCTGCTCGCCAACGCCCGCCTCGACCTGGAGCGCTACCGCGGCCTGCTCGCCAAGGACTCCATCGCCCGCCAGCAGGTGGATGCCCAGGAGGCCCAGGTGCGCCAACTGGAAGGCACCGTGCTGACCGACCGCGCACTGGTGGATACCGCCCGCCTGAACCTCGGCTTCACCAAGGTCACCGCACCGGTGGCCGGCACCCTCGGCCTGCGCCAGGTGGACGCCGGCAACATGGTGCGCGCTGCCGACACCGGCGGCGTGGTCATCCTGACCCAGACCCAGCCGATCACCGTGCTGTTCTCCATCTCCGCCGCCAACCTGCCGGCCGTGCAGGATCAGCTCAGGAAGGGCAAGAGCCTCGCGGTGGAGGCCTGGGACCGGGACGGCCGCAGCAAGCTGGCTGGCGGCCGCCTGGTCAGCACCGACAACCTGATCGACACCAGCACCGGCACCGTCAAGCTGAAGGCCCAGTTCGACAACAAGGACAGCGCCCTCTTCCCCAACCAGTTCGTCAGCGCGCGCCTGCGCGTGGACACCCGCCACGACGCGGTGCTGGTGCCCTCGGCGGCCATCCTGAAGGGCAACCAGGGCAGCTTCGTCTATGTGATCAACGAGCAGGAGAAGACCGCCAGCATGCGCCCGGTGGTCACCGGCCCCGCCACCGCCGACACGGTGGCCATCGAGTCCGGCCTGTCGGCCGGCGAGAAGATCGTCGTGGACGGCGTGGACCGCCTGCGCGACGGCGCCCCGGTGGAACTGCCGTCCCCCGAAGCCCGCCAGGGCGGCGGACGCCACCGCGGCGAAGGAGCCCGGAGCGGCGGAGATCACGGCGGCGATGGCGAGCGTCGCGGCGAGCGCAAGAAGCCGGCATGAACCCGTCGCGCACCTTCATCCTCCGCCCGGTCGCCACCTCACTGCTGATGGTGGCGATCCTGCTGGTCGGCCTGATCGCCTACAAGATCCTGCCGGTGTCGGCCCTGCCCGAGGTGGAATACCCGACGATCCAGATCGTCACCCGCTATCCGGGCGCCAGCCCGGAGGTCACCACGTCGGCGATCACCGCCCCGCTGGAACGCCAGTTCGGCCAGATGCCGGGCCTCAAGCGCATGTCGTCCACCAGCGGCGAAGGCATCTCGGTCATCACGCTGCAGTTCGACCTGTCCCTGGCGATGGACGTGGCCGAGCAGCAGGTGCAGGCCTCCATCGCCAACGCGGACAACTTCCTGCCGCAGGACCTGCCGATGCCACCGGTGTACAGCAAGGTCAATCCGGCCGACGCGCCGATCCTGACCCTCGCCGTGAGCTCGTCGAGCCTGCCGCTGGCCAGGCTGGCCGACCTGGTGGATACCCGCGTGGCGATGAAGATCTCCCAGCTGCCCGGCATCGGCCTCGTCACCATCGGCGGCGGGCTGCGCCCGGCGGTGCGCGTGCAGGTCAATCCCCAGGCCCTGGCCTCGGCCGGCCTCAGCCTGGAGGACGTGCGCAGCGCCATCGCCAACGCCAACGTGAACATGGCCAAGGGCAGCTTCGACGGCCCGGTGCGCGCCACCACGCTGGACTCCAACGACCAGCTCAAGTCCGCCGACGACTACCGCAGCCTGACCATCGCCTGGAAGAACGGCGCACCGATCCGCCTGGCCGACGTGGCCGAGGCCGTCGAGGGCGCCGAGAACACCCGCCTGGCGGCATGGGCCGACCGCAGCCCGGCGGTGATCATCAACATCCAGCGCCAGCCCGGCGCCAACGTCATCGAGACTGCCGAGCGCGTGCGCGCGCTCTTGCCGCAGCTGGAGGCCGACCTGCCCACGTCGGTGGACCTGCGCCTGCTCACCGACCGCACCACGTCGATCCGCGCCTCGGTGCACGACGTGCAGTTCGAACTGGCCCTCGCCGTGGCGCTGGTGGTCGGCGTGATCTACCTGTTCCTGCGCAGCCTGCCGGCCACCGTGATCCCGGCCGTCGCCGTGCCCCTGTCGCTGGTCGGCACCTTCGCGGTGATGTACGTCGCCGGCTTCAGCATCAACAACCTGACCCTGATGGCGCTGACCATCGCCACCGGCTTCGTCGTGGACGACGCCATCGTGATGATCGAGAACATCAGCCGCCACGTGGAAGAAGGCGAGACACCGCTGGAAGCAGCGCTGAAGGGCGCCAGGCAGATCGGCTTCACGATCATTTCGCTGACCGTCTCGCTGATCGCCGTGCTGATCCCGCTGATCTTCATGGCCGACGTGGTCGGGCGCCTGTTCCGCGAGTTCGCCATCACCCTGGCGGTGTCGATCCTGATCTCCGCGGTGGTGTCGCTGACCCTCACGCCGATGATGTCGGCGCGCCTGCTCAAGCCCGTCGGCCACCGCCACGACGACAACGGCGCTTTCTTCCAGGCGATCGTGGACCGCTACGCGCGCATGCTCACCTGGGTGCTCGACCGCCAGGGCCTGACGCTGCTGGTCGCCGTCGGCACCCTCACGCTGACGGTGCTGCTGTACGTGTTCATCCCCAAAGGCTTCTTCCCGGCCCAGGACACCGGGCTGATCCAGGCCATCTCCGACGCGCCGCAGGACATCTCCTTCAGCGCGATGGCCGAGCGCCAGCACGCGCTGGCGGACATCGTGCTCGAAGATCCGGCAGTGGAAAACCTGTCGTCCTTCATCGGCGTGGATGGCACCAACACCACGTTGAACAGCGGGCGCATGCTGATCAAGCTGAAGCCCAAGGATGAGCGCAATGCCGACGTCGGCGAGGTGATCCGCCGTCTGCAGGAACGCCTGCAGGTGCGCCGCCTGGACACCAAGCTGTACATGCAGCCGGTGCAGGACCTCTCCATCGAGGACCGCCTGTCGCGCACCCAGTACCAGTTCAGCCTGGAAAGCACCAACGAGGCCCAGCTCGCCCAGTGGTCCGGACGCCTGCTCGACAAGCTGCGCGGCCTGCCCGAGCTGGCCGACGTGGCCAGCGACCTGCAGGACCAGGGCACCCAGGCCTTCGTGGATATCGACCGGGACAGCGCCGGCCGCCTCGGCATCACCCCGGCGGCCATCGACAACGCGCTGTACAGCGCCTTCGGCCAGCGCCAAGTGTCCAACATCTTCACCCAGTCGGCCCTCTACCGGGTGGTGCTGGAGGTGGCGCCGGACTTCCAGCGCAGCCCGGCGGCCCTCGAACACATCTACGTGCCGGCCGCCAACGGGCGCACCGTGCCGCTGTCGTCGGTGGCGCGGATCAGCGAGCGCAAGACGGTGCTGGCGGTGAACCACGTCGGCCAGTTCCCGGCGGTGACCCTGTCCTTCAACCTGGCGCCGGGCGTGGCGCTGGGCGACGCGGTCAAGGCGATCCACGCCGCCGAGGCCGAGCTGGGCCTGCCGCGCAACATCCGCAGCAGCTTCCAGGGCGCCGCGCTGGCCTTCCAGGCCTCGCTGGACAACACCCTGCTGCTGATCCTCGCCGCGGTGGTGACGATGTACATCGTGCTCGGCGTGCTCTACGAGAGCTACATCCACCCGGTCACCATCCTGTCCACGCTGCCGTCGGCCGGCGTCGGCGCA
The DNA here is from genome assembly GCA_018241685.1 of Pseudomonadota bacterium. Taxonomy (GTDB): domain Bacteria; phylum Pseudomonadota; class Gammaproteobacteria; order Burkholderiales; family Rhodocyclaceae; genus Zoogloea. The sequence continues at coordinate 62,070 of JAFEDJ010000059.1, forward strand.
CTACTGGCCCTGCTGGTGTCCGGCCACGAGCTGGGGATGATCGGCATCATCGGGATCATCCTGTTGATCGGCATCGTCAAGAAGAACGCCATCATGATGATCGACTTCGCGCTGGAGGCCGAGCGGGAGCGCGGCCTGGCGCCCCGCGAGGCAATCTACGAGGCCTGCCTGCTGCGCTTCCGGCCGATCCTGATGACCACCCTCGCCGCCCTGCTCGGTGCGCTGCCGCTGATGCTCGGCAACGGCGTCGGTTCCGAGCTGCGCCAGCCGCTGGGCATCACGATGGTCGGCGGCTTGCTGGTCAGCCAGGTGCTGACGATCTTCACCACGCCGGTGATCTACCTGGCCTTCGACCGCCTGGCACGGCGCGTCAGGGGCGCCGCTGAGCCGGCCGCGGCGGACCGTCCGGCATGAGCGTCGCGTCGATCTTCATCCGGCGCCCGGTCGCCACCTCCCTGCTCGGCCTGGCCATCGCACTGGTCGGGCTGGTGGCCTACAAGCTGCTGCCGGTGGCCGCCCTGCCGCAGGTGGATTACCCGACCATCTCGGTGTCCGCCAATCTGCCCGGCGCCAGCCCGGAGACCATGGCCGCCACCGTGGCGACGCCGCTGGAGCGAGCTTTCGGCACCATCGCCGGGGTCACCGAGCTGACCTCTACCAGCACCCTCGGCAGCACCCGCATCACCGTCCAGATGGACCTGGACCAGGACGTGGAGAGCGCTGCCAAGAGCGTGCAGGCCGCCATCAACGCGACCCGCCCGCAGCTGCCCAGCGGCATGGCCGGCAACCCCAGCTACCGCAAGATCAACCCGGCCGACGCGCCGGTGCTGATCCTGGCGATGACCTCCGACACCGTCTCGCGGGCCGCGATGTACGACTTCGCCTCCACCGTGCTGGCCCAGCGCCTGGCCCAGGTGAAGGGCGTCGGCCAGGTCAACCTGGGCGGCGGCTCGCTGCCGGCGGTGCGCGTCGAGGTCGATCCGGCCACGTTGGCCTCCGCCGGCATCGGCGTGGAGAGCGTGCGCCAGGCCATCGACAGCGCCAACGTCAATCGCCCCAAGGGCAGCCTGGAGAGCGGCCAGCGCCACTGGCAGCTGGGCGCCAGCGACCAGGCCGGCAAGGCCGCCGACTACGTGCCGACCATCGTGTCGTGGAAGAACGGCGCGGCGGTGCGCCTGCAGGACGTGGCCCGCGTGACCGACGCCGAGCAGGACACCCGCAACGCCGGCATCGCCGACGGCAAGCCAGCGGTGATCCTGCTCATCAACCGCCAGCCGGACGCCAACGTGATCGAAACCGTCGAGCGGGCGATGGACGTGCTGCCGATGCTGCGCGAGGAGCTGCCTCCCGGCGTGAAGCTCGACGTGGTGGCCGACCGCACCGTCACCATCCGCGCCTCCCTGCGCGAGGTGCAGCACACGCTGCTGCTGTCGGTGGCGCTGGTGATCATGGTGGTCTTCCTGTTCCTGCGTAACGTGCGCGCGGCGATCATCCCCAGCGTCGCGGTGCCGGTGTCCCTGCTCGGCACCTTCGCGGTGATGTACCTGGCCGGCTTTTCGTTGAACAACATCTCGCTGATGGCGCTGGTGATCGTCACCGGCTTCGTCGTCGATGACGCGGTGGTGGTGCTGGAGAACGTCAGCCGCCACATCGAGGCCGGCATGAAACCCTTCGACGCGGCCCTCAAGGGCGCCCGCGAGGTGGGCTTCACGGTGCTGTCGATGAGCCTGTCGCTGATCGCCGTGTTCCTGCCGATCCTGCTGATGGGCGGCATCGTCGGGCGCTTCTTCCGCGAGTTCGCGGTGACCCTGTCGGTGGCCATCCTGGTGTCGCTGGTGGTGTCCCTGACCCTCACGCCGATGATGTGCGCACGCCTGCTGCGCGCCCATCCCAAGCCTGCGCCCGACGCCCGCCCCGGCGTCGGCAGCCACCTGATGGACAGCGTGCTGCGCGGCTACGGGCGCAGCCTGCGGGTGGTTCTCGACCACCCCTGGCTGACCCTCGGCGTGCTCGTCGGCACCGTGGCCTTCAACGTGTATCTGTACGGCGTGGTGCCGAAGGGCTTCTTCCCGCAGCAGGACACCGGCCGCATCATGGGCTTCATCGACGCGGACCAGCGCACCTCCTTCCAGTCCATGCGCGGCAAGCTGGAGCATTTCGCCGACATCGTCGGGCGCGATCCGGCGGTCGCCAATGTGGTCGGCTACGCCGGCGGCAGCGGCGGCCCGCGCGGTGGCGGCGGCATGATGTTCCTCACCCTCAAACCACTGGCCGAACGCAAGGCCAGCGCCGACGAGGTGATCGCCCGCCTGCGCGGCAAGCTCTCCCACGTGCCCGGCGCCAACCTGTTCCTTGTCGCCGCTCAGGACATCCGGATGGGCGGGCGGATGTCCAACGCCCAGTACGAATTCACGCTGCAGGCCGACTCCCTGCAGGAGCTGAAAACCTGGGAGCCGCGCATCCGCGACGCGATGCGCAAGCTGCCCCAGCTGGAAGACGTCAATTCCGACCGCCAGGACAAGGGCGAGCAGACCTTCCTGAGCATCGACCGGGACGCCCTGGCCCGCCTCGGCCTCAACCAGCGCCTGGTGAATGCGACCCTCAACGACCTGTTCGGCCAGCGCCTGGTGTCCACGATCTACGGCCCGCTCAACCAGTACCGGGTGGTACTGGAAGCGCCGCCGGTCTACCTGCAGGGGCCGGAGGTGCTCAACGACCTGTTCTTCGTCAATCCGAACGGCGACCGCGTGCCGCTGGCCGCCTTCGCCCGCTGGGAGACCGGCCCGGCGCCGCTGGCGGTCAACCACCAGGGCGCCAGCGTGGCGACGACGATCTCCTTCAACCTGCCCCTCGGCACCTCGCTGTCCGAAGCCACCGACGCGGTGCGCCAGGAGATGGCCCGCATCGGCGTGCCGACCTCGGTGCATGGCAGCTTCCAGGGCAACGCCAAGGCCTTCCAGGCTTCGCTGCAGAGCCAGCCGCTGCTGATCCTGGCTGCCATCGTGGCGGTTTACCTGATCCTCGGCATCCTCTACGAGAGCCTGATCCACCCACTCACCATCCTGTCCACGCTGCCGTCGGCCGGCGTCGGGGCGATCCTGGCGCTGCTGCTGTTCAAGACCGAGTTCGGCATCATCGCGCTGATCGGCGTGATCCTGCTGATCGGCATCGTCAAGAAGAACGCCATCATGATGGTGGACTTCGCCATCGACGCCGAGCGCAGCCGTGGCCTGGCGCCGCGGGAGGCGATCTTCGAGGCCTGCCAGCTGCGCTTCCGGCCGATCATGATGACCACCCTGGCCGCCCTGTTCGGCGCGCTGCCGCTGGCCTTCGGCGTCGGCGATGGCGCCGAGATGCGCCAGCCGCTGGGCATCACCATCGTCGGTGGGTTGATCCTCAGCCAGTTGCTGACCCTGTACACCACCCCCGTCGTATTCCTGCAGCTCGACCGCCTGCGCCGCGCCGCCGGCCGCTGGCGCTCGGCTCGTCCGGCCGCTATCCGGCCCTGAGCCTTCTGAGCCCCCCATTCCCTGCCATGCCTTTCTCCATGAAGCACAGCCTCCTCGTCTCCCTCAACCTGCTCGCCCTCGCCGGCTGCGCCGTCGGCCCCGACCACCACCGCCCCGAGGCCGCCGTGCCGGCCCAGTTCCGCGAAGCCGCCGGCTGGAAACTGGCAGAACCCACAGATGGCCAACACACCGGCGAATGGTGGAAGCGCTTCGGCGACGCCCAGCTCGACGCGCTGGTGGATGAAGCCGGCCGCGCCAACCAGAACATCCGCATTGCCGAGGCGCGCTACCGCCAGGCCACCGCCCTGCTGGGCGCGGCCCAGGCCCAGTACTTTCCCACCCTCAACAGCGGTCTGGGCGTGACCCGCAGCCAGGGCGCCAGCGCAAGCAGTACCGGCACCGTCAGCACACCGGCCCGCAATACCAGCCGGCTGTCCCTCACCGCCAGCTGGGAGGCCGACCTGTGGGGCCGCATCGCGCGGCTCAACGAGGCTGGTGCCGCCAGTGCTGCGGCAGCAGCGGCCGATCTGGCCGGCGCCCAGCTCAGCGCCCAGGCCGCCATCGTGCAGGCCTACCTGCAGCTGCGCATCAACGACGCCCAGCACGCACTGCTGGTGCGCACCGTCGATGCCTACAAGCGCTCGGCGGAGATCACCCGCAACCGCTTCGACGCCGGCGTCGCCGCCCGCGCCGACGTGACCCAGGCCCAGGCCCAGCTGAAGACCGCCGAGGCGCAGCTGATCGACCTGGACGTGCAGCGCCGGCAGCTCGAACACGCCATCGCCGTCCTCGCCGGCCGGGCGCCGGGCGAGCTGGTGCTGGCCCCGGCCAGCGCCACGCCGGCGCTGCCCGCCGTACCGGGCGTGCTGCCGTCCGCACTGCTCGAACGGCGCCCGGACATCGCCGCCGCCGAACGGCGCGTCGCCGCCGCCAACGCGCAGATCGGTGTCGCCCAGGCAGCCTTCTTCCCGACCCTGACCCTCGGCGCCAGCGGCGGCATGCAGAGCAGCGCGCTGGAACGGGTGTTCTCGCTGCCCAACCATTTCTGGTCCCTCGGCCCCAACCTGGCGCTGACCCTGTTCGATGCCGGCGCCCGCGACGCGAAGAAGGCCCAGGCCGTCGCCGCGTGGGACGAAACCGTCGCCAATTACCGCCTGACCGTGCAGACCGCCTTTCAGGAGGTGGAAGACAACCTGGCCGCGCTGCAGACCCTCGAAGCCGAAGCCGGTGCCCAGGCCGAAGCCCTCGCCGCCGCCCGCGAAGCCCTCGATCTCGTCAACAACCAGTACCTGGCCGGCACCGTCAGCTACCTCAACGTGACCAGCGCCCAGACCGTGGCCCTCAACGCCGAACAGTCCCTGCTATCCACCCAGGTCCGCCGCCTGACCGGCAGCGTGGCCCTCTTCAAGGCGGTCGGCGGAGGCGCGCTGTGATTACGCCGTCACCCTGTATCCCGGGCCCCGGCCCGACTTGAAAAACCGGATTCCTTCCCCACATCCAGGAGCAAACATGAACCGACAACGCATCTGGGACCTTCCCATCCGTCTCTTCCACTGGTCGCTGGTGGCCAGCGTCGCCTTCGCCTACGTGTCCGGCAAGATCGGCGGCAACCTCATCGAATGGCACGGTCGTGCCGGCTACCTGATCGTCGGCCTGGTGATCTTCCGCATCGTGTGGGGCTTCGTCGGCTCCGCCACGGCACGCTTCGCCAGCTTCGTCCGCGGCCCCGGCGCGATCCGTGCCTACCTGCGCGGCGAATGGCGCGGCATCGGCCACAACCCGATCGGCGCGCTGTCGGTGCTCGGCCTGCTGGCCCTGGTCGGCGCCCAGGCGGCCACCGGCCTGTTCACCAACGACGACATCGCCTTCCAGGGCCCCTTGGCCGATCTGGTCGGCAAGGACGCCTCCGACAGCTTCCATTCCTGGCACGCCTGGCTGCAGAACGGCCTGCTGGCGCTGATCGTGCTGCATGTGGGCGCCATCGCCTTCTACCTGCGGGTCAAGGGCGAGAACCTCGTCAAGCCGATGATCACCGGCTGGCAGGAGGTCGATGCGCACACCCCGGTCCCCAGCGCCCACGCCAAGCGCGGCGGTGGTCTGGTAGCCTTCATCCTGTCGCTGCTGATCGCCGGTGGCGCCACCTACGCGGTAGCCGGCGGCCTTCTGCCGACGCCCGAACCGGCTCCGGCCCAACCTGCTGCCACCTCAACCACTCCCGCCTGGTAATCGCCCCATGAAAAAGCGCCTGATCGGAACCCTGCTGGCCCTGGCCTTCTGCGGCACGGCACTCGCCGATGCCCCTCAGCCGAGCCTCGCACCAACCTCCGAGCAGGCGCAGGCGGCCTACCTCAGCTCGATGTTCCTGAGCCGCTACCACTACGCGGCCAAGCCCCTCGACGATGTGCTGTCGGAGAAAATCTTCGACGCCTACCTGAAGTCCCTCGACCCGGAACGCGTGTTCTTCACCCAGGCCGACATCGACGGCTTCGCCGAACTGCGCACCCAGCTCGACGACGCGATCCTGCAGGGCGACCTGGAAGGTCCGTTCGCGATCTTCCGCCGCTACCAGGAGCGCTCCGCAGAGCGCCTCGCCTACGCCCGCAAGCAACTGGCCGAGGGCTTCGATTTCAGCGTCGATGAGAGTTATCCGCTCGACCGCAGCAAGGCACCGTGGCCGAAAGACGACGCCGAGGCCCAGGACCTGTGGCGCAAGCGCGTCAAGAATGACTGGCTGCGCCTGCGCCTCGCCGGCAAGGACGACAAGGCGATCCGCGAGACCCTCGAGAAACGCTACGACAGCTTCATCGCCCGCAGCACCAAGAACAAGAGCGACGACGTCTTCCAGATCTTCATGAACGCCTATGCGGGCGCCATCGAGCCGCACACCAGCTACCTGGGGCGCGGCTCGGCGGACTCCTTCGACATTTCCATGCGCCTGTCCCTGGTAGGCATCGGCGCGGTGCTGCAGGAGCGCGACGACTACATCACGATCCGCGAGCTCACCCCCGGCGGCCCGGCAGCCCGCTCCGGCAAGCTGGCTGTCGGCGACCGCATCGTCGGCGTGGCTCAGGGCGAAGGCGCGCCGATGGCTGACCTGGTCGGCGCCCGCGTGGACGAGGCGGTCAAGCTGATCCGCGGCAACAAGGACACCCGCGTGGTTCTCGACATCCTGCCCGCCAACAGCGGCCCCGATGGCCGCCACAAGACCATCGTGCTGGTCCGGGACAAAATCAAGCTGGAAGAGCAGGCCGCCAAGAAATCCATTTCGCGCGTTGAGCTCAACGGCAGGAACCTGCGTGTCGGCGTCATCACCCTGCCGGCTTTCTATGAAGACTTCGAGGGCCGCCGCCGCGGCGACAAGGACTACCGCAGCGCCAGCCGCGACGTGGCCCGCCTGATCGGCGAGCTGAAGAAGGAGCGCGTGGACGGCCTGATCCTCGACCTGCGCGACAACGGCGGCGGCTCCCTGCGTGAGGCCGTCGAGCTGACCGGCCTGTTCATCGACAAGGGCCCGGTCGTCCAACAGCGCAACTCGGAAGGCCAGATCGAGGTAGAGAGCGACGAGCGCGCCGGCGCCGCATGGGATGGCCCGCTGGCGGTGATGATCAACCGCGGCTCGGCCTCGGCATCGGAGATCCTCGCCGCCGCGCTGCAGGACTACGGCCGCGCACTGATGATCGGCGAGCCGAGTTTTGGCAAGGGCACGGTGCAGACCCTCATCGACCTGGACGAAGTCGCCAAGAGCAAGAAGCCCCAGCTGGGCGAACTCAAGATGACCATCGCCCAGTTCTTCCGCATCAACGGCGGCACCACGCAGCTCAACGGCGTGACGCCCGACATCCGCTTCCCGTCGGCCTTCGAAGCCAAGGAGTTCGGCGAGACGGGCTTCGACAATGCGCTGCCGGCGATCCAGATCCCGCCCGCCAGCTACAAACCGGCCTCGGACCTGCAGGCCATTCTGCCCGAACTGCAGCAACGCCACGACACCCGTGCCAGCAAGGACAAGGAACTTCGCGAGCTGGCCGAGGACGTGGCCGAAGCCCTCAAGCTGCGCGACAAGCAGGAGCTGTCCCTGCAGGAAAGCGAGCGCAAGCGCGAGAAGGAAACCCGCGAGGCGCGCCTGCGCCAGCGCGCCGGCGCCGAAGCCGCCGCCCACCTGGGCGACGACGGCCTGCAGGGAGACGAGCGCAGCCTGCGCGCCGAACTCGACTCCGAAAAAGCCCTCAAGGGCCGCAAGGACGTGCTGCTGCAGGAAGCCACCCGCATCGTCGGCGACGAGATCGAACTGCTCGCCCCTCGCCGGCGTGTCGCCCAGGGCAGCGAAGCGCCCGTGCGACGCTGACGCGTCGAGCAAGAAGAGGAAGGTCTCTGCGGCAACGATCACGCGGAGACCTACACCCCTACCCTCCACGCCGCCGGCCCCTCCCGTAGCAAGAACCGACGGACGACGGTACGGGCAGCCCCATGACGGAAAGAAACACGATTTATCCATTAAGGATAATCGTGTAATGTGAAGCCCCATCACATCCGGCTTCTATTCTGCACAATGAAACGCTTCGTCATTGCATTGACCTTGTCGCGGCTGCTCAATGTCACTGCAACGGATCTTCCCTGGCCCCCTGCCGTCCCTGCATAGCAGCGACACAGAAAGTGGAAGTGCGCCGGCTTTTCCTCGTTGCGATACGCGGCTATCAACGTTACCTGTCGCGGCACAAGGGCTTCCACTGTGCATACCGCGTCGTCACCGGACGGAGAAGCTGCTCGGAGTTAGGCTTTCGTGCAATCCGGCGATATGGAATTTTCGCTGGCATGGCCATCCTGAAGCAGCGCACCCATTTATGCGGTGTCGCGCACCGACGACAACATCCTCTCCACGCACCCGCCTTCCACTCTCAACGGGGCTTCTGCGACATCGGCTGCGACCAGCCTTGCGAACTACCCAGCCTGCACGCCTGCACGCCCCACTGCGATGGCATCTCATGCTGCGACTTCGCCAATTGCGACTGGCCCAGTCGCGGGCGTAAGCCGCGTGACGAAGAACAATACGTTTATATCCCTCCCTCACGCGTACCGCGCCACTGAGCAGTACGCGTGGCCACACGCAGTCCGCCGCTGAAGCTCCTCATCAGCCTCTGGACACGCCGATCTCAAAACGGGCAAAACTCTCGCCCAAAAAATTAATCTATTACATTATCATCACACCAAATAATCCATTACGCATATACAACATGCGGTGCGTAACAGAATTGCCGACCCGGAGACTGCCTTGCCCTTCATAACAGTCCGTGGATTGACAGCATTCGCCCTGATCGGCTGGAGGTACTCCGGGACATGAGCCGAGTCTCCGCCCTGCTCGTCCTCAAGCTCTGCCTGACGGTCCCTGTCGCACTGGGGTTGGGGCTTCCCTTCGTGTCCCCACCCCCAGGTGGCGGCGTCTTGCGAGAACTTGCGGCATTCGGGATTCCGGGCAGCCTAGCCATCGGCGCGCTGTTCCTGTCGCTGGTCTTCCTGTACTGCCAGGACCTCCACACCACCCTGTCTCTCATCCACCCACGCGCCCGCGCAGCCTCGCCACGCAGCGTGTGGCTGATGTTCCTCGTTCCCTACAGCTTCATCGAGGATTTCTTCATCGTCCTCAACGTGACCCGCTCCCTACAACGCGAATCGAGCCAGAATGCGGTCTTCGGCCAATTCCGAAACTTCGGCATGTTGAGTGGGATCGGCTGGTGTTCCGCTCAGCTCATATCCTTGCTGCCCAACGACGTCGGCCTGATCGGCGGCCTCATGGCACTCCCCCTGTGGATCCTGCACTGGCGGCGCATCCGCCAAGCCAACTCGCTCTTGAGCACCCATCGGGGTTTCCGGCGCAGCATTCGGGCTTCGTCACCCCCTGCAGCAGTCTGCCCCCGTCACGGACAATTCGTCGGCACCGCCAGCGCATCGACCGGACCGTCTCGAACGAAATCGGCTGGAGGCTTGAGACAATAGACGCGGCCCGATTCAGTGGTGATCCGCAGAATGCCGCCGCCGAGCCGCTCTTCACCCGCAGAGCGCTTATGCAGGGCACGGTCGAGTTCCGGCAGCACAGCCCGGTCGACAGCCACTGGCGCGCCGCGTCCAGCGACCGCGGGACTACCGGTCACACCATCCCTAGCGCTTTCGCGGCCGATATCCCGCGCCACGCGGCGGGCGCTGTCGAGCAGATCCGCGCTCACCGGCGGCCGGGTCGGCTCGACGGCGGGCGCGGGTGGGGGCGACGACGGCAGCACTGTCGGCGCGGACGCTGCCGGCACCGTCACACGCGGCACACGGACGGATTCCACGCTCGGCGCAGCGCGCTGGCCACGGGAGTCGGGCGCTCTGGCCGGCTCGGGCAAGGGTCTGGATGACACAACGGATGGAGGAACAGGCAGCGAAGTGGAAGCCGGGGACGCTGGCGCACGCCAGCTCAGTCGCAGCGGCGGCGGCTCCCGCTTCCCGGCAGCATCGGGCAGCCTCAACCCCAGGACGACGATACCGTGCAGGAACATGGCCAGCAGGAGGTAAGGGGCCAGGCGTCTCACCGCGCTGGTGTCGGTGCCACAAAACGGCAGGGCTTCCGCCATCAAGGCTGCTTGCTCAACTGGCGATGCGCGCGCCGCCGCCCGGCGGATCGAGCACGTAGGAAACCTGCGGGTAGCGCCGGTCGCCCAGGTCGAGCCAACCGGCGGCGCGCGGCCGGCCACCCACGCGTTCGTAGAAAGCGCGGGCATCGTCGTTGCCGGCCAGCACCCATACGCCCATTTCCTCCGCCGCCTGCACGCCGAGGTCGCGCCACAGGGCTTCGAGCAGGCGCCGGCCGATACCGTGGCCCTGCAGGCGCGGTGCCACGTAGAGGGCGTACAGCTCGTGGCGCCAGCGGTCGGCTGGATCGCGGGCCGGGCCGCCGCAGGCGAAGCCCAGCACCGTGCTGCCCTCGACGGCGACTCGATGGCAGGCACCGGGGCGACTCATCAGGCGCAGCTGGCGCGTGGCCTGCTCGTCGGAGCTCAGGTGGTCGAGAAAACCGTCGGACACCAGGCCACGGTAGTTGGTACGCCAGGTACGCACCAACAGGCGGGCCACGGCGTCTACATCCGAGGCCCGTCCCTGGCGCACATGCACGCCGGCGATCATGAAGTTACTGGCGTGTGGCTGCATCCCAGTGCTCGACGATACGTCCATCCCGGACCCGGAACAGGTCGAACCAGGTGGACGTGTAGGTTTTGCCCGCCTCGCGGGGGTCCGGGTATTCGCGCACGAAGCTCAGCAGCACCAGGTCGCCCTCGGCGACGATGCTGACGATGGGCGTGCGCACACGGGCTTCGATCGGCTTCGGCTTGGCGACCTTGCCGAAGAACTCGACGAAGCCGGCCCGCCCGGTGGGCACCCGCGGATTGTGTTGAATGTAGGACTCAGCCAGGTATTTGTCGGCCAGCTCCAGGTGTCCGCCCTCGAACACCTCGCGCCAGAAATCGTAGACCAGCCGCTTGTTGGCGGCCTGGCGCGGGTCGGCGCTGGCCAGCAGCGCGTCATGGTCTGGATTGCCGGTGACCGGCTCCGAGGCGGCCGCCTGGCCTACGCTGAGCAAGCCCATCAGGGCCAGGGCAAGAAGATTGTTTTTCATTGGATCGTCATTTTACGGAATAACGTCGGCCGCCTCACCACCCGAATTGAATCAGGATGCTGCGGCCGCCGTGTGCGGCGCAGGAAGAACACAGCAACTTCCGCGCCCGCTTGTCCCGGCCCTGCCGGGGCGTATCTGCGGCAGTGCTTCGCCGGCAACTGTTGAAATCCACGAAACCCCGTTGCCCGGCTGCTCCACAAGCAGCACCCGGCAGACACCGCAGGCACCGCGTCGCCTTAACGCCGGGCTTCCGCAGCGCCGCCGGGGATAGGCGGCGCGCTTTTGTTTCACAAGGCATTTATCGTCCCCTGGCCACCACGCGTCGGCGACAGCGCCGGCGATGGCCCCGGAATTGCTGGATGTGCGCAACTGCGAACAGGAGAACATCCGTGCCCCATTTCCCCCACCGCGCCTGCCGGTTGCCGGCCCTGGCTCTCGTCGCCCTGCTTGCCGGCAGCAGCCTGCCGGTCCACGCTCATCACGCCTTCGCCGCCGAATTCGATGCCGACCAACCCCTCGAACTGAAGGGCACCGTCACCAAGGCCAAGTGGGTCAACCCGCACAGTTGGCTGTACTTCGACGTGAAGAACCCCGATGGCACCGTGACCAACTGGGGCGTCGAGTTCGGCGCGCCCTTCACACTGGCCCAGAAGGGGCTGACCAAGGCCGAGTTGCCCCCCGGCACCGAAGTCCGCGTCAAAGGTTACAAGGCCAAGAACGGCGGCCCCTTCGGCTACTCGGTGTCGGTCGCGCTGGCCGACGGCCGGAGCTTCCAGACCGGCGGCGCCCAGGACGTCCCCACCGCACCCCGCTGAGGGCCACCCGCCAAGGCCCGTCACCGCCCCGATCGCCCATGCCTTTGCCCCGTGGCGCCTTCCCCCGCATCGGCAGCCGGAACCTGATTGCACTGGCCCTCGCCACCCTGCTCGGGGCCGGCACCCTGTCCGTCGCGTCGACGGTCGGCGCCTTCCTGCTCGACTGGACCCGCGGCCTGGACCCGGACACCGGCAGCCTGCTGCGGCCGGCGCTGGTGGTGCTGGCTGGCGTCTTCCTGGGCCTCGGCGTGCTGCTGCGCCGAAGCCGGACAGGCCGCCGCAAACGCTGAAGGCGACCGCCCCTCGCCGACTCTCGATTCCCAACGCACCGTCTCCGAGCTGATGACCACAACCACCACCCGACGGGCTTTCGGCCTCGCCCTGCTGTGCGCCACGCTGGCCACGGCCCTGCCGCCGCTGGCCGGCGCCGCCGGCAGCAGCACCGCCAAGGCGCCGCGCGCGGAACGCATCCCGCGCCTCGCCAACGGCAAGCCGGACTTCTCCGGCATCTGGCAGACCACCAGCGCCGCCGACTACGACCTGGAGCCCCATGCCACGCGCAAGGACGCGCCCCCTGGCCCCGGCATCGTCGAAGGCGACGCCATCCCCTACCTGCCGAAAGCCCTGGAGCAGCGCCGCAAGAACTTCGAGGCCCGCAACAGTGCCGACCCGCGCCTGAAGTGCTTCACCCTCGGCGTGCCGCGCGGCATCTACTACCCGGAACCCTTCCAGATCTTCCAGCGCGAGCGCGACCTGACCCTGCTGTTCCAGTTCGGCCACTCAGTGCGCACCATCCACACCAACGGCACCGACCACCCCAAGGTGCCCAACGACTGGTGGCTCGGCGACTCCCGCGCGCGCTGGGAAGGCGACACCCTGGTGGTGGATGCGAAGCACTTCAACGACGAGACCTGGCTGGACCGCGCCGGCAACTTCCACAGCGATGCCCTCCATGTGGTGGAGCGCTGGCGCTACCTGGACGCCAACACCATCGAATACAAGGCCACCCTCGACGACCCACAGGTGTACAGCCGCCCGTGGACCCTCGGCGTGCTGCTGCATCGCCACCGGGAGAAGAACTTCCAGCTCATCGAGAACTATTGCTACACCCTCGACTATGACCCGCACTACCCGCCCAAGCCGTGAGGGAGGAGTCCATGACACATGAAAACCATCGCCGCCCCCGCTCCGCAGCCCTTGCTGTCGGCCTTCTGGCAATCCTGCCTGTCCTTGCTGCTGCCCAGCAGGCCGCGCCGCGGACGCCGCCGACCCGCGGCATCTTCATCGAGAAGTCCTTTCCCGCCATCGAATCCGGCAAATGGAGCGGCCCGCGCCTGGCCGATGGTCAGCCCGACGTACAGGGTCACTGGTCCAACACCGTAGGCAACCACAACAACTGGACCGATCCGCAGGGCGGCATCCCTGGCGATCCGCAGACCCGCAACCGCAAGCTCGGTCCGCGGGCCGAACGCGCACCGAGCCGCGTCAGCGATCCCGCCGACGGGCAGGTGCCCTTCCAGCCATGGGCGAAGGCCGCCCAGGAAGACTTCCTGGCCCACTTCTTCAACCCCACCGAGCCCAAGTACATCGAGCCGCTGGCCCGCTGTGCCCCCGGCGGCGTGCCCAAGTCCTTCATCTGGCACGGCTACGAGATCCGCCAGTTCCCCGGCTACGTGGTGTTCCTGTTCAACTCCGGCACCCGCGTCATCCACCTGGACGGCAAACCCCACCTGCCGGCCGCCATCAAGCTGTGGAACGCCGACTCCCGCGGCCACTGGGAAGGCAACACGCTGGTGGTAGACGTCACCAACAACAACGGCAAGGCCTTGTTCGGCCGCACCGGCGAGTTCGCCAGCGAGAACGCCCACATCGAGGAGCGCTACATCTTCTCGGCCGACGGCACGCGCTACAACTACGTGGCCCGGATCACCGACCCGACCGTCTACACCCGGCCGTGGACCGCCACCATCCCGGCCGTGCGCTACACCGCCAAGGACGCGCCGGACGGCTGGCACTTCGAAACCACGCTGGCCAACCACCCGAAAGGCGAGGTCATCGTCGAGCGGGACGAGCGCATCTGCGTGGAGAACAACGGCGGCTTCGGCAACGTGGCCACCGGCACGCCGGCACGCTGAAGCGACAAAGCCCTGCTGCCCGCTCAGCAACAGCGCTGACCGCCCGGCTGGTGCGCCGCCAGCAGCCGGGCCGCACGCCGCCCCCCCGCCGCAAGCGGCCCACCGGCCGCCGACGGAACACAAAAGCACCAATTTTCAGGGGCTTGGCGGCGTCGGGCAACAAGCGCCCGACACCCGTCGCGCGCCGGCGCGATTGTTGCAAAACCAGGGCAGGACACCGCCCCGTGCGGATTCGACCCATACAGCCAACACCAAGGATCATGATGAAAGCCAAGCTCCTGCTCGCCGCGCTGATCGCCGCCGGCTCCACCCTCGCCATCGCCCAGCAGGCCGCCCCCGCCGCGGGCGCCCTGCAACCCTATGTGGCCCCGCCCTGGACCTACAAGACCAAGCAGCTCAACCGCGCCGAGATCGACGCGCTGCTGGCCAAGCCCGGCCAAGTGCTGGTCCTCGACGTGCGCCGCCCGGACGAGCTGATCTCCAAGGGCAGCTTCCCGGTCTTTCTCAACATCCAGACCGCCGACGTCGAGAAGTACGCCGACTACATTCCCAAGGACCGCAGCATCATCACCGTCTCCAACCGCGCCCACCGGGCCGGCGACGTGGGCGACAAGCTGACCGCCCGCGGCTTCAAGATCGCCGGCGCCGCCGGCACGCTGGACTACGAAGACCAGGGTGGCAAGGTGGCCCACATCACCCCGCCGCCGCCCCGCCCCGCCACGGCCGCAGCCGCCAAGTAAGGCCGGACGATGACGACAGCCCCGCGTGCCGCCGATCCGCACCCACGGCGGCCGGGGCTCTAGCCCCGTCCAATCCCCACGATGAGCGCCCTCGACGCAGCCTTCGCACTGGCCTCGCCCCGTCTGCGCCCCCGCCCCACCGGTATAGCCGGCTACCTGATTGCCGGCGCGGTCGGCGGCGGCACCCTCCTGCTGCTGGCCAGCCCTTTCGTCTCCGCCGGTCTGCTGAGCTGGGCCAGCGGTATCGCCTTCATCCTCTACGACCTCCTGCTGTTGCTGTTCGTCGCCTGGCAGACCCTTCCGCTGGCCGTCCGCCGCCCGCCGGCGTCCCCTGACGAAACCGTCGCCGCCGGCTCCCGCCCCAGCCTCACCGTGATCATCGCCGCCTGGAACGAGGCGCCGGTACTTGAGCGCACCATTGCCGCGCTGACAGCCCAGAACGATCCGCCGGAGCACATCCTCATCGCCGACGACGGCTCCACCGACGACACCGCCCTGGTGCTGATCCGTGCCTACGGTTTCGCACCGCCGACAACGGCAACCCAGCACCAGACCAGCCCCCTGCACCCCCGGCTCGCCTGGCTGCGCGTGCCCCATGGCGGCAAGGCCCGCACGCTCAACCGGGCGCTGGCCCACATCGATACCGACATCGTCGTGACGGTGGATGCCGACACCCACCCGGCCGTCGATGCGCTGGCCCGCATGCGCCAGGCTTTCGCCCACGACGACCAGCTGGTGGCCGCCACCGGCGTGCTGGCCCCGGCCTGCAAGGCCAGCCTCGGCGGCCGCCTGCTCGGCACCTTTCAGTCCTGCGAATACGTGCGCAACTTTGTGTCCCGCTACGCCTGGATGCGCGCCGACAGCCTGCTCCTCGTCTCCGGCGCCTTTGCCGGCTACCGCCGCGATGCCCTCACCGCGGTGGGCGGCTTCGATCCGGAATGCCTGGTCGAGGACTACGAACTCATCCACCGCCTGCACCGCCACGCCTGCGCCCACGGGAAGACGTGGCGGGTCCGCGTCGTCGGCCAGGCCCGCGCCCGCACGTCGGCGCCGTCGGACCTGCGCGCCTTCCTGCGCCAGCGGCGGCGCTGGTTCGCCGGCTTCCTGCAAACCCAGCTGTGGAACCGGGACATGATCGGCAATCGGCGTTTCGGCAAGCTCGGACTGCTGATGCTGCCGGTGAAGACGCTGGACACCGTGCAGCCCCTCCTCGGCCTCGCCGCCTCGGCCACCCTGCTGGGCCTGGTTGCCGGCGGCCACCTGCCGCTGGCAACGGCCATCCTGTCGGTGCTGCTCAACAAGGTGCTGCTCGACATCGTTTTCCACACCTGGTGCCTGTACCTCTACCGACGCTGGACAGCCGGTGAGCACGCACCCGGCTATAGCCAGGCCATCGCCACCGCACTGCTCGAACCCTTCAGCTTCCAGATCCTGCGCCACCTCGGCGCAGCCCTGGGCTGGCACCACTTCCTGACCGGCCGGCGGAACTGGGGCAAGCAGGCGCGCCACGCCATGGGCTGATGCCCGACCATCCGGAGACCCCATGAAACCGCTCCACTGGTGCCTGACGGGCATCGTCGCCAGCGCCGTCCATGCCGCACCGCCGGATCTCGCGCCGCAGCCCTGGCAGGGTCAGGCCGCCAACCTCGCCTCCCAGCTGATCGGCCACTACCACTACACGCCGGTCGCCCTCGACGACATCCAGTCGGAGCGCATCTTCGCGCGCTACCTCAAGGCCCTCGACCCGGACCGGCTGTACTTCCTGCAGGCCGACATCAATGGCTGGCAGGCCGCCCGCCACCAGCTCGACGACGCCATCCTCGGCAAGGACCTACGCATCCCCTTCGCCATCTACAACCGCTACGCGAGGCGCGCCGACGAGCGCTTTGCCTACGCCCGCAAGCTGCTGGCGGCCGGCTTCGACTTCAACGCCGACGAGACCTATCCGCTGCGCCGCGACAAAGCCGACTGGGCCCGCTCCACCAGCGAGCTGGACGAACTGTGGCGCAAGCGCGTCAAGAACGACTGGTTGCAGCTGCGCCTCGCCGGCCAGGACGACGACACCATCCGCCGCACGCTGGAGCGCCGCTACACGGGCTTCCAGCGCCGCCTTGAAAAGGCCCGCAGCGAAGACGCCTTCCAGCTCTTCATGGGCGCCTACACCGCCAGCGTCGATCCGCACACGGCCTACCTGGGCGCCCGCGCGGCCGACGACCTGGACATCTCGATGCGTCTGTCCCTGGTGGGCATCGGCGCGGTGCTGGAGGAAAAGGACGACTACGCGACGATCCGCGAACTCACCCCCGGTGGTCCCGCC
The DNA here is from genome assembly GCA_018241685.1 of Pseudomonadota bacterium. Classification (GTDB taxonomy): domain Bacteria; phylum Pseudomonadota; class Gammaproteobacteria; order Burkholderiales; family Rhodocyclaceae; genus Zoogloea. Next base: position 79,231 of record JAFEDJ010000059.1, read on the forward strand.
GCCGCCTCCGGCCGCCTGCACGTCGGCGACCGCATCGTCGGCGTCGGCGAGGGCGAACAGGGCCAGATCGAGGACGTGCTGAGCTGGCGCCTCGACGACATCGCCACCAGGGTGCGCGGCAAGGCCGACACCGTGGTACGCCTCGACATCCTGCCCGGCGGCACGCAAGGCGGCCAGCCGCAAAGCGTGGCGCTGGTACGCAAGAAGATCAGCCTCGACGACCAGGCTGCCAGCAAGGCCATCGTCGACACCGCCGAAGGCGGCCGGCCACGGCGCATCGGCGTCATCACGCTGCCCGCCTTCTACCAGGACTTCGAAGCCCGCAACCGCGGCGAAGCGGGCTTCCGCAGCGCCACCCGCGACGTCGCCCGCCTGCTCGCCGAGCTGCGCGCCGAGCAGGTGGACGGCCTGCTCATCGACCTGCGCGACAACGGCGGCGGCTCACTCGACGAGGCCGTCGAACTCACCGGCCTGTTCATCGAGACCGGCCCGGTCGTGCAACAGCGCGACGCCCGCGGGCGCAACCAAGTCAGCGGTGACAACAACCCGGCCGTTGCCTGGAACGGTCCTCTGGCGGTGCTGATCGACCGCAACTCGGCCTCCGCGTCAGAGATCTTCGCCGCCGCGATCCAGGACTACCGGCGCGGCGTCGTCGTCGGCGAGACCAGCTACGGCAAGGGTTCCGTGCAAACCCTGGTGAACCTCGACCGCATGGCCGGCGGTAGCCCCAACGGCGCCAGCGGCCTCGGCGAACTCAAATTCACCATCCAGCAGTTCTACCGCATCAACGGCAGCACCACCCAGCTGCGCGGCGTGAAACCGGACGTCGTGCTGCCGGTGCTGCCCGCCCACGCCCAGCCCGGCGAGGCCAGCTTCGACAACGCGCTGCCTTTCCAGCGCATCCGCGCCGCCAACTACGACACCCTCGCCCCCCTCGACGACAGCGCCACCGTACTGCAGCAGCGCCATGCCGCACGCGTCGCCGCCAGCCCCGAACTGCAGGCACAGCAGGCTGCGCTGAACGCTTTCGAAGCCCGCCAGACGCGCACCGAAATCTCCCTGAAGGAAAGCACCCGCCGCACCGAACTGGCCGCCGAAGCGGCACCTCCCCCCCGTCCAGCCGGTCCCGATCTGTTGCAGGTGGAGGCGGCGCGGGTGCTAGCCGACCGTATCGAGCTACCCCGCCATCCCTGACACGCCCTGCCCAGGCTCACTTGAGACGCCGCCACAGGGTCAGCGACAGCAGACTCTGGGTCGCCGACTCGGTCACCGGCGAACGGGCCGCATCACCCTGCAGGCGGGCCCGGATCCATTGACCGCTCAAGCGCCAGTCCGCATCGAGATGGTATTCGCCGCTGATCGCCAGGCTGGTGTCCTGCTGGCCGGACTGCATCTGCCAGGGGCTGCGGTTGCTGCGCTGGGCGGCCCCCTCGTCAAGACCGAAGTAACTCTGCCGGTAAGCCTGATTGGCCCAGGTGCTGCCGAGGGTCAGAGCCAGCGTACCGTGTGCCCCCACCGGCGCACCGACGGTAAGGCCCACTTCGCCCAGCAGACCGTCGCTCCTCACCCCCGAACCATAGCGGACACTGCTCTGCACGAGCAGGAACTCATAGGGTGCGTAATTGAGAAAAGCGCCCTTTTCCAGGCGTGCCCCGATATCCGCAGTGCCGGCCAGCCGCGGGCTGGCGCTGGCCTTGCGCTTCAGCTGTGCCCACAGGCGTGGCCCGAACTGCAGGTCGTCGCGCCTCGACAGATTCCAGCCGATGCCATTGTCGGTGGACACGAAGGCGCCATTCGCAAAATACAAATCCACACCGGGCAGCAGCACCGTATCGGTCTTCTTGCCGCCCGGGTAAGCCTGAAACATCCACAGGGAAGGCCCCACCGACAGGGTATAGCCCTGCTCCGGCGGCCGGTCGATGAAGATCGTCCCACCGGCGGCGAGGCCCGTAGCACTCGCCAACGACGTCAGCACCAGGAACAGCGCCCGGCTGAGACGGGGAAAGCTCGCCGGCCAGGGCGTAGAATGGCGCCCGGATCTGACCGGCAAACGGAATAGAGAATGGAAATACGTCGAAACTGGGTACAAGGGAGTTCCTACATTCTGTCCGCCGGCGGCATCCTGGCGGTCTTGAGTCTGCACCTGCTGCAGGCCCTGTTTGCCGGCATGCTGGTGTTCCTGCTGGTTCAACTGGCCCAGCCGCTGGTCGGCCGGGTAGTCGCCGGGTCGCGGGGCAAGCTGGTGGCGACCGCAGTACTGGCGATGCTGATTATCGCCGGCATGGTCGGGCTGGGCCTGTGGATCGCCTCGATGCTGCACGGCGGCGCCGGCCTCGACGCGATCTGGACCAAGATGGCCGAGGCCGTCGACAGCGCCAACGACGTGCTGCCGCCGTGGCTGCTCGGCAGTCTACCCAGCAGCGGCCCCGAGTTGAAGGCCGAAGCGGCACACTGGCTGCGCGAGCATGCGCCGGAGCTCCGCCTGCTCGGCAAGGAAGCCGGCGTCGCCGCCGCACACATCCTGATCGGCATGATCATCGGCGCGATGGTGGCGGTGCATGAAATATCGGCACGCAATGAACGGCGCCCCCTCGCCGCGGCCATGCACGAGCGGGTCGGTACCTTCTACAAGGCCTTCCGCCGGGTCTTCGTGGCTCAGGGCAAGATCGCCGCCATCAACGCCTTCTTCACCGGCCTCTACCTCCTGGCCATCCTGCCGGGGCTGGGCATCCACCTGCCCTTCGGCAAGACGATGGTGCTGATCACCGCCATCGTCGGCTTGCTGCCGGTGGTCGGCAACCTGATCTCCAACTCCGTCATTGTGATGATCAGCTTCTCGGTGTCGCCCTACGCGGCGCTGCTGTCGCTGCTGTTCCTGGTCGTACTGCACAAGGCGGAGTACTTCCTCAACGCCCGCATCGTCGGCGGCGAGATCGACGCCCGCGCCTGGGAGATCCTGGTCGCGATGGTCTTCATGGAGGCCTTGTTCGGCTTCGGCGGCGTGGCGCTGGCGCCAGTCGTGTACGCCTACATAAAGGCCGAGCTGAAGGCCACGCGGCTGATCTGAGCCCTCGGCAGCGCACCCGGCGGTAGCGATGGCCGGCGCCAGCCGGCACTAAGCGCCTTCAGGCTGCCTTCGGCAATACCGCCTGATGATTACGGAACACCGACACCAGCAGATCGATCTGCTCACGGGTGTGGCCGGCGTTGAGAATGACCCGCAAGCGCCCCTGATTCTTCGGCACCGCCGGGAACTTGACGCTGTCCACATGCAGCCCGACGCTGCGCAGCAACTGGGACAGCTGGTCGGTCAGCACCTCGTCGCCGATCAGTACCGGCACGATCGGCGTGGTCGTGGATACCAGCGTGTACGGCAGGCCCTGCATCGACTCGACGAAATAGCGCTTGTTGTCCCACAGGCGTCGACGGCGCTCCGGTTCGTCCTGGACGATGTCGATGGCCTCGCTGACCGCGAACACCTGGTCCGGCGGCAGCGTGGAAGTGAAGCCGTAGGCCGAGCAGGTCAGACGCAGCAGCTCGCCGATGTACTTGTCGGTGGCGATGAAGCCGCCGATCGCGCCATAGGCCTTGCTGAGGGTACCCATGCAGATCAGGCGCGGATCGTGGATGCCGAAGTGTTCGGTGATGCCGCCACCGTTGGCGCCGAGCACACCGGTGCCGTGGGCGTCGTCCACGTACACCATCGCGTCGTAGCGGTCGGCGATGGACAGCAGCTCGGGCAGCGGCGCGATGTCGCCGTCCTGGCTGAAGACGCCGTCGGTGACGATGATCTTGGTCGTCGCCTCCGACGCCTTCAGCAAGGACTCCAGATGCTCCAGGTCCAGGTGCCGGAAGGTCAGACGATCGGCCCCGGACAGACGGATACCCTCGCGGATGCTGACGTGGTTGTATTCGTCCGAGAAGAACGCGTAGCTGTGGCGGCCGCGGGTACGGAAGCCGTACATGCGCGCAAACTGCGCCGTCTTGACCAGTGAGGACAACACGCCGAGGTTGGTCAGGTAGCCGGTGGCGAACAGCAGGGCCGTATCCTTGCCCTTCATGTCGGCGAGCTTCTGCTCCAGCTGGTCGTAGATTTCGAGGTCGCCGCCGAGCAGACGGGATTCGCAGTTGCCGACACCGTATCGCTCCAGCCCTTCCCGCGCCTTGGCGATCATGCGCGGATGGGACGCCAGCCCGAGGTAGTTGTTGGTGCTGAAGGACACGTGATCGCTACCGTCCATGCGGAAGGCCGGCGACGGCAGCGATTCGACGCGGGGAATGAGATGAACGGCGCCGCGCTCTTCGAGCCAACGGGCTATATCCTGGAATTCTTTCATGGGTTCGGACCTGCACGGTGAAGACGGAGTGTCAGAACCTCAAAGGCTAGCGATTCAGACTGGCGCGAGTCTGGCAGCTAGCTGTCAACAGACTTGCGTCCCTCCTCGGCCTGCTCGAGCCACTGCAACAGACTTCCGAGCAGGCGGGCGGGCTCCACCGGCTTGGTGATGAAATCGTCCATGCCGGCCGCCAGGCAGGCGCGGCGGTCATCCTCGAAGGCGTTGGCGGTCAGGGCGATGATAGGCGTCGTCGCATAGCCGGCCAGCGTCCGCATGTGTTCGGCGGCTTCGATGCCATTCATCACCGGCATCTGCATGTCCATCAGGATCAGAGCGTACGGTTGCCGCAGCGCCATGGCGAGCGCCTCCGCGCCGTTGCCGGCCACATCGACGACCAGTCCGGCCTCCTCGATGAGGGCCTTCACGACCTCCTGGTTGACCAGATCGTCCTCCACCAGCAGCACCCGCGCACCGGAGAAACACTCGCGCAGGCGAGCCTCCGCCTCCACTGTGACCCGGCCCCAGGGCCGGATGGCACGCTTATCCCCCCTTGGCAGACGCACCGTGAACCAGAAGGTGCTGCCCACGTCGATCTCGCTCGCCACCCCCATGTCGCCACCCATCATCCGGGCCAGCTGCCGACTGATCGCCAAGCCCAGCCCGGAGCCGCCGTACTTGCGGGTCATCGAACCATCCACCTGCTCGAAGGTGGCGAACAGGCGCAGCTGATCCTCGGCGGCAATGCCGATGCCCGAATCCCTCACCTCGAAGCGCAACAGCACGTCGGCGGCAGACTCGGCCGCCACCTGCGCGCTCACGCCGATCCGCCCGGCTGGCGTGAACTTGAGCGCGTTGCCGACCAGGTTGACCAGGATCTGCCCCAGGCGCAGCGGATCGCCGCGCAGCGGCATCCGGGCCAGTTCCGGCGCCACATCGATAACGAGGGCCAGCCCCTTCTGCTCCGCAGCCCCTTCCATCAGCGTGCGCAGATTGTCGAACACGCCCTGCAAGCGGAAATCGACACGGTCGAGGCTCAGGCGATCAGCCTCAATCCGTGAAATGTCGAGGATGTCGTTGATCAGCGCCAGCAGATGCTGGGACGCCTGCCGGGCCTTGCTGAGCTGCTCGATCTGGCGCGGATCGGTGGCCCGGTGCAAGGCCATCGCCGTCATGCCCATGATGGCATTCAGCGGCGTGCGCAGTTCGTGGCTCATCGTCGTCAGGAAGGTGCTCTTCGCCCGGTTGGCCGCCTCGGCAGCTTCCTTGGCGATGGACAGAGCCGCCGTGCGCTCCTCGACGACCGACTCCAGGTGGTTGCGATACCGCTCCAGCTCATCCTCGATACGCCGCCTTTCGGTGACGTCCTCCTTGATCTCCAAATAATGGGTGATCTGTCCATCCTGCTCGCGGATCGGCACGATGGTCGTATTCTCGATATAGACATCGCCACTCTTGCGCCGGTTGATGAACTCGCCACGCCACGGCCGGCCCGCATTCAGCGCCGCCCACAGTGCATCGTAAGTCGCCCGCGGCGTCTGGCCTGACTTCAGCAGCGCCGGGGTCTGGCCGAGCACCTCGTCACGGCGGTAACCGGAGCTGCGCACGAAGGCCTCGTTCACGTACTCTATTCGGGTGTCCAGGTCGGTGATGACGACGCTCTCGATGCTCTGCTCGACCGCCATCGACAGCTGGCGGATCTGCTTCTCTGCCGCCTTCCGCGCCGAGATGTCGATGACCTCCCCGAGCACGCGCCCGTCGGGCAACAGCACGCCGTTGATCTCCACATCGATCAGACGGCCGTCCTTGTGGCGGGCGACCGCCTCGAAGAACTCGTGACTGCCCGCAGCGTTGCGGCGGAAACGGACCATCACGTGCTCCACCTCGAAGGGGGGAAAGAGGTCTGCCACATCCATCGCCAACCATTCCTGCTGGTTGTAGCCGAAGCACAATTCGGCCTGCCGGTTGGCGAAAATGAAACGGGCCTGCTGGTTGACCAGCACGATCGCATTCGGCGAGAAGGTCAGCGCGATACGCAGGCTCTCCTCGCTCTCCCGCCGGGCGGCCTCGGCGATTCGCCTCTCGGTAATGTCGATCCCCATCTTGAGGACCAGCGGCGTGCCGTCCGGCCCCACGATGGGGCGGTTGTGGATCGCGTAAATGCGTTGATCAGGGCCAACCCACTCCCATTCACCGCCCTCCTCTCCCACATTGGGTATCCCGCCACGGCCGAACAGCGCGGCACAGTTGTCCTCATTTCCCTCGCCAAAACGCTTGCGATAGATGGCATTGGCGAACACGACCTTGTAATCGGAGGTTCGCAACACGACGAAGGCCGGCAAGGTTTCGAGAATGTCGTAGAGCCGCTGACGCTCGCCGCGGATGACGCCATCCGCCCTGTTGCGGGCCTGCAGCATGCGTTCGAACTGGGCGGACAGGTGACGGATCTCGGCGGGGCCCTCCGACAGCACGATCCCCTCCGAGTCCCCATCGGCGGCCGAATCCACCGCGGCGACGAGGCCCCGCAAAGCCGTCTGCAATTGCCCGCCGAAGCGCCGGGCCAGCAACAGGCTGGCGACCGTCATGACCGCCACGATCAGCGCACTCAAGGCCAGATTCCGGAGCAATTCCCGCTGCAGGATGCTGGCCGGCACGGCGATCGCCACCGAATAGCCCGTCAGCGCCGAGCGGCTGTACGCACCGAAGACATCCACCCCATCCAGACTCATGCCGTGCACACGCCCCTCCGCCGGCCCATGCAAGCGCTCCATCAGTACGGGCGGAACCGGCTGACCTACGACGCGCGTGCCATCGTGGCTGCGCGCGGCGATATGGCCGGTGGCATCGTAGATCGACGCCACCCAGCCGTCCGGCAACTGCTGGGCGTTGAGGATACGCCCCAAGCGTTCAGGGAACAGGACCAGGTTCAGGTCGAACAACACCTGTCCTTCACGGATCACCGGCACATCGATGGTGATCAGGTTCCGCTTGGCCACGGTGCCGACAACCACGTCGGAAATGTAGGGGCTGCGAGTCCCGAAGATCCGGTACACACGGACCATGTTCTTCGTCGTCGGCAGCGGCTGCCCCTCGGGGATCAGGGTATTGAGGTACTGCTTGCCGTTCACGTCGGTGACCACCAGCGCATCGGCGAAGTCCGTCTCCGCCAACAGTTGCATGGACTGCCGGCGCAGCGCCGTGTAGTCACGCCGGTCGAAGGCGTCGTTGCCCGTCGCGAAGCCCTGCAGCACCTTCTGCTTCCCGATGATCTGCTCGTCCACCACCTGGCGCAGCGCCCGCGCCGTCTGCAGCGCGTTCTCCTGCAGATTGGCTTCCTCGCGCAGGTAGGAGTCCCCCATCAGGACGACCAGTGCAACGATCCCCGGCAGCAGAACCGCGAGAAACAGCCAGTGCAACTTGACGGGGCGCATGGGCGGCGGGGACGGCGGACCGTGGCGTGGATTTGCGTTGAAAGTTACCGCGATATGAACGCCCAGCCCAATACTTTTGCCGCAGAGCCGCACAAATTAATGATTGATGACGGACGGCGAGGCTCTTGCATCTTCCTGCGCAAAAAAAGAAAAACGGGGCGGCCGAAGCCGCCCCGTCACGCGATGTCCGCGCCACAGCCGCCGGTCGGGCGAAAAGGCGGGCCCGGACATCTCCGTCAGCTGCTCAGTCCTTCTTGCGGAAGTCGTCGTGGCAGCCCTTGCAGGTCTGGCCGAGCTTGCCGAAGGCGACCTTGACCGCGCCGGCGTCGCCGGTGGCGGCGACCTTGGCCAGTTCGTTGGCTTCGGTGATGAACTTCTTGGCGGCTTCGCCGGCCTTGGCCTGCTCGGTGAACAGCTCGGGCTTGACGCTGGTCTCACGCCAGCCCTTGCCGGTTTCGGTGCCGGCCGGGTACAGCGCGCCGAGACCGGAGTTGGCGATGGCGGCGATGGCGTTGGCGGCGCGGATCACTTCGTCCTTGTTGTAGGTGCCGTCCACGCTGGCCTTGATGCGGCCGTTGTTCCAGGCCAGCACCTGATAGACGGACTGGCGCCACTTGATGACCTGCTCGGGCTTGGGCGCCTGCTGGGCGAAGGCCATGGAGGCTGCCGCGGTGGTGGTCACGATCAGGGCGGCAAGCAGGGGTTTGACGAACTTCTTCATTGTTTCTCCGTACGGTCTCGGTGATGAGTAAGGTGATGGGTCAGGCCTTCAGGTGCTGCTTGAAGAAGGCCACGGTGCGCGCCCACGCCAGCTTGGACGCATTGGCGTCGAAGCGCGGCGTGGTGTTGTTGTTGAAGCCGTGCTGCGTGCCCGGGTAGATGTAGGCCTCGTACTTCACGCCGGCCGCCTTCAGGGCCGACTCGTACTTGGGCCAGCCGGCGTTGATGCGCTCGTCGTTCTCGGCGTAGTGGATCAGCAGCGGAGCCTTGATTTTGGCGGCCTCCTCGGGCGCCGGCTGGTTGCCGTAGAAGGGCACCGCCGCAGCCAGGTCGGGGATGCGGGTAGCCAGGAAGTTGGAGACTCCACCGCCGTAGCAGAAACCGGTCACGCCGACCTTGCCATTGCCTTGGGGCAGCTTCTTGAGGATCGCCGCGGCAGCCACGAAGTCCTCGCGGGTCTTGTTCTGGTCGAGCTTGGTGAACAGGTCGCGGGCCTTGTCCTCGTCACCGGGGTAGCCGCCGAGGGGGAACAGGGCATCCGGCGCGAAGGCGATGAAGCCGTCGAGGGCCAGGCGGCGGGTGATGTCCTCGATGTGCGGGTTGAGGCCGCGGTTCTCATGCACCACAAGCACCGTCGGCAGCTTGCCGCTGGCGTTGGCCGGCTGCACCAGGTAGCCACGCAGGGTGCCGTAGCCTGCCGGTGACGGGTATTCCACGTACTGGGCCTTGATGCGCGGATCGTTGCCCTGCACTTCCTGGGCTTCGGCGAACTTCGGGCTGAGGGCTTCGAGCAGGCCTTCGGCGGTCACGCCGGCCACCGCGAACTTGGCGGCGCTCTTCAGGAACTCCCGGCGCGGGATGATGCCATGCACGTACTTGTCGAACAGCTTGAGCACTTCGGGCTCGAAATCGGCAGCGGTCTTGCGGGTCATGAAAACCTCCAACAATCGGTAAAAAGCGGGCTTACTTGGCGCGGCCGGCGTAGCCGGCGGTCAGCACCGGAATGCGGTAGACCGCGCCACGGCCGACCACGTACAGCTGCTGCTTGCCTGGCCCTGCGAAAGCCAGGTTCTGCGGCGCCTTCGGCAGCGCGATGATGCCGAGGGGCTCGCCCTTGTTGCTGAAAACCTGCACGCCGGCGCTGCTGGCCACGTAGAGGCGCCCGTCCTTGTCCACCGCCAGGCCGTCGGCGCCGCTGGACGGCCCGTTGTCGGTCTGGCGGAAGCCTTCCAGTTTGGCGAACTGGCGCTTCGGGCCGAGCTTGCCGTTGGCGCCGATGTCGTAGGCAAACACGTACTCACCGGCGGTGTTGGCCACGTACAGCACCTTCTCGTCGGGGCTCAGCTGGATGCCGTTGGGACGCTCGATGTCCTTGGCGAGGCGCTCGATGACGAACTCGGGGCTGATGCGGTAAACCGCCGGCGGCGAAATCTTGGACAGGTCCGGCTTGGGATTGGCATTGGCGTTGGCGCCGGAATCGGTGAAATACACGTTGCCGGCCTTGTCTACCACCAGGTCGTTGGGACGGCCGAAGGACAGGCCGCCGTCCACCTTCTCGGCCAGCGTGCGGGCGTTACCGGCCGGCAGGATCACGCCGACCTTGGGCTGCAGGGTCTGCACCGCCACAAGGTCGCCGTTGGCGGCGAAGGCCAGCGCATTGACGCCGTTGGTGTTGTCGAGGAAGACCGACGTGGAGCCGTCCGGCGCGATGCGGATCACGCGGGCATTCTGGTTCTCGGTGAACAGCACGCTGCCGTCCAGCGCGGCGATCGGGCCTTCAGTGCCCTTGAAGCCGTCCTTGATGAGTTCGATTTTCGTGCCGGCGGCAACCACGCCGGCAATCGCCGGCGTCACGGCCTCCTGGGCGTGGGCGGCGGACAGGCTCAACAGCACGCCGCCAAGGGCGGCCAGGACACGGAGGGAGGCTTTGAGTTTCATGGCTGTTGGTAAGGAGTGACGGGCTGTGAGGTGCGCGGCCTCGGCCGCGGGGGCAGGCCCTTCTCCTGCACGGGCCGTGCCAATCCCCGGCCAGGCCATCGCGCCCGGCTGCCACGCGCTTGATTTATCGAAATAAATCCGCAACTCCGGGGATCTGCTCAGGCGGCGTCGCGATGCCGGTGAACTGGCCGGGCTGTTGCGCTGCACACAGATCACGCCATCGTCTGCTGCCGGTCTGCTGATTTCCCAACCCTGGCGGGCGCCGCGCAGCAGCCGCCTCAAGGCGCCGCAAACCCCCGTTCGAGACGCAGTAACTCGACCTGATGCGCCGCCGCCTCCGGCCGGCTGAGGCGGCGCTCGATCTGCAGCTGGGTGCGCAGCAAGGCCACGTCCTCGGGCAGGCGCGTCCGCGCCGCCGCCAGCGTGGCCAGTGCGGCCTCGCCCTGCCCGCTCTCCAGCTGTGCAACGGCCAGCACCAGCGCGTAGCGGCCGTTGTCTGGCGCCAGCATCGCGGCCCGGGTCAGCTCCGGCAATGCGGCGTCTCGGCGGCCCTGGCGGATCAGCGCCAGGCCGAGGGCATGGGCCGGCTCTGCCGCCGCCGGGGCAAGCTTGACGGCCTGGCGCAGAGCGGCCTCGCCGTCGGCCTCGCGGCCGTTGGCGCGGTACAGGTCGGCCAGGTTCACCAGTGCCGGCACGAAGCCGGCATCCAGACGCAAGGCGGTGCGCAGGGCCTGCTCGGCCGCCTGTGGCTGGCCTCGGGCGGCGTGAATGCGGGCCAGATTGACATGGCTCTCGGGGCGATCCGCGGCCAGTTCTTCGCTGGCGATCAATTCCGCCAGCACGGCACTCAACCGTTCCCGGCGCGCCGGCGGCAGGCGCTCGGCCGGCACGGCCGCCAGCGTGCGGGCCGCCTCGGTGCGCACCGCCCGCAGCGGGTCGTCGAGCAGGCTATCTCCGATGCGCCAGGCCTCGGGCAGCGCCAGGCCAGCCAGCGCCCGTGCGGCGCCAAGGCGCAGCAGGCCTTCACCGGAGCGGGCCGCGCGGGCCACCGCGTCCGCCGCCGCAGGGCTGCCGGCCAGGCGCAGCAGCGCACCGGCCTGCTGGATCGCCGGATACTCGGCGGACAGCAGTTCGGCCAGCGGCACGCCGGCGCGGCGCCCCGCCAGCACGGCAACCGGCGGCGTAGTGGCTGCTTCCGGCCGGCCGGTCCAGCGTTCGATGGCAGCGGCGGCCCAGGCCGGGCTCTTGTCCTTATGGCAGGCCGTGCAGGCGTCCGGCGTGCCCAGGCGGGCGCTCTGGGCCGGGCGCGGCACCGCCAGGCGATGGTCGCGGCGCACGTGCACGCCCATGTAGGTCTTGGTCGGCATGTGGCAGCTGACGCACTGGGCGCCGGCCGAGCCCTCGCCGTGGCGGTGGTGCTCCGGCCGGTCGTAGCGGGACGGCAGGTGGCACTGCCCGCACAGGGCATTGCCGTCGGCGCGCAGCTTGAGGCTGTGGCTGTCGTGGCAATGGCTGCAGGTGACGCCGGCCCGGTGCATGCGGCTCTGCACGAAGGAGCCGTACTCGAAGACCTCATCGTCGATCTGCCCGTCCGGATGGTAGAGGCCGGGCTCGACCAGCACCGGCCGGTAGTCGTCGAGGAAGGCCGCGCCGGGCCGGGGTTCCGCCGTGAGTTGCTGGCGCCGGGAGTGGCAGCCGAAGCAGGCTTCGCCGGCCCGCTGGCCGGCCGTCGGATCGCCGTCGCTGCGGGCGATGGGATTGCTGCCGTCGTAGCGGAAGACCAGCCTGCGCAGTTGCCGCGTCGCCACCGTCAGGCCCGCATCGGCCACTGCCACCGGCTTGCCGCCCCGCGCCCAGGCCAGATGCGCCGAAGCGGGCCCATGGCAGGCCTCGCAGCCTACCGCCATCTCGGCCCAGCGGGTGCGGTAGCTATCGGACTGGAGATCGTAGTTCTTCACCAGCCCGGTGGAATGGCAGGACGCGCACATGAAGTTCCAGTTCTGCTCGCGGCCGCTCCAATGCACGGGTTCGCCGGGCTTGGGCGGCGCATCCGGGTAGAGGTGATACCAGCGCTGGCCGCCCTCCTCCCGGCGCCGTGCGTCCCACGCCACGCCGAGGGCCTGCAGGCGCCCGCCGGGCAGCGCGACGAGGTACTGCTGCAGCGGATGCACGCCGAAGGTGTGGGTGACCTGGAAGTCCGCCTCGCGCCCGTCCGGCCCGGCGGTACGCACGTAGAAGGCCTCGCCCTTGCGGAAGACGCGCGTGGTCTGGCCGTGGTGGCTGACGCTCACGTCGCGGAAGTCGCCGAGCACCGTGGCCGGGCTGGCGACCTGCATGGACTGGGCATGGTGGGACGCCTGCCAGCGCCGGGCCTCGTCGGCATGGCAGCCGGCGCAGGCTTCGCTACCGACGTAGCGCACGGCATCGCCGGCCGGCGCCAGGGCCGGAGCGGCGAGCAGGAACATCAGGAAGACGATGCGCCACCACCCGCCGCAAGGCGGGCGATGGCGGCTGACAGCAGCTTTCAGCGCAATTCCACCTCGAGCTTGCCGAGGATGCCGGTGAAGGAGAACGGCACCTTATAGTCCGAACTCACCGGCGAGCCAAGATCGGCGCCGATGTCGAGGGACTCGTAGGGGCCATAGACGATCTTGGCGATGCGCCCTTCGCCGACCTGCTCGCCATTCACGAACAAGCGCCCGACACCGGGCACCGCCGCCGGCGGCTGGCCCTGCACGACGGGCGCGGATGGCGCGGCGCCGTCCGGCGTGAAGCTGAAGGCGACCTGCAGCTTGCCCTTCGGCAGCGGCCGCGACGACACGATGTGGCCGCTGCGATGGCCGTGGGCGTTGGCCTCATAGACCAGCCGGCCGTCCTTCACGAACAGGCTGAAGCCGCCCCAGCGGCCGCCGTCGGCGATCAGCACGCCGTCGCCGCCGCGGGCCGGCAGCTCGATGTCGGCGGTGATGCGGTGGGCGCGCCGCGTCACGTCCGGCCCGACCCGCGACGGGATGCGGGTGACGCCGGCCCGGTAGGTGAACAGCGTGCGCCCGGCAGCCGGGCTCGGACGGCCGACACCGACCTCCGGCGTCAGCGGATAGACGTCGTTGCGCCAGGCTTCCTTGTCGAAGGTGGCGACCAGCTCGGCCAGCTTGTCCGGGTTGCCGGCAGCCACATCGTGGGCCTGACTGTAGTCCGCATTCAGGTTGTAGAGCTGCCACTGGCGCTGGCCGAAGGGCGCCTGGTTGAGCACCGCGTTGCCGCGTGGCGCCACGTTGCGGCTGCCGGCCCACCAGCCGTCCTTGTAGATGCCGCGGCTGCCGCCCATCTCGAAATACTGCAGCGTGCGCGGCGATTCGGCCCTGGCGTTGTCGAAGCTGTACACCAGGCTGCGCCCTTCCAGCGGGACTTGCTGGATGCCCTCGACCTTGTCCGGGAAGCTGATGCCGGCCAGTTCGTAGATCGTCGGTGCGATGTCGGTGACGTGGCTGAACTGGCTGCGCACCACGCCCTTGTCGCGCAGGCCCTTGGGCCACGACACCACCAGCGGGTTGCGGGTGCCGCCCAGGTAGGACGGAATGCCCTTGCCGTACTGGAAAGGCGTGTTGTCGGCCCAGCCCCAGGCGGAACCGTAGAGGTTGTCGAAGCGCGCCGTGCCCAGCGCGTCGATGTCCTTCAGGCGTTCTTCCAGCGCTGCCGGCTGCCCGTCGGACCCGGTGGCATCGCGGCCGAGCAGCGGCGAGCTGACCTCGGCGCCGTTGTCGCCGACGATGTAAAACACCACCGTGTTGTCGGACTTGCCCTGCGCGCGGATCTCGGCCAGCAGGCGGCCGACCTGGAAGTCGGTATAGGCCAGGTAGGCAGCGGAGATTTCGGCCTCCCGCGCCAGCAGGCGGCGCTGCTCGGCGGGCAGGGAATCCCAGGCCGGCAGCTCGGGCGGGCGCGGGGTCAGCTCCGCATTGGCGGGGATCACGCCAAGCTTCTTCTGGCGCGCGAAGGTCTCCTCGCGCAGCTTGTCCCAGCCCTGGTCGAACTTGCCCTTGTACTTGGCGATCCAGTCCTGCGGCACATGGTGCGGCCAGTGCGTGCCACCAGGCGCGAACCACACGAAGAAAGGCTTGTCCGGGTACACCGCATCGTGGGTGCGCAGCCAGCGGGTGGCCTCGTCGGCCAGATCGGCGGTCAGGTGGTAGCCCTGCTCCGGCGTGGCCTTCGGTTCCACCGGCGTGGTGTTACGGTACAGGCGCGGCTCCCACTGGTTGTCGGCACCGCCCATGAAGCCGTAGAAGAACTCGAAGCCGAGGCTGGTCGGCCAGTGCTCGAAGGGGCCGGCCGGCGTGATCTCCCACTGCGGCGTGTTGTGCCACTTGCCGAAGGCCGAGGTGCTGTAGCCGTTCTGGCGCAGCACCTCGGCCACCGACACGGTGTCCTTGGCCCACACCGAGTTGTAGCCGGGAAAGCCGGACGAACTGTCGGCCACGGTGCCGAAGCCGACCTCGTGGTGGTTGCGCCCGGTGAGGAGCGCCGCGCGGGTCGGCGAACACAGGCTGGTGACATGGAACTGGTTGTAGCTGAGGCCGTTGCGGGCCAGATCCTGCAGCGCCGGTGTGTCGGCGACGCCGCCGAAGGTAGAGGCGGCGCTGAAGCCGACGTCGTCGAGCAGCACGACCACCACGTTGGGCGCCCCCTTCGGCGCCTGCACCTGCCTGGGCCAGGCCGGCACCGACTTGTCGCGGGAGGGATCGATCTTGCCGGCGAAGGGCTCGGGCGGACGGGGCAGGACTTGCTGGGCGCCGGCACTGCCCGCGGCGGCCAGGCCGAGGGCCAGCGCGGCCGAACGGCCCAGCCAGACGTAGATGCGTTTCTTCATTGTTGTTCCTGTGCGGTCTTCTGTAGATGGCTGCCGGGCTGACTCAATCCCGGGGATGCCCCACGAACACGCCAGCCCGAAACAAACCGCAAGCAGGTGCACGGCCCGTGCCAGCACCCCCGCGACGGCGTGCGGCCCCGCGGCGCCGGGGCTGTGCGGACGTCAGCCCTCAATCCCACCGCGCGCCGGCCCCTGGCCCTCTGCTGAAAAACCAACTTTTCCGCTGACCGGCTGCTGCCTGCCGCGCAGTCCGCAATGCCCGGATCGGGCAATCTCCCGCACAGGCACAGGGTTTTTGCCCATGGCCCGGAATTTGCCCGATACAGCGGTTTGTTCCAGCCCGGTCCCGGCGCGCCTCTGCAACCCTGCCCCGCGCAGCCGACCCCAGAATTCCCGATGTGGATCGTCAATATCGCCTTGCGGCGCCCCTACACCTTCCTGGTCATGGCGCTGCTCATCCTGCTGTCCATGCCCTATGTGCTGAAGAAGATGTCCGTGGACATCTTCCCGGACATCGATATCCCGGTCGTGGCCATGCTGTACAGCTACAACGGCCTGCCCGCACCGGAGATCTATAGCCGCATCAGCCGCAACGCCGAGCGGGCCATGACCCAGTCGGTCGACAACATCGAGCACACCGAGTCCCTGTCGGTGGCCGGCGCGTCGATCATCAAGGTGTTCTTCCAGCCCGGCACCGACATCGGCACCGCGCTGGCCCAGGTCCAGTCGGCGGCCAACTCGGCCTACCGCTCGATGCCGGTCGGCATCGCGCCGCCGCAGGTGGTGCAGTACTCGGCCACCGACCTGCCGCTGCTGCAGGTCGGCGTATCCAGCGCCACGGTGCCGGAAACGGAAGTGGGCGAACTGACCAACGACGTGGTGCGCAACACCCTGCGCACCAAGAAGGGCGTCGAGCTGACCGCCCCCTTCGGCGCCCGCAACCGCCAGATCTCAGTGGACATCGACACCAACGCGCTGCTGGCCCGCGGCCTCACGCCGGCCGACGTCAGCGACGCCATCGGCAACCAGACCCTCACGCTGCCCACCGGCACCATCAAGATCGGCGAGCGGGAATACGACGTGGCCCTCAACGGCTCGGTGGCCACCCTCGCCAAGATCGGCGACATCCCGGTCAAGACCGTCGCCGGCAAGACCATCCATGTGCGCGACGTGGCCAGCGTGCGCGACGGCGCCGGCCCGCTGCAGACCATCGTGCGCCACAACGGCGAGCGCGGCATCCTGACCTCGGTGTTCAAGGTCGGCGGCGTGTCCACGCTGGAGGTGGTGGACCAGGTGCGCGCCGAGATCCCGCGCATCCTCGACAAGCTGCCCGAGGACATGAAGCTGACGCTGATGTTCGACCAGTCCCTGTTCGTGCGGGCAGCCATCGGCAACGTGCTGCACGAGGCGCTGATCGCCGCCTCGCTGACCGCCGCGATGATCCTGCTGTTTCTCGGCAACTGGCGCAGCACCTGCATCATCGCGGTGTCCATTCCGCTGTCGATCTGCTGCTCGCTGGTGGTGCTGTACCTGCTCGGCGAGAGCCTCAACCTGATGACCCTCGGCGGCCTGGCGCTGGCGGTGGGCATCCTGGTAGACGACGCCACCGTCGAGATCGAGAACATCGAGCGCCAGATGGGCCTCGGCAAGAATCCGCACCAGGCCATCCTCGACGGCGCGCAGGAGATCGCCGTGCCGGCCTTCGTATCCACGCTGTGCATCTGCATCGTCTTCGTGCCGATGTTCTTCCTCACCGGCGTGGCGCGCTCGCTGTTCGTGCCGCTGGCCGAGGCGGTGGTCTTCGCGATGCTGGCCTCCTACCTGCTGTCGCGGACCCTGGTGCCGACGCTGGTGATGTACCTGATGGCCAGCCAGCACGGTGTCCATCGCAAGGCCCCGGCTGCCGGCTTCGCCGCCCTGTGCCAGCGCGTCCACGTCGGTTTCGAGCATGGCTTTGGCCGCCTGCGCGAGCACTACACGGTGCTGCTGGCCGCCCTGCTGCGCCAGCGCCGCCGCTTCGGCAGCGCCTTCGCCGGCCTGTGCTTGCTGTCCCTGGGCCTGGTGCCGCTGCTCGGGCAAGACCTCTTCCCGGCGGTGGATGCCGGCCAGCTGCGCCTGCACGTCCGCGCCCCGTCCGGCCTCCGCCTGGAGGAGATGCCCCGCCTGGTGGACCAGATCGAGGCGGCGATCCGCGAGACCATCCCGGCCGACGAACTGGGCGACATCCTGGACATCGTCGGTGGCCCCTACTCGACACGCAATACGCTGTTCGGCAACTCCGGCACCACCGAGACCGCCGATACCGAGATCATGGTGTCCCTCAAGCCGGGCCACGCCCCGAGCAACGACTACGCGACCCGCCTGCGCACGCTGCTGCCGGAGCGCTTCCCCGGTGTGGAGTTTTTCTTCCAGCCCGCCGACCAGGTCAGCCAGACCCTCAACTTCGGCACGCCGGCCCCGATCGACATCCAGTTCATCGGCGGCAAGCCGGCCGAGGTGACGCCGCTGGCGGTGGAGCTCAACAAGCGCCTGCGGGCCATTCCCGGCATCGTCGATGCCCACGTCTACCAGCGCTGGAGCAAGCCGGCGCTGGCCCTGGACATGGACCGCGTGCGCCTGCAGCAGCTCGGCCTCGCCGCCAGGGACGTGGCCCAGAACGTGATGGTGTCCCTGTCCGGCAGCATGCAGGCGGCCCCTGCCTACTGGCTCAACCCGAGCAACAACAACCTGTACACCATCGGCGTGCGCACGCCGGAAACCGCCCTCGACAGCCTCGACAGTCTGCTGCGTACCCCGGTCGGCGCCCGCGAGGACGGAGCCCAACTGCTCGGCAACGTGGTCGGCCTGTCCCGCCAGGCACTGGCGCCGATGCTCACCAGCTACAACACCAACCCGATATTCAACGTCTATGCCAACGTGGAAGGGCGCGACCTGGGCAGCGTCAGCCGCGACATCGCGGTGATCCTCGACGACATCCGCAGCAGGCTGCCGCGCGGCGTGGACCTGGTGATGCGCGGCCAGGTGGAGACCTTGCACGACTCCTTCATCGGCCTGGCCACCGGCCTGGCGGTGGCGATCGTGCTGGTCTACCTGCTGCTGGTGGTCAACTTCCAGTCGTGGATCGACCCGCTGATCATCGTCAGCGCGCTGCCGGCGGCGCTGGCCGGCATCGCCTGGCTGCTGTTCCTGTCCGGCACCACCCTCAGCGTGCCGGCGCTGACCGGCACCATCATGACGATGGGGGTCGCCACCGCCAACTCGATCCTGCTGGTGTCCTTCGCCCGCACGCGCCTCGCCGAAGGCGTGCCGCCCGTTGGCGCGGCGCTGGAAGCCGCCTCCACCCGCCTGCGCCCGGTGCTCATGACCGCCTTCGCGATGATCGTCGGCATGCTGCCGATGGCCCTCGGCCTCGGCGAGGGCGCCGAACAGAATGCCCCGCTGGGCCGCGCGGTAATCGGCGGGCTGGCCTTCGCCACCGCCTCCACGCTGCTCTTCGTTCCCCTCGTCTTCGCCGCCGTCCATCTGCGGCTGGAGCGCCGCGGGCCGCGCCACCAACTGGCCCCCGCCTGACCGAACCGGACTCGCCCCATGTCAGACCTCAACCCGCCCCCGCCCTTCGCCAGCCACACCGGCGGCAAGACCCTGCGCTACGCACGCCTCGCCGGCCTCGGCCTGGTCGGCCTGCTGCTCGCCGGCGGCGCCCTGCGCTTCGCCTTTGAACACCAGCAAGCCCGCGCCCTCGAACAGCGCACCGCCGACAACCTGCTGCGCACGGTATCCACCATCGTCGCCCGCCCCGGCGACAGCCAGCGCAGCGTCGCGCTGCCGGCCACCCTGCAGGGCCGCAGCGAGATCAGCGTGATCGCCCGCAGCGGCGGCTACCTGGCGGCCTGGCACAAGACCATCGGCGAGCGCGTGAAGAAGGGCGAGCTGCTGGCCACCATCGAAGCCCCGGAGCAGGACCAGGAGCTGGAGCAAGCCCGCGCCAGCCGCGAGCAGGTGAAGGCCCGCGTGGACCTGACCCGCGACACCCTGAAGCGCTGGGAACACCTGGCCAGCCTCGACAGCGTGGCCCGCCAGGACCTGGACGAGAAACGCAGCGCTGCCGCCCAGGCCCGCGCCGACTTCGCCGCGGTGGAGGCCAACGTGCGCCGGCTCGAACAGCTCAAGCAGTTCCGCCGCATCGTCGCGCCCTTCGACGGCGTGGTGACCCGCCGCAGCGTGGAAGTCGGCGACCTGATCGCCGCCAACGGCAAGGAACTCTTCGCCCTCGCCCAGACCGACCCGCTGCGCCTGACCCTGTGGATCCCGCAGGTGTATGCCAGCGAGATCGCCCAAGGCCAGGAAGTGACGCTGCGCATCCCCGAAAACCCGGGCAGAAAATTCACCGCCAAAGTCGCCCACGCCGCCGGCGCCCTCGACCCGGTGACCCGCACCCGCCAGGTGGAGCTGGAGCTGCCCAACCCCGACGGCAAGCTGCTGCCCGGCACCTACGGCGAGGTGACGTTCAGCCTGTCGAGCAGCGTCAAGGCGCTGCTCGTGCCAACCAACGTGCTGGTCACCGGCCAGGACGGCACCCGCGTGGTGAGTGTCGGCCAGGACAATACGGTCAGCTTCCGCAAGGTCACCCTCGGCCGCGACCTCGGCCGGGAGATCGAGATCATCGACGGCATCGCTGCCGGCACGGTGCTGGTCAGCAGCCCGTCCGATCTGCTCGCCGACGGCGAAACCGTGCGCCCCAAGGCCCTGCCCGAAAAAACCCGCAAGGGCGGCCCCGGCGACAAGCCGGCCGCGCCGAAGACCGCAGCCACCGACACCCCCAACTCACCCCAAGCCCCCCGGCCCGCCTCCAAGGGCTGACCCACCGGAGAACAAACATGACCCGCCAGCTCGCCCTCATCCTCGCCACCGCCGGCCTCGCCGCCACCCTGCCCGCCCACGCCGGCAAGATCGACAACGGCAGCTGGACCCACGCCTGCGGTCCGCGCCCGGCCGAAGTCAGCCTCGACCTGAAGAACCCCGACGCCTTCAACAAGAGCGTCGGCACGGTAAACACCTACCGCCAGACCCAGCGCGCCTGGCTCGACTGCCTGCAGAAGGAAGGCAACGCCGACATCCAGGCTACCAGCCAGATCATCAGCCAGTTCATCAATGCCGAAGCCCAGGCCGCTCGTCAGATCAACGACAAGATCGCCGCCGACGCGAAGGCGGCGGAGGCCAAGTTCGGGGACGGGAAGTAGGAGACGTTGCCCAAGGTGGTTAGACTCCCCGCCCCGAGCGGACTTATTGCACTGTGCGATCATTCCAACATCATCAATAATCGCGCCTTTGCAGGGAAGAACAGTGGGAGTGATCCATGAACGAAGTGAATTCGGCGACGCGTAACACACAACCGTACGTCGACATCGGCACCATCGTCACCACCTGGGCCGACGGCAGCCAGACCCGTGGGACATGCAGCATCGTCGGCACCAACGATATCCTCACCGCTGGGCACTGCGTCTACAACCCCGACATGGGCGGTTACGCCAAGTCCTTCGATTTCTATTTCGGAGCCGACTACAACGCGGTCACCAACGTCTACGAATCATGGGTCGCCCACCCCAGCTATACCAAGTGGGAAGCCATCACCTGGCCGGACAACATCTATCAGGATGGCGACAACCAGACCATGTTGCAGAGCGAGTCCCAGTTCGACATCGCCCTGATCGGCATCGACCGTGCCATCGGCGACACGCTCGGCTGGTTGGGTCTCGACCCGAACCAGGACGGAACCGTCAACGCGTCGGCGATCGGCTATCCCGCCGGCTCGACGGGCATGATGCAGCAGGAGGTCACGGTCACGAGCAACCCCTTCTACAGCGTCTACGATGCCCCGCAGGACGTCATGGGGGCCGGCAGCTCCGGCGGGCCGCTGCTGGTCGGCAAGTATGTGATCGGCGTCAAGAGCACCGCGAGATCGTGGGCGGACATCGGCAGCCCCATCTACGATCAACTCGTCGCCGCCATCTCGGACAACGACTATCTGCTCGGCCCGGCCGACACCACGGCGCCAACCGTCAGCAGCTTCAGCCCGGCGGATGCCGCCACCGGCGTTGCGATCAACAGCGACATCACGATCACCTTCAGCGAAACCGTCCAGGCTGGCTCCGGCGCCATCGTGCTGAAGACCGCGAGCGGCAACATCGTGGAAACCTATGCGGTAGGCAGCAGTGGAAACCTGAGCTTCTCGGGCAGCACACTGACGATCAACCCCAGCACAGACTTGGCCTACGGCACACAGTATGTCCTTCAGATCGAGGCCGGTGCCATCAAGGATCAGGCCGGCAACAGCTACGCCGGCACCAGCACCTACGATTTCACGACCAAAGCAGGCAGCAGCACCATCAGCGGAACACCGGGTAACGACGTCCTGGCCGGCAGCGCCAGCAACGACTCCCTGATGGGGGGCGATGGCAACGACCTGCTGGAAGGCAAGGGCGGCAACGACACCCTCGACGGGGGCAGCGGCACTGACACAGCGGTCTATGCCTCTGCCCGCAGCAATTACACCATCACCAAGATCGGCACGACCTTCACGGTTCAGGACCAGACCGGCGCCAACGGCACCGACCTCCTCAGCAATATCGAGCGCGTCCAGTTCTCCGACACGAACGTCGCCCTGGACATCGACGGCATCGGCGGCGAGGCTTACCGCATCTACAAGGCGGCGTTCGCGCGGACGCCCGACGTGGCGGGCGTCGGCTACTGGATCGCGCAGATGGACAAGGGTGTCCCTCTTGTGGAGGTCGCTACCGGCTTCATCAATTCGGATGAATTCCACGGCATATACGGGACGAATCCATCGAATGCCGACTTCCTCACCAGGGTCTACACCAACGTGCTGGGACGGGCACCCGACCAGGCCGGGTACGACTGGTGGCTCAACCAGATGAACACCGTCCCGGCTGAAACCCAAGCAGTGGTGCTGGCACAGTTTTCCGAATCGAGTGAAAACGTAAACGCCGTCGTCCAGCTGATCGGCAACGGCTTCAACTACACGCCTTGGCTGAACTGAGCGGTTCTTCAAGGCTGTCTGCCAACCCGCTTAATCTCAAAAGCGCATAAGCTCAGGCGCCTTTGAGCTCATAAGCATCGAAAAATATAATGGTTCGGGCATGGCCCCGGGCTTCCTAAAGTACAGCTTTCCTTTCCCGGACAGGCCGGTTCCAGCCGGCCCGACACATCATGGAAGCTGTACTCAATTCGCCCGCCGGCGCACGCGCCCAGTCCTTCGAGATCCGCCCCCTCAACGCGGCAGTCGGGGCCGAGGTCATCGGCCTCGACCTCGGCCAGCCGGTCGGCGACGCGGATTTCCGCCGCATCCACCAGGCCCATCTCGAACATCATGTGCTGGTTTTCCGCGACCAGCACATCACGCCGGCCCAGCAGGTGGACTTCAGCCGCCGTTTCGGCCCGTTGCAGATCCACGTGCTGCACCAGTTCGCGCTGCCCGAGCACCCGGAAGTGCTGATCGTCTCCAACATCCGCGAGGACGGCCAGCCCATCGGCCTCGGCGACGCCGGCCACTTCTGGCATTCGGACATCTCCTACGTGGACAAGCCCAGCCTCGGCTCCTTCCTGCACGCCCAGGAACTGCCGGCTGAAGGCGGCGACACCCTGTTCGCCAACCAGCACAGCGCCTACGACGCGCTGCCCGCCGAGCTGCGCAAGGCCATCGCCCCGCTGCGCGCCGAGCATAGCTACCTGGCCAAGTACGAGGAGCTGCGCAGCCGCAGCCCGTGGCGGCCCAAGCTGAGCCAGGAGCAGATCGACCAAGTAAAGCCGGTGATCCATCCGGTGGTGCGCACCCACCCGGAAACTGGCCGCAAGGCGCTGTTCGTCAGCGAGCACTTCACGACCCGCATCGTGGACGTGCCCGAGGATGAGAGCCGCCAGATCCTCGCCGAACTGTTCGACCTCAGCACCCGTCCGGAGCACGTCTATCGCCACGCCTGGCAGCCGCAGGACATGGTCTTCTGGGACAACCGCTCGGTGATGCACGTCGCCGCCGGCACGCCCGACCACCTGCGCCGCAAGCTGTACCGCACGACCATCGAAGGCGACGCGCCGTTCTGAATCCCGGAAAAAACAGAGAGAGAACATGAAATCCCTGACCCGCAAGACCTTCGCCCTGCTCGGCGGCCTCGGCCTGCTGGCGGCCAGCTGGAGCGCCCACGCCGAAGGACAGATCCGCGTCGCCCAGCAGTTCGGCATTTCCTACCTGATCCTCGACGTGGTCCATGACCAGAAGCTGATCGAGAAGCACGGCAAGGCCCTCGGCCTCGACATCAAGGTGGAATGGGCGCAGATCTCCGGCGCCACCGCGATGAACGAAGCCCTGCTGTCCGGCAGCCTGGACATCGTGTCGGCCGGCCTGCCGCCGATGCTCGCCCTGTGGGACCGCACCAAGGGCAAGCAGAACGTGAAGGCGGTGGCCGCCCTCGGCAGCCTGCCCAACTACCTGCTGAGCAGCAACCCGAACGTCAAGACCATCAAGGACTTCGGCGACAAGGACCGCATCGCCGTGCCGGCGGCCGGCACCAGCTTCCAGTCCCGCGTGCTGCAGATCGAGACCGCCAAGGTCTTCGGCAAGGACAACTTCAAGCGCTTCGACAGCATCTCGGTGAGCCTGGCTCACCCGGACGCCACCGCCGCGCTGGTGGCCGGCGGCTCGGAGATCAACGCCCATTTCTCCAGCGCGCCGTTCTACTACCAGGCCCTGGAAGCCAACAAGAACGTGCACAAGGTGCTCAGTTCCTACGACGTACTCGGCGGGCCGGCCACCTTCAACGTGCTGTACACCACGCAGAAGTTCCACGACGAGAACCCCAAGACCTACAAGGCCTTCTACGCCGCTCTCGATGAGGCGGCCAAGCTGGTCAAGGCCGACAAGGCCAAGGCCGCCGAGATTTTCATCCGCGTGCAGAAATCCAGGCTGGCGCCGGAGCTGGTGCGCAAGATCATCGACGACCCGGAGAACAGCTACACCATCCAGCCCCAGCGCAGCCTGGTATACGCCGAGGAGCTCTACAAGCTGGGCGTCCTGAAGAACCGCGCCGTCTCCTGGAAGGACTACTTCTTCCCGGAAGCCTACGCACAGCCCGGAAGCTGAGGCCCGCCATGTCCACCGTCACCCTTCTCAACGCCTTCCCGCCCGAGCCCCCCGCATCACCGCTGCTGGCGGTGGACAAGCTCAGCCTGGAATACCGCACGCCCGGCCGCGTGGTGCGCGCCACCCATGAAGTCAGCTTCGACGTGCATGCCGGCGACCGCTTCGTATTGCTCGGCGCCTCCGGCTGCGGCAAGTCCAGCCTGCTCAAGGCGGTGGCCGGCTTCCTGCCGCCCAGCGACGGCGAGATCCGCCTCGATGGCCGCCCGATCAGCGGCCCCGGCCCGGACCGCATCGTAGTCTTCCAGGAATTCGACCAGCTGCCGCCATGGAAGACCGTCAAGGACAACGTGATCTTCCCGCTGCGTGCCACCGGCACCCTGGGCCGCAAGGAGGCGGCCGAGCGGGCCCTGCACTACCTCGACAAGGTCGGCCTGGCGGCCTTCGCCGACGCCTACCCGCACACCCTGTCCGGCGGCATGAAGCAGCGTGTGGCGATTGCCCGCGCGCTGGCCATGCAGCCGCGGGTGCTGCTGATGGACGAGCCCTTCGCCGCCCTCGACGCACTGACCCGCCGCAAGATGCAGGAGGAACTGCTGGCCCTGTGGGACGAGGTCCGCTTCACGCTGCTGTTCGTCACCCACTCCATCGAGGAGGCGCTGGTGGTTGGCAGCCGCATCGGCCTGCTGTCGCCACACCCCGGCCGCATGCGCGCCGAGATCAACAGCCACCACTACGGCCTGCACAGCCTCGGCGGTGCCGACTTCCAGGCCAGCGCCCAGCGCATCCACCGTCTGCTGTTCGACGAGGAACCGAGCGGCATCACCACCGACGTGGCGCCCCACAACCTGAAGAGATTCGCATGACCGCCCTCCACGCCCCGATCCGGCCGGAATACGAACGCCAGCTGGAGCCACTCACCCACATCAGCCTGGAACGCCGGCTGCCACTCGCCACACGCCTGTGGGAACAAGCCTGGCTGCGCAAGAGCGTGCTCCTCGCGCTGCTGGCGCTGGCCTGGGAGATCGTCGCCCGGCAGCAGGACAACGAGCTGCTGCTGCCGACCTTCCTCGCCACCGCCAGTGCGCTGGTGGACGGCCTGGCGTCCGGCGAACTGCTGGAGCGCACCGCGCTGTCCCTCGAAGTGCTGTTGCAGGGCTACATCGGCGGCGTGCTGGCGGCCTTCGTGCTCACCGCGCTAGCGGTCAGCACACGGCTCGGGCGCGACCTGCTGTCCACGCTGACGACCATGTTCAACCCGCTGCCGGCCATCGCGCTGCTGCCCATCGCGCTGCTGTGGTTCGGCATCGGCCACGGCAGCCTGGTTTTCGTGCTGCTGCATTCGGTGCTGTGGCCACTGGCCCTCAACACCTACGCGGGCTTCCAGGGCGTGCCGCAGACCCTGCAGATGGCCGGCCGCAACTACGGCCTGCGCGGCGTCCGCTACGTGCTGCAGATCCTCGTGCCGGCGGCGCTGCCATCCATTCTGTCCGGCCTCAAGATCGGCTGGGCCTTTGCGTGGCGCACGCTGATCGCCGCCGAGCTGGTCTTCGGCGCCTCGTCCGGCAAGGGCGGGCTGGGCTGGTACATCTTCCAGAACCGCAACGAGCTGTTCACCGACCGGGTCTTTGCCGGGCTAGCGCTGGTGGTCATCATTGGGCTGATCGTCGAGAACCTCGGCTTCAACACGCTGGAACGGGTCACCGTGCGGCGCTGGGGCCTGCTACGCTGAAAGCGTCGATCGCGCCCGGAACGCCCAAAGCCCATGCCTGCCGACGATCTCGCCCCTTTGCTGGCCGAACTCCGCCGCACCGCCGTCGAGCGGGACAAGCGCGGCGGCCACCCGGCCGAAGAGAAGGCCCTGCTTCAGGCGGCCGGTCTGCTGCGCCTGTCCATCCCGGCCCAACTGGGCGGCGACGAACGCCCGTGGCCGGAGATCTTCGCGCTGGTGCGCCGCGTCGCCACCGTGGACAGCGCCCTCGCCCACCTGCTCGCCTTCCATCACCTGCAGGTCGCCACGCTGCGCATTTACGGCAACGCCGCCCAGCAGCAGCACTGGTTCGGCCGCACGATCGCGGAAGGCGGCTGGTGGGGCAACGCGGTGAATCCCCTCGACGCGGGCCTGACGGCTAGCGCGCAGCCCGACGGCTATCTGCTCGACGGCCGCAAGGGCTTCTGCTCCGGCACCCGCGGCTCGCGCTTCATGACCCTCACCGCCCGCCTTGCCGACGGCAGCAGCGTGATGGGCGTCATCGAGACAGACCATCCGGGCATCGTCGTCCACGACGACTGGGACCCCATCGGCCAGCGCCAGACCGACAGCGGCTCGGTAAGCTTCCGGCAGGTGCTGTTGCGGCGTACCGACGTGCTGCGCGCCCACGACGCCGTGCCGTCCGCCTTCCACACCCTGCGCAACAGCTTCGGTCAGTTGATCCTCGCCAATCTGTTCGTCGGCATCGCCATTGGCGCCCGCGACGAGGCGCGGGACTTCGCCCGCACGCAGGCCCGTCCGTGGGTCGCCTCGGGGGTCCAGCGCGCCACCGAAGACCCCTACACGCTGCAGCGCTTCGGCGAGATCCACGTGCAGATCGCCGCCGCCGAGGCCCTCACCGACCGCGCCGCCACCGCGATCCAGGTAGCCTTCGAACGTGGACCAGCGCTGAACGAACGCGAACGGGCCGAAACCGCCGTCGCCATCGCCGAAGCCAAGGTCATCGCCCACCGGGCCGGCCTGTTCGCCAGCCAGGAACTCTTCGACGTGATCGGGGCCCGCGGCACCCGCGCCAGCCTCGGTTACGACCGTTTCTGGCGCAACGTGCGCACCCACACCCTGCACGATCCCATCGACTACAAGCTGGCGATGCTCGGCCGCTGGGCGCTCAACGACGAGTTTCCGCCGCCGAACATGTACACCTGATGAACCAAGCCGCGGCCGGCCGGTCCATAGGCGACATCACAACCCATGAGGACGGCATGAAAGACTTGCTCAAGAACAACCGTGGATTCCTGCTCTTCCTGCTCTGCTTCGGCTTTTTCCGCTCCGCCATTGCCGACTGGAACCCGATCCCGTCCGGCTCCATGCGCCCGACGCTGCTCGAAGGCGACGTGGTGCTGGTCAACCGCCTGGCCTACGACGCCAAGCTGCCCCTCACCGACATCGCCGTGGCCCACCTCGGCGACCCAGCCCGCGGCGACGTGGTGACCTTCAAGTCGCCCAAGGACGGCACACTGCTGATCAAGCGCGTCATTGGCCTGCCCGGCGACACGGTGGCGATGCGCGACGGCGCGCTGACCATCAACGGCGAAGCCGCCCGCTACGACGTCGTCGGCGTGGTCTCCGAACCCATAGGCCAGGGCCACGAGGTGGACGCCATCCGCGCCACCGAGACGGTGGCCAGCACCCGGCGCACCGTGCAATACCTGCCCAACGTGCAGACGCTGCGCAACTTCGCCCCTGTCACCATCCCGCCCGGCCAGTACCTGATGCTCGGCGACAACCGCGACAACAGCGCCGACTCCCGCGTGATCGGCCTCGTCCCCCGCCAGCTGCTGGTCAGCAAGGCCCACCACATCCTCGTCTCGGCAGACATCCTCGGCAACTGGCTGCCGCGCCTGGAGCGCATCGCGCAGGCCCTGTAAGAGGCCATTCCCCGCCCGGGCTGCCGCTCAGTCGACCGGCAGCCCGGCTCTGATTGAATACCAGCACGCCATCAGCACTTCCTGCTGAAATCCGGACACGCACCGTCTTGCGCGCCGGCAACCGGGCCTAACAAACAGTGCCCGCTCCGGGCAGTTTTCTCCATACTCCCGGCCTCAGGTACGGCTGGCGCAGTCTTTGCCTGCATCCTCCCTCACCCCATCCAAACCCTCCAACACATCCGCACGGCACAAGACAGGAGAAAGCGTGTTACGCAAATTCATCGGCGGCTTCCGCCGCGAATGGACGACGGTCCTGCTCGTCTATTTCTGCTACGGTGCGAGCACCATCACCGGCATCGCCGAGGTCTTCTTCCAGAAGGAGACCCTCAAGCTTTCTCCCGTCGAAGTCACCAGCATCGGCTTCTGGCTGATGCTGCCCTGGTCCATGAAGATGGTGGTCGGCGCGGCGGCCGACATCCACCCCTTCTTCGGCAGCCGCCGCACACCCTGGCTGCTGGCCGGTTGCGTGGCCACCTTTGCCGGCTATGTGGCGCTGGCCACGGTGGTGGAAACGAAGACCGGCTACCTGGCCGCCTCCCTGCTGACCGCCATCGGCTTCATGGTCCAGGACGTGATCGCCGACGCGCTGAGCGTCGAAGTGGTCGAAACCGAAGAAGAGCGTAACCAGATCCAGACCCTCGGCCGGGCGGCGCTGCTCGTCGGGGCCATCAGCGTCGGCTACCTGTCCGGCGTGCTGGCGGGGGCGATCGGCACCCGCAAGGTCTACGCGCTGGCGTCCCTGCTGCCGCTGCTGGTGGTCGCCAGCCTGCCCTTCTCGCGCGTGCGCCGCAGCGCGGATGCCCCCGCCCTGGCCCGGCCGGCCCCTGCTCCCGACAATGACATTCTGGGCGGTGGCAACGCCCGGCTGGTGGTGCTGATCGGGCTGGCCTACGCGGCCATCGGCGTCGGCCTGGAGCTGCTCGACGTGCCCTACGCCCAGGAAATCGTGCTGCTCATCTCCCTGCTGCTGATCAGCATCGTGCTGTGGCGGGTCGGCATTTCCCGGGAGATCGCCATCGCCGCGGTCGTCATCTTCCTGTTCCGCGCCACGCCGGATGTCGGCCAGGGCTACAGCTACTGGGCCATCGACAAGCTCGGCTTCGATCAGCAGTTCCTTGGCGTGCTGGCCCAGGTGAGTTCCATCCTGAGCCTCGTCGGCCTGCTCGCCTTCCGCAAGTACATCGTCAGCATGCCAGTCAGCTTCACGCTGGGCTGGGTGATGATCATCGGCACCGTCCTCTACCTGCCGAACATCGGGCTGTTCTACGGCGTCCATGAATGGCTGGGCGTGTCGGCCCGGACCTTCGCCTTCATCGACACCACGATCTCGGCGCCGCTGGGCCAGCTGACGATGGTCCCGATGCTGATCCTCACCGCCCGCGCCGCGCCCAAGGGCGCCGAAGCCACCATGTTCGCGGTGATGGCGTCGCTGATGAACCTGGCCCTTTCGGCCAGCCAGCTGTTCACCGGCTACCTCAACGACGCCTTCAAGATCACCCAGCAGGACTATTCCAACCTCGGCCTGCTGATGATCGCGGTCACCGTGATCGGCCTGCTGCCGTTGCTGGCACTCCCGCTACTGCGCGAGGTCGAGGGTGTGGATACGCAGATGGCACAAAAAATGCAAACAACATGATCCAGCCATCACCCACCAGACGCCATCCGGTACCCTGCACGGTCTGCAGCTGAGGGCCCACGCGCACACGGCGAGCATCACCAGCGAGCGGCAAACGGACAATCTGGCCAGAACCGGGAACCACGATGTTTCGCCTGTCGCACCGCCTCACCCAGATTTCGATACTCATCGGCGCCTTGTTCCCCCATTCTCCGGTGGCCGTGGCTGAGGCATTCAGCTGGTACATCGACCAGAGCGGCGAAATCGTCACCCTTCACGATCACCAGCCCGCTTCGTCCCCTCTGGAGACGTCCCAGCCCGGCCAAACGCCGCCTGACGCTTCCGCCCGAGCCCCGATAGAAGGCGAGCCGGCACCATCGACAGGCGCCACACTAATGCCCAGCCCTCCGGGGCTGATCGCCAGCCTCGTGCTCGGCGGCAGTGGCTATGTCTTCGGGAAACGGCTGTTCCGCCGGCTCAGGAAAGGCGAATCGCGCCGTCGATCCGGCTAGTCCAGCCCTTATGAAGCCTGTCCGACCCTGGGCAGGCGGGCTTCAGCCCTGCAGATACTACGCAAACTTCTTGTCTTCGGTCCGAATGTAGTCGGTAAGGCAGTTACGCGGATAGTGGTAGATCTCTCCCACTCCTCTGCGTAGCGCCCACTCCTCGGGGCCAGGCGGGCAACCCACAGCATGTGTTCGCTGGTGTCGGTATCGCGGTATTCGGCGAGTTCGGCCAACATGGCGGCATCTCTGGTCTTTTTGCGCACTGCACCTTGCCTCTTGCCCTCGGGCAAGGCAGCCTTGCCCCACCGACCATTTCCTTTCGCCAAATGCACATCCGCCGTTTCCCTGCAGGCCCCCCGGCCAGATCAGAAAGGCACCACTAATGTTGTGGCAGGCCATCGGCGCGGTGCGCGATCTGAAACGCGTGCATGACATCGCCAGCGTGCTGATCCGCTACGGTTTCGGAGACCTTGTCCGGCGCATCGGCATGGCGCACGCGCTGGAACGCGCCGGCAAGGCCCTGCGTTGGCGCGAACCGGGAGAGCTGGCCCATCTGGAACCTGCTGCGCGGGTCCGCCGGGCCCTGGAGGAACTGGGACCGACCTTCGTCAAACTGGGGCAGATCCTGGCAACGCGGGTGGATCTGTTCCCACCTGACTGGATCACCGAGTTCAGCAAGCTTCAGGACGCCGCACCCGCCCTGCCGTTCATCGAACTGCGGGCGCAGTTGATGGAAGACCTGGGCGAGCCTCCCGAGGCGCTCTTCGCCGAACTGGACACCGAACCGCTGGCCGCTGCCTCCCTGGCCCAGGTCCATAGAGCGCACCTGAGCGACGGTACAGACGTGGTCCTCAAGGTGCGGCGTCCCGGCATCCGCCCGATCATCGAGGCGGATTTGCGCCTGCTGGAGCGTCTGGCTGAGATCATCGAAACTGAAGCCGCAGACCTGCGTCGCTACCGCCCCAGCGACATCGTCCGCCAGTTCACGCTGTCCTTGCGCCGCGAACTGGACTTCGCAGCCGAATGCCGCAACGCAGAGCGGATTGCGGAGCAGTTTGCCGGGCATCCGGAAATCGTCATCCCCCGCGTACACTGGCAATGGTGCGGGGAGCGGCTGAACGTGCAGGACTACGTGGACGGCATTTCCGGGCGAGACCTCGCCGCCGCCGACGCGGCCGGGCTGGATCGCAAGCTACTGGCCCGCCGCGGTGCGGAGGCGGTGCTCAAGATGTTGCTGGAAGACGGTTTCTTCCATGCAGACCCCCACCCCGGCAACGTGCTCTACCTGCCCGGCAACCGTATCGCCTTCATCGACTTCGGCATGGTCGGACGCCTGACCGAAGAACGCCGCAGCCAGGTGGCACGCCTGCTGCACGGGCTGGTCAGCCGCGATAGCGGCCTGGTCGCCGACGTGCTGCTCGACTGGAGCGACGATGATCACCTCGACCCGGAATCCGACCTTCTGAATCTGCGCACAGAGATCGACACCTTCGTGGACCTTTACCACGGCGTCCCGCTGCAGCGCCTTAACATTGGCGCGATGCTGTCGGATCTGCTCACCATCCTGCGCGAACACGGCCTATCCCTGCCCACCGATCTGGCCCTGATGATCAAGGCCTTCATCACCCTCGAAGGCATGGGCCGACAACTCGACCCGGATTTCGACATCGCCGCCGAAGCCAGTCCTTTCCTGCGCCAGGTATTACTGGCCCACGCCGCGCCGGCAGCCTTTGCCCGGCGTGGCTGGCGTGCCTTCGCGGACACGGTGGATCTGCTCGCTGGCCTGCCGCGGGATCTACGTCAGTTCCTTCGCGCCGCGCGCCGGGGCAAACTACAGGTCCAGGTCGAGGTGCTGCCGCTGCAACGCTTCGGCAGCCAGATCGACCGGGCTGCCAGCCGGCTCTCGCTGGCCATCGTGATCGCCGCACTGATCATCGGTTCGGCCATCGTAATGACCGTCGACAAGGCACCCGTACTTCCTGGTCTCCCCTCCTTCGGTCTGCTCGGTTTCATTTCTGCCCTGATCGGCGGACTCTGGTTGCTGCTGTCGATCTGGCGCAGCGGCGGTCCCCACCGATAACCCGTTTTCCATGACAACAACAACGATAAGCTCCCCCCAACTCACGCCTCGCCAGGACGTGCGGATCATCGCCCTGGTCGGCTTCGCCCACGGCGTCTCCCACTTCTTCCACCTGCTGCTGCCGCCGTTGTTTCCGTGGCTGATGCCGGAGTTCGGACTGGACTTCGTGCAGATCGGCAGCACGATGACGGTCTTTTTCGTCGTCTCCGGTGTTGGGCAGGCCCTGGCCGGCCTGGCGGTGGACCGTTTCGGCCCCCTGCGGGTGCTGTCGACCGGCGTTGCGTGCTTCATCCTCGCCGGTTTCGGCCTGTCCCAGGCCCGCGGGCTCGGCGACCTGATCGCCGTAGCCGCGCTGGCGGGCCTGGGCAACAGCGTCTTCCACCCCTGCGACTTCACGATCCTCAACCGCAACGTTTCCCCCCAGCGCCTCGGGCACGCGTTTTCGATGCACGGCCTTTCAGGCAACCTGGGCTGGGCGCTGGCGCCGGTCTTCCTGACCGGCATCGCGTCGGTGGCCGGCTGGCGCACGGCAGGTATGGGTGCCGGCCTGCTGGCGATTCCCGCACTCGCACTACTTCTGCTCGGACGGCATCATTTTGCGGTCCCACCCCACGCGACAAGCACGACCAATCGCAAGGTGACCACGCTGGAGATTCTGAAGGTCGGCCCCGTGTGGCTGTGCTTCACCTTCTTCCTGCTGCTCACCACAGCCTTCGGCGCAATCCAGAACTTTGGTACGCCACTGATGCAGGGCATGTATGGGATGCCAATCAGCCAGGCCGCGGGAACCTTGTCGGCGTATCTGCTGGCTGGCGCAGCGGGCGTTCTGGTAGGCGGCTTCCTGACCCGCCACGCACGGCAAGGACGGATCATCACCGGCGCACTCTGCACTGCAGCCCTGGCTGCGCTCCTGCTGGCCAGCGGCTGGCCGGGCGCCGCCACGGTCTTGCCCTTGATGGCGGCGATCGGCTTTCTGACAGGCCTGGCGGGGCCTTCGCGGGATCTGCTGGTGCGTAGCGCGGCGACGGCCCGCTTCGGCCAGGCTGCCTTCGGACGGGTATACGGCTTTGTCTATTCGGGGCTTGATACAGGCCTGGCCCTGGCGCCGCTGATATTCGGCAACTTCATGAACAAAAGCCAGTTTGCAACGGTATTGCTCGGCGTCGCGATCCTGCAGGCACTGGCCGTGTTCACCGCACTGAGCGTGGAACGGCGCTAGCGGCGCACTCAGGTTGCCGCCACGTCCTCCTCCGGTTCATCGCTGAAGTTCCGGGCAATGGCGGCGAAATCTCCGGAAACGCGGAGGAGGACATCGACGATATCGGGATCGAAATGCTTACCGCGCTCCAGCGCCATCATTTCGATCGCCTTCTCGTGGGGGAACGGCGGCTTATAGACCCGCCGGGAGATCAACGCATCATATACGTCAGCAACGGCCATCAAGCGCGCCGATACCGGGATCGCGTCGCCGGTCAGCCCTTGCGGATAGCCAGTACCATCCCAACGTTCGTGATGCCCGTAGGCAATCTCGGCCGCGTAGCGCAGGAAGGACGCATCCGCCGTGCCCCCCAACGCCCGCTCGGCCTGCAGGATCGCGTTGCGCCCGTATTCGCAGTGCTGCTTCATGATCACCCATTCATCGGGTGTCAGCTTGCCTCGCTTCAGCAGGATGGCATCCGGCGTCGCCACCTTACCCACATCGTGCAGCGGCGCGGATTTGAACAACAACTGGATTACATCCTCATCCAGATAATCCCCGAAACGGGGATGGTCCTGCAATTGCTCGGCGAGGATGCGGACATAGTGCTGGGTACGGCGGATATGGTTGCCGGTCTCATTGTCGCGGGCTTCGGCAAGGGCGCAGAAAGCGGTGATGGTGGCCGCTTGAGCTGCGATCACTTCCTGTTTGCTGGAGACGAGGCGGCGGCTTTGCTCGCTGATTTCGGCCGTGCGCTCGGCGACCAACAGTTCGAGATCTGCGTTGCGGCGCTGCAGCGCCTTGGTGGCCCGCGACAGCGCCAGGTGGGTACGCACCCGGGCCAACACCACCGGCGGGGAAATCGGCTTGTGAATGAAGTCTTCCGCACCGAGGGAGAAGCCCTGCTCCTCGTCTTCCGGGCGGTCCAGACCGGTCAGAAACATCACCGGGATGCCGCGTGTCGACTCCGACGACTTGAGGCGACGGCAGACCTCGAAACCATCCAGCCCGGGCATCATCACATCAAGCAGGATCAGATCGGCTCGCCCACCGGCCTCCAGATAACCGAGCGCTTCACCGCCACTCGTGGCGGGATGGACGTCATAATGCGCCGACAGCACGTCCTCGAGAATCAATAGATTGTCGGCCTGATCATCCACCACCAGCACGTGGGCACGCTGTTTCATTGCAAACTCCGGAACCATTTTCGGACGACCTGTCTTCTTCCCCACGGATACAGGGGATTATTCCAGCATCTGTCGCCCACCGCTGCAAGCACCGCCTGAACCATCATGGCCCTGATTTACAGTTTTCCACCCATTGCCACCGCTGTGGCCCATACCTTGATCCTCGGCAGCATGCCCGGCGAAGCGTCCCTTCGCGCCGGGCAATACTATGCACACCCTCGTAATCTATTCTGGCCCATCCTGGGCGAACTGGTAGGGGCCCATCCCGCCCTGCCCTACGCCGAGCGACTGCGCTGCCTGGAATCTGCGGGCATTGCGCTGTGGGATGTACTGCAGTGCTGTGAACGGGAAGGCAGTCTCGACACGCGTATCGACGTCGGAACCATCGTCCCCAACGACTTC
This sequence comes from Pseudomonadota bacterium, assembly GCA_018241685.1. Taxonomy (GTDB): domain Bacteria; phylum Pseudomonadota; class Gammaproteobacteria; order Burkholderiales; family Rhodocyclaceae; genus Zoogloea. The sequence continues at coordinate 114,362 of JAFEDJ010000059.1, forward strand.
CCGGGCTTTCTGGCGGCGCATCCGCATATCACGCGGGTCTTCTTCAATGGCGCCATGGCGGAGACGAGCTTTCGACGCCACGTATTGAAATCGCTGACGGCTCGCCGGTTGGCCTACGAACGCCTGCCGTCGACCAGTCCGGCCAACGCCGCATTCAGCTTCGCCAGGCGTCTGGAGGCCTGGCGAAGCGTGCTTGCTGCTTCTGAACCGCCGACTCAATGCTCCAGCACGTAAGTCCCGGGGGCATCGGCAAGTGCCGGATAGGCCTTGGTCTCCACTGGCCGCGCATCGACCAACTCGCCACACTGGGGCTTCAGCCAAGCCATCCAGTCTTCCCACCAACTACCGCTGCTCTCCTCGGCCTGTTCATACCAACCTTCTGCCGTATCGGTACGCCGGGCTTGCCCAACCCAGAACTTGCGCTTGGGCGGCTTGACGGGCGGATTGACGATGCCAAGGATGTGGCCGGAACTCGACAGGACAAAGCGCTTCACGCCGCCCACGTAGTTCATGGCGCGGAAAGTCTGCTTCCATGGCGCGATGTGGTCATCCTCCGCCGACACCGCATAAACCGGCTGGGTGATCGCCCCCAGATCGATGGGCTCCCCTGCAACGGTGAGGCTATCCTTGTCGATCAGGCGGTTGTGCAGGTAGAGCTCCCGTAGATACCAGGCATGCATCGTGAAGGGCATGCGCGTGGTGTCCATGTTCCAGTACAGGACATCGAAGGGCGGCGGCGTTTCACCATACAGCCAGCCATGCACGACGTAGTGCCAGATCAGGCTGTTCGAACGCAGCAGGCGGAACGCCGAAGCCATCTCCGCGCCGTCCAGGTAGCCCTTGCGCTCCATGTTCTGGGTGATGAAGCGGATGCTTCCTTCGTCGATGAAGACTTCGATATCGCCCGGCTTGTGGAAATCGACCAATGTGGTGAGCAGCGTCCAGTGGGACACCGGCACATCCTCCGGCGCGAAATGGCGGTTGGCCCAGGCCATGTAGGTACTCAATGCCGTGCCACCGATGCAGTAACCAACCGCATGTACCTTTGGCGCACCGGTCACCCCACGCGCCGTATCGATGAGGGCCTGCACACCTTCGAGCAGGTAATCGTCGAAGCTGACATCCCGCATCTCCGGCCCCGGATTCTTCCAGCTGGTGATAAACACATCGAAGCCCTGATCCAGCAGGTAGCGGATCATGCTCTTCCTGGGGTTCAGGTCGAGGATGTAGAACTTGTTGATCCACGGCGTGACGATCACGATGGGCGTCCTGTACACCTGCGCCTTGGTCGGCGTGTAATGCAGAACCTCCAGCAAACGGTTGCGGAACACCACCTTGCCCGGCGTAGTCGCCAGGTTCTGACCGACGGTGAAATCGCTGGGGTCAGTCATCCGGATGTTGCCGGCTTCCACGTCGTCGAGAAAGTTCCGGAAGCCCCGCGCCAGGCTCTCGCCCTTGGTTTCCACGGCCAGCCGCATCGCCACCGGATTCATCCAGAAGAAGTTCGACGGTGCTACCGCATTGAGCCATTTCCGCCACCAGAACGCAGCCCGGCGGCGCTCCTTCTGCGACAGCCCCGGGGTCTCATACAACATGTCCTGGACATGATGGGTCATGACCAGATACCACTCCTTCACCAGATCCCACGTCGGGGATTCAGCCCAGACAGCATCGGCGAAGCGGTTGTCGTCTTCATGGGGTCGGAGCGGATCTTCGCTGGGCAGGCCAAGCAACTTGCGCCAGCTGTGCCATTGCAAGGCCCATAGGCTTCCTGAGACGCGTGTCATCGCCTCGGTCAGCTCCTGGGGATGGGCGAGCCACGCAAGCTGCGCATGCACCAAGGGAGCGGCCATACCGAGCGGATCAATCGAAGACTCGACCGAATCATGCAGTCGCCTCAGCGACTTGCGGGCAAGATCAAGCGGTGGTGCGGGTTCACGGCGGGGCATGAGTCACAACTCCTTTCATGCGAAATCAATTGACTCCCGACATCATGTGCGAGGTCGGCAAATTCCTGTGCTGTTGAAATCGTGAGCCTGACTGGACAACGGACCGTTGATATTCGTCAAGCCGCCCCCGAACAGACTGCGCTTTATAATGGGACACCCAGTTCCCGACAGGATCGACACCATGTTCAAGAACATTCTGGTCCCAACCGATGGGTCCGAACTCTCCGACTCCACCGTGGCCAGGGCCATCAGCTTCGCCAAGGAAGCCGGAGCACGACTCACCTTCTTTTATGCCCAGCCGGATTTTCCAATGCCTATCTACGGCGAAGGCGCCCTGATAGACCCGACCACCCCCGAACAGTTCAGTCGTGCCGCCGCCGCGGAAGCGGAAGCAATCCTGTCCCGCGCCCGCGCCAGCGCAGAGGATGCCGGCGTCGAATCGAGCAGCGACACCCTCGTCAGCGAAGTTCCCTATGAAGCTATCATCGAAGCCGCCGAGCGCAACGGATGTGACCTTATCTTCATGGCCTCCCATGGCCGGCGCGGCCTGAGCGGCCTGCTGCTGGGCAGCGAAACCCAGAAGGTACTGACCCACAGCAAGGTTCCCGTGCTGGTCTACCGCTGAATTCCAAGCCACGAGCGGTCGCCACGCGTATCAAAAGAAAGGGCCTCGCAGAAACTGCGAGGCCCTTCTGTCTTGCCAGTACCGAGACTCCAGAATACGGCAATCCGCCGAATCACTCGGACTCAGTATTATTGATTTCCGCTGCAGTCTGCTGGAAAAACAGCGTACAGAGGCTGGACGCGGCGCAAACGAGCCAGAAGCCGAAGAAACCGATCGAATACGTTGCGATCGCAGAAAAATGCACCGGCTCACCCAGCAGATACAGCTCCTGTGGATTGACCACGGTGAAGAAGATGATCTCAGCCACACCTGCAACCAAGAACGAGGGCCATAGAACCTGGATCAGTTTCAGCATGCTCAAGCTCCCCAAATAAATGCGGGCCCCAAAGGGCCCGCGTCAGTCAGCTAGGAATGAGAATGTCGTTCGTCTTCTGCGATGTGCCGCTGGGCAAAACGGTACAGATACCCAGCCATCACAATGACGAACCCAATCGTGAACAAGCTCAGCAGACCAATGTCGCTACCGAACAATTCCTTCCAGGCCATGACTTCCTCCATGTCAATCAACAGGTTTCAGATCCGCTGAATCGATCCGGATCTCCGTCTCTGTGGGGAGGAATGCGGCCCCTGACAGCCTCCAGCTGCGGGACTCATCTTCTATCAACACCTTCCAGTGGGCACTCACCAGTTCATTCTGGAGACGCCCATGATATGCACCATCACTGCGTTCCATGACGAGCAGCTGGTCCAGGCCGCCACGGGTCGGATGAGCTAGCGTCACCATCAACTTGGCTGGCAGCTCAACCCCCGGCTTGGCCTGGAGTGCCACCGACAGCCCATCCGCGGTGAACCGGACTTCGGCCTTCAAGCCCAGATTGGCCGCTGCGCCAGCCCTTGCCAGCGTTTGATTTATCGCCAGCCCCTGCTTGTAGTAATCGTCGGCCACCATACCGTCGAAAGACGTCACGGCCAGCCACATTGTGATGCTGCCACCGATGATCGCCGTCACCGGCATCAGCATCAGCAACCAAGTCCAGTGTTCCTTGTACCAAGGAGTGGAGGAAACCTGATTCGGGGCCATTGCTCTTTGATTCATATCTCAGCTTCTTTACTGCGGTATCAGGAACACCGACTTCTCCCGTACCGCCACGGTTTCATCGTCCAGCGCCTTCACCTCGATATACACGGTGTTGGAGCCGGGCTTGCCCGACTCGGGCGGCGCCGCCACTTCGA
>JAFEDJ010000005.1 GCA_018241685.1 Pseudomonadota bacterium
ATGGTGAGCCCGGCGCCAAGACAATCTGGCTCGGTCTCCAGCAGCTGGCTGTCTTTGTCGAAGGCATGCGCCAGGCAAGGAAAATGGATCAGGGCTGAATTGTGTGTAAGGGGATGGGCTCAGCCGCCTCCGTCTCCACCTTGCTCTGCCACCGCCCCAACTTCAGAAATAGCGTCCCTGGCAGCACGGGGTGCTCATGAAGTGCTTCTCCAGCAGCATTTCCAAATCAGGAAATAAGCTTTTCTTGATTTCCTATTCCGGATGCCTGCAGAGAGAAAGAGTTTTCAAGGCCAAAAACTGAAAAAAGCACCAATCGACTCCATTTTCACAGCCTCATTCACCGCAGATTTCATTAATACCCAGCTTTATTTCATCTGGCATGGATGCTGCTATTTCCCTTCCACACCGCAAATAGCGGACGAACCATCCAATCACACGAATTTAATACTGGAGAAATTGCATGAGCACCAAGCCGAAGATCGTCGCCGTATCCGGCGGACTGTACAAGCCGTCACGGACGCGCGTCCTGGTGGACGAGATCGTCAATGGACTCGCCCGCCACCAACCGGCGGACATTCGCATCGTCGACCTGTCCGCGATCGCCGCAGAACTGGGCGCAGTCGTCACCCCCACCGATCTTCCGCGCCACATCCTGGATGACATCCACGCGATCGAACAGGCGGACCTGCTGGTCGTCGCCAGCCCCGTATACCGCGCTTCTTTCACCGGTCTTTTCAAGCACTTGTTCGACTTCATCCATCACGAGGCGCTGGTCGATGTACCGGTCCTGCTGGCAGCTACCGGTGGCAGCGAGCGCCATGCGCTGGTCATCGATCACCAGCTGCGGCCGCTGTTCAGCTTCTTCCAGGCGCACACCCTGCCCATCGGCGTCTATGGCTCGGAGGCCGACTTCCACAATTACCGCGTCACCAGCGAAAGCCTTCAGGCACGCATCGATCTGGCCGTCACCCGCGCCCTGCCCTTCCTGAAAAAACGCCGCCAGCCCCAAGCGGACCTTGCGGCCGCCTGAATCCAGCCATTTCACCCTTTTGCCATCCAGGAGATAGTTTCATGAGCCAATCGAATACGCCGGTCAAGTTTGCCTACTGGGTTCCCAATGTCAGCGGCGGCCTCGTCGTCAGCAAGATCGAACAGCGCACCAGCTGGGATATCGATTACAACCGCCGCCTTGCACAAATCGCCGAAGACGCCGGTTTCGAATACGCCCTTTCGCAAATCCGCTTTACCGCCGGATATGGCGCCGAATACCAGCACGAATCGGTGGCCATTTCCCACGCCCTGCTGGCCGCAACCACGAAACTCCGGGTCATTGCCGCCATCCTGCCCGGCCCGTGGCACCCTGCCGTGCTGGCCAAACAGATTGCGACCATCGACCACCTGACCAAAGGGCGCATCGCCGTCAATATCGTCAGCGGCTGGTTCAAGGGTGAATTCACCGCGATCGGCGAGCCGTGGCTGGAGCACGACGAGCGCTATCGCCGCTCCGAGGAGTTCATCCAGGCCCTCAAGGGCATCTGGACGCAGGACGACTTCACGCTGAAGGGCGATTTCTATCGCTTCCACAACTACAGCCTCAAGCCGAAACCCCTGCAACAGCCCCACCCCGAGATCTTCCAGGGCGGCAGCTCCCGCGCCGCACGCGACATGGCCGCCCGGGTCTCCGACTGGTACTTCACCAACGGCAATACGGTCGAAGGTATCAAGGCCCAGGTGGATGACATCCGCGCCAAGGCGGCGGCCAACAACCACAAGGTGAAGGTCGGCGTGAATGCCTTCGTCGTCGTCCGCGACACCGAGGAAGAGGCCCGTGCCGTCGTCCAGGAAATCATCGACAAGGCCGATCCAGTTGCCGTACGTGCCTTCGGCGACGCCGTGACCCAGGCCGGCAAGGCCAGCCCCGAGGGCGAAGGCAACTGGGCCAAGTCCACGTTCGAAGACCTCGTCCAATACAACGACGGCTTCAAGACCAACCTCATCGGCACCCCGCGCCAGGTGGCCGAACGCATCGTCGCCCTCAAGGCGGTCGGCGTGGATCTCGTGCTGACCGGCTTCCTGCATTTCCAGGAAGAAGTGGAGTACTTCGGCAAGCACGTGCTGCCGCTGGTCCGCGAACTCGAAGCACAACGGGAAACCGAACTGGCCGCCGCCTGACGGCCGGCTCCGCAGAGCAAGGACAATCCACATGAGCGACACCCGAAACGACAATCCGCTGTCCACCGGCACGGACTACGAGGCCCTGGCGGCCCGTTTCCGCCCGATCTTCGCGCGCATCGCCGAAGGCGCACTGGAGCGGGAGCGCCAGCGCCAGCTGCCCTACGAACCCATCGAATGGCTGAAGAAGGCAGGCTTCGGCGCGGTCCGCGTGCCGAAGGAATTCGGCGGCGGCGGTGCCTCCCTGCCCCAACTGGTCCGCCTGCTGATCGAGCTGGCCGAAGCGGACTCCAACCTGCCGCAAGCCCTGCGCGGCCACTTCGCCTTCGTCGAGGACCGTCTCAACGCCGCCCACTCGCCCCAGCGCGCCCTGTGGTTCCAGCGTTTCGTCGAAGGCGACATCGTCGGCAACGCCTGGACCGAGGTCGGCACCGTCAAGCTCGGCGAAGTGATCACCCGGGTTTCTCCGGACGGCAGCAAATGGCGCCTCAACGGGGAGAAGTACTACAGCACCGGCAGCATCTTTGCCGACTGGATCGATGTGTACGCCAAGCGGACTGACAACGACGGCGACGTGATCGCCGCGGTCAGCACGCACCAGGCCGGCATCACCCAGAAAGACGACTGGGACGGGTTCGGCCAGCGCACCACCGGCAGCGGCACCTCCCGCTTCGACAACGCGCTGGTCGAGGCAGACAACGTCATCGACTTCGCAACCCGCTTCAAGTACCAGACTGCGCTTTATCAGCTCGTGCTGCTGGCGGTCCAGGCCGGCATCGGCCGTGCCGTCGAGCGGGACGCGGCCCGCGCAGTCCGGGAGCGGCATCGCGTGTTCAGCACCGGCAACGCCCCGCAGGTTGCCCAGGACGTGCAGGTGCAGCAGGTGATCGGGCAGATCTCGGCGCTGGTCTATGCCGCCGAGGCCGCCGCAATCCGTTCCGCCGAGCCGGCCCAGCGGGCCTACGAGGCACGCTTCGGCGGCGATGAAGAGCGCGAGAAAGCCGCCAACATCGACGCGGAGATCGAGTCCGCCAAGGCCCAGATCATCGTCTCCGAGCTGATCATCCGGGCCTCCAGCGATCTCTTCAATGCGCTGGGCGCATCCGCGGCGAGCGAAAGCCGTGCCCTCGACCGCCACTGGCGCAACGCACGCACCGTCGCCACCCACAACCCGCTGATCTACAAGGCGCGCATCGTCGGCGACTGGAGCATCAACGGCACCGAGCCGCCGTACATCTGGCAGATCGGCAGCGGCAAGTAAGCCCCGGGGCGGGTGCCCTTGCCGGCCCCGCCCGTCCCGCATTCGACCACAGGATCCCCCATGAGCACTTCAAACACCGCCATCGCTGAACGCCCGCGCGTCAACTCGCCCCTTCCCTTCGCGCCCAGACCACGCCCGGCAAAACCTGCCCACGTGATCCGCGACGACGCGGAAGCCGTCGCCGTCGCCCATCAGCTGGCACGGGAATTCGCCCAGGAAGCAGCCCTGCGCGACCGTGAAGGCTTCCTGCCCATCAGCGAGATCGACACCTATTCCCAATCGGGCCTGTGGGGCATCACGATCCCCAAGGCCTACGGCGGCGCCGGCGTGTCCTACGCCACCGTGGCCGAGGTCATCGAGATCATCGCCGCGGCCGACTCCAGCATCGCCCAGATCACCCAGAACCACCTGGTGCTGGTCGCCCACATTGGCCTGGACGCAACTGAAGAGCAGAAGCGCGAGCTTTTCGGGCTGGCGCTGCAAGGCTACCGCTTCGGCAACGCCTTCTCGGAGCTGAACAGCCGCAACGTGGCGACCTTCGAAACCAAGGTGCTCGACAAGGGCGATCACGTGATCGTCCATGGCCAGAAGTTCTATACCACTGGCGCGCTGCTCGCCCACGTCGTTCCCATCGTCGCTGTGGATGATGACGGCAAGGGCTACCTGGTCTTCGCCGACCGGGATGCGCCGGGCCTGACGGTCATCAACGACTGGTCCAGCTTCGGTCAGCGCACCACCGCCTCAGGCTCGGTGAAGATCGAGCAGGTGAGCGTGCCGAAAAGCCGCGTGGTGCCGATCCTGGCTTTCGACACCCCCACCGCGGCGGGCGCCATCTCGCAGATCATCCAGGCCGCCATCGACGCCGGCATCACCCGCGGCACCCTCGACGACACCATCCGCTTCGTGCGCGAGAAGAGCCGTCCGTGGATCGACAGCGGGAAGGAGACCGCGGCCGAAGATCCGCTGACCATCTCGGCCGTCGGTCAGCTGGCAATCCGCCTGCACGCCGCCGAAGCCCTGCTCGAGCGGGCCGGACGTCGCATCGATGCAGCCCTGGCCGCGCCGAGCGAAGAGAGCGTGAACGAGGCCACCCTCACCACCGCGGAATCCAAGGTGCTGACGACGGAGATCGCCCTCGAAGCGAGCAACCGCCTCTTCGAACTGGCCGGCACCCGCGCCACGCTGGCCGCCCACGGCTTCGACAGGCACTGGCGCAACGCCCGCGTCCATACCCTGCACGACCCGGTGCGCTGGAAGTACTTCCATATCGGCAACTACCACCTGAACGGCGTCAATCCTCCGCGCCATCCGTGGAACTGATCCGGTGCTCACGGGGAACGCGGACGATAGCGCCACGTTCCCCCCATCCCATCGTCGACCTGCCATGAGCCCAACGCCCGTCCGTCCGCCCGCCGTCAGCCCCGAAACCGCCGCCGCCCAGGCACTCGGCCAGCTTGCCCCGCCCTTCCAGGAGGTGGTCGCCCCCATCCACATGGCGACCACCTACGCCCGGGATGCAAACGGCCAGTTGAGCGGCGGCCGGCTGTACGCCCGCGACGCATCGCCCGCTTACGATCCGGCCGAAGCCCTGTTGTGCCAGCTGGAAAACGGCCACGCCGCGCGGCTGTTCGCCTCCGGCATGGCCGCCAGCACCGCGGTGCTGCAGATCCTGAAGCCGGGCGACAAACTCGTCGTACCGCGCAACATGTACTGGGCGCTGCGCAACTGGGCCCGGCGTTTTGCGGCGCAATGGAACATTGTGCTGGCCGAATACGAGAACAGCAGCCTGAGCAGCCTGCAGGAGGCACTCTCCGGCCCGCCCCCGCGTCTGCTGTGGATCGAGTCGCCGGCCAACCCGACCTGGGAGGTCACCGACATCGAGGCCGCCAGCGCGCTGGGGCGTGCCCACGGCGCGCGGGTGGCCGTGGATTCCACGGTAGCGACGCCGGTGCATACCCGCCCGCTGGATCTCGGTGCCGACTTCGTGGTCCATTCGGCAACCAAGTACCTGAACGGCCACTCCGATGTGGTCGCCGGCGCGGTGGTCGCCCGCGCCGACTCGGACGACTGGCAGACCATCTGCCAGTACCACGGCCAGGCCGGCGCGATACTCGGCCCCTTCGAAGCCTGGCTGCTGCTGCGCGGCATGCGGACCTTGTTTCCGCGCGTACGGACCGCGAGCCGCTCCGCCCTTCACGTTGCCCAGCGCCTTGCGAAGCGCTCGGCGGTGATCGGAGTCCGCTACCCCGGCCTGCCCGGCGATCCAAACCACCCGATCGCCGCACGCCAGATGCGTGACGGCTTCGGCGGCATGCTGTCCTTCCGCGTCAAGGGCGGCGCCACCGGCGCGCGACGTGTGGCCGGTGCGCTGCGCCTCTTCAAGGAGGCCACTTCCCTTGGCGCGGTGGAGAGCCTGGTCGAGCACCGCGCCCCCGTCGAAGGCCCCGACAGCCTGTGCCCCGACGACCTGTTGCGCCTGTCCATCGGGATAGAGGCCGTAGACGACCTGATCGCCGACCTGGAGCAGGCCCTCGCCGGGATACCGGCATGACGCCGCGTCTCCCGATATCAACCCATTAGGACCGTCATGAGTCTCGACATCTTCTGGTTCCTGCCCACCTCGGGCGACACCCGCTATCTGGGCAAATCCAACACCGGTCGCCCGGTCACCCAGGAATACCTGCAGCAGATCGCCGTCGCCGCCGACAACCTCGGCTACGACGGCATCCTGATTCCCACCGGCAGCGGCTGCCTCGACCCCTGGGTGACCGCAGCCAGCGTCGCCGGCGCAACCCGGCGCCTGAAGCTGCTGGTCGCCCTGCGCACGGCCCTCACCCGCCCGACCGCCGCCGCGCGCATGGCGGCCACCCTCGACCAGGCCACCCACGGCCGCCTGCTCCTCAACGTGGTGGCGGGCGGTGACTCCACCGAGCTGGCGGCGGACGGCATCTTCCTCGACCACGACGCGCGCTACGCCGAGGCCTCGGAGTTCCTGGCAATCTGGCGGCGGCTGCTGCAGGGGGAAACCGTCGACTTCCATGGCGAGCACCACCGCGTGGAAGGCGCCCGGAATTTCTTCGAGGCCGTCCAGCGCCCCTATCCGCCCCTGTATTTCGGGGGATCGTCACCGGCTGCCCACGAGCTGGCCGCCGAGCATGTCGACACCTATCTGACCTGGGGCGAGCCGCCTGCCGCCGTCGCTGAAAAGATCGCTGACGTCCGCGCCAGGGCCGCCAGACATGGCCGGACCGTCAGGTTCGGTGTGCGCCTGCATGTGATCGTGCGGGAAACCAACGACGAAGCATGGGCTGCCGCGGAACGCCTGATCAGCCGCCTAGACGATGAGACAATCGCCAAGTCCCAGGCCCGCTACGCGGCGATGGACTCGGTCGGCCAGCAACGCATGGCTGCATTGCACGGCGGCCGCCGCGACAAGCTGGAGGTGAGTCCCAACCTGTGGGCCGGCGTCGGCCTGGTGCGCGGTGGCGCCGGCACCGCACTCGTCGGCGATCCGCAGACCGTGGCCACCCGCCTGAAGGAATACGCCGACCTCGGCGTGAGCAGCTTCGTACTGTCCGGCTATCCGCACCTGGAAGAAGCCTATCGCTTTGCAGAACTGGTCTTCCCGCTGCTGCCGGGCAAGAAGCCAGTCACCATCCAGGACCACGTGATGACCGGCGGCCCCTTCGATGCCCGGACCGTCAATTCCAACAACACCGAAAAGGTAACCGCATGACCCGCGTCATCGACCTACGCTGTCGCCCCGCCTACCTGCACGACTTCTTCGGCGCAACGCCGGGGAGTGCCGCCAATGAAAGCGCCCGCTGGCTGAACCGCCGCGTCGGCACCCGAGGCGACGACGAACATTACGCCCGTTCCCGGACGCCCGAAGGCTTCCTCGCCGAAGTGCGGGAAGCCGGCCTCAGCAAAGCCGTGGTCGTCGGCCGCCACACGCCTGGCCAACACCTGCCGATCGACCTGATCCACCGGATCACCGACGGGCACGACGAACTCCTCGGCATCGCCGGCGTGGATCCGCAGTTGCAGGGCCAAGCCGCCGTGGACGAAGCCGAGCGGGCCATCCGCGACCTCGGGCTGGCTGGCATCGACATCGAGCCCGGCTTCGGCGAACCGGCCCGCCACGCCGACGACCCGGTTTACTTCCCGATCTACGAGCTGTGCGCCCACCTCAAGGTGCCGGTCTTCCTGATGAGCGGCCCAACCACGCCGGACCCGCGCTTCAACGATCCGGCCGCCCTGGCCCGCGTGGCGCAAGCCTTCCCCAGCCTGCCCATCGTCTGCTACCACGGCTATTGGCCGAACGTGCAGCAGGCGCTGGGCGTGGCCTTCCGCTACGAGAACATCCACCTCGTACCGGACATGTATCTCTTCGTCGCCGGCAGCCAGGCTTACGTGGACGCGGCCAACGGCTTCCTTGGCGATCAGCTGCTGTTCGGTTCGTCCTATCCCTTCCGGCCCATCCGGCAAAGCATCGACGACTTCCAGCAACTGGGCTTCAAGGAGTCGTTGCTGGACAAACTCCTGTACGGCAACGCCGCCCGCCTGTTCGCCATCGACTGACGCCCAGGCTCCCCGGGCTCGACAGCTGCACCGCCTCGGCCGCTGTCGGGCTCGTCGTCTGCTACAGGCCGAGCAAGCGCGCGGCGTTGTCGTGGAGCAGCTTGGGCAGCACCTCTTCGCGCCAACCGAGGGCCAGGAAATCGTCCACCGTCTGCCGCATCGCACGGAACGGATACGAGGTCGCAAACAGGAACTGGTCCTGCAGCACCCCGTTGGCGGCTTCCACATAGCGCCGGCCACCGGGTGCGAACAGATACATGTCCGGCACCAGATGGACGTTCTCGTAGCGGAAGGCCACGCCGACGATCTCATCGGCGCGCGGATAGAAGCCGTGATAGCAGACGATGGGCAATTGCGGGAAAGCCCGGGCGACACGCCCCACCGCCGCCGGATCGTTGAAGTCCAGATCCGGCGTGGTCGGACCGCTCATCAGGCACACCGGCACGCCGAGGCTCTGGCACGCCTCATACAAGGGGAAATACAAGCGGTCGTCCGGCAGCAGGGCCGGGGCGCCGAAGCCGGGCTCGATATTGACGGCCTTCTGGCCGAGGACGTTCACCGCCCGTTCCACCTCCCGGATGGCCGCCTCGACGCCCGTCGTCTGCGGGTCCGCCGACGCCAGGCCGATCAGCTCGGGATGAGGCGACGTCAATGCATGGATGCGGTCGTTGGAGATCCGCAACCCCGGCGTATCCCGACCGACCACCACCGCGCGGTGGATCCCGCTTTCGCGGACCTCCGCCACGTAACCGTCCACCGTCAGGGAGCGGACGAAATGGTCGTCCTGCGTCGAGCCCGTGCGGCGGTTCAGCCATCTGGCGGACTCGAAACTGGCCGTGCCCGGCGCGGCGCCATAAAAATCGTCCAGCAGGGCCGGACGACTGCGGAAATCAATGATCTTCTGGGTCATGGTTCGATAGTCAAACAGGCAAACATGCGCAATCGGCCGGCGCGCTTGAGAACAGGCAGCGGCCTGTCCCACGCGCAGCTGAATGCGCTGATACTAGGCTTCGTCGACGAGCCGGTGCTCACCGGCTCGTCGACGACCGCTACGTGGGAGGCGCTTCAGGCTGCGCGGGCGTTCTCCGGCGAAGCGGCAGGGCGCCGGCTGATGCCCTCGAACGGACCACCGGTCACCGCCTCCGCGGCCTGTGCCAGATGGGCCTTGCCGGGCAACAGCGGGAAGACGAGCTCGGCGAAGCGATAGGCTTCTTCCAGATGCGGATAGCCCGACAGCACGAAACTCTCGATCCCGAGATCCGCATATTCGAGCAGGCGCGCCGCCACGGTCTGCGGATCGCCAACCAAGGCCGTACCTGCACCACCGCGCACCAGCCCGACGCCGGCCCACAGGTTGGGACTCACCTCGAGCTTGTCCCGGTTGCCGCCGTGCAGGGCCGTCATGCGCTGCTGGCCGACGGAATCATAGGCCGAGTAATCCTTCAAGCTGGCCGCGATGGTTTCGTCGTCCACATGGCTGATCAGCTGCTCGGCCGCCGCCCAGGCCTTCTCGTTGGTTTCCCGCACGATCACGTGCAGGCGCACACCGAACTTGACGGTCCGGCCATGCCTGGCCGCCTTGGCGCGGACGTCGGCGATCTTCTCGGCCACCGCTGCAGGCGGCTCGCCCCAGCTCAGGTAGGCGTCGACATGCTTGCCCGCCAGCTCGTGGGCGGCCGGTGACGAGCCGCCGAAATACACGGGCGGCGTGGGCTTCTGGACCGGCAGGAACTTCTGGCGGGCGTTCTCGACCTTGTGGTACTTGCCCTCGAAATCCACGGTTTCGCCGGACAGCAACTTGCGCCAGATGGTGAGGAATTCATCGGCCTCCTCGTAGCGCTGGTCGTGGTCGAGAAAGATGCCGTCGCCGGCCAGCTCGGCTGCATTGCCGCCCGCCACCACGTTGATCATCAGGCGGCCATTGGTCGCCCGATCCAGGCTTGCGGCAATCCGCGCGGTGGTGGTCGGCAGGGCCGCCGCGGTCCGCACGGCGACCAGGAACTTCAGGCGCTCGGTCAGCGGGGCCAGCGTGGCTGCCGTGATCCACGGATCTTCGCAGCCGCTGCCGACCGGAATCAGGATGCCGTCGTAGCCGAGGTTGTCGGCCGCAACCGCCACCTGCTGCAGATATTTGTGGGTCACCGGGCGGGAGCCCTTTGTCGTGCCCAGATAGCGTGTGTCGCCGCCCGAAGGCAGGAACCAGAGAAAGTCGAGGCTCAAGGTCGTACTCCAGGAAATAGGTCGTTGTCGGTGCTGCGCAGTGCCGCCAAGTTATCCGCGGCCCTATTTCCGGGGAACCAATTTATTTTAATTAGCTTAGTCAGAACCGGATATAACAGGTTCTGACACGTCACAACTAAATCTAATAAGCTAATTCGGAAAAATTGGTTCGGATGCAATGAGGCCATCCCGATAATGAATGAAAGCCGAATCGCCATTGCCGGTGATTCTCCAATGGATTCATTTCGAGGACCGCACGATGAACCGTTTCAAATCTGCCCGTCGTCACGCTCTGGGTCTCCTTCTGGGCCTGGGCCTGCTACCCGCCTTCCATGGCGCACAAGCCGCCGAACCCGAGGTGCTGCGCCTCGGCTACCAGAAATACGGCACCCTCGTGCTGCTCAAGGCCCAGGCTTCCCTGGAAAAGCGCCTGGCCCCGCTGGGCGTTTCCGTGAAATGGGTCGAATTCCCCTCCGGCCCGGCTCTGCTCGAAGCCCTGAACGTCGGTGCCATCGATTTCGGCCAGGCCGGCGAAACCCCGCCGATCTTTGCGCAGGCGGCCGGCGCCAATCTCGTCTATGTGGGTAACGAACCGCCCGAACCCGCCGGCGAAGCCATCGTGGTGACGAAGGATTCTCCGCTCAAGACCGTTGCCGAACTGAAGGGCAAGAAGATTGCGCTCAACAAGGGCTCCAATGTCCATTACCTGCTGGTCAGGGTGCTCGAAAAAGCCGGGCTGCAATACAAGGACGTGGAAACCGTCTTTCTGCCCCCGGCCGACGCCCGTGCTGCCTTCGAGCGCGGCAGTGTCGATGCGTGGGTGATCTGGGATCCCTTCCTCGCCGCCGCCGAAAAGCAGATCGGTGCGCGGGTACTGGCCGACGGCAAGGGCGCGGTGAACAACCACGCCTTCTTCCTGGCTTCCCGCCCCTACGCCGAAAAGCACGGCCCGATCCTCACCGCACTACTGGACGAACTGGCCAAGAGCGACCAGTGGGCCAGCCAGAACCGCAAGGAAGTCGCCCGCCAGATTGCCCCCCTGCTCGGCCTGGACCTGGCCACCACCGAACTTGCCGTCAATCGCCAGAACTTCGGCGTCAAACCGATCAGCGATACGGTCGCCGCCGAACAGCAGCGCATTGCCGACACCTTCCATCAGCTGAAGCTGATTCCCAAGCCCGTCCTGGTGAAGGACGCGCTGCTGCCCAAGCGCTGAGGCGCACGGCCGCGGATCGACGATCATGAGCACGCACACCGAAAACCGGCTCTTCAGCCGCGCCGCGCCCTGGATCCTGCCCATCCTGCTGCTCGCCGCCTGGCAGACGGCGAGCAGCCTGGGATGGCTGTCCACCCGCATCCTGCCCGCACCGTGGGATGTGTTGAAGGCCTTCGTCACGCTGGCAGAGTCGGGCGAGCTGTGGAACCACATGCGGATCAGCACCTTGCGGGCCCTGTCCGGCTTCGCGCTCGGCGGCGGCCTGGGCTTGCTGCTCGGGCTGCTCACCGGCAGCCTGCGCAGCGCCGAAACGCTGCTCGACTCCACCTTGCAGATGGTCCGCAACATTCCGCCGCTGGCATTGATCCCGCTGGTGATCCTGTGGTTCGGCATCGACGAGGCGGCCAAGCTGTTCCTGGTTTCCCTGGGCGTGTTCTTCCCGATCTACACCAACACCTTCCACGGCATCCACTCGGTGGACAAGGGGCTCATCGAGATGGGGCGCAGCTACGGCCTGTCCCGCTGGCAGCTGTATCGGGAGGTCATCCTGCCCGGCGCCCTCCCGTCGATCCTGGTCGGTGTGCGCTTTTCCCTCGGCTTCATGTGGGTGATCCTGATCGTCGCCGAAACCATCTCGGCCCAGTCCGGCATCGGCTACATGACGATGAATGCCCGCGAGTTCCTGCAGACCGACGTGGTGCTGGTCGGCATCCTGCTCTACGCCCTGCTCGGCAAGCTCGCCGACATGCTCGCCCGCGGGCTGGAACGCACCAGCCTGCGCTGGCACCCCCGCTATCAGCCCCAACACTGAGTGAGCGCCATGACCTCTCAAACCCCGACACCTCCCACCTTGAAGGCGGTTTCCCACAAGGGCGGCCAGTCCGTCGCCATCCGCGGCCTGGAAAAGACCTATGGCGCGCGCAAGGTGCTGCAACACCTCGATCTGAGCATCGCCGCCGGCGAGTTCGTGGCCATCGTCGGCCGCAGCGGCTGCGGCAAGAGCACGCTGCTACGCATCCTCTCCGGCCTGGAATCGCCCACCGCCGGCAGCGTGAGCCTGAACGACGACAAGGCCAATGCCCATGGCGACGTGCGCTTCATGTTCCAGGAGCCCCGGCTGCTGCCGTGGAAATCGGTCATCGCCAACGTGGCCCTCGGACTCGACAGGCACGCCCGCCCCCAGGCAGAAGAAGCCCTGCGCCACGTCGGCCTTGGAGAACGTGCCGGCGACTGGCCGTCCTCCTTGTCCGGCGGCCAGAAACAGCGGGTGGCGCTGGCCCGCGCCCTGGTCCATGAACCCTCGCTGCTCCTGCTCGACGAGCCCCTCGGGGCCCTCGACGCATTGACGCGCATCGAGATGCAACGCCTCATCGAATCCCTGTGGCAACGCCAGCGCTTCACTGCCGTGCTGGTCACCCACGACGTGGCCGAAGCCGTGGCGCTGGCCGACCGGGTCATCCTGCTCGAGGACGGCCGGGTCGCCCTGGACGAGCGGATCGACCTGCCTCGCCCCCGCCACCGGGGCGACCCGGCCTTCGCGGCGCAGGAAGAACGCATCCTCGAGCGGGTACTCGGTTCGGACTCACCGCAGCAGGACGCCGCCAGCGGACACGCCGACGCGACCGAGCCCCCCAAACGCCACCTGAGCAGGGTTGCCTGATGAACGGATCCGCACTGAATCCCCGCACACCGCTCGCTCCGCCCGTACCGCTCTACGAACAGGTTCGCGAAAGCGTACGCGGCGACATCCTCAACGGCACGCTGCAGCACCACGCCCGCATCCCGTCCGAAAAGGAGTTGATGACCCTCTTCGGCGTGAGCCGGATCACCGTCCGCCAAGCGCTGGGCGACCTGGAGCGAGACGGCATGATCTTCCGCATTCCGGGCAAGGGCTCCTATGTCGCCAAGCCCGAGGAGAAGGCGACCCAGGAACTGGCCCGCCTGCAGGGCTTCGCCGAAGCCATGGCGGAACAAGGCTACTCGGCGCGCAACCGGGTCGTGGGCCTGGCCAACCTGCCGGCCGACGCACACATTGCCGAGCGCCTGCGCATCCCCGTCGGCGCCCCCGTCACCGAGATCCGCCGCGTGCGCTACCTGGACGACAAGCCGATCTCCTTCGACATCACCTACGTCAGGGAAGAGCTCGGCCGCAGCCTGGCCCGCGAGGACCTCGCCGGCCGCGACCTGTTCCTGATCCTGGAAAAGGACTACGGCCTCCCCCTCGGCCATGCGGACCAGTCCATCCAGGCGCTGATCGCCGACGACACGCTGGCGGCCTATCTGGACGTGCAAACGGGCTCGCCGGTCCTGCACATCGAACGGCTGGCGTTCACGCGGGACGGAACGCCTATCGAATTCGACTATGTGTATTACCGCGGCGATGCCTTCCGCTACCGGCTCCGTATCGACCGGGAACGGCGCTAGATCAGACGCAGCCCCGCCGGCAAGGCCTCGCCGAAACTGAGGCGACTTTCGGCCTCGTCCAGCCGGACGACTTCCCGCAGCATCGTGATCCAGCCCTGGGGCGCACGGATCGCGGTGAGGCGGCGGATCACCTCTTCGCGCAACGCGTCGGGCAGATCCCGACTGCGGTCGCCGGTCAGGCGGGCGATCTGCGCGGCCGCAAAGCCGGCTGCCGGCAGTGCCTTCCAGTCGAGAGCCAGCACGGCCGCCAGCCACTCGGCACCAATCTCGGGGGGCACGACCTGGTGCGCGCTGCCGTACAGCGACGCGCGCGCGCCGACGCGGCCGAGCGCCCAACATGCCTGCGCCCTTTCGGCCGGGCGCTGCAGGCGCTCCACCAGCCATTTGCCGACCTCGATGCGGTGCATTACCGACACGCCCTCCAGCACCGCGGCCAGCCGCAGCATGTCATCGTAGCTGGCTTGCAGCGGCGCACGGGCGCGCCCTTCGGCGGCGGGCTCCAGATGGCCGGCCAGCACCTCCAGCACCTGCAGTTGCGCGGCTTCGGGAAGGCCTCCCGCCACGCGGCGCCACAAGGTCCACCAGGCGCTCCAGTTGCGGCCCTCGTTGGCATATTGGATGCCTTCCCCAAACAGCGCCCACAGCCGTTCGATACGCCACTCGTCGAGGGCCGCGCCGAGCCCCGGGCGCAGGCAGTAGCCGGCCAGGTTCAACCACACCCGCTCGTGCTCTGCAGAACGGCGCCGGCGCCGGGCCCGCTCGAGGAGGGCGTCGAAGAGCGGGCGCAGCAGCGCCGTGTCCCACTCGTCCCGCGGGCCGAGCAGCTGTTCGAGGCGGGTACGCAGCTGGCGCCCCCCTTTTGGGTCTACGTCCTTGCCCTGGCTGCCGAAGACCCCGTCGATGAGCCCGATGGCCTCGACAAGACCGGGAGCAGCCGGCGGCGGGACTTCGGCGGCCTCGCCGCGCAACGCAAAATCCAGCTTCCAGCGGGGGCGGTCCTCGCCGGTGCCGACACAGTTCATCTCCAGGGTGCCGACTTCCGTCATCGTGGCGCTCAGGCTCACGACCACGCTGCTGCGGCCACCATGCGATGCAGGCAGCAATGCGGCGACAGGCGGCAGGTGAATGAAATCCGCCTGATCCGGATCGACCAGATCGCCGGCCTGCCAGGGACTGTCACCACTGGTCGAGACAAGGTGGAAACGCACCGGCCGGCCCAGTTGCAGCGCAAAGCGGCGCTCCGGCAATACCACTTCGCTGCAGGATTCCGTGCCCCGCGGCAGCACGCAGATCGCGCTCCGCCGCCCGTCCTCCTCCAGCACCAGGAAATAGCTGCGCGCCGAGCCGCCGCCGATCGCCGGGCCCAGGCCAGCGCGCGCCTCCCGCACCAGGGCGAAGGCGACAGCACCGCGCGCGACGGCCACATCGGGGGCGTCGTTGTGCAGCACGCGCGGCGCACTGCCACGCCAGGCGGTAAGCACGTCCACCAGCCGCCGGCTCAGGGCATCTGCGCGGAACACACCGCCATTGAGCAATACGGTATCCGGCACCGCGAGCCCACCGGCGGGCGGCGCGTCGGGCCCCAGGGCCTCTCTCGCCGCACTCGCATGGCGCTGCAGGAAGGCCGCCAGATGACGAGTGATCGCCGGATCGGCCGGATAAGGCAGGCCGAACTCGACGATCGCCGCCCGGCGCCGCTGCGGCGTTTCATCAGAGCCGCCGACGGGCAGAAAGCCATCGACGACCAGCGCCTCGACCTCGGCACGGGTCAGCACGACGGAGCGCGCCGCGCCGATCAACCGGGCGCCCTCGCCAAGCAAGGTCACGCTGAGCTGCTCCGGCCCGTCGGCCGCCAGCAACTGTTCCTTGGCCATCCGGCAGCGCTGCACCAGCTGCGCAAAACGCGCCGCCGACAGGCGCTCGGTGCTCCCTAGGCGGCGCTCGGCAAGATGGGCGAGCGCCATGTCCATGTTGTCGCCGCCGAGCATCAGATGGTCGCCGACGCCGATGCGGGTCAGGCGCGGTACGCCGCCCTCACCCGCCTCCACCTGGACCAGGGTGAGGTCGGTGGTGCCGCCGCCTACGTCGCAGACCAGCACCAGACGCGACCCGGCGAGTTCGCTGGCGAGCTGTTCGCGGTGGCGGAACAGCCAGTCATGAAAAGCCGCCTGGGGCTCTTCGACGAGGCGCAATTGCGGCAGGCCGGCCAGCCGCGCAGCCTCCACGGTGAAGGCGCGGGCGCCTTCGTCGAAGGATGCCGGCACCGTGAGCACGATGTCCTGGGCCGCCAGCGGGGCATCCGGAAAACGCGCATCCCAGGCGGCGCGCACATGGGCGAGGTAGCTGGCGCTGGCGGCCACCGGCGATACGCGGGGCACATCATCAGCGGCCCCCCACGGCAGGATGGGCGCGCTGCGGTCAACGCCCGCATGGGACAGCCAGCTCTTGGCACTGGCCACCAGACGCCCCGGCACCTGGGCACCCAGATCGCGGGCGTAACTACCGATGATCGCCGGCGGGCCTTCATCCCCGTTCGACGCCGCCTGCCACGGCAGGCTCAACGAAGCCGTATCCAGCTCGCCAGGCGCCGGGTGGTAGCGCAGCGAAGGCAGCAGCGGCCGGGCCGCAACCTCGCCGCGGCCGACCAACTGCTCGATGGCCAGCAACTCGATGCGCGCATCGCCCGGCGCCGCGTAGGCGACGACCGTGTTGCTGGTGCCGAGGTCGATGCCTACGGTGTAGCGGCTCACGACTTCCCGCTCAGACGCCACCTTCACCGCGCACGTCGAACTGCACCTTCCAGCGCTCATGGCCGCCGACCGGCAGCGCCTCGAGCTCCAGCGTGCCGGTTTCGGTAATACGGGCATGCAGCTTCACGCGCACGACCTCGCCGGGCACGCGGCCTTCGGCGGGCAGCGTGGCCTCGATCTCCTCCAGTTCCTGCAATTCATCCGGCGCCCAGAAATCCAGCGTGCTGCCGACCTGGTCCTGGCGGCGCACCGACGAGCCGAAGAAGCGGAAGCGCACCGGCTCGCCGACGACCAGGCCGAACTCCTGCTCCGGCAGCGCCGCGTCGGTGCCCTCCTCCATGCCGAAGGGGGCCAGGCACAGGGCCTGCACCGGCGGCTCCATGCCGGGGATCGCCGGCATCGCCGACTCCACCGCCACATAGTAGGCCCGCGCCGTGCCGCCGCGGATCCGCACGCCACGCCCGCGCCGGACATAGCCGTAATAGGCGGCACCGCGCGCCACGGCCAGATCCAGGTCGGCCCCGCCGAGCAGGCGGGCCGGCGCTGCGCCTTCAGACGCCAGCCAGCCGTTGAGGATGTCCAGCACGCGGCCGGCGATGAGCTCGGACTTGAGCACGCCGCCATTGAAGAGCACCGCGGTCGGGTGCAGGAAGCTCGCGTTGGCTGCCGACGCATCGGCAAAACCTTCCAGTTCTGCCGTCGCGTCGAGCTGACGGCCGAGGAAGGCGGCCAGATGGCGCGTGATCGCCGCGTCCTGCGCATAGGGCAGGCCCAGCTGGGTCAAGGCGCCGCGCGCCCGCGTCTGCGGCCGATCGGTGGCGGCGACCTGCGGGAAGAAGCCGTTGACCAGGCTGGCCGTCAGTTCGTCACGGGTAAGCTCGGTGCGGATCGAACCGCCGATCAGCCTCGAACCGCGGCTCGGCACGACAATGGGCACACTCACCACCGTGGCGTCGGACAGCAGTGTCTCCTTCGCCCCGCGACAGGCATGGGCCAGCGCCCGCGTCTGCCAGGGATCGAGCTGGGAGCCCTGGGCGGCGAGCTTGCGTGCGACGCCGTAGGCCAGCGCCAGGTCCATGTTGTCGCCGCCGAGCAGGATGTGCTCGCCAACCGCCACGCGGTGCAGTTCCAGGTTGCCTTCCTGTTCCAGCACCGCGATCAGCGACAAGTCGGTGGTACCACCGCCCACGTCCACCACCAGGATCAGATCGCCCTTGCGCACTTCCTTGCGCCATTGCCCGCCGCTCTTCTGAATCCAGCTGTAGAGCGCGGCCTGCGGTTCCTCGAGGAGCGTCATCGGGCCGTAGCCTGCGGCCTGGGCCGCCTCGGCGGTGAGCTCGCGGGCCGCCGGATCGAAGGACGCCGGGATCGTGACGGTCACGTCCTGCTCGGCGAAGGGCGCCTCCGGGTGGGCCAGGTTCCAGGCGTCGCGCAGATGGGACAGGTAGCGGATCGACGCGGTGAGCGGCGAGATGCGCGGCACGTCGGCAGAAGCTTCGGCCGGCAGGATCGCCGCCCGGCGGTCCACGCCCGCGTGGCACAGCCAGCTCTTCGCGCTTGACACCAGACGGATCGGAGTAGCGGCGCCGCGGCTGCGCGCGAACTCACCAACCGCGAAATCCTGGCTGCGCGACCACGGCAGGTGGAGATCGCCATCGGCGAGCTCGTCGGCGTGGGGCAGATACAGGAAGGACGGCAGCAGCGGGCGTTCATCCACGGTGCCCGGGCCGCTGAGCTGCGGAATCGCCAGCACCTGCTGGACGGCCTTCTCGCCGTCGCTGGCCTCGATGTCCACGTAGGACAGGGCGCAGTGGGTCGTGCCGAGATCGATGCCGATCGTGTAGCGGGCGCTCACAGCTCCACCTCGGCCTGGGCAATGATGGACGTATCGTGGCCGTCGGCCAGGCTGGGGAGGCGGCTCTCGGTGACCCGCCAGCCCCGGTGGCTG
This sequence comes from Pseudomonadota bacterium, assembly GCA_018241685.1. Classification (GTDB taxonomy): domain Bacteria; phylum Pseudomonadota; class Gammaproteobacteria; order Burkholderiales; family Rhodocyclaceae; genus Zoogloea. The sequence continues at coordinate 18,573 of JAFEDJ010000005.1, forward strand.
AGGCTGCCGGTAAAGGGCGGGCTACCGACGACATTGCCGGTCAGGCGCACCGCCGCGGCATCGAAGCCTTCGGCCAGCGTCACGCGACTGCCCTCGCTCTCCTTGCGCACCGGCTCGATGCGGAAGTGCTCGTTCAGTACCTTGCGGCAGCCTTCATGCACGACCCGCGCGGCGGCACCGATATCGGCGTCGGAATACGCGGCGATATCCTCCTGCACGAAGTCGATGAGGCGCGCATCCCTTTGCAACAGCCCCAGGAGCTGCTGTGCCGCCTCATGAGGGGCACGCTGCAGCACCACGGGCGCCACCGGTGTAGCGGGCGCAGCCGGAGCTACAGGTGCTACCGGAGCCGGCTGTGGGGCGTGATCAGCGCCGTCCCGCAGGCCCGCGACCCGGGCGGCAAAACCGGAGTCGGTCAGTATGGACAGGAAGCTGCCGCAGGCCAGCGCGATGCGACGCGGGAAGGAAAGCGGAGTTTGAGACATGGGAACACCAAGCTGTTGATTTTGTCGCGTCGCAATATAACCCACTCGGGGCCGACGAACGATTCTTCCGCACTACCTGGCGCTTCCGCCCCGGCTTGGCTAGCTTTACAGCAGCACCCTGCTTTCGCCGTGGTGCCCCCGCAAGGAGCCCCGCATGTCCCCCTCCCGCCCATCCCCGACCGTCGTCGCGGTGCGCCCCGACAGCGAAGTCCTGACCAGCCAGCGGCTACCCTATTTTGTCGGTATTTCCGGCGCCACGGCCGGCAGTGGCGGCTTGTCCATGCATCTGGTGGTGATTCCGCCGGGCGGCATGTCGACGCCCCACCTGCACCGCGGCCACGAGACGGCGATCTACGTCCTCGCCGGACGTGTCGAAACACGCTACGGCCCGGGGCTGCGCGACAGCGTGATCAGCAGCGCCGGCGACTTCCTGTTCATTCCGCCGGACGTGCCCCATCAAGCCATCAACCTCAGCAACGACGAGCCGGCCCGCGCACTCGTCGCCCGCAACGATCCGGCCGAGCAGGACAAGGTCGTGCCTTACGACCCGGCAGAGGCGGACCCGGCAGAAGCGCCTTGATGGGCCACGGCGAGGGGCCTCAGCCGATCGTCGTAATCCGAGAGGCTCGGAAACTGCAGCGGCACGTCGCTTTCAATGGCGCAGAGGCGGGCCTTCCAGTCATCCATGATTCCGTTGCGCGCCTCCTCGCTGATGTAGGGAATGTGCCAGCCGACGAAGGGCGGCAGCACCTGCAGCCCCGCGTAGCCCAGCGTGCCCTGCAGCAGGTGGCGCAGCATGCCGTCCAGCGGCCCGTGGATGCCTTCTGCCCCGAACATGTGCTCCTGCCCGCCCAGCGTGAGGCCGACCAGCGCACGACGGCCAACCAACCCACCGCGGTCGTAGACGCGCTTGCCGCCATAGACCTGGCCGGACACGAAGACCCGGTCGATCCAGCCCTTCAGCATGGCCGGCGTCGAGAACCAGAAGACGGGGAAGATCAACACCAGCAGGTCGCACCACAGCAACTTGTCGAGTTCGGCCTGGATGTCGGCGCTGAGCGTGCCATTGCTCGCTCCATGTCGCTGCTCGAGGGCATAGACGCAGTAGTCGGGATTGGCCCGCTCGCCGAAGTCCGCCACCGAGGCCACCGGCTGGAAGCCCATCGCGTACAAGTCCGATACCTGGACCTCGTGGCCCTGGCGCTGGAATTCCTCGACCGCAGCCGACTTCATCGCCGTGCAGAAGGACTTCGGCTCGGGGTGGGCGTGAACGATGAACACTTTCATGAACGGGCTCCGTTTCGTCTCTGATGAGTAGGCGGTGATGAATACGGGCACAGTTTAGAAACCGGGCTCCGCTGTGTAGAGTGGCGAAACTGACTATTTCTATGCGATATCCGCCACCCCATGATCCGCGCCGCGATCCTCGCCTTCGACGAATGCCACGCCTCCAGCGTCGGCGGCTTTGCCGACATCCTGCAGGTCGCCAACGCCCATCTGGCACACCGGCAAGGCGCAGCGGCGGAACAGTTCGAGTGGCAGTTCGTGTCGATCTCGGGGCAGCCCGCCATGGCCAGCAACGGGCTGCCATTGGCGACTCGCCGGCTGGAGCCCAGCGAGCGCTACGACCTCGTCTTCGTTCCCAGCCTGCACTACGGCGGGCGGCAAGCGTTCGAACAGATCCTCGCCGCCCAGGCCGACACCTGCGCCTGGCTGGTGGACCAGTGGCAGGCCGGCGCATGGATCGCCGCCAACTGCACCGGTACCTTCATCCTCGCCCAGACCGGCCTGCTCGACGGCAAGGCGGCGACCACCACCTGGTGGCTGGAGCAGCAATTCCGTGCCCGCTACCCGCAGGTAGACCTGCAACTGCGCTCGGTGATCACCGAGGCGGAGCGGCTGGTCTGCGCCGGCGCGTCAGCCTCCTACCTGCTGCAGGCGATCCGCGTCATCGAGCGCCTCGTCGGGCAGGCCATCGCCTCGCAGGTGGCCCGCAGCATGCTGATCGACGTCAGCCAGACCAGCCAGGTGCCCTACCTGCCGCTGCTAGCCGAACGCGCCCACACCGACGCCCTGGTGGAACGCGCCCAGCAGTGGCTGCAGCGCCACATGACGCAGGAGCTGCGCATCTCGGAGCTGGCTGCCGCGCTGGCCGTCAGCGACCGCACACTGATCCGGCGCTTCAAGGCGGCCCTGCAGCAGACGCCGCTCACCTACCTGCAAGACCTCCGCCTCGAAGCCGCCCGTGCCCTGCTCGAAACCGGCAACCTGAGCGTGGACCTCATCGCCGGCGAAGTCGGCTACACCGACACCAGTTCGTTCTCGCGCCTCTTCCGGCAACGCATCGGCATGAGCCCCGGCGCCTATCGCAACCGCTTCCAGATCAACGCGTCCCCATGATGGCCGCGGCCAAGCCTGCGCGACGGCCACGGTCCATGCTGCCAGGTGTGCGATAGGACACACTTCAGAAAGGTCTGCACATACCCGTTTCGGTGATAATGGTTTCCCGCTTACCCAGCCCGATCCGTCGCACACGCCGCCACCCGTATGCCGTCAGCCCAAGGCGTTCTGCCCAGGTTTTCCAGCCACATCTGGCTGACGCTCGGCCTGTTCTTCGTGATGGTGATGACCTTCGTGGTCTATGTGCGCGCCGAAAAGCAGATCGACCGCGCCAACGAACTGCGCCACCAGTCCTTCCTGCTTGCCGAGGAACTGCGCCAGTCGTCCGACGACCTGACCCGCATGGTGCGGACCTACATCGTCACCGGCAATCCGCTGTACAAGGCCCGCTACCAGGAGATCCTCGACATCCGCGACGGCCGGCGTGCCCGTCCGGTGAACTACCAGCACATCTACTGGGATCTGGTCCTCGCCGACGACCACCGCCCACGCCCTGCCGATGCCGCGATGCCGCTGCTGACGCTGATGCAGCAGGCCGGCTTCACCGCGGAAGAGTTCGCCAGACTGCGCAAGGCCAAGGCCAATTCCGACGCGCTGACGCGCACCGAGTTTGCCGCCATGGCCCTCGTCGAGGCCGGTGGTCCCGGAATGACAGCCCAGCGCGAACAAGCCATCCTCATGCTGCACGATGCCGCCTACCACCACGCCAAGGCCGACATCATGGCGCCCATCGGCGAATTCGAAACCATGATGGACCGGCGCACGCTGGAAAGCGTGCACGCTGCTGAAGCCGAGGCCATCCACATCCGCTCCGCCTTCGGGCTGATGTTCGTGCTGCTCGTCGCGCTGGCCTACAGCGTCCATCGCCGCCAGAAGAAGATCCTGGGTGGATCGGTGCTCGACATCTATACCGCCATCGCCGACCTGGGCCGGAAGGATCGGTCTGCAGCCATTCCTCGCGTGAAAGGGATCGAAGGCAGCGTTCTCGACCGCCTCGCCGACACGCAGGATCGCCTGCGCCAACTCAGCACGGAGCGCGCCGATTCGGTTCGCGAACAACTGCGCCTCAACCGGGCCCTGCGCCTGCTGAGTGACTGCAATCTGGCCCTGTTCTCTGCAGAAGACGAAACCCAGCTCCTGTCAGACGTCTGCCGCCAGATCGTCGAGACCGGCGGCTACCAGATGGCCTGGGTCGGCCTCGGCGCAGACGACGCGGACTGCGGCGTGTATCCGGTCGCCCGCTTCGGCAGCCAGGCCGACGAATACTTGTCGAACATCCGCGTGTCGTGGAACGAAGAGCTCGCCACCGGGCGCGGCCCCACCGGCACCGCCGTGCGCACCGGCACCACTCAGATCATCCAGCATTTCCAGACCAATCCGCGCATGGCGCCGTGGCGCAGCCACGGTAGCCAATCCGGCTTTCGCTCCAGCATCGCCTTGCCCCTCAACGTCTCCCGCAGAACGATTGGTGCGCTCACCCTGTACGCGGCCGACTGGGACGTGTTCAATCCTGAAGAGGTCGTGCTGCTCGAAGAACTGGCACGCAACCTCGGCTTCGGCATCGAAACCCTGCGTACCCGCGACCAGCGAAAAGCCGCCGAAGCGGCCAGCCGCGCCAAGAGCATGTTCCTCGCCAACATGAGCCACGAGCTGCGCACGCCGATGAACGCCATCCTCGGCATGACCAGCCTCGCCCTGCGTAATGCCGGCACCCCGCGCATGCGTGACCGTCTGGAAAAGATCGGCCAGGCCTCCCGGCACCTGCTGCAGGTCATCAACGACATCCTTGATCTTTCGAAGATCGAGGCGGAGCGCCTGGTGCTGGAGCAGATGCCCTTCACGGTACGCGATGTGATCGGCAACCTGGTGTCACTGATCGGCCACCAGGCCACGGACAAGGGACTGCAGGTCCGCATCGACATGCCGCCGCCGGTTGGCGCGCTGCGCTGCCAGGGCGACCCGCTGCGCATCGGCCAGATCCTCCTCAACCTGACCAGCAATGCGATCAAGTTCACCGAAGAAGGCACCGTCACGATCAGCGTGCGCAGCGTCGAAGAAACGGCGGATCACGTCCACCTGCGTTTTTCGGTCATCGACACCGGTATCGGCATCGCCCCGCAGGACCACGAGCGCCTCTTCAACGCCTTCGAGCAGGCCGACGGCTCGATGACCCGCAAGTACGGCGGCACCGGGCTCGGACTGGCCATCAGCCGGCGGCTCACGCTCCTCATGGGCGGGCAGCTCGGCGTCGACAGCCAGCAGGGCAAAGGCAGCACCTTCTGGCTCGTACTGCCCCTCGACAGGCTGACCGGCAGCGACGACGCGACCGTAACGCCAGCCCATGACGCCGAAGCGCAGATACGGGCCAAACACGCCGGCACCCGTGTGCTGCTGGTGGAAGACGAACCCGTCACCCGGGAAGTCGCCCGCGAGATGCTGGAAGAAACCGGCCTCTGCGTCGACGTGGCCGCCGACGGCGAGGAGGCCGTGACCATGGCTGCCCGAAACGCCTACGCACTGATCCTGATGGACATGCAGATGCCGCGCCTGAACGGCCTCGACGCGACCCGCGCGATCCGCAACCAACCCGGCCACGCGACGACGCCTATCCTCGCCATGACCGCCAACGCCTTCGACGAAGACCGCCAGCGCTGCCTCGAAGCCGGCATGAACGACCACCTCGGCAAACCCGTCGAACCCACCGCCCTGTTCGCCACCGTGCTCCGCTGGTTGTCGACGCCGCGGGGCTGACGCGGCGATCCCTGCCTTTCGGCGGCAGACATCAGGACGCCCTGCGCGGGCCGCCCCATAAGCCCATGGAACACTCCACGGCTCCCCTCGATATTGTCGATCCGCTGGCCCGGCAGTTCGACCATTTCGGCGACGTGATCCTTGGTCGATGCAAACCCTTTGTCAGCGCCTACGACGGACTGCAGAACCTCCGTGTAATCGATGTGCTTCTCCAGGCTGCGCGAACGGGGCGCATCATCGAGGTCCTTTGAACTCCGCCAGTTCGAAGCGACGGCGCGACTTGCAGGCGATGTCTCTCGACCTTTAGGTCAGCCCTGGTGGTTGCCGAGAACATAGCGCACGACGGCCACGGCGAAAGCAAAGCAGAAACCGTAGGTGAAGGTCTCTAGGCGCAAGACTTCCTTCTCTCGGCGCTCCCGCCAAGCACCAACGACTTCCATGATGAGGCCTGCAGCCACGGGCGTAAGCAAAAGGTTAGCAACCCGAAGCCACTGCGCTTCGATAAATAGATTGGGAACCAACCAGATACTGAGGCCGCCGCCGGCTGCGCCAAAGATGAGGTAGCCAACTGCAGCAAGCCATGGCCGAACAGGACGTGGGCGGCGAAAGGGCTCTTTGATCGAGTGGCCGATCAACTCGGCGATGGCCTCCAGGACCAGCTGAAGTAGTAATTCGCCAAAGACCTGAAGGATCCATCCCAGCAGTTGGATAACGATCTCAACAATGAATTCCACGTGATCTTGGAGGGCAGATGTTTTAGGTAAGGGATAAAGGGGAGCGCCTGGGCTGGATTATTGATCTTCAAGTATGGCTACGAAGCGTGACGCCGGCCAATTCTTCCGGTCTGAAACCTGGCCATCGCCGAGTTCGATCAATCGCGGCCTTCCCTTTGAAGAAAGCACGACATCAACGGAGAAAAATGGGCTATCGATGCGTGCAGCAATGCACTCCACGATTTCGGGAACAACTCCGCTATAGGAAAAGGCTTTGCGCTTGAATTCTCCAAGCTCGAAATCCTCTGCGGAGTACAGCGAACAGACCAGTCCCGACGCTTGAGCAGCACGGAACTCCTCTTCGTACGTCTCATCAGGCCTCTTCTTTTCGAACGGATCACACGGGTAGAGTAGGCGCATGGCTTTTCGGAGTAAGTTGAAGACGACTAACTATCTATTTATCTGGACGGCCAGCTTCGCGAGTGCGCTCGATACCTTCATGGCAGTCTACGAACGAAGGAAGTCTATGTCCATTGGATGAAGATGTTGATCCACCCATGGCTCGCACCACCAGTCCAGTAACGGAGCTACTGAAGTTGAGCAATTTCAGAGCTGCCTAGCGGTCTAGCTAGCTGCAGGTCCGCAACCTTAAGGACGGAAACTTGCCCAAGACTTCGGGCTGCCTCCATGGCTCAAGCCCGCCCCCATCCCCCGTCGGAGAACGAAAATGGCCAGCAAGAACACGATTTGCCTCTGGTACAACGGCGCCGCGGAGGAAGCCGCCCGGTTCTATGCAGCAACGTTTCCGGACAGTGCGGTGGGCGCGATCCACCGCGCACCTGGCGACTATCCTTCGGGCACGGAGGGCGATGTCCTGGTGGTCGAGTTCACGGTGATGGGCATTCCGTGTATCGGCCTGAACGGTGGACCGGGGTTTTCGCATAGCGAGGCTTTTTCTTTCCAGGTAGCGACCGACGACCAGGCCGAAACGGATCGCTTGTGGAATGCGATCATCGACAACGGCGGCCAGGAAAGTGCTTGCGGCTGGTGCAAGGACAAGTGGGGCCTGTCGTGGCAGATCACGCCGCGCGCCCTCACGGCCGCCATCGCCGATCCAGATCGCGCGGCGGCCAAGCGGGCTTTCGAGGCGATGATGCAGATGGGCAAGATCGACATCGCGGCAATCGAAGCGGCACGGCGCGGCTGACACGCCTGCTTGCCGGGAGAGCTCCACGCCGCCTCGCCTAGGCGGCTATCGAGCTGCCGAGCGCACGCACTCCATGATCCACGCACAGTGAATCCCGTGGAACCAGACGTAGTCAGCGCAGGCAAAGGCGCCGATCCACGACGCAGCCACGACGAGCAGGTCGCAGCGCCCGCTCTTCCACCAATTGAGGGAATGACGGCAACACAGCCACGGTACGCCGAGGGGGTTGGGCCAGTCCGCCAGCAAATGCATCAACCCGCCGATGGCAAAACCCACTCCCGGCGCTGCCAGCGAAGTTTTACCGAGCTGCTCGTAGGAATAGAAAAGAAGCGCGATCCAGGCCAGGCCCCAATGCGTCAGGGTCCGGTGGGTGATCCATAAACGGCGTGACCTGGACCACCAGGCCACTTCCAGCCAGTCTGGCGCGGTGCTGCCAATAAAGCCCATCACAAAGCTCAACGCGCTCCACATCTGATAAGGGCCACCCGCGCCGGCGTGGGCGACCACCGCTGCCGCGATGACCGCTGCGGCCCAGCCTGTGGCGTGATGCGCTCTGTTTGAAGCCATTGCTCGACGACGTGCATTTCCCGCAAGGGAAAATCGGGGGGTCGTATATTGGCAGAGTATTGAATGAAAATACAGTCCCATACAGTATCGGCGTGTTGTTGCCATGCCGAACCAGGGCCCGCCCGTCATGCCTTGCAACCAAGGGGCAGGACGACGGGAACCGGCGCCAGCACTCACTCTCTGGACATGTACGGACCCGATTCGTATGCTATACAGCTATCAGTCGGGTTTGGAGCAGGCTTTGAACTACATCTCGCTCAACATCGTTTCGGGCAACGGGAGTCACTTTTGACGAAGCAAATCACATTGACCCTGTTTGGGCTGCTCTTTTCGGTCAGTGCGTACTCTCAGGTTGGCAGTTCAACGCTGTGCAATTCCCTTTGCGCCTCCGACAAAAGGGAATGCCGCGCCAATGCCAAGAAAGAGACAGCTTTCGATACCGACCCACCCATTCGATACAAGCCCAATACGCGAGGGACTTTTCCTCAAAACGAAACAGGCTCCCCCCAATTTGACGAAAACCAGGAATTGAGGGGCAGCAGTTTCGCCAGCAGGCTGTCAGAACGGCAGTCCAAGTGCGACCTTACCTATTCCACCTGCATCAAGACCTGCCTTCAGTGAAGAGCATTGCTCCATTTCGTGATCGGTAGCCAGGGTTCCGACACGCGGGATCGGCACGTTATTGACTAATGACCATGCCGACCCCAGGCACATCAAGGCGTGAGCCTTGCGCAAGCAGCATGGCTCCACTATAAGAAATGCATGAGCGTCCTGGGGAGGTTGCCATGAACTCGTGCAAGGTGCGGCGTTGGACGCTGACAGCACTATACAAGGCCACGCTGAGCGCAACCATCGGTATGGTCGGCATATCTGCGGTGCATGCACAGCAGCAGACGCCACCGAGGGCAACGGAGTTGCGGATATATAAGCCCATCGATGCCAGCAAATTGACGGTCGAGAAGCATGAGGCCTTCAAGGCCGATGTGTTCAAGGGCGTCGCACTGTCGCCCGAGCAACAGATGACCGTGCTCGGTAATCTGGGAACCCTGGGGTGTACCCCGACGAAAGTCATGCAGCAGACCTTGCCGACGCCGCCGGGTCTGGCCTCCGGGGAAGCATGCAGAAACAACTATGCCGGTACGCCGCAGGAATTGCGGGCGCTGCGCAAGGTGCTCACGGAACTGATCCGCAGGAACAATGCCGCCGACATTGCACCTTTCGAGGCGGGCATTCCAAAGGACTGCCCTTACAAGGAACTGTATTACTACCTGGATCTGCTGGCCCAGGTCACGGGAGGGGCGTGAGCATGTCGGTGGCGATACGAGTGCTTGCCGGAGCATGCCTGTGCTCGATACTGCTCGGCAACCCGACGACTACATTTGGGGTGGTCATCGACGTCAGTGGCACGGCAAAGAAATATGAGGTCAGCGCTCAGGAAACGGGCACACCGAACCTGCCTCTGACCCTGGTCGAACTGGACCAGAAGGACCAGGCCGCCCACATCCAGTGGCAACGGGACTACGAGAGACGCGGCTGGGAGTGGCATCTATTCTCCACGCAACTCCTCTTCTGCATCGTGATGGGAATCGTCGCTTTCGGACTGTGGATCACCTACCTGCAATTCAAGCGCGACTACACGGGCCGGGCCCGCGCCCAAAAGACGGAAGCGGCCCATGCACAGGCCGGGCAGGCGCCGGCCGCCGAGTCCGCCAGCGAGGAGCCCGCACCACCGGCAACAACTAACTCGACGATCAAGATCGGGCCCGCAGGCATGGAGATGACATCGCAGATAGTAGGTCTACTGGTGCTGGCGCTATCGGTGGCTTTCTTTTACTTCTATGTGAAAGAGGTCTACCCCATGCGCGAGATCGAACGCGCCAAGGTGACGCCTTCCGCATCCACCAGCGCGGAACAGTAGAAGGCATCGGCAAGTCCCCAAATCCCCCCAACACAAGCTCACGCCCTTCCCTCACAATCCTCCGCTTTCAATCTCAAGCGGTAGTCATGCAAGTCATCATCGTAGGGGCCGGCAAGCTGGCGAAGGAGCTGCTCGGCTCACTTGAGCTGGACACGCGGCATCAGGTCGTTTCGTGGGAAGAACGGGCACCGGTCGGTGGACAGGCCATCGTGGTCCATGCGGGGTCGGGACGGGAGCTGGCGACGGTAGGTGCGTTTTGCGAGGAGACGGCGTCGCCGCTCATCGAGCTGTCCACCGGGTCGGCCGTCGAGGATGGCGAGTTCGCCTTTCCGGTGGTGTTGTGCCCCAACACCAACATCCTGATGCTCAAGTTCATGGCCATGCTGGAGGTGTCCGGGCCGCTCTTCCGGGGTTACGAAATCGAGCTGGTGGAATCCCATCAGGCGTCCAAGACATCGGTGCCGGGCACGGCGGTGAGCATGGCCCATGCGCTCGGGCTGGCGCCGGAGAAGATCCAGTCCGTCCGCAAGCCGTCGGTGCAGCACGACACACTGCATATCCCGGAGAACCAGTTGGCCCGCCATGCTTTCCATCGCATCCGCATCGAGGATGGCGCCTGCAGCGTACAGATGGAAACACGCGTCTATGGGGACACGCCCTACGCCAGCGGCGTGGCGCGCATCGTTGAGGCGGTGCACGCCCATCCTCTGGAGAACCGGGTTTATCCAGTGATGGAGTTCATCACCAGGGGCTGGTTATAGGCGTTGGCCCGCTCGCCATGAAAAGTGCCGGCACCGGTTCAGGCTAAACCAGTGCAGCACTTCATAGCGATCGCCGATCCTGGGATGAGTCGCTCCCCGACAACGCAGGACGCCTGCGGTCAGGAAGGGGAACGTCATGTGGAAAGCACTGCCGGCCATCACCGCCACGCTGATCATTGGGGGTTGTGACGGCTCCGCGCGGCCACTCCTGCCCCGCGGCGATGGAAGCCTCACAGAAGAGAAGGGTTGCCTACACCTATCAACCGCAAAGCACGTTGATCCATGTGGCAGTCGCTCAGCGCTACTTAAATGCTGCCCCGCTCGCCCGCAGAGCCGGCTGGGTCGCGGGCCCGAAGCCCCGGGACTCACAGCCGGACAAGGTTCAATGCGCGTTACCGATCGGCATCCGCAGCAGCAGCGTCGCCGGTAAAGAAGGACTCGTTCTTGCGGGACACCACCTTGTAGGGCTCATCCTGGAACAAGCCCTGGACCGTGCTCATCGTCCCCGCCTGGAGGTTATAGATGGTCACCGGCTTGGCCAGAACCGCCGGTACGGCCGGAACGAAGAAGGTGGGAACGACGGAGCTTCGCCACAGCTTGCCCTCCGAGTCATAGCCATCCATCAGCACCAGCAGCCAGGTGTCCTCGTCGAAGTAGTACTTGCGCTTGGGTACCGCGTGGCGCTTGCCGGAGACGACGGTGGCTTCCACTTCCCAGACGCGGTGCAGTTCCCACCGGAGCTTGTTCGAATTGAGGTGGAATTTGTCGAAGGCTTCGGATTCCTTTGCCGTGACGAGTTCGTTGTTGTTGTACGGGATATACATCTCCCGCTTGCCTACGAGCTTCCACTCGAAACGGTCCGGGTGCCCCATGAAGCCCATGACCTCGTCGAAGTAATTGGCACCCGACGAGACGAAGTCGGGTGTGTCATAGGCTACCGTGGGTGCCCGACGGACGCGGCGTTGCCCGACGAGATACTGCCAGGCCTGGCGCGGGAGCTTGGCATTGATGCTGTCGCGCAGGACCAGGGACTCGCCGGCCTTGAACGGGGGCGCGGTAGTGTTGAAACGCTGCAGGAAATACTCCCCCGTCCAGCCCTTTGCCGAGCCGTCCTTGTAGTAGTAAGGGTGCTGGAAGAAATTGTCGGTGCGCGTCGCCATCGTCCGTGCGCCGTTGGAGGTCCCGACGATGTTCTTGGAGCCGAATTCGACTGACTCGGGTTCGATGCGGAGGATGTAGTTCCAGATCACCTCGATACCGGTCTTGGGGATCGGGAACGGAATACCACCGAAGCAGCCCTCCACCGACATTCCGGCATCCACGGTTTTGCAGCCGGTGGCATTGCGGGCCGTTCCGTCATAGACGTACTGCGGCGCGACGGCCGTGCGATGGGTCGGGAAGACGTTGACGTGATAGCTGTCCGGATATTTCTTCAGCAGCGCCATGGTGCCTTCGGAGAGCTTGCCCGCGTACTGGGCCATGTTCGATGCCGAGATCTGTACGGTGGGCTTTTCTCCCGGAAACAGATTGACCGGAATGTCGCCAACCCGGGGGCCGCTGACTTTGCTGCTCCCGCCGCCGCTCCAGGCAGGGATGCTGCCATCCTTGTTGCCGGCCTTTTCGCCGCCGAGGGGGGTCAGGACCGTCTTGAGCTGGGACGCCTCGTCCGCCGAAACGGAGGCTACGGCCAGCTGGAACGGGAACAGTGTGCTGGCTACGGCCAGACAGATCATTGTTTTGCTCTTCATGTTGGGATTCCTTGTTTGGCGGAATGGGTTCAGAAGCTGCGCTGAACCGACAGCGACACGAAATCGCGGTCGCCATGGAAGTTCTGATAGGAGTTGAGGCCGGTCGTCGTGGCGACGGAGCCCGCGGAGCCCACGTAATGGGTGTAGTTGAGCCCCAGCTGCCAGGCCTTCTGGTACACCGCCTTGGCGCCGACGCTCACGCTGCCGCCATGCTCTGCCGGGAACAGCACGCCATTGACCGACGAGCGCCCCCACAGGCCGTAACTCACGCCGACCGGCAATTGCAGATCCGTCTCAGGCAGGACCTGGAAATACTCCGGCGTGAAGACGAACTGCAACGCCCCCGCATCCCGCGTCGCATTGGGGTCGAGCGCCTCGGGGTTGTCGGTGACACGCAGCCGGCGATTGAAGGCGAACTCGCCGATGAAGGACGCCCCGTCCCACAAGGCATTGGCGCCCAGCACGCTGATGGCCGACAAATTCAGATGCAGCGTGTCGCCCTTCGGGAAACGGGCATTCCTGTCGCCATCCGCAGCGGGATCGTTGATCGGAAAGACAAAGCTGCCCGCGGCCACCAGCGGCATGTTGGTCCGGTAAGACATTTCCCCCGCGACGTTGGTCTCGCCGACGAGGGTGCTGAAGCTCCCGCCCACCGTGCGGATGTTGCGCCCATAGACCATCACGTAATCCTGCGGCACAACGCCGCCGGCCCCGGCATTGAAGCGGGCATAGAACTGGGGCAGCTTCTCGTGGAAGGTTGCCGCGTAGAGCCCGAACTCGCTGTCGCCGGCCTTGAAGCGAAGCTGCATGCCGCCCTGCCCCGAATTGCCGGGCTCGATGTCCTTGCCGCGCTTGGCCGGTCCGTAGGGGGTGTAGAGGATTTCTCCACCGTCATCCACGAAGTCGGCAAAGCTGAAATAGCTGCCCGCCGCCGGCAGGCGGGATTTGCGCCATTCCGGCTGGACGTAGGCACCAAAGATCACGTCGGGCGTGATCTGCAGTTGCACCGAGACCTGGCCGACAGGCCGGGCCACCTCCTTGAACTGGGAGTTCGGTACGGACAGCGCGCGGGCGAGGTCCAGCGGTGTCTGGGCGCCGGCGATGGCGTTGTTGCCGAAGAACAGGCTCTCCCCATAAAGCTGAGTGAAACGCCCTGCCTTGAGGTTGAGGTTCATCTCTCCCAGCGATTTCTTCGTATAGACGAAGGCGTCCAGCAGTTCGGCGTTGCGTCCCTGGGCGATCCGGGTGTGCTTGTTGAATTCGTCGTAAGGCCCGGCCTGATTCAGGCCGGGGGCATCGGCGGCGCTACGGTCGTTATGGTGTTGATAGACGTCGTCGTACCACCCCGCCGCGCTGATCCGGAAACCGCTGTCGCGCTTGTAGCGCACTCCCAGCTCGGAGAGGATATCGACCCGGTTCGAGATAAGCCCCCGACCGAAATTGCGGTCACCATCATTCGTATTGACCTGCGGCGTCAATCCGGCGGTGCCCGCCGGCGCGACACTCGAATTGACGCTGCGCACGCGCCAGGCCGTGCTGTATTTGAATGTGTTGTCCCAGGAAATGGCCAGGTCCGGGGAGTCCGTCTCGACGTTGAAGGACAATGCCGGGCCGGACAGGGCCATGCCTGCGGCGGCACAGGCGACCGCCCTTGCCATGAGCTTCATTTGCATGATCACCCTCCCCGCTCAGGCATGCTCGAGGGCCTGGGAGCTGGACGCGCCCCCTTCGAGAGACACAAGCTCATTGGCGATCACGCTGCGCAAGATCCGACGGGCCCTTACCGCCCCCACATCGCTGGTGAGCAGAACCGGGTTCAGGCTCATCAGATCGGCGTTGCCGATCGCCACGTACTGCGCATCGACATAAGGGCCGTCCTCATCCACGAAGGCGTCGTGCATACCCTTGACCTTGGCGGCGTTGTACTCGGCGTCCTCGACGAGGTGATTTCTGCGGGTCGCGAAGAAGTAATGGGTCGTGCCGTCCGTTTCCGGCGTCGTGGTGTGCAGGTCGTACTGCCCCACGCAATGCTCGAGATCCAGCGCCCCATCGTCCTGAGTGGCGCCGATCTGCAACTGGACCGTAGAGGGCGCCATGAAGATCACTTCGACAAAATGCCGCGCCTCGGCCATCGGCTCGGGCAGGAACTGGTTCAGGATGAAAATCGGCGGGGTCTGCTTCCATTCCCAGCGGGTGGAAACCGTGCTGCTCGTCTCCTTGATCTGCGGCACCTGGGGCGTGAGCTGCCCACGGGTCGAAATGATCTCCCCATGCAGGTGGTCCACATGGCTGAGATCCATCACGTTGTCCGTGATCAGCTCGTAATAGGTCTTCCGGTGCATGTAGGTGTAACCCACGCCGTTGGGATGCCCTTCGGTGAGCGGGCCGACGTCCGGCAGCTTGGATTCGTCGGCGGGCTCGTCGCCCATCCAGATCCAGATGAAGCCGTAACGCTCGCTCAAGGGAAAGCTGCGGACCCGTGCTGCGCGGGGAATGTGGCCGTTACCGTGAGGATTGCGATTGCAGGCGCCGCTGCAGTCGAACTTCAGGCCGTGGTATTTGCAGACCACGTCGTCACCGCTGCGCACGCCCATGCTGAGCGGCACGAAGCGATGGGGGCAGCGATCGAGCAGCGCCACCGGGCTTCCGTCCTGCGTGCGGTAGATCAGCACGGGGGTGTTGAGAAGCTTGCGGGCAAACAAGTCTTCCGGCCCGACCTCCGATGACAGGGCCGCTACATACCACGCGTTCTTCAGATACGTGACGCTTCGTGTTGTCTCCATTTTTTTCTCCAGGTGTGAATCCCGGGCTATCGCCCGGTAATGAGATGTGGCGATGCAGCCGCCACGTTTACAAATCGATGAGCAGGCTCGGCGTGCGCGCGCGTGAGCAGCACGGGGTGAAGCAGCGGTTGGCGTCCCGTTCGGCCGCGCTGAGGAAGACGTCCCGATGGTCCGGAACACCATCCAGAACCGGCAGGACGCAGGACCCACAGATGCCCTGCTCGCAGGACAGGGGAACATCGACGCCGTGATCGAGCAGCGCCTGCGCGGCCGTCGTCTGCGCGCCGACCCGGACGGTGATGCCGCGACGGGCCAGCACGAGCTCGAACTCGCCGCCCTCCGTCAGCGGCGCGGCGGATGCCGAGAAATGTTCGAAATGGACGCGGGCATCGCTCCAGCCCGCCTGATCGGCCGCATCGCGGACGTGGCGGATGAAGCCCTCCGGGCCGCAGACATACAGATGCGCGCCGTCGTCACACCCGGAGAGAATCTGCCCGGCGTCGAAGCGGGCTTGATCCGGCTCGCTGTCGTAATAGCAGCGAACCTGCCCAGACCAGGGTGCCTGCGCCAGCAACTCCCGGTACGCGGCACGCTCGGGGCTGCGGGCGCAGTAGTGGAGCTCGAAGTCGCGCCCCTGGCGGTGTAGTTCCTCCGCCATCGCCAGGATCGGGGTAATGCCGATGCCGCCTGCAAACAGGATCGAGACGGGCGCCAGCACCAGTGGGAACAGGTTGCGGGGGTGGCTGATGGTCAGCGTATCGCCGGGTTTGATGTCCCGGTGCGCGCACGCCGACCCGCCCCGCCCTGCCGGATCGCGGAGAATCGCCACCTCATAGGTACCGCCGCCGGCATCGGCTCGGCAAAGGGAATATTGACGGACCATGCCATTGGGCAGCGCGATGTCGATGTGCGCCCCTGCGGAATAAGGCGGCAGCGATCCGCCATCTACAGACGTCAGAACAAGACTCAGAACATCAACTGCGGCTTCGCGCTTCTCGAGCACGCGCACAGCGAGCATGGGTTGAGGACTCAACACAGCCGGGGTCTCCTTTGGGATGAAAGTACGTCGGCCACTTCGGGCTCTTGCCTCTCACTTCGCAAACCCCATGCCACAGCATAAAAATCACTTTAATCTATTGATTGATAGATATTTTTTACACAGACATCGATACATGGCTAAAATCCGATTTACTGAAAACAAAAATATCTAGTTTTCTGAAACAGAAATTTTCTGTTTTCAGAAACCAGGAGACCCCGTTACGTGCCCCATCCAGCAGCTGCCCACCTGCGCTTCATCCCCCGCGAGATCGATGACAAGGAGATCGCCAGGCACGTCAAGTTCGACCCGGACAGCGGCCAGATCCTGGTGCTGGATCAGCGCATGCTGCTGATCCACGGCTTCACCCTGGCGGCCTTGCGACGGGAATTGATGGAGCGCCTCGGAGGCGAGAGCACCCGTGAGCTGTTCACCCGCCTGGGCTACCAGCAAGGTGCAGAGGACGCCCGCCGACTCCACGCAGCGGAGGGCGGACAAATGGAAAGGACCCTCGCCTACGGCCCCCGCTTGCGGGAGATGGAAGGCTTCGTGCGGAACCAGGCCGTCGACCGGGTCCAGTTCAACCAGGAAACCGGGGACTTCTGGAGCGACTATTACTGGGAGTCATCCTGGGAGGCCGAGATACACCGCGCCCAGTTCGGCATCAGCGGCGCGCCGGCGTGCTGGATGATGGTCGGCTACGCCACCGGCTTCACAACGGCGCTGATGGGGCGCCCGATCCTGTGGCGTGAGGTCGAGTGCGTGGCGATGGGACACGCCCGCTGCCGGGTGGTGGGGCAGCCCCTGGAGGAATGCGAAGACGCCGAATCCCACCTGAGCTTCCTGCAGGTCGAACACTTCATCTCCACCCCCAGGCGGCGCAGCGCCAAGCCCGTGTCTTCCGCCGCGCAGAAGGAAGCCCCGCAGCAACTGCCCGATCTGATCGGTGCATCGCACAGCTTCAACGAGGTGGCCTACCTGATAAAACGCGTCGCCCCGACCGACGCCACCGTCCTGCTGACAGGCGAGAGCGGCGTCGGCAAGGAACGCTTCTCGAAGGCGCTGCACGCCCTCGGCCCGAGAGCGGAGAACCCTTTCATCTCCATCAACTGCGCGGCGATTCCCCAGGAGCTGGTGGAGGCCGAACTGTTCGGCGTGGAAAAAGGCGCATTCACCGGCGCCACGGCCTCACGCCCGGGGCGCTTCGAACGGGCAAGCGGCGGAACGCTGTTTCTCGACGAGATCAGCAGCCTGCCCCTGCATGCCCAGGGGAAATTGCTACGCGTGATCCAGGAAGGCGAACTCGAACGGGTCGGCGACACGCAGGTCCGCCGGATCGACGTGCGCATCATCGCCGCAACCAACCGCGATCTGCGTAGTGAAGTGGAGGCGGGCCGATTCCGCGAAGACCTCTTTTTCCGGCTGAACGTATTCCCGGTCAAGATTCCCCCGCTGCGGGAACGCCGCGAGGACATTCCACTGCTGGTGGATACCTTCGTCAAACGCTATTCGGCCCGGTTTGGCAAAACCATTGCCGGCCTCACCCAGAGCGCTGGCGAAAAGCTGTGGGCCTACCACTGGCCGGGCAATATCCGCGAACTGGAGAACATCATCGAGCGCGCAGTGATCCTCGCGGAGAACAACGGGAGCATCGACGTGGAGCATCTCTTTTCCGGCGGCGAGCAGGTGCCGGAGACCGCCCCACTCTCCTCGTCCAGCATTCACTCGCCAGCAGGCATCGCACCTCCGCAAGCCGGCATAGAGGCGTCCTTTTCGGTCCGCCAAGCCATCGAACGGATTCTGGACGGGAACATGTCCCTCGAAGAAATCGAGTCCCTGACGATTGCCGAGGCGCTGCGTCGCACCGACGGAAACCTGTCCGCAGCAGCTCGCCTGCTGAAATTGCGGCGTGGCCAGCTGCAGTACCGGGTGGATAAGAGGGCTGGCGAAGTGTGAAGACTCAGGCGTGCTCAGCCAGGAATCATCCCGGCGTACACATTCTGAGTGTGGGTAACGGACGCCGGTGCGGCTTCGCTGCGCGGCGCGATAGCCGCCCTGGTCTGCATGAGGTCTCCCGCGGTGAACGCGCGTTCGACCAGCGTTGCCAGATGCGCCGAGAAATCCTGAACGCTGGTCTTGCCCTTGACGTGCAGCAGCAGTTGCGTGGCCCCGTCCGTTGTCAGGCCGGCAACGACACCCTCGGCATTGATGCGGTAGCTCACAGAGATGCAACGCTGCCCGGGGATGAGGACTTCGACGCAGGCCACGCCGTCTCGCTCCCCCACCGGAAAATGGAATGCCACGGACTTTGCCTGAAAGACGTATCCCGATGCGGGCGTAATGGCCCCGCCACGTACATAAGCCGGCAATTCCCTGGCCGCAGCGTGACACCGGCACGAAACCACCACAGGCGCCGGCGTCGGCAACTGGCGCACGGCACGCTGCGCGGCTTCGAACGCATCATATGCGTGCGCCAGGCGGGCGGGCCGGTCAAGACACGGAGTGGAGACAGAAAAGACTTGCAGGGTGAGTACCTTTTTCGCGTTTAATATGTGAGCCTAACTCAGAAACATTTCAGCAAGATGTTCGCGGCTATGCCGCTAGGCTTGCCTGACGACGTCGTAAAGGCAGTGAGGCAATGCTCATCGCACAAAGTTCCAAATCCGGATTCAGGCATTCCGCTGTTTGTCCCCGTGCCTTCGTGTTCGTCACCCGCCAGTGCCAGGACCTGAACCTCCGCGCGAAATCGTCGGGCGGCCCGCTCCCCAATGTCGACCGCCTCCGGGGGCAGCGTTCTGGCCAGACGGCCGGCATCGTCGTGCCCCGAGGCCACGGCGTACATGAACTGACCGGCCAGCTGTGCGGCGTCGAGGGACAGCGTGGGGCCTACAGCGATGGCGTCATCCCATTCGCCACGCCGCAAGGCCGCACGCAGCCACGCCGGCGTGAGCGGCAGGCCTTGCTGCAGTTCTCCTTGCGCTTCTTCCGTCGCACTCCGCTCATAAAGGGCGATGAGACAGGCCGTTTCGCCCTCGGGAAGAGGAGGCAGCGAGTGCCCAACGGGCAGGCCGCCCCCGCAGGGAAGCCAGGCGACCGGCGCGTCCGGAAAATCCGACGCGAGGGGAAGCTGGAGCGAGGCGCGCAGGTTCAAGAGCACCGGGACCGCCAGATACTCGGTCGGCTCCTGCGTCAACGAGCAGGTCTGAAGCGTAGCGGCGGACAACGAAGGCACCCCCAACACGGTGTTTTTGTTGGGATCAGATGTTGTGCCGATTGGAAGCCGACGAAAATGAAGCAATTACTTGACTTCGCCAAATTCAGCAAAATCAAGACAGAAGCAAGCTCAGGGCGGAAGGCCGTTCAGATCCTCCCGCCCGAAACACGCGTATCCGGTGACACGCGTGCGGGGAATGATCAACTCCGGATACGGAAGCGCCCAACCAGACCGACCAGATTCGTTGCCTGTTGACGCAGTACCACCGACGCCCGGGAGCAGGTTTCGGCGTCGCCGCTGTTGCGGTTGGTCACGCGATCGATCTCACCGAGGCCGATCGACACTTCGGAAAAGCCGGAAGCCTGCTCCTGCGAAGCCCTGGAAATTTCGGACAGCAGGTTGGAAACCTGGGTCGTCGCGTCCACGATCTCGCCCAGCGCAGTGGCCGTCGTATCGGCGATGGTGGCGCCACGGCGGGTTTTCTCGGCGGAGCCGGAGATCAAGCTGGATGCGCGCTTTGCCGCTTCGGCGCTGCGTGTCGCCAGGTTGCGCACCTCATCGGCGACAACCGCAAAGCCACGCCCGTGCTCCCCGGCGCGGGCGGCTTCAATGGCCGCATTCAGCGCCAGCAGGTTGGTCTGGGTGGTGATCTCGTCGATGACTCGAATGATCTCGTTGATGCTGACGCCGGCCTGCTCAATCTCGCCCATCGCCAAGATCATTTCGCTCATGTGCGTGCTCGCACTCACCGCCGAGCTCTGCGCGGCCTTGGACAGGCCGTCCGCCTGGCTTGCATTGTCGGCGTTGTCCCGCGTCGTGGAGGTCAGCTGCTGCATCGCGGCGCCGATCTCCGTCACCGACGACGCGGACCGGGCTGCCCCCGTCGACAGTTCATTGCTGAGATCCGAAACCTGCTCGGCATTGGCGGTGATCTCCCGGGCCCCGTTCTGCAATTGCCCAACGACATCGTTCAGGTTGTCCAGCATCCGCTGCAGCGCCATGCCCAGCTGGTCCCGGTCGGAAGCAAGGTCGATCCGGAGATTCAGATCGCCCTGAGAGATTCGTTCGGCGATATCGGCTCGGGCCTGCAAACGGGCCGCCATATCGTTGAGGGCCACGCCCAGACGGCCGACTTCGTCGTCGGAACGGCTCTCGACGCGGCTGGAAAAGTCGCCCTGACGGATGGTATTGGCCAGCTGTTCGGCCTCACGCACAGGACGGGCCAGGGAAGCGGCGGCAAACCACAGGAAGGTCGTGCCACCCACCGCCGCCAGCAAGCCGACCAGCACCTGCCAGCCCGTATACGCCCGGGCCTGGGCCGCGAGGTTGTTGTCCAGCGCGTAGGCTTCCGCCAGCACCACGTCCTTGCTGACCCGGATCAACACCGCCCACGGCTTGCCGGTGCGCCCGAGCTGGATCGGCGCCATTGCCGTGATCAGACCCGTGCTCTCATCGAGGCGCGCATCCGCTTTGCCGGCCTTGATGTCGGCCACCACAGCCGAAACATCCTTGCCGGGCAACAGTTCCTGCAGGGGCTTGCCGATCATCTCGGGCTTTTCGCTGTCGGCGACGATCAGGCCCATGTTGCTGACGATCAGCACTTCGCCTTTGCCGCCGAACAGGCCGCGATCCGCCTGCAGGGACAATTCCTGCACGAAGTTCAGGTTGTAGTCGGTTCCGGCCACGCCGACGAACTTGCCGTTGACCATGATCGGCACCGACAGCGTGGTCAGCCAGACCTGGGTTCCCTGGACGATATACGGAAAGGGATCGAGCACGCTTTCCGTATTGGTGTCCCGCGGACCGATATACCAGCCGCCTTTCAGGACACCATTCGGATGCTTGTCCATGGTGTCGTATTCGACCAGTGGCTGAACGGCGATATTGCCTTTGGCGTCCCGATTCCAATAGGGCGTGAAACGCCCGGTCCTTTCGTTATTGCCGGCCTGGCCGGTACGGAATTGCTCGTCGTGGCCGTCCAGCGCGTTCGGCTCCCAGCAGGAATACGTGCCGTTGAAATCCGGATTGTTCTTCAGCACGTTCAAGAGCACGGCGTTGATCTGATTACGCCCCAGGCTCAAGCCGTTTTCTTTTTTTCCTAATTCGAAAACGTGGGCCATGGTCCGCGCCGCATCCAGCGCCACATCGAACTTCGCCTGGATGACGCCGGCCTGGGTTCCGGCAAGCCCTTTCAGGCTGGCGAGCGTGTTCTCCTTCACCAGTCCGCTGACCCGCTCGCTGACGAGTTGCTGGGTGTCGCGCGAGGAATACACGCCGAAACCGACCGTGGATATTACCGAAACGACCAGGCACGCCCCGGCAACCGCAGAAATACGATGCTGAATAGATTTGAACTTGATGGCCATACTTTCCCCTTTGACACTCCCCTGTACAACGCCATTTCGAAAGTGCTATGGATTTCAGCGGCACTGCTCCATAACTAGACATTTCTTATGCTTTTGAGCTATTTCGAATAGCCTCGGGCTTATTGCGCAAAGTTGATGCCATGTCAGGCCAGCATTTCCCAGCGTCAATGGCGGTGCCCCCGATGGTGCGCATCGGGGAAATGGGCGTGGCTATGGACCATCGGTTCATGGCGATGCCAATGGATATGTCGGATACCAGGGGGAACCGGCGTATCATGCGCGTGCTGATGGTGCGCATCGTGGATGTGTTCGTGGCTATGCTCCAGCGCCTCGTGGGCGTGGGTGTGTTCATGCCTTTCGGTCAGATGCAGCCAGATTCCCAACGCCATCAGGGCACCAGCGGCCAGCAGCGGGGTCGTGACCGCCTCCCCCCTCGCCACGCCCAGAAGGGCACCGAAAAACGGCGCAACCGAGAAATACGCCCCGGTCCGGGCGGCTCCGAGATGACGCATGCCGACCACGAACAGCACGAGGCTCAGCCCATAGGCCAGCAGACCAACGACCATAGCGGCCTGTGCCAGCCACCAACCCGGCAGCTCGGCCCCCAGCAGCAAGCCCAGGGCCAGATTGACGCTACCGGCCGCCAACCCTTTGACCGCGGCAATCCAGGTCGCATCGGCCAGCGCGAGCTTGCGCGTCAGGTTGTTGTCGATGGCCCAGCACAAACAGGCGCCCAGAATCGCCAGTGCCGGCAGCATTCCGGCAAACCGCGCTTCTCCCGGCCAGCTCAGGATCACCGCACCGCCCGCAATGGCGAGCATCCCGACGGCGATACGCCGATCCACATTCTCCTTGAAGACCACCCAGGCCAGCAGCGCGGACAGCACACCTTCCGCATTCAGCAGGAGCGCGGCGCCGGATGCCGGCATTCCGGACAGCCCGAACATCAGCAGGACCGGTCCGGCGACTCCGCCCGACAGCACGGCGCCCGCCAACCAACCGGCTTCGCCCTTCTGCAGCGAAACAGACTGGGCCCGGGTCACCAGGCGATAGAAACCCAGACCGATTCCGGAGCCCAGATAGAACAGGCCGGCAAGCACCCAGGGACTGACGGCGTGGAGGAACCATTTGGCAATCGGAGCGCTGGCGCCAAACAGCAACGCAGCGACAAGCGCGGCCACCACGCCTGGGTTGAAAGCATGACTCTGCGAACTCATGACGGCAAGAACGGAGACCGGGCTTGAATTGTGGCACGCCAATCAGGCTGCTTCGTTACGCGCAACTCAAGAACAAATTTGTAGATTTATCTCCCAAAGCGTGGAGTACATTCACGACCATCTGGATTGCACTCATCACCAACCTGCCCATGGAGAACACCACCGTTCGCGACAACATCCGCGATGACGATCAACTCCTGGAGCTCGCTAGCCACATCTTTGACGCTGTCATGGCCTCCTTCGAGAAAGATCCGAAACCATGAACACCCCCCTGGCAGCCAAACCCGCATCCTTCGACGGCGCCCCCATCGAGGTCAGCTTCTGGCAGGCCTTCCTGTTCTGGCTGAAGCTCGGCTTCATCAGCTTCGGCGGCCCCGCGGGGCAGATTGCCATCATGCACCAGGAGCTGGTGGAGCACCGGCGCTGGATTTCGGAACGGCGCTTCCTGCATGCGCTCAATTACTGCATGGTGCTCCCCGGCCCGGAAGCGCAGCAGTTGGCCACCTACATCGGCTGGCTGCTGCACCGAACCTGGGGCGGTGTCGTGGCCGGCGGGCTGTTCGTGCTGCCGTCCCTGTTCATCCTAATCGGCCTGTCGTGGGTCTATGTCGCGTACGGCGATGTGCCGCTGATCGCCGGCCTGTTCTACGGCATCAAACCGGCGGTCACCGCCATCGTCATGCACGCGGCGCACCGCATCGGCTCCCGCGCACTCAAGAACAAAGTGCTGTGGTCGATTGCCGCCGCTTCGTTCGCGGCCATCTTCGCGCTCAACGTGCCGTTCCCAGCCATCGTGGCCGCGGCGGCAGTACTCGGCTACTTTGGCGGCCGAATCGCGCCGGACAAGTTCACGGCCGGCGGCGCGCACGGCAAGACCGACAAATCCTTCGGCCGGGCGCTCATCGACGACGACACGCCGGCGCCCGAACATGCACGTTTCAGCTGGAAGAAGCTGACGAACGTCGCCATGGCGGGCGGCCTGTTGTGGTTGCTGCCGATGGGCCTTCTCACCGCCGCTTACGGCTGGAGCCATACGCTGACGCAGATGGGCTGGTTCTTCACCAAGGCCGCCATGCTGACCTTCGGTGGTGCCTACGCCGTACTGCCCTACGTGTATCAGGGTGCCGTCGGCCACTACGGCTGGCTGACGCCGACTCAGATGATCGACGGCCTCGCCCTCGGTGAAACGACGCCGGGGCCGCTGATCATGGTCGTCACTTTCGTAGGTTTCGTCGGCGGCTACGTGAAGGCGGTGTTCGGTCCGGGCAGCCTGTTCCTGGCCGGCGCCGTGGCCGCCACGCTGGTCACCTGGTTCACCTTCCTGCCGTCCTTCGTGTTCATCCTGATGGGCGGCCCCTTCATCGAGACGACCCACAACGACCTTAAATTCACGGCGCCGCTGACGGCGATCACTGCCGCGGTGGTGGGCGTCATCCTCAATCTGGCGCTGTTCTTCGGCTACCACGTACTGTGGCCAAAGGGCTTCGGGGGCACCTTCGAGTGGATGTCGGCACTCATCGCCCTCGGGGCCGCCATCGCCCTGTTCCGCTTCAAGGCCAACGTGATTCATGTCATTACGGGGTGCGCGCTCGTTGGCCTCCTGCTGAAGACGCTACAGTGATCGGCTGGCCGCCGTTGCCGAACGGTGGCGCCCTGTTTGCAGCCGGAGGGCTTGGCGCCCCGCGGGTGGCATGCGGGGAAGATGCCTTCAAGCCGGCAATTCCCTGCACGCTCCACCCAGCATCAGGATGGAAACCACCTCCCGGCCTTGGGGCCTGGGTGGCACGGCGCTCAAGCGAGATCGAAACGATCCAGGTTCATCACCTTGTCCCAGGCCGCCACGAAGTCACGCACGAACTTGCCCTGCGCATCACTCTGGGCATACACCTCGGCCAAGGCGCGCAGCTGCGAGTTGGAACCAAAGACGAGGTCGACACGCGTGCCGGTCCATTTGACCTCCCCGCTCTTGCGGTCACGCCCCTCGAAAATATCGGCGGCGTCGGACGTCGGCTTCCACTCGGTCCCCATATCCACCAGATTGACGAAAAAGTCGTTCGTCAGTTGCCCTGCCCGTGCGGTGAACACCCCGTGCTTCGATCCACCCACGTTGGCATCCAGCACGCGCAGGCCGCCGACCAGCACGGTCATTTCCGGTGCGCTGAGCTTCAGCAACTGGGCCTTGTCCACCAGCAGGGTTTCAGCCGGCACGCGGAAGGCCTGCTTCAGGTAGTTGCGGAAGCCGTCAGCCTGGGGCTCCAGCACGGCGAAGGATTCCACGTCGGTCTGCTCAGCCAGCGCATCGCTGCGACCTGGCGTGAATGGCACATCGATGGAATGTCCTGCCGCCCTGGCGGCGCTTTCGACAGCGGCACAGCCGCCCAGCACGATCAGGTCGGCGAGGGACACCCTCTTGCCGCCGCCCTGCGCACTGTTGAAGCCCTGCTGGATCTCTCCCAGCGTTGCCAGCACCTTGGCCAGCTTCGCCGGCTCGTTGGCCTCCCAATCCTTCTGCGGGGCCAGACGGATGCGGGCGCCGTTGGCTCCACCGCGCTTGTCGGAGCCCCGGAAGGTGGACGCGGAAGCCCAGGCCGTCGACACGAGCTCGGAAATGGACAAGCCCGATGCGAGTATCTTCGCCTTCAGGGCGGCAATATCGGCCGCATCGACGAGCGGGTGATCGACCGCCGGGATCGGGTCCTGCCAGATCAGGTCTTCGGCCGGCACTTCCGGGCCGAGATAGCGCACCTTCGGCCCCATATCACGGTGCGTGAGCTTGAACCAAGCGCGTGCAAAGGCTTCGGCAAAAGCCTGCGGGTCCTTGTGGTAGCGGCGGGCAATCGGCTCGTAGATCGGGTCGAAGCGCAAGGACAGGTCGGCGGTGGTCATCATCGGCCGGTGCTTGATGGACGGGTCGTGGGCGTCCGGGATCAGATCCTCATCCTTGACGTCCTTGGCCAGCCATTGCGAAGCACCCGCCGGGCTCTTGACGAGCTCCCACTCATAGCCGAACAGCGTATCGAAATAGCCGTTGTCCCAGGTGGTGGGATTGGGCTTCCAGGCACCCTCGATGCCGCTGGTGGTCGTGTCGATGCCCTTGCCGCTGCCAAGGCTGTTCTTCCATCCAAGGCCCATCTGTTCGAGCGGAGCGCCTTCCGGCTCAGGCCCGACGAGTTTCGGGTCACCAGCGCCATGTGCCTTGCCAAAGGTGTGGCCGCCGGCCACCAGCGCAACGGTTTCCTCGTCGTTCATCGCCATGCGGGCGAAGGTCTCGCGTACGTCGCGGCCGGAGCCAACCGGGTCCGGATTGCCGTTGGGGCCTTCCGGGTTCACGTAGATGAGGCCCATCTGGACCGCAGCCAGCGGGTTGGCGAGATCGCGCTCACCACTGTAGCGCTTGTCACCCAGCCATTCGGTCTCCGGCCCCCAATAGATGTCCTCCTCCGGCTGCCAGATATCGACGCGGCCTCCACCGAAGCCGAAAGTCTTGAAGCCCATGGACTCCAGCGCCACGTTGCCGGCCAGGATGATCAGGTCAGCCCACGACAGCGCGTTGCCGTACTTCTGCTTGACCGGCCACAGCAGGCGGCGGGCCTTGTCCAGGTTGCCGTTGTCGGGCCAGCTATTGACCGGCGCGAAGCGCTGGTTGCCGGTACCGCCGCCGCCCCGCCCGTCGGTAGTACGGTAGGTGCCGGCGCTGTGCCAGGCCATGCGGATGAACAGGCCGCCGTAATGGCCCCAGTCCGCCGGCCACCAGTCCTGCGAGTCGGTCATCAGCGCAGTCAGATCCTGCTTGACCGCCTTCAGGTCGAGCTTGCCGAAGGCTTCGGCATAGTTGAAGCCCGGATCCATCGGGTTCGAAGCCGGGGCATGCTGGTGCAGGATCCCCAGGTTAAGTTGCTTCGGCCACCAGTCCCGGTTGGAGCGCACGCCGGCCGTCGCCGGAGCGCCGTGCATGCCGGAAAACGGGCACTTTTGTTGTTCGCTCATGGTCGTCTCCTCCTCGTCTAAACACACCAAGGACTTGCGGAACGAGAAACAAGTTCCACCTGATGGACAGCTTAGCAGCGGCCCATGGAGATACCATTTGCTTTGCCTTATCCCGGTGATATGCGGCGCCTATCCTCACCGTGACAGCCGCTGAAGCCTGCTCTGCGGTGCCTCAGCAGTACGCCGCACCGGCTTCGGGTCGGATGCCCTCGCCTTCGGGGTCGCCGTACAGGCGCTGGATATCATCGATGCTCGACAGGCAGGCCAGGAAACTACGCACCACGTCGGGATCGAAGTGGGTGCCGCTGCTGGTCACGATGTGGCCGATGGCCTCTTCCTTGGACCAGGCCTGCTTGTAAGGACGCTTCGAGATCAGGGCGTCGTAAACGTCGCAGATTGCCGCAATGCGCCCCTCAAGCGGAATCTCACTGCCGCGCAGGCCAACGGGATAGCCCGATCCGTCCCACTTCTCGTGATGCGTGAGTGCGATCCGCCGCGCCATCCCGATCACCTCGGCGGGATGTTCGGGGATAATGTCACCACCGATCTCCGGGTGCTGGCGCATCACGTTCATCTCGTCGGAGGTCAGCCGACCCGGCTTCAGCAGGATGCTGTCGGGGACGCCGATCTTGCCCACGTCGTGCAGCGGACTCGCCACGCGCAGCATTTCGGCCCAACGTTCATCCTTGCCGTAGGACAGCGCAACGGCCTCGCACATCCGGCTCATACGGACGATGTGCTCGCCTGTTTCGTTATCCCGATACTCCCCCGCACGGGCGAGGCTCATGTTCAATTGGTGAGCCATTTCCTCCACGTGGGAGAGCATGGTGTCGTAATAGACATAAGTGGCAAGCCCCATGTCCATGAACACCACATTGGTCACCGCGTTCATGTAACGCAGGCGTGTCTCGCGGCTATCGGGAATCGCTGCCTGCACAATGCAGGTCAGTTCATTGAGCACGATGGCGTAAGCGCCCATGTAGAGCCGCAGATCCACACCGAGCTGATGATGGGTGCGACCGATGCGCCGGGCAGCGGATAAATAATCGTCGTCGAAATTACCGGCGAAGACATGCTTTAGCCAGTGATCCTTCTGGCTGCGCCGCGCCCTGACGAGTGTCTCCTCATTGCCGAAAGCCCGCGCCGACACGCTGCTGGCTTTCAGCCTCGCGTACAGCACATCCAGGATTTGATCGATACTGGCCTCGATAAGCGGGAGAAATTCCTTGAGGGTATCCAATACATCCCCGTCGATCGACAGGAATTCGCACCACTGATCCAACTTCATTTGCATCGATCAAGCCCAAGCAGACCCGGTTATCAAAAAAAGCGAAAAAATGAAAATTTTTATATTTTCAGGGACAGATTCTAATCGCCGTCAGAACACCGGTCGGTTGATAAAAATCAACCGGCGCGGCCCCCAAATCCACTACCGAGCCCCATCCCGTTAAATAATTCTCGCTGTACCTTTCTCTCCAGCGAAATGCATCAAGCCGGAAGATCCGCACCAGACAATGTTCGCGGGCTTGTCATTATGACGAGAAATACTCCCTGGTGACGCCCGGCATGCAGAAAGATCCACCTATTATGAATACGCTCACCCAATAGCCATGGATGCGGCTTCCCCAACAGCAGATCAGCAAGCACCGAAATGCACGAACCACGGCCCGTCCAGGCGGATCTCCATGCTAATCTCGCACCGGCTGAAGTAAGGTAAGCGCATGCTCGCGCCCCGACCGAAAACCACATCAAGGCGTGAGAGGCCAGGAATTACCATGGGTGAAAAGGTTCGTATTGCGATCGTCGATGACAATTCTCCGCAACGCTTCATTCTGAGCAAACTGTTGGGCAATGACTATGCGGTCGAGACCTTCGAAAACGGCGATGCCTTTCTTGCCAGCACTGACGCTTTCGCGGTCGTGCTGCTCGACATCGGCATGCCCGGCCTGGATGGCTACGACACCTGCAGGGCGTTGCGCAAACGGCCCGGCGGCGACGCAACGACCGTCATCTTCGTATCCGCCCACGACACCGCGGACGACCGGATTGCAGCCTACGAGGCGGGCGGCGACGATTACATACTGAAGCCGGTTGCGGCCCATGAGTTGCGCCACAAGCTGCACAGCATCGCCGCCCACCGGACAGCGATCCATGCCCTCACCCGCCAATCGAGCACCGCCCAGGTTCTGGTCCAGAAAGCCTTCAGCAGGGTCGGGGATCTGAGCACGGTAGTGGACGCCCTGCGCAAGCTCGCAACCCTGGGCAGCCATGAAGCCATTGCCGAGCTGTTCATCGGTATTCTCGGGGCTTGGGATCTGAACGGCGCGGTACGGGTGATCAGCCACGACGGCCCGCTGGATCGCACGACCGATGGCCCGCTGTCACCGCTGGCTGCCTCCGTACTCGCCACCCGGCGCGACTCGGAACACCTCTTCGAGTTCGGTAGCCGTGCGCTCGTCACCTACCCGCACATCGCTATCCTGATTCATAACCTGCCGACCGACGAGCCTGAACGACGATCAAGCCTGCGCGAGCATCTATCGACGCTGACGGAATGCGCCGATCTGCGCCTTCATGACATCGAGGCCCTGAATGGTCAGCCCATCGAGGCCAACGATGGACTCCCCCAACTGGCCGAATTCGGCCGGATATTGGCGCAGATCGCGGAGCAAAGTCGCGACAATCTGTCCCAAGGGCAGCACCTACTTGTCGAACCACTGGAAAATCTCGAACGCGCGCTGGACAGCATGAGCCTGACGGACATCCAGCGGACCTATCTGGACGATTTGTTCCGGGCTGCCCAGGATGATTTTCATCGATATTTCGATCGGGCCACCGACATTGACCTGGAATTCCGGGAAGTCGTGGGGCGCCTGCTGAAGCAGGCAGCCAACAGGCGCTGACCAGCACCTCGAAGGCCGCACGCCCGGCGGAAGAAAATCGCAGCGGGCGTGGCGTCGCACTCCTGACCGCAGCCGCCAAAATACAGGAAGAGCATCCTCCCGTGACACCCGGCAGGGAAACCCTTATCCCGTATCGGGTATATTCATCGTGCTCCGGGCCTGCAGGGACAAGCCGGGCTCGCCCGCGCATTCCCAGCAAGGCATATCCCGAATTGTGTCCCATTGCACTACCTCCCAGCATTCACCGGGAATACTATTGGCAGAAATAAAAAGCCGGTCGATTTTTCTCGGATGAATCCAGGAGTCCAGAATCAGTTCCATTTATTTCATTTCGAAAGGCCCCGAAAGCATTGGTGAAATAGACAGGCGCTATCTTCTCATCCAGTTCCTGTCCATTTTTCTGCCGGTAGCGCTGATCGTCATCGGGGGCGCCTGGCTGTTGGGACGTTCTTCGGAGCAGGCCGCGGTCACGCCGATCCTTGCGCACGAACAAGAGCATGTATCGGCAGCCCGTCGTCGCCTGGAGGAAGACCTCGCCTTTCCCCTGGACCATATCCGCAGTCTGGTGACGGAGCCCCCGATCCGCAATGCCTACCTGTCCCCGTCCAGGGAGACGCTCGCGGCAATGCAGGAGGCTTTCATCACGCTACTGTCGCGCAACCCGGGCTACAGCTCGGTTCGCTGGATTGACCAGGATGGCCAGGAGCGGGTTCGCGTCGACTGGAACGGCGTCGACGGAAGACCCCTGCCGCGTACCCAACTCCAGAACAAGCGCGACCGCTACTTCTTCAAGGACATCATGGGGATGCGGGACAACCTGGCCTACATCTCCCCCCTCGATCTGTTGATGGAAGGCACTCACATCGTCGAGCCCTACACGCCGACGCTCAGGGTCGGGCAGCGCGTGTTCGACGAGCATGGCAAGGTCCGCGGCTTCCTGCTGATCAATCTTGCCGCACGCAATAACATCGAGACGTTCATCAAGAGCGCTGCACCGCTCGCCTCCCGCTTGCAGTTGCTCAATGAAGACGGCTATTGGCTGCGAAGCACCGATCCGACAGAGGAATGGGGGTTCATGCTGAAGCGCCCCCACACCTTCGGTACTCGCTATCCCGAGGCCTGGCGGGCCGTCACGGCTACAGACAAAGGGCAGCAACGGATCGCGGACGATATCTGGACGTGGTCCACCATCGCGTTGTCGAAAAGCTATGAGGGCCGCGTCGAAACCCGCAATATCTGGACAGTGATCAGCCGCCTGCCGGAGGAGAGCCTCGCTGAGGTGCGCTGGAACGTCTGGTCGCACATCTCGGTCGGCACACTCCTCCTCCTGACCCTGTTTGCAGTCGGATGTCGCAGACTGGTCATCTCGAACGCTCAGCGTAACGCGTTTCACAACGCCGAGCAGATCGCCCGTGAGGAAGCCCGGGCCACCCAACTACTCTATCAGGCTCAGCAGAACTTCCAGGTCGTCTTCGAAGCCAACTCCAACGGCCTCGCGGTGGTGGATGCGAACGGCAGGATCGTCATGGCCAACCGGGAGTTGAGCCGGATATTCGGCTATGCCCATGAGGAGTTGATCGGGCACCCTCTCAATCTCCTGCTACCGGATGAAAGCCGTGACGTGCATACGTCCTTTCTTGCCGCCTATTTCCGCCAACCGTTCAACCGCAAGATGGGCAAGGGCGATGCCCTTTACGGCAAGCGCAAGAATGCCAGCCTGTTTCCGATTGAAGTCGGTCTGAGCCACTTCCGCGACAACAACCAGGATTTCGCACTGGCCAATGTAGCCGACTTCACAGAACGCAACCGCGCGGACGAACTCGAGAAATTCCGCGGCAGTGCACTGCAGCTCATTGTCGAGGGGGCGCCCCTGGAGCAGATCCTCAATACCATCGTACACGGCATCGAAAAAATAGACCCGACTGCCCTGTGCAGCATCCTGCTGATCGGCCCAGGCGGTGGACAACGCCTGCACACTGCAGCCTCCAGTCTGCCAACGTTCTACATGAAGGCCATCGACGGACTCCCCATAGCCCCGGGCGAAGGAGCCTGCGGCGCAGCAGCCCACACCGGCGAGCGGGTGATCGTCGAGGACATCCAGACCCACCCCTACTGGACGAAGTATCGGGACGTCGCAGCGCAGGCCGGGCTCGCCTCATGCTGGTCCGAACCCATAAGGGATTCAAGCCAGCACGTGCTGGGGACCTTTGCCATCTACCACCGCACGCCATGCATCCCAACCCATAACGACATCCAGCTTGTCTGCCATGTGTCGACGCTGGTCTCCCTAGCCATCGAGCGCAAGTATGCCGAGGTCACGCTGGCCGACTACCGGGACCACCTGGAGAATCTGGTAGAGGAACGCTCGCGCACCATCAAGAAACTCAACAAGCAGCTCGAAAGACGGGTCGAGGAAGCCGAGGACGCCAACCGGGCGAAAAGCACCTTCCTCGCCAACATGTCCCACGAGATTCGCACCCCGCTGAACGTGATCATCGGCTTCTCCCAACTGCTCAAGAAGCCCATGGCGGGAACTAAACACGCAATCCGGCTCGACGAGATCGTCTCCGCGGGACATCACCTGCTGGCGATCATCAATGACATCCTCGACCTGTCCAAGATCGATGCTGAGCAGATACACCTGCAGAATCTGCCATTCCGCGTTCCGACGGTTATTGATAGCGCCTACAGCATGCTCACCATTCAGGCGGAGGAAAAAGGCCTCAAGCTGCGCCGGGAAATTGACGATCGCCTTAACGACACGGTCGTCATCGGCGACGCCATTAGACTCGGGCAGATCCTCATCAATTTCATCAACAACGCAGTCAAGTTCAGCGACCGGGGAAATATCGTCATTCGTGCCCGGCTTGGAGCACTTCACGATGGCGTGGTTGAAGTAAGTTTCGAGGTGGAGGACGAGGGTATCGGCATTTCCGATGAACAGCAGACCCGCCTCTTCCAGGCCTTCAGCCAGGCAGACACATCCACATCACGAAAATATGGTGGAACCGGACTGGGGCTGGTCATCTCACGCAAACTCGCCATGCTGATGGGGGGGGACGCTGGTGTACGCAGCCAGTCTGGGGTAGGCAGCACGTTCTGGTTTAAGGTCCGGCTATCCCTCGGAACCCCGGACATGTTGCGCCAGACTTCCGGGCCGGAGACGGACGACGCGCCAATACGCACCAACGCCCGGGTTCTCCTCGTGGAAGACAACGAACTCAACCAGGATGTGGCCCAGGAAATCCTCGCCGAGTCCGGACTCACTGCAGATATCGCCAACCATGGCGCGGAAGCGCTTGAAATGGTCCGGCTCAAGACCTACGACCTCATCCTGATGGACATGCAGATGCCCGTCATGGACGGGCTGGAGGCCACCCGGCGCATTCGGGCCCTGCCGGGTTGCGAGACCATCCCGATCATCGCGATGACGGCCAACGCCTTCGAGGAAGACCGCAAGCGCTGCAAGGACGCCGGCATGAGCGACTTCATCTCCAAGCCCGTCGAACCTCCCTTACTTTACCGAACCCTGCTCCACTGGCTGGGCACCGACACCACCATGTCCTCTTCTCCAGACACCCCTCGCGCAGCTACACCCGCTGAACCCCCTGCCCCGCCCGCCGCAACCGACGAACCGTCGGCTGCCCAGGGACTGGCCGTCATTGCCGTCGAGCGTGGCGCCTCGATGTGGGGAAGCAAGGAAAAACACCACCGCTTCCTGCAGAAGTTCGTCGACCAGTTCGGCGACGTTGCAACGCGTCTGGACGCGGCGGCTAGCGACACCGCCCGGGCCGCGCTCGTGCACAAGCTCCGCGGGGCCGCCGCCAACATCGGCCTGGAATGGCTGGCGGATACCGCCAAGACCCTCGAACTGCAGCTCAAGCAGGAGCAGGATTGCAGCGCGACTATCGAAGCGTTCAGGCAGGCACTGTCCGTGACCCTGGTGCGCATCGCCGCCACGGTGGCCGGCGACGAGGCCCCTCCGAGTCATCCGCAGCCGGCGCCGGCGCCTGCCGTCCTGCAACCCATCTTCGAACAAATAAGCGTGGCGCTGCAGAAGGACACGCCGGACGATGTGGAGCCCCTCCTCGCGCAACTCAAGTCTCAAGTCCCCGAGGCGCCGTTGAAGGCGCTGACCGACGCCGTGTCCCGCTACGACTTCCGCGGCGCCGAACGCGCCCTTTCCGCGCTGGCCCAGGCTTGCGGCCTCGGCGACGGAGGCCGGTGATGGCAGTCGGCCCGATCCTCGTCGTCGACGACGAGCCCCTGAACCTGGATGCCATTCGCGAGGCCCTCAAGGCCAGCTATCGGCTGGTGTTCGCCACCAGCGGCAGCGACGCGCTTGCCGCCGCCCGCCGGCACAAGCCGTCCCTGATCCTGCTCGACATCCAGATGCCCGGCATGGACGGCTACGAA
The DNA here is from genome assembly GCA_018241685.1 of Pseudomonadota bacterium. Lineage (GTDB taxonomy): Bacteria > Pseudomonadota > Gammaproteobacteria > Burkholderiales > Rhodocyclaceae > Zoogloea. Next base: position 53,045 of record JAFEDJ010000005.1, read on the forward strand.
GCCTGCCGGCAGCTGAAGGCCGATCCGCGCACCGCCGCGATCCCGGTCGTCTTCGTGACCAGCCTGTCGGAAACCCCGGACGAGACCTACGGCTTCCAGGTCGGCGCAGTGGACTACATCACCAAGCCCATCCACCCGGCGATCGTCCAGGCGCGGGTTGCGAACCAGCTCAACCTGGTCCGCGCCTCCGAACTCGAACAGAGCCACCGGGACGCCATCAGCATGCTCGGCGAGGCCGGACACTTCAATGACACGGACACCGGCCTGCACATCTGGCGCATGGCCGCCTACGCCCGCGCGATCGCCGCCGCTGCGGGCTGGAGCGAGGAAGCCTGCGCACTGCTGGAGCTTGCCGCCCCCATGCACGACACCGGCAAGATCGGCATCCCCGGCACCGTGCTGCGCAAGCCCGGCAAGCTCGATGCGGACGAATGGGTCGTCATGCGCACCCACACCACCATCGGTCACGAGATCCTCAGCAAGAGCAAGGCGCCGGTCTTCCAGCTGGCGGCCGAACTGGCCCTGCGCCACCACGAGAAATGGGACGGCAGCGGCTACCCGGACGGTCTGGCCGGCACCGCCATCCCCGAATCGGCGCGCATCGTCGCGCTGGCCGATGTTTTCGATGCCCTGACAATGAAGCGGCCATACAAAGACGCCTGGCCCATGGAGCGCGTGATAAGGTTCGTCGAAGAAAACTCGGGAACCCACTTCGAGCCACGTCTGATAGAGATATTTACCGCAATCCTCCCGCAGCTTCTGCAAATCAAGGAGACCTGGGACGCACGGGAGAACGCCACGGAAACGCAAACATGAGTGAGGACCTGTTTGACACCGACAGCACGCCCCGGGCGCGAGTGATGATCGTCGACGACGACGAAATTTCCGCCAGCCTGCTCGAGAGCCTGCTGGAGGACGAATTCGAGACCTGTACCCTTCCATCAGGTGAAGCCTGCCTCGACCATGTGATCCGCTTCAGCCCCGATGTGGTGCTACTGGACATCCAGATGGACGGCATCGACGGCTACGAGACCTGCCGCCGCCTGCACACACTGGAAGAGTGGTCATCACCCACCGATCAGCCGGTGGTCATCTTCTTCTCCGGTCACGACACCCTGGAAGAGCGTCTCAAGGCCTACGAATCGGGTGGCGACGACTTCATCGCCAAGCCGCCGGCACCGGAGGAAGTATTGAGCAAGGTCCGCGCACTGGTCACGCTGGTGGCCGAGCGCAAGCGCGTGCAGTCCGAAAAAGATTCCATGCAGAAGATGGCCATGTCCTTTCTCACCAATCTGGGGGAGAGCGGCGTGGCGCTGCAGTTCCTGCGCAGCGGCCTGGCCTGCACGGATATGGCCGATCTGGCGCGCCTGACGATTGCCGCCCTGCGCGACTACGACCTGGATGCCAACGTGCAACTCGGCGCCCCTGGCCGGACCAAGACTTTCGTCCCGTCAGGGACCGCGACACCGCTGGAGGAATCGGTGTTCGAGCAGGTTCGCAAGATGGAACGCATCTTCCAGTTCCGCCGCAAGATCGTCATCAACTATCCCCATGTCTCCATCCTCGTCAATAACTTCCCGATTGAGGACGAAGAGCGCTGCGGGCGTCTGCGCGATCACCTGGCAATCATTGCCGAGGGCTGTGAGGCGAGCATGCTGGCGCTGCTACGCGATACCGAGATACGAACCCGGACGGCCCTGCTGCAGGACACTGCAGCCGGCGTGGAACACGCCATCGTCACCCTGCGCGAGCAGTACCGGGCCTTGCAGGCGGAAACCCGCCTGAGCCTGCATGACCTCAACCAGTTCTTCGCCAAGGAACTGATGTATCTCGGCCTGTCGGACGTCCAGGAAGAGCAGATGCTGGCCATACTGTCCCGTGGGATCGAACAGACGATGACGGCCTTCGACAAGGGGCTGGATTTCGACTCCCAGTTGGGCGGTCTGCTGGCCAACATCCGCGGAGGCGGTCCCGCCTCGGACCCGTCCCGCGTTTGAAACTGGGCCCTGCGGACGATTCGTCCGCAGGGCTTGGCCCACCTTAGAACACGTGGTTCACGCCGAGCATGTAGCCGCTCGGGTCGTAACCCGGCTTGGCCACGGTGCCGACCAGGTTGCCGCCATCGGTGAGGCTGTAGGTGCCGTTGGTTTTGTTGAGCACCTTGCCCCAGGTGCCGTACAACGTGGTCGAATCCTGCAGCTTGTAGGCATAGCCGAGGCCCAGCAGATTCGCGTCGTGGTTCTTGATCGACTTGTCGTCCAGCTGGCTGTAGCTCACCAGCGCCTTGCCGCGCCACAGCGGGATGCCGGCGCTGACGCTCCAGCCGTCGGCCTTGGACAGGGTGCCCGTCACGTTCTCGTAGTTGCCGCCGCTGATGCGGCCAGCCACGTAGTTGCCGTACAGCGTCGCAAAACCCAGGTTGTAGCTGCCGCCGACCTGCCAGCCGCGGCGCTTGGCGAGGCCGGTTTCCTGCGGGCCCGTCGCCGGGGCGACGTAGCTGGCGTTGTCCACGTTCCACGCCGTCGCCGTGGCGTTGAGCGGGCCGGCGCTGTAGTACAGCGCCAGATCGCCGCCGCGGCCAGCCTTGTCAGTGGTGACGGTCGTTGAACCGGCAGCGACCGGGGTGACCATGTTCACGTTGTTCTCGCTGCCGCTGCTCAGGGTCAGCTGGCCGGAGAAACCGGCGACCTTCGGCGAGGCGTACACCAGCGAGTTGTTGAGGCGCGTCGGCATGCCGCCGATCACCGGCAGCAGGCCGGCGGAGGAACCGAAGAAACCGGCCCCCATCGCTGCCGACATCACCGACGAAGTGTAGGAACCGGCGTACTGGCGGCCGGCGGTGAGCGTGCCGAAGCGGGTCTGCAAGCCAGCGTAGATCTGCCGCGAGAAGATCTGGCTACCGTTGCTGGTCTGCCCGCCGCTGGACACCGCGGTGTTGTTGATGCCCGGCGTGATCGCGCCGGTACCGACCGAGCCGGTATCGAACAGCAGGCCGGCTTCCATCAGGTACACCGCCTTCACCTCGTCGCCCAGCTCCTTCTCACCCTTGAAGCCGATCCGCGACGAGGACATGCCGCCGGAGCCGATGGTGGACTTCTGGCCGTAGCCGCTGTTGACGGTGGAGGCGCTGACGTCGGCGACACCATAGATCGTCAGCGTGCCGGACGGGCCGGTCGGCACGCCCATCTGCAGGCCGGCACCGCGGGCCGGGCCGCCGGTCTGGATCTCGGTCTTCTTCTGTTCTTCCTGGTTCTTCATGAGCTGCTGGATCAGCTGGCGCTGTTCGGCCAGCTCGCGCTTGAGCGTGTCGATCTCGCTCTCGGCAAAGGCCGGCGCGGCGGCGCCAGTGCCGAAGGCGGCCAGCAAGAGCAGGCTCAGCGGGCGACGGAGGGTGGCGGGCTTGTTGTTCTGCATGGTCAGTCTCTTCCTTGGTCCGGTGATTAGCCGGGATGGGTTGGCCCCTCTGTGGGGGCTGTATGTCGGGCCGGCCGCAATGGACGACCGGCCCGGTGTTGCTCAGTAGCGCGTGCTCGCTCAGGCCCGCATCTGCAGCGGCTGGACGTTGCGGAAAGCCTCACGGCGTTCGGCCAGCAGGGCCTTGGCGGCGGCCACGTTCTTCTCCTTCACGTGGCCGTAGCCGCGGATCTCGTCGGGAACGCTGGCCAGCTCCACCGCCGCCGCGTGATTGGCAGCGTCGAGCCGGGCGAGGATGTCGTCGAGCAGCACGATGTAGTCCTCGATGGCCTGACGCTCCTCGCGGCGCTCTTCGCTCTTGCCGAAGAGGTCCAGACCGCCGCCGCGCAGGCTCTTGAAGCGGGACAGCAGGCGGAAGGTCTTCTGCACCCACGGGCCGTACACCTTCTTCTGCAGCTCGCCGGTCTTCGGGTCGCGATCGGCCAGCAGTGGCGGCGCCAGGTGGTACTTGAGCGTGTAGCCATGCTTGAACTGCGCATCGAGCTGGGCCAGGAAAGCCGGATCGCTGTGCAGGCGGGCCACCTCGTACTCGTCCTTGTAGGCCATCAGCTTGTAGAGGTAGCGGGCGGCCGCCTCGGCAAGCGCGGTGTGGCCAGGCAGCAGGCGGGATTCGGTGCCGTGCACCTTCTTCACCACCTCGGCGTAGCGCTTGGCGTAGGCCTCGTCCTGGTAGGCGATCAGCTCGGGGATGCGCACTTCGAGCAGGCGCTTGAGCTCGCCCTGGGCACCCACCGTGTCGAGGATGGCGCGAGCTGCCGGCGTCAGGGCCGGCACGGCACGCAGCGCGATCACCGGCGCATTGCCGCGGGCCACTTCGGCCTCGACGAAGGCCCGGTCCACCACCGCCATGCGGCCCCACTTGAAGGCGGCCAGGCTCATCTCGACGCCAACGCCGGACTGGCGGATGGCGGTTTCGATGGACTCGGCGGCCAGCGGCAGCGTGCCGGCCTGGTAGGCCACGCCAACCATGAACAGGTTGGTCGCCATGCTGTCGCCGAACAGGCCCTCGGCCAGCGCCTGGCCGTCGAGGAAGACGTTGTCGGCCTTGCGGGTGACGCGGTTGAGGCCGGCGGTCAGCCCGTTCACCGCCGGGAAGTGCACGTGGCGGTCGGACACCATGTGGCCGGTCGGCGTCTCGGTCGTCGACACGATGGCGATGGTGCGTTCCGGGTGGCACTTGTCCAGGTTCTTCGGATCCGTCGCGTTGAGGATGTCGAAGCCCAGGTAGAGGTCGGCACTGCCGTCGGAGATCTTGTTGGCGCCGACAAAGGGCTGCGCGCTCACCTTGATGTCCGAGATCACCGCCCCGCCCTTCTGGGCCAGGCCGGTCTGGTCGAGGCCGACCACGTGCTTGCCTTCCATCCGCGCGGCGTTGGCGAGGGTCGCCACGACGGTCACCGAGCCGGTGCCGCCAATGCCCATCACGTGCACGCCGAAGTCACCCTTGATCTTGAACTCGGGCTGCGGGATGTCCCGCTCCAGGGCCGGGATGCGGCCCTTCTTCTTTTTCTTCGGCGCGTCGCCGGCGGCCGGCGCGGGGTTCGGCGTGACCGTCACGAAGGACGGGCAGAAGCCCTTCACGCAGGAGAAATCCTTGTTGCAGGACGACTGGTGGATACGCGTCTTGCGGCCAAATTCGGTCTCGACGGGCTCCACGCTCATGCAGTTGGACTTCTCGCCGCAATCGCCGCAGCCTTCACAGACGCGCTCGTTGATGACGGTCACTTCCACCGGCTCGGCGGCCTTGCCGCGGCTGCGGGCACGGCGCAGCTCGGCGGCGCATTCCTGGTCGTGCAGCAGCACAGTGGTGCCCGGCGTGGCGGCCAGCTCGCGCTGGGCCTCGTCGAGGCGGTCGCGGTGCCACACTTCGGTGTGGCCCGGCAGCTGGATGCCAGAGTAGTCGGACAGGTCGTCGGTGGTCACGATGACGCGGCGCACGCCGTTGGCGAGCAGGTCGGAGACCATCGCCGCCACCGGGTGGGCGCCCATGATGTCCTGGCCGCCGGTCATCGAGGTGTGCGCATTGACCAGCAGCTTGAAGGTGATGTTGGCGCCGGTGGAGGCCGCGTAGCGCACCGCCAGGCTGCCCGAGTGGGCGTAGGTGCCGTCACCCATGTTCTGGAAGATGTGCTGGGTGTCGGTGAAGGGCGCCATGCCGATCCACTGGGCGCCTTCGCCGCCCATGTGGGTGCCCATCACCACGTTGCGGTCCATCCACATGGCCATCGTGTGGCAGCCGATGCCAGCGGACACGATGCTGCCTTCCGGCGCGACGGTCGAGCTGTTGTGCGGGCAGCCGGAGCAGTACCAGGCGGTGCGGTTCATGGTCGGCAGCTTGTTGCGCGCATGGATGTCGTCGAGGCGCTTGATCCAGGCCTCGGCCGATTCGACGCGCGCCTTGCGCGACAGGCGCTTGAGCAGCGCGCGGGCGATCACGTCGGACTCGAACTCGCCGTAGTGCGGCAGCAGCTCCTGGCCCTCGTCGTCGAACTTGCCGACGATGCGCGGCGCGTTGGCGCGGCCGTAGAGCACCTCCTTGGCGAACATTTCCAGGAAGGGACGCTTCTCCTCGATGACGAAGATCTCTTCCAGCCCCTCGGCGAACTCGCGCACGATGGTCGGCTCCATCGGGAACAGCATGCCCATTTTGAGGATGCGGATGCCGTAGCGGCGCAGCGCCTCGTCATCCAGCCCCATCTCGAGGAAGGCCTGGCGCACGTCGTTGTAGGTCTTGCCGGCGGTGACGATGCCGAGCCAGGCGTCCTTGTTGTCGAAGACGATGTTGTTGAGCTTGTTGGCGCGGGCGTAGCGGCGCGCCACTTCGAGGCGACGGGTGTACAGGGACTGTTCCATCTCCAGCGCCTCGACGCGCACGTTCATCCCCAGGTTCATGTTGGGGAAGAAGGGCTTGCCGTCGAAGCTAAGGTCGGGCGTCACGAAGTCGAGGCGCGCCGGGTCCACGTTGGCCGTGCCGCTGCCATCCGCCACGTTGGTGACGATCTTCATGCCGATCCACAGGCCGGACAGGCGCGACATGTTGTAGCCGTGCAGGCCCAGGTCGAGGATCTCCTGCACGTTGCCGGGGAACAGGGACGGGATGCCCACGTGGTAGAGCATCGGCTCCGACTGGCTGCACAGGGACGAGCTCTTGCAGCTGGGATCGTCGCCGGCAATCGCCAGCACGCCGCCGTTCTTGCCGATGCCCGTGTAGTTGGCGTGCTTCAGTGCATCGCCGCTGCGGTCCACGCCCGGCGCCTTGCCGTACCACATGCCGGTCACGCCATCGAACTTCGGCTTGCCGACGGTGTGCATCATCTGCGTGCCCCACACGGCGGTGGCGGCCAGGTCCTCGTTGAGGCCGTCGACGAAATGAATGTGGTTTTCGAGGAGCAGCTTCTGCTGCTTGATCAGCGCGGCGTCGAGCATGCCGACCGGCGAACCCCGGTAGCCCGAGATGAACATGCCGGTCTTGAGGCCACGGCGGGCGTCGGTGCGCACCTGGTCCAGGCTCAGGCGCACCAGCGCATCGATGCCGCCCAGGTTGATGCTGCCCTGCTCCTGCGTGAAGATATTTGAAAGGTCTTGCTTGGATGACATGGAAAAGTCCTCTTCCGGTCGCCCCGCCCTGCTCCTTCCATTTCTTCAGGCCGAACGGGAGCCGGCCTCGCTCGCGGGGAGCGTCGCCAGGCACCGGCACGGGCCGGAAATCAGGAGCGGAGAGTCAGCGGCGGGAATTCACGCCCGGCGGACTGCATGCCGCCGGGCCGTGCTTTAAACGAAGCGCATCGAGACGGAGCCGAGATCCTGGAAGCGCACGTTGACGTGGTCACCCGGATTCACCGTGATGGCTTCGGTGACGCCGCCGGTCATGATGAAAGTACCGGCCGGGATCTCCTGGCCGCGGGCGCCCAGGTGGTTGGCGAGCATCGCCACGGCAGTCAGCGGGTGGCCGAGCACGGCGGCGCCGGCGGCCATCGCCTTGATCTCGCCGTTGATCTCCATCACCACACCGAGGGTGCGCAGGTCCAGCCCTTCCAGGTCGCGCATGGTGTTGCCGACCACGAAGCGGGACGACGAGGTGTTGTCGGCGATAACGCTCTTCAGGTCGAACTTGAAGTCGCGGTAACGGGAGTCGATGACTTCCACGGCGGGCAGAACGAAGTCCACCGCCGCCATCACGGCGCCGACGTGGCAGCCGGGGCCCTTCAGCGGGGCCTTGGTGACGATGCAGATCTCGGCCTCGACCTTCGGGTGGATCAACTCGGCGTGCTTGATGTCGCCGCCGTCCGGGCGGGCCATGTAGTCGGCGACGAAGCCGAACACCGGGGTTTCGACGCCCATCTGCTTCATCTTGGCGAAGGACGTGAGGCCGCACTTGAGGCCGGCGACCTTGTTGCCGCGGGCTTCCTTGCGGCGGCGGATCTCGTCCTGGATCGCGTAGGCGTCGTCCCAGTCCATGTCCGGATGGTCGTCGGTGATCTTGGTGACGTCGCGGGCCTGCAGCTCGGCGCTTTCCAGGTGCTCGGCGAGGGAGAGGATGGTGGCGTGATCGAGTTTCATGGGAGTGTGCTTTCGGAAATCAGATGAAACGGACCGACGTGCCGCCCAGGCCGCCGACGCTGCAGGTGAGGCTGTCGCCGGCCTTGACCGGGACGAGCGGGGATTGGGAGCCGGACAGGATCACCTCGCCGGCCTTCAGGGCGATGCCCAGGCGGCCGAGGGTGTTGGCCAGCCACACCACGGCATTGACCGGTGAGCCCTGCACGGCTGCGCCGGTGGAGGTGCTGATGATCTCGCCGTTCTTCTCGAGGACCATGCCGGCCAGCGCCAGGTCGAGGTCGCGCGGGCTCTTGCGCACGCCGCCGAGCACCAGCACGCCGCAGGAGGCGTTGTCGGCGACGGTGTCCTGGATCTTGATCTTCCAGTCGCGGATGCGGGAATCGACGATCTCGAAGCACGGCACCACGCATTCGGTGGCGCGCAGCACGTCGGCCGCGGTAACGCCGGGGCCCTGCAGGTCGCGCTTGAGGATGAAGGCCACTTCGGCCTCGGCCTTGGGGGCGATCATGGAATCAACGGGGATCGCTTCGCCCTCGTTGTAGATCATGCCGGAGGTCATCTGGCCGAAGTCCGGCTGGTTGACCTTGAGCATGTCCATCACCACCTTGCTGGTGACGCCGATCTTCTTGCCGATGATGGTCTCGCCGGCGTCCAGGCGGCGCTGGATCATGCGCAGCTGGATCTGGTAGGCGTCCTCGATGGTGATCTCGGGTTCGCGGTCGGTGAGCGGGTCCACCGCGGTGCGGGTGATCAGCGCGTTGTAGAGCTCGTCACCGTATTGCTCGATCTTGTTCTGGTTCATGGAAGGCTTCCGTCAGTCTGTTGGGTGTAGGTGCCGGCCCCGGAGGGAGGGAGCCAGGGCCGGCGGACGCACCATGGGGACGGTGCGCCGTGGGAGCGGAGTCAGGTCAGTACTTGATCATCACGTTGCGCAGCTCGGTGTAGAACTCCAGCGAGTGCAGGCCACCTTCACGGCCGATTCCGGACTGCTTGGAGCCACCGAAGGGCGTGCGCAGGTCGCGCAGGAACCAGCTGTTGATCCAGCACAGGCCCACTTCGATCTGCGCGGCCAGGCGGCTGGCGCGGCTGATGTCCTGGGTGTAGATGGAGGTGGCGAGGCCGTACTTGGTGTCGTTGGCCATGCGCACAGCCTCTTCTTCGGTGTCGAAGGGCTGGATGTGGCAGCACGGTCCGAAGATCTCTTCGCGCACGACGGAGGCGGTTTCCGGCAGGCCGGTCCAGATGGTCGGCTCGACCCAGCAGCCGTCCTTCAGCGCGTCCGGCATGTTGGGCACGCCACCGCCGGTGACGATGGTGGCGCCTTCAGCCTTGGCCTTCTCGTAGTAGGACAGCACCTTCTTCTGGTGCACCTTGCTGACCAGCGGGCCGATCTTGGTGTCCGCATCGAAGGGAAGGCCCGGCTTCATCGCCTCGGCCTTGGCCTTCAGTGCATTCACGAACTTGTCGAAGATCGGGCGCTCGACATACACGCGCTCGGTGCCCAGGCAGACCTGGCCGCAGTTTTCGAAGACCGAGCGGGTGACGGTATTGACCGCGTTCTCGAAGTCGCAGTCGGCGAACACCACGGCGGCGTTCTTTCCGCCCAGCTCCAGGGACACCGGGCGGATGCCGTCGGCGCCGGCCTTCATGATGGCGGTGCCGGTCTTGGTCTCGCCGGTGAAGGTAATGCCGTCCACGTCCGGGTGGGCGGTCAGCAGCGCGCCGGCGGAATCCACGCCATAGCCGTTGACCACGTTGTACACACCAGCGGGCACGCCGACCTTGTTCATCACTTCGCCGAGCAGGGTCGCGGTGGCCGGGGTGACCTCGGAGGGCTTGACGACCACGGTGTTGCCGCAGGCCAGCGCCGGGCCGACCTTCCAGGTCATCAGCAGCAGCGGCAGGTTCCACGGGCTGATCACCGCGATCACGCCGCGCGGCGTGCGCACGCCGTAGCTGCGCGCGGTCTTGCCATCGGGGGTACGCATCTCGAAGGACTCGGTGGAGACGTTCTTGATGGTGTCGGTGAAGATCTGGAAGTTGGCCGCGCCGCGGGGAATATCAATGTGGGACGCCAGGTGGGCTGGCTTGCCGGTGTCGGCGATTTCGGCCTGCAGGAAGTCATCGAAGCGGTTGTTGATCTCGGCGACGATGCCATCGAGCATCTTGCAGCGCTCGACCACCGACAGCTTGCCCCAAGGGCCATGCAGCGCAGCCTTCGCGGCAGCCACGGCGGCATCCACTTCAGCCTTGCCGGCCTCATGGACCAGGCCGATCAGGGAGTTGTCCACCGGGTTGCGGTTCTCGTAGGTCTTGCCGCTGACGTTGGTGACGTACTCACCGTTAATGAAGTTCTTGAATTCTTTCATGTCTTTCTCACTGTCTGAGGTCTCGTAGGCCCGGCTGGTCACGGCACCTGGGCGGGCACGGCCCGACGGGAGCTGGACACTTCTTCCGGAGTGATCGCTCGGCGGGGCGCTGTTCTCGGCCTCGGTCGATCGACTGAATCTAGTTTAGCGAGATTTAATTAAAATCTCGATATTTTTTTATTCTGTGTTTGTCCCATTGCGACGCCCTTGCGGGCGTCGCCGTGGATGCCGCAAGAATCAGGTGAACACGCTCAGGAAAGCCTCGTTGAGCTTGCGGTCGTGATAGAAGATCGCAGGCCCGAGGGTTTCGTCGTACCACGTGATGACAGGCTTGTCCGGATAAGCGATGTAGCCACCGGAGAACACCTCGTTGCGGTTGCCGGACGGGTCGAAGAAGTAGATCGTCTCGCCGCGGGTGATGCCGTGGCGGGTCGGCCCGATGTCGATCGACGTGTGGGTGCGGGACAGCACGTCACCGGCGTGCAGTACCTTTTCCCAGCTGCCCAGTTCGAAGGACACGTGGTGCAGCTTGCCCTTCACCGGCTGGCGGATGAAGGCCACGTCGTGGGCCTTGTTGGCGCAGGTCAGGAAGGTGCCGATCATGAACTCCGGCTGGTTCTTCAGCACCACCTTCTCGGTGATGTAGAAGCCGAGGACCTCGGTGAAGACCTTCACCGAGCCGTCCAGATCATCGCCGTACAGCAGGCAGTGATCGAAGCGCGACGGGGAGATGCCGACCAGGCCGTCCGGCCACGGGTTCGGATTGACGTCCGGGCCGTCGGTGCCGCAGTTGTTGCCGATCTGCTCCTTTTCGGCGAACAGCTCCATCACGTGGCCAGTGGGCACCGTGAAGCGGAAGCGCTTGCCGGTCTTGGGATGCTCGCCCGCCTCGACCCAGCCGAGGTCGGAACACAGGCCGCAGGCTTCCAGGTCGGCCGCCAGCTTGTGGAGGGTCTCGACGGAGTCGACCTTCCAGCCCATGTAGTCCATGCCCGCGCTGTCGGCTTCATGCAGCACGATGCTGTGGTGGTCGTGCTCGTCCCAGGCCTTGAGGAACACGCGGCCCTGGGCGTCGCGCTCCACTTCGATCAGCCCCAGCACGTCCTTGTAGTGCTTGAGCGCGGGTTCCAGCTCCAGCACACGCAGGGAAATGTGGCCGGGGCGCAATACGCCGGTAATTGCCATTTGATTTGTCTCCTGGTTGGGTTGTGGGTTCGGCCCTGCTCCGCTCAGTGATGGGCGGATGCGGAACGACCGTGGTTGATCATGGAAACGGCCAGGGTGGCGATCACTGCGGGGATCGCGATGGCCATGAAGTTGTGCTGCAGCGGGAGGGACATGCCGACCAGGGTGCCGATGACGATCGGTGCCAGGATCGCGCCACTGCGGCCGACACCGGACGCCCAGCCGATGCCGGTGGAGCGCACCGCCATCGGGTAGTACTGGCCGACATAGGCGTAGGTGAGGATCTGCGTGCCGATAGTCGAGGCGCCTGCCAGGCCGACCAGCACGTACAGCGCTTCGGTCGAAACCTTGTAGCCGAGCAGCGTGATCGACACCGCGGCCAGCGCATAGAAGCCGACCAGCACGTACTTGATGTGGAAGCGGTCGGCCAGCCAGCCGCCACCGATGGCCCCGATCATCGCGCCGAAGTTGAGCACCAGCACGAAGGTCAGCGCCGAGCCGAGGCTGTAGCCGGCGCCGGCCATCAGCTTGGTGAGCCAGGAGCTGAGGGCGTACACCATGAACAGGCACATGAAGAAAGCCACCCAGAACATCGTGGTGCTGAAGCCGCGGCCGTCCTGGAACAGCTTGCCGATCGGCGCGCCGTGGGCGTGGTGGGCATGGGGCAGCACGAACTCGTCAGCGGCGGCCGGAACGTAGGACGGATCGATGCGCGGCAGGATGCGCTTCACTTCTTCAGCACGGCCGTGCTTGACCAGGAAGGCCATCGATTCCGGCAGAGACTTGAGGATCAGCGGGATCAGCAGCACCGGCAGGCCGGCAGCGACGAACACCGACTGCCAGCCGTAGCTCTCGATCAGCCCCTTGCCGAGCAGCGCCGCCAGCATGCCGCCCACCGAGTAACCGCTGAACATCAGCGTCACCAGCGTGCTGCGCATCTTGCGCGGCGAGTACTCGGTCATCTGGGCGACCACGTTCGGCATCACGCCGCCGATGCCCAGCCCCGCCAGGAAGCGGGTGACGCTGAAGCTCACCGGATCGGAGGTGAAGCCGGCAGCGGCCGTGAACACGCTGAACAACAGCATGCAGATCGCGATGGCCCAACGGCGACCGATCCTGTCGGCGATGGTGCCGAGGAAGATGGCGCCGAACATCATGCCGAACAATGCCGAGCTGACCATGAAGCCGGCGTTGGTCGGGGAAACGCCCATCTCCTTCATGATCGACGGCAGCGCGATGCCGGCTACCGCCAGGTCGTAGCCGTCGAAGATGATGATGAGGGCGCACCAGAACAGCACGAGGCCATGAAAGCCGCCAAAACGTGCGTGATCGGTGAGCTTGTGTACGTCGATCTGTGCCATGTTGTCTCGCTTATTTAATTGTTATGAAAAATGGGGAGGGACGAAGCTGCCGGCGTCAGCCGAGGTCGCCGCCACCGACCGGCACGATCGAGCCGGTGATGTAGGAGGACTCATCTGAAGCCAGGAAGAGGATCGGGGCGACCTGCTCGTCGATCGTGCCGTAGCGGTGCATCAGGCTCGAATCGATGGTCTGGTCGATGACGCCCTGGTACCAGGCCTGCTCCTGCTCGGTCGGCTGGGCCTGGTTGCGCGGGATGCGGCGCGGCGGCGCCTCGGTGCCGCCGGGCGCGGTGGCGTTGATGCGGATGCCGTCCTTGGTGTGCTCCATGGCGATGGAGGCCGTCAGCGCATTGACACCGCCCTTGGCCGCCGAGTACGGCACGCGATGCACGCCGCGGGTGGCGATGGACGACACATTGACGATGACGCCCTTCTTCTGCGCCAGCATCGGCGGGAGCACGGCGCGGCAGCACCACAAGGTCGGGAACAGCGAGCGGCGGATCTCCGCCTCGATCTGTGCCTCTTCGTAATGCTCGAAGGGCTTGGCCCAAATCGTGCCGCCGACGTTGTTGATCAGCACATCGACGCGCCCGAAACGGGCCAGCGCCTCGGCCACCACCGACTCGGCGCCGGCGAAGGTTTCCAGGTCGGCCTGGAAGGCTGCGGCCTTGCCGCCAGCCTGGGTGATTTCGGCAACCACTTCCTCCACCAGCGGCGAGCGATCCACGGCCAGCACCGCGCCGCCCTCGGCGGCCACGTTGAGTGCTACGCCGCGGCCGATGCCCTGAGCGGCACCGGTGACGATGACGATCTTGTCGGTAAAGCGATTTGCACGGCTCATGCTGCGGCTCCTTCGCTGGAGGCGGAGAACTTCTCGAAGTAGAAGTTGGCCGGGGTCACAGCAGCGACCGCCATCCATTTACGGACACCTTCGACCATCGGAGGGGGGCCGCAGACGTAAACATCGACGTTGCCGTCGTTCAGATTGGCGGGCGTCAGGTGATCGGTGACGTAGCCGAGGCGCGGATGGCCGCTGGCGGCGTCCACCACACAGGTGACGTAGTCGAAATTGGGCATCGCCGCCTTCAGAGCCTCGAGCGTGTCCAGTTCGACGAGGTCATCGTTGGTATTCACGCCATAGGCCAGCAAAATAGGCTGGGTGGTCGGGTTCTCCTGCAGCCAGCGCAGCATGGACAGGAACGGTGCAAGGCCGGTGCCGCCGGCGAGCATCAGGATCGGGCGCTGGGCCGGGCGCAGGTAGAAGCTGCCGTAGGGGCCGGTGAAAGTCATCGCGTCGCCAGTGTTGGCCTTGCTGCGCATGAAGGTGCTCATCAAGCCGTTGGGGACGTCGCGGATCAGGAAGGACAGCTCGTTGCGGTTGGGCGCGGAGCTGAAGGAATAGGCGCGGGTTTCCTGGGTGCCCGGCACGTTCAGGTTGACGTACTGGCCGGGCAGGAAGGACAGCGGCTTGTCGGCCTGCAGGGAGAAAGACACGGTGGTCGCGGAGTCGCGGTCGATCTTCGACAGCTTGCCGCCATGGGTCGCCACCTCGGTCTTGCAGGCGGCGGACGAAGCCGGCACGCGGATCACGCAGTCGGATTCCGGGCGCATCTGGCAGGTCAGGATGAAGCCTTGCGCGGCTTCGTCATCGGTCAGGGCATCTTCGATGTACACGCCCTGGTTGTAGCGGCCACTTTCGCAGTGACACTTGCAGGTGCCGCAGGCGCCGTCGCGGCAGTCCAGCGGAATGTTGATCTTGGCCCGGTAGGCGGCATCCGCCACCAGCTCGTCGGCTTCGCAGGGAATGATGCGGGTAACCCCGTCTTCGAACTGCAGCGCAATGTTGTAGGTCATGGTGAGCGCCCCTCTGTCGTGGAGTAAAACAAGGGCCCGCCCTCCGGCGGGCCCGATACATCAGATGTGGTAGATGTCCAGCACGTGATGGATGTGGTCGTTCTTCAGGACCACGTACTTGCGCTTGATCAGCGGCTTCGGACCGGTGACGTCGAGGGTGTATTCGGACGTGCCGAAGTAGGTGTCGACGATCTGGTAACGGTAGCTATGGGTAGTCCAGTTGAAGCGCAGCCGGATCGTGCTGTCGTCCTGGGAGAGGATCTCCAGGTTGTTGATCGCGTGGCCGGTGCGGGTGTCCGGAATGGTGGCGCTCGAGCGTTCGGTCTCGATGCGGAACACGCGGTCTTCCAGGCCCTGCTTGTTGGCGTAGTAGATCAGCGAGACTTCGTTCTGCGGATTGGTGGTCAGCGTGCCGTCGTCATCCCAGGACGGCATCCAGAACTCGGCGTCTTCGGCGTAGAAGGCCAGCCAGTCGTTCCAGCGGCGTTCGTCGAGGGCACGGGCTTCCTGGTACAGGTAGGTTTGAATGGCTTCGTAGGACAGCATCACTTGTCTCCGTTGTTTTCTTCAGCGTGGATGGCTTTCTTCATGGCTTCGACCCAGTACTTGTGCTGCACGGTGTACAGGCCTTCGTCTTCGGTCTTGACGCCGGACAGCTCGGGCTTGAGGCCGATCGCCTTGGCGTTGTCGTCGGCGCCTTCAACCCAGTGCACCGAGCCGCGGGTCATGTCGTTCCACTTCACGGCGCGGGCGTTGAAGCCCTGCTGGCAGGAGCGGAACTCTTCCAGGTCGTCCGGGGTGGCCATGCCGGTGGCGTTGAAGAAGTCCTCGTACTGACGCAGGCGGCGGGCACGGGCTTCCGGGGCTTCGCCCTTGGGGGCGATGCAGTAGATGGTGGCTTCGGTCTTATCGACGGAGATCGGGCGCAGCACGCGGATCTGCGAGCTGAACTGGTCCATCAGATACACGTTGGGGTACAGGCACAGGTTGCGGGACTTGCTGAGCATCCAGTCGGCCTTGGCCTCGCCGAACTTCTCGACCCACTCGTCGCGCTTGGCCCACAGCGGGCGGTCTTCCGGGTTGGCCCAGTTGGTCCACAACACCAGGTGGCCATTCTTGAAGGAGTAGGAGCCGCCGCCCTTGCGCGCCCAGCCGCCGGCGCTCATGGCCTTGATGGTGTCGACCTTGCCGTCGGTGGTGCGGCGCCCTTGCGTGGCGGCGTAGTTCCAGTGGGTGGCGGTGACGTGGTAGCCGTCGGCGCCGTTCTCGGCCTGCAGCTTCCAGTTGGCGTCGAAGACGTAGGAGCCGGAACCGCGCAGCACCTCGATGCCTTCCGGTGCCTGGTCCACGATCATGTCGATGATCTTGGCGGCTTCACCCAGATGCTCGACCAGCGGCTTGACGTCCGGGTTGATGCTGCCGAACAGGAAACCACGGTAGTTTTCGAAAGCGCCCAGCTTGACGAGATCGTGGCTGCCGTTGCAGTTGAAGCTCTCGGGATAACCAGCATCCGGGGTCTGGTCCTTCACCTTCAGCAGCTTGCCGGCGTTGTTAAAGGTCCAGCCGTGGAACGGGCAGGTGAAGCTCGACTTGTTGCCCTTCTTGTGACGGGCCAGCTGCGCGCCGCGGTGCGTGCAGGTGTTGAGCAGCGCGTTCAGGTTGCCGGTCTTGTCGCGGGTCAGCACCACCGGCTGACGGCCGACGTAGACGGTCATGTAGTCATTGACGTTGGCGATCTGGCTTTCGTGGGCGAGATAGACCCAGTTGCCCTCGAAGACGTACTTCATCTCGAGCTCGAACCATTCCTCATCGGTGAAGGCAGAACGATCCAGGCGGTAGATGTGATTGACGGGATCCTCTTCAAGCAAGGCATCGAGCTTGTCGAGACGGGTCTGGGTGTCGTGGCGGATCTGGGTCACGCTGGTCTCCTATTCGCGGTCTGAATCAAAAATCGCCCACGGGCGCTGGTGCAAAACGGTTTCTTCGGGCCGAGCCCTGCCCTGCCGGCGACCGGACGGGTCGACACGCACAAGGGGGTAAAACGAGCTGCGGTAAGGGCGCCGCCGGATGGCGGCCGGGGTAGCGACCGCCTAGGGCGGATCGCGGAGGGAAAGCATCGGTGGCATGGTCTTGGTCTCCCTTCGTGGCCCGCTTGTCTGCGAGGCTCTGTCCTGTTCGCCGAACTCCGGATTTGCGCAATTCGTTGCTTGATCGAGCATTCCGTTGAGTCTGGCCTTGCGGGAGACCTCATAGCGAAAGGCGTGCCAGCTCTCTCAACAAGTCAATTGGCATAACCTGCACAACCCAGCGCTGGCGCGGGATTTAGGTTAATTCTCGAGATTTTTTGGAGGGGCGCAGGTATGCTTCGCCGAGCATCGAAGCGCCTGAGCAAATGAATCAAATGCTTTAATCCATTCATTAATAATGCACTGCACAATGAATCAATGCATTCACGCCCCTGTCGGCGGAGGGGTCATCCGGAGTTGTTCCCCACCCGCCAACCGGCGTATCTTCGGTATTGCCGACATCGAATCGGCTTCAGGCACGCCACGTGCTACTACCCGCGGCTCTGATTCAGACCTATAAGCATTGAGGAGGGAGAGACAATGCACGCCAGAACCCGCAATGCCCGGGAGGTTCGTCCGTGAAATCGGCCAGCCGTCCCCCCGTGATTCCGCAAGGCCATCTGCCGGTCGTGTCGCCTGAACAGGCGGACAGCGACAAGCCGCACTTCCCCGAGGTCAACGACCTGATGGGGCGCCTGCACTTCTCCACCAGCGACGGCCGCATCTGGCTGGACGACCAACGCATGCTGCTGGTCCACGCCAAGGCTCTGGGCATGCTGCGCCGGGACATGATCGAGCTGCTGGGCCTCGACGTGGCCCGTGGCTTCATGACCCGCATGGGCTACTACGCCGGCGTCGCCGATGCGCAGCTGGCCCGCAAGGTGCGCCCCAAGACCTCGATCCACGACATGTTCGTGGTCGGCCCGCAGATGCACTGCCTGGAAGGCATCGGTGTATCGGAAGCGGTGCGCATCGAGTGCGACGTGGAGCGTGGCATCCATTACGGCGAGTTCATCTGGACCAGCCCCGTCGAGGACGAAGAGCACATCCGCCATTTCTCCATCGGCACCGAGCCGGCCTGCTGGATGCAGATCGGCTACGCGTCGGGCTTCTCGTCCGAGTTCATGGGCCGCCAGGTTCTCTACCGCGAGGTCGAGTGCCAGTCGATGGGCCACCCGGTGTGCCGCATCATCGGCAAGCTGGTGGAGGAATGGGGCCCGGAGGCCGCCGAGGACCTGCGCTACATGATGCCGGAGACCCTGCAGTTGGGCGTACCACCGAATGTGGTGCGGCCGGCCTGCTCCATCGGCCAGCCCGGTGCGGAACAGATCCCGACCGACATGCCGGTGGGCATGTCGCCAAGCTTCAATTCGGTGATGCACCTGGTCCGCCGCGTCGCGCCGACCCAGGCGACGGTGCTGTTCCTCGGCGAGAGCGGCGTCGGCAAGGAAGTCTTTTCGCGCACCCTGCACCGCCTCAGCGCCCGCGCCGACAAGCCCTTCGTTGCGGTTAACTGCGCGGCGATCCCGGAGCAGCTGATCGAATCCGAACTGTTCGGCGTCGAGCGCGGCGCCTACACCGGCGCGCTGCAGAGCCGCCTGGGCCGCTTCGAGCGGGCCGACGGCGGCACCCTCTTCCTCGACGAGATCGGCACCCTCAGCGCCAGCGCCCAGGGCAAGCTGCTACGCGCGCTGCAGGAGGGCGAGATCGAACGCCTCGGCGACTCCCAGACCCGCAAGGTGGACGTGCGCGTGATCGCCGCGACCAACGTGGACCTCCGCGACGAGGTGAAGGCCGGGCGCTTCCGCGAGGATCTGTTCTTCCGCCTCAATGTCTTCCCGGTGCGCATCACACCGCTGCGCGAGCGCCGCGAGGACATCCCGCTGCTGATGACCCACTTCCTGTCCAAGTTCAACGCCCGCCATGGCCGGCATCTGACCGGATTCACGCAGCGGGCGGTGGACGCCATGCTGTCCTACGACTGGCCGGGCAACATCCGCGAGATGGAAAACGTCATCGAGCGTGGCGTGATCCTCGCGCCGGAGGGCGGCGCAATCGACGCCCCCCACCTGTTCACCAGCGGTGAACGTTTCACCGAGCAGCGCTTCACGATCAACAAGGACGGCAAGCTGGTGGCCATGGACCCATCGGTCTTCGTCACCGAACTGACGCAGGACCGGGAAGTCGAGCGGGTCAGCCGGCGCGTCAGCAACCTGCTCCTTGACGATCACGACGACTGCGACAAGGTGTCGCTGGACGAGATCGAAACCCTGCTCCTCAAGCGCGCCATCGAGCGCGCCCAGGGCAACGTGGCCGCCGCCGCGCGCCTGCTCGGCATCACCCGGCCGCAGATGGTCTATCGTCTGAAGAGCCGCGGCATCATCAACGAGGGCGAATAAGCCCGTTGGCGGCGCGCGCCATCCTGGCCGCGCCGCCCGCCCCTTGCTGCCGGACCCTAATCCACGCGGGTCAGCACATGCAGGATCTCGCGCTGGGCCGGCCCCAGCACCTCGGCCAGGCTCACCGTGTCGAGGGACTTGAAGAAAGCCTCCAGCGCGACGTCGAACACGCCCTTCAGGCGACAGCGCGACGTGAGCAGGCAGCGGCTGCCTTCGGTGAAACACTCCACCAGCGCCAGATCCACCTCCATCTTGCGCACCACTTCGCCAATCCTGATCTCCGCGGGCGGCCGGGCGAGGCGTAGCCCGCCGCCCTTGCCGCGGATCCCCTCGACGAAGCCGTTGCGGATCAGCTGATTGACGACCTTCATCAGGTGACTGCGGGAGATCTCGAAGCGCTCGGAGATCTCCTGGATCGTCGGCAGACGATGCTCGTTGGACGCCAGAAAAATCAGGACGCGCAGGGCGTAATCGGTGTGCTGGGTGATGTGCATGGCCGGCGATCAACTCTGAAACACGCCCGTTCCGGGCATCGATTGTTCCGATTATAGGGGATTCCCTTAAAGATTCATTTCCGTTGACTCTTTTAAAGATGCATTTTAGAGTCAACTTAAATTCTGCGCCCAACAACCACGGAGAGACCCGATGAAGCCCCAGCGCAACACGTCCCCGGAACACCCGACACTTGAACAGGCCTGCGCCGTAATGCGGCGCGCCTACAAGCTCGGCTGGATCAGCACCCGCGACGGCAACATCTCCGTCGCCATGACCGACGGGCGCGGCTTTCTGATGTCGGCCAGCGGCGTCATCAAGCACGCGCTGGTGCCGACCCAGTTCGTCTTCATCCCTGCCGACAGCGCGCTGGCGGACGACGCCTATCCCCGGCCTTCCGGCGAGCTGGAGCTCCACCGGCGCCTGCAGGTGCTCCTCGGCGGCCGCAAGCTGACCGTGCTCCACCTGCATCCGACCCACATCGTCGCCGCGCTGTATGCAGGTCATCACCTCGCCGAGTTGTCGGCCGGCTTCCCCGAAGTCACCCGCTACACCCGCGTCGGCCAGGACGTACCGGCCCTGCCGGCCACCAGCCTGGAGCTGGCCGAAGCCTGCGAAGCCGCTTTCCAGCCGGCGCTGGGGCCGGCGCCGCATATCGTCGGCCTGGATCGCCACGGCGTCGTCGCCGTCGGCCGGACTCCGTGGGAGGCCTTCGAGCACGTGGAACGACTGGAGCACATCTGCCGTATCGCGCTGACCGCCGGCCAGCCGGCCACCGCCGTCCATGCCGAGCCGACCCACACTTACTGATTTCCCTTAACGGGGGCACCCCCATCGCCCCCTGCAGTTCGACAAGACAATCCCAACAGAGAGGATCCCTCCCCCATGCTGTCCACCACCGCACGCCCACTCATCGAGGCGACCGTCCCCGTCCTGCTGGCCAACGGCGAAGCGATCACGCGCCATTTCTATGCGCGCATGTTCAGCCACAACCCCGACCTGAAGAACCTCTTCAACATGGGCAACCAGGCCAGCGGCAACCAGGCCCAGGCGCTGGCCGGTGCTGTGTATGCATTTGCCAAGCACATGGATAAGCCGGAAATCATCGGCCCGGTGCTCGACCGCATCGCCCACAAGCACGTCAGCCTGGGCATCACGCCAGCGCAGTACACCATCGTCGGGCGCCACCTGATGGCCTCCCTCGGCGAAGTGCTTGGCGCAGCAATCACCCCGGAAATCGCCGCTGCGTGGGACGAGGTCTACTGGCTGATGGCCACCGAGCTGGTGGCCCGCGAAGCCCGCCTGTACCAGGAGCGTGACTGGCAGGCCGGCCAGGCTTGGCCGGTAATGGACGTGGCCCACAAGGAAGTCACCAGCGCCGATACCGTAGCCCTGACGCTGAAGCCCCGCGACGGCGCGGCATTGCCGGACTTCGTGCCCGGCCAGTACCTCAGCGTGGCGCTGCCAATCCCCGAAGCCGGGCTGACCCAGGTGCGCCAGTACAGCCTGTCCGATGCGCCGGGCAAAGACGCGTGGCGCATCACCGTCAAGCACGTCGCTGAAGGCGATACGGCACCGGCCGGCGCGGTGTCGAGCCGCATCCACCGCAGCATCGAAGTCGGCGATCAGATCCGCGTCGGCCCGCCGGCCGGCGACTTCTGCCTGCAGGGCGACACGCGCCCGATCGCCCTGATCAGCGCCGGCGTCGGTATCACCCCGATGGTCTCGATGCTGCGCCATCTGGCAGCGACACACGCCGAACGGCCAGTGCTGTTCGCCTACGCTACCGCAACGGCCGACCGCTATCCCCACCGCGACGAGGTGGAAGCCTGTGTCGACGCGCTGGAAGACGCCCGCTACCACCTGTGGCTGGAAGATGATGCCGGTTCCGACCCCCAGGCTCTGCCTGGTCGCATGAACCTGGACACCGTCGAGCTGCCCGCCGACGGCGACTTCTACCTGTGTGGCCCGCTGCCCTTCATGCAGGAGCAGCGCCGCAAACTGCTGGATCAGGGCGTTGCTCGCGACCGGATCCACTACGAAGTCTTCGGACCCGACCTGTTCGCAGAGTTGCAGTAAGCGTCTCTCGGGTCCAGCCAGCGCGTGCTGGCCGGACCCGGCATCAAGCTCAGGACGCCTGGCGCGCCGGCCACTGCAGCCGGTGCAGCACCAGATAGGCGAAGGAACCGATGACCACGCCCCAGAAGGCGGAACCGAGGCCCAGGAAGCTCATCCCCGACGCCGTCGCCAGGAAGGTGATGATCGACGCTTCCCGATGATCCGCCTCGTTGATCGTGCCCATGATATTGGCGGTGATCGCACCGATCAGCGCCAGGCCAGCCAGCAGCGCGACGAACTCCTTCGGCAGCACCGCGAACAGGGACACGATGGTCGCCCCGAAGCAGCCGCCGATCAGGTAGAACACCCCGTTGGAGATCCCCGCCACGTAGCGCTTGGCCGGGTCGTCGTGGGCGTCCTTGCCGGTGCACAGCGCCGCGGTGATCGCCGCGATGACGATGGTGATACCGCCGAAGAAGGCCACGATCAGGGACGCAATGCTGGTGATCGCCAGGATCGGCCGCGCCGGCGTCGAATAGCCCGAGCTGCGCAGGATCGCCATGCCCGGCAGGAACTGTCCGGTGATGCTGACCAGCACCAGCGGCAGCGCCAGGCTCAGCGTCGAACCCCAGCTCCACTCCGGCCGGATGAAGGTCGGCGTGGCAAAACTCAGCTGCACCTTGCTCAGATCCGCCCCGCCGATACCAACCGCCAGCGCAACACCGAGCAGCAGCACCAGCACCATGCAGTAACGCGGCAGCAGGCGCTTGAGGATCACGTACGCAGCCACCATGCTGAAGGTCAGCAGCGGCATCGAGCCTGCCGACTTGAAGGCGTTGCTGCCGAACTGGAACAGGATGCCCGCCATCATGCCGGCGGCGATGCCCTTCGGCACGTGCTTCAGCACCCGGTCGAAATAGCCGGTGATGCCGATCACGAAGATCACCAGCGCCGCGGTGATGTAGGCCCCCACCGCTTCGTTGAGGGACAGGCCGGGAAACAAGGTCACCAGCAGCGCCGTCCCAGGTGCGGACCACGCGGTGACGACCGGCACCTTCAGCACCCAGCTCAGAAAGATGCCCGACAGCGCCGCACCGATGGACACCGCCCACACCCACGAGGAGATCATGTCCGGCGACACATGGGCCGACTGGGCCGCCTGGAAGAAGATGATCATCGGCCCCGAATAGGAGATCAGCACGGCCAGGAAGCCCGCCGTGACGGACGACACCGACCAGTCCTTGCTCAGCATGATTTTCTCCGCACTCTGGTTGGGCTGAGCGTCGGCGTCGTCACCGGCACGCCAGCCCTGCAGCACACGTTCAGTCATGGCCGGCCACTCCGCGCGGCCGGTACGGCGCCTCGAGGCGGGCCACCTCCTCCGCCGTCAGTTTCAACGAAATACCGGCCAGCGCATCCTTCAGGTGATGGGGCTTGGACGCGCCGACGATGGGCGCGGTGATGCCGGCCCGACTCGCCACCCAGGCGATGGCTACCTGCGCCGCCGGCACGCCACGCTCCTGTGCCACGGCCTCGACCGCCGCGACGATGGTGTCCTCCGTCGCCTGCTGGTCGTACCACGCATGGGCCAGGTTGTCGGTATTCGCGCGCGTCGTCTGCGTCTTGCGCGAACCGGCGAGCAGGCCCCGGGCCAGCGGCGACCACGGCGTCACGGCGATGCCTTCCTCCCGGCACAGGGGCAGCATCTCGCGCTCCTCTTCCCGGTAGATCAGGTTGTAGTGGTTCTGCATCGACACGAAGCGGGCCAGGCCATGGCGCTCCTGGAAGGCCAGCATCTTCATGAACTGCCAGGAATACATGGACGACGCGCCGATGTAGCGTGCCTTGCCGGCGCGGACGATGTCGTCGAAGGCCTGCAACGTCTCCTCGATCGGCGTTTCCGGATCGAAGCGATGGGCGATGTAGAGGTCCACGTGGTCCGTGCCCAGCCGCTTCAGGGACGCGTCGATGCTGGCCATGATGTGCTTGCGCGACAGGCCGCGGTCATTCGGCCGCTGGCTCATCGGGTAGAAGACCTTGGTGGCGATCACCATGTCGTCCCGCGACGCGAAGTCCCGCAGCGCGCGGCCGAGGATCTCCTCGCTGGCGCCGAGAGAATACATGTCGGCGGTGTCGAAGAAGTTGATGCCGGCGTCGAGCGCCTGACGGATGAAGCCACGGCTGGCCTCCTCGTCGAGCACCCACTCGCGCCAGCTCGACTTGCCATAGGTCATGCAACCCAGGCACAGGGGCGACACCTTGAGGCCGGTGGAGCCGAATCGTACGTAATCCATGCCATATCTCTTTTTGATGCAATGCGGATCTTGAGGAGGATTATGAGTATTGGCCGTGGATTGATAAATGTGTTGAAAACAGCAACACTGTTTGCATCAAGCAAACAATTGACACGCCGTGGACCATCTCCAAGCCATGCGGCTGTACACCCGCATCGTCGAACTGGGCAGCTTCAGCCGCGCCTCGGAACAGCTCGACCTGCCGCGAGCCTCGGCCACGCAGATCATCAAGCAGCTCGAAGCCCACCTTGGCACGCGCCTCCTGCTGCGCACCACGCGCCAGGTCCGCCCGACCCTCGACGGCGACGCCTACTACCAGCGCTGCGTGGCGGTGCTGGCCGACATCGACGACATGGAAGCGTCCTTCTCCCAGGCCGCCCGCGACCCGCGCGGCCGCCTGAAGGTGGACATGTCCGGCTCCCTGTGCCGGCTGGTGCTGATGCCGGCGCTACCGGCGTTCTGCGCCCGTTATCCGCTGATCGGCCTGGAGATCAGCGTCAGCGACCGGCAGATCGACCTGGTACGGGAAGGGGTGGACTGCGTGCTGCGCATCGGCGAACTGCGCGACTCGAACCTGGTCGCCCGGCCGCTGGGGCGCCTCGAACAGCTCAGCTGCGCCAGCGCCGACTACCTGGCCCGGCATGGCACGCCGCACACGCTGGGCGAGCTCGACGCCCACCGGATGGTGGACTACCTGTCCGCTTCGTCCGGAAAATCCATTCCGCTCGAATTCACCGACGGCGCGGCTGTCGTGACCCGCAGCCTGCCTTCCACGGTAGCCGTCAATAACGGCGACGCCTACGTGGCAGCCTGCGAGGCCGGCTTCGGCATCGTCCAGATGCCCCGCTACCACGTAACCCGCCAACTTGCTGCCGGTACGTTGGTGGAGGTCCTCCCCGACCATCGCCCGCCGTCCCTGCCGCTGACCGTGCTGTATCCGCAGAACCGCCACCTGTCGCCGCGGGTCCGGGTCTTCATCGAGTGGCTGCAAGGCTTGTTTGCAGTGCAGCGAACGCACACCCCGCAACAGCCGTGAAGTTTGTTACGGTCCGTTACATGTTTATATTGCGCCGCAACATCAATTTCATTAGTATGAAACCTGTCTCCTCCACCCTCCTCCTTTGGTGTGGATTTAAGCCCGAGCAACCTCCCCGGTTACTCGGGCTTCTTTTCGTCTGGAGTCCGGCCTTTTGTCATTGCAGATAAAAATCTCTAGACGACTGGTCTAATCCGATCTAGGATTCACATCCATGAAGCAGCCTTACGCCGATACCCGCCAGCACATCCTCGACACCGCCAGCCACCTGATCGCGGCAAAGGGCTTTTCCTGCGTGGGTCTCAACGAGGTGCTGCAGTCGGCGGAGGTGCCGAAGGGCTCCTTCTACCACTACTTCAAGTCCAAGGAGCAGTTCGGCCAAGCCCTGCTGGAAGACTTCTTCACCCGCTACCTCGGCTTTATCGACACCCTGTTCGCCAATCCGGAACTCCCGGCCCGCGACCGCCTGCTGAGCTACTGGCAGCAATGGCGGGACACCCAGTGCGAGGGCTGCGACGAGCAGAAGTGCATGGTGGTCAAGCTCAGCGCAGAAGTCGCCGACCTGTCCGAAGCCATGCGCCTCACTTTGCGCGATGGCACCGAACGCGTCATCGGCCGCTTGGCGGACTGCATCGCGGCGGGCGCCGCCGACGGCTCCCTGCCGGCCCTCGAACCGCTCGACACCGCGCGGACGCTGTACCAGCTGTGGCTGGGCGCCAGCCTGCTGGCCAAGCTGCATCGCACCGAATGCCCACTCGAACACGCGATGGGCGCGACGAAAAAGATCCTGTCCCTTTGAACCTTTGAGCAGACTGCCGCTCCGAGACATCATTTGCCGAGAAACTAGACGACTGGTCTATTCATACAAAAGGAATACCCATGCTGAACTTCGATTACTTCAATCCGACCCGCATCGTGTTTGGCGAAGGCAGCATCGCCCGCCTCGATGAACTGGTCCCGGCCGACGCCCGTGTGCTGGTGCTGTACGGCGGCGGCAGCGCCGAGCGCAACGGCACGCTGGCCGAGGTGGAGGCCGCCCTGCCCGGCCGCATCGTCAAGCGTTTCGGCGGCATCGAGCCCAACCCGGCCTACGAGACGCTGATGGAAGCCGTCGCTCTGATCCGTGCAGAGAAGCTCGACTTCCTGCTCGCCGTCGGCGGCGGCTCGGTCATCGACGGCACCAAGTTCGTCGCCGCCGCCGTCAATTACAGTGCCAGCGACGATCCCTGGCACATCCTCGAAACCTTCGGTGCCCACATCGCAAGTGCCTTGCCGATGGGCGCCGTGCTGACGCTGCCGGCCACCGGTTCCGAGATGAACAACTTCTCGGTGGTCAGCCGCAAGTCCTTGCACGCCAAGCTGCCCTTCGCGAGCCCCCACGTCTTTCCGCAGTTCTCGGTCCTTGACCCGGTCAAGACCTACACGCTGCCGGCCCGCCAGATCGCCAACGGCGCGGTGGACGCCTTCGTGCATGTGGTCGAGCAATACCTCACCTATACGGCCAACGCGCCGGTGCAGGACCGCTACGCAGAAGGCCTGCTGCAGACCCTCATCGAGGTCGGCCCGCAGGCGCTCGCCACGCCGCAGGATTACGACGTGCGCGCCAACCTGATGTGGGCCGCCACCCAGGCCCTCAACGGCCTGATCGGCGCCGGCGTGCCGCAGGACTGGGCCACCCACATGATCGGCCACGAGATCACCGCGATGTTCGGCCTCGACCACGCCCAGACCCTCGCCGTCGTGCTGCCGTCCATGCTCGACCTGCGCCGCGAGGCCAAGCGCGACAAGCTGCTGCAGTACGCCGCCCGCGTGTGGAACATCCAGTCCGGCAGCGACGACGAACGCATCGACGCGGCCATCGCCCACACCCGCGCCTTCTTCGAATCCCTCGGCGTGAAGACCCGCCTCAGCGACTACGGCATCGGTGCCGACGCGGTGCCGCGCCTCGTCGCCCAGCTGGAAGCCCACGGCATGACCGCCCTCGGCGAACGCCAGGACGTGGACCCGGCCCTCAGCCGCCGCGTGCTCGAAGCCGCTCTCTGACACCCCCTCCGACTCCCCATCAAGCAAGCCCCTCAACGACAAGGAACCCGACCATGACGACCCTCTTCGACCCCGTCCGCATCGGCGACATCGAACTCGCCAACCGCATCGTGATGGCGCCGCTGACCCGCAACCGCGCCACCGGCGGCGTACCCAACGAGCTGATGGTGGAGTACTACCGCCAGCGCGCCAGCGCCGGCCTGATCATCACCGAGGCCAGCCCGATCAGCCCGATGGCCCACGGCTACCTCGACACCCCGGGCATCTACACGCCGGAACAAGTCGCCGGCTGGCGCAAGGTGACCGACGCGGTGCACGCTGCCGGCGGCCGCATCGTGGTCCAGCTGTGGCACGTGGGCCGCATCTCCCACACCTCCCTGCTGCCCGATGGCGCCGCGCCGGTGTCGTCCACCGCCCGCCGCGCCGAGACAGTGACCTTCACCCGCGAAGGCTTCGTACCCACGTCTACGCCGCGTGCGCTGCGTGACGACGAACTGCCCGGTATCGTCGCGGACTACCGCCACGCCGCCCGCTGCGCCATCGAAGCCGGCTTCGACGGCGTCGAGATCCACGCCGCCAACACCTACCTGCTCGACCAGTTCCTGCGCGACAGCGTGAACGACCGCAGCGGCCCTTACGGCGGCAGCATCCCCAACCGGGCCCGCCTGCTGCTCGAAGTGGTGGAAGCGATCAGCGCGGAAATCGGCGCCGCCCGCACCGGTATCCGCCTCAGCCCACTGATGACCTTCGGCGGCAGCTCGCCGGTGGACAGCAACCCGCAAGCCCTCTACGACTACCTGATCGCCCAGCTGGCACCGAAGGGTCTGGCCTTCCTGCATATCATCGAGGGCGAGACCGGCGGCGCACGTGAGCCCGAAGGCGCACCTGCCTTCGACTACGCCTCCCTGCGCAGCGCCTTCGGCGGCCCGTGGATGGTCAACAACGGCTTCAACCGCGGCACAGCCTTCGAAGCCGTCGCCAACGGCGAAGCCGACCTCATCGCCTACGGCCGCGCCTTCATCAGCAATCCCGACCTGGTCCGCCGCCTGAAGGAAGACGCGCCGCTCAACGAGCTGCGCGCCGACAAGCTGTACGGCGGCGGTGCCGAGGGCTACACCGACTATCCGGTACTGGCCGGCTGATCCGCTCGATCCCGTTGCACGCCGGTCTGGTAACGGCCTGCGTGCAGTGGGCCGACTTCTCGAAGTCATGAACAGAGCGCTTGCGGAATGCGCTCAGGATGTCGGTCCAGCCCGGATAGATCCCCGCAAAGTGGGCCCGTTGTCGCCGGAAGTCCCCGGCACATACAATCGGCGCCCACTTTTTTCATTCTCCGAAAAACCAGGAAGGGCACCTGCTGAACACGCCCCTGCGCCGCCAACCCTGCGGCGACACACCAAGCGCCTGACGCTCAGTCCTTCAGGCTGCCGAGCAGCTTGGCCTGATCCCTGAAGCCCCCTTGCACCTGGTTCAGGGAGAACTCCAGCCGCAGCACGTTCTCGGCGAACTTCGCCCGTTCGGAATCCATCTCGACGGTGTTGCCGTCCACCGCCCCCTGGCCGGGCACCTGGTACTTGAGGGCCAGCGCCTGGGCCATGCGTTCGGTGCGGCCGGGCAGATGCCCCCCCGTGGTGGACGTCATCTTGAGCTGCGCCGTCGGTGGCGTCAGCGCCGCCTGCAGCGCATCCTTCAGGTCCACGTCGCGGGCCTTGAAGTTGGGCGTGTCGGCGTTGGCGATGTTGGAGGCGATCACCTGCTGGCGCTCCGACAAGACGTTGAGCACCCGCTCGTCGTAATCGTCGTCGGTGCTGCCCGGCGGCGGCAGGGCCATGTGGCGGGAATCCGTACGCAGGCCATTGACCGTGGTCCGCTTGATGTTCTGGGACACCAGCTCGGCAAACGAAGAGCCCGCCTCGCTGCTACCCGCCATCTCCTTGCCGGTGATCGGCGTGGCATTGGGCTGCAACAGGCTCAGCGGCGCGGCGGGAGTGGTCAGCGTGCTCATGGCGACACCTTAGCATCGTCCAACACCGCCAAGGCACCGGCAAGACGGGTTTTTGGCCCTTATTTCCG
Organism: Pseudomonadota bacterium; assembly: GCA_018241685.1. Lineage (GTDB taxonomy): Bacteria > Pseudomonadota > Gammaproteobacteria > Burkholderiales > Rhodocyclaceae > Zoogloea. Next base: position 82,309 of record JAFEDJ010000005.1, read on the forward strand.
CAGGCCCGGGCGCTACCGTGGCCCTGCCATGCCAGGCCATCCCCCGGCACGCCCGATCAAGCGGCCCGGAAAGTCCGGCAGCCGCCCTGTGGAGGACGGCGGTCGGGCAGAAAGCCCGACGCGCCGCCCGCCAAAGCCGACGGATCGCCCAATCACCCCGGCCACTCCCCCGCGCCACTCGGTCGGCGAGCATCGGAGCCCAAGGCCTCGGGCTCCGATGCTCATCCGTCAGGCTTCGGGCACGGCCGGTCGAGCTCAAAGCCCGATCCGCCGCCCTCTGGACGGGGCATTCCACGCAAAAAGGCCCACCGTCGGAGCGCTGTACTCCGATGGCGGGCCGTAGTGCCCGACAACTCGCCCTCGCAACGCGGCGAGGCGCCCGGCGCGCGGCTCAGAACACGTGGTTCACGCCCAGCATGTAGCCGTTCGGGTCGTAACCCGGCTTGGCCACCGTGCCGACCAGGTTGCCACCGTCAGTGAGGCTGTACGTGCCGTTGGTCTTGTTGAGGACCTTGCCCCAGGTGCCATACAGCGTCGTGCTGTCCTGCAGCTTGTAGGCGTAGCCCAGGCCCAGCAGGTTGGCGTCGCGGTTCTTGATCGACTTGTCGTCGAGCTGGCTGTAGCTCAGGTAGGCCTTGCCACGCCACACCGGGATGCCGGCGCTGATGCTCCAGCCTTCGGCCTTGGACAGGGTACCCGTGACGTTCTCGTAGTTGCCGCCGCTGATGCGGCCAGCCACATAGTTGCCGTACAGCGTCGCAAAACCCAGGTTGTAGCTGCCGCCCACCTGCCAGCCACGCCGCTTGGCGAGGCCAGTCTCCTGCGGGCCCGTCGCCGGGGCGACGTAGCTGCCGTTATCGAGGTTCCACGCGGTGAAGGTCGCGTTCACCGGGCCGCCGGCGTAGTACAGCGCCAGATCGCCGCCGCGTCCGGCCTTGTCGGTGGTGACCGTCGTCGCGCCGGCGGCCGTCGGGGTGACCATGTTCACGTTGTTCTCGCTGCCGCTCGTCAGCGTCAGCTGGCCGGAGAAGCCACCGACCTTCGGCGAGGCGTAGACGAGGGAATTGTTGAGCCGCGTCGGCATGCCGCCGATCACCGGCAGCAGGCCCGCGGAGGAACCGAAGAAACCGGCGCCCATCGCTGAGGACATCACCGAGGACGTGTAGGAACCGGCGTACTGGCGGCCGGCGGTAACGGTGCCGAAACGGGTCTGCAGACCCGCGTAGATCTGCCGCGAGAAGATCTGGCTGCCGTTGCTGGTCTGGCCGCCGCTGGACACCGCGGTGTTGTTGATGCCCGGCGTGATCGCGCCAGTGCCGACCGAACCGGTGTCGAACAAAATCCCGGCTTCCATCAGATACACCGCCTTCACCTCGTCGCCGAGTTCCTTCTCGCCCTTGAAGCCCAAGCGGGAGGACGTCATGCCGCCCGAGCCGATCGTCGATTTCTGGCCGTAGCCGCTGTTCACCGTCGAGGCGCTGACATCCGCCACGCCATAGATCGTCAGCGTGCCGGACGGGCCCGTCGGCACGCCCATCTGCAAACCCGCGCCGCGGGCCGGGCCGCCGGTCTGGATCTCGGTCTTCTTCTGTTCTTCCTGGTTCTTCATCAGCTGCTGGATCAGCTG
>JAFEDJ010000060.1 GCA_018241685.1 Pseudomonadota bacterium
ATCCCCGGCTTGCTGCGCCGCCGCCAGCCGAACCTGACCGCCGATGATATCGCCGACGTCGCCCGCGTGGTGGCGAAGGTACGCAACATTGCCGCGACCATGCGCCTGGCAGATTTGGACGCCGAGGATGAAGACGATGCCATCGACATTGCCGCGGTAGAAGCCGTCCTGGACGACGCCGCATGAGCCTGCTCACCGGAATCGACACGTTGCAGCTGCAGGCCGTCGAAAGCGCGCTCGCCCGCGCCATGGCCGCCTGTCGCGTGCAGGAGCCGATGACGCTGGAGCACTGGTCGCGCGAGAACTTCTACCTGTCTGCCGAATCCAGCTACGTCGAGCAGAAGTGGACGCCATGGCCGTTCCAGCGCGGCCTGATGGCGATGATGAGCCACGACGACATCGCCGAGTTCTCGCTCAAGAAGTCCGCCCGCGTGGGCTACACGAAGATGCTGTTGGCGGCGATCGGCTACAACGCCGAACACCGCCGCCGCAACCAGTGCATCTGGCAGCCCACCGACGACGACGCCGAGGATTTCGTCAAGTCCGAGTTGGACCCCATGCTGCGCGACGTGGAGGTCATGCGCAGCGTGTTCCCGTCTTACCTGCAGCGCCACAAGGACAACACGCTCCAGCAGAAGAAGTTCATCGGCTCCATCCTGCGCGTGAAGGGCGGCAAGGCCGCCAAGAACTACCGCCGCATCTCCATCGACTTCGGCTGCCTGGATGAGCTGGATGCGTTCGACAGCGACATCGAGAAGGAGGGCGCGCCCGATGCGCTGGCCGCCAAGCGTCTGGAAGGCGCCACCTTCCCGAAACTGGTCGCCGGCAGCACGCCGAAGCTGAAAGGCTTCAGCCTGATCGACACCCGCTTCACACTGGCGGATGAGCGCTTCACCTTCCAGATCGCCTGCCCGCAATGCGGCGAACGCCACCCGCTGAGCTGGGGCGGCAAGGACGAGCCGCACGGCATCAAGTTCGAGCGCGACCAGGCCGGCGTCGTGCAGGCCGTCTTCCACCTCTGCCCGCACTGCACCTACCCGCTCCAGCAGGCCGAATACCTGTCCACGGCGGAGCAGGGGGAATGGATCAACGATCGCGGCGACATCGTGTTCCGCGAAGTGGCGCCGGACGCCTGGGCATTCGTCGCCCCGGACGGTACGGCCATGCCCGCGCCGCGCCACGCGGCGGCCCACGTCTGGACCGCCTACAGCCCAGCGGTCGCCTGGACGCAGATCGTCCGCGAGTTCCTGGAGGCGTATGCCAAACACCAGGAAGGCGACGACACCAAACTCAAGACCTGGACCAACACCACCCGCGGCGAAACGTGGGAAGGCGAGATCGAGAGCACCGACGCTGACGAACTGCAGGCCCGCGCCGAGCCCTTCCCGCTGAAGCACATGCCGCGCGGCTGCCTGCTGCTGCTGTGCGGCATGGACACGCAGGACAACCGGCTGGAAGCCGGCGTGTGGGGCCTGGGTGTGGGCGGCGAGATGTGGACCATCGACCACCGCGTGTTCTTCGGCAACCCCGCGCAGCGCGAGGTGTGGGACGAAGCCGAAGCCTTCCTGCGCGAGCAGGAATACAGCCACGCCAGCGGCCGCCCGCAGCGTATCTATGCAACCGCCATCGACTCCGGCGGCCACCACGCCGACGCCGTCTATGCCTTCGCCCACCGGCTGAAGGCGCTGCGCGTCCACGCCATCAAGGGCGTCAGCGGCCGCGAGCGCGCCATCGACAACGGCAACACCCGCGTTGACTACCGCTGGAACGGCAAGGTGGAAAAGCACGGACCCATCCTGTGGCACGTCAGCACCAACCTGGCGAAGGACCGGTTCCAGTCGCGGCTGGAAGTCGCCGCGCCCGGGCCTGGCTACATCCACCTCAGCGGCCAACTCTCGCCCGAGTGGTTCAAGCAGTTGGCCGGCGAAGTCCGCGCCACCCGCCGCATGGCCGGCGGCACCGAGACGCGCTGGACGCCCAACCGGAAGCGCATCGAGGTGAAGGACTGCCTGGCCTACGCCATCTGGCTGGAAGAGCGCCTGGACCTGTGGGCGCCAAGGCGCGCCACGTTCTGGAAGCAGCTGGAACAGCTGGTGCAGCCGGAGGACGACCTGTTCAGCGCACCCGCTGCACTGGATTCCCGTGAAACACCCGCCGATACCCCGGCCCCTCAGCCTGTGGTGGATTCCCGTGGAACAACACCCGCCGCCGCCCAGGCCGCGCCGGCCCAGCCTGCATTCCGGAGGAAGTGGTGAGCCGACACACCGTGAAGCGCAAGGCGCGCGTGGATGAACTGGTCGACGAGCTGGCCATCGGCGCGGCCATGCGCCTGCGCTGCAACAGCGACGACATCCACGACATCGTCAAGGCGGTGGTGGCCTACCTGCGGGAGGAATACCCCGCGCAGGAGCTCTACATCCCGTCGTCCGTCACCTACCCGGTGGAAGAGCTCCGCGCGGCGCTGGCATCCGGCACGTCGGTGCGCGCCATCTGCAAGCGGCACCGCATCGACCGCCGCACCCTCTACCGCGTGGTCGGTGGCGACTGACCCGGGGTGCGGGAGTTTCCCCTAAAACTCCCGCGGTCCGGAGCGCAGGCTCGCAGAAACGCCCACGTCATCCACGCAGGAGCCTTCCATGGCGAATCCCATTCTGCCCACCGGCACCGCCGAGGCAACGTCCGCCCCATTCCTGATGTCGCCCGGCGCCAAGCGCACCTTCACCTTCCTGGGCAGTGGCAGCGGCACCGTGCAGCTGCAGAAAGTCCGTTCGTCCGGCACGCCGATCAATGTCCCGAATGCCGCGCTGTCGGCATCGAACGCGGTGTTCAATGTGGAGGGCGATGGCTGGTATGTGTGGTATCGCGCCGCCACGGGTACCGGTTGCGGCTGCGAGTAAGCCATGGCTATTATGACGCCGGTGGTGCAACCGCTCGCTTGCACACTCACCCAAGCAGGAGCGGGGGGCCAGTCTCTCGACTCCGCCATCCGCGCGCTTTTCGCCTCCGGCGAGAAAGGTGTCTGGTACGACCCGTCCGACCTGTCGAGCATGTTTCAGGATTCGGCTGGAACCACGCCTGCTGTGGTCGATCAAGCCGTTGGCTACATTGCAGACAAGTCCGGAAACGGCAATCACGCCAAACAGTCCATCACGGCGAGCAAACCGATCCTGCGCCTGTCGGGCGGGCTGTACTACTTGCAGTTTGATGGGGTTGATGACTTCCTCGTCACCGGCAACATCGACTTCACAGCAACTGACAAGATGACGGTTGTTGCGGGTGTGCGGAAGCTGAGTGAGGCGGCGGCAGGCGCGGCGGTGGGAGTCGGGGCGAATATCAATACAACCACCAGCGTTGAGTTGACTGTTGGGCCGAATACGAATAAGTCCATTGCATACGGCAGTCGCGGCACGGCACTTGCGTATACCGTCTATACAAACGATGCAATTGCGGTGCCTGTTTCGATGGTGCTAACGGGGCAATCCGAGATCACCACGGACACGTGCACCCTTCGGCTGAACGGCGTGCAAGTGGTGACCTCTGCCTCCGATCAGGGCACCGGCAATTACGGTTCAGCGGCCATCTACATCGGACGCCGAGGCGGCACCTTGCTACCTTTCAACGGCAACCTCAACCAACTCATCGTGCGCGGCGCAGCCACCACGCTTGTCGACGTCCAGGCAGGAGAGAAATTCGTTGCTGGCAAGACCGGGGTAACCCTGCCATGAGCATCGTTGCCATCGTTCCCGTCGCACACATGAAAGCCGCCAACGATGCCCTTGCGGGGTCGTTCGGCCCCAACAACTTCTCGGTGCCGGCCTACGGCGGAACCGGTGTCACACATGCTGCGCTTCATGCGTGGGATGACCCAGCTTTCATTGCAGCGCTCAAGCTGCTGCCGAACGTCGTCGTTGACGACGGTACACGCCCAGAGGGCCAGCCGCCAGCATCCACCGATCCGATCACCCGCACCCGCGAACTGATCGAAGCACAGGGGGCCAAATGGGGCGCACAGGCTCCGGCCCTGCCGACCACTGGCAACGTCACCGCTGGCGGCCTGTACAGCTTTGAAGACGGGATGTGGGGCGTGATCCAGACGTTCAGCCGCACGACCTACGGGGCGCATCCATCCACCTACCCGGCGCTGATCCGCAGGCTGCGCGATCCCTACAAGACGGAAGCATGGCGGCAGCCGCTCGACCAGTTTGACTCCTTCAAGCTGGTCAACCCGTTCACCGGAAAGGCTGACACCACCCTGTACGGCGGCAAGACGTGGCGCACGAAGGTGGACAACAACGTGTGGGAGCCGGTAGCGGGTGCGCAGTGGGAAGAAATCGACGCACAGGGTAACGTGGTGGTTCCGCCTGTCGAGGAATACCCGGCATGGGTGCAGCCGACCGGGGGCCACGACGCCTACAAGATCGGGGATAAGGTGACATTCGAGGGTAAGCGGTACACGTCCAAGATCGACGGTAATGTGTGGAGTCCTACCGCATACCCGGCTGGTTGGCAGCTTGTGGCATAAGGTGGGCCGTGACGCACGGCCCGCCCGCCTGTCGGGCGTCGTCGGAAGCGGGGCTGCTGTGACGCCCGACGCAAGACGGGCAAGGCACGCCTGGCGGTGCTTCTAGAGTCGGTCGGCCAGTTCGTCGGCGCTGGTGTGTGAACGGATGCCGCTTGGCCTGCGGCGTGGGATGCGCAGGCGTGATTGTCCAGTCAACCCGCTGGATTGACCAGTTATCCACCTAGCTGTTTGCTGCCGATACGCACCGGAATCGGTAGGCACCAACCCGCCATCCAAGTGCGGGAGTTTCCCCTAAAACTCCCGCACTGACTTCCTCACGATGCCTTCATGCGCATCGTTCCCGCCAATTGCTTGACGCCCTGATGGCCCTCACCCAGGCCGATCTGGACGCGCTTGACCGGGCCATCGCCAGCAGCACGCTGGAGGTGCAGTTCGCCGATCGCCGCGTGAAGTACCGCAGCATGGATGAGCTGATCAGGGCGCGCGGGCATGTCGCGGGTCAGATCGCTGCCGCTTCTGGTCGCGGCGGATTTCGCCGCATGACCTTCCAGACCTTGCGGGGCGACTGATGGCCGCCCGCGCCAACATGCTGGATCGCCTGATCGGCTGGTGGTCGCCGGATGCCGGCCTGCGCCGCCGCAGTTCCCGCAGCCTGCTGGCCCGCGCCTACGAAGGCGCCGCGCGCACGGATGGCTGGCGCCCGCGCCGCGGCGGTGCCAGCGCCAACGCGGACCATGCGGCCGATGGCCGCGAGCTGCGCATCCGTGCGCGTTCGCTGGTGCAGAACGTCCCGTACATCGCGCGCGGTCTGCAGGCCAAGGTCAGCGCCGCCATCGGCACCGGCATCGAGCCGCGCTTCGAAGGCGACCAGGCCGACGTGTTGAATGGCCTGTGGGCAACGTGGGTCAAGGTTGCCGACGCGGACGCCATCTTCGACCTCTACGGCCTGCAGGCCGCCGCCTACCGCGCCATGGAACAGGACGGCGAAGTCCTGATCCGCCGCCGCCCGCGCCTGCCCACCGACAACCTGCCGGTGCCGCTGCAATTGCAGCTGCTCGAAATCGATTGGCTGGATGGTGGCAAGAGCAGCACCAGCCGCACCGGCAACACCATCATCAACGGCATCGAGTACGACGCGCTGGGCAAGCCCGCCGCGTACTGGTTGTTCGATGAGCACCCGGGCGAAACGCAGAAATGGTTCCGCCGCACCGGCGCGAGCAGGCGCGTGGAGGCCAAGGACATCCTGCACCTGTTCGCGCCGGCACGGCCGGGGCAGGGGCGGGGCATCACCGGCCTTGCGCCGATCATCGCGCGCACCCGCGACCTGGCGTTGTACGAAGACGCGGAACTGCAGCGCAAGAACCTGGAAACCCGCATGGCTGTCGCGCTGTCCGGCGACGCGTCTGCGATGCAGAACGATGCCGTGTTCGGCGTGCCGGCGCCGAATGGCGCGGAAGGCGAACGCGTGTACGGCGACCGCGGCGCCATCCCCAGCGGCGGCATCGTCGAACTGCCGCCGGGCGTCAACATCACCACCATCGAGCCGAAGCCCGCCGCCGGCTATGTCGAAGCCTGCAAGCTCAGCCTGCACCTGATCGCCGCCGGCTGGGGCGTGCCCTACGAGTCGATGACCGGCGACATGCTGGAAGTCAACTTCAGCAGCGCCCGCATCCGCCAGATCGACTTCCGTCGCGACGTGGAGCAGCTGCAGTGGCTGGTGCTGATCCCGCGCCTGTGCGAGCGCATCTGCGACTGGTTCATCGAGGCCGCGGTGATGGGCAGCAAGGTGCGGCCCAGCAACAGCCGCCGCGTTGACCACAGCACGCCGCGCTGGGATTACGTCAACCCCGCGCAGGACGTGGCCGCAGAGATCGACGCCATCAGCGCTGGCCTGCTCACGCCGTCCGAAGCGCTGCGCCGCCGCGGCTACAAGCCGGAGCAGGTGTTCGCCGAGCTGGGCAACGACTTCAAGTCCATGCAGTCCGCCGGCGCGCTGGATCTCATGCAATTCCTCATGGCCAAGGGCGGTGGCGCTGCCTCCACCGCGGCCGTCGACAAAGCCGCGAAACAAGGGACCTGACCCATGCCGCAACCCAATCCGCAGCCGAGCAACGTCACCCGTCTGATGCCGCCGCAGTTGTTCGAGGCGCGCCTGCTGCCGAACAGCTTCAACGCCGAGACCCGCACCATCGAAGTGGTGTGGGGCGTGGGCGCGCGCGTGCGCCGCTACGACTGGTGGGAAGGCCGCTACTACGACGAAGAGCTGTCGATGGAGCCCGATGCCGTCGACATGTCGCGGCTGGAGTCGGGCAATGCCCCGGTGCTGCGCGACCACAGCACATGGAGCATCGAAGACCAGATCGGTGTGGTGGACAGCGCCGCCCTCGCCAATGGTGAAGGGCGCGCCACCCTGCGCCTGAGTGAGCGCGACGACCTGGCCGGCATCGTCGGCGACATCCGCGCCGGGATCATCCGCAACATTTCGGTCGGCTACACCGTCCAGCGCTACCAGGTGGACGAAGTGCCCGGCTCCGTGCCGGTGTACCGCGCCGTGGAATGGCGCCCGCACGAAATCAGCTTCGTCACCGTGCCGGCCGATGCCGCCGCCAGCGTCCGCAGTTCCCCCGAATCCGCGCCGGGCGCCTTGCCCTGCGTGTTCACCCGCGCCACCGCGGCGCAACCCACCCCGGAGCCCGAAATGCCCCAGCCCGCCACTGCAGCTGCTGCTGCCACCCGCGCCGCCGCCGAGGCGGATACCACCACCCTGACCGTGACGCTCGATGCGGCCGCCGCCACCGCCGCAGTGACGGCGGAAGCGACCCGCTCCGCCGAAATCATCGATCTTTGCACCCGCCACAGCTGCACCGACAAGGCCGCCGGCTGGGTGCGCGACGGCAAGACCGTGGACGAAGTCCGCGGCCTGATCCTCACCGACCTGGCCCAGCGCGACGCCGCCGCCGGTGGCCACCTCAACCGCGTGCAGGCCGGCGCGGACGAAGCGGACAAGTTCCGCGGCGCCGCCACGGATTCCATCCTCGCCCGCGCGATGGTGGTCAACCCGACCACCAAGAGTCGCTACGTGGTGGACGGCGCCAATCCGGTGCGCGGCATGCAGCTGCGCGAACTGGCACGCGAGTGCCTGCACCGCATTGGCGTGCGTACCGACGGCATGTCCACGCTGGAAATGGTGGGCCGCGCCTTCACCCAGAGCACCAGCGACTTCCCGGTGCTGCTGGAGAACGCGATGCACAAATCGCTGCAGGCCGGCTACGCGGTCGCGGCCGACACCTGGCGCCGCTGGTGCGCGGTGGGCACGGTCAGCGACTTCCGCGCGCACAACCGCTACCGCGTGGGCAGCCTGGGCAATCTGGACTCCCTGACCGAGCTGGGCGAATTCAAGAACAAGGCCATCCCGGACGGCGAGAAGTCCACCATCACCGCCGGCACCAAGGGCAACATCATCAACCTGTCCAGGCAGGCGATCATCAACGACGACCTGGGCGCCTTCATCGGTGCGGCCACCATGCTGGGCCGCGCGGCCTCGCGCACGGTGGAGGCGGGCGCCTACGCGTTGCTGGCCAGCAACCCGACGCTGGGTGACGGCTATGCCCTGTTCGCCAACGAACACGGCAACCTGGAATCCGCAGGCGCGCCGACCGTGGCCACCATCAGTGCGGCCCGCGTGAAGTTGGCCAGCCAGAAGGACATCAGCGGCAACGACTTCCTGGACCTGCGCCCGGCCATCTTCCTGTCCGGCATGGCCTACGGCAGCGACGCCCGCGTGCTGAATGCCGCCGAGTACGACCCGGACACCGCCAACAAGCTGCAGCGTCCGAACGCCGTTCGCGGCCTGTTCCGCGACGTGGTGGATACCCCGCGCATCGCCGATACCAAGTGGTACATGTTCGCGGATCCGGGTGAAGCGCCGGTGATCGAAGTCGCCTTCCTGGAAGGCAACGACACGCCCTTCCTGGACCAGGAAGAGGGCTTCACCGTGGACGGCTCGCGCTGGAAGGTCCGCCTGGACTACGGCATCGCCGCCATCGACTACCGCGGCGCGGTCCGCAACGGCTGACGGCCAGGCGGCGGCGGCTCTGACCGCGCGCCGCCACCCACCCCACACGCACATCAAGGAATCAAGTCATGGCCAAGAACTACGAGTCGGATGGCAACACCATCCAGTGGACCAACGGCACCGGCGCCGCAGTCGCCTCGGGCCAACTGGTCAAGGTGGGCCCCAGCATGCTGGGTGTCGCGCTGGTGGCGCTCGCCAACGGTGCCACCGGCAGCGTCGCGGTCGAGGGCGTTTTCAGCGGCGTGCCGAAGGTCAGCGCTGCGGTCTTCGCGCAGGGCGAAAAGCTGATCTGGGACGTGAGCGCCAACGGCGCGCTGGGCGCGTTCGACGACAGCGCGGCCACCCCGGCCACCGGCGACGTGACCGGCGGCGCCATCGCCTGGGTGGCCGGTGCCAATACCGAGACCACCTGCACGGTGAAGCTCACTCCCGGCAACGCCACCACGACCTGATAGCGCCGCTCCACCACCGCCGCAGCTGCGGCGGTGGCTGGCCCCGTCCTAGCCCGCGCGAGACGCCAGTGACCGACCCCATGACGCACCTCAACCGCCGCAGTTCCGATGACGACGATGGCAAGCGCCATCGCGTGTTGGAGGCGGTGGAGTCCACGCAGGCGAAGCTGATTTCCCGCGTGCTGGTGCCGGTGCTGCTGGCTGGGCTGTTGACGGTCTCCGGCTTCGTCGGCGCACGGTTGCTGCGGCAGCTGGACTCACAGGGCGCCGACATCGCGCAAGTGAAGTCCGAGGTGCGCGTGCTGTCCACCCGCTTCGATGAAGTGGCGCTGCGCGCGGTCGAAAGCAACACGGCGCGCATCGGGATAGTGGAGAAAAAGGACGTGGAGCAGGACCGCCGCATCGACGCCCTGGAACGCACGGTGAAAACCCCATGAGCGCATCCCTCCTCACCGCCGGCTGGCGCAAGCATCTGGCACTGCTGGTGCTGGCGCTGGTGCTGCTGCCGATCATGGCCATCGCCGCGTCGTGGGGTTACGCCGCGCTCAGCGCGTTTCCGGCGGTGCGCTTCACCGGCGAGCAGATCGAGGCGCTGGCCTGGCTGCCCGTCATCGCCTGTTACGCCGCCGGCGCGGTGGTGCTTGCGGTCTTCTTCAACAAAACATTCACGTGGGAGCCCGGCCACGAAACTGAAAAGGCCTGGCATGCCGCAGTGCTGGCGGGCGATCAAAACGCCCGGTGGCTGCTGCTCCGCAACGACCTGCGCTGGCTGGCGCTGTTGGTCCTGGCCGGCGCCTTTTTCTGGATGGCCCGATGAACGCACTGTTGATCATCGCAATCGCGCTACTGGTCGCCGCCGTGGTGCTGTGCCGCCGCGTGTCCTTCGCCCGCGCCGCCATCGACCTGCGCCAGCCGGTGGACAACACCGCGCGCAAGTTCGGCGAGGCCACCGAGTATTTCCGCGCCGACGTGATCGACCACGCTGGCGCCACGCAAGTGGCCCTGTTGACGCGCGACGCCGTGCAGGAAGGCCTGCTGCGCGGTCTGCGCAACCAGGAGGATCTGTGATCCGCGCCGTCGCCACTCTGCTGCTGTGTGCGCTGCTGACCGCCTGCGCGCCAGCCAGCCCCGCACCTCGCGATCCGCAGATTGCGGAAGCCTCCCGTCCGGAGATCCGGGCGGTTGCCACGGCATCGGGTGGGGAGCGCCCTGCTGGTGCCGTGGGGGATCTTGTGGCGTCCGTTGCCGCCGATGCGCAAGCCACCGCTGGCGGCGCTGCCGAGCGCGCGCGCGTTGCTGCCGCAGATGCGGCGCTTCCGGCCATGCTGGACATGCAGCAGGCCATCCAGACAGCGCTGACGTCGCCGGCCGCCACCACCGCGCCCGCTCCCGCGCCGGTGTCGCCGGCAGCGGTGGCGCTGATCGTCCGCCACGAGATCATCTCGCCCGCGTACTACACCGCCAAGTTGCAAGGCTTTGCATGCCCTGGCGACATCAGCGGGCCCACCGCCGGCATTGGCTATGACCTTGGCATGCAGACCACCGCGCGCATCCGTGCGGACTGGCGGGCACATCCAAACGTTGCACGGCTTGCTGCTGGAAGCGGGGTGATTGGCTTCGGCCCGTGCCGCGCGTACCGCCGCGCCAATGCCGACATCCGCACGCCGTTCGTGCTGGCGGAAGAGGTGTTCGAAACCGCCAGCCTGCCGGCCTACCACGCGCTGGCCGCCCGCGCCTTCCGCAACGGCTGGGATGGCCTGCCGCCGAACGCGCAGGGCGCGCTGGTCGCCACCGTGTACGTGCGTGGCGCTGGCATGCGTGGTGAGTCGCGCGCCGAGATGCGCCAGCTGCGCGATGAGTGCGTGCCGGCCCACGACACGCAATGCATCGCCCGCGCCCACCGCGCCATGTGCGCCCGCTTCGAAGGCCGCGCCGATGCCGCCGGCCTGTGCAAGCGCTTCCGCGAAACGGCGGAACTGGCGGTGCGCGCATGACCGCCGCCACCCCCATCCAGCTGCACGAACTGCCCGCGCGCATGCGCCTGCTGGCCAACGACATGGCCGCGGTGGGCGCGGCCATCCGCTACTTCGGCGGCTTCGGTGCGTTCGCCGAATACGGCGACATGCTGGAGACGCAGAGCGCCATGGTGGCGCGTGATCTGGCCGGCGTGCTGGAAAGCATGCAAGGGGGCCGCGCATGAACTGGCTGACCACCACCATCCTGCAGTACATCGCCGGCGGCCTGCTGCTGCTGTGCATCGCCCTGGGCGTGCGCGGCTGCACCGCCGCCAGTGCGCGCGACGCGGCCATCGCCGAACGCGATGCCGCCAACACCACCGTGGCCGCATGGCAGGGCAAGGCCGAAGGCTGCGCCGCCGCGAATGCCACCTACGACGCGGTCTTCGAACAACAGCGCCAGGAGCAGGCTGTTGCCGAAGCCCGCGCCGCCGAAGCCGCGCGCGCCGCCGCCGCCGCCGTGGCCACAGCCACCGCCGACGCCGCCAAGGCCAAGCGCGAGCGCGACGACTTCGCCAAGCGCTACGCCGCCAAGCCCGCCGGCTGCACCGCCGCCCTGCAGGCGCTGGATGCCGCCTGCCCGTTGCTCAAGGGGTACTGAAGATG
>JAFEDJ010000061.1 GCA_018241685.1 Pseudomonadota bacterium
GACGGCTTTAGCCTGGGTCTCGGCGTCACGTGCAGCGAGTGCTTCGGTTTTCGCCTTGGCCTCGGCTTCGCGAGCGGCCAGCGCGTCTGCTTTGGCTTGCTCGGCCGCTTCCAGTGCTTGGGTGAGTTGCGCCTTTTGCGCATTAAGTGCATCGCGCTCGGTGGCGAGCGTGGCCTTCTCCTGAGCGAGGGTGTCGCGTTCCGCCGTGAGTGCAGTCTTTGCCTGGCTCAGGGTGTCGAGCTGGGCCTGACGATCTGTGGCGAGCTGGGCATGTTGATCGCGCGCGTGCGTGAGTTGATCGACAGAGTGGGCGAACTGGGCCAACTGTTGCTGCAGGGCGCGGTGTTCAGCCTGGAGTGCGGTTGTTTCGTCGCGCAGGAAGAGGGCTTCACCCACCGCAGGGTGGTTGGTTTCGCCCACGTGCACGCACATGAAACCTTGTTCGGCCAGAAAGTGGGTGGCGGCGGCGAGGCCGGCCGCGGGGTCGTCGAGCCGTGCGGGGTCGAGTACGGCGCGCAGGCATACGACGCCCACTGTTGGCAGGGTGCGCGTGGCGCCTTGCAGGATACGCAGCGCGGGCAGGCAGTCGATGATGAGCCAGGTGGGGTGCGCGCCGGGCGAGTTGTCTAGGTGCCTGGGCAGCGGATATTCGGCGAGCAGGGTGTCCAGGCGCCGGGCGGGGCGGGGGTGATGCGGCAGGGCGTGCAGGTTGGGCCACAGGCCTAGCAGGGCGCCGACGGACAGCAGGCCGTCTTCGGCAGGGTTGCTGACGTGGTGGAAGTCGACTTCGCCATCGTGGTCTGCCACTACGGCGGCCAGCGCTTGCCAGTCGGGTGGAGTGACGCCCTCCGGCTGGGCGGCGATGAGCGTGTGCAACCACTGCAGACGGCTGTTGTCGGCGTCGATGACGCGCGCGTGCTTCACTTGCCAATGTTGCCATTGGTGCAGCACACCATGTCCTTGGCCTGCTCCAATATGGATGACAGCCTGTGGTGGGGCGAGGCGGTGGGCCATCTCAATGCAGGCGAGGGTGGCGTGTGGAGCGGCGGGTTTTAGGGGGGCGTTCATGAGGTGGTGTCCTGCCAGCGTGTAACGGCGTGCATGTGCTCAAGGTTTGCTTCAGGCAACGACGGCGTCTTCAAGCGGAGCACGCAGGGCCAGGATGCGGCGGCTGTCATCGGCGAGCTTGAGCCAGTCTTGCCAGGTGCGGCCGATTTGGACACCGCTGGCTTGCAGGGTGGCGAGGAGACCGGGCAGGGCGTCGATGAGGGCGCGCAGGAAGTGGCGATCGGCGTCGCCGAGTTGCCCCCAGACCTGCACGTCCATTGCGTCGGGCAGGGCAAAGCGCAGTTCGAGCTTCGCGCCGTGGTCATCGTAGCTTTCGTCGAACCAACCGGGCAGCGGGGCTTGGCCCACATGCTGCGGGAATTCCAGCTTGGGGTGCGTACCGAAGCGGCGCGGGCCGACGTTGGCGCACGACAGGCGGAATTCGAACTGTGCCAGGCGCCGGGTGCCGAGTGACAGGTTGTCGAGCACGAACCAGAGGTGTTCGTAGTCGGGATTGGTCTGGTTGTTCTTGAGTGTTACGCGGTCGTAGCGCAGCGCAGGTGGCAGCGCGGCGAGTTGCTGCGGGAGCTGAGACAGGGCTGTTTGTAGCTCAGCGGCCGGGAAGTCGGCAGGTAGTTGCAGGTCGGCAGGCGTTTGAAGGGCCTGCTGGAATACGCTTGCGAGGTTCTCCAGTAGTACGAGGTCGCTGGTGGCCAGGCGTGCCAAGGGAGCCTGTGCAGACTCTACGCCTGGGGCAAGCAGTAGGTCGGTTGCGTCGTCGTCGGCAGGCCAGTGCAACAGGGCCTGGCCGGCGTTACGCGGAATGCGGATGGCCGCGGTGCCGTTGATGAGTAGCGTCTGGCAGGCAAGCAGCGGGATGTGTCGGCCGGCGGTTTCCAATTCTTCGAGCTGCCAGTCGAGGGCGCTGTGCTGCGCGGCCGGGTTGGCGGTGACAGAGGCGAAGTCACAGTAATTGGGGGTGCGCTGCAGCATGCGCTGCCAGCGTTCGTTCTGGACTTGGCGTTCGTGCTTGAGTTTTTGGTGTTCGAGGAAGTAGTGCTCGAGTTCTTCCTGGACCTGGTGCAGTTGGGCAAGCAGGAGCTCACCTTCTTCGCGGGCGTCGCTGAGGTCGGCGGCGAGGGTGGTCTTGTCCTTGTTCAGGGCGTCGATCTGGGTTTTGTGCTCGTTGGTGAGTCGGGTCTGCTCGTCGCGGGCCTTGGTGAGGTCGGCGACTTGTTTGTTGAGGGCGTCGCGTGCGGTGGTGAGCGCGGCCTTGTCTTGGGTAAGGGTTTCCAGCGCAGCGTGTGTTGTTGTGAGCTGCTGGGCGGTTTGCTGTTCCTTGATGAACCGGCTTTCGAGTTCTTCCTGCACTTGGTGCAGTTGAGCGAGCAGCAGTTCACCTTCTGCGCGGGCGTCGTTGAGGTCAGCGGCGAGGCTGCTCTTGTCTTGGTTCAATGCGTCGATCCGGGCTTTGCGCTCGTTGGCGAGCTGGCCCAGTTCGTCGCAGGACTTAGCAAGGTCTGCGATTTGCTTGATTTGCTTGTCGAGGGTGGCGCGCGTCGTGGCGAGTTCGGCGCGTGCGCCTTCCAGGGCTTCAGCTTCTTTGCTCCGGTCGCAGAGTTGGCGGTAGGCGGCGATGACGTCATCGGTACTGAATGCTTCCGGCGCCAGTTCGCAGTCTTGGGACAGAGGGGTGAGGCTGGCGCGGATTTCTTGTTGCAGGGCGGGTTCGATGCTGCGCCCTTGCAGGAGTTGGTGAGCGAGGTTGGCCGCCACGGCGTCGGTGTGTGAGGGCTCGACAGTCGTGCCATGGCTGGGCTGCAGCGGAAGTTCCCACTGGTGGGTCAGGGTGTCGACTAGTTGTGCAGGGTGGTTGAGCGCGTCGTCTGCCATGACGAGCAGGCTGCGTTCCGGGTGGCGCAGGTGGAAGCGCAGCATGGTCTGGTGGGCGGAGTACCAGTTCTGCAGGACCTCATCCGTGGGGCTGTTGTCGGTCGCGCTTGCGATGGCTTGGGCCAGGGCTTGCTGGGGTGGTACGCAGACGAGGACGAAGTAGAGATGTGGGTCGAAGTGATGCCAGAAGTCGAGCAGCGCCAGGCTCTGCGGGTCGTTCCAGCCCCAGATCGGCGCGTCGAGATTGCCCAGGAAGATGTCCGCCGCGAGCTGCTCCCATAGCCGGCCAAGCTGGGGGGCCGTACTGATGTTGGTGTGCTGGGATAGCACGCGTTGGTGCCAGGCGCCGATGTCCATGTCGTCATTGCGCGGCGAGGGGCGCGCAGGGGCGAGGCCGCTGGCGAAAAGCAGCTGGGTGACGGCGTCCAGGGTGGGGTGGGCGATGCCGGTGATGCAGAGAGTTTTCATGGGCGTGGCTCTAGGGGGGCGTTGCGCGCGATGTTTGGGCCGCGCTGGTCGCGGGGGGGCAGCGTGGCGTGGAGTGTGGTGAGGCGTTGGCGATAGCGCGTGCCGATGATGTCGGGCGCGAAAAATACACTTTGGGAATGGATGCGCTTACACACTCTGGCCGTCTTTGCTGCAGGTAGCATTACCTGTTTGGAGGTGGCGATTTGGCGCATGGTCTGGGCGGCAGCGTCGAGGTCGGGCTCGGCCCAGTAATTGCCGCGGGCTTCCACGTAGTCCTGTGGCTTGAGCGGGCGCGGTTGGGCAGGTATGAGGCGGGCGCCAGACGGGCGGCAGAAATCGACGTTGCCGCCGTAGTCGGTCGCGATGACCTCCAGGCCCAAGAGCAGGGCTTCGGCAATGCCGCGGCCGAAGCCTTCGGCGCGGTGCAGGGAGACGAAACAATCGCAAGCGCGATACAGCTCCAGCACCTCGGCCTTGTCGAGCATGGCGTCAATGATGATGATGCGCGGGTCGTGCCGGGCTGTGGCCTGTATGTGCTGCCAGGCATGGTTGTGCGGGTCGGGGCGCATGCACTTGATGACCAGTCCGACGTCGTTGCCGTGTTCGTCGCCAGCCGGGAAGGCACGAAGGAATGCTTCGAGCACACCGAGTGGGTTTTTGCGCTGGATGAAGGAATTGCCGTCGAACGAAAAAACGAACAGCGTCTTGTCCGGCGGTAGGCTGAAGCGCGCGCGTTGCGGCGGCGCTGCTGTGTCGACTTCGGCCGGCAGGTGTACGGCCATGGGCATCCAGAGCACCGGTACCGGGCTGACGCGGCGCATGGCTTGTTCTATGTGGTGGCTCGAAGCCCACGCTTCATCGATGAGGTTGAAACAATGCTCCCAGTTGGCAGGCCAGTCTTGCAGCTCCCACGGCCAGTAGCCGATGGTGTAGCGGTCTGCGAAGAATTCTGAGCCGCGCTCCACGAAAAGCCGAAGGTGCTCCAGTGCAGTCAGGCAGACAATATTGATGCTGTAACGCGGGGTATCGGTTACCCAGTGCGCAATACTGCGGTCTTCCTGGCGGATGTTGCTGCCAGGAGCAAAGTTGATGACGCAAAAGGGAATGCCCGCTGCGTGGCAGGCATGAGCGGCCATGCGTACGTCTTCACCGATGCCAAGTTCGCCAAAGGCGTAGCCGATGAGGTTTACGCCGAATGGGGATTGGGCTGACGGAGTGACAGGGAGATGCGAAGGTGTCACCTGGGCGGCGTCGTGCAGAGCATCCTGCAGTAGGGGTAGCGCAGTCTCGGTTTGAGCATGTTGGGTCAGCCAAGCCCGAAAATCGCTTTGCCCATGGTCTGTGCAAAGATCGAATGCGGTTTGCAGGTCTGGACGTTGCCTGTATACGAGCTGTGCGAAGCGGGTTTGTACCAGATCGTCCTGGTCAAGGAGAAAGCGCGCTTGCTGGGCTGTGATGCGCAAGAGTTCAGGGGCAAAATCACGCCAGCCTCCGGTGCACCACATCCAACCCAATGCCGCCGCCTGGCTGTCCGCGTCGGGCAGTGCCAGGTCGATGTTGAGGTCTGCACGGTGTCTGATCGCGAGTAGCAGGAAGCGCGAGACTCCTCCCGTCCATTCGCTGTACGGCAGCGCAGCGGGTTGGGCCAGGTTATTCCAGAAGGGCGTCAGTTTGCGCAGCGCTTGGTACTCTTGTCCGCCGCTACCGACGCACCAGGCTAGAAAACCGACCCGTCCTTCCATCGTGTCCAATGGAAAACGCTGCTGCAAATCCTGGTCGCGGAGCTGCCAGATGGCAAGTTGCAGCGCGTAGAACTCGCTGATCCCATCCACGGCGAGCGCGGCTATCGGCTGTGAATATGCTTGCGCAGCCTGAGGGCAATGATTTTGCGGGAATAGGGCGGCCAGCGGTGTGGAGCGTTTGTTTGGCATAAGGGCTGGACGGTTGAGTAATCATGTGATGACACACGGGGGATGGTCGGCGTGCGGCAACGATAGATTCCTGACCTTCTCTATTCCTGCAATATTGAATTCAATGGTTGTGCGGCAGATGAATGGGTATTTGTTTGCTACTCCGTCGTGGGGTCAGAGCATGGCGAGTGCCCATAGGTCTCCCTCTGGGGGAGTGATAATCCTCACTTCGGCAAAGCCGGCGTCGATCAGATGCATGCCGAGGCGCTTTGCGGTGAAGCCCGTCCTGTGTGCCATGTATTGATTACCACGCGCGATCGAGGCCTGATGGCCAAACAACATGTCCAGTGGCGTAATCGGACCGGCTGGAGATACATAAATAGTCTCGTCGATCTTCCCTTCGACGATTAGTTGAGCGATCCGTTCGAGGTTGGGGAGCGTGATCAGCGCAAAACCGCCTGGTTTGAGTGCCCGCTGGATTTCGGCCAAGGCTTGAGGCACCTGGAAGTCTTCCAGATGCTCGAGATTGTGCGAGGACCAGACGGCATCCATGCTGCCGGTTTCGACGGCCGTCATTTCGGTGATGCTGGAAGCGATGTCTGGCTGGACGGCTGGATCGATATCCAGTCTGATTTCCTGCCAGCGACTGTCTTGAAAGCATTCCGGCAGGCGTGTCCGGTCGGCTTTGCCACAGCCGATGTGAAGCAGGGTCCTGGGCTGGTCCTGATTCAGGCAGGGGATGAGGCTGGCAAGGTCGTCGTAGGTGATCTTCATGTCGTGTTACGTGCAAGGGGCAGGTGCGGTTGTACGCGGTGGGGCCCTAGGGGGCTGCCAATCCGCGTATCCGGGGGCGTTTGCAGCCGGCCGCCCTTGCTGGATCGTACGGCTGTTTGGGGGCGAGCCCCCGGGGGCTGCGGGGGCTTTAGGGGTTGCGGAAGACCTGCAGATTCGGGTGGTCATTCCACGGCGAGGCTGCAACGGACTTTGGGGTGATCTCGAGTTGTAGTGCCACGAGGTGTTCCGTTCCAGTGGGGCCTGAAAGTACCTTGCCTGATGCAATGGCGAGCGGGGCTTCGCCGGCGAAGACTGCCTTGCCGCTCAGCTCGAAATCGGCCGAGCGTGGCCCGGTGAGGGCGAACGTGACCAGCGTGATCGGTTTGCCTTTGCCGCGGCTGCCGATGAATTGGCCGGGGACGCCCATATAGCGCTCACCGTCGGCCCCGGTACGGCATGAATAGGCCAGGGTCATGCCGCCAGGTGCGTTCGGCCAGTTGATCGAGAAGCCTTCGAGGCGCAGGCGGGTCGTCGGATCCCCCAGCCAGGTATTGTGGGAGATGACGTCGCCTTGCGTTTCGATATGGCCGAGCAGCTCCAGTTGCGTCTGTGAAGTGGCGGTCGGTCTGGCTGGTGCGGGGGAGGGAGCCGTTGAGATGCGGTCCATGCGCAAATGGACGTTGCTGGTATCGTCTTCGGACCTGAAGGTTGTGACCAGTATGTTTGCCGGGCCACCCTTTACTCGGGCCACGATACAGTCGCTGGGTGAGGCGAGCGTGTTGTCGCGAACGCCCTCGGACGGAAAGAAGTCGATCACTCCGTCGCCGAGTGGGGTCGGACTCAGGCTGATGCAGACCTTGGAGGTGCTTTGGGCATCGAGACTGTAGCGAAAGATGTACATTCCGGCGTCAATACGGCTGACTTGGGACGAAATCTGTAATGCGGTGATTTTTTCCGGTGCCTGCATGTTGGATCACTAGCTTGGTGGAGAATTCACCTGGATGGTACGGAGAAATTCTCCGTACATGGCCTCAGCGTGAGTCTTCATTGTTTTTACTGCATTTGAGAAATGTTCTCAAGTATGAATTTCCCCGCTGGAGGGCCCTGCAGTTCCTACGACGGCTATGCCTGAGCCGAGTGATCAAGTCTTGCGCGGTAGCATCTCGACGTTCGTCGTGATCTTCGGGGACAATCCGTCTCCGACCACAGCCCGCCGAAGGGGACGCCATGGAATCCCGACTGACCGAGATCGAGATCAAGCTCGCCCTCACCGAAGACCTGGTGGACAGTCTCAATATGACCGTCCACCGCCAGCAGGAGCAGATCGATGCGCTGCAACGCCAGATCCGCCTGCTCTACCAGCAGATGCAATCGGCTACGCCGACGGCGGAGGCTCACGACCTGCGTGACGAGATTCCGCCGCATTATTGAGTACGGGTACGGCGGCTCCGTCGTTCGCCTGTCCGACCGAGTCTGCGGCAGTTGATCGAAGGTTCGAGTCAAGACCATGCCACTACAAGGGGTTTCGATCGGTATATCATTGGCCATCAAGCCTGAATAGAAAAACTGATGAGCAAACACCCGATTCGTGTGCTGTCACTGGCTGTTTTCGTGGTGATCGGTGTGTTGCTGGTGCTGTGGTGGGTCGGCCCGCGCGGGGAGCGGCCGGAGGCGTCCAATGGTACGGCGGGCCCCGGTGCTACGGCCAGCGATGTGCGTGAGCTGCGCCTGGGATTGAATATCGCCGCCGGCAGCGCGCTGCACGCCGCGGCGCTGCGTTTTGCCGAACAGGTCGGCGAGCAGAGCAAGGGCAAGCTGAAGGTTACGGTGTTTCCCGACCAGCAGCTGGGCAGCGACGACCAAATGCTGGAAATGGCGCGCAGCGGCAAGCTCGATCTGGTGCTGACGCCCACTGCCAAGCTCAGTTCGGCCATTCCGGCCATGCAGTACGCCGACCTGCCGTTCTACTTCACGAGCCGGGAAGAACTGTACGCGATGCTCGACAGCGAACCGGGCCGCATGCTGCTGTCCAAGCTCAACAGGATCGATCTGGTCGGCCTGGCGTTCTGGGAAAACGGTTTCAAGCAATTCACCGCCAACATGCCGATCCGCCGCCCGCAGGATTTTGCGAAGCTGCGCATCCGGACGATGAAGAGCCGCATCATCGCCGACCAGTTCGAGGTGCTCGGTGCCCAGGCCATCCCGATCGATTTTCACGCTACCTACAAGGCGCTGGCCGATGGTGCGGTGGACGGCGAGGAAAACCCGCTGGTCGCCATTGTCGGAATGCGTTTCCACGAGGTGCAGAAGTACCTGACCCTCAGCAACCATGCCTATCTGGCCTACGTGTTCTCGGCCAGCAAGACGGTGTTCGAATCCCTGTCGCCAGAGATGCGTGAGGTCATCCGGCGAAATGCCCAGACGCTCACGGTGTGGGAACGCGAGGAAACGTCCCGCCGCGAGGCCCAGTTCATCGAGACCGTCCGGGCCGCTGGTGTCGAGATCCATACCCTGACGCCGGAGGAGCGCGAGGCCTTTCGCAAGGCACTGGCCCCGATTGCCGACAAGTTTGGCTTCGACGTGGGTTATGACCTGCTGGTCAAGACCGAGGAACTGCGCCACCAGCGGCAGGAGGGCGCCCAGGCGGCGGCTGGTGCGCGGCGTCCGCCGCTGGTGGTTGGCATCGATGCGGATTTCTCGATGCGCAGCGCCCAGGGCGGTGGGGCCATCTACCGGGGGGTGCAACTGGCCGTCGAGGAGATCAACGCGGACGGTGGCATCCGGGGCGTGCCGCTGCGGGTGGTCGGTCTGGATCACGCTACCAATGCGCAGGTGGGGCGGCAGAACCTCGCCCGTTTCGCAGCCATGCCGTCACTATTGGCCGTTGTCGGCGGCGTGCAGACAGCCGTCATCGCAGACGAGCTGGAGGACATCCATCGCCTGCAGATCCCTTTCCTGATTCCGTGGGGAACCGGGCGCGGCCTGGTCGAGCACGGGCATCGCCCGAACTACACCTTCCGTGTTTCGGTCAGCGACAGTTTGGCGGCTCCCTTTCTGCTGGAGCACGCACTGCGCGTTGGCGGTCGGGTGGTTGTGCTGCTCGAACGCTCTGCCTGGGGGCGCAGCAACGACGAGGTGCTCAAGCCCATCATCGAAAAGCTGCCGGCCGGCCGCGTGGAGATCGAGTGGTTCAATGTGGGGGATGCGGGGACCGAAGCGCGGGTGAGGGCCATCACTGGCCGCGAGGCTGGCGCGGTAGTACTGGTGGCCAATGCGGTGGAGAGCCAAAAGATCGTGCAGGCGATGGCACGCCAGGAAAAAACGCCGCCGGTGTTTGCCCACGTGGGGCTGACCGGCGGCGATTTCTGGCAGACGACCCAGGGGGCGTTGCAGCGGGTGGACCTGCGTTTCGTGCAATCCGTCCTGCTCGATGATGCTGCGACGAATCCTCGTTTCAGGAAGTTTCTCCAGCACTACCGGGAACGTTACGCCCTCGGGCGCGACGAGATGGTGCCGTCACTGATCGCCAGCGTGCACGCCTACGAGCTGACCCACATGCTGGCCAAGGCGGCCCGCCAGGCTGGGGGCGACGACCATGCTGCGGTGCGTAGCGCGCTGGAGTCCCTGCATGCCTATCCCGGCGTGTTGCGTGACTACAACCCGCCTTTCACTGTGGCGCGTCACGATGCACTGGAGCGCGGGCAACTGCGCCTGGCGCGTTTCGACGCCCGTGGCCGTATCGTGGCCGCAGAATGAAACTGGCTTTCATCACCCGCAGTGTCCGTCGGCGGATCACCTGGGTCTTCGGGCTGTTCGTAGCCTTGTCGATGGTCACCGTGGCGACCACGGTGGGTTTCCGCTTGCATTCGGCAATTACCACCAACCTGACCCACGAACTGGAGGAGAGGGCCCGCCAGGATGCCCGGCTGCTGCTGCAGCGCTTCGACTACCTGCTCGAAAGCGCCAACGTGCTGGTCAGGAACCCGCTGGTGGTGAACGGCCTCAACGACGCCCAGGGGCGCGAGACTTACCTGCCGGAGCTGATCAAGAACTTCCGCGAGGGGCGTGACGTCTTCGCCGTGGCCTTGCTCGGCTACGACGGCAAGCCGGTGTATTCGACGCTGGATACGCTGCCAACCTACGAGGCCTCGTCCGAACTGCGCAGCACGCTGGCCAATGGTGTGGTCAGCTACCTGATCGATCGCAGCCAAGGGCACTGGGTCGTTTTCGTGCCGGTGACCTACTACAACACGACGCAAGGGGTGCTGGTGGTGGTGTACGACCTGGGTGCGCTGGCCCGCCGCGTGCTGCCCGCCGACCCGCTGCTCGGCCACCGCCTGCTCGTCGCGGACCAGACCCTGTTCGCCCATCCGGCCTCCGATGCCAGCGACCTGCTGATCGCGCGCAAGGCCGTCAATGACAACAACCGCAGTTTCCTCGACGGTCTCGGGCTGCAACTCGAAGTGTCGGCGCCGCGTCAGCACTACCTGGCACCGGCCTTCAGTGCCATCGGCGACGTGGCGCTGCTGGGCCTGATCCTGACCCTGGTGGCGATCGCGATCGCCTACTGGATCGGTTTCTCGGTGTCGCGCCCCATCGTACTGCTGCGGGAGCGGGTGGCCGCCGCCGACGGCAGCCCGGAGCGCCATTGCGCACCGCTGGGTACCCACGACGAGCTGGAAGAGCTGGCCGGTATGTTCGACCAGCGCACCCATGAACTGCGGGACATCCAGTTGCATCTTGAGGATCTGGTGGACCAGCGCACCCGTGAACTGGCCGTGGCCAAGGAGGCTGCGGAGGAGGCAAGCCGCTTCAAGAGCAGCTTCCTCGCCAACATGAGCCACGAGATCCGCACGCCGATGAACGCGATTGTCGGCCTGACCCACCTGATCCGCCGCTCGGCGGTTGATTCGCGGCAGATCGAGCAACTCGACAAGATCTCCCAGGCGGCGCGCCATCTGCTGGGCATCATCAACGACATCCTCGATTTCTCGAAGATCGAGGCCGGCAAGCTGACCATCGAGAACGCCGATTTCGAGCTCGATCGGGTCTTCCGTAACCTCAACGATCTGATCTGCGACCGGGCTGCCGAGAAGGGGCTGGAGGTCATCAACCGCATCGATCCGGCCATCCCGGTGATGTTGCACGGTGACCAGATGCACCTCGGGCAGATCTTGGTCAATTTCGCCAGCAACGCGGTCAAGTTCACCGACGCCGGTTGCGTGATCTTCCGGGCGCGGCTGCTGGGCGAGGATTCCAGCGCGGTGATGGTGCGCTTCGAAGTCAGCGACACCGGCATCGGCCTCAGCGAAGAACAGCGTAACCGCCTGTTCCAGGCCTTCACACAGGCCGATGCGTCGACCACCCGCAAGTTCGGCGGCACCGGTCTTGGACTGGCGATCAGCAAGCGCCTGGTCGAACTGATGGGGGGCTGTGTCGGCGTCGATAGCGTATTCGGCAAGGGCAGTACTTTCTGGTTCGAGCTGCCGCTGCAGCGTGCTGCCGATGCTCCGGCCCCCCGCGGCCGGGTGAAGCTCGACGAGACCCTGCACGTGCTGGTGGTGGACGACAATGCCGACGCGCGCACTGCGCTGGAGGACATGCTCAATGCGTTCGCCGTGCGTGTGACGACTGCGGATTCCGGTGAGCATGCGGTGGCCCTGGCCCGCGAGGCGCTGCTGGGCGGCAGCCCGTTCAACCTGATCCTGATGGACTGGGCGATGCCCGGCATGGACGGCATCGAAACGAGCCGCCAGATCCAGGCCCTCGGTTCCGATGCAAAGATCATCCTGGCCACCGCCTACAGCAGCGAGTGGACCGTCGAGCAACTGCACACGATGGGTATCCAGTCCCAGTTGAGCAAACCGGTCACACCGTCGATGCTGCACGACGCCATCGTCGAGGTGTTCTCCGGTGTGACCTCGCGCCCGGCCGCGCCGGCGGCCATGGATCTGTCGCCACTGCGCGGCCGTTACATCCTGCTGGCCGAAGACAACCCGGTGAACCAGGAAGTGGCCCTCGCGCTGCTGGAAGAAACCGGCCTGCGCGTGGATGTGGCCAACGATGGCGTGGAGGCACTGCAAAAGGCCGCCCACAATGCCTACGATCTGGTCCTGATGGATGTGCAGATGCCGAATATGGATGGCCTGGAGGCCACGCATGCGCTGCGCCAACTGCCCCAGTGCGCGTCCCTGCCGATTCTGGCGATGACGGCCA
Source organism: Pseudomonadota bacterium (assembly GCA_018241685.1). Taxonomy (GTDB): domain Bacteria; phylum Pseudomonadota; class Gammaproteobacteria; order Burkholderiales; family Rhodocyclaceae; genus Zoogloea. The sequence continues at coordinate 12,309 of JAFEDJ010000061.1, forward strand.
ACGCTTTCGACGAGGACCGGCGTGCCTGTCTGGATGCCGGCATGAATGACCACGTCGCCAAGCCGGTGGACCCCGACAGCCTGTTTGCCGCGTTGATCCACTGGATGCCGCCCCGGGCCCCGGCGCCCGGGGCCAGCCACGGCGAGCAGGGTGACGCAGCGGAATTGGCAGGGAAGGAGCAGGCGCTGCGGGAGGCCCTGGCCGCCATTGATGGCTTGGATCTGGCTTTCGGCCTCAGTCTTGTGCGCGGGAAGTTCGCCACCTATCGGCGTCTGCTGGCGATGTTCGTCGATACCCATGAGGGGGAGGTCGTGCGCATCCGGGGGGCTCTGGATGCCGGCGACCTGGATACTGCCCAGCGTGCCGCCCATTCCCTCAAGGGCAGTGCGGCCAGTCTGGGGCTGGTGCGCATCCAGCAGGCCGCCGCTGCGGTCGAGGCGCCGCTGAAGGGAGCTGCCGAAGGGGCCGCGGCGGCATCGCGAACAGCGCTGCTCGAGCTGGAGAATGAACTGCCGCGTCTGCTGGAACGACTGCGCCAGTTGCTGTGAGTCGATGCCTGTATTGGGCGTTCCCGCACGGATTTTGAGTGACGGAGTGCCACCGAGGCGCGGGGCGTGACGCGTATCATCCTTTGGATGAAGTTGCGTGGTGTATCCCTCCGTCTGGCGCCGCCCGTGAGGCTGGTGGTCTTCATCCTGTCCGGCGTTTTCGCTGCGGGCGCCCACGCGGCCGGCGTATTGCGCGTGCTCGCCTGGCCGGGCTATGCGGATGCGGAAGTGGTCCGCAGCTTCGAGCAGAAGAGCGGCGCGCGGGTCGAGCTGACGGTGATCGATACTGACGAGAGCCTGTGGCAGAAGGTCAGCGCCAACGGCGGGCGCGATTTCGACGTCATGGCCGTCAATACCGCCGAACTGCAACGCTACATCGCTGCCGATCTGGTCCAGCCGGTGGACCCGGCGCGGATCGCCGGCACGCGCCGCCAGTTGCCGCGTTTCCGCAAGCTGGCCGATATCCCGGGACTGGTCCATGTCCGCCAGGGCAGGGCTGAGGCCTACGCGATTCCCTACACGTATTCGACGATGGGGTTGATCTACGACCGCCGCCAGTTTGCCGAAGCTCCCGTGTCCATTTCGGCGCTGTGGGAGCCTCGCAACAAGGGCAAGGTGCTGGCCTACAGCGGTGGTGCCCACAGTTTCTCGCTGGCCGCCCAGGCGCTCGGCTTTCCATCGCCATTTCGTCTGCAGGGCGCGGAGTGGGCGCGGGCGGTGGACAAACTGATCGAACTGCGCCGTAACGTGCTGGGCTTCTACAACCGTCCCGAGGAGTCGGTGCAGTTGTTCCTGCGCCATCGTGTCGCGCTGATGTTCGCCAACTACGGCTTGCAGCAGTTGCACATGCTGCGCGCCGCCGGCGCAGACGTGGGCTATGTGATTCCCCGCGAAGGTGCGCTGGCCTGGCTCGACTGCTGGGCTGTCACCCGCGGTGCCCGGGACGTCGATCTGGTCCACGCCTGGATCGATCACCTGCTCGGCGACACGGCCAGCGGCCTGCTGGCCCGTCGCCAGGGCCTGGCCAACACCCTGGTCGAGTCGGATGCGGGCACTTCGTCGGACCGCATCGTCTGGCTGGCGGCGGTCGAGGATGCGCCCCGGCGGGAAGCCTTGTGGGCGCGCATCCACTCGGGCGACCGGGCCACACGGGTGCTGGCGCCATGAAGGTGGGCATTGCGGTACGCCTGGGCCTTGCGCTGGCCCTCGTCGGAGTGCTGGCCGCCGGGCTGACCGGCTACTACGGCTACGCCGAGAGCCGCGCGATGCTGGTGGCCGCGGCGGAAGAGCGCCTGCTCACGTCGACGCGGGTGCTGGTACGCCAGCTGACGGTCGGCCTCGAGAACACCGCCCGTGACGTGTGCCTGATCGCCGAGCATCCCCAGGCCGCACGCCTGCTGCGGCGTGCCGACCCGGCTATGCAGGTCAGCAGTGAGCGCAATGTGGCGCTGCTCTTCCAGCGTATGCTGGAAACTCACCCTGAATATTTTCAGATGCGCCTCATCGACGCTGCCGACCACGGCCTGGAAAGGATCCGTGTCGACCGGGATGTCAGCGGCGTGGTGCGTATCGAAGGGGATGAGCTGCAGGAAAAAGGGCATTACCCGTATGTCTTCGAGACGGTGAAGCTGCCGGCAGGGGCGGTGTATGTCTCGCGGGCAGAGATCAACCATGAAGTCGGCGCCCATGCGGGGCAGGGCAAGCCGTCACTGCAGGTGGCTGCGCCGATCCGGGATCGGGCGGACGGGCCGGTGCTCGGCCTTGTGGTGATCAACGTGGATCTGAACGGACTGTTTGCCCAGTTGGCGGCTGACCTGCCGCCCGGTCTGCAGCTGTACCTGAGCAACGGGCGTGGCGATTTTTTGGTTCATCCCGACCCCGGCCAGGCGTTTGCCTTCGATCGTGGGCAGCGGGCCTCCGTGCAGGAACAGTTTCCGGCGACCGAAGCTCTGCTGACAGGGCGGACAGGGCAGGCCGGTCAACTGGTGACCACGTCCCGGCCAGCGGGGCGGGAGGCCGTGGTGGCCGCTTTCGTACGCCAGCATTTCACCAGCCTGCACAGCGAGGACGATTTCATCCTGGGCTTGTCCCAGCCGCTTGCTGTGGTGGTTGAACAGAGCGCCCGTCTGGGGGGCGCAACGCTGCGCATCGTCGTGGGTTTCAGTGCGCTTGCCGTGCTGCTGGCGTTCCTGCTGGCGCGGGCTCTGACCCGGCCGCTCCACCAGATTGTGCTGGCGGTGCGTGGCTATGCACCCGGCCTGCCCAGTGGGCGCCTGCCGAGCGCCAGGCAGGATGAGATCGGTGTGCTGGCGCGCAGCATTGAGGACATGCAGCAGCAGATTCGCGCCCAGTTCGACAGCCTGGAAGAAAAGCAGCGGGCGCTGGACCGCCTGGCGAGCCATGACAGCCTGACGGGGTTGCCGAACCGGCGCCTGTTCCTCGACCGGCTCGACCAGGCCCTGGCCCATGCGCGCCGCAACGACGGGCATCTGGCGCTGTTGTTCATTGACCTGGACAACTTCAAGACTATCAACGACAGCCTTGGTCACGCGGCCGGGGATGCGGTGCTGTGCGCTGCTGCGGTGCGCCTGCAGCAACTGGTGCGGGCCAGCGATACGGTGGCCCGCCTGGGCGGTGACGAGTTCATCATGCTGCTCGACGGCGCCGACGATCCTGAAGCGATTGCGCACCTGGCCGAGAAAGCGCTGAGGGCGCTGGCCCAGCCCGTCATGCACAAGGGCCAGGCCTTGCAGTCCGGCGGCAGCATCGGTGTGTCCCGCTATCCCCATGATGCGACCGGTGCGACGGAGCTCATCGCCATGGCCGACAAGGCCATGTACCGGGCCAAGAGCGGCGGCCGCCAGCGGGCCTGCTTCGCGGAGGCGTCCTGAGCCGGGCCGCTCAGTGCAGGGTTTCGGGCTTGGCCAGCGGTTGCACGTCCACCCACACGTCGCTGCCGTCGTCGGTCTCGCGGATCTGCAGGCCGAAGCTGGCAAAGGCGGCCTGCAGGTCGCGGCGCAGCGGGATGTCGGCCAGCTCGCCGGGGCCGATGGCGTGGCCGGCGGCCAGGTGCTGGGCGGTGGCGGCCCAGATCGGCGACAGGAAGGACTTGGACACCAGCTCGTGCATTTCGGCGCTGATGGCTGACAGCGGCTGGCCGAGGCCGTCCAGATAGCCCTGCACATGGGCGACGGCCTGCATCAGGTGGGCGATGCGGCCCATGCTCTTGGCGAACAGGCCGTCGAGGTCCTGGTCGGCGAAGTACAGGGTGATTTCCTCCTGCATGCCGTCCGGCAGGGCCTGCAGCAGCGCGGCCAGGTGGTTCAGCAGCAGGTCGGCGTCGGGCGGCACCGACCAGGCGCTGCGCCGGTTGATGCGGTATTCCTGCCACATGGCGCTGACGATGGGCGCCAGCGCTCTGGCCAGCGGGGTTTCGGCTACCGCTTCCAATGTGGCCTGGGCATCGTGCAGGCGCCAGCATTCCTTATGCAGGTGGTGGATCAGGCGTGCGATCTCGGCGCCGTCACCGGACAGGATCTGCCACAGCTTGCTGCCATCGAAGAGCAGGGCCAGCTTGCCCTCGTCGGCGACGATGCGCGACAGATGCTCGTCGGCGACCGGCGCGGCGCCGAAGTGCCGCTCGGCTGTGGGCAGGTCGTCGACGACGCGAATGCGTGACAGGCTGGACAGGTCTAGCTCCTCGTCCCGGTCCTGGATGCGTTCCAGCAGGGCTTCGATGACCTGGCGCAGGGTGTTCGCGTTGGCGGTGGAGATGGGACCGTCGAATTCGATGTTCATGGTCGGAGACACGATTCCTGAAATGAAAAAGGCCCGGCATCCGACCGGGCCCGCATGGATTGCGGCTTATTCCTCGACGTGACGCAGGGACAGGTCGATGGCACGCACGTCCTTGGTCAGGCTGCCGATGGAGATGCGGTCCACGCCGGTTTCGGCGATGGCGCGCACGCGCTCCAGGTTGACGCCGCCAGAGGCTTCCAGTTCGGCGCGGCCCTTGTTGATGCCGACCGCGTCGCGCATCTCGTCGAGCGTCATGTTGTCGAGGAGGATCATCTTGGCGCCTGCGACGAGGGCTTCCTCGAGCTGGACCAGGTTCTCGACTTCGACTTCGATGAACACATTGGATGGGGCGATGGCGCGGGCCTGCTCGATCACCGCCTTGATGCTGCCGGCAGCGATGATGTGGTTTTCCTTGATCAGGATGCCGTCGTAGAGGCCGACGCGATGATTGGTGCCGCCGCCGACCTTGACCGCGTACTTCTGCGCCAGGCGTAGGCCGGGCAGGGTCTTGCGGGTGTCGACGATCTTGGCCTGGGTGCCGGCCACGGCCTGCACGAAGGTGGACGTGAGGGTCGCGGTGCCGGACAGCAGCTGAACGAAGTTCAGCGCGGTGCGCTCGGCGGTGAGCAGTGCGCGGGCGCTGGCATCCACTTCGCATAGCAGTTGGCCGGGCTTGATACGCTCGCCGTCGCGGGCATGCCAGATCACCGAGGCGTCGGGTTCCAGCGCGGTGAAGGCGGCGTCGAACCACGCGGTGCCGCACAGCACGGCATCTTCGCGGGTGATCACGCGGCCGCGGGCGGTGCGGTTGGTCGGGATAAGGCGGGCGGTGAGGTCGCCGGTGCCGATGTCTTCGGCCAGGGAGGCCGCCACGGAGCGCTGGACTTCAACGCGAAGCTGTTCTGCAAATTCCATCGGGGTTCACCTAAGATGTATCGGCCCGAATTCTAACACTTGGGGGGAGCGCGTCATGGGCACGATGATGGGGGTGCTGGAGGTCAGCCTGGGGGTGTTGATCGCCTTGATACTGGTGGGCGGTACGACCTACTGGTATGTGCAGGACATCACCCAGAAGAAGCATGCGATCCTGCGCAACTACCCGCTGGTCGGGCATCTGCGCTATTTCTTCGAGCAGCTCGGCGAATATTTCCGCCAGTACTTCTTCCTCGGTGACCGGGAGGAAATGCCCTTCAACCGGGCCACCCGCGGCTGGGTGTATCGCCTCGCCAAGAACGAGGGCGGGGTGATCGGTTTCGGTTCCACCTACGATATGCGCCACCCGGGCGCGCTGATCTTCGTGAATGCCGGCTTCCCGGTGCTGGAGGACGAGCAGGAGCCCACCGCGCCGTTGACCATCGGGGTGGGCTACGCGGCGAAGCCCTTCACCGCGCGCTCCATCGTCAACATCAGCGGTATGAGTTACGGCGCGCTGTCGAAGCCGGCGGTGCAGGCCCTGTCGCGGGGCGCGGCGGAGGCCGGCTGCTGGATCGACACCGGCGAGGGCGGACTGGCGCCGGCCCACCTGGAAGGCGGGGCGGACATCATCATGCAGATCGGCACCGCCAAGTACGGGGTGCGTGACGCGGACGGCCAGCTGTCCGACGAACGCCTGCGCGAGCTGGCTGCCCACGAGACGGTGCGGGCCTTCGAGATCAAGCTGTCCCAGGGCGCCAAGCCGGGCAAGGGCGGCGTTCTGCCGGCCGCCAAGGTGACGCCGGAGATCGCGGCGATCCGCGGCATTCCGGTGGGCGTGGACTCGATCAGCCCCAACCGTCACCGGGACGTGGCCAACGTCAATGAGCTGCTGGACATGGTCGTGCGCGTGCGCCAGGTGACCGGCAAGCCGACCGGCATCAAGACGGCCATCGGCGGGCGGCGCTTCATGCACGAGCTGTGCGAGGCCATCGTGCGGCGCGGGCTGCAGGACGCGCCGGACTTCATCACCGTGGACGGCGGCGAGGGCGGTTCGGGCGCCGCGCCGCAGGCGCTGGCCGACCACATGGCCTTGTCCATCGACGAGGCGTTGCCGCGGGTGGTGGATACGCTGATCGAGTTCGACCTGCGTGAGCGTATCCGGGTGATAGCCTCCGGCAAGCTGGTCACCTCGGCGCGGGCCGCATGGGCGCTGGCCTGCGGGGCGGATTTCGTGAACACCGCACGGGGCTTCATGTTCTCGTTGGGTTGCGTGCAGGCCATGCGCTGCCACCAGAATACCTGCCCGACCGGCATCACGACGCACAACGCCAAGCTGCAGCGCGGGCTGGTGGTGGAGGAGAAGTACCTGCGGGTCGCGAACTACGCCCGCAACATGAACCGGGAGATCGACATGATCGCCCACGCCTGTGGCCTCCGGCAGGCCCGGGAATTCCGCCGCGAGCACGTGCGCCTGGTGCAGCCGGACGGCCGCAGCGAGGCCTTCAACATGCTTTATCCCTACCCGGAGCCGGGCTGCGAAGGGCGGGGCCATTACTGAAGTGCCCACCGGTTTGCCGGCCGGGTGGGCGACTTTTGCCGGTTGGCGGGGTTTTCCCCGAAATGGGTTCGCGGGCTGGCGGGACGTGCTGCCCTTCACGCAGCGGCTGGTGGATCCCGCCGGCAGTTTTTTCCGCTCTGCCGCGGCAGGCCTGTGTGCGGCTTCCGGTTCCGCTCCAAAGCTGCGAGAGGGGGCTGTTTTCGGGTGTTTGGCTTAACTCAACTTTACCCGTCTTAACCCCTTGTGTCGGTCAGACAGGGGCATTCCGGCCGTTAAGTTGCTAGAGAGCAGAGCCTGGTCCGCAGTTGGCGGAGGTGGGCCCGGAAAGCGTCTCGGCTTTTCCCGGTTTCTTACGGAAAGGAATGCACCATGGTCAGCAGCGTAGGCAGTAACTACAGTGCCGTTTCGTCGTACACGACGCGAACGCGCCCCGACCCGGCCGAGCTGGCGAGCAAGCTGTTCTCCAAACTCGACACCAAGGGCCAGGGCTACATCCAGGAAAGCGATCTGGAGTCGGCCTTCAATCAGGTCTATTCGTCCGCGTCGTCTTCATCCTCCAGCACGGCGACGGATTCGTCCTCGTCCTCATCCGCATCGAGCCAGGCTTCGTCGGATGCCACCCAGTTGTTTTCTGCGCTGGACAGCGACGGCAATGGACAGCTGACGGAAAGCGAGTTCTCGAGCGGTTTGCAGAAGCTCGCCGAGGCCCTCGACAGCCAGGCGTTCAGCAGCCGCATGCAAGGGGCGGGCGGCATGCCGCCGCCGCGTGGTCATCACGGGGATGGCGACGGTGACGATCAGAACGACACCGGCTTCACCAAGGACCAGCTCACCAGCCAGTTGCAGGACATCGGCTCGACCGACAGCAAGCGTGCCGGCGTGATCTCCGACATCGTCAACAACTTCGACAAGGCCGACACCGACGGCGACGGCAAGGTGACGCGGCAGGAGGCGATGGCGTACGAGCAGTCCCAGAGCACCACCTCGTCTGCCTCGGCGAGCGCGACGGCGACAGCAACGTCCTCCACCGATTCGGCGTCTGCAGTGGCGTCGAGCTCCGTGAGCAGCCATCACGAGGGCAGGATGATGCACCGCCTCATGGAGTTGATGCGCACCTATGGCTCGAACAGCGGCACGTCGGACGGTACAAGCAGTGCCAGCAGCATCACGGTGTCCGCCTGAGGCTCCTTCCGATGAGGGGGCGCGTGGGGATTCCGTGTAAGGCGCACCTTGTGGGGGTGAAGGAATACACCTCCACAAGGGCCCGGGGGCTGCTGCCGCGGGCGAGCCTGGAGGAGATTCAGCGCACGTCGAAATTGGTCGCCGTCGGGGCGAAGCCGCTTTCCTGGTATTCCACGTCGCCGTCCCGCGCCCATACGTAATGGGGTTGATCGGCGGGCGCCAGGTAAACCGCGCCGGCCGGGATGGGCTGGACCCGTGTTTCGTCGAAGATGGTGCCGAAACCCACGTACAGGGTGCCGGACAGTACCGTCGTGATACGGTCGTCCGGATGCACATGTACGCCGATGCGTCCGCCCTGGGCCAGGCGCAGGCGTAGCGCGTAGGGGCCGAGGGCTGTTTCGGTGCCGATCAGCCAGGCGGCCTGAAGGCCGGGCAGGTTGGGCGGTTCGACCCAGTTGGCCTGCGCCGGGATGATGGCCTGGGCCGTCGGGCCGGGCGGTTCCGCGGGGGCTGCCGGCATCACGGTGTCGCTGCCGGGGGCTTCGACTGGTGGGGGCTCATCGGGAGTGTCGGGTCCGCGCTCGGCATGGGCCGTGGTGCAGGTGAGGGCCACGGCAAGGGCCAGCACGGCATGCAAGGGCTGCAGGGTTCTACGCATCGGCGGAATCCACTCGTAAGGACGCCGCAGCTTACCAGCGGCTTATCGATCTGGTATCGAATTCGGTATCGCTGTCTGCCGTGGTCGGGCGGTAGGCGACGAAGATCTGGTCTTCGGGGATTCCGGCATGGCGGGCGATGCCCGCGACGGCCGCGTTCAGCAGCGCGTCCGCGTGGACGGCGCCGATGCCGTCTTCCGTCACCCGCAGTTCAGCCAGCACCGGCTGGGCGTTGCCAGACATGAGCGCCATCGCCAGCCCGGCGACGGCCGGGTGCTGTTCGGCCAGGAAGGTCCAGCTCACGGAGACCTGCTCCGGCGCCAGCCCGGCGGCGTGGGCCAGATCGAGGCGGATCGCGTCGAGCAGCGGTCCGGTGTCCCGTGCGTTGGGAAAGGCCTGGGAGCGGATATGCAGGAAGGGCATGGCGGGATTCCCAGCGGAGAGTCGATACCTGCTGCTCAGTATCCGGCCAAGTTGGCCGTGCTCACAAGGCCTGTTCCACGCGCGTGCAGACCTGCGTTGCCAAGTCGTCGGCGAGGCAGTCGATTTCCACCAGATCGCCCCAGTTTTCGCGGAAGTTGCGCTGCCAGGTGATCTGCCGCTTGGCGAGCTGGCGGGTGGCGAAGATGCCCTTGTCGCGCATCGTCGGCAGGTCGATGTAGCCGTCGAGGTATTCGAGCGCCTGGCGGTAGCCGACGCAGCGCATCGACGGCAGGCCGGGGTCGAGCTGGTAGTGCTTGCGCAGCGCGACGACTTCATCGACGAAGCCGGCCAGCAGCATGGTGTCGAAGCGGCGCGCAATACGGGCGTGCAGTACCGCCCGGTCGCTGGGGGTCAATGCGAGCGGGATGTAGCGGTGGCTGTCGGTCTGCTCTTCCCGGCGGGCGTAGCTGGCGGCCAGCGGCTGGCCGGTGAGGCGGACGATCTCCAGCGCGCGCTGGATGCGCTGCGCGTCGTTGGGTTCGAGGCGGGCGGCGGCATCCGGGTCCAGCCGGGCCAGTTCGGCGTGTAGTGCCGGCCAGCCGTCGCGGGCGGCGGCGTCCTCGATCTCCCGGCGCAGTTCGGCATCGGCCTCTGGCAGGTCCGACAGGCCTTCGCGCAGCGCCTTGTAATACAGCATGGTGCCGCCGACCAGCAGCGGGATGCGGCCGCGGGCGGTGATCTCGCCCATCAGGCGGCGCGCGTCTTCGCAGAAGCGGGCGGCGGAATAGGCTTCCTCGGGGCTGAGGATGTCGATCAGGTGGTGCGGGCAGACGGCCTGCTCGTCCCGGCTGGGTTTCGCGGTGCCGATGTCCATGTCGCGGTACACCAGTGCCGAGTCAACGCTGATGATTTCCACCGGCAGCCGCTGGGCGAGGGACAGCGCGCAGGCGGTCTTGCCGCTGGCGGTGGGGCCCATCAGCAGGATGGCGGGCGGGAGAGGCTGTGTTTGGGGCATGATGCGCCTTTTCTATGGACGCGCATTGTAGCGGGTGGGATGTGGGCGTGAGGATGGCGATGAGGTGGTGGAGGCAGGTCTGGCTGCTGCTGGGCCTGCTGGTGCTGGCGGGCAGCGCCGTGGCGAAGGGGCCGCTGTACCTGTGGGAGCTCAGCGACGATCAGGGCCGGCCGCGGGCCTGGCTGTACGGCACGATCCACGTCTGCGATGCGGGCTGCTTTCCGTTGCCGGGGCGGGTCCGGGCGGCGTTGGCGGAGGCGGACAGCCTCGGGCTGGAACTGGATCCGGAGGATCCGGCGCTGTCGCCGCGCTTGTTGCAGGCCAGCCTGCTGCCCGCCGGGCGGCGGCTCGACGACATGCTGTCCCCCGATCTACGCGTCCGCCTGGCCCGCGTGTTGACCCGCTATGGACTGCCTGCGGATGCCATGCAGCGCATGCAGCCCTGGATGGTCGGCACCTTGCTGACGCTGCAGTCGGCCCAGCGGGCCGGCCTGGGGACCAGCCAGGGTGTGGACCTGTGGCTGGCCCGCAGCGCGCGGGCCCGCGGCCAGTCCGTATGGGCGCTAGAGACCGTCGAGCGGCAGGTGTCGGCGATGGGAGCCGGCGGTGACGCCGCTCAGGTGGCCAGCCTGGGCGAGACGATCGGCCTGATCGAAAGGGACGAGGCGGAGCCTTATTTTCGCCGCCTGCTGACGGCCTGGCGGCGCGGCGACAGTGTGGCAGTGGACCGCATGCTGCGGGAGGAGGCCAGCGTCGAAGCCATGACGCCGATGCTCGCCGAGCTGCTCGACAGCCGTAACCGGGAGATGGCCGAGTCCATCGTGGCCCGCCTGCGCAGCGGCCGGCGGCCCTTCATTGCCGTCGGTGCCGGGCACTTCGGCGGGCCGAAGGGGCTGCTGGCGATGCTGGCTGAAAAGGGGTTCCGGGCCCGCCAGGTGAGCGACGAGTGAAGCGATGCGGCGTGACACTGTTGCTGGCCGCGCTGGCCGGCGCGGCACAGGCGGTGCCGGTAGCGGTGGATGTTGGCCATTACCTGGAGCGCCCGGGGGCGACCAGCGCCTACGGCGTTACCGAATTCGAGTACAACCAGTCCCTCGCCGCGGTGCTGGCGGCACGGCTGGCGGTGGACGGTGTGCCGGTGCGGCTGATCGGCTGGCGCGGCGAGATGGCCGAGCTGCGGGAGCGGCCGCGCCAGGCGGAGGCGGCCGGTGCGGGTTTCTTCCTGTCGGTCCATCATGATTCGGTGCAGGAGAGCCAGCTGGAAGCGTGGGAATGGAACGGGCGCGCACTGCGCCATGCGGACGGCTTCGCCGGCTTCTCGCTTTACGTGTCGCGCCTCAATCCGCGCCTGGACCAGAGCCTCGCCTGCGCCCGCCGTATCGGCGAGGCCCTGCGGGATGCCGGCCTGCCGGTCGCAACCCACCATGCCGCCCTGGCACCCGGCCTGGGGCTCGAATGGGCCGACGAGAAGCAGGGCGTGTATTACTACGACAATCTGGTGGTGCTGAAGGCGGCGACCGTGCCGGCGGTACTGCTGGAGGCAGGCGTCATCGTCAATCGCGATGAGGAGCGCCAGCTGGCCGGTGCCGCGCGGCGGGCTCTGACCGTGGATGCGGTGGCGCGCGGCCTGCGGGAGTGTGGCGTGACGGTGGGCGCCGCTAGACCATGATGTTGCGTTGCGGAACCCATCGACTGTTGCGGTGATCCATCAGAGTCGCCTCCGTGAGGCCCTGAGTTCACCATCGAGAGGATAGTCCCGAAAGCATGAAATCCGTCCTGTTGTCCTATTTCTCCGCGCTGCGCAGCCTCGGTAGGCCGGGTGTGCTGTGGCATCTGCTGTGGCCGACGCTCGCCGCGGCAGCCCTGTGGACCACCACGCTGGTCCTGAGTTGGGGCAGCATCGTGGCCATCGGCACCGACGTGATCACCCGCCTGCCGCTGGTCGGCCCCTGGCTGGCCGACTCGGAAACGGCGCTGCTGGTGGCCTTGTTCATGTTCAAGCTGGGCCTGGTGCTGCTCGCGCTGCCGATCATCTATGTGACGGCAGCCACGCTGGTGGCGGCAGTGGCCTTGCCGCTGATGACCGAAAAGGTGGCCGCCATCGACTACGCCGACGTGGCACGGCGTGCCGGCGGCAGCCAGATCGGCAGCGTGTGGAACGCGTTGACCTCGGTGTTGCAGTTCCTCGTGCTGCTGGTCCTCAGCCTGCCCCTGTGGCTGATCCCCGGCGTCGGGCTGCTGATCTCCCTGCTGCTGACCGCGTGGCTCAACCAGCGGGCCTTCCGCTACGATGCGCTGATGGCCCATGCCGACAAGTTCGAGATGAAGGACCTCCCGCGCCGTGAGGCCAGCGGCCTGTTCGGCGTCGGTCTGGTGGGGGCGGTGATGGCCCACGTGCCGGTCCTCAACCTGTTTGCGCCGGCCCTCGCGGGGCTGGCCTTCGTCCATTACCTGCTGTCGGCACTGCGCGTGGCCCGGCAGAACGAGAACATCATCGAGGTGCAGTAAATGACTCAAGCAGCCCAGCCGGCCTTCGGCGCCATCATCATCGGCGATGAAATCCTGTCCGGTCGCCGGGAGGACAAGCATCTGGCCAAGGTGCTGGAACTCCTCAAGGCCCGTGGCCTGCGCCTGGCTTCGGTGCGCTACGTCGGTGACGAGCGTCCGCGCCTGGTCCAGACCCTGAAGGAGAGCTTCGCCAGCGGCGACATCGTGTTCAGTTTCGGTGGCATCGGCGCCACGCCGGACGACCATACCCGCCAGGCGGCCGCCGAGGCGCTGGGCCTGCCGCTGGCCCTGCACCCGCAGGCCGAGGCCGAGATCCGCGCCCGCTTCGGCGACGAGACCACGCCGCAGCGCCTGCAGATGGGCGTCTATCCGCAAGGCAGTGACATCGTGCCGAATCCCTACAACCGGATTCCCGGCTTTTCGATCCGCAACCACTTCTTCGTGCCGGGCTTTCCGATCATGGCCTGGCCAATGGTCGAGTGGGTGCTCGACACGCGCTTCAAACACCTGCACCACCAGGCCGACTACGTGGAGCGCTCGGTGATTGTGTGGGACGCGATGGAAGGCAAGCTGATTGACCTGATGGAGCGCATCACTGTCGACTTTCCCGATGCGACCCTGTTCAGCCTGCCCAGCGTGGGCGGGGAGGGCGGGCGGCGCCACATCGAGCTGGGTATGAAGGGGCCGGCCGCCCGCGTAGACGAGGCGATGGCGCTGATCACCGCAGAGTTGGGGCGGCGTGGTTACAGCTGGGAGCCGCCGACAGCGGTTTGAGGTGAGCCGGTGAGTGCTCCGTCCCGCTACCGGGATTTTCCGGGCCGTCGCTGGCTGGGTGTGGCGCTGCGCGCGGCGCACCTCGCCGGCGTGGTAGGCGTCGGTGCCGGACTGGTCGGCGGCGGCGTGGCGGATTCGCATTTCCCCGTGCTGCTGGTGCTGTCCGGTGTGTGCATGGCGGCGCTCGACGCGTGGTCCAACCCGCGCTGGCTGGCCGAGCCGGCGGGCTTGTCACTGCTCGTCAAGTTCGCGCTGCTCGGCTGGTTTCTCGTGGATGAGGCGAGGCGGCCGGCCTTGTTCTGGAGCGTGCTGGTTTTCTCGGTCATCTTCGCCCATGCGCCGGCGAGCTTCCGTCATCGAGGACGACGCCCGCGCCACCCTGAGCAGGTGTGACGTATGTCACGTAGTTGAAGCTTTCATACCGTATGCTCGGTGCCGATGTGGTTGCAGGCAGGGGTATGCGCAATGAATGAAGAGTGGATTCTGGAGAAGACGGCGGAGGGATTGGCGGAGATCGCCAACCGCAGCCGTCGGGTGCCGAACCGGCTGCGGACCGTGCTGATTCTGGTGGACGGTCGTAACAGCGTGGCTCAGCTCTGCGCCTCGGCGTCAGCGCTGGGCAACATTCGCGAGGCGCTGGCCGAACTGCGCGAGCTGGGGCTGATCGCACCGGCCGACGGAGGCTTGCCGCCAGCCAGCAGGGCTTCGGTGCCGCCGGCGGCGCGCCTGCAGGGGCCCCTCGCACGGCCGGAGCCCCAGCCAGGACGCCGCCGCTCCTTGGCGCTGGCGCGCCTGTACCTGCTCAACGCGATGGAGCAGAGCCTGCGCCAGGCCGACATGCCAGTGCGCGAACGCCTGCGCAACTGCACCACGCGGGCCGACCTGCTCGACGCCTTCGAGCTGTGCCGCCAGATCGCCGCCGAAGTGGGCGTCGCCCACATCGACACAATCGAGGCCCAGTTCCTCGGCATGCTGCCCGACGAGGGCTGAAGCCTGTCACCGGCCCTTGCGTTCCGCAGCGGCTGCTTCTATATTTCGAGTGTCCCAAAGGGGAGTAGCTCCACGTCGGTGGGCCGTCAAGACGGAGAATGCCGTGCGAACCCGCCGTGCCATGCACGGCGCCGCGGCTGATCTCCCGGCTACCGGGCAGTCGTTCGAGAATCAAGGGCGACTGTGAGCAAGACCTTTGCCGCGATGGCAAAGTGTCTTTCGGCAAAACCGGCTCCCCCGCCGGACCAAGCTCAATGGCCTTTCGTCATCGCCGGACGAAAGGCCTTTTTGTTTGGTTCCGTTTTGGGAGATTTCACATGGAAAGCATTGGTACCTGGTGGATGTGGGCGGGCTTCGCGGCCGTTGTGCTGGTGATGCTGGCCATCGACCTGCTGGTGGTCGGCGGCGGCAAGGAACACAAGGTGTCCCTGAAGGAAGCCGGTATTTGGTCGGTGGTGTGGGTCAGCGTCGCGCTGCTGTTTGCCGGCGCCCTGTGGTGGTATCTGGACGGCACGGCGGGGCGCGAGGTGGCCAACGCAAGGGCGCTGGAGTTCGTCACCGGCTACCTGATCGAGAAGGCTCTGGCCGTCGACAACGTGTTCGTGTGGCTGATGCTGTTCTCCTTCTTCGCGGTGCCGCCGGCGCTGCAGAAGCGGGTGCTGCTCTTCGGCGTGGCTGGCGCGATCGTGCTGCGCACCGTGATGATTTTCGCCGGTGCCTGGCTGATCACCCAGTTCAGTTGGCTGCTCTACGTGTTCGGAGCTTTCCTGCTGCTGACCGGTGTGAAGATGTTCGTCAGCGCCGAGCATGAGACCGACCTCAACCGGAATCCGGTGGTGCGCTGGCTGCGTGGCCACATGAAGATCAGCTCCGAGTTCCATGGGCAGTGCTTCTTCGTGCAGCGGGAGGAGGGTGGCCGCCTGGTCCGCTACGCGACGCCGCTGTTCCTGGCCTTGGTGCTGGTGGAGGCGTCCGACGTGATCTTCGCGGTGGATTCGATCCCGGCGATCTTTGCCATTACCACCGACCCCTTCATCGTGCTGACCTCCAACATTTTTGCGATCCTCGGCCTGCGTGCGATGTACTTCCTGCTCGCCGATTTCGCCCAGCGCTTTTCGCTGCTCAAGTTCGGCTTGGCGGCGGTGCTGGTCTTCATCGGCGGCAAGATGCTGCTGGCCGACCTTGTGCATGTGCCGGTGGGCATGTCCCTCGGCGTGGTCGCTGCGCTGATCGGCACCTCTGTGTGGCTGTCCCTGCGCAAGGAGCGCCTCGAAGCGCTGCAGGCCGAGCGGTGAGTGCCCCCAGGGCCGGGCTGTGCCCGGCCCGCCCCCCGTGGGGGAGAAGGAAACTTGGGGCGGCCCGGCGTTTCCTTGAGAGGGTGGACGCGGCCCGGCGGGACGGGCATCCTGCCGGGCTTGCCCGACTGCCTGGAGAACCTGCCGCGTGCGGATCCGCAACGAAACCCCGGCCGACGTGGCCGCCGTCCGCGAGGTGAACCTCGCCGCCTTCGACAGCCCCGCCGAGGCGGGCCTGGTGGATGCCCTGCGCGGGCACACCTTCCCCTATGTATCGCTGGTGGCCGACGACAAGGGGATCATCGCCGGCCACATCCTGCTCACGCCGGTCCATCTGCCCGGCCATCCGCGGGCGCGCCTGATGGCGCTGGCGCCGATGGCGGTACGACCGGAGTACCAGCGCAGCGGCGTCGGCTCGGCGCTGGTAATCGAGGGCCTGCGCCAGGCCCGCGAGGCGGGCGCCGGCGCCGTCGTGGTGCTGGGCCATCCGGCTTATTACCCGCGCTTCGGCTTCGTGCCGGCATCCCGGCACGGCATCCGCTTTGCGCATGACGTGCCGGACGAGGCCTACCTGATCGTCGAGCTGCAGCCCGGTCACCTGGATGGACTGGCCGGCACCGTCCAGTACCACGCCGCCTTCGACGCGGTCTGAGCCGTGCAGGTCCTTTCAGCCGCGGGCGCCACGTAGCCGCCCCAGGACGGGCCGCCAGGTGCTGCTCTCATGGACCACGAGACCGAGCAGGATCAGGCCTGTGCCGGCCATCACCTGCGGGCCGATCTCCTCGCGGTTGAGCAGATGCCCGAGCACCAGCGCCATCACCGGCGTGATCAGCGTGATCAGCGCGACCTTCGAGGCTTCCAGGTGCTTGATCACGTAGTAGTACAGCGCGAAGCCGATCACCGAACCGAAGATGCCCAGGTAGCCGATGGCCGCCGCCGTGCGCGAGGGCAGGGCGACAGGAAGTGCCGCTCCGTCGGCCAGCCACAGCAGTCCGAACAGCGGCAGGGACACTGCGAGGGAGCCGAAGGTGGTGGCCAGCGGCGGGCTGTCGTCGCCGATCCGCTTCAGCACGACCAGGCTCGCTGACGAGATGAACACCGCCACCAGCAGGGCGACCAGGCCGGCGGTGACATTCGTGCCGCTGGTTGCACCGTTCGGCATGAAGATCAGCGCCAGCCCGCTGGCGCCGAGCAGCGTGCCGGCCAATCTCGTCGGCGTCAGGGAACGCTCTCCGAGCCAACAGGCGGCCAGCAGGCCGGCCATCAGCGGGGACAGTCCGAACATCACGGAGATCAGCCCCGAACTCACGTAGCGGGCGCCCCAGTAGGTCAGCGCCATGATGCCGAACAGGCCCAGCCCGCCGACTACGTAGGCCCGGCGCGCGCGGGTGTGCAGCGGTAGCCGGATTCGCCCGACGCCCAGGATCGCTGCGGCCACCAGTGCCCCGATCAGCATGCGGGCCAGCGCCGAGAAGGCGAAACCGGCGCCTTCGGTGCTCCAGCGGATGGCGAGCGGGGTGGTGGACCAGATCAGGATGATGGCGAGGTAGGCGAGGGAAACCGGCATGACGCACCTTTCGTGGCAGGGGGATAAATCCCGGAGGGACAAAGAAAAGGGCCGCGGTCTGATGATCCGCGGCCCCTGGTGATGTCGGTGAGTGCTGCTGCGAACTACCCCGATCCCGGCCCCGGACAAGCGGCAACGCGCCATGCGCGCAGGGCGCGACGGCGGATGCAAATGGTCGGGAAAGTCTTCGGGAAGTTCATGGGCCGAT
Organism: Pseudomonadota bacterium; assembly: GCA_018241685.1. Lineage (GTDB taxonomy): Bacteria > Pseudomonadota > Gammaproteobacteria > Burkholderiales > Rhodocyclaceae > Zoogloea. The sequence goes on from JAFEDJ010000061.1 coordinate 29,746, forward strand.
GATGCTGGCGATCTGCCGGGCGCGTCAAGCATGAATGCGCCTTGCATGTTCGGTTGCCGAACCCTGATGGTGTCCGGCCAAGGTGGGTGGCTGGCGGCAGCGCTGCTGCGCCGGGTCTGTCGAATCCTCCTTTGCGCCATGTCAAAGGGGCCGCCAGGCGGGCGGACTTATGATTCCTCCATTGCTGCGTCGCGTCTTGTGCCGGCCCGTTGTGGGCTGTCGGAGGGCGCCGCTTCCCGCAGGGAGTCGTCATGAGCACCTGTCTCAACCTCGACGGCAACGAAGCCGCCGCACGGATGGCCTATCTCGGCAGCGAGGTGATCGCCATCTACCCGATCACCCCGTCCTCCAGCATGGGCGAATGGGCCGACGAATGGGCAGCCCAGAGCAAGCCCAACCTGTGGGGCGTGGTGCCGAAGATCATCGAGATGCAGTCGGAAGGCGGCGCGGCAGGCGCGCTGCACGGGGCGCTGACCTCCGGTGCGCTGGCCACCAGCTTCACGGCCAGCCAGGGCCTGCTGCTGTTCATCCCCAACCTCTACAAGATGGCGGGCGAGCTGACGCCCTTCGTGCTGCATGTGGCGGCGCGGGCGGTGGCGACCCACGCGCTGTCGATCTTTGGCGACCATTCCGACGTGATGGCCTGCCGCGCCACCGGTTGCGCGCTGCTGGCCAGCAACTCGGTGCAGGAGGCCCAGGACATGGCGCTGATCGCCCAGGCGGCGACCCTCGCCGGGCGCATCCCGGTGATCCACTTCTTCGACGGCTTCCGCACCTCCCACGAGGTTGCCAAGATCGTCGCCGTCGAGCCGGACACGGTGCGGGCGATGATCGATGATGGCTTGGTAGCCGCCCACCGGGCCCGGGCGTTGTCGCCGGAGCATCCGGTGATCCGCGGTACGGCCCAGAACCCGGACGTGTTCTTCCAGTCCCGCGAGCGGGCCAATCCCTATTACGACGCCTTCCCCGGCCTCGTGCAGGACGCCATGGACCGTTTTGCCGGGCTGACCGGCCGGCGTTACAGCCTGTGCGACTACGTCGGCGCACCCGACGCCGAGCGGGTGGTGGTGGTGATGGGTTCGGCCGCGGAAACCGCCGAGGAGACCGTCGAACACCTGCTGGCCCGCGGCGAGAAGGTCGGCGTGCTCAAGCTGCGCCTGTACCGGCCTTTCCCGGCGGCGGCATTGCTGGAAGCCTTGCCTGCCGGCGTGAAGGCCATCGCCGTGCTGGACCGCTGCAAGGAACCCGGTTCTGACGGCGAACCTCTGTTCAAGGACGTGATGACCGCCTGCGCGGAAGCCGCGGCCGACGGCCTGCGCCCGATGCCGCGGGTGATCGGCGGGCGCTACGGGCTGGCCAGCAAGGAGTTCACGCCGGGCATGGCCAAGGCGGTGTTCGACGAGCTCGCCGCGGCAGCGCCGAAGCGCCGCTTCACCGTCGGCATCGTGGACGACCTCACGCACCTGTCGCTGCCGTGGGACACGGATTTCCGCACCGATGCGTCGCGGCGCCTGCAGCATGCGGTGTTCTGGGGCCTGGGTGCGGACGGCACGGTGTCGGCCAACAAGAACTCGATCAAGATCGTCGGCGAGGCCACCGAACTGCAGGCTCAGGGCTATTTCGTCTACGACTCCAAGAAGTCCGGCGCGGTGACCGTGTCCCACCTGCGCTTCGGGCCGGCGGCGATCCGCTCCAGCTATCTGGTGGAGGCGGGCATGGCGGGCTTCGTGGCCTGTCACCAGACGGTTTTCGTGGAGCGTTACGACCTGCTCGCCCATGCGGCGCCGGGTGGCGTCTTCCTGCTCAACACGCCGGAGCCGGCGGACGCGGTGTGGTCTAGCCTGCCGGCGGCGATGCGTGCCGGCATTCTTGCCCGCGGCCTGCGCCTATGGGTGATCGACGCCTACCGGGTGGCCCAGGAGGCCGGGATGGGGCGGCGCATCAACACCATCATGCAGACCTGCTTCTTCGCCATTGCCGGCATCCTGCCGCGGCAGGATGCCATTGCGGCGATCAAGAAGGCGGTGGACAAGACTTATGGCCGCAAGAGCCGGCGCCTGGCCGATCTCAACCACAAGGCCATCGACGTGACCCTCGCCAACCTGCGCGAGGTGCCCTTCGCAGGTTTGACGGGCGATGGCGACACAAGCCAGCCGGTGGCTGCCGATGCGCTGCCCGACTTCGTGCGCGACATCACGCTGCCGATCTACCGTGGCGAGGGCAACGGCCTGCCGGTGTCGGCGATGCCGGCGGACGGCACCTTCCCGAGCGGCACCGCGCAGTTCGAGAAGCGCAACATCGCGCTGGAGATCCCGGTGTGGGAGGCGGACCTGTGTACCCAGTGCGGCAAGTGCGTGTTCGTCTGCCCCCACGCGGCGATCCGCGCGCGGGCCTTCCCGGCCGAGGCGGCCGTCGATGCGCCGCCGACGTTCAAGCACGTGCCGGCCAAGAGCAAGGACTTCCCGGCCGGTACCCACATCAGCTATCAGGTGGCGCCGGAGGACTGCACGGGCTGTGGCGATTGCGTCGAGGCCTGCCCGATCCACGACAAGTCCAACGTCAGCCGGCTGGCGGTGAACATGGCTCCGCAGGCGCCGCTGCGCGAACAGGAGCGGGCCAACTTCGACTTCTTTCTGAAATTGCCGGAATTCGACCGCAGCCAGCTCAAGCAAGGCACCATCCCCGGTGCGATGCTGCTCGATCCGCTGTTTGAGTTCTCCGGGGCGTGTGCGGGTTGCGGCGAAACGCCCTATATCCGTCTGGCCACCCAGCTGTTCGGCGACCGCATGCTGGTGGCCAACGCCACCGGCTGCTCGTCGATCTACGGCGCCAACCTGCCGACCACGCCTTACACCGTGAATGGCGCCGGGCGTGGGCCGGCGTGGTCCAACTCCCTGTTCGAGGACAACGCCGAGTTCGGCCTTGGCATGCGCCTGGCGTCGGACCAACTGATGGGCTACGCGCAGAGCCTGGTGAAGGCGCTGGCGTCCGTCATCGGTGGCGACCTGGCGGAGGCGCTGGTGTCCGCCGACCAGCGCCAGGAAGCAGGTCTGCGCGCCCAGCGCGTGCGGGTTGCCCAGTTGCGCCAGGTGCTGGCGGGCAGCGCCCACCCCCGTGCGAAGGAGCTGGCCTCCCTCGCCGAATGGCTGATCCGCCGCTCGGTGTGGATCATCGGCGGTGACGGCTGGGCCTACGACATCGGCTACGGCGGCCTCGACCACGTGCTGGCGCTGAGTTACGACGTGAATGTGCTGGTCCTCGACACCGAGGTCTATTCCAACACCGGCGGCCAGACCTCCAAGGCGACGCCGATCGGCGCGGTGGCCAAGTTCTCGGCCGGTGGCAAGGCGACCGCCAAGAAGGACCTGGCCCGGTTGGCCTCGGACTACGGCCACGTGTACGTGGCGACGGTGGCCTACGGCGCGAAGGACGTGCACACCCTGCGGGCCTTCCACGAGGCCGAGTCCTATGCCGGCCCGTCGCTGATCGTCGCCTACAGCCCGTGCATCGCCCATGGTGTGGACATGCTCTACAACCAGCACCAGCAGGACATGGCGGTGAAGTCCGGCCACTGGCCGCTGTTCCGCTACGACCCGCGACTGGAGGAGGCAGGCGCCAACCCCTTCAAGCTCGACTCGGCACCGCCGAGCCAGCCGATCAAGGCCTTCATGGACAGCGAAACCCGCTTCGCGATGCTCGCCCGCAGCCATCCGGAAGCGGCCGAGCGCCTGCTCGCCGAAGCCCAGAAGGAAGCCGACCGGCGCTTCAAGGCCTACCAGGAACTGGCCCAGGGCCATGCCGAGGCTCCCAAGGCGGGCGCCTGACAACGGAGACTTGCGATGATCGACCTGACTACCGAATACCTTGGCCTCAAGCTGAAGAACCCGCTGGTGCCGTCGGCGTCGCCGCTGTCGAAGCAACTCGACTCCCTGCTGCGCCTGGAGGATGCCGGTGCGGCGGCGGTGGTGCTGCATTCGCTCTACGAGGAAGAGATCCTCGCCGAGGATGCGATGACCGACCGTTTCCTGCTGCATGCAGACTTCCACGACGGCGAGTCGTCCGGCTTCCTGCCCGACCACGGGCACTTCCAGGGCGCGCTGGAGCGTTACCTGGAGCATCTGCGGCTGGTCAAGCAGCGTCTGTCCATTCCGGTCGTGGCCAGCCTCAACGGGGTGACGCCCTCCGGCTGGGTGGATCTCGGCCTGGCCTTGCAGGAGGCCGGCGCCGATGCGCTGGAGCTCAATGTCTATCATGTGGCGGCTGATCCGGCCGAAAGCGGCGATGCGGTCGAGGCTCGCTACCTGGCCTTGCTGGCGGAGCTGCGCAGCGTGGTGAAGCTTCCGGTGGTGATGAAGCTGCCCCCCTTCTTCTCGTCGCTACCGCATTTCGTGCGGCGGCTGGAACTGGTTGGGGCGAGCGGCGTGGCGCTGTTCAACCGCTTCTTCCAGCCGGACATCGACCTGGACAGCCTGCGCATGGTGGATCAACTACACCTGTCCAACCGTGAGGAGGCGTTGCTGCGCATCCGCTGGATCGCCATCCTGAGGGCCCAGACGCAGATGACGCTGGCCGCTACCGGTGGCGTGCACAGCGCCGACGAGGCCCTCAAGCTGCTCCTGGCCGGCGCTGACGTGGTGCATCTGGCGTCCTGCCTGCTCAACCATGGCCCCGAGCGCCTGCGCCAGATCCTGCAGGATATCGAGGCCTGGATGGTCGAGCGGGAGTACCACTCCATCGCACAACTGAAGGGCAGCATGTGCCAGTCCAACCTGCGCGATCCGGACGCGGTGGCGCGGCGTAGCTACATCAAGGTGTTGGACAGCTTCACGCCGCGTGGGGGCGTGTGGCGTTGAGCGGCGTTGCGGCTAGGGCTTGCGTGCCGGGGGTGTAGCTCTGCTCGGGAGCGCGATGCCGGGCTGGTGCGGCATCCGTCGCCGATTTCGGTCGGCGGGTAGAACGGGCAAAAAAATGGCGGCCCAAGGGCCGCCAAAACAACGCTGCAACAGGGATCGGAACGTTGGCGTTTTACTTCTTGCGGGCAGGCGGCACGTCGGTGCAGCTGCCGTGGGCGACTTCCGCGGCCATGCCGACGGTTTCGCCAAGGGTCGGGTGCGGGTGGATGGTCTTGCCGATGTCGACCGCGTCGGCGCCCATCTCGATGGCCAGGCACACTTCGCCGATCATGTCGCCGGCCGACGGGCCGACGATGGTGCCGCCGATGACCCGGTGGGTCTCAGCGTCGAAGATCAGCTTGGTGAAGCCGTAGTCGGCACCGTTGGCGATCGCGCGGCCGCTGGCGGCCCACGGGAACTTGGCGGTTTCGACCTTCTTGCCTTCGGCCTTGGCCTGGGCTTCGGTGTAGCCGACCCATGCCACTTCCGGATGGGTGTAGGCCACGCCCGGGATCACGGTGGCGTCGAAGGCGGCCTTGTGGCCGGCAGCAACTTCCGCCGCCACGTGGGCTTCATGCACGGCCTTGTGGGCAAGCATGGGCTGGCCGACGACGTCGCCGATGGCGAAGATGTTCGGCACGTTGGTACGCATCTGCGCATCCACCGGGATGAAGCCGCGATCGGTGACGATCACACCGGCCTTCTCGGCGCCGATCTTCTTGCCATTGGGCGCACGACCGGCGGACTGCAGGATCATGTCGTACTTGACCGGCTCCGGAGATACGCCTTCGCCCTCGAAGGTCACGTAGAGGCCGTCTTCCTTGGCATCCACGGCGACCGTCTTGGTCTTCAGCATGATCTTGTCGAAGCGGCTGGCGTTCTGCTTCTCCCACACCTTGACGGCGTCGCGGTCCGGGCCCTGCATCAGGCCATCCATCATTTCCACCACATCGACGCGGGCGCCGAGGGTCGAATAGACGGTGGCCATTTCCAGGCCGATGATGCCGCCGCCGATGACCAGCATCTTCTTCGGCACGAAGCGCAGTTCCAGCGCGCCGGTGGAGTCGACGATGCGCGGGTCACGGGGGATGAAGGGCAGGTGCACCGCGGCGGAACCGGCGGCGATGATGCACTGCTTGAACTTCACGACCTTCTTGGCGCCGGTCTTGTCCTGGGCGTCGCCGGTGGTTTCCTCGACTTCGATGTGGTTCGGGTCGAGGAAGCTGCCGTAGCCGCGGATGATGTCCACCTTGCGGCCCTTGGCCATGCCGGCCAGGCCGCCGGTGAGCTTGCCGACGACCTTGTCCTTGTGGGCGCGCAGGGCATCCACATCGACGGAGGGCTTGGCGAAGCTGACGCCGGCGACGGAGGCGTGCTCGGCCTCCTCGATCACCGCCGCCACGTGCAGCAGGGCCTTGGACGGGATGCAGCCCACGTTCAGGCACACGCCGCCGAGGGTGGCGTAGCGCTCGATGATGGCGGTCTTGAGGCCCAGGTCGGCGGCGCGGAAGGCGGCCGAGTAGCCGCCGGGACCGGCGCCGAGGACGACCATGTCGTACTCGACATCGGCTGCGCCGGCGTGGCTGGCGGCAGCCGGAGCGGCCACCGCTGCTGCAACGGGGGCGACAGGCGCAGCGGCCGGAGCCGGTGCTGCGGCGGCCGCAGGAGCCGGGCTGGCGCCGGCGCCGTCGGCTTCGACGACGATCAGCACCTTGCCTTCACCCACGCGGTCACCCAGGGCGACGCGGACTTCCTTGATCACGCCGGCGGCGGAGGACGGCACGTCCATCGTGGCCTTGTCGGATTCGAGGGTGGCGATGGCGTCGTCCACCTTGATGGTGTCGCCGACCTTCACGAACAGCTCGATGACCGGGACGTCGGAGAAATCGCCGATGTCCGGAACCTTGACTTCTACGAGGCTCATGGCGATCTCCTTAGAGCATGACCCGACGGAAGTCGGCCAGCAGTTGGGCGAGGTACACGTTGAAGCGGGTCGCCAGGGCGCCGTCGATCACGCGGTGGTCGGCGGTCAGGGACATCGGCAGGGTCAGGCGCGGCACGAACTGCTTGCCGTCCCACACCGGCTTCATCACCGACTTGTTGACACCCAGGATGGCCACTTCCGGCGCATTGACGATCGGTGCGAAGTAGGTGCCACCGATGCCGCCGAGGCTGGAGATGGTGAAGCAGGCGCCGGACATGTCGGCCGGCTTGAGCTTGCCGTCACGGGCCAGCTTGGCCAGCGAACCGGTTTCGGCGGCGATGTCGAACACGCTCTTCTTGTCGGCGTCCTTCACCACCGGCACGACCAGGCCGTTGGGGGTGTCGGCCGCGAAGGCGATGTTGAAGTACTTCTTGTAGACCAGGTTGTCGCCGTCGAGACTGGTGTTGAACTCGGGGAATTCCTGCAGCGCGCGCACCGAGGCCTTGATGATGAAGGCGAGCATGGTCAGCTTCTTGCCGGACTTCTCGTACTCCTTGTTCATCAGGACGCGGAAGGCTTCCAGGTCGGTGATGTCGGCGTCTTCGTGATAGGTCACGGCCGGGATCATCGCCCAGTTGCGGGCGAGGTTCTGGCCGGAGATCTTCTTGATGCGCGACAGCGGCTTGACCTCGACCTCGCCGAACTTGGCGAAATCGACCTTCGGCCACGGCAGCAGGTCGAGCCCGCCACCCAGGCTGCCGACGGCAGCGGCGGCGACGGCCTTGCCTGGGACGACGCCGGTGCTCATGGCGCCCTTCACGAAGGCGGTGACGTCGGCCTGCAGGATGCGGTTCTTCGGGCCGGTGGCCTTGACCTGGGCCAGATCGACACCCAGTTCGCGGGCGAAGGCACGGACGGACGGGCTGGCGTGCACCTTGCCGCCGAGCTTGACGGCGGACGGGGCGGCTGCAGCGGCGGCTGCGGCGGCAGCAACCGGGGCGGCCAGCGCCGGGGCGCCGTCGACCAGCAGGGCGGCGGCCGGCGTGGCGGCCGCGGCGACGGCGGCAGGGGACGGGGCCGCAGCCGGAGCGGCGGCGCCGGCACCGGTTTCGACCTTGATCAGCACGGCGCCTTCGGAGACCCGGCTGCCGAGCTGGACCAGCACTTCCTTCACCACGCCGGTGGCGGAGGAGGGCACGTCCATCGTGGCCTTGTCGGATTCCAGCGTGGCGATGGCGTCTTCAGCCTTGATGCTGTCGCCGACCTTTACGAACAGCTCGATGACGGGCACGTCGGAGAAGTCGCCGATGTCCGGCACCTTCACCTCGACCACCCCACCACCGGCGGCCGGCGCGGCGGCCGGGGCGGCGGCGGCGGGAGCCGCTGCAGGAGCGGGCGCCGGAGCCGGTGCGGCAGCAGCAGGGGCCGGAGCGGCCACCGCAGCGGCAGCGCCGGCGGCTTCGATCTTGATCAGCACTGCGCCTTCGGAGACGCGGTCGCCGAGGCTGACCAGCACTTCCTTGACGACGCCGGCGGCGGAGGACGGGACGTCCATCGTGGCCTTGTCGGATTCCAGCGTGGCGATGGCGTCGTCCACCTTGATGGTGTCACCGACCTTGACGAACAGTTCGATCACCGGCACGTCGGAGAAATCGCCGATGTCGGGGACTTTGACTTCGATGAGTTGGCTCATGTTTGTACTCCTCGGCGATCAGACGGACAGGGGGTTCGGCTTGGACGGGTCAAGGTTGTACTTGACCAGCGCGGCGGCAACCTTGTCGCGGTCGATCTTGCCTTCGTCGGCCAGGCCCTTGAGGGCGGCCAGGGTGACCCAGTGGCGATCCACTTCGAAGAAGTGGCGCAGCTTCTCGCGGGTGTCGGAGCGGCCGAAACCGTCGGTGCCCAGCGTGATGTAGGGGTTCTTGACGAAGGGACGGATCTGCTCGGCGAACAGCTTGATGTAGTCGGTGGCGGCGATGACCGGGCCGACGGCGCCTTCGAGCTTCTGCTCGACGTGGGACTTGCGCGGTGCTTCCAGCGGGTGCAGCAGGTTCCAGCGGCTGGCGTCCTGGCCGTCGCGGGCCAGTTCGTTGAAGCTCGGGCAGCCCCAGATGTCGGCTTCGACGCCCCAATCGTTCTTCAGCAGGTCGGCAGCGGCGATGACTTCGTTGAAGATCGTGCCGGAGCCCAGCAGCTGGACGCGCAGCGCGCCTTCGCCACCTTTACGGAAGGCGTACATCCCCTTGATGATGTCGGCTTCGGCACCCACCGGCATTTCCGGGTGCTCGTAGTTCTCGTTCATTACGGTGATGTAGTAGTAGACATCTTCCTGCTCGGCGAACATGCGGCGCAGGCCGTCCTGCACGACCACGGCGACTTCGTACTGGAAGGTCGGGTCGTAGCTGATGCAGTTGGGGATCATGTTGGCGAGGAGTTGGCTGTGGCCGTCCTCGTGCTGCAGGCCTTCGCCGTTCAGCGTGGTGCGGCCGGCGGTACCGCCGATCAGGAAGCCGCGGGTGCGCTGGTCGGCAGCCGCCCAGCACAGGTCCATGGTGCGCTGCAGGCCGAACATCGAGTAGAAGATGTAGAACGGGATCGTCTGCACACCATGCACGCTGTAGGCGGTGCCGGCGGCGATCCAGTCGGCCATCGAGCCGGCTTCGTTGATGCCTTCCTGCAGAACCTGGCCGGTGACACTTTCCTTGTAGAACATGAGCTGGTCATGGTCTTCCGGAACGTAGTTCTGGCCTTGCTGGTTCCAGATGCCGTACTGGCGGAACATGCCTTCCATGCCGAAGGTGCGGGACTCGTCCGGTACGATCGGGACGATGTTCTTGCCGATCTGCTTGTCCTTCAGCAGGGTGTTCATGATGCGCACGATGGCCATCGTGGTGGACAGCTCGCGGCCTTCGCCGGAGGCCTTCAGCAGCGCACCGAAGGTGTCGAGGGCCGGCACCGGCAGCGCGTCGGCCTTGCGGCGGCGGCTGGGCAGGAAGCCGCCCAGTTCCATGCGGCGATCGCGCATGTACTTGTATTCGGCGGAGTCTTCCGGGAACTTCAGGTAGGGCAGCTCGGCGAGCTGGTCGTCGGGCACCGGCAGGCCGAAGCGGTCGCGGAAGCGCTTGATCGACTCGATGTCGAGCTTCTTCTGCTGGTGGGAGATGTTCATCGCCTCACCGGACTGGCCCATGCCGAAGCCCTTGATGGTCTTGGCGAGGATCAGGGTCGGCTGGCCCTTGTGCTCGGAGGCGGCCTTGTAGGCGGAGAAGATCTTGAACAGATCGTGGCCGCCGCGGTTCAGTTGCCAGATGTCGTCGTCGGTCCAGTCGGCGACGAGTTCCTTCAGCTCGGGCGTGTTGAAGAAGTGCTCGCGGACGTAGGTGCCGTTCTTGGCCTTGAAGGTCTGATATTCGCCATCCACGCATTCCATCATGCGCTTCTTGAGGATGCCCTTCGTGTCGCGCTGCAGCAGGGCGTCCCAGTGGGTGCCCCAGATCAGCTTGATGACGTTCCAGCCGGCGCCGCGGAATTCGGCTTCCAGTTCCTGGATGATCTTGCCGTTGCCGCGCACCGGGCCGTCCAGGCGCTGCAGGTTGCAGTTGATCACGAAGATCAGGTTGTCCAGCTTCTCGCGGGCGGCCATGCCGATGGCGCCGAGGGACTCGACTTCGTCGGTCTCGCCGTCACCCAGGAAAGCCCACACCTTGCGCTGCTCGGCCTTGGCGGCGTCGATCAGGCCGCGGCTGGCGAGGTACTTCATGAAGCGCGCGGAGTAGATCGCACACAGGGGGCCGAGGCCCATGGAGACGGTGGGGAACTGCCAGAAGTCCGGCATCAGCCAGGGGTGCGGGTAGGACGAGATGCCCTTGCCGTCGGTTTCCTGGCGGAAGTTGTCCATCTGCTCGTCGGACAGGCGGCCGAGCATGTAGGCGCGGGAGTAGACGCCCGGCACCGAGTGGCCCTGGAAGAAGATCAGGTCGCCACCGCTTTCGTGGTCGACGCTCTTCCAGAAGTGGGAGAAACCGACGTCATAGAGGGCGGCGGCCGAAGCGAACGAGGCGATGTGGCCGCCCACGTTGGTGTGCTTGTTGGCGCGCACGACCATGGCCATGGCATTCCAGCGGATGTAGGAATGGAGCTTGATCTCCATGTCCGGATCGCCCGGGTACTTGGGCTGCTGGTCGGCCGGAATGGTGTTGATGTACTGGGTGTTGGCGGAGTAGGGGATGTCGATCCCTTCCTCACGTCCGGCTTCGATCAGCTTCTCGATCAGGAAGTGAGCCCGCTCGGAGCCCTCCTGAGCGACGACTGCTTCGAGCGCGTCCAGCCATTCCTTGGTTTCCTGGGCATCGATGTCAGCCAGGATGTTTTGCGTATTCGCGGCCATGGTCTTGTCTCCTCATGACTTGCGGGTTGTGGATAGCTGCCGCGGGTGGCGGCAGCGGGGCTTCACTGCAAACCTGCGCGGACCGGATCGCGGTCCTGATTTTTCGCAATATAAAACGAACTATCGCAATGTGCAATAAGGACGAACTTCTACTCTGAGTAAATTTTTGTTTTTTTGACCGGTGGCGGACTGCGATGGACGGACTGCGGGCGCGACTGCGCCCGTGCGGAACGACGGTGGGGTGGATTGGCGAGGAGCGGGAACGCGGACATCGGAGGGTGTGTCCGCAAGGCTTAGCGCCGGCCGGGCCCGAGGGCACCGGCCGGCGAAGCTTCGTTCGACGGATTGAGGAAAAAAAACGGCCGGGGGCGAGGGAGGGAGGGAGAAAACCCCCGGCCGCTTGCGGAAATGGGTGTTCCGCGTGGCGGGATCATTTGTGAAACGCGTCCCGCTTCCGGTCTTCGTCGTAGGCGAAGACCACTTGTCTGTTGCGTACTTCCCCCATGACCGGGATGCGCGTCGAGTCGATGGACTCGTGGTCGGTCTTGGAGAAGGGGCGATCATATACCATGACGATGCCCTCTACATGTTCCTGCAGCGATTCCAGCGCCTCCCGCAGGCGGTGGCCTTCGGTGCTGCGCGCCTGGCGGATGGCGGCGGCGAGGAGCAGCATGGAGTCATAACCCTGGGCTGCGGCCGGCGGCACCGGGATGCGTTCCACGCCGAAGGCCTTGCGGTAACGTTCGATGAAGCGCTTGCGCCGTGGCGTCTCGCCTTCCTGGATGAAGGTCTGCGGCATGCGGGTGCCTTCCGCGTTGGGGCCGGCGTTGTCGATGAAGTTCGACATGGCCAGCGCCCAGCTGCCGACCAGCGGCACCTTCCAGCCGATCCGCACCAGGCCGTTGGCAAGGTGCGCGAGCTCCGGGCCCAGGCCGTAGGTGAGGATGCCTTCGGCGCCGGCGGCGCGGGCACGGGTCAGCTGCGGCGTCATGTCCACGTCGCGGATGTTGAAGCGCTCGATGGCGACCGGCTTGATGCCGTGGCGTTCGAGGGCCCGTTCCAGGTCCTCGCGGCCGAGCTGGCCATAATTGGTGCTGTCGTGGAATATCGCCAGCCGGCGCAGGTGGCGCCGCTCGACCGCTTCCTCGACGATCATCGCGGCCTGGATGGAGTCCGGCGCCGACACGCGGAAGATGTAGTTGTCCGGGTACTGGGGCGGCAGGAACTGCTTGGTGATGATCGAGCCGGTGGCCACCGAGGTGATCATCGGGATGTGGGCCTGCTGGTAGAAGCGCTGGCTGGCCAGCGCAACGCCGGTATTGACGATGCCAAGGCCGGCGATCACGCGCTCCCGGTTGATCAGCTCCTGGACGACCTGGGCGCCGCGTTCGGGGAGCGCTTCGTCGTCCCGTTCGATCAGCTGTATCGGCCGGCCGAGGATGCCACCGCCTTCGTTGATCTCCTGCGCGGCCAGGCGGATGCCGTCGCGCATCGCGACGCCCATCGGATTCGAGCCACCGGTGAAGGGGCCGGACACGCCGACCTTGATCGGCTCGACGGCGCCGGCGCACAGCGCGGTCAGGCTGAGGGCGGCGATGCCGGCCAGGCGCACGATTCGAAGCAAGGGTGTCTCCGCCTGTCGTTGTAGGTGTTGTTGCAAGTCGCTGCGGATGAACGCTGCAAGCTATTCCGTCGCCTGGGGGGCGGGTATTGGTGAAAACCCGTAGCATCCGGCCTGTTGTGCCTGGAGGGGCAAGGGCTGCCCGGTTAGGGTAAGCCCGGATGCCCGGCCCTGGCGGACCCTAGCAGGATGAAAGGCAAATGCCGAACAAGTCTCGATCTTCCGCGCTGCCCCGTGCCGACTGGTACTGGACGGCACCCTACATTGCCGTGCTGGTGTTCGCGCTGGCCATGCTGGTCATCGTGTGGACGCTGCAGCACCAGGAGCGCGAGACCCAGCGCAACGCGCTGGCGCGCGACGTGCAGTGGGCCGAACAGACGATGCGCCTGCACATGCAGGGCACCGAGGAGTTCCTGTCCCAGCTGGCCCGCGAGCTGGCGGCGGGCACGCTGGATGCCGATGCCTTCCAGGTGCGGGCCAACCAGCACATCGCCAACAATCCAGAACTGGTTAACGTGGTGTGGGTCGCCGGCGAGCAGCGCGTTAAATGGACCGCACCCTTCGACACCACCGACTGGCTGGTCGGCGATGCGCTGTCGGGCACCCAGGCGGCAGTGCTGGCGCGGGCCTGGGAGGTGGGACGGCCGGTGTACGGCGAGGCCTACGTGAATGGGCGCAACATGGCCGTGCTGGAAGTCTATGTCCCGGTGCAGCAGGGGCGCACTCCGCTGGGGGCGATCATCGCGGTGTACTCCATCGAGCGCATGGTGACGCACCTGGTGCCGAGCTGGTTCGGCGAGAAGTACCGCCTCGCTTTCACCGGTCCTGAAGGCGAAGTGCTGGGCATGAACTCGGCGGTCCATCCCCTCGACGAGAGCCTGGCCTTCTCGGTGGAGCTCGATCCGCCGGGCAACGGCCTGTCCCTGCAAGCGACGGCCTATCATGTGGCCAGCGATCTGCCGAAGGGTTTTCCGATCATTGTCATCGTCGGGCTGTCGGTGTTCGTGTTGTGGAGCCTATGGCTGCTGCGCGCCCACATGCGCCGCCGGGTGCGCGTCGAGAAGGAGCGCGACCGCCTCTTCAACCTGTCCCTCGACATGCTGGCGATCCTCAGCCTGGACGGGGAGTTCCGGCGCAGCAATCCGGCCTTCGAGCGGATCCTCGGCCATCGCCCGGATGACTTGCCCGGGCGCTCCTTCCTCGACTTCATCCATGCCGAGGACGTGGCTGAGACCATCGAGCACCTGCGCAGCCTCGCCTCGGGCACGCCGGGCGCCTTCGAGAACCGCTGCCGCTGCGCCGACGGCACCTACAAGTGGCTGGCCTGGAGCGTCAACTCGGTGCCCGAGGAGAAGCTGATGTACGCCGTCGCCCACGACATCACCGGGCGCAAGGCGGCAGAGGAGGCGCTGCGCGCCGAGTACGCCTTCCGCCAGGCGATGGAGGAATCCCTGGTCACCGGCCTGCGCGCCATCGACCTGAACGGCGAGATCATCTACGTGAATCCGGCCTTCTGCCGCATGACCGGCTGGTCGCGGGAGGAGCTGGTCGGCTCGCGGGCGCCTTTCCCTTACTGGCCGAAGGACAGCTACGACCCGCTGCAACGCAACCTCGAGCTGACCCTCGCCGGCAACGCGCCGAACACCGGCTTCGAGATGCGCATCCGGCGCAAGAACGGGCAGCGCCTGGACACCCGCTTCTACTTGTCGCCACTGATCGACGGGGAAGGGCGGCAGACCGGCTGGATGGCGTCGATCACCGACATCACCGAGCCGAAACGGGTGCGCGCCGAACTGGAGGCGGCCCACGAGCGCTTCGTGGCCGTGCTCGACGGCCTCGATGCGGCGGTGTATGTGGCCGACGCCGCCAACGACGAAATCCTCTTCGCCAACCGGGCCTTCAAGAGCATCTACGGTTTCGACGCGGTCGGCCAGCGGGTTGGGCGCTACGGCCTGCCGACGCCGCCCGATACCCAGTGGTACGACGTCGATCCGCGCCGCTTGACGCTGGATCACGTGCCCCGGGAGCTCTACGACGGGGAGCTGCGCAATGCGCTGTCGGGTCGCTGGTACCACATCCGCGAGCGGGCCATCCGCTGGGTGGACGCCCGCGTGGTGCGCATGGCGATCGCCACCGACGTTACCGACCGCAAGCGCGTGGACGAGGAGAACCGTGCGCAGCAGGAGCGCCTGCAGCGCACCTCGCGCCTGATCACGATGGGTGAGATGGCGTCCACGCTGGCCCACGAACTCAACCAGCCGCTGGCGGCCATCGCCAATTACTCGATGGGTTGCGTCAATCGGCTGCAATCCGGCGAATACCGGCGCGAGGACATCCTCACCGCGATGCAGAAGGCCAGTGCCCAGGCCGAGCGGGCAGGCAAGATCATCCGGCGCGTGCGCGAGTTCGTGCGCAAGAGCGAGCCGCGCCGCGCGCCGGTGTCCCTGGCGGGCATCGTGGATGACGCGATCGGCTTTCTCGAGGTGGATGCCCGCCGCCACGGTGCGCAGGTCTTGAACCAGCTGCCGCACGACCTGCCGCCGGTGTTCGTCGACGCGGTGATGGTCGAGCAGGTGGTGCTCAACCTGGTCAAGAACGGCATCGAAGCGATGCGCGATACGCCGGCCGAGGAGCGCGTGCTGATCGTGTCGGCCCATTGTGTTGAGCACGACCAGGTGGAAGTGGAGATCACCGACCACGGCCCCGGGCTTTCCGACGAGGCGCGGGAGCGGCTGTTCACGCCCTTCTACACCACCAAGTCGGAAGGCATGGGCATGGGGCTCAACATCTGCCGTTCCATCGTCGAATTCCATGAAGGGCGTCTATGGGTAGACGCCAACCCCGCGGGAGGATGTATCTTCCGCTTCACTTTGCCTCTGGAGACCATCCGTGAAACCGCCAGCCTCGACGCCTGAACAGATCATCTACTTGGTGGATGATGACGAAGCCCTGCGCGATTCCCTGGTCTGGCTACTTGAATCGCAGGGGTTCAAGGTCGAGGCCTTCGCGTCTGCCGAGGACTTTCTGCGTGCTTGGCGGCCGGAGTTCAACGGCTGCTTGCTGCTCGATGTGCGCATGCCCGGCATGAGCGGGCTGGAGCTGCACGAGCGCCTGCGCGCCCAGTACTGCACGCTGCCGATCATCTTCATCACCGGCCATGGCGACGTGCCGATGGCGGTGGCCGCCCTCAAGAAAGGTGCGGTGGATTTCATCGAGAAGCCGTTCAACGATGCCGAGCTGCTGCGCCTCGTCACCCAGTGCCTGGCCAAGGAGCAGGAAAGCCGCGCCCGCCGCCGCCAGGATGCGGAGGTGGCGCGCCGCCTCGACCAACTCACCCAGCGGGAGCGCGAGGTCCTCGAGCTGATCATCGCTGGCAAGCTCAATAAACAGATCGCCGACGTGCTGGGGATCAGCATCAAGACCGTCGAAGTCCATCGCGCCCGCGTGATGGAAAAGATGGCCGCCCAGTCCCTGGCGGAGCTGGTGCAGAACGTGATGGCCATCGAGGTGAACCGGGCCTGAGTGTTGCCGGGGGCAGGGCGTCCGGCTTCTGTGGGAGCGGGGTCATCCGCCCTTGGTTCGCCGACCGGAGTCCATGGGTGAATGAAATCCTCCCTGTCGGGTGGTTCCGGGTTTGTGTGGCCCTCGTGATGCTTTACGCGGCCATTCAAAAGCCAAATTCGTCCCAGGTGCAAGCCGTGGTAAACTCACGGGTTTTTCCTGAGGGGCAGCGGCATGACGGCTCGCATTATCGATGGCAACGCGCTTTCCGCGAAACTGCGCGGAGAACTCGCCGCGAAGGCGGCTGAACTGACCGCCCAGGGCACCCAGCCCTGTCTCGCGGTGATCCTGGTGGGCGGCGATCCGGCCTCCGCCGTTTACGTCCGCAACAAGGTGGCCGGCTGCGAGAAGGCCGGCATCAAGTCCCTCAAGTTCGAATACCCGCAGGATGCTGCACCGGCCGACGTGCTCGGCAAGATCGCCGAGCTCAACGCCGATCCGTCAGTGCATGGCATCCTGGTGCAGCTGCCGCTGCCGAAGCACTTCGATGAGAAAGCGGTGCTTGAGGCCATTTCCGTCGAGAAGGACGTGGACGGTTTCCACGCCGAGAACGTCGGCCGCCTGTCCCAGGGCCAGGAAGCCTTCGTGCCGTGCACGCCGAACGGCGTGATGGAAATGCTGAAGAGCATCGACATGCCGCTGCGCGGCGCCGAGGCCGTGGTCATCGGCCGCTCCAATATCGTCGGCAAGCCGATGGCGATGCTCCTCACCGCCGCCGGCGCCACCGTCACCGTGTGCCATTCGGGCACCCGCGATCTGAACTTCCACACCCGCCGTGCCGACATCCTGGTGGCGGCCATCGGCAAGCCGAAGTTCGTCACCGGCGACATGGTCAAGCCCGGCGCGGTCGTCATCGACGTGGGCATCAACCGCCTGCCGGATGGCAAGCTGTGCGGCGACGTGGATTTCGAATCCGCCAAAGACGTGGCCGGCGCGATCACCCCGGTGCCCGGCGGCGTCGGCCCCATGACCATCACCATGCTGCTCGCCAACACCGTCGAGTCGGCAACCCGCGCAGCCCGGAAGGCCTGAACAATGAGCGAGCAACAACCCGTCATCGGTATCGTCATGGGCTCCAATTCCGATTGGCCTACCATGCAGGCCGCCGCCAAGGTGCTGAAGGATTTCGGCGTGCCCTTCGAGGCCCGCGTGGTCTCCGCCCACCGCACGCCCGACCTGATGTTCGAATACGCGGAACAAGCGCGTGCGCGGGGCCTGCGGGCGATCATCGCCGGTGCCGGCGGTGCGGCCCACCTGCCGGGCATGATCGCCGCCAAGACGACGGTGCCCGTGCTGGGCGTGCCGGTGCAATCGAAGGCACTGTCGGGCAAGGATTCGCTGCTGTCCATCGTGCAGATGCCGAAGGGCATTCCGGTCGCCACCTTCGCCATTGGCGAGGCGGGCGCCGCCAACGCGGGCCTGTTCGCGGTGGCGCTGCTGGCCGGTACCGATGCGGCGCTGGCTGAAAAGCTCGAAGCCTTCCGCGCCGAGCAGACCGCCAGTGTGCTGGCGATGACCCTTGACCCGGTCTGATTTCGCAGGATTGAAACGATGATTCTTCCGCCCGCCACCCTCGGCATGCTCGGCGGCGGCCAGCTCGGCCGCTTCTTCGTTGCTGCGGCCCACGAGATGGGCTACAAGGTGTGGGTCCTCGACCCGGATCCCCACAGCCCGGCCGGCCTGATCGCCGACCGCCACCTGCAGGCCGGCTACGAGGATTTCACGGCCCTCGACCAGCTCGCCGCAGCCTGCGCCGCGGTGACCACCGAGTTCGAGAACGTGCCGGCGGCGACCCTCGACTACCTGGCCAAGTTCGTGCCGGTGCGCCCTGGCGCGGCGGCGGTGGCGGTGTGCCAGAACCGCATCGCGGAAAAATCCTTCCTGCGCGACAACGGACTGCCCCACGGGCCGTTCGCGGTGATCCAGGCGGAAGCCGACATCGCCGCGGCGGATGCCGGCCTCTACCCGGCAATCCTCAAAGTGGCGCGTTTCGGCTACGACGGCAAGGGCCAGGCCCGCGTCGCCAATGCCGCCGAGGCGCTGGCCGCCTTCCGCCAGTTCAAGGGCGAGCCCTGCGTGCTGGAACGCATGCTGAGCCTCGATTACGAAGTGTCGGTGGTGCTGGCCCGCGACGAGCACGGCACGGTCAAATGCTTCCCGACCGTCGAGAATCAGCACAGCCGCGGCATCCTCGACGTGTCCATCGCGCCGGCGCGGACTTCCGCGTGCCAGCGGGATTCGGCCCAGGAGTACGCCGAGCGCATCGCCGAGCGGCTGGGCTTCATCGGCACGCTGGCGGTGGAGTTCTTCGTGTCCCGTGGCGAGCTGTATGTAAACGAAATGGCGCCGCGCCCTCACAACAGCGGCCACCACACCATCGACGCCTGCGTGACCAGCCAGTACGAGCAGCAGGTTCGCGCCCTGTGCGGCCTGCCCCTCGGCGAGGCGCGCCAGCACAGCGCATCGGTGATGGTGAACCTGCTCGGCGAGCTGTGGTACGAAGGCGGTTCGCCGCAGGGCCGCTACCGGGAGCCGGACTGGGCCCTGCTGCACGCCGTGCCCGGCCTGCGCCTGCATCTGTACGCAAAGCACCACGCCCGCCACGGCCGCAAGATGGGCCACTTCACGGTGATCGGCGACGATCCCGCCGAGGTGCTGGCCAAGGCCATGGCAGCCCGCGCGGCCATCGGCATCCGGGACGAGTAATCGGCAATGGCGATGGGCGACGATATCCGGCGCGCAGTCGAACTGCTGCGCCAGGGCGAGCTGGTCGCCCTGCCGACCGAGACGGTCTATGGCCTCGGCGCCGACGCGCTGAACCCCGATGCAGCGGCGCGGATCTTCGCCGCCAAGGGCCGTCCGGCCGACCATCCGCTGATCGTCCATCTGCCCGACGCGGAACAGCTCACCACCTGGGCGCGCGACATTCCGAAGGAAGCCATCGCGCTGGCCCGCGCCTTCTGGCCCGGCCCGCTGACCCTGATCCTGAAGAAGGAAGAGGGCGTGCCCGACGTGGTCACCGGCGGACAGGACACCGTCGGCCTGCGCGTGCCCAATCATCCGGTGGCGCTGGAATTGCTGCGCGCCTTCGGCTCCGGCATCGCAGCGCCGTCAGCCAACCGTTTCGGACGGATCAGCCCGACCACCGCCGAGCACGTTCGCCAGGAACTGGGCGATCGCGTCGCACTGATCCTCGACGGCGGACCCTGCGAGGTCGGCCTGGAATCCACGATCCTCGACCTGTCGCGGGACGTGCCGGTGATCCTGCGTCCGGGCGCCATCGGCGTGGACGACATCGCCCGCGTCATCGGTCGCCGTCCGCGCCTGCGCGGTGAGGAGGCCCAGCCCGACGCCGCGCCGCGCGTCTCTGGCGCACTTGCGGCTCACTACGCCCCGCGGACGCCGCTGGAACTGGTGCCGGCCGGGAATATTCCTGCTCGCCTTCAGGCCGGCGATGCCGTGCTGGCCCGCCGGCCTGCGCCGGCTGATCTGCCCGTGGACGTGATCTGGATCGCCGCGCCCGCCGACCCGACCGGTTACGGCCATGATCTATATGCGGCGCTGCGCAGCCTCGACGAGTCCCCGGCGGTACGCATCCTGGTCGAAGCCTTGCCGGATGCGCCCGAATGGGCCGCGGTGGCCGATCGCCTAGGGCGTGCGGCAGTGGGTTCGGGCGAAGACGACGAAACCTGAACGTACGGGAAGTATTTGCATCTGCACCCAAGTTCGCTATAATGCGCGCTTCGCGTGGGCCGATAGCTCAGCTGGGAGAGCGCCGCGTTCGCAATGCGGAGGTCGTGAGTTCGATCCTCATTCGGTCCACCAAAGTTTCAAAGAGTGCCAACAAGACTTGCTTGATGGTACTTCAAATCAGCAGCATCCCGTGGAGGGGTTCCCGAGCGGTCAAAGGGATCAGACTGTAAATCTGACGGCACTGCCTTCGAAGGTTCGAATCCTTCCCCCTCCACCACAAGAATTCGTAAAAAGGCCCAAGCGTAAGCTTGGGCCTTTTTGCTGTGCGCAGCAGGGTGCCATGCTTTGGCGCAGGGATCTGGAAAAAGGCGTGTTAACCCGAGGCTCCAGCCTTCGCCTTGCGTTCCACGCAGCGGGCGAGCACGTCCAG
Source organism: Pseudomonadota bacterium (assembly GCA_018241685.1). Taxonomy (GTDB): domain Bacteria; phylum Pseudomonadota; class Gammaproteobacteria; order Burkholderiales; family Rhodocyclaceae; genus Zoogloea. The sequence goes on from JAFEDJ010000061.1 coordinate 50,254, forward strand.
CGCATCCAGGCGCAGATCGCCGCGCGGAAAGACGCGGCAGGCGAGGACGACGCCTGAGTCTTCCTCGCGCTCGCTGACGAAGGCCCGGCTCATCTTCCGGATTTCATAGGGGCCGTGGGTGATGCGCACCTTGCAGATGCCGCATCCGCCGCCGCGGCAGCCAACGGGAATGCCCTTGCGGCCGAGGACTTCCATGGCCCGCAGGATGTCCTGACTCTCGGCGCAGGGGTAGCGCTCGTCGGTATTGGCGAGGTGGATGGAATGGCGTTCCGCCATGGTCTCCTCCGTATGGAGTGTTGTTTCCGGGAGGCTCTTCGGGGTGGAGCCTTGTCCCGTGCTTGTTGTCCCGGCCTTCGGGGCCTGACGCCGGATATGCCTGTGGCGGCCGGGGAGTCGGCCGCCACGTCTTCGCGCTTGGGGAGGGAAGGGTCAGCGACCCAGATCCTTCGCCGTCTGCCCGGCGATGCCCCAGTTGGTCTTGGGTACTTCCGAGATCCAGACGCGGATCGCCTCCTTCGGCGCGCCGGTGGCTTCCACCAGCGCCTGGCTGACCTTCTCGATGACGGCCCGCTTCTGTTCTTCGTTGCGGCCTTCGATCATGTAGATTTGTGCGAACGGCATTGCTGTCTTCCTTTTCTCGGTGGGGGGGATCAAACGAAGCGCAGGGTCGTGGAGCCCATACCATGGACCCGCAGCGTGACGGTGTCACCGGCAGCCACGGCCACGGCCTCGGTGATGCCGCCGGAGAGCACGACGGCGCCGGCGGGGATTTCTTCGCCGTGGTTTGCCAGGTGGTTGGCGAGCATCGCCACGGCAGAGGCCGGGTTGCCCAGCACTGCGGCGCCGACGCCCATGGCGACGGGCTCGCCGTTCTTCTCCATGACGACGCCGAGGGTGGCCAGGTCGATGCCGGTCGCTGCCGTCGGTACGCCGCCGACCACGAAGCGGCTGGCCGAGGTGTTGTCGGCGATCACGCTCTTCAGGTCGAACTTGAAGTCCCGGTAGCGGCTGTCGATGACTTCGACGCCCGGCAACAGGTATTCGGTGGCGGCCAGCACGGCGCCCACATGGCAGCCGGGGCCGCGCAGGGGGTGCTTGAGCACGAAGGCGATTTCCGGCTCGACCTTGGGGTGGATCAGCTCGGCAACCTTCACTTCGCCGCAGTCCGGCACCACGTAGTCGTCGGTCATGAAGCCGAAGACCGGGCTGGTGACGCCCATCTGCTTCATCTTGGCGTGGGAGGTGAGGCCGGCCTTCAGGCCGATCACGCGGCGGCCGCGCCCGAGCTTGCGGCGGAGGATTTCCCGCTGGATCGCGTAGGCATCGTCCCAGTCCATGTCCGGGAATTCGTCGGTGATCTTGACGGTGTCCTTGGCCTCTAGCTCGCAGTTTTCCAGGTGCTCGGCGAGACGGGCGATGGTGGCTTGATCGAGCTTCATACCGTCAGCCCCCGCTCGCGCGCCATCGTGATGGCCGTGTCTTCGATCATGTCCTCCTGCCCGCCGACCATGCCGCGGCGGCCCAGTTCGACGAGGATGTCGCGGGCCGGCACGCCGTACTTCTTGGACGCGCGCTTGGCGAACAGCAGGAAGGAGCCATACACGCCGGCGTAGCCAAGGGTCAGTGCGTCGCGGTCGATGCGGATCGGGAAGTCCATGATCGGCACCACCAGGTCTTCGGCCACGTCGGTGATCTTCGCGACATCCACGCCGGTCTCGATGCCCATCAGGCTGCACACGGCGATCAGCACTTCCATCGGCGTGTTGCCAGCCCCGGCACCCAGGCCGGCGGCGGCCGCGTCGATGCGCGTGGCGCCCACTTCGATGGCGGCGATGCTGTTGGCCACGCCCATCGCCAGGTTGTGGTGGCCGTGGAAACCGAGTTCAGTCTCCGGCTTCAGGGCTTCACGCACGGCGCTGAGGCGCGCTTTTACCGTCTCCGGTAGCAGGTGGCCGGCCGAATCGGTCACGTAGATGCAGTTGGCGCCGTAGGACTCCATCAGCTTGGCCTGCTTGACCAGCCCTTCGGGGCTGTTCATGTGGGCCATCATCAGGAAGCCGACGGTGTCCATGTCGAGCTTGCGGGCCATCGTGATGTGCTGTTCGGACACATCGGCCTCGGTGCAGTGGGTGGCGACGCGGATCGTCGACACGCCCAGTTCCTTCGCCATCTTCAGGTGATCGACGGTGCCGATGCCCGGCAAGAGCAGCGCCGAGACCTTGGCCTGCTTCATCAGCGGGATGACGGTGGACAGGTATTCCTCGTCGGTGTGGGCCGGGAAGCCGTAGTTCACCGAGCTGCCCCCGAGGCCGTCGCCGTGGGTGACCTCGATCAGCGGCACGCCGGCTTCGTCGAGGCCGGTGGCGATGCTCTTCATCTGCTCGAGCGTCATCAGGTGACGCTTGGGGTGCATGCCGTCCCGCAGGGTCATGTCATGCACAGTGACGGCCCC
>JAFEDJ010000062.1 GCA_018241685.1 Pseudomonadota bacterium
CACGGTGACGGCGTGGAACGTGGACAACGCCAGCTACGTCGCCCCGGCGACCGGCCCGCAGGAAACCGGTCTCGCCAAGCGCCGTGGCTGGCAGGTCGGCGGCAGCTACAACCTGGGTTTTGCGACGCTGTACGGCAACTACGTGGCTGGCCGCATCAGCGGCGGCAACTACGAGAACGTCACGGGTACCCTGTCCAAGGCCGACGGCTGGAGCGTCAGTGCCGGCATCCCGCTGTGGCGCGGCAAGGCCCTGGTGAGCTACAGCCAGCTCGACGACAAGTCGATCAAGAACCGCGATGCCAATCTGCTGGGGCTTGCCTACACGTACAAGCTGCAGGACAGCACGACGCTGTATGGCACCTGGGGCAAGGTGCTCAACAAGACCAACGGCACGTACAGCCTCACTGACGGTGGCAACCTGGTCGGCACGGTGGCCAAGCCGGGCTATGACCCGAGCGGCTACATGATGGGCGTCAATCACGTGTTCTAAGACGTGTTCTGAACCCTTGCCGGCAAGGCCTGGCGGCGTGGGGGCAAGGGGCAGCGGCTTGCCTTCACGCCGGCAGCGCTTGCGTGCAAGCAAAACCGGTGTGGCGCCGAGGCGCGTGAGTTTGCGCCCGAGTGCCGTACCGTTGCAGGCAAGGCTGGATGCGTCGGCGCCGGCACATTCCGCTTTGCGCGCGAGCGGGCGCGCCTTGGTCGCAAGCGAAAAAAACTTGCCCGCAAGCCAGAAAGCCTTGCGGCCGGGCCCGCGGGAGGCGCTCGCTAGCCGGCCGGGGCTGAGGGCGGGCCGGCACCCTGGGGCGCCGGCCGATTCTCATTGCCCGGCGCGCTTGACGAACTTGAGCGTGAACTTGTCGCTCTCGCCGATGGCCAGGTAGCGCTCCCGATCCTGATCCTTGAGGCGCAGCGTGGGCGGCAGCGTCCAGACGCCGGCAGGGTGGTCCTTGGTATCCAGCGGGTTGGCGGCGATGTCGGAGCGGGCGACGAGCCTGAAGCCGGCCTTCTCGATGCGGGCGATGACTTCGTCCTCCCGCAGGTAGCCGGCCTGCAGCTGCTCGGCGGACGGGCGATCCGTGCGGGCGCGGTGGTCCACCACGCCGAGCACGCCGCCAGGCTTGAGCACCGCGTGGAATTCGCGGATCACCGCGTCGGCGTTGCCGTCGGTGATCCAGTTGTGCAGGTTCATGAAGGTCAGCAGCAGGTCGACGGAGTCCGGCGGGAGCGTCGTCGTCAGGCCGGGGCTGAGGGCCAGCTCGGTCTTGCCGTACAGCGCCGCCTGGCTGGCGATGAGGCCGCCGATGGCGTCGTGCTCGGCGCGGGCAGCGGCGGGATTGTGATCACCGGCGTGCAAGGCGGCGATGTAATGGCCACGGTCGCGCAGGTAGGGGGCGAGGATCTCGAACCACCAGGCGCCGACGCTGGGCCAGATCTCGACGACCGTCTGACCGGGCTTGATATCGAAGAATTCGAGGGTCGCCGCCGGCTGGCGGGCGGGGTCTCGCTGGCGGTTCTTCTCGCTGCGCTGGGGGCCGTCGATCCACTGCCGCAGCGCGTCATCCGCCTGGGCTGGGGGGACAAGCCAGGCGCTCAGGAGCAGGGGGAGCAGAAGGCGGTGGAGGGAGCGCACGGGTTTCCTTTCGTGGAGGCGGGCGGACGGGGCGTGCCTGTTCCGATGCTGCGCGATTCTGCCTGCAGCCCGCAAAAGATCAACTGGCTGCGGCGGCTCCGGCGACTGCCGGACAGGGCCGACCTCAGAAGCCGTCGCTGCCGGCCTGACGGAAATCGCCGTCGATCCAGGCCTGGGCCGTTGATGTGCCGAGCTTGAAGTCCGGCGTCACGCGCTGCTGGGCGACCAGCTCGCCGTCGGCGCTGAAGGCGCTGAGCAGGGCGTGGGGTTCGTATTCGTCGGGCACGATGTCCAGCGTCACGTGCCACTCGGCGTCCTGGGCGAAGACGGTCAGGCGCTTGTGCAGGCGGGCCTGCAACTGCAGGCGCTGGCGCTGCATGGCCTCCTCGGCCGATTTCACGAGGGTCAGGAACTCGCCATAGTTGAGGGGCTTGGGATTGCGCAGGTCCCGGTCCAGGTCCCACGGGGCCAGCAGCGCGGCTTCGCTGTCGCCGTCGCGGCGCAGTTCGACGCTCCATTCGCCGTCGTTGCGCAGCACCCGCGCGGTCCAGCCATCCTCCTGCCACAGGCGGCTTTCGCGGATCGCGTCGCCCTTGTTGGCCGGGGCTTCGACGATCTTGGGTACGGGAGCGGCGAAGGGGCGCCGGGCCGTTGCGGCGGGTGCGGACGGTGCCACCAGGCTGCCGCTGGCATTGACGAAAGCCAGCTGCGTGGGGGCCTGCTCGGCGGCCAGCGCAGCGCGGGACATCCGCCGGCGGGGGGCGAGTGCGGCGGGAATCGGTGCCGCGTCGTGGGGGAAGTCAAAACTCATCTGGGCGGTCATGGGCATCGCGTCCTGGGGACACTTCTAGCAAATGATGTATTTACTGTACAAAATAACACTAATTGCTTCAAGCCCGCACCGCTGCTTCGCCTGCGCTCAGCGGCTATCCAGTCCCACGGGCAGCTCGGTGCGATCCACCACTCGCCGCAGCACGAAGCTGGTGTGCACACCCGTGACGCCCTGGATGCGGGTGATGCGGTTGAGCAGCAGGTCCTGGTAGGCATCCATGTCGCGGATCACCACCTTGAGCTGGTAATCCGACTGCTGGCCGGTGATCAGCAGGCATTCGAGCACTTCCGGAATGTCGCGGATGGTGGACTCCAGGCTGGCGAAGCGTTCCGGCGTGTGCTGGTCCATGGAGATGCCGATCAAGGCCATCAGGCTGAGGCCGAGTTTTTTTGCGTCGAGCAGAGCCCGGTAGCCGGTGATCAGGCCGGATTCCTCCAGCGCCCGTACGCGGCGCAGGCAAGGGGATGGCGACAGGCCGATGCGCTCGGCCAGGTCCTGGTTGCTGATCCGCCCGTCCTGCTGAAGGATGGCGAGAATTTGCCGGTCGTAGCGGTCGAGTTCCATTTAATTGCGTTGATTTGCTATTGATTGAAATTTCGTGTCTATTTTAAGGCGATTGAGCACGAAAAACGCAAGCACCTGCCACGCCCCTTTCCGTAAGATTCACCCATCGAATTCAATCTTCCGGAGCACCCAAATGCCGCAACAGACGCCCGCCAAGTACAGCGCCTTCCCGCCCGTACAACTCACCGACCGCCAGTGGCCCAGCCGCGTCATCGACAAGGCGCCGATCTGGATGAGCACCGACCTCCGCGACGGCAACCAGGCTCTCTTCGAGCCGATGAACGCCGACAAGAAGATGCAGATGTTCAAGACCCTCTGCGCGATCGGCTTCAAGGAAATCGAGATCGCCTTCCCGTCCGCCTCGCAGACCGAGTTCGACTTCGTGCGCGGCTTGATCGACGGCGGTCACATCCCCGCCGACGTGAGCATCGAGGTGCTCACCCAGGCCCGCGAGCACCTCATCCGCCGCACCTTCGAATCCCTCAAGGGCGCCAGGAAGGCCATCGTTCACGTCTACAACGCCACCTGCAAGACCTTCCGCGACAACGTCTTCGGCATGAGCAAGGCCGAGGTGGTGGCAATGGCCGTCGATGCGGTGCGCCTCATCCGCACGCTCGCCGACGAGATGCCGGAAACCGAGATCACCCTCGAATACAGCCCGGAGCTCTTCACCGCCACCGAGCTCGACTTCGCCAAGGAAGTCTGCGACGCCGTCACCGAGACCTGGGGCGCGACGCCCGAGCGCAAGGTGATCCTCAACCTCCCGACCACCGTCGAGATCGCCACGCCCAACGTCTATGCCGACCAGATCGAGTGGATGCACCGCAACCTCGCCCGCCGCGACAGCGTGATCATCAGCCTCCACCCGCACAACGATCGCGGCACCGCCGTGGCCGCCGCCGAGCTCGGCCTCATGGCCGGCGCCGACCGCGTGGAGGGCTGCCTTTTCGGCAACGGCGAGCGCACCGGCAATGTGGACCTCGTGACCCTCGCCCTCAACATGCACACCCAGGGCGTCGATCCGCAGCTCGACTTCTCGGACATCAACGCCGTTGCCCGTACCTACGAGCACTGCACCCAGTTGCCTGTTCATCCGCGTCATCCGTACGTGGGTGATCTCGTCTTCACGGCCTTCTCCGGCTCCCACCAGGACGCCATCAAGAAGGGTTTCTCCGCTCAAAAGGCGGATGCGCCGTGGAACGTCCCCTATTTGCCCATCGATCCCGCCGACGTCGGCCGCAGCTACGATTCGGTGATCCGGGTGAATAGCCAATCCGGCAAGGGAGGCATCGCCTACTTGATGGAGAACGAATACGGCGTGGTGATGCCGCGCCGCTTGCAGGTGGAGTTCTCCGGCGTCGTGCAGCGCTATACCGACGCCCATGGCGGCGAGATGAGCGCCGATGACATCTGGCGCTTGTTCTCCGAGACTTATCTCGACACCGCCGCCCCGGTTCGCTACTGCAGCCACCACCTCGTCGAGAACGGCGCCGTGCAGGGCATCCGCTTGAGCGTGGAGATCGACGGCCAGGCGCGCATCCTCAATGGCGAAGGCAACGGCCCGATCAACGCTGCCGTGCATGCCCTTCAGAGCGCCGGCATCCGGGTCCAGGTGCGCAGCTACGAGGAGCGCTCGATGGTGCCGATCGGCGACGATGGCAACGCCCAGGCCTGTGCCTTCATGGAAATGGCCGGCGAGACCCGCAGCGACTGCTACGGGGTCGGGATCGACGCCAACATCGTCACCGCGTCGATCAAGGCCCTCATCAGCGGCGTGAATCGGGCCCAGGCGGCAGGCCGTGTGGCGCCCAAGGCCGAGGCGCAGTCGGCCTGAGCGCTGCGGCGGAGGAGGCTCCCGCTCGGGAGCTTCCGGCCGGCAACTCCAATTCGCCAATTCACCGTCCGGTGTCGTCCTGAATGCGGACGGCATCGGACGGTGGCGTTGTGAACGCGGTTGTTGCCGTGCATCGGGAATTGTCCGCGAATCGCCCATCAATTGATCTGCATGCTGCGGAAATAAAGGCTCCGCGCCACTCTAATCCATCCGTTTATTTGTCTGGCACATCGTTTGCTGATTCGGCCCGGCTTTTCCGAAATGGAAAAGTCATTCCGAAAAAACGACAGCCGTGAGCGGCAAATAAATCTGGAGGAGCAGAAATGGCAAATACGATGAAGGCCCTCGTCATGCGGGGCCTGCACGACGTGGTGGTGCAGGAGCGTCCGATCCCGCTGGCCGGTCCCAACGACGCGATCGTCAAAACGACGGTGGCGATGGTGTGTACGTCCGACTGCCACACCATCGAAGGCGGCCTCGGCGAGTTGAAGGACCGGGTCCTCGGTCACGAGGCGGTCGGTGTGATCCACGCGCTGGGCAGCGCGGTGCGTGGCTTCGAGCTCGGTCAGCGGGTTGCGGTGAATGCGATCACCCCCTGCTACAAGTGCGAGAACTGCCAGCGTGGCTTCACCTCCCAATGTCAGGTGATGCTCGGCGGCTACAAGTTCACTGCCCAGAAGGACGGCAACATGGCCGAGTACTTCCACGTCAATGACGCGGAGGCCAACCTGGCGCCGATTCCCGACGGGGTGTCGGACGAGGCCGCGTGCTACACCACCGACATGATGTCCACCGGCTTCAAGGGCGCTGAAAACGCCCGCATCCCGTTCGGCGGCTCGGGCGTGGTGTTCGGTATGGGGCCGGTCGGCCTGATGGCCGTGGCCGGCACCCGCCTGCTCGGCGCCGGGCTGGTGATTGCCGTGGACTGTGTGCCGTCGCGGCTGGAGCTGGCCCGCCACTACGGTGCCGACGTGGTGATCAACTTCAAGGAACAGGACCCGATCTCCGAGATCCTGCGCCTGACCGGCGGCCACGGCGCCGATGCGGCAATGGATGCGCTGGGCTCCCAGCCGACCTTCGAGAACTGCGTGAAGGCGACCCGGGCTGGCGGCGTGATCTCCAACATCGGCTATTTCGGCCACGGTGACTACATCAAGATCCCCCGCGCCGAGTGGGGCGTCGGGATGGGCGAGAAGACCATCACTACGTTGCTCTGTCCGGGGGGCCGCGAGCGCATGGGGCGCCTGCTGCGCCTGATCGAGAGCGGGCGCGTCGATCCGACCCGCCTCACCACGCACCACTTCAAGTTCTCGGAAATCGAGACGGCCCTCCACCTGATGACCACCAAGGCCGACGGCATCATCAAGCCGGTTATCCATTTCGACTGAGGCGGGACGCCTATCTGCCGGGCTGTGCGCAGCCCGGCGAATCCAGTAACGGGAATACGACATGAACGCAAAATTCCATGCGCAGCTCTGCGCAGGGGCGGCCCTGTGCGCCCTTTTCGGGCCGGCGATGGCCGATGAAGGTTTCACCCTGCTCGACGGGGACAAGGGGCGCTTGAGCATCTACGGCACCCTCGATGGTGGCCTGCTCAGCCGCAGCGGCAGCAACGGCGCCTACGCGGCCCAGGCCGGCAGCAGCTTCGCGGGCCACAAATCGGAGCTGACCAGCGGCATCGAATCAGAGAGCCGTCTCGGTTTCAAGGGCAGCCGCGACCTGCGCAACGGCGTCACCGCGCTGTTCCAGCTCGAAGCAGGCATCTCCATCGACGACGGCAAATCAACCCTCAGCGACGCCCAGGGCCACAGCCTGTTCCGCCGCAAGTCCTTCGTCGGCCTTAGTGGCGGTTACGGCACGGTGGTGCTGGGGCGCATCGACGGCGGCCGTTATAGCGTGGCCGGCAAGTACGACCCTTTCGCCAACGGTACGGTGGCCAACATGGCGTCGGTGCAGGTACATGGCACCCGCGCCGACAACGCGGTGGCCTACATCTCGCCGGCCTGGAACGGCCTGTCCTTCCTGGCCGCGTACACCACCAGCCTGGTCGGCCAGGAGAACCCGGGCAACAGGAACGATGGCCGCCTGTGGGCCTTCATCCCGTCCTACACGAAGGGGCCGCTCAACCTGACCCTGGATTTCGAGCAGCTGGCGCCCAAGGGCAACGAGGAACACAAGACCAACATCCTGGTCGGCGGTGCGTCCTACGACTTCGGTCCGCTCAAGCTGCACGGCTACTGGGAGAGCATCAAGACCGACAACTACAAGGACGTTTTCGACGGCAGCTTCGCCACCTATAGCGCGCTGCTCAACCACCGCAGCTGGATGGTCGGTGCGTCGGCGCCGGTGTGGGGCGAGCAGGCCCGCGTGCGGGCGTCCTACGTGGTCCTCGACGATAAGACCACCCTCGATGCGAGCTGCCGCAAGTGGGGCATCGGCGGCGTGTACTACCTGTTCGAGCGCAGCGCCTACCTGTATGCCGACGTGGCGAAGATCCGGAACAGCGCCAACGGCATCTGCTCGATCCAGCCCAACCCGGCCCGCACCGCAGTGGATTCGGGGGGCGTCGGTTCGCCGGTCGGCGGCTACGGCACCACCGGCTTCGACCTGGGGCTGAGCTACAGCTTCTGACCGGTCGTTGCCCGCCCGGCCCCCGTGTGGAGCCGGGAGGGCTGCTCAGGGCTCCTCGGTGGCCATCTTGCCGATGCGGGCGGTGGTCTCGCGGGTGCGCTCGGCGAGCTTGCGCACTTCGTCGGCGACCACCGCGAAGCCGCGCCCGCTCTCGCCGGCGCGGGCGGCCTCGATGGCGGCATTGAGGGCCAGCAGGTTGGTCTGGTCGGCGATCTCCTTGATCGTGCCGACCAGTTCGCCGATGCGGTGCAGTGTGGCCTCCAGCTTGGCCTGTTGTTTCTCGCGGATCTCCCGCTGCTCGTTCTCGCGCAGCCGGGTGTCGATGTCGGCGAGGGCGCCGACCGCGCGCAGCGGCGTGCCGTCGGCGGTCCGGCGGGTCTGCGCGGAGGCGCGGAACCAGCGGTATTCGCCGTTCTTCAGGGCCAGGCGGTGGGCCTCGTCGTAGGGCGTGCGTCCGCTGCGGTCGGCCAGGTGGTTGAGAAAGGCCTTCAGCACGCGCTCCCGGTCTTCCGGATGGAGGCGCGAGGACCAGGCGTCGAGGGTGTTCGGGAAGTCGTTCTCGTCGTTGAAGCCGAGCATCCGCCGCAGCTGTTGTGACCACCACACGGTGTTGGCCGGGTGGAGGGCGTCGCCGCCAACGATCTCGATGTCCCACAGGCCGTCGCTGAGTAGCTCGCGGACCAGCTCGAAGCGCTCCAGGCTACGCTTGAGCAGCGCGTCCTGCTCCAACGTGTCGTGGATGTCCAGCAGCGAGCCGGCCACCCGCAGCGGCGTGCCGGACGCATCGCGCAGCGTCGTGCCGATGGCCCGGAACCAGCGGTAGCTGCCGTCCTTGCGGGCTAGCCGGTAATGAATGTCATACGGCGTGTGGCCGCTGCGGTCGCTCAGGTGGGCGCCGAAGGCCGCACTTACCCGGCGGGCGTCGTCCGCGTGCAGACGCTGGCTCCAGCTCTCTAGCCGGTCGGGGAAGTCCCGTTCATCCTCGAAGCCGAGCAGCCGCCGCAGCTGGGGCGACCACCAGACGACGCTGCTGGGATGCGCCGGATCGCCGGCGACCAGGTGGATGTCCCACAGTCCCTCGCCGCTGGCACTGCTGATCAGCTCGAAACGCTCGGCCAACTCGGCGGTTTCCCGGCGGGCCTCGGCGAGCGCTTCTTCGAGGCGGACCGTGTCGGCTTCAAGGGTGTCCGCGCGGCGGCGGGTTTCGGCCGCGCGGTTCAGGGCACCCTGGTGGGCTTCCTGCAGACGGATGTCGAGCTGGGCGAGGCGGCGGGAGGCCCGGAACGGGGTAAGCAGCGGGGTCTCGCCGGCGAGGGCATCGGCGAAGTGCTCCAGGTGGGCAAGCCACTGGCGATTGGCAAACACGTTGATCGATCTCCGTGGAGAAAGGGGCAGATAGGGGCGGGCGCGGGGATGCCCGTCGCGGGCATCCCCGGCCTACGTGTTGCGGAGTGGTGGGCCTCAGGCCGAGATGACGACCTTTAGGGCCTTGCTGCTGGCCGCGCTGGCGAAGGTGGCGTAGGCGTCAAGGGCCTGCTCCAGCGTGAAGCGGTGGGTGATCAGCAGGGACGGATCGAGCTTCTTGGCCTGCACCGTCTTCAGCAGCATGCCGGTGGTGGCGGTGTCCACCAGGCGGGTGGTGATGGAGATGTTGTGGGCCCACAGGGTTTCCAGGTGCAGGTCCACCTTGGTGCCGTGCACGCCGACGTTGGCGATCACGCCGCCGGCGGCGACGATGTTCTCGCAGATGCCGAAGGTGGCCGGGATGCCCACCGCCTCGATGGCGGTATCCACGCCGCGGCCTTCGGTGAGCGCTTTCACCGCGTCGGCGGCTTTGCCGTCGCTGCTGTTCACCACGTCGGTGGCGCCGAAGCGTTTGGCCACGTCGAGGCGGTTGTCGTCCAGGTCCACCACGATGATGCGGGCAGGCGAGTAGAACTGGGCGGTCAGCAGCGCCGCCAGGCCGACCGGGCCGGCGCCGACGATGGCCACCGTGCTGCCCGGCTGCACCTTGCCGTTGAGTACGCCACATTCGAAGCCGGTGGGCAGGATGTCGCTGAGCATTACCAGGGCTTCCTCGTCGGCGTCGGCGGGGATCGGGTAGAGGCTGGTGTCGGCGTGGGGCACGCGCACGTACTCGGCCTGGGTGCCGTCGATCAGGTGGCCGAGCTGCCAGCCACCGGTGGTGCAATGGGAATACATGCCCTTGCGGCAGAACTCGCATTTGCCGCAGCTGGTGATGCAGGAGATCAGCACCCGGTCGCCGGGCTTGAAGGTGGTGACACCGGCGCCGACCGATTCGACTACGCCGACCCCTTCGTGGCCGAGCACGGTGCCGGGGGCGACGGTGGGCACGTCCCCCTTGAGGATGTGCAGGTCGGTGCCGCAGATGGTGGTCTTGGTGACGCGCACGATGGCATCGCTGGCGTCCTTCAGCACCGGCATGGGACGTTCTTCCAGGGACTTCTTGCCGGGACCGCCGTAAACGAGGGCTTTCATTGTTTCTTCTCCGATCATGTTATGGATTGCCGCGCCCGCCGCCGGGACGGCCACGGGGCGGGGCTTTACAGCAGGGGTCATGCCATTCGGGCAGGAGCATTCCAGCTGCAGCGGAGCGCGCTGTTTTGAAAGGCATTTCTGGTTGATGCCGGCAGGCGGTCGGTCGGCCGGCGTCTGATCCCCGGACGCCGGCCGACCGACGATCAGACGTTGACCGTCCTGCGCGCGAAGCGGCGCGGCTGGACCACCCAGCCTTCGAGCTGCAGGCTGTCGGGGGCGGTCAGGGCGACCCGTTCCGAGAACCAGCAGCGGGTCGGCAGCAGCGGATTGGCGGCAGTGGCGCGGATGGCCGCCGCGTCGCCGGGCAACTGGGCGAGGGCGGTCCGGATCGCCTCGGCGGCGTCCGGCGGCAGATCGCGGGTGATGAAGACCAGCCGGCCACGCCGGTCTTCGAAGACGCCTTCCTCCGGCCAGGCCGGCAGGGTGACCGGCGGGTAGGCAACGCTCTGCACGCACTGGACGACCCGCGGCCGGGATTCGCCGGCCACGTTGACCAGACCCTTCACGCGCAGCAATTGAGGGCCGTACTGCTGCAGGATGCGCCCCAGCGCCAGCGCCAGGCCGAACCACGGCACGGGCGCTTCCAGGCGCACCACAAAGCTGGATACGCTGCCGTCGTGGCGCGGGGTATGGACCGGGGCGCGGGTGCTGCTCTGGCGCGTCCAGCTGAGCGTCGGCGGGGCGCGGTGAGCCTCGGCGTCACGCGCGCGTTCTGCGCCGAGCCAGGCCGCCACGTCGGGCAGCTTGTCGCCGGGCGCATAGACGCCGCCACCGAACAGGCGGGCCGGTTCCACCTGGCCGTGGCGCACCTCGATGCGCGGCGCGCCGGGGTTGAGTTCGGCCAGGCGGGCGTTGAGCCGGGCCAGCTGGCTGGAGCCCGCCAGGTCGCCCTTGGTGATCAGCAGGCGGTCGGCCAGCGTCACCTGGCGCACGGCTTCCGGGTGGGTATCGAGCTGGGCATCGCCGTGGGTGGCGTCCACCACTGTCAGCACGCTGTCGCACACGTAGCGGGCGGCGATGAAGCGCTCCTCCATCAGCGTGTAGACCACCGGCACCGGGTCGGCGAGGCCGGTGGTTTCGATGAGGATCCGTGCGACCGGTGGAATCTCCCGGCGGGAGCTGCGCTGGTGCAGGGTTTTCAGTGCCTTCACCAGGTCGCCCTGCACGCTGCAGCACAGGCAGCCGGAATCGAGCAGCACGGTGCTGTCGTCGATCCGGTCCACCAGGTGGTGATCCACGCCGACCGCGCCGAATTCGTTGATCAGCAGCGCCGTGCCGGCCAGGGCCGGGTTGCGCATGAGGGCGTTGAGCAGGGTCGTTTTGCCGGCGCCGAGAAAGCCGGTGAGCAGGCTGACCGGGATGCGGTCGACGGAAGAGGGGGTCATCGAATGTCTCCTGGTGTTGTGGTCGTTTTTTTCGGTCGCGGAGGTGTCCTCCCGCTGAGGACGTGGCAAGGGTTGTGCCACGGCGGCCATGGACGCCGCACGGCGCCCGGGAAGCCGGCTGGCGGGGAATCGGCGCGGGCGTGAGTGCGGTGGGACGTCCGGGAAGCAGCCGCAACAAGGCGCAAGAGCGTCCGGAATCCGGTCGCGCTGCCCGGCCGCTGCTCCGTCAGGTTGCCGGCGGCGGTGATTTGCGCCGCCGATTCAAGGGCTTGGCGGCCGGCGGAGAAGCCGCTCGGACGGGCATGGCCCTTGCCCTTTCGTCGTGCCGGCAGCGCGGCTGCCGCCGCATCCACATCGAATGAAAAAAGGAGACGACATGGGGGTAAGCATCATCGGCTGGGCGCATTCGCCCTTTGGACGGCTGGACGACATGGACCTGGAGGCGCTGATCGGTGGCGTCAGCCGCGACGCGCTGGCCCATGCCGGGGTCGATCCGGCGGACGTGGACGGCATCTGGCTCGGCCATCTCAACGGCGGCTTCGTGCCGGATATCTTTTGTTCCTCGCTGGTCCTGCAGGCCGATCCGCGCCTGCGCTGGTGTCCGGCGACCCGCGTGGAGAATGCTTGCGCGTCCGGCGCAGCCGCGGTGTTCGCGGCTTGCGACGCGATCGAATCCGGGCGCGCCGGCTTTGCGCTGGTGGTCGGCGCGGAGAAGATGACCGCGGTGTCCGGCCCGGAGGTCACGCGGATTCTCGGCTCGGCGTCCTATGTACGGGAGGAAGCCGCCCACGGCATGACTTTCCCGGGCCTGTTCGGCGAACTGGCCGACGCCTACTTCCAGCATTACGGCGACCACTCGGCGACGCTGGCGCGGATCGCTGCCAAGAACCACGCCAATGGCGTGCGCAACCCGTGGGCGCAGATACGCAAGGATCTCGGCTTCGAGTTCTGCAACACGGAGTCTGAGCGCAACCCACGCATCGCCGGGCCGCTGCGCAAGACCGACTGCTCGCTGGTGTCGGACGGGGCGGCGGCGCTGGTGCTCGCCGACGATGCCCTGCTCTCCAACGCACACCGGGCCATCCGCTTCCGGGCGCGGGCTCAGGTGAACGACTTCCTGCCGATCTCCCGCCGTGACGTGCTGAGCTTCGACGGGCCGCGGCGGGCCTGGGGCACGGCGCTGGCCGGCGCCGGCTGTCGGGTCACCGACCTGTCCTTTGCCGAGGTGCATGATTGTTTCACCATCGCCGAACTGCTCACCTACGAGGCGATGGGCCTGGCCCGTCCGGGGCGCGGCGCCGACCGGCTGGCGGACGGTACGGTCCATCCGGGCGGCGCGCTGCCGGTCAATGTATCCGGTGGCCTCAAGGCCAAGGGCCATCCGATAGGCGCCACCGGCGTGTCGATGCACGTGCTGGCGGCGATGCAACTGGCCGGGGAAGCCGGCGACATGCAGGTGGAAGGAGCGCGACTCGGCGGCGTCTTCAACATGGGCGGCGCGGCGGTCGCCAACTACGTGAGCATCCTGGAGAGGCGGAAATGAACCTGGCCCATATCCTCGCGCGCTCGGCGCGGACCTGCCCCGAGCGCCCGGCGCTCCTCGTCGGCGAGCGCCAGCTGCATACCTACGCGGCGCTGGCCGCACGCTCGGCGCGCCTGGCCGGCTACCTGCGCCAGAACCTCGGGCTCGAGGCCGGCGAGCGGGTGGCGATCTACATGAGCAACTGCGCCGAATACCTGGAATGCCTCTACGGCACCCTGTGGGCCGGCCTGGTGGCGGTGCCGATCAACGCCAAGCTGCATCCCCGCGAGGCTGCATGGATCATCGGCAACGCCGGCGCGCGGCTGGCCTGCGTGTCGGCGGACCTGGCCGGCGAGCTGGCCCCGGTGCAGCAGGACGAAGGCGAGGTGGTGCCGCTGCTGGTGCCGGGCGATGGTCATTACCTGCGCGCGGTGACTGCATTGGCGATCCCCGTGCAGGAACGGGCGCCCGACGCGCTGGCCTGGCTGTTCTACACCTCCGGCACCACCGGCCAGCCGAAAGGGGTGATGCTGAGCCACCGCAACCTGCAGACGATGACCGCCTGTTTCTTCACTGATGTGGACCCGGTTTCCCGCGACGATGCCTCGGTGTACGCGGCGCCCCTGTCCCACGGGGCCGGCCTCTACAGCTTCCCCTACATGCTGCGCGGTTGCCGCCACGTGATCCCGGAGTCCGGCGGCTTCGAGCCGGACGAGCTGATCGCCCTGTCCCGTTCCGTTGGCCGCCTGTGCCTGTTCGCCGCACCGACCATGGTGCGCCGCCTGGTGGACGGGGTGCAGCGCAGCGGCGCCGACCCGTCCGGCTTCCAGACCATCGTCTACGGCGGTGGCCCGATGTACGCCGACGACATCCGCAGCGCCCTCGATGTGATGGGGCCGCGCTTCGTGCAGATCTACGGCCAGGGGGAGTCGCCGATGACGATCACTGCGCTGTCCCGGGAGGTGCTGGCGGACCGCGCGGATCCGAATTGGGCGTCCCGCGTGGCGTCCGTCGGCGTTGCCCAGGCGCTGGCCGAGGTACGTATCGTCGATGCCGATGGACGCAGCCTGGCCAGCGACGAGGTCGGCGAGGTGGTGGTGCGCGGCGACGCAGTGATGTCCGGCTACTGGCGCAACCCGGCGGCCAGCGAGGCCACGCTGCGAGACGGCTGGCTGTGGACCGGCGACATGGGCAGCATGGATTCCTATGGTTTCGTGACCCTTAAGGACCGCTCCAAGGACTTGATCATCTCCGGCGGTTCCAACATCTACCCGCGGGAGGTGGAGGAGGTGCTGATCGCCCATCCGGGGGTTCGCGAAGTGTCGGTGATCGGCCGCCGCGATGCGGAATGGGGTGAGTCGGTGGTGGCCTTCGTGGTGTTGGAAGAGGGGGTCAAGGGTATTGGCGCGGAAGTCCTTGACCGTCACTGCCTGGAACGCATGGCGCGCTTCAAGCGTCCGAAGGAATACCGCTTTGTGGACGCTTTGCCGAAGAACAATTACGGCAAGGTGCTGAAGACCAGCCTGCGTCGCTTGCTCGCGGAGGTGCCGGGCGGCTAGGGGCTCTGTCGCGCCTTTCCAGCGGCTGTGGGAGCGAATGAATTCGTTCCCGCAGCCCGCGGGCCAGGAATGGCAGGAGGCTTCAGGCTCTATCCGCACATCATCGACCGACGGGTGCCCGAATTTCGTACGAGCATTCGGAGGGGCGACCGCTATTAGGACGACTATTCCTCCAGAAAATCCAGGTCGTTTTTCTATTTCCTTTTTAATCAAATGGATATTGTCGCTGGCACCGCTCTTGCTGAATAAGGATTGCACGGAAGGGCCGTTGCTCCAATTCACGGGGAAATGGCTGCTTGAAAGACAGGGCAATTCTTGAATAGAGAGGATGCAAGGTGTCTGTGAGAAAAATCCATTCGTCGGCCAGGGCTGCCCTGGCTGATGTATTGCGCGACGACATGACGATCATGTCCGGTGGTTTCGGGCTGTGCGGCATTCCGGCGGCCTTGATCGATGCGGTGCTGGAATCCGGCGTGCGCGGGCTGACGATCATTTCCAACAACCCGGGTACCGAAAGCATGGGGCTCGGCAAATTGTTCAAGACCCGCCAGGTGCGCAAGCTGGTCTGTTCCTATGCCGGCGAGAACGCCGAGTTCGCGCGCCAGTACATGGCCGGCGAGGTGGAGGTGGAATTCAACCCGCAAGGCACGTTGGCCGAGCGCATCCGCGCCGGCGGCGCGGGCATTCCGGCCTTCTACACGCGGACTGGAGTCGGTACGGTGATTGCCGAGGGCAAGCCGCTGGCCGAGTTCGACGGCAAGCTGTATGTGCAGGAGCGCGGCCTGAAGGCGGACTTGGCGCTGGTTCACGCATGGAAGAGCGATACCGAGGGCAACCTGGTCTATCGCATGACCGCGCGCAACTTCAACCCGATGATGGCCAGCGCCGCTGCGCTGACGGTGGCCGAGATCGAGCAGCTGGTGGAGCCCGGCGAGATCGACCCGGACCACATCGTCACGCCGGGCATCTTCGTGGATCGCCTGGTGCCGCTGGCGCAGGTGGACAAACAGATCGAGCAGCGCACGGTTCGTCGTCGTGCCGCCGTGGTGGAGGAATAAACCATGCCCTGGACTCGGGACCAAATGGCGGCGCGGGCCGCCCGCGAGCTGCGTGACGGCTATTACGTCAACCTCGGCATCGGCATTCCGACCCTGGTGGCCAACCATGTGCCACCGGGCATGTCGATCCAGCTGCAGAGCGAGAACGGCATGCTCGGCATGGGCCCCTTCCCGTGGGAAGGGGAGGAGGACGCCGATCTGATCAACGCCGGCAAGCAAACCATCACGACCCTTCCGACGACCAGTTTCTTCGATAGTGCGGCGTCCTTCGGGATGATCCGCGGCGGCCATATCCAGCTGTCGATGCTCGGCGCGCTGCAGGTGTCGGAGAAGGGCGACCTCGCCAACTGGGCGGTGCCCGGCAAGATGATCAAAGGCATCGGCGGGGCGATGGATCTGGTGGCCGGCGTCGGTCGCGTGGTGGTGATCATGGAGCACACCGCCAAGGGCGAGACGAAGGTCGTCCGCGAATGCTCGCTGCCGCTGACCGGCACCGGCGTGGTGAACATGATCGTGACTGATTTGTGCGTGTTCGAGGTGGGCCCGGACGGCCTGACCCTGGTGGACCTGGCGCCCGACACCACGCTGGACGACGTGCGGGCCAGTACCGAAGCAGATTTTCTGGTGGCGTTGCAGTAACCGGCAGGCCCGCAATGGCGGGCGCCGGGCTTTTTTGGGGGCAACGCGGTATCCAGCGAGGAATCCTCTTCTCTCTCCCTCTCCTCGGAATCCTCTTTGTCTGGAAGCCCCCGCTTTTTTTCTTTCATGTGGTGGGCGAATGAATTCGCCTCTAGGGGACGCACGTTTTTCCGGGACGCAGGATTTGGTCCTGGAATTGGTCATGTAATCCGCTGAAGGCGAATTCATTCGCCCGCGGATATTTTCATCTGCCCGTCCGTTTTCCGGACGGTCGGGGTGTCCGGAAAACGGACGCTTTTGCGTTCGCCAAATGCCCGATACGGGCAATATGCTGTCCTGTGGGCTGTGGCACAAAGACTGCTATGTCCGGATATCGAGCGTTCTGCCGTGCCTCTGCCTGTCCATGGTCCACAATAGGAGCTTGAGCCGGCTGCTGGGACAGAGCCTCGTGGCGATGCGCAGGGACACGCGTTGCCGTTGGGCCGGCTGAAAAGCAGACCTCTCCGGGTCGGACAAGCGGACAGTGAGCCGCATTACCGGGGGGAAATACACAGAATCGTGCGCCAGGATGGACTCCATCGGCGACATGGTCGGACACAGACAAAGGAGGGTGGGCATGGCTGCCACAGTTTCATCGGGCCAGATGTTTTCCATTCCGGAAAACGACGGCCACATCATGACGTCCTGGGAGCGTTTCCTCAGCGGCGACGAAACCGGATCCGACGCGTTGCGTCGCCTTATCGACGATTCCTGGCGGCGCTGCCATGGTGCCAGCGTGGACCCGGAGCGCCATCGGGCGCCGGAGCCGCTGGCCGAGCAATCCCTGCATTCCTTGCGTGACGAGTGTGGCGAACTGCTCACCGCCAGCGCGCCGGTGATGGCCTCGGCGCGGGATTTCCTGTCCGAGACCGGCACCGTGATGGTCCTTACCGATCAGTCGGGCACCATCCTCAACCTCGAGGGCGACATGGGCACGCGGGGCGCGGCGGAGAACGTGCACCTGCTGTCCGGTGCCAACTGGAGCGAGCTGGCCTGTGGCACCAACGCCATCGGTACGGCGCTGGAAGTCGGCCAGCCGGTGCAGATCCACTCGGCCGAGCATTACTGTGCGGGGATCAAGCGTTGGTCCTGTTCGGCCACGGTGATCCGCGATCCGTACGACGGCACCATCCTCGGCGTGGTGGACGTCTCCGGGCTCAGCGCATCCTACAGCCGCCACAGCCTGGCCCTGGTGGTGGCGACCGCCGGGCGCATCGAGAACCGCCTCGCCAAGATCGAGCTGGGTATCCGCTACCGTCTGCTGGAACAGTGTGTGGAGCGCCTGTCGGGCATGTCGGCGGATGGCATCATCGTCTTCGATCGGCGCGGCCGCGCCATCAAGGCCAACGGCCGTGCATCGGCAGTGATGGCCGACATGGGCATCGGCGAGGCGGCGGTGGCGCCGGACGGGCTGGCCTCCCTGGCGCTGGCCTGGAAGAAGGGCCGGCGGCTGCCCGACGAGATGCCCGACTGGATGCGCCAGGAATGGCTGGAGCCGGTGATCGAGGGCGGCGAGCAGATCGGCGCGGTGCTGACCTTGCCGAGCCGCCGCGCGGCCAGCCCGGCTGGCGGACGGATCGTGACGTCGGTGATGGGCGGCGAGTCGCCCTCCGAAAAGGAAGGCTCCTTCGAGCGCGTGGTCGGTGAGTCGTCGGCGCTGATGCAGGCCGTCGGGCGGGCCCAGCAGCTGGCCAAGTCCCGCGTGCCGGTGCTGCTGCTCGGCGAGACCGGCGTCGGCAAGGACGTCTTCGCGCGCTGCATCCACGAATTCGGCGCCACCAAGGATGCGCCCTTCGTGGCCCTCAACTGCGGCGGCTTCTCCCGCGAGCTGCTGACCAGCGAGCTGTTCGGCTACACGGAGGGCTCCTTCACCGGCGCCCGCCGCGGCGGCATGATCGGCAAGATCGAGGCGGCCGACGGCGGCACCCTGTTCCTCGACGAGATCGGCGAGATGCCCATCGACCTGCAACCCCACTTCCTGCGCGTGCTGGAGGAGGGCGAGGTCTATCGCCTCGGCGAGAACAAGCCGCGCAAGGTCAATTTCCGCCTCATCGCGGCAACCAACCGGGACCTGCGCAAGGAGATCCAGGCCGGGCGCTTCCGCATGGACCTGTTCTACCGGGTGGCGGTGACCAGCATCAACATCCCGTCCCTGCGTGAGCGGGCCGCCGACATCCCGCTGCTCGGCGAGCACTATCTGGAACGGCTGGCCCGTCAGCACGGCCTGGCGCCGCGCCGCTTGTCGCGGGGGGCTGTCGAGCAGCTCCAGCAATACGCCTGGCCGGGCAACATCCGCGAATTCCGCAACGTGATGGAGAGCATGCTGCTGACCTCCCAGGAGGCGGTGCTCACCGAAGCGGACCTGCCGCCGGACCTGCGTGCCTCGCTGGACGGCACGCCCGCGGCCGGCGTCGAACTTCCCGGCGGCGACAGTCGCGACCTGACCTGTCTCGAGAACGCCGAGCGCGATGCGATCCTGCGCGCCATCAAGGGCTGCCGCGGCAACATGACGGCGGTGGCGCGGGAGCTCGGCATCGCCAAGAGCACCGTGTATGTGAAGTTGAAGCGCTTCGGGCTCGAAAGCCTGGTGGACGATCTGCGCAACTACCGCGTCTGAGCGCGGTTGGGCTAGGTTCCGGGGCGTCCGGCCTGCGTCAGCATGCCTGGCGCTCCATCTCCCTTCTCCCGCGCAATAGTGCCTTGTCGATGTTCGGACGGCGGGCGGATACTCAATGCGGCAAACCTTCGGAAGCGGCCTGGCATGTACCCTGCTGGCGCGGCCGGAGGAAGTCCCCGCCGTACGCATTGAATGGAACCGCCCGTGGCTCATCGACAAGAAGAAATCAATACGCTCCCGTGCGCCGATGAGCGTGTTTCCGAGGCGGTCGCGTCCCTGCAGGACGATCTGGATGCAGGACTGTTCAAGGCGCTGTCCGATCCGACCAGGCTGCGCATCGTCTCCATTCTGGTCAAGCATGGACGGCTCAGCATTGCCGAAATCACGGCCCATTGTCCCCAGGACCGTTCGGTTGTGTCGCGCCATCTGAAGCATCTGCGCGAGCAGGGGATCGTCACCCATCTGAAAGATGGGCGCTTTTCCTATTACGAGCTCGATGGCTTCGAGATCATGCGTCGGCTGCAGCGGATCCTCGAACAGATGAGCATTCTCATGCGTTCGTGCTATCCGGATGCAATGCGTGCATTCGAGGCTGAAAGCGCAAGCCGCTGCGTGGCGACATCACGCTCCTCCCCCGAGCACGCCTGAGCAACAGGGCCTTCGGGCCCTTGCCATTTCCTCCATCGCGGCAGACATCGCGCGGCGTTTCCCCTGTCCCGCCAGTTGGCGAGCAGGGAGGTCCGTGCACACAGTTGCCCAATAAAGAACAAAATCATATACCGAAGTCATTGTCGTCGCAGCCGCATTTCTATACACTTAGTGTGCATGAGTGTGCACATATGCATATGATAATTGAGATTTTACCCTTCAGGAGCCGACCGTGAACAACCCATTCGCAGAAGCCGATTTGATCGCTGTCGTTCAACGTACTCTCGTTAGCGTCCTAGGTTGTACGCCCGACGAAGTGGCGGCCGACGTGGCCATTGCCAATGAACTGGATGCCGATTCGCTGGATTTCGTGGAGTTGCGCTTCAATCTCGAAAAGCAGCTGGGCATCGTCCTGCCCCAGAAGAGCGTGCTCGATCATCTGGTCGTCGTGCTTGGGGATGAATCTCAGGTCTATGCCAGGGGGCGCTTGACCGAGCTGGCCGCCCACGCCCTGCGCGAGAGTTTTTTTGCCTACAGCAGCGATCAGGTGTCCGCAGGCATGCTGCCCCACGAGGTCATGGGCTGCGCCACGGTGCGCAACTGGGCCAATCTGTGCAAGGGCATTCTGGACGGGCTTCCGGCGCGCTGCGCCGACTGCGGCCAGGAGCAAGCGGAGATATCCCCGTCGGGCAAGCCGGTTTGCGCGGCGTGCGGCGCGCCACAGAAGCCCCGTACGGGCGACGATGCCGTGGCGGCCTCGATCCCAGGCATCGTCTCCCGCTGGATGGAGAGTCGCGTCGCCGCGTGAGCATGCCCGCCATGGAGGATGTCGTCATTACGGGGGTGGGAGCGGTCTCCGCCGGCACGGTGGGGGCAGATTGCCTATTTCGGCGTCTCGCCGAGGGGCAGTCGTTGATCCGTCCGTGGTCCAGGCTTTCGGCACTCGGGTTCGGTAACCCAAGCTGTGTCTTCATCGACAGCGAAACCTGGCTGGCGGTGGACGCACGGCTGGGCCGGCTGGAGCCTGAATGGGGCCCGCAGACCCGTCTGGCCCTGTGCGCTGCAACGGAGGCATGGCAGCACGCGGGGCTGGGTGCGCAAGGCGTCGAACGGGGGGGCGTGTTTCTGGCCAGCAACAAGCACACATTCGATGAAATCCAGTTGTGTGCGCTTGCCCGCCACATGAACTGGGAGCGGGAGCGACTGCAACTGGACGACTTTCTGCTGGCCGGTGGGACGTGTCCCGAGGCGTATTTCCACAAGCAACAGGATCAGGCCGCCTTGGCCCTGGCTCACCGCTTCGGCTTGCAGGCCAGCCATGGGGCGCATGGCGAAGCCTGCGCGGCCGGTGCGATGGCCATCGGGGCCGCCATGCAGTCCATCCGTGCCGGGCTCATCGATGTCGCCCTGGCCGGCGCGGCCGAGACCATGTGCAATTTCATGCCACTGGTGGCGTTCTCCGTCGTGGGGGCGCTGGCCGACGGGGAACACCTGCAAGGCGGGGAGATCAGCCGCCCGTTTGATGAAGCACGTTGTGGTTTCGTGATGGGAGAAGGCAGCGCCTTTCTGGTCCTGGAGTCTGCGTCTCATGCGGCGCGGCGTGGAGCCCATCCGCTGGCGCGGGTGAGCGGCTTCGCCGGCCTGCTTGAGGCGTGTCGCATCACCGCAAGTGCAGACGATGGTAGCGAGTACGCCCGCTGCATGCGTGATGCGCTGCAGGACGCCGGGCTTTCTCCCGATGCGATCGACCATATCAATGCCCACGGAACTTCGACGCCCACCAACGACGCCTGTGAGGCCCTCGCCGTAAAGCAGATCTTCGGCGCGCGCATTGCCGAGATTCCCATTACCGCCAACAAGTCAGCCCTCGGGCACTCACTTGCCAACAGTGGTGCCGTCGAGGCGGTTCTGTCCGCGCTTACTTTGTATAGACAAACGCTCTTGCCCACCTTGAACTACCAACATGCCTGCAGCCCGTGCTCGGGCCTCGACATCGTCACCTCCGCCCGAACCGCCTCGATCCGGAGCGTCCTCAGCAATTCTTTCGGTTTCGGTGGCGCCAACGCATGCTTGGTCCTGGAGGTCGCATGACAGGGATCGCCAGAGTCAAGCTGCATCTGCCTCACCTGCACTGTGCGATGGGATGCGACTGGGAAGATGTCTGGGGGGGGCTCGGTAGTCCCACTGTTCCCGGTCTGGCGCCTTGGCCGGATGAGCTGATGTCGGCATCGGCCCATATTGCCCGGGAGCCGGAATTGTCCCCGTACGGCGTGGATCGCAAGTTGGTCCGCACCATGGAGAAGCAGGCGCGCATGGCGCTGGCCGGTGCCGGTCGCCTTCTGGATGCTTGGCATCCAGGGGCGGGGAGCGTCGCCGAACGGGCCGAGACGGGCCTTTTCATGGGCTTGCCCACCATCGACGAGCCGCTGCCGGGCCTTGCCGTACTGGAGTCCTGGCATGCCTACGGCGGACGGGATGACTGGAACGCCACGCTGATGCGCGAGACACCGCCGTTCTCGGGGCTGAGCCTGCTGAACAGTTCGGCCTGCGCCCATATCGCGGCCACATTCGGTCTCAACGGCCCGATCGCGGCGTACTCACCCTTTGCCGATGCGGGGCTGTCGGCCCTGATCGACGGTGTCCATGCGGTGGCCGAAGCGGAGTGCCGCCATGCCGTGATTGGTGCCGTGAGTACCAAGCTCGATCCACTCCAGCCGCTCCAGCATGCCTATTGGGGGAGCGGTGGTGCGGAGAGGCAACGCCTGCCGGGCGAGGCGTCCGCCTTCCTGCTGGCGTCCGCCGATGCGGCTCGGAACGACGCCGTGCTGCTGGGCTACGCCCGGGGCTGCCACTCCACGCACGATGATCGCGGCGATACGGTCTCTGACTTGATCGGACAGACGCTGGAGATGGGAGGTTATGCCCGTACCAGCGTCGGCTGGGTCCTGAGCAACCAACCCTGGCAGGCCGCCCACAAGGAAAGCTTGAGCCGTGCGCTCTTTGCCTTTGCACCGCTCCATCTTCCCATCGAGACACGCTTCGGCTACGTCGGTCCAGCCGCCGCTACCCTTGGGGTCGGTCTGGTGCTGGAAGGAATGCGCCGCAAGCGTCGCTGGCTGACTCAGGGCACGCGCTGGGAGGCGCTTCCAATGGATGCGCCCTGCTCATTGCTCGTCATGCATAGTCCGATGGGGCAGGTCGCCGTCGCCCTTATTGGAAGGGCCGGGCTGTGAGGCGCGGGGAGCGTGTCGTCGTCACCGGGCTCGGTGCGGTTACGGGCCTCGGGGTCGGCTGGAAATCCCTGTGGAGCGGCCTCTGCAACGGGCATTCCGCGATCCGCCGGTGGCAGCCGGAAGGGATGGACGATTTCCCGGTGAAGTACGCGGCCCCGGTGGACATGGCCGGCCTGGCGCAGCACTACGGGTCGGCTGCGTGGTGGGATGTCCCGATGGAGCGACGTACGCGTTTCGGGCTGGCCGCCGCATTCGAGGCCTTGGCCGATGCCGGCCTGGCACCTGCCGAGCTGCCGCGGCGCAGCGGTATCGCGATGGGCTCCGGTGTTCCCGAGCGGGATCCGGCAGACATGCATCTCGCCCTGGGCCCGGATGGCCCTGACTGGCGCCTGCTGCATCGGCGTGCCGACCAACTCAATCCGAACAGTGGTCTGCTGAACAGCAATGACCATTTGAGCATGAGTCTGGCGCAGAGCCTGGGCATCTGCGGGCCGAGCCTCAACTTCTCGACGGCATGTGCGGGAGCGGCCCATGCGATCGGACACGGCATGCGCATGATCCGCCGGGGAGAGTGCGATCTGATGATCGTGGGGGGGGCCGACTCCGTCCTCAACCTACCGACCATGATCGGCCTTCATCTGCTGGGGGCGCCGTCTACTGCCGAACGTTTCGGCGATCGTCTGTGCCGCCCGTTCGATCGGGATCGCAGCGGTTTTGTCGCGGCAGAGGGGGCGGGCATGCTGATTCTGGAGCGGGAAGACCATGCTCACCGTCGCGGGGCACAGATTTACGCCGAAATCGCCGGATTCGGCAGCGGGATGGATGCCTACCGCATCTCGGCGCCCCATCCCGAAGGGCTGGGGGCCCGGCTCGCGATGCAGCGGGCCTTGCGCGACGCGCAGCTGGATCCGATCGATGTCGGGCACATCAATGCGCACGGGACATCCACGCCGCTTAATGACCCTGCCGAAACCCTGGCAATCAGTAGCACCTTCGCTGGTGGCGAGCACTATCGGCAACTCACCGTGACGGCCAACAAATCCATGCTGGGTCACCTGATCGCCGCAGCCGGGGCGCCGGAGTGCATCGCCACGGTGCTGAGCGTGGCGGACGGGATCGTCCCGCCCACCCTGAACCTGGATAACCCGGATCCCGCCTGTCATCTGGATTACGTTCCCGGCACGGCGCGGCGGCAGATCCTGCGGGCGGCCCTGTCCAACTCCTTCGGCTTCGGTGGTCTCAATGCCGTCATTGCAGTCAAGGCCTATGATTAACGCTCTTCCCCCGGCGCTGGTGACCGGCATCGGTGCGGTACTCCCCAGCGGCCTCGGCCTGGACGCGGCCTGGGACTGCTGGCAGACCGGCCAGAGCAGGCTTGGGGCCTTCAGCAGCGACTGGATCGATTCGCGCCGGATTGCGGGTTACGGGGCCGTGCCCCAGGAGGCGCGGCACGCCAGTAGGGATGCGGTGCCCCACAAACTGCGGCGCTTCGGTACGGAGCCCAGCTACTGGGCGGTGCACGCCGCCGGGCAGGCCATGGCAGCCAGTGGCATCGAGTGGGACGCTTTGCCGGAGACGCGGCGAGGGCTGTTCACCGGGCAGGGGGACTACACCAGCCCGAACATCATGTCCCTGCAGCGGGCTCTGACCGCGAGCGACCAGGGGGAGGGCGTCGACCTGTCGAGCCTTACCTCGGAAGCCCTGTACCGCCGTGGCGCCGATCCCTTCATGTCGATCAAGGGCCTCGCCAACAACGCACTGGCCCTGATCAGCCTCACCCATCGTTTCCGTGGTCCAGGCGCTGCATTCGTGCAGAACGAGAGCGCTGGCATAGGTGCGCTGCAACAGGCCTTGCTGGCCTTGCACACGGGGCTGTGCGATGCGGCCCTCGTGGCGGTTTGCGGCAGTTACATGGAGCCCTTCACGCTGGCCGAACTGTGGCGGCGTGGCCTGTTGCTGGAGGATGGCGAGCGCGGGTTGAGAAGTTTCGATCGCCAGGCGGCCGGTACCGTCCTGGCCGAGGGCGCGGTGGCCCTGCTGCTGGAACGCCCTGGCTGCGCGCGGGCCCGTGGTGTCGAGGGCGGCGTGCTGATACATGCCCCCGGTGGTTTCGCGGCTCCCCGCAATTGCCTGGAAGATCTTGCCGGCAGTGGCTTCGAGGAAGGATACCGGCAGGCGCTGGGGCGGCTCGGCGGGACGCTTGCCAATGCGCAGGAACTGGCTGTCGTCGCCGACGGGCGCGGGATTCCTGTTCTCGATGGGCTGGAATGTCGCCAGTTGGCGGCGGCCCTGCCCGATGGTGTGCCGATCACGTCGCCACGTCCGTTGTTCGGCACCATCCCGGCCGCCGGGGCCTTGCTCGATGTGGCGCTGGCCACGCGGATCCTGGCAGACGGCAGGCTACCTCCCGTTTCCGGGCTGACCGGACCGCTGGCGCCGCAGCTCGACTGGGTCGCCGGTGCGCCCCGTCAGGTGGACTGCGGACAGGTGCTTTGTCTCCAGCAGGGATTCTCCGGCTTCCATTCGGCCGTCCTCGTCACCCGCCACGCTTAACCTCAGGATGTCTCCCCCAATGCACGACAGCTACGGCCGTTTCGTCAAACCCCGGCTCGCCGGTGTCCTGGAGGCCGTCGGCCTCGATCTGCACTACACCCGAGCCGAGGGCGACTGGCTTTACCACCGTGACGCCGACGGCCGGGAGCGGCGCGTCCTTGATGTACTGGGAGGGTATGGTGCCCTGCTGCTGGGGCACAACCATCCCGCCATCGTTGCGGCAGCCAGGGAGATGCTCGAGCGCCAGGTTCCGGTCCATGCACAGTTCTCTCTGAGGGGGCGAAGCGGCGAGCTGGCCCGCCGCCTCGACCACATCGCCCGGCGCGAAACCGGTGACGACACCGGTTTCATCACCACCTTCGCCAACAGCGGTGCCGAAGCGGTGGAACTGGCCATCAAGCATGCCGAACTCGAGCGCATGTTGAAGCTGGAAGCCCTGCTGGACAGGATCACCGTCAACATCGAGGCCGTTCGCGATGCCCTGCGTCGCGGTGAGGCCCGGCTGGATCCGGATCTCTACGAATTCACCGACATGCGCGAGCAGGTCTTCGATGTGCGCAGTTTCGACGATCTGATCGTCGCCCTGATCAATCACAACAGTGTCCAACTGGGCAAGCGGCCGGTCTTTCTCGCACTGGAAAAGTCCTTCCACGGCAAGCTGGCGGGCACGGTCCAGCTCACCTACAACAAGAGTTTCCGCCGTGCCTTCCAGTATTTCGGGCTCAAGGTGCGTTTCGTCGGCATGGACGATGCGGGCGCCCTCGAACGCATCGCGCGGGACGAATACCTGGAGCTGTTCGACCTGTGCATCGAGGACGGGCGGGTCAGGCTGGTCCGCCAGCCCCTGCCGATCTTCGCGGCTTTCCTGCTGGAGCCCATCCAGGGGGAAGGCGGCATTCGGCCGGTCGCCCAGGATTTCGGGCGTGCAGTCCGCCGTTTCTGTAACCAGCAGGACTGCCCGCTGATCCTCGACGAGATTCAGAGCGGCATGGGGCGCTGCGGCCGGTTCTTCGCCAGCAGCCACATCAACCTGCGCGGCGATTACTACACGCTTTCCAAATCTCTGGGGGGCGGCCTGGCGAAGATCGCGGCGACGCTGATCCGGCGGGATCGCTATCAGGACGTGTTCGGCCTGATCCACAGTTCCACCTTCGCCGAGGACGATTTTTCGTCCGGCATCGCGCTGGCCGTCCTCGACCTGCTGGAGGCGAACGAGGGCGCACTCTACCGCCAGGCAGCCGAACGCGGTGCGCGTCTGCGGGAAATGCTCGACGGCCTGTGGCAGCGCTATCCCGACGTGATCCGCGAGGTCCGTGGCCAGGGGCTGTTCCTCGGGCTCGAGTTCCACGGGCTGGGAAGCGCAGCCTCCCAGATCCTGCGCTCCACGGCCCATTCCGATTCGCTCGGCTATTTCCTGGCGGGCTATCTGCTGCGCGTGGAGGGCATTCGCCTGGCGCCGACCGGGAGTGCACCGGATGTGTTGCGCCTGGAGCCGTCCCTGTATATCCAGGATGAATCCATCGAGCAGCTGCGGGCGGCCTTGGAGCGTGTGTGCCTGATCCTCCAGCGGCAGGACGTGCTGCACCTGGTGTTTCCCCTCACGGATGCGGACCGGCCCACCCCTCGGGACGATATCCGCGACTGCCGCCCGGCGGTGGCGCAGCCCTTTCGGGACGATGCGCCGCTGCACCCGGTCCGCAAGGTGGCATTCATCAATCACCTGATCAGTCCCGGCTGGCTGCGGCAGGTGGACCCGTCACTGGCCGGGCTGACCGACGGCGAACTGCGCCGCTTTGTGCAGAAAATGTCTGCCAATCGCAAGAGTGCTCCGTATCCGCCGGTGCGCATCGTCTCGGCATTGGGACGGGCGGTGGATTTCATCCTCTATCCCCTGTGCGTGGATTCCGAGCAGATGGGGGGCTGGTTGCAGACAGGGCAACTCAAGGACATCCGCAAGGACATCGACGAGCGTATCCGTACGGCGCGGGCCGATGGCTGCGAGATCGCCGGCCTTGGCATGTACACCTCCATTGTCACCAACAATGGCACTGCGCTGTCCATCCCGGAAATCGGCCTCACCACCGGCAATGCCCTGACCATCGCCATGTCCCTGGAGGCCATCCAGTGCAGCATGGCGCAGCAGGGCCTGGCATGGAAGGACGCGTTACCGGCCGTCATCGGTGCGGCCGGCAACATCGCCTCCACCTATGCGGCCATGCTCGCCGAGCATGCCCCGGGGTTGCTGCTCATCGGCAGCGGCCGGGACGGCGCGCATGCCCGCGTGCTGCAGACCGTGTACAACATCTATGACGCAGCCTGGCAGGCGCTGCAGAGCGGGCAGTACGGCCAGCACGGCATCTATGCTCGCCTGGCCGAAGAGCCGTTCATCGGGCAGTGGCTGCGCGAGGGGGCTCCGGCCAAGGCGTGTGGGAAGCGGATCCACCAGGCGCTGCTCGACCGCTATGGTCAAGACCCGTTCCTGGCGGTCCATTCCGACCTCCAAGCGGCTCGGGACTCCCGCATCGTGTTATGTGCCGCCAACGCCCCGGAGCCCTTCATCGGCAGCGAACATCTGGCCCGCGGCGCGCTGGTGTGCGACGTTGCCGTGCCCCACAACGTCCTGCCTTCCGCCGTGCGCGAGAGGCCGGATATCACCTACCTGCAAGGCGGCATCGTCGCCACGCCCGACGGCGCGAGCCTGCATCCGGGGGCGCGGGCCTTCCTCGGCGAAGGACAGCTGTTTGCCTGTATGGCCGAGACCGCAGTGCTCGGGCTGGCCGGGCTCTGTGGCCACTATTCCCACGGTCCTGTCAGCCCGCGGCAGGTACGGGAGATCGCCGCGCTGGCCAGACTCCACGGGTTCCGCCTCGCCGATCTGAAGCGCGGCAATTCCCTTTGAACATCCCTGCACAACGAGGAAGGTCTTTCATGCCTGTTTCCGGCCCCGATGTCTCTGACAATGCGCTCGACACCCTGGCGCCCAGCCGGCAGCTCGCTGGCCAGATCGCCCTGGTGACCGGTGCCAGCCGTGGCATCGGCCGCGCCATCGCCTTGCGTCTGGCTGCCGAAGGCGCCCATGTGGCACTCCATTACCGCCGCGATCCTGCATTGGCGGAGGGCCTGGCCGCCGAGATTCGCGCGGACGGCGGCCAGGCCAGCCTTTACCGGGCCGATCTGGCGGGTCCGGAGGGCGTCGAGGAGCTGGCGGAAGCTTTCGGCCGGGATTTCGAACACCTGCACATCCTGGTCAATAACGCCGGCATCACCCGCGACAAGCTGCTCCTGATGATGGACGACGAGGATCTGCAGCACGTTGTCGCCACCAACCTGCTGGCCCCGATGCGCATGCTGCGCGCGTTTGCCGGGCTGATGCTGCGCCAGCGCTACGGGCGCATCGTCAATATCTCGTCGTCGGCGGCGAGCAAGCCGGGACGCGGACAGTCCAACTATGCGGCGGCCAAGGGTGGCCTGGAAGCCTTCACCAAAGCCATGGCCGTAGAGCTGGCGCCGAAGGGCATCCTCGTGAATGCGGTCGCGCCGGGGGTCATCGAAACCGAGATGTCGGCGCAGATCCGGGCGTTGGGGGAGGGGGAAATTCTGTCCCGCCTGCTCCTCAAGCGCTACGCGACGCCCGTCGAAGTGGCCGATGCGGTGCTCTACCTGGCCAGTCCGCGCAACCGCTACGTCACCGGCGAGATCCTGCATCTCGACGGCGGCTTGAAGATGGCCTGAGCCATGCCGGCCGAAACACGTCATGCGCTGATCACCGGCGCAGCCCTGGGGATTGGCGCGGCCGTTGCAAGGCGGCTGGCGGACGATGGTTGGGCGCTGCTGCTCCTCGACCGCAATGGCGATGCCCTCGCTGCGCTGGCCGATGAATGCCGGACCCGTGGCGCCCGTGCCACGGCCCTGTGCGCCGAGCTGGGGCCGGGCGAACACTGGTTGCCCCCGCTGAAAGCGGCTCTAGGAACGTTCGGCTACCTGGATCTGCTGGTCAATAACGCCGGTGTGGCCGATGAGAACGAGCCCGACGACGTCGCGGCGTGGCAGCGCGTCATGGCTATCAATCTCGACGCGCCCTTCCGTCTCAGCGCCGTTTGCCTGCTGTATCTGCGGGACGGGGGGCGGATCGTCAACGTTGCTTCCGTCCTGGCCCGGGCCGGCAAGATCCGCAATACCGCCTACTGCGCCTCCAAGCACGGCTTGCTGGGCTACACCAAGGCGCTGGCATTGGATTTGGCTCCACGGGGCATTACAGTCAATGCAGTCCTGCCGGGCTGGGTGGACACCCCGATGTTGCTGCGGGAGCTCGGTGCCCAGGCGGCCGCCGTCGGTACCCCTGTTGCACAGGTGCTGCGCAATGCGCGTCGGCAGATCCCGCTGAAACGCTTCGTGCAGGCGGAAGAGGTCGCCAACCTGGTTCATTACCTCGCGAGTCCAGCCGCCGCTGGCATCACAGCCCAGGGGCTCGTGGTGGACGGAGGCTACACATGCGGCATGTAGCCGGGGCTTTACTGGTGGCCGCGGTGAGTGGCTGTCCCTGCGCGGCCCTGGCGGTGGACGGTTCCGTGGCGGCGATCTGGGGGAGAGGGCTGTCTCAGGGGCCCGACTTCGAGCGGGGTGTGCAGTTGCAGCTACGCCATAGCGCCGAGTTCGACGATGCAACCCAGGTCAAGGCTGAAGGGCGCTTGCGTCGCAACGCGGCGGCCTGCTCCGGCCGCCTGGAACCCGACAGCTGCGACGCTTACCGGGAGACCTTCGACTGGCGCGAACTCTACCTCGCCAGGAGAGCCGGCGACTGGCAGATCTCCGCCGGCCTGCAGCAGGTGGTATGGGGACGGGCCGATGCACTGAGGGTCTTCGACCTGGTCAATCCGCTGGACCTGCGGGACTACGTCCTGCCCGATCTGAACGACTATCGCATCGCGGTCCCCATGCTGCGGGCGCTCGGGCCGGTGGGGGAGTGGACCCTCGAGGCGCTCTACCTGCCCGGCTTCAGGGCCAACCGTTACGCGGCGGCCGGCTCGCCTTTCGACATGGGAATCCGCCAGCGTTTCGCCGCTGCCGGTATCGACATGCTGGCTGAGCGTCGTCCGGCGCAGTCGCTCGGCAACGGTGAACTGGGCGCCCTGCTGTCCACCACCCACGGTGCGGTGGACCTGAGCCTGCTGGCCTTTTCCACCTGGAACGACGACCCGGTGTATCGCTGGGACAGTACCGCCAGCGGTGCGCCAGCGGTGCGCCCCGAGTTTCAGCGCCAGCACCTGTTTGGCGGGAGTGCGGCAGCTGCCCTGGACGGCGGCTGGGTCGTGCGCGGCGAGGCAACCTGGTCGCCGGATGCCCCCTATAGCCGTCTGCTCGGCGACGGCACGACCCGGGCTGCGACCCTGACCGGTCTGTTGGGGCTCGACTACAGCTGGCGTGACTGGATGTTCACGGCCCAGCTCTCGGATCGCGCCATCGCCGGATGGCAGGCCGATTTCACAACGCCCCGCCGGGCGGCCATCGCAACCCTGTCGGCCACTGGGACGAGCCTGTCGGGCCGCCTGGCCACCCGCTTCGCGCTGTCGTGGATGCCGCAGAACGGCGACGGCAGCTGGGTTCAGCTGCGCGGGAGCTACAAGCTGACCGATCTGTGGGTGGCTGAGGCCGAGGTCGATCTGCTCGATGGTGGAACGAACGGCTATTTCGGCCAGTTCCGCGAGCGGGATCGTCTGCTGCTCGGGCTGCGCCGCCTGTTCTGAATATTCCACAACCTCGAATCCAATGAAGGAGAACGCATGAAGCTGGCGAGACTGTTGCTGAGCGCCATATGGATGTCATGCCTGGTGGCTGCGGCGCCGGCCATGGGCGCCCCCCCGGACGCGGACGGCATCCTCGGGCGGGTGCGCGACCGCAACGACGGTGATGATGTGTATTCCGACCTGAAGCTGGTCCTCATCGACGAAAAGGGTGGCACCCGTGTCCGTGAGCTGCTCTATCTGCAGCGCGACTACGGCAGGGATGAAAAGCTGACGCTGTATTTCACGGAGCCCTCCGATGTGAAGGGCGTGGCTTTCCAGAGCGTGACCTACGACGAGAAGCTCGGAAAGGACGACGACCAATGGATCTACCTGCCCGCATTCCGGCAGATCCGGCGTATCGCCTCCGCCGACAAGCGAGGCAGCTTCATGGGCAGCGAGTACGCCTACATCGACATGGAGAAGCTGCGCGTGGCGGACTACAGGCAGAAGCTGGTCGGCGAAGAAGTCGTTCTGGGCCAGCCTTGCTGGGTGATCGAGCGCATTCCGGTGAGTGAGGAGGTGATCAACCGGACCGGCTACCACAAGACGGTGGTTTGGGTGGAGAAGGCCCACGACATTGTCCTCAAGCAGACCTACTACGACGCCAAGGGCGTCCAGTTCAAGGTCATGACAGTCAAGAAGCTGGAGAAGATCCAGGACATCTGGACCGTGATGGAGAGCCACATGCAGGATCTGGTGAGTCGCAAGGCCTCCAGCCTGATCTTCAGCAACGTGCGCTACAACGTGAGCCTGGCGGACAAGCTGTTCCGCCAAACCATCATGAAGACGGGAGTGGGCAATGCAGACCTACCTGCGCTTCGTTGAGCGCTTCGCGCTCCCTATCCTCGTCGGCCTGCTGGCGATCACGCTCTTTTTCGTCAGCCGGCTGCCGGAGCTGACCGCCGACAGCAATCCCTACCTGCTGCCCGAGAACCATCCAGCGCGCAAGACCATCCTCGACATGCGCAAGGAGTTCACCGGCACCTTCGACGCGGCGCTGATCGGTATCCACAATCCGGCGGGCGTCTTCAACAGGGAAACGTTGGACGCGGTCTATGACATGACGGCCGCGGCACGTCGCATCATCCTGGCGACGGACGACGATCGCCAGCGCCTCGCAGAACTCGGGGCGCGTTTCGGCAAGCAGTCGCCGGCCTGGGCGCGGGCGGTGGAGGATGTGCTTGCCGACGGTCTGACCCAGAACGACTATGCCGAGGCCGAGAAGCTCGCCCCCCTCGCGGAGTCCCTGCCGCTGTCCCAGGCGGAGCGCGACTTCATAGCCTTCCTGCCGAGCCGCCTCAATCCGGTGA
Organism: Pseudomonadota bacterium; assembly: GCA_018241685.1. GTDB lineage: Bacteria > Pseudomonadota > Gammaproteobacteria > Burkholderiales > Rhodocyclaceae > Zoogloea. The sequence goes on from JAFEDJ010000062.1 coordinate 32,397, forward strand.
AGGAGCTGGCGGGCATGGCCGCCACCGAGAACATCGTGGCGCGCGACGGCGTGCTGGTAGTGCGTAACGCCATTCCCGACAAGCGGACCGATCCGGAGATCATCCGGCGGGAGGTCATGGGCAACCGCATGATGGTCAAGGGCGTCGTGTCCGGCGACGAAACGGTCGCCCTGATCGCTGTCGAGCTGTACCTGAAGCAGGAGGATGCGGAGGGGCAACTGCGCGCTTACGAGGCCTTCCGGAGCATCGTGGCCGACTACGAAAAGGCGCATCCGGCCTTCACCAAGGCCAACCAGACCTATATCGCCGGGGTGCCAATCTTCATCGCGGAGCAGAAGAAGCTCATCGACCGGGACATGGAGACGCTGTTCCCCGTCGTGATCCTGGTGGTCCTGGTGATTCTCGTACTGTTCTTCCGGCGCACTATGGGTGTTTTCCTGCCGCTCGCCAACGTAGTGCTGGCCGCCATCTGGACCCTTGGGCTGATGGCCATCAACCGCGCGCCGCTGGACCTCATTACCAGCGCCTTGCCGGTGTTCCTCGTCACCATCTGCGGTGCCGATGCAATTCACATGATGAACGAGTACTACACCCAGCGTGCCGAGGGGCACCCGGTGAAGGAGGCGGTACGACGTGCGATGCGCGAGATGGTGTCGCCGGTGATCCTCACTACCTTGACCACCATGGCGGGCTTCCTGTTCTCGACTGCAACCAATATCTCCAGCATCCAGTCTTTCGGCATCTACATGGCCATCGGCCTCGTCTTCGCCCAGTTGATTGCACTGCTGCTGGTGCCGGCCTGGATCAATCTCTTCGGCGAAGGGCGGCGCAAGGGAACGCAGGGGGCCAGTACGCCGGAAACCGTCCATCACGAATGGTTGGGCAACGGCCTCGTCGCCGCCTTCCGGAAAGTCATCGCCCACCGTGTGGGCTTCGGCAGCGCCTTTGCGTTGATTCTTGTCCTGGCGGCCTATTCCGCCAGCCAGATCCATGTGGAAGATGCAGGCTCCAGTTATTTCGCGCCCAGCAACCCCTTCCGGCAGGCCGACGATTTCGTGAACAGCCATGTGGCAGGTACCAGTCCAGGCTGGGTTTCGGTGGCTACCGGCCGGCCCGGTGGCGTGCTCAAGCTTGAAACCGTGCGTTTCATCGAAGCACTGGACGATTTCTTGGAGAGCCAGCCCAACGTCACCTATACCTACTCCTTGCCCAAGTACGTGAAGCGGATGAACCTCGTGCTGAACGACATGGACCCGGCCTATGATCGCCTGCCGAACGAATGGGAGAACATCCGCAGCACCGATCCGGAAACCGGAAAGGCTGTGGTCGACAAGGTGAGCGGCGACGAGCTGGTGGCCCAGTCGGTCCTGATGTACGAGAACGGCGGCGGTTCGGATCTGACCAACGTGCTGAACAGCGACTTCTCGAAGGCCATCTCGATGTTCACCATGAACACCACGCGCGCCTCCGAGTACCAGCAAATGCTCAAGGCGCTGGATGCATGGCTGGCGAGCAATACGCCGGCCGGCGTGGAGGTCAGGGTCGGCGGCAGCCCTGTGATCTGGACCGGCGTGCTGCAGGAGATCATTCAGGGGCAGCTGACCAGCTTCCTGCTGGCGCTGTCGGCGGTTACGCTGGTTCTGGTCCTGTGGCTCCGCTCGATCAGTCAGGGAATCCTGGCCGCCTTGCCACTTGCCACGACCATGGTGTGCTATTACGGCTTGATGACGGCGCTGGGGATCGACCTGAATATCGGCACCGCCATCATTTCCTTCCTGGTAGTGGGGATCGTGGATTATTCGGTGCACTACCTGCACCGCATCCAGTCGGCGCGCGCCCAGGGCATGGAGCTGGACGCGGCGCTGCTGCACGCGATCCGCCATTCGGGGCGGTCCATCATCTTCAACGTGCTGGTGTTTTCCCTGGGTTTCTTGACCCTGCTCCTGTCGGAATTCACCCCCATCGTCCACCTGGGCGCCCTGGTGGCCCTCGCGCTGTCGATCAGCGGCTGCCTGTCACTGTTCCTCATCACGCTGTTGGCCCCGGTATTCCTCCGCGGGGCTAGGGGGGCGGCGGACGAGGCGGTCAGCATGCGCTGAGGCAGCACATTCAAGCAATGCGGCATGCCTGCCGCTGAGCACCGCTGAATCGCGGTGCGATCCGGCCCGGAGTTCTCGTTTTCAACAGCGAGGCTCCGGGTTTTTTGCATTTGGAAACCGTTCGCCTTCCGGACGCCCGGGGTGTTCGATGTTGCGTTGCATTAATTCAACCGGAAAACGGACGGGTAATCCGCAAAGAAAACGGGGCTAATTCAAGAGTTTCCGCTTTCATTTTAATTTGTCTTTTCTAATCAAATGGTTGGTGGCTTTGCCTGGTGTTGGCATGCCCCTTGCCATATCCCTTGTTGGAAAGTCCAGGTTTGCCGCCGGAAATGGAACGAGTCTTCCAGAGCTGCGGTGATCAATGCCCTGGGGTCCACACGACCACGGTTTCCTTTTCCTTGATAGGGAACGGTTTCAATCCACAAAAGGATGGCAGGAGGTAATGCGGTATGGCATTGCAAATCAATATCGATAACGGTGGGACGCTCACCGATATCTGCATCATGATGGACGACACCGTCAAGAAGACGAAGGTGTTGACCACCCCTTATGACCTGAGCAAGTGCTTTTTCGAAGGGCTGCAGAAAGCGTCGGCGGTGATCTACGGCGAGCAGAACGTCGCCCGCCTGCTGGAAGAAGTGGACCTGATCCGCTATTCCACCACCCAGGGCACCAACGCCATCTGCGAACGCAAGGGGCCGCGCCTGGGCCTGATCATAGACGCCAAGGCCCGCGACCTGCCGGTGCGCCTGGCCGAGCACGATCCGGAGGTTTTCGAGGCGCTGGTGGGTGACCGGGTGGTCTTCCTCGACACCGCGGCGGTGACCGGTGCAGAGGCTGACATCGAGGTCGTCAAGGCGATCAACCAGCTCACTGCGGCCGGTGCCAACCGCCTGGTGGTGAGCTTCGGCGGTGCCGACTTCCTCGACCTGGAAACCCGCTTCAAGAAGGTCGTGCTGCGCAAGTATCCGCGCCATCTGCTGGGCGCCGTGCCGGTGCTCTACGGCAGCGACCTGACCACCGACCGGGACGTGGTCCGCCGCAGCTGGACGGCGTTGATCAACTCCTTCCTGCACCCGGCGATGGAGGCCTTCCTGTTCAATGCGGAAAACCGCCTGCGCGACTACCGCACCAAGAACCCGCTGCTGATCTTCCGCAACGACGGCGACGCCTCCCGCGTGGCCAAGACCGTGGCCATCAAAACCTACAGCTCCGGCCCGCGTGGCGGCATGGAAGGCATGAAGTCCTTCGCCAAGCTCTACAACATGGCCGACGTGGTGGCCATCGACGTCGGCGGCACCACCACCGACATCGGCCAATGCCTGGACAGCAAGGTCGCGGAAGTGCAGCGCGGCCACGTGGAAGGCATCAGCGTGTCTTTCCCGCTGTGCGAGATCATGAGTGCCGGTGCCGGCGGCAGCTCCATCTTCAAGGTGGTCAATAAGCGCATCGTGATCGGCCCCGAGAGCGTCGGTGCGGTGCCGGGCCCGGCCTGCTTCGGCCGCGGTGGCAAAGAAGCCACCATCACCGACGCCAGCCTGCTGTCCGGTCTTTTCGATCCCAAGTCCTTCTTCGGCGGCGGCATGGGCCTCGACCTGGACCGCGCGGCGACGGCAGTCAGCCTGTCCATCGCCCAGCCGCTGGGTATCGGCCTCGACGACGCGCTGCTGCAGATGGAGCACGCCTACGAGGACAAGATTGCGGTCGAGCTGCACCGCTTCACCAAGATCTCCAAAGACACCGTGATGCTCGCCTTCGGCGGCGCCGGCCCGCTCAACGCCTGCGGCGTGGCGGAGAAGGCCGGCATCGACCGGGTTGCGGTACCCAAGCTGGCGGCTGTCTTCAGCGCCTTCGGCATCGGCGCCTGCGACATCTCCCAGCGCTATGCGGTGGTGCTCGAGGAGCGCAGCGAGCAGGCCATTGCGGCGGCCCGCAAGAGTCTCGAGGTGAAGGCCTCCCGCGACATGTTCGCCGAAGGCTTCGGCGCTGGCCAGTACCAGGTGGAAGCCTGGCTGGTGGGCGAGGTGGATGGCGCTGCCGATCTGATCGTGCCGCTCGGCGATGGCAATGCCTTCCCGGCCGAACTGGCCAAGGCCAAGTCCGTTGAGCTGGAGCTGCGCGCCGTCAAACCGCTGCGCAGCGAAGCCGGCAAGCGTGCCAGCTTCGTCGAAGGCGAACCCGCCCAGGCCGACGGCACCCGCAACGTGCTGACCCGCGGCCAGGGACGCATCGACGTGCCGGTTTACCGCCTCTCCCAGCTCAAGCCGGGCGACCACGCCGCCGGTCCGGCGATCCTCGAAGAAGACTACTTCACCTGCCGGGTGCTCGATGGCTGGAGCTTCGTCATCAGCGACGCGGGCGACATCCTGCTCAACAGAAAGGGCTGAAAGAAATGAAAGTACCGATGACCGAATACCTGCGCCTCGACCTGGATGCCGAGCAGTGGGAATGCCGCGTCTGCGATCACGTGATCGGCACGGCGAGCAAGAGCTACAAGGAAGGGATGCTGGTGCATAACCGCGACCCGCGCGAGATCCACCCGCCCATCATCGACCCGGAGAAGTACCGCTTTACCTTCAGCCCCGATCCGGACTGGGTGCGCATCCTCGAGTACTACTGCCCGCATTGCGGCACTCAGGTGGAAACCGAATACGCCGTGCCCGGCCATCCGCCCCTCCACGACATGCAGCCCGACCTGCCCGCGCTGCGCGCCCAGTGGGCCAAGCGCGAGGAGCTGAAGGACGCCGTGGTCGGCCCCGCCGTCACCGCCGACAAGGGCCACGGGCACTGAGCGGAACCCCCTGTGAATTTGCCGGCGTCCGCCCCTGCACGAGCAGCGAGGCCCTGGGCGCCAGTACGACAAAATTGAGGAGATAGCATGAGGCGCGTATCAGTCGATATCGGTGGCACCTTCACCGATTGTTTCGTGGTCTGGGATGGCAAGTACATCGAAGCCAAGGCCCTGACCACCCATCACAACCTGGCGCTCGGCTTCAACGAGGCCCTCGGCAAGGCCTGCCACGTCCTGGATCTGGACCTGGAGCGCATCCTGTCGGCGGTGGACTCGGTGCGCTATGCCACCACCCTCGGCACCAATGCGCTGATCGAGCACAAGGGGCCGAAGATCGGCATGCTGGTCACCGCCGGCTTCGAGGCCACCGTGCCGCTCAGCCGCGCCCGTGGCTACGGCGAAGGCCTGGACAACCTGGGCCAGCAGGACATGCCCAACGCCCAGCGCCCCGATCCGCTGGTGCTGCCGCACATGATCTGCGGCGTGCGTGAGCGCGTCGATTTCCAGGGCAAGCTGGTGATGCCGCTGGACGAGGACGACGTGCGCACCCAGATCCGCACGCTGGTGGACAAGGGCGCCGAGATTATCGTCGTGGCGCTGGTCAATGCGGTGGTCAATCCCGACCACGAGCAGCGCATCGAGGAGATCCTGCTCGAGGAATACCCGTCCCACCTGCTCGGCGCGATCCCGGTGATCCTGTCCCACCAGGTGGCGGGGCGGAAGGGCGAGTACGTGCGGGCCACCTCGGCGATCGTCGACGGCTACCTGCACTCCACCATGTACCACGCCCTGTCGGCGCTGGAGCAGAACCTGCGCGCCCACCGCTACGAGAAGCCGATGCTGGTCATCCACAACTCCGGCGGCATGGCCCAGCTCAACTCCACCGACGCGCTGCAGACCATCCACTCCGGCCCGGTATCCGGCATCGGCGCCTCCGAGCACCTGGCCATGCAGGCCGGCCTCGGCAACGTGGTGGCCACCGACATGGGCGGCACCAGCTACGACATCGGTATCGTCGTGGAAGGCGGCATCAAGCACTACGACTTCAACCCGGTGATCGACCGCTGGCTGGTGTCCGTGCCGATGGTGCACCTGGTCACGCTGGGTGCCGGCGGCGGCTCGGTGGCCAGCTACGACCGCATGTACGACACCGTGAAGTGCGGCCCCGAATCGGCCGGCTCCGACCCCGGCCCGGCCTGCTACGACCGCGGCGGCATGAAGCCGACGGTGACCGACGCCGACCTGATCCTCGGCTACCTGGACGCCAAGAACTACGCCGGCGGCTCGATCCCGCTGAATCCGCGGCGCGCCTCGGCGGCCATCGAGGACGCCCTGTGCGACGACCTGGACTGCTCGGTGGTCGAGGCCGCGCTGCTGATCCGCGAGAAGGTGGACGACAACATGGCCAACGGCCTGTTCACCGAACTGCGGGCCCGTGGCTACGACCCCAAGGACTTCACGATGCTGGCCTACGGCGGCAACGGCCCGCTGCACTGCTGCGGCATCGCGCAGAACCTGGCCATCGACAAGATCCTGGCACCCCCGCTCAGCTCGGTGTTCTCGGCGGTCGGCGCCGGCAACATGCACCAGCTGCACATCCATGAGCAGTCGCTGTACATGGTGCTGTACGACTCCAACACCCGGCACATCTTCGACGACTACGCGCGCTTCAATCGCATCGTCGCCGAGCTGAAGGAGCAGGGCACCCAGGATCTGCTGCGCCAGGGCATCGCCAAGGAAGACATCTGCCACAACCTCGAGCTGGACATGCGCTACGGCAACCAGTTGGTGCAGACCACCGCGGTGATCCCCAAGCACGAGCTGCACGGCCCCACCGATGTGCTGGCGATGATCTCCCAGTTCTCCAACGACTACGGCAAGCGTTTCGGCGAAGGCTCCCAGGCGCCGGAGGCGGGCATCCGCATCAACACCATCCGCGTTGCTGCCTACGTGCGCCACGAGACCGTCCAGTTCGAGGACATCAAGCCGGTGCCCGCCGAGCAGCGCAAGGCTCCGCCGGCGCCGAGCGGCACCCGCAAGTGCTACTTCGTCGGCCACGAAGGCTCCTTCGAGACCCCGGTGTGGAGCCGTGCCGCCATCGAGCCGGGCGTGCAGATCCCCGGCCCCGCGATCATCGCCTCGGAAGTGACCACCTTCCTGGTGAACCCGGGCTGGAACTTCGTCGCCGCCAAGCAAGGCGCCTCCTGGTTCCTGCGTGCCTGAGCGCCGCGCGGATCCGATCCAAGCTAACTAGACGACAGGATTGAAAATGAGCGAAATGAATACGCCGGTTGCGGCCAAGGTGCCCAGCCCCGAGGAAGTGGCGCTGATCAAGAAGTTCCTCAACGACACCACCCTGTTCCTGGGCCCCGACCCGGAGATCATGCAGAACCACGACCTGATGCCGCGCACCGAGGTCGAGGACGAATGCATGCGCAAGGTGGGCGACGCCCACACCATCGCCAAGATCCGCGACCGCATCCAGGCCGGTTGCGACGAAGGCTACGAGATGGTTGAGCAGATGGGCGCCGCCCCCGGCGCCAAGTGGGGCGATGTGATCACCGGGGTGTATTCCGCCTCGGGCGACCTGGCCATCGCCAGTGCCGGCGGGGTGCTGATCTTCTCGGCGCTGGTGCACCACCCGATCAAGTTCATCATCAAGAACTGGGTGAACGACCCGACGGTGGGCGTGAAGGAAGGCGACGGCTTCATTCACAACGACTCCCGCTACGGCAACGTGCACAACACCGACCAGTCGATGATCCTGCCGATCTTCCACGACGGGAAGCTGGTGTGCTGGGTGGCCTCCACGGTGCATGAGGGCGAGAACGGCGCCATCGAGCCGGGCGGCATGCCGTCGATGGCCGAGAGCCCCTGCGACGAAGGCCTCAAGATGTGTCCGTTCAAGGTGGTCGAGAACTACCAGATCAAGCGCGACATCCTGACCTTCCTGCAGAACTCGGTGCGCGAGCCCAAGCTGCAGTACGAGGACATGAAGGTCAAGCTGTTCGCCTGCCTGCGCATCAAGCAGCGCATCGAGGAGACGCTGAACACCGACGGCCCCGCCGCGCTGATCTCCACGCTGCGCACCACCATGGAAAACGTGCGCGCCGAGGTGAAGCGCCGCGTCAGCGAATGGCCCGACATGACCGTGCGGACCTACATCATCCAGGACTCGACGCTGCGCGAGAACTGCGTGGTGAAGATCAACTGCCAGCTCACCAAGACCGGCGACCGGCTGATCTTCGACTTCCGCGGCTCCAGCCCGGAATTCACCAACCGCGCCACCAACACCATCGTGGCCGGCCTCAAGGGCATGCTGGCGCAGGTCTTCCTGTGCTACGTGTGGCCCGATCTGCCGCGCGGCCAGGCAGCGTTTGCGCCGATCGAGGTGATCACCGATCCGCACTCGATCGTCAATTGCTCCTACGACGCGCCGAACTCCCAGAGCCTGATGTCGATCTTCACCGGCTTCACCGCCGGCCAGCACGCGGTTGCCAAGTTCCTGTACAGCTGCCCGGAGAAGTACACCAAGGTCCATGCGCCGACCTTCAACATGATCAACACCTTCATCTGGGGTGGGGTCAGCCAGCACGGCGAGACGCTCGGCAACCTGTGTGCCGACTTGAACGGCATGGGCGCTGGCGCCACCGTGGATCGGGACGGCGAGCACGCGCTGGCGCCGATCTTCGCGACCATGGCGGACATCGGCGAGCAGGAGCTCAACGAGGAGGAAGTGCCCTTCCTGCAACTCGTCTCCAAGAAGATGACCCGCGACGCCATCGCCCCGGGCAAGTACCGCGGCGGCCAGGGCTACACCATGATGGTGGCCACTAAGGACAGCGAGCAGTGGGGCTTCATGACGGTCTGCCAGGGCGCCAAGTTCCCGCCGTTGCAGGGCCTGTTCGGCGGTTACGCCTGCGGCTCCTACCCGCTGTGCAAGGTCAAGGGCGTGGATGTGTACGACGTGCTGATGAACGAGCCGGAGAAGTTCAAGCACTCCATCGAGGAGATCATGAACGAGCAGCCCTTCGAGGGCGCCAGCTACACCACCCACCACATGGGCATGGGCTTCGAGATCTCCAAGCGCGGTGAGCTGTTCATGATCTCCCAGGGCGCGGGCGCCGGTTACGGCGACCTGCTGGAGCGCGACCCGGCCGGCGTGATCCGCGACATCGAGGAAGGCCTGATGTCCCCGGGCGTCGCCGAGCGGCTCTACAAGGTCAAGTTCGACCCGACGACGCTGGCCATCAACCACGAGGCCACCGCCGCCGCCCGCGACGCCGAGCGCAAGGCGCGGATCGCCCGTGGCGTGCCGTACGCCGAGTTCATCAAGAGCTGGAACAAGCCGACCCCGCCGTCCCACCTGGCCTACTTCGGCTGCTGGGGCGACGACGTGAGCAAGCTCTACATGGGCAGCCCCGACAAGTTCCGCGACGCCGACAGCCCGCGCCCCAACTACATGCCCCATCCGAAGGACGTGCGCATCGCCGAACTGGAGAGCCGTCTCGTCGCTCTGGGCGCCATGGGAGGTGAAAAGCAATGAGCCAGAGTCTCGCCGACAGCCTGCCCGGCAACGGTGGCAGCGGCCTCAGGGTGTGGTTGAAGGCTTCGGCCTACACCCGCCGGCTGCTGCTGGGGGAAGGGGGCGACCCGTGGCAGGGTGCCGCCCAGTTCCTGGCCTACTTTTCCCAGGCCCAGGGCCTGTTGCGTCCCGACGTGGCCGTGGTGGAAGTCGGCGAGCTCTTCGATGCCTGGCTGGCGCACCACCCCGAGGTGCGCGCCGAGCTGGGGTCGAAGCGGCGCCTGTCCTATCCGCTGCGCAAGCTGCTGGAGCAGGAGGCGCCGCGCCAGCTGCTGGCCGAAGTGGTGGAGGCGGTGATTGCCAACCTGCGCGGCCAGACCCCGCTGGTGCTGGCCATGCCATCGCCCAAGCACTGGCTGCTGCATGCCAACCAGCTGGCCGGGCGCAGCGACGTGGAGCTGGACCCGGATGGGATCGAGGATGCCGCGATGTACATGGCGGATCTGCTGCGCGCCGTGTCGGCCAGCCCGGTGGGCGGGGTGCTGCTGGAAGAGCACCCGGATGACGCGACGTTGGGTGACACGGACCTGGAGCGCTACCGTCCGCTGATCAACGTCGCCCACCACTACCGCTGGTCCCTGGCCCTGCGTCCGCAGGGGGCGGCGGTGGCTGAATCGCCGGTGCTGGCGGAGTTCGACGCGGTGCTGTCGTCAGCCTTCCAGGCCGCCATGCCGGTGTCCACCGGCGTGGATGTCAGCCAGCCCCTGTGGGAGGGGGCGGCGCTGCCGGCCCTGGGCGCGGGTGAGTTCTACTTCGTCGAGATCCCTGAGAGCCAGCGACCCGAGTTTGTCCTGGAAAGCTTGGCCCGCCTCCGGGCCTAGCCTTGACGGGGGATGGAGCGTCCGGCGGTCCATCCCCCGCTTTTTTTTGGGTTTCCACCTTCCGATCTCCATGACGCCTTTTGCCCTGAGCATGCTGACCTGCACGGTTGGCGGCCTGTTGTCCGTGCTGGCCGCCGCCGCAGTGGCGGCGCACTTTGGCCCGCTGCAGCTGGCGCGCCTGGTGAGCTACGCGGTGGGGGCGCTGCTCGGCGCGGCCTTCCTCGAGATCCTGCCCCATGCGCTGGAAGCGTCCGGCGATCCGCGGCAAACCAGTGCCCTGATCCTCGCCGGTGTGCTGCTGTTCTTCCTGCTGGAGAAGTTCGCCACCCTGTGGCATCTAGGGCATTACAGATCCCACGAGACCGTGCCCCACAGGGAGGTCGGTCACGGTGCGGGCGGACATCAGCGCAGTGGCATGCTGGTGATGCTTGGCGACAGCTTCCACAACTTTGTCGATGGACTGGTGATCGCTGCGGCCTTCACCGAAAGTGTGCCGCTCGGCCTGATCACCGCCGCAGCCATCATTGCCCACGAGATTCCGCAGGAACTCGGCGATTTCGTAGTCCTGCTCCATGCGGGTTTCAGCCGCCGTCGGGCGCTGGCCTTCAACCTGTTCTCCAGCCTTGCGATGGCGGCTGGGGCACTGCTCGCCCACGTCGCCTTGCCCGCGGTGCGTGGCGCCGTGCCGGTGCTGCTGGCACTGGCCTGCGCCAGCATGCTCTATGTGGCTGGCGCAGGGCTGATGCCCGGTCTGCACCGCCGTACCCGCCTGGCTGCGACCCTGGAGCAGAGCGTGCTGATCATGGCGGGGGCGCTGTCCATTGGTGGTGCGCATTTCCTCGTTGAATACGCCGGTATTTCCTGATTCGCAAATCGCCAGTTCTCATTTGTCGTATTTCATGCAGCAGGGGCCTTTGTGGCCCCTCTTTTATTTGCCTTCGGACGGAAGCGTCCGAACGTCGTTCGATGGTCCGACGCATTCTCGGACGCTGTCAATCGGATTGCTGCTACGCCGCAAATTGGGTCGTTGCTGGGTTGTGATTTTAAGCTGATGAATTTAATGAATTAATTATTAATTTTCTTATTGGCATCCTAGTTGCTAATTCCATTCCAAGGAGGCGTTCGATTGGTTGGTCAAATCTGGATACCAATCGGACGGATATAAGACGGCGCTTGCGGCCATCGCAGGAAGTCAATTCCGACAATAAACGCGCCTCCGCGGCGGCATGCGGGGCGTTCTCCGAATTCAAATCCACAAATCCAATGAATGGGAATGGAGACACCATGGAGACATATCTTTCCTGTCGTGTTGCTTGCGGGCTTCCGGGCTCGGGGGACGAGCATGCTTAAGGCCATCAACAAACTCGGCAAGGGGGCGCGGATGGTCGGGGCGGTGGGGACTTCGTCCCTGCCGGTGGTGATCATCGGTGGTCTGCTCTACGCGGCCTTCTTCGTGAAGGCTGAGCCCACCACCGGCGAACTGAAGGTCCGTCCGCTGGAGCGGCGTGATGCCTTCTACGGTGTGGTGGCTCCCGGCGCGGCGACCCTGTGGGCGGCCGGCTCCAACGGCAAGATCGTGCGCAGCGAGGATGGCGGCAAGACCTGGGGGGTGCAGGACAGCCCGGTGGTGTCCCACCTGCAGTCGATCTCCGCGTGGGATGCGCAGCGCGCGGTGGCGGTCGGCAACCGCGGCCTGGTGGTGGTGACGGAGGACGGCGGCAAGACCTGGAAGGAGGTCAAGGTGCCTCACTCGGAGGTCGCCAACAAGCTGCTGCAGGTGCACACCTACGCGGACGGCGTGGCGTGGGCGGTCGGTGAGCTGGGGGCGGTGCTGAAGACCGCTGATTACGGCGCCACCTGGACCCGCGCGTTGGAGGAGAAGGACCAGGCCTGGAACGATATCGCCTTCATCGGTCAGGCGGGCTGGCTGGTCGGCGAGTTCGGCCAGATCCAGCGGACTACCGATGGCGGGCAGACGTGGGCGTCGGTGCAGAGCCCGGTGAAGACCAGCCTGATGTCGGTGAGCTTCCGCGACGCCCTGCATGGCGTCGCGGTGGGGCTGGCCGGCACGGTGTTGGTCAGCAATGACGGCGGCGAGAGCTGGAAGGACGTGCCACCCCTGACCCGCGAGCACCTCAACTGCGTGATCTGGGATGGTTCCGGCTGGGTGGCGGTGGGTGACAAGGGCATCCGCGTGAGCGCCGGCCCCGAGGCCGACAACTGGAAGGCCGGTCGCATCTCCGACCAGGACCTGTCCTGGCACACCCAGATCGTCAAGGTTGCCGACGACTACGTGCTGGCGGGCGCCAATCTGGCGCTGCTGCACAAGGACGAGTTGCGCATCCTCGGCCGCGACTGACGCTTCCAAACCCAAGACAAGGAAACAGGAATGAAAAACGCGACGTTCAGGGCGCTGGCGCGCCTGATCGATCTGATCCTGCAGTACCGGGTGATGGTGGTGTCGGCCATCATCGGCTTCACCTGCGTGATGGCCTACCTGGCCGCGCAGATCGAGGTGAAGACGGTCTTCAGCGACCTGCTGCCCCGCAACCATCCCTACGTGGAGGTGAACAACCGCTTCAAGCAGACCTTCGGCGGCTCCAACATGGTCAGCATCATGCTGGAGGTGGAGCAGGGCGATGTGTTCAACATGACTGTGCTGAAGAAGGTCCAGCAGATCACCCAGGCGCTGCAGAAGGTGGAGGGCGTGGATACCTACCAGATCGCCTCGCTGGCCTCCAAGAAGATGAAGGAGGTCCGCGCCTCCACCGAGGGCATCGAGTCGCGGCCGCTGATGTGGCCCGGCCTGCCCAAGGACGCCGGCGAGATCGCCACGCTGCGCGAGGCGGTGCTCAACAACCCGCTGGTGTATGGACCCTACGTGTCCATCGACATGCGGGCCACGCTGATCACCGCCGATTTCACCGATGGCGCGGTGGATTATGTGAAGGCCTACAAGCAGATCGAGGAGATCGCCGATGCGGCGCGCGGCGACGGGGTGCTGGTGCGGGTGGTCGGCGAGCCGATCCTGTACGGCCTCGTCAATCACTACCTGGGCGAGACGCTGCAGATCTTCATGGTCACCGTCGGCGCGCTGGTGGTCTTGCTGCTGCTCATCACGCGCACCTGGCACGGCACCTTCCTGCCGCTGACCACCGGCCTGGTCAGTGCGATCTGGGCGCTGGGGGCGGCCAAGCTGATGCATTTCCACCTGGACCCGCTGGTCATCGTGGTGGCTTTCCTGATCACCGCGCAGGCCATCTCCAACTCGGTGCAGCTGGTGTCGCGCTTCGACGACGAGGTGGCGGCGGGGGCCACCTCGGCTTCGGCGGCGGCGCGGGCGGCGCTGCTCAACCTGTTCAAGCCGGGCATGCTGGCCATCGTCGCCGACGCCGGCTGCGTGCTGGTGGTGGCGCTGACGCCGATCCCGATGCTGGAGAAGATCTCCTACATCGGTACGGTGTGGATCCTGTCCATCATGCTCAGTGCGATGGTGCTGACGCCGGTGCTGTTGTCCTGGTGCGGGGTACGCAAGCGCTACGCCCATCCGATCAATGTCTATCCGCTGCTGCAGAAGATCCTCGGCCTGTGTGCGGCCATCGTTACCTCGAAGCTGCGTTTCGCGGTGGTGATCGGTGCGACGCTGGCCTTCGTGGTGTCCGGCCTGTACGCCTTCAAGCTGAAGGTCGGCGATGCCAACCCGGGCTCGCCGATCCTGTGGCCGGATTCCACCTACAACAAGGATGCGACGGCGATCAACCAGAAGTTCCAGGGCTCCGACCGCATGTTTGTGGTAGTGGAGGGCAAGAAGGAGGGCGCGCTGAAGGAGCCGAGCGTGTTGGAGGGCATGGAGCGCTTCCAGAAGTACATGGAGGCCCAGCCCGAGGTCGGCGGCAGCATCTCGCTGGCCGACATCCTGCCGGCGGTGAAGCGGGTCGTGCGTGAAGGCAATGCGCGCTACCAGGAGCTCGGTGGCAGCGCCGACGAGAACGGCGAGCTGGTCTACATGTTCGTTTCCGGCGCCGACCCCGGCGACATGGACCGCTTCGCCGACCCGCAGGCCAAGAACGGCGCGGTGACCCTGTTCTTCCGCGACCACCAGGGCGAGACGATCCGCACGGCGATTGCCCGCGTGAAGGAGTACGTGGCGGCCCACAAGCTGGAGGATGCGGAGTTCCTGCTCGCCGGCGGCCTGGTCGGGGTGCTGGCGGCGGTCAATGAGGTGATCCTCGCCGGGCAGATTGAATCCATCGCTTTTGCCCTGCTGGTGCTGGTTGCCTGCTGCATGTTCACCTACCGCTCCACGGTGGCCGGCATGTTCTTCATGGTGCCGGTGCTGCTGTCCAACACGCTGACCTTCAGCTACATGGCCTGGAAAGGCATCGGCATGAACATCAACACCCTGCCGGTGGTGGCCCTGGGCATCGGTCTCGGCGTCGATTACAGCTTCTACATCGTCGATGGCATCCGCGAGGAGCTGCACCACCACAAGGACGTAGGCCGTGCCATCGTCAAGTCCATCGCCACCTCCGGCAAGGGCGTGCTGATCACCGCGCTGACGCTTGTGACCAGCGTCGTGCTGTGGAGCTTCTCGTCCCTGCGCCTGCAGGCCGACATGGGCGTGCTGATCGCCATCTGGCTGTTCATCTCGGCGGCCTCCGCGCTGTTCCTGATGCCGGCGATGGTTTACGTCTTCCGGCCGGAGTTCATCGTCGGCTCCAAGCGCCATCCCATCGAGCAGGCCGTCGCGGCCGAACCGATCCAGGCCGTCTGATTTTCCCGTCGTACCCGTCTCCATCCCCCGGCGCAGCCGCGCCAGGGGGCGGGGCAAGTCTTGTCCACAACAACAGAAGCGGAGGTGACACATGAAGGCAAACAGAAGGCTGGCGCTCGCCGTCAGCGCGGCCCTCGGCCTGGGATCGGCCTATCTGCCGGCCCATGCCGAGGACGCGGCGGCGGCCGACCAGGACGGCAACTATTTCCACATCGGCGGTTATGTGCGCGGCTGGGCGGCGTTCAACCTGCAGGACATCCCGGAAACCAAGGGCAACGACAAGGGCAAGCTGTCGATGCTGCGCGGCTCGCTGCTGCTCGACGCGGACGCGGCCACCGGCCCGATCAAATGGAAAGCGGTGGCGCGCGTGGATCGCGAAGCGATGACGCCCTACCTGCGCGACCTGGAGGAACTGCGCAAGATCAACGGCACCACCGGTGGCGACCATTCGAGCATCCTCGACAACTACAACAACGGTGACCTGCGCGAGTTCTGGGGCGAGTTCAAGGCCGGCGAGCGGGCCACCTTCCGCATCGGCAAGCAGCAGATCGTGTGGGGCGAGTCGGACTTCTTCCACGCGATGGACGTGGTGCACGGCTATGACATGAGCTGGCGCCTGTTCTTCGAAGGGGAGAACGAGGAGTGGCGCAAACCCCTGTGGCTGGCCAGCGTGAAGCTCGACGTGCCGGAAGCCGCTGGCCAGATCCACGCCTACGTGCGACCGGGTCTGGACCGCTGCAAGGACATCGGCAACACCTACGATATCCGCGGCGGACGCTGGTTCTTCCAGCCCTACCGGGGCTTCGACCTGTCGGCGGTGACCACCAACGACTGCAAGCACCCGGAAGGCAACAAGGACGACTGGACCGGCGGCATCCGCTGGTCCGGCGAGGCGGGTTCCCTCAACTACTCGCTGGCCTACGTGAAGACCTTCGCCGCCGACCCGGTGGCCAACTCCGTCTATGCGCCGTGGAAGAAGGTGCCGAGCGGCCCGCTGTTCGACCTGATCCATCCCAAGATCGACGTCTTCGGCGCTACCGTCAGCGGCTACTCGGCGACCTTCGACACGGTCTTCAGTGCCGAAGTCGCCTACACCAAGGACCAGCCCTTCAACGTGGGGACCGGCGGGCTCACCGATCCGACCCTCGGCGCGGCGGCGGGCCTGGGCCTGGGCGGGATCAAGCTGAAGGACACCGTGACGACGATGCTGCGGGCCGACAAGAACCTGCACTTCGAGAGCCTGCTCGGTACCAACCGGCCGTCCTTCTCGTCCGTGCAGGTCTTCGACACCTGGATCCGTGACCACAAGTCTTCGGAAGACCTGGTCCGCCTGTTCGCCTACGGTGCGCCGCTCACCGAGCACAACACCATCCTGACCGCTTTCACGGTGCTCAACTACAAGGGCGACACCATCAATCCGGGTATCGCGGTCGGCGTCGACGTCAGCCATGGCGGCGGTTTCGTGATTCCCAGCATCGACCTGGTCCTCGGCGACAAATGGCGCGCCAAGGCCGAGGCCGACATCTTCTGGACGTCCGGCCACACCAGCAAGGCTTTGTTCGACCCCAATCCCGGCGTGCAGTTGTTCGGTTACTTCGCCAACAACAGCCAGCTCACCTTCCGTTTGACCCGTCAGTTCTAAATTCCACAGAGGAGACAACACGATGAACGCAACAACAAAAGTTAATCCGGCCCGCCGCAGGTTCGCCTGTCAGGCCCTGGCAATCGGCCTCGGCGCCAGCTTCGTCGGCCTGGCCCAGGCTGGTGAGCTGCAGGCCGGCTTCGTCATCACCAAAGACAACTACGACAAGATCAAGAACGAGACCTTCGAAGGCAAGACCATCGCCAGCATGGTGCCCGACAAGCTCGAAACGATGATCAAGAAGCACGGCCTGACCATCAAGCTGGCCAACTCGAAGAAGATCGAGATGGACCCGAAATACGTCAGCGCCACCAAGGAGAACGTGAAGAACGTCAAGTTCGACCCGGCCACCCGCACCATGAGCGGCTGGAAGTCGGGCATGCCCTTCCCGCCGGAAACCATCAAGCTCGACGATCCGACGGCCGGCGACAAGGTGATCTGGAACCTGCGCGCCGCGACCTACGGCGCGACGATGGACCTGCGCGACATCTCCTTCGTGTTCATCAGCGGCGCCACCGGCGTCGAGCGTGTACAGCGCTGGCAGTCCCGCCGCTACTACATGGAAGGCCGCCTGGACGGCGGCCCGGTCAGTGAAGGCGACGGCAGCATCGCCCAGAAGACCTACCTGTTCGCCACCAGCCCGCAGGATATCCGTGGCCTCGGCACCTTCTCGGTCCGCTACAACGACCCGACCTCCGCCAAGCCCGACGACACCTGGGCCTACCTGAAGTCGGTGCGGCGTACCCGCCGTCTGTCCGGCGGGGCATGGATGGACCCGATCGGCGGCACGGACCAGCTCTACGACGACTGGGACATCTGGGATGCCTTCCCGACCAAGTACCGGGCCAACAAGCTGATCGGCAAGCGCTGGGTGCTGGCCGTCGCCCACAGTCCGCTGGTCAGCGTGGACGCCAAGAAGCGTGACACGCCGGAGGAGTTCCCGTCCGTCGGCCTGACCGAGGCGCCGTACTACTTCCCGGCCAAGCACATCGAATGGGAGCCCCGCGAGGTGTATGTGGTGGAAGGCACGCCGCCGCCGGAGCACCCCTACAGCAAGAAGGTGGTGTACATGGAAGTGAACTTCCCGCGTCCCTACCTCGGCGAGATGTATGACCAGAAGGGCGAGTTCTGGAAGTTCATGATCTTCCAGAACCGCCCGGATATCGGCGATGACGGCTACAAGGCGGTGATGCCGGTGGTCGGCCACGTCATCGACGTGAAGCGCAACCACTCCACCACCTGGTCTTCCAACATGAAGGCCAACCCGAAGGGCGTGAAGGAGAACGACGTCTCCCTCAGCAAGCTCGAGGAAGTGGCGACCGGCGGCAAGTAAGCACCCATCCGCCCTCGTCAGCCCCCACAGAGCCGGCCTCTTGTCCGGCTCTGTGGGGGCTTTTTTTGGCGCACTGCAAAATAAAGTTTGACGTACTTAGATTACTTGTCTATTATTCGGCCTCTCTAGACGCGGGGTGGAGCAGTCTGGCAGCTCGTCGGGCTCATAACCCGAAGGTCGCAGGTTCAAATCCTGCCCCCGCAACCAGATTCAACAAAAAGCCCAAGCATTCGTGCTTGGGCTTTTTGCTTTTGCGCGTGCCTGTCCGTCGTGGAGGATTCATGTGCGCCATGAATGATCGGCCCGCCGCAGCGGGCCGGGATGAGGCTCAGAACTTGAAGACGAACCCGGTCTGGATGCCGTCGATGCGCTGTCCGGTGCGGTCGGTGCCGGAGAAGGTCTTGGTCAGGCCGGCCGAGCCTGCCGGGCCCCAGTTGCCGTTCTGCTGGTTGTCGATGGAATCGAGCAGCGCGTAGAGCATCACGTTGCTGTTGAGGTCGTAGTAGCTGGCCAAGGCCCAGCCCTTGGAACCCTTGGACTGGCCGGTGGTGTCCTTGATGGTGCCCCACAGGCCGCCGACGCGCCACTGGGGCGTGATGCGGTAGTCGGCGGAGAGCTGATAGATCTCGTAGAAGATGTCCAGGCCGGTGCCGGCCAGGCCCGCGTTGAGGGAGCCGCTGGCGCTGCCGGTCGGGTTGTTGCCGACGATGTTGCCGCCGACGTTGCTCAGCGCGCCGCTGCCGTTGCCGTTGGCGCCGCCGTTGTTGGAGCG
>JAFEDJ010000063.1 GCA_018241685.1 Pseudomonadota bacterium
CGGTTGAACAGCACAGCGTCGCCGGTTTCGATCACCGGCTCCATGCTGTCGCCCTTGCCGTACAGCACTGCCAGGTCGGCGCCCAACAGGCCCTTGCGGCGCAGGCTGTCGCTGCGGAATTTCAGGCCGTGGGTGGCGGTGTATTCCTGCGCTTCCACGCCGTCGCTCAGGCCCACGGCGGCGGAGAAGGCCACCACCTCGGTGAAGGGGTCATCGGGCGCTGCTGCGGCCTTGTCGCGCGGGCCTTTGCCTGTGCGTAGCCAATCTAGATTCACGGCCAGGGCGGCGGCGATGTCCGGCAGGAATGTGGACGACTGCTGATCGTCGTTCTCGATTCCGGCAAGCGTCGGGTACTTGACCCTGGATCGCGCCGACAAGGCGCTACGCGACATGTTGTTCCTCGCCTTCCTGGCCTGCTTGATCCGCGCACCAATGCTCATCCTTAGAGTTTTGCGCGCGCGGCCTATGGGATACCGTTGACATTGATCTATGGGATGCCATAGAGTATCCAACATGACGAACTGGGCATGCATCGTTTCCGACCTGGAAACACTCGGGTGGTCCCTCACGGGGCTGGGAAGGGCCATTGGGCTATCGCCTCAGGCTGTGAGCGATATCAAGCAGGGGCGCACCAAAGCACCAAGCGGCATGGCGGCAGTCAAGCTGCATGACCTGCACCAGCGCGGGGAAGGCCCGTTGCCCAGCATCGATGCGACTGCACAGTCCGCCCGCGAGGTGGCGTGAACCATGCTCAAACCCGCCTACCAGCCCGTGACCCTGCGCGCGACTGGCGCGCCCAATGATCAGCTTGATGTCGTGATGCTGGCGCTGGACACGCCGGCCGGTGATGTGTCCAGCGCGCATCGTTTCCTGATTGGCGTTGCCGAAGCCGAGCAAGTGGCACTGGCATTGCTGCATGAGGTGGCCGTGCAGCGCGAACGCGCGGGGATTCAGCGCTTCGGCGAAACGTGCCCCCACTCGCTCAGGTCTTCCGGTAGCCCGAGCTTTGATGGGTCGCCGCAGGACGGCCAATCGGTCACGCCGTTGGCCAGCTCCTCCGCGACGATCTGTGGAGTGCGATAGCGCCCCATGAGCCGCTCTTCCTCGAACCACGGCCGCCACCTTTCCCCGTCGCGAACGATGCGGAAGGTGCCTGCTCGTGTCTTGAACCAGAAGTATTCCGCAGAGGTTGCCATGCGCCATCTCCCTATCGTGATCGTCATTGCCCCACAGGGCGCCAGCAAGACCCGCAATGCCGAGGCGTTGGCTGCGCGCTTTGGATGCACGTCCATTGTGGATGAGTGGGATGGGGTGAGCGAGTTGCAGCCCGGCACGCTGGCGTTGACGAATGTGGGCCTGGCGGTAGAGGCGCAGCCCGCGCGCGAGGTGGACTGATGCGCTCATGTGAGTGGCTCACTGACAGCATGTTTGGCTTGATCGTCGCCACTGCGCTGGTCTGCGCAGTCGGCTGGGCGGCGGTGGTCATCGACCGCCACGCGGAACAACACGGCCACGGTGCGCCCCTGGCCTTGATCGATGTGGAACGCACGCAGCGGAGTGAGCTGCACGCGGGCGAGCATGGCGCTGGCGGGTGTGCTGGTCATGCCTCTTTTTTTGCCACGGGGGGCGTGTCCGACGCCGTCCGACGCTGTGGGATTGAGTCGGACAGGGGTAGCCGATGAGCGCCGAGACGCAGATTCCGCTGTTTGTGGAGGATTACGCGGAGGCCATCCGCGCCACCGTGCAGGCGCTGGGCGGGTGCAAGCGCATCGGCAGTGAGCTGAAGCCGGACCTTGCGGTGGACGCGGCCGGGCGCTGGCTGGCCGACTGCCTGAATTCTGAAAAGCGCGAGCAGTTGCACCCCACGCAGCTGGCGTACATCCGCCGGCGGGCGCGGCAGGCCGGGGTGCACATACTGGCGGCATTCGAAATGCGCGACGCGGGCTACGGCGAGCCGCAGCCGATAGAGCCGGATGACGAACGCGCAGCGCTGCAGCGGCAGTTCATCGAACACACGAAAGCGCTGGCGCAGATGCTCCAGCACATCCAGGCACTGGAGGCGGGGAATGCCTGATTTCATGGACCACATACAGCAGCACGCGGAAGACGTGGCGGCGGATGCGCTGGCCGCGCACGCGCGGCGCTCGCAACAGGTGGGCAGGACAACATGCGCCAACCTGGACTGCGGCGAAGCGATTGCGAAGGAGCGCACCGCGCTGGGCGCGCAGCTGTGCCTGGACTGCCAGAGCGCAGAGGAATCGCGCGCCGCCCACTTCAAAGCATGGGGGCGCAGGTGACCCATGGGACTGCCGCGCGGACACGATCGCGCATCCACCCGGCCACCGAAGCCCGCGGCAGCGCAGCGCTTCCGCGCGTGCCTGCAGGCGCTGGCGTCGGAGGTGAAGCCCACGCCGGAGGAACTGGCGAGGATCGAACGGGAGGCGCGGGAAGCGCCGTACCGGCGGCGGCAGCTGGAGTTGCCGGTGTGAGTAGGGGCGGCCGCTGCGATGAGGACTATCGCCGGGAGTGCGAAGCCCGGACGTGGCTGCGCATGGGCTACGACACCCCGGCGCGGGTGGATGACCTGATGGCGCGAATTGCGAAGCATCGTGGGGCCGCCGCGGCCGACGAACTGCGGCGGGAAATGCGGCGCCAGTGGACGCTTCAACAGGGGGCAGTCTCGTGAGCGTGGACGTCGAACGCCTGAAGGCGCAGCTGGACATCGTTGAGCTGGTGGGGCGCTATGTGCAGATCAAGCGCGCAGGCAAGGAGTATGAGGCCTGCTGTCCGTTCCACGATGAGCGCACGCCGTCGTTTACGGTGATCCCGCACAAGGGCTTCTTCCATTGTTTCGGGTGCGGCGCGCATGGCGACGTGATCGGCTTCTATCAGCAGATCACCGGAAAGACGTTCCGCGAGGCCGTGGTCGATTTGGGCGGGGAGTCGTTTGCCGCCGCGCGCGACATCGAGCGCCGGGTGGTGGAGATGGACCCGGCCGGAAAGTGGGTGCCGCTGATGCCGGTGCCGGCCGACGCGCCTGCGCTGATGAACAGCGATGCCAGCGGCTGGACCGTGCCCATCTTCAACCCGAAGCGCGGGCGCATGACGCGCCTGAAGCCTGTACGGGTGGACGAATACCTCAGCCCCGGCGGTGATGTGCTGGGCTACGTGCTGCGCTCCGATATCCCCGACGCTGGTGGATCCGGGAAGGTGCGGAAGTGGACGCCCACGGTGACGTTCTGCGTGGGGCCGCAAGGCAATCGCCAGTGGTGCCTGCAGCACTTCCCGGACCCGCGCCCGCTGTTGGGCCTGGACGCGCTAGCGGCGAAGCCTGACGCACCTGTGCTGGTGGTGGAGGGGGAAAAGTGCCGCGCGGCTGGCGCTGGCGCGTGGCCACAGTACGCGGTGGTCGGCTGGCCCGGCGGCAGCAATGGCCTGGCGAAGGTGGACTGGTCGCCGCTGCATATGCGCGACGTGGTGCTGTGGCCGGATGCGGATGATGCCGGCCGCAAGGCCATGCTGGGCTGGGCCAACGAGGGCGGCATGGCGGTTCCGGGCGTGGCGCAGTATGCCCATCGCGCAGGTGCGCGATCGATTCGGTGCGTGGACGTGGCCGGCCAGCCGCGAGGCTGGGACATCGCAGATGCGCTGGATGATGGCTGGTCGCCTTCGCAGCTGGCCGGTTGGGCAGCATCGCGCGTAGCCCGCGTGAACGTGGTGCGGGGATGAGCGTCATGGCCCGCAACGAAATCACCGTGATCGATGGCGGCAAGAAGGGCGGCCGCAAGGGCGGTGGTGGCGGCAATGCCGCCGGCGATGACTGGAAGGCGAAGCTGACGCGCACGCGCGAGGGGTTCGTCGAGGGCACGCTGCACAATCTGATCCTGATCCTGGAGCGCGACGAAAAGCTGGCCGGGCTGTTCTGGCTCAACGAGTTCAGCAACCAGGTGCTGCTGAATCGCGACGGTCCGTGGCTCGGCGGCAGCCGGGACGAATTCACCGACGCCGACAGCTGCGAGCTGGCGGCATGGCTGCAGCACCCCGACCGCTACTACTGCCGATGCAAGGATGACACCGTGCTGAAGGCGGTAATCGCCGTGGCACGGCGCAATCGCCGCCATCCTGTGCGCGAATACCTGACTGCCGCCGAGTGGGACGGTACGCCGCGCGTCGAGGCCATGCTGGTGAACCTGTTCGGCGCACCGGACACGCCTTACAGCCGCCGCGCGTCGCAATGCTTCATGGTGGGCGCCGTGGCCCGAATCCTGTGGGTTGACCCCAAGCAGCCCTTCGTGGGCGCGCAGGTCGACTTCATGCTGGTGTTGGAGGGGGAGCAGGGCAAGCGCAAGTCATCCGCGGCCCGTGCCCTGTTCGGTAGCGACTGGTTCGCCGAGACCAACGAATCCCCCACCGGCAAGGATTTTTATCAGGTCATCCAGGGATGCTGGGGCGTCGAGATCGGCGAGATGGACAGCTTCGGCAAGGCCGACGTGACCGCGGTAAAGACCGCCATCACCCGCCGCGTCGACAAGTTCCGGGCGCCTTATGAGCGCGTTCCTCGCAGCTATCGGCGCGAGTGCGTCTTCATCGGCACAACGAACGAACACGAATACCTGCGCGACCCGACCGGCGGGCGGCGCTTCCTGCCCGTGCGCACCGATGGCGTGGTGCAGCTGGATGACATCATCGCGCTGCGTGACCAGTTGTGGGCCGAGGCGGTGGCGCTGTTCCGCGACGGCCTGAAGTGGTGGGAGCTGCCCGCCGACGCCGCCGAGGAACAGGAGGAGCGCTACATCGGCGATAGCTGGGAGGGGCGAACCGCCACGTGGTTGGCCATGCGTGCGCCTGACTCGGAGGCAAGGAGCGCTTATCCGGTGCGCCTGCGCGGTGGGTTGCGCGTTGACTACACCACCACCGATGAAGTCCTGCAGTGGTGCATTGGGATGGACCCCGGCAAGCACGGGAAGGCCGAACAGATGCGCGTGGCCGCGATCATGAAGCGCCTGCACTGGAAGCAGGTGCGGCGTGAGGTGGATGGCGTAAAGGAGCGGCGGTGGGTGCCAGGCGGGATGGCCGGCGCGGAGGTGCGCGATGTCGCAACGCCTCCATTCTGAGCGCCATCCCGACCTTCTGGCGCTACAGACCGACCTCAGACCGACCTCAGACCGACCTCGGTCTAGCAGTCGTGCGGGTTCGACCGACCTGACCGACCTTTTCGCCCTCACGCGTATTGCTGCGCAATCTTTCTCACTCACCCAATACAACCCAAAAGGTTGGTCAGGTTGGTCAGGTTGGTCTAAGCAAGCAACTGCGAGGGTTCCGAGCCGACCGACCTCCGACCAACCTGCCAGCAGGTCGGTCTGCGTGATGTTTCACTGGAATCACACCATCGATGTCGCCTGGTGCCTGCTGGCCTCTGCCATCCGGGTGCCGGCCGGGCAGGGGCGCGGGTCCTCCCCGGGCCTCCCTGGTGCGGGTAATTCGGCCAGATCGGAACACCGGCTGATCTGCAGTCTCCCTCCTGC
>JAFEDJ010000064.1 GCA_018241685.1 Pseudomonadota bacterium
CAAACCCCACCGCTTCAGCACTGCCTCCTCACCCCGTAGCGCTTACTTCGTAACGCGCTGCAGCGAAAGAGCTGCGCATTATAAAGAATTATCAAAATCCGTCAACACTATTTGAGAAAATAATTTCACACCAAAGCAATCAGTACTCCGGGGCGCCTGCGCCGGTATAAGTACCAGCAAAATTCTCGAAGCGGGTGAATTCGCCAAGGAAGGTCATACGGACAGTCCCCGTCGAACCATTCCGGTGCTTAGAGATAATCAGCTCCGCCATCCCCTTGTCTGGAGAGTCGGGGTTATAGATCTCGTCCCGGTAAATGAACATGATGATGTCCGCATCCTGTTCGATTGCCCCGGATTCCCGCAGATCAGATGCCACCGGGCGCTTGTTCGGTCGCTGCTCAAGACTTCGATTCAGCTGCGACAACGCAATGATCGGCACATGCAACTCTTTAGCCAGGGATTTGACCGAACGGGAGATCTCAGACAGCTCAGCCGATCGGTTATCGCTTTCCTTTAACGAAGTCATCAACTGCAGATAATCGATGACGATCAAACCCAACCGCCCGCACTGGCGGTGCAGGCGACGACAGCGCGCGCGCAAGTCGGTTGGATTGAGGCCTGGCGTCTCATCGATGAAGATCGGCGCTTCATGAAGCTTGCCCAGCGCATAGGTCAGGCGCTGCCATTCTTCGTCATTCAGCTTGCCAGTCCGGATCTTGTGCTGATCGATGCGGCCAACAGAAGAAAGAAAACGCGTTGCCAATTGGGTGCCCGGCATTTCCATCGAGAAGATGGCCACCGGCAGCCCCGCCTCCACCGCAACCGTCTCGGCGATGTTCAGCGCAAGCGAGGTCTTGCCCATACCCGGACGCGCAGCCAGCACGATCATGTCGGACGGTTGCAGGCCTGAGGTCTTCTCATCCAGATCGGCCAGCCCCGTCGGTACGCCCGTAATGCCCGCCGGCGAATCACGGTCGTACAGCTCCTGAATGCGATCAACCACCTGCCCCAGGATCGGCTGAATGGCTTGAAAACCGCTGACCGTCCGCGCGCCAGCTTCTGCGATCTCGAACACCTTGGCTTCCGCCTCGTCGAGCAGGGTCTTGGCATCCTTGCCCGATGGCGTCAGCGCACTGGCGGCGATATCGTCACCCACGGAAACCAGCTTGCGCAGGATGGCCCGCTCCCGAATGATCTCGCCATAGCGCCGCACGTTCGCCGCCGACGGCGTGCTGTTGGCGATCTCACCGAGATAGGCAAGGCCACCGACATGCTCAGCCTCACCATTCTTCTCAAGGCTCTCGAACACCGTCACCACGTCGGCCGGCTTGCCCATCTCTACCAGCTTGGCGATATGGCGGAAGATGCGCCGGTGATCGTCCCGGTAGAAATCGGCTTCATTGACGATGTCGCCAACACGCTCCCACACGGAGTTGTCGATCAGCAGGCCGCCCAACAGCGACTGCTCCGCCTCGATGGAATGCGGCGGCAGCCGCAGGGAGGACATCACGGGATCTTCGGAATGGCTATCGGATTTGCGCATGGGTCTTCAGCAACACAGGAAACCAGTCAGGCTGGCCAGAAAACAAAAAAGGCTGCACGAGGCAGCCTTTTTCATGGGGAGCAGAAGCTCTCCTGACGATCAGTTCTCGCCAACCACCGTGACAGCGATGTTAGCAGTCACGTCGGTATGCAGGGAGACGACGAGCGGGAACTCGCCGACAACCTTCAGCGGGCCTTCCGGCATGCGGACCGCAGACTTCTCGACTTCGAAACCCAGGGCCTTCAGCGCTTCAGCGATGTCAGCGTTGGTCACGGAACCGAAAAGACGGCCATCGACACCTGCCTTGCGGGAGATGGTCACGACAGAGCCTTCGAGCTTTTCGCCACGAGCCTGAGCGGCAGCCAGCTGCTCGGCAGCGATGCGCTCGAGCTCGGCACGACGGGCTTCGAACTCAGCCAGGTTAGCGGCGTTGGCACGCTTGGCCTTGCCTTGCGGGATCAGGAAGTTACGAGCGTAACCATCCTTGACCTTGACCACGTCACCGAGGCCACCCAGATTGACAACCTTGTCCAAAAGAATGATTTGCATGCTGTCTCTCCGGAATTACTGATGCAGGTCGGTGTAGGGCAGCAGGGCGAGGAAGCGGGCACGCTTGATCGCGGTGGACAGCTGACGCTGGTAACCAGACTTGGTGCCGGTGATGCGTGCCGGCATGATCTTGGCGTTTTCGGTGATGAAATCCTTCAGGATGTCCACATCCTTGTAATCGATCTCTTCAATCTTCTCTGCGCTGAAACGGCAGAACTTGCGACGCTTGAAAAGGCTGCGACCGCCACGGTCGTCCTTACGCTTCATTGCTGGCTTGAATGCCATGATTCATTCCTTCCAAAAATTCGATCGTATCGATGTGCAATACAGGCGTCCGGCTACGCAGGCTTTTGGCGGCGAGAAATCCAACGACATGCGCCGGAGATCCTAGACGGGCACTGGCGAGCAATTTCGCCTTGTCCCCCAGAGCCACAACCTGCAGCTCAAGGCTTACATCCCGCTCCACACCTGCTTCGACCTGCCGGGACCGGTGCTCCAAGCGCCCTGCCAGCACCGGCACACCGCCGGGGGAGTAACGCAAGGCGCCGATCTCGGTCAGGACGCCATCAATCTCAAAACTGTTGCGCTGCGCTTCCTGCAACTCAGGCAGCGGGCTGCTCGGCAGCCGGCTTGGCCTCATCAGCACCGGAAGTCAGGGAACGAGCCTTTTCTTCCTTCATCATCGGCGACGGGGTGGTCACGGCGCGCTTGGTGCGGATGGACAGGTAACGCAGGACGGCGTCGTTGAACTTGAAGCCGTGCTCGAGCTCAGCAATGGTGGACTGATCGCACTCGATGTTCATCAGCACGTAGTGAGCCTTGTGGATCTTCTGGATCGGGTAGGCCAGCTGACGACGACCCCAGTCTTCCAGACGATGGATCTGGCCGTTCTGGGAGGTCACGAGGGAACGATAACGCTCGATCATGGCAGGAACCTGCTCGCTCTGATCGGGGTGAACGATGAATACGACTTCGTAATGCCGCATGGAATCTCCTTGTGGATAAAAGCCCTCCGTCATGCGAACGGTAGGACAAGGTTGCCCGTCGGCGGATAGTAAGAAAACCCTTTCCTATCCCGAGGGAGCCGGCGATGTTGGCACATTAGCGGGCATTTTGCAAGACCCGCCCAGGCCAACGCGGGCTCAGCCGTAGCCGCCCACCCCGCCAAAACCGCCGCCCTTGAAGGAAGCGCAGAGCTCGGACGTAGCCGCCGCCAACAACATTCCATCGACACCGACGGCAATGAAGCGTGCTCCGGCATCCCGGTAGCGGGCAACCAGCTCCCGATTGCCACACAGCACGCCGCCGGCCTTGCCACAGGCCGCGGTACGCCGCAGACCGTCCTCGATGCGCGCCACAATGTCCGGGTGATTCGGCTGGCCAAGCAGGCCGAAGGACGCGGCCAGATCCACAGCACCAAAGAACACCCCGTCGACGCCCGGCACCGCCAGGATCGCATCGAGATTCTCCAGGCCAGTACGGGTCTCCACCTGCACCAGCAGACACATCTGGTCGTTGGCCCGCTCAGCGTAATCGGTGATCCGCCCCCAGCGCGCAGCGCGGGCGATCGAACTGCCGACCCCGCGGATGCCTTCCGGCGGATAGCGCATCGCCTCGACCAGGTGTCGGGCTTGCTCGCCCGATTCGACCATCGGGATCAGCAAGGTCTGCACGCCGGTTTCCAGCAACTGCTTGATCAAAACGTGGTCGCCCTGCGGCGGCCGTACGACGGGCTGCGAATCGTAGGGCGCGATAGCCTGCAATTGCGCGAAGATCGAGCGCAGATCGTTCGGGCCGTGCTCTGCGTCGATCAGCAGCCAGTCGAAGCCGGCGCCGGCGCAGATCTCGGCACTGAAGATCTCCGACAGCCCGAGCCACAGGCCATACTGCAGTTCACCCGCCAGCAGGCGCTGCTTGAAGCGGTTGTTCTGTAATTCCATGCGGTCCCCATCCTTCACACGTTGTTGTCTAATCCAGCCTGCCCGGCAGCTTTACCGCCCGGCGCAAAAAGATCGCAGCAAGGCTTGCCCCTCCAGCTTCGGCAGAGGCCGCGCCAGCCCAGCTGTATCCCGGCATGTGCTTCCTGGCTGATTCGGCACATCATAAGCCACGTCCGGCACCATAAAAAAATCCCCCGCGCGGCGACGGGCCGCGCGGGGGTCAAGCAACGACCGACAAATTCAGGGAGGAGAGGAATAAAGTCGGTCGCGGGAAACGCAAGGGTGAGGCCCGAAACTCACGCGGCGCCCGAGGCCGCCGCCCGGGCTCGCGCTTCAACCTCGTCCTTGCGCAACACACTGGCTGGCTCGCCGCCGATGGCCCAATCCTCGGGCGGGACGCGCCGGCAGCAACCGCGCACCAGCTCACGGCGCACGCCGAGCACATCCACGAGCAGATCGGTGAAGCCCCTCAGCAGGCGCTGGCGCTGCTCCAGCGAACGCCCTTCGAGCACGATGCAGTCGAACCACGGCGCATGCAGCCCGTTGTGCGCCACCAGATCGCCGGCCACCGCCATCTGCGACGGCCGATGGGGCGTGATGAAGGCACGCACCCGGTCCACCGGCGCATCGAGTACTTCCGCGTAGAAGCGACAGGCGCCGATGAGCAGGCGCTCGTCCTGCTCGGGCGTGCTCATGCCTTCGACGAGATGGAAATTGACGATCGGCATCGGGAGTCTCCTAAGGCAGGCCGCGGCGACGGCCGGAATCGAGCATCAGGCTGGAGCCGGTCATGGAATCCGCCTCGGGGGCGAGCAGCAGCGCCACCGCCCAGGCCACCTGCTCCGGCGTCGTGAAACGGCCGATGGACGAATCGGCGAGCATCTCGGCCAGCACCTCGTCCACCGTGATGCCGCGCAGCGCGGCACGGTCGGCGGCAACCCGGCGCAGGCGCTCGGTGTCGGCCGGCCCCGGCGCAATCAAGTGCGCCGTCACGCCCCGCGCACCGTAGGCCAGGCTGAGCTGGCGCACCACATTCACCAGCGCCGCGTTGGCCACGCCGGCCGCTGCTGCATAGGCCGTCGGCTCGAAGCCGTAATGGCCGCCAATGGCGACAATCCGCGAGCCCGCCGACAGCAAACCATCAACCGCCCGCGTCAGGCGCAGCAGGCCGCCGACCTTGATGTTCACCGCATCCACCATGCTCGACGTCGGCGCGCTGAGGATGCCGCCCGCCACCGCCACGCCGGGGCCGTGCACCACCATCCGCACCGGCCGGTTGACGGCCGCGGCGATGGCGGAGATCGCCGAATCGTCACCGATGTCGGCCACACAGGCCGTCAGGCCGGGCACCCGGTCCTGCAGGGCTGCCAGCGACTCGGCGCTGCGGGCGACCGCCACCACACCGAGGCCGGCGGCCGTCAGGCGGTCCACGATTGCATTGCCGAAGGCGCCGGTGGCGCCGACCACGATGGCCAGTTCTTCTGCCGTATTCATGTTCAGGGGTCCTTTCAACCCGTCAGCACCGTCAGGAAACTCTCGCGCACCACGTTGTCCTGAGCGAAGGTCGCATGGCCCAGTTCGGTGGTGTCCCACGTTAGGGTCGGCGTGTCCGGGTAATGCACGTAGCCGCCGGAAAACACTTCGTTGCGGTTGCCCGACGGGTCGAAGAAATAGATCGTTGCGCCGCGGGTCACGCCGTGGCGGTTCGGGCCCACGTCCACCGGAATGCGGTACTTGCCGATCAGGTCCGCCGCGTGGATCACGTCGTTCACCGATTCGAGCAGGAAGGACACGTGGTGGAAGCGCCCCGGCGTCGGCTGCAGCACGAAGGCGATGTCGTGGGGCGTGGTGGTGCAGCTCAGGAACAGCGCGAGGGACTGGCCGCTCTCGGCGTCGATCAGGCGCTCGCTGAGGTCGAAATCAAAGACCTCGGTGAACAGGCGCGCCGATTCGTCGACGTTCACGCCGCCGAGCAGCGCGTGATCGAGGCGGTTGATGCGGAAGCCGCGGATCACCCCTTCGTCCGGCAAGACCCCCGGATTGAGCAGCGGCATGCTGTTGCCGGTCTGCTCCTTGTGGGCGTAGAGCTGCATCACGTGGCCGCTGGGCAGCGTAAATTGCAGGCGCCGCCCGCTCTTCGGGTAGACGCCGGCCTCGATGTGCTCCACCTGCAGGCCGAAAGCGCGGATCTTTGGTTCCAGCGTGTCGAGCGTCGCATCGTCGAAGACCTTGAAGGCGAAGTAGTCGATGCCGGCCGAGTCGGCCTCGCGCAGCACCAGGCAATGGTGGTCGTGCTCGTCCCAGGCCTTGTAGTACACCTGGCCGGCGGCGTCGGTCATCACCTCGTGCAGCCCCATGCGCTTGCCGTAGTGCTCGCGCGCTTCGCCCATGTCGAGCACGCGCAATGCGACCTCGCCCATGCGCAGCAGTCCTCTGAGTGCCATGTTTTTTGTCTCCGTTGAAAGGTGTGGATTGCGGGGCGCCTGCGTGGGCGCCCCGTCGTGGCGGGTATCAGGCGGCAACTTCCTTCAGCAGGCCGCGTTCCTTGGCCATGGTCATCGCGGTGTCCATGATCATGTCCTCCTGGCCGCCGATCATCTTCTTGCGGCCCAGCTCCACCAGGATGTCCCGCGCCGGCACGCCAAAACGCTCGGCTGCCCGCTTGGAATGGAGCAGGAAGGTCGAATAGACGCCGGCGAAACCGAGGGTCAGGGATTCGCGGTCGACGCGGACCATGTGGTCCATCATCGGCACGATGATGTCCTCGGCGGCATCCATCAGCTTGAACAGATCCACGCCGGTGTCGATGCCCATCCGCTCGCAGACGGCGGCGAACACCTCCAACGGCGTGTTGCCGGCGCCGGCGCCGAGGCCAGCCACCGAACCGTCGATGCGGATCGCGCCGGCCTCAATGGCGGCGATGGAATTGGCGATGCCCATGCCCAGGTTGTGGTGGCCGTGGAAGCCGATCTCGGTCTCCGGCTTGAGCACGTCGCGCAGGGCCTGCACGCGGGCCTTCACGTCCTCCGGCAGCATGTAGCCGGCCGAGTCGGTGACGTACACCGTGTGGGCGCCGTAGTCCTCCATCAGTTTGCCCTGCTTGGCGATGCCGGCCGGGTCGTTGAGGTGGGCCATCATCAGGAAGCCGGTGGTGTCCATGCCCAGCTTGCGCGCGAAGGCGATGTGCTGCGGCGACGTATCGGCCTCGGTGCAGTGGGTCGCCACATGCACGCTGCGGGCGCCGCAGTCGTAGGCGGACTGCAGCTCGCGCATCGTGCCGAGGCCGGGAATCAGCAGCACCGACACCTTGGCCTGCTTCATCCGCGAGGCCACCGCCGAGATGTATTCCTCGTTGCTGTGGGGTGCGAAGCCGTGCTGCAGGGAGTTGCCGCCCATCCCCGCCCCGTGGGTGACCTGCAGGTAGGGCACGCCGGCGCCGTCGAGGGCAGTGGCAACCTTGACCATCTGGTCGACGCTGATCTGTTCGCGCTTGGCATGCATGCCGTCGCGCAGGCACATGTCGTGCAGGATGACCTTGCGGCCCTTCAGGCTGGATGCGCTCATCACGCCACCTCCATGGCTTGCAGCTTGATCTTTCCGGCGAGGATCTCCTCGGCGAACATCTCGGCGGTGCGGGTCGCCGCCGCAGTCATGATGTCCAGGTTGCCGGCGTACTTGGGCAGGTAGTCGCCGAGGCCGGCCACTTCCATGAACACCGACACGCGGTGCCCCTTCGGCGTCTCGTCGAACACCGGGCCATTCACCAGCCGGTAGCCCGGCACGTACTTCTGCACTTCCTTGATCATCTCCAGCACCGAGGCGGTGATGCGCGCCTCGTCCGGCGCCTCGTCGGTGAGGCAGTAGATGGTGTTGCGCATGATCAGCGGCGGTTCGGCCGGGTTGATGATGGCCAGCGCCTTGCCCTTGCGGGCGCCGCCGACGACCTCGATGGCGTTGGAGGTGGTGTAGGTGAATTCGTCCAGGTTGGCGCGGGTACCCGGGCCGACCGACTTGGAGGCCAGGCTGGCGACAATCTCGGCGTAGCCGACGCTCTGGATGCGCGACACCGCATTGACGATGGGAATCGTCGCCTGGCCGGCGCAGGAGATCATGTTGACGTTCATCTCCAGCTTGTCGGCGTGCTCGCGCAGGTTCACCGGCGGCACGCACAGGGGGCCGATGGCGGCCGGCGTCAGGTCGATCATCAGCACGCCCAGCTCGTTGAGCTTGCGGCTGTTCTCCGCATGCACATAGGCGCTGGTGGCGTCGAAGGCGATCTGGATGTTGTCTTCCATCACGTGGGGCAGGAGGCCGTCCACGCCTTCGGCTGTGGTCTTCAGGCCCATGCTGCGGGCGCGGGCGAGGCCTTCGGATTCGGGGTCGATGCCGACCATCCACACCGGCTCCAGCACCGGGCTGCGCT
Source organism: Pseudomonadota bacterium (assembly GCA_018241685.1). GTDB lineage: Bacteria > Pseudomonadota > Gammaproteobacteria > Burkholderiales > Rhodocyclaceae > Zoogloea. The sequence continues at coordinate 8,456 of JAFEDJ010000064.1, forward strand.
GGATCTTGTAGATCAGGTCGGTGCCGATGTTGCCGGAGCCGATCAAGGCACAGCGGATCTTCTTCATGCGTTCTGCTCCTGGGCGGCCCGCGCGGCGGCGCGCTGGGCCATGGTCTGTCCGGCGACGTAGAAGCCGTCGGTGGCGTGTTCGGTGATCAGGATGCGGACGGTGTCGGCGCTGCAGTCGAGGCTCTTCGCCACCGCCTCGGTCACCGCCGCGGCAACCTTGTGCTTCTGCTCGGTGGTGCGGCCCACCATCATGTGCATTTCGATAATTGGCATGGGGTTCTCCTCGGGCTTATTCGACGAAGCGCATCGACACGCTGCCCAGTTCCTGGAAACGGGCGATCACGCTGTCGCCCGGCTTGACCGCGATGGCCTCGGTGATGCCGCCGCTCATCACGAAACTGCCGGCGGGCAGGCTCTCGCCGAGCTCGGCGAGGATGTTCACCAGCATCGCGATGGCCTCGGCCGGATGGCCGAGCACCGCGGCAGAGGCGCCCATGGCGACGATCTCGCCGTTCTTCTCGAGCACCACACCGAGGGTCCGCAGATCCAGGTCCTTTGCGTAGCGGGCACGGCCGCCGCCGACGAAGCGGGCCGACGAGCCGTTGTCCGCCACCACGCTGGGCAGGTCGAACTTGAAGCCGGAGAAGCGTGAATCGATGATTTCCACCGCCGGCAACACATAGTCCGTCGCCGCCAGCACGGCGGCCGCGGTGCAGCCCGGCCCCGTCAGCTCGTCCTTCATAACGAAGGCGACCTCGCACTCGACGCGCGGATGGACCAGGTCGGAGGTGGAGATGGCAGCGTTCTCCGGCCGCGCCATCCGGTCGGTGAGGAAACCGATGGACGGCACATCGACGCCCATCTGCTTCATCTTGGCCTTGGAGGTGAGGCCGGCCTTCCAGCCAACCTGCTTGTGGCCGCGGGCCAGGAAACGCCGGCGCAGCTCCAGCTGCACGGCGTAACCGTCACCGATGGTCATACCGGGATATTCGTCGGTCAGCTTGGGGATGGCGTAGGCGCGGGTCTGCGCACCTTCGACGCGCTCGCACAGGCGGACGATGTCCTCGCGGGACAGGGTGATTTCCATGCTCATACGGCGCTCCTGCCGGAAAATTTGACGCGGCAGCTGCCAAGGCCGCCGACCGTGCACACCAGCTCGTCGCCATCGGCGACCGGCACCAAGGCCGACTGGGAACCGGACAGGATCACCTCGCCAGCCTTGAAGGGAATGCCCAGCTCGCCGAGGGTGTTGGCCAGCCAGGCCACCGCGTTGGCCGGCGAGCCTTGCACCGCCGCGCCGACGCCGGTGGAGTGCAGCTCGCCGTTCTTCTCCAGCACCATGCCGGCCAGCGTGATGTCGAGCTTGCGCGGATCGCCCTTGGTCTTGCCGAGCACATACACGCCGCAGGAGGCGTTGTCGGCGACGGTGTCCTGGATGCGGATCTTCCAGTCGGTGATGCGCGAGTCGACGATCTCGAAACACGGCACCACGTAGTCGGTAGCGCGGATCACGTCCATCGCGGTGACGCCCGGCCCCTGCAGGTCTTCCTTCAGTACGAAGGCCAGCTCCGCCTCGGCCTTGGGCTGGATCAGCGTGCCCAGGTCGATCACGTCGCCTTCCTGATAGACCATGCCCGACGTCAGCTGGCCGAAATCCGGCTGGAACACGCCGAGGAAGTCCTGCACCGGCTTGCTGGTCACGCCGATCTTCTTGCCGACGATGGTCTCGCCGGCCGCCACGCGGCGCTCGATGTAGCGCAGCTGAATGCGGTAGGCGTCGGCGAGGGTGATGTCTGGCTCTTGTTCGAGCAGCGGCGCAATCGTGCGGCGCTCGCGCCACGCGTCGTAAAGCGCGTCGCCGTAGTGTTGGATCTGTTCTTCGTTCATCTCTCTGTCCTGTGGGGAGTGCGTCAGAGCTTCACGCAGATGTTTCTGGTCTCGGAGTAGAACTCCAGCGAATGCACGCCGCCCTCGCGGCCGATGCCGGACTGCTTGGAGCCGCCGAAAGGCGTGCGCAGGTCGCGCAGGAACCAGCTGTTGATCCACGTGATGCCCACCTCGACGCGCGCTGCCACACGGTGGGCACGGGCCAGGTTGGTGGTCCAGATCGTCGTGGACAGGCCGTAGTCAGTGGCATTGGCGAGCTGCACGACCTCGTTCTCGCTGTCGAACGGGCGGATATGGCAGCACGGGCCGAAGATCTCCTCCTGCACGACCGCTGCGCTTTCCGGCAGGCCGGTCCAGATCGTCGGCTGCACCCAGGCACCTTCGGCCAGTTCGGCGGGCATGTCGGGCACGCCGCCGCCGGTCACCACGGTGGCCCCCTCCTCCACCGCCTTGCGGTAGTAGGACAGGACCTTCTGGCGGTGCTCCTGGCTGATCAGCGGGCCGTAGTTGGCGTCGTGGTTCTCCGGGCGGCCGAACTTGACCGCCTCGACCTTGGTCTTCAGCGCCGCGACGAACTTGTCGAAGATCGGCCGTTCCACATAAACCCGTTCGGTGCCCAGGCAGACCTGCCCGGTGTTGAGGAAGGCCGAACGGAAGATGCCATCCACCGCCGCGTCGAAATCCGCGTCGGCGAAGACGATCCCGGCGTTCTTGCCGCCGAGCTCGAAGGACACGTCGCGCATGCCGTTCGAGGCGGCCTTCATGATCGCCGAGCCAGTGCGCGTCTCGCCGGTGAAGGTGATCGCGTCGACGCCCGGATGCTGGGTCAGGAATTCACCAGCGGAATCCGGCCCGAAACCGTGGATCACGTTGTAGACGCCCTTCGGAATGCCCACCGCGTTCATCACCTCGCCGAGCAGCGCCGCCGTGTGCGGCGACTCTTCGGACGGCTTGACGATCACCGTGTTGCCACAAGCCAGCGCCGGACCGACCTTCCAGGTCATCAGCAGGAAAGGCGCATTCCACGGGCTGATCACGCCGATCACGCCCTTCGGCACGCGGATCGCGTAGTTCAGCGCACCGCGACCGTCCGGCGTGGACATCTGGAAGGACTCCGCCGGCACGTTCTTGACCATGTCGGCGAAGACCTTGAAGTTGGCCGCGCCGCGCGGAATGAACACCTGCCGCATGACGTGGGACGGCTGGCCGGTGTCGGCCATCTCGGCAGCGACGAAGTCCTCGAAGCGGCGGGTGATCTCGTCGGCCACGCCGTACAGCAGGTCGACGCGCTGCTCCAGCGTGAGCCCGCCCCATTCCCCGTGGAGGGCCGCCCGCGCGGCCTGCACGGCCGCATCCACCTCGCCGCGGCCAGCCTCGCTGATCCGCGCGATGACCCGGTTGTCCACCGGCGAGCGCTTCTCGAAGGTCTTGCCGCTGAGGCCGGCGGTGTATTCGCCGCCGATGAAATTCTCGATGAGACGCATGCTTACCTCGGTATGTTGTCTGGATGCCATCCGGGCTGAGCCGGTATGGAAGCCAGTCTAAGAATGGGTCCCTATACCGTCCAATACTTTAGTTCTGAGTATCGAATACCTTTTAGGTATCAAAATCGGCGCGCGAAATCGGCACCTCGCGCGCCGATCCGCTCAGATCGCCTTGAACAGCGGGCTGCGCACCTGCTGGGCGTCGGCCGCGGAGATGAACTTCTCGGTGTAGATATCCCGCTCGAACAAACGCCCCTGCATCAGCGTGGTGATGCAGGCCTCGATCATCAGCGGCGGGCCGCATAGATAGGCCTTGTTGCCGCGGAAGTCGTTGTCGAAGGCGGCCTTGGCGGCCTCATGCACGAAGCCGCGGAAACCACTCCAGCCGGAGCCTTCCGGTTCGTTCGACAGGGCCGGCACGTAGCGGAAGTTGGAATGCTTCTCGGCCAGCGCCAGGAAGTCGTCGTGGTAGTACAGCTCGTCCCGCGTGCGCTGGCCGTACACCAGCGTGATCGGCAGCTCGAAGCCCTCTTCCAGCAGATCGAGGATCATCGAGCGCGGGCTCGACAGGCCAGAACCGCCGGCCATGAAGAGCACCGGCACCCGGGCCGACTTCTTCACGAAGAAGCGCCCGTAGGGCCCGCTGATGCGGACCTTCTCGCCGGCCTGCATCCTCTCGTGAACATAGGTGGTGCCCTGCCCGCCCGGCACGATGCGGATATTGAGCTCCACCTCGCCGTCCGACGACGGCGCACTGGCGATGGAGAAGGCCCGGCTGCCGAGACCGCCGGGCAGCTCGAGGTTCACATATTGGCCAGCCTGGAAGCGCATCGGCTCGTCGAGCTTGATCCACACGCCCTTGATGGTCGGCGTGAGGGACTCGATGCGCGTCACGGTGCCGTCGAAATCCCGCACCGGCAGGTTCTCGGCGTCCGGGTCCTCCTCGATCTCGGCTTCGATCACCAGATCGCTCTGGGCCGTGGCACAGCAGGCCAGGCACTTGCCCTCGTCCCGCTCGAAGTCCATCAGCGCAAAACTGGACGCCTCGCCGTGCTCCACCTCCCCGTCGCTCACCTGCACCTTGCAGGTGGCGCACAGGCCGTGGCAGCAGGCGTGGGGCAGATAGATGCCGGCACGCAGCGCGGCATCGAGGATGGTCTGCCCCTCCTCGATCTCGATGGTCTGACCGAGGGGTTCGATGGTCAGCTCATAGCTCATCGCACCCTCCTCAGGCCGCCGCCGACAGGCTGTTGAGGCCGGCCGTGCGGAAGCGCAGCTGGTCCTTGTGGCCGATGCCGTTGTCCGCCAGGCTGGCGTCGAAATCCGGCGTCCACGGCTGGTTGTCCTTCAGCCATTCGACCTTCGTCCAGTCGAGAGCCGCGGCGTCCGGGTCAGCCTGCACCAAGGCCGTCAGCGGGCCTTCGACGAGGTCGCGGAAGCGCGTCTCGGGCGGCAGGCACAGCAGGAAGGGCGCGGCGAACAGCAGGTGGCGGTCCCAGCTGGCGTATACGATCTGCTTGCCGCCGAAATTTTCCACGCTGTCGCGCGGCACGCCGATGTATTCACGGATTGCAGCTACGGTCATTTGAGTCTCCTCGTCGCGTCGGGGGGCCGGGGCCGGCCGCCCCGACCGGTCTGTCTTATTGGTTGGTGGTGGCCAGGCCGCGCCAGGCTTCGAAGTTCTGCTGGTCTTCGGAGCCGGCGTAGTCGCCGTTGTCCTTGCCGTCGCGCAGACTGACCCACTCCATCCAGGCGCCCAGGTCGCCATTGATCGGCTCCTGGAACAGCTGCGGCATCGGCAACCAGGCCTGCACGTATTTCTCCGGCTCATTGTCGAAGACGTTCTTGCAGCCGTCGGAGCAGAAGTGGTACTTCTGGCCGTTGTAGACGCTCTCCCGGTGGCAGGTCAGCGTCGGGTCGTCCGGCTCGGTGAACACGGTCGGCAGCTGGCAGCACTGGCACAGCTTGGCGAGGCCGTAGTTCTTGAACGGCGTACCGGCGTCGGCCAGCTTCTTGATGTGCTTCCAGCGCGGGCGGTAGTACTTGTCGAAGGTGTCCGGATACTTGGCGGACAGCCAGTTCATGTCGTCCTCGGACGGAATCCAGCTGTGGAAGGCGGTGCCGAAGCTCCACTGGTAGAGGCCCAGCATGAACTGGTGGGACATGTGGTCGATGGCCTTCTCGGCGTCGTCCCAGCCCTTCGGCGGCTTGATGCCGTAGCGGGCCAGGTCCTTGAACAGCGCGCCACCGTTCTCCACGCCGTAGATGTCCCAGGCTTCGCGCCAGGACATCACGCGCTTGGGCAGCATGTAGTCCATCATCGTACTGACCAGGCCGAGCACGCGGAAGCCGCGCCAGAACCATTTGTCGATCCAGTTCTGGACGATGGGCAGGTTGTCCGGGTCCTGTTCGAGCATGAACTTGATGCACTCCAGGCCCAGCGTCATGTGGCGGGCTTCGTCGGACTGGGCCGAGAAGCCGAAGGTCACCGTCGCCATGTCGCCGTTGTAGGCCGCGCCCGACATGAAGGGCACGAACAACAGGTTGGTCAGCACGTACTCGAAGCTGAAGCCGATGGCGATCATGAACTCGAAGGGCCCGGCCGACATCGCGTCGTCGAAGAAGGAGCGCGCCACCGAGGTGTACCAGATGCGGTCGCGGGTGTCCGCGAAGGCATGGAAACCGTTGTAGTACCGGTTGTAGTTGGACATCGCGTGGATCTGCGTCTGGGCGTGGCGGATCTCGTCGATAGCCTGCATCTGGCACGCGACCTGGGTGCCGACGCCGGGAAACTCTCGGCCGACACGGGCGAAACCCTTGTGGGCGGCGTATTCGCCGGGGCTGATGGCCTGCAGGAAGATCTTCAGTGCCGACAGGTAGCGCGCGTCGGTGAGGTTCAGGTGGCCGTTGTTCTGGGCGTGGGCGTCGATGATCGCGTAGAACTTGCGCTCCTTCTCGGCCTGATATTTCCAGTAGGCATCCATGGTCAGGCGGAAGGGGTCTTCCCACTTTTCCCAGTCATGGATCTTGATACCCTCGTAGCCGACGTAGGGGAACACGTCCTCCTTAGTCTGGTAGGTGGTATCCCAACCCAGGTCGCGGGTCATCAACTTGTACTTCTCTTTCAGACCAAGCTTCTTCTTGGCGACTTTCATATCCATGGCGGTCTCCTCTTTCAGCTGTTCCAGCTCAGGGTCAGGGTTTCGTCGTCTTCAACCACGTTGCCGGTGAGCGAGATCAGGTTGATGTGCAGTTCCTGCAGATCGAACTCGCGGCCGAGCTGCTCTTCGATCGTCGATTTGCGGATCACCAGGCGTCCCGGGGCGTCGATCTTGACCATCGCCGGCTGGCGATTGACGACTGCCTGGGGGTTGTCGATCTCGATGGCCTCGATGATCGGGCGGGTTTCCTCGTTGGCCTGGAGGGCAATGAATACGGTAGACATGTGAACCTCTCAGAGCGGAATACCGGTTTTCTGGATGCGCGCGGTCAGCGCGGCGAGCTGTTGGCCGACCGCCTCGTCGGCTTCGGCGCCGAGGGCCAGCTCGACGATGGGCACCATCGCCGACGCGGCGCGGGCGCTCCAGCTGCGGGTCCAGTCCTGCAGCACGTCGCGGTTGTGCTCCGATTCGGCGGCGGCCACCTTGAGCACCGCATCGACCCACTTGCGGGTCTCGTCGAACCAGTCGCTCATGAACTGGGTCAGCATCGCCACCGCGGAGGCGCCGCGCACCGACAGGTGCTCATCGACGATGCGCTCGTACACCAGCGGATACAGCAGACCGTCGAGGGCCACGTTCTGGGCGACGAACAGCTCGAACGGATCGCGCAGCACGAGGCAGTCTTCGACGTAGCGACGCAGCGGCTGCCACGCGGCATCGTCCAGCCAGGCCTGCTTGCCGGCCTCCAGCGCGTCGGTGTCGCCGAGCAGCAGCCCGAGGCGCGACAGGTACTGGGCGATGCCCAGGTTGTCCATCGCGTGGTACATGCACGGCTGGGTAAAGGTGGTGCCGTAGCCGTAGCCGCAGATGAAGGTGTTGTGCTGGTTGGCTCCCCAGGCGGCGTGGCGCAGCGGCACCAGCACCTTGAGGGCGACGTCGCGCAGCTCGTCAGGCAGCATGTCGGCCAGGCCGCGGGATTCGACGAAGGCGAAGTTGGCCTCGGCGGTCTCCTGCTGGCGCGCGCGGGTCAGCGTGTAGGTGCTGTAGTAGAACTGGCGCGGGTCCTTCAGCGCATACCAGTCCTGCATCACGATGCGGGTCAGGCTGGCATCGTAGAGTTCCTTTTCCGGTGCCCAGGTGGGCTTGTAGTGCAGGTTTTCGGCAGCCTGGATGTCGTAGCTGCCTTCCTGGTAGCGGGAAGCCGGCTTGTCGCCGAAGCGGCGCACCAAGTGGTCGAAGGCCTGGCGCTGGGGCTGGATGGCGACCGTGCGGAGGTCGATCTGCATGTTGTGTGTCTCCGGGTATTCGGATTATTTGAAGCGGGTGTGGGTGGCGTCGGTGAGGCGCCAGTCCCAGTCGTCCGCGGGCGCATCGGGGTCCCGCGGCGGCAGCATGTCCACCCGGTTGGCCGTGCAGAACTCGGCGAAGGCCTCGCGGCCGAGGATCATCTCGACGAAGATCTCCGGCTCGCCGATGGCGAACTCGAACTCGACGAAACCATTGGGACGCTCGCCACTGAGGCGCACGAAGCGCCGGGCGGTGTCCAGCGGCGGGTGGATGCTCGTCATGGCCGGCGCTCAGCTGACGACGGACAGGAAGGTCTCGTGCAGCTTGCGCTGCGGGTAGTCGAGGCCCTGGCCGAAGTTGTCGAAGGTCCAGGTCATCGTTTCGTAATCGGGATACGGCAGGTGGCCGCCCATGAAGGTTTCGAAACGGTTGCCGGACGGGTCCCAGGCGTAGATCGTGCAGCCACGGGTCACGCCGTGGCGGGTCGGGCCGATGTCCACTGCCACCTGGTTCATTGACATGATGTCGCCGGCGCGCAGCACCTGATCCCAGCTCTCCATCAGGAAGGAACAGTGGTGCAGCTTGCCCGGCTCCGGGTACTCGGCGAAGGCGATGTCGTGCACCTTCTGCCCACAGGACAGCCAGATCGCCGCATTGGCGTTGCCGTCCGGCGTCAGCACCCGCTCGACGAGGTAGAAACCAAGCACTTCGGTGAAGATCTTCTGCACTTCCGCCACGTTGGGCCCATAGAGCAGCGCGTGGTCGAGGCGGATCGGGGCGATACCATGGTCGCGGGCCTTGCACCACGGGGCCGGATTGACGAGGGGGATGCCGTTGCCAACCTTGGTCTTGTCGGCAAACAGCTCCATCACATGGCCGGAGGGCAGCGTGAAACGCACCCGCTCACCGGTCTCCAGCATCTCGCCGGCGGGGATGCGCTCGGTGGCGAGACCGTAGGCGCGCAGGTCGGCGTCGAACTTGTCGAGGGTCGCCTTGTCCAGCACGCGGAAGCCGAAGAAGTCGATGCCGGCCCGATCCGCCTCGCGGATCACGTAGCTATTGTGGTCACGCTCGTCCCAGCACTTGAAATAGACCCGCCCCTGGGCGTCACGGCCGGTTTCCACCAAGCCCAGCACGTCACGGTAGAAGCGCACGCTTTCTTCCAGATTCAGCACACGAACCTGGGCATGGCCAGGACGAAGAACACCGGTAAGCGCCATATCTCGTCTCCTTTTATATGGATGTATCGAACGGTTTTTCAGGGAAGCGGGCGATCGGCAGGCGTGCAGACCTTCTTCTGCAACTTGCCGATCACCTTCAGGGAAAGGTCGCTGGAGGGGTACACCCGGCAGGCCAGCAGCCGGCGGTGCGCCAAGTCATCGTCGGAGACGTGATCCCGGCTCATCGTGCGGGTGCTGAACTCGCCTTCGGTGATCTCGACCTTGCAGACGCCGCAGCCGCCGCCGCGGCAGCCCACCGGAATGCCGCGCAGGCCCAGCCGGTGCAGGCCGGAAAGCAGGGATTCCTGCGGTGCGCAGGCGTAGCGGACGTCCGCGTCTTCGATGCTTACGGTGTGGGCCATGGCTCCTCCAGATGTGTATCGACGTTTTCGTCAATCGGCGGCTTTGATCAACTTCATTTATGCCGCACTTAACTCATCTAATGCAGGTGCCGTGCCACTCCGCTAAACATCTGATTATTAAGGCCTCGCTAGAAAAGCGGCACTACCGCCCTTTGGGGGCACCTGACGCTTTTGTCGATGGGGTTTTTTTGCCTGACAAAAGCGTCAAGCTGCGCTGCAGCAAGCGAAAAAATGAAAATTCCGGCGCAAACGGCAAGCCCCAATCGCAGTCCACTCCGGTGCTTTGTCACACCAGCATGCAAATTGACATGACGTACACACACATTGGCATAAGGCCACGGGGATAATCGCGTGATGCCACCGTCCCCGACCGCCTCTCGCCACCCCCACTGGATCGTCAGGGCGCACTGGGTCATGCGCTCGATATCCTTCGTCAATGCCTTCGCGTTCTTCTCTCTCCACTTGGCCGGCCGGGGGTACGCGGCTTGGGTGTGGTTACTGCTGACCCTGCAGTTCTTGGTCTATCCGCACCTGATTTACCGGCGCGCCTGCCATGCGGAAAACTCCCAACGGGCAGAACTGCAGAATCTGGTTCTTGACTGCTTCCTGGTCGCCATCTGGGCTTCCGCGACCGGCTTTCCGCTGTGGATCACCTTCACGCTGCTCATCAGCACAGCAATCAACAACGCCATCAGCCAGGGCTACCGCGGCATCTTCCTGGCCTTCGGCGCCTTTGGGCTGGGCGCCTTGCTCGGCATCGGCATCGGCGGTTTCCAATTCGTTCCTGAAGACAACCCGTGGATCACCGGCCTGTGCGTGTTCGGCCTCAGCTGGTACCTGCTGGGCATCGGCCGGATCGCCCACACCCGTGCGCTGCTGCTGCGCGCCGTGCGCGAGAACCTCAAGCAGCGGGAACAGGAGCTGCGCCAGGCCAACGAATCGCTGCAGCAGCAACTGGCCGAGAACCTCGCGCTACAGCGCAACCTGCATGAACAGGCCAACCGGGACGCCCTCACCGGCCTGTTCAACCGGCGCTACCTGATCGACACCTTCGAGCGCGAGCTGGCCCGCTGCTCCCGCCAAGGCCAGCCCCTGTGTCTGATGCTGATCGACGTGGACCATTTCAAGCAGGTGAACGATGGACATGGACACCAGATCGGCGACCTGGTGCTGCAGGAACTCGGCCGCCTGCTGGCCCGCGAGGCACGCCAGCAAGACGTGGCCTGCCGCTTCGGCGGCGAGGAGTTCGTGATGCTGCTGCCGGGCCTGCCGGAATCGGCCGCCCACGAACGGGCCGAGCAATGGCGGCAGGGCTTTTCCGACTTGGGTCAGGCCCGTGACGATCTGCCGGGCCCACTGAGCCTGTCGATCGGCGTGGCGCTGTTCCCAGCCCATGGCGCCGATCCTGAGACCCTGCTCCGCGTCGCCGACCAGGCGCTCTACAAGGCCAAGACCGGCGGCCGCAACCGGGTGGTGATCCACGCCCCGACCGAGTCGGCAACGGCCATGCCAGCACCGCAGCCCGTCGCGGGTTGATCTGCCCCGGATGCGTCAGCCTTCCGCCGCCACCGTCCCCTGGCGCAACCGGTAGGCCAGCTGACGCCGCGTGATGCCGAGCAGGCGCGCGGCATGGGTGAGATTGCCGTTGGCGCGCTGCACCGCCAGCTCCAGCAACCTGGCCTCGTGCCGCTCCAGGTCGAAGCCTTCGTTGAGAATTGCCTCGTACAGGCGGTTGCGGCTGTCGTCCCGTTCGTTGCCGACCACGCCGGCCCGGTCCACCTCGGCCCCCGGTGCCGTCACCGGCGCGCCGCCGGCGAACAGGTGCTCGATCTCGATGAGTCCGCCGCTGGGCGCCAGCAGCACGCCACGCTCAATGAGGTTCTGCAGCTCGCGCACATTGCCCGGCCACTGGTAGCCCATCAGCGCCTGCATGGCCCGGTCGCTGATGCCCTGCAGCTTCTTGTGGTACGACGCCTCGTACTTCTCGATCAACGCCGCCGCCAGCAGCGGGATGTCGCTGCGCCGTTCGCGCAGCGGCGGAATCAGCACCGGGTAGGTCGCCAGCCGGTAATACAGGTCGGCACGAAAGCGCCCGGCGGCAATCGCCTGCTGCAGGTCCACGTTGGTGGCCGTCACCAGGCGTACATCCACCTTGCGCACCTGATCGTCGCCGAGGCGCTCCACTTCGCCGGTCTGCAGCACCCGCAGCAGCTTGACCTGGGCCGCCAGCGGTAGGTCGCCGACCTCGTCGAGGAACAGCGTACCGCCGTGGGCCCGCTCGAAACGTCCCGGCCGTGACGCCTGCGCTCCGGTGTAGGCGCCTTTCTGCACGCCGAACAGCTCGGACTCCAGCAGGTCGTGGGGGATCGCCGCGCAATTGACGGCCACGAAGGGCTTGTCGGAGCGGCTGCCGTGGTCGTGGATCCAGCGCGCGAACATCTCCTTGCCGACGCCGGTCTCGCCGAGCAGCAACACGGTGATCGGGCTGGCCGCTGCCTTGCCGACCAGGTCGAAGGCCGCCTTGAAGCCCGGCGACGCGCCGATCAGGTTGCCCGCCGGTCGGGACGCACAGAGGGTCTTGCGCAGGCGGCTGATCTCCTCGCGCATCTCCTCCAGCTGGCCCTGCAGGTTGTCGGGCTTGAAGTAGTCCAGGTAGCCGTCGTCGCCCCACTCCTCGGCCGGCTTGCCGACGATGTGGCAATGGGCGTCGCCACAGGCGGTGCAGGTGGTCTCGCGAAAGACGATCAGACGGTTGAAGAACTGCGTGACGTAGCCGGACGCATAGCCGACCAGCGTCCAGCAGGCCGGGTCCCCACCGATGCCGAACTGCTGCAGGTGGGAGTCGGCTTCCCAGGAATTGTCCCAGTCCACCTCGCCGGCGAAGCTGCCGCGCTCCCAGTCGAGGTCGGACTGCACGATGTTGGAGCGCACCAGCCCTTCGAAGGCGTGCAGTTCCGGCCCGATGCGGAAGACGTCATCGGGGTCGCCGCTGCCAAACAGCTTCTTGGCCAGCTCGGCGTCCTGCTGGCCGGACGCAAAGCCCATGCGGATCAACAAGCCGCGGGCCCGTTCGACGCCGAGGGAGTCGAACAGCTCCCGGCGCAGCGCACCCATCGCGCGGGCGTGGAACAGCAGCATGCGGTTCTCGTCGAGCCAGATCTCCCCCTGCTCGAGGTTGAAGCGCAGGCGCGAGCGCAGGTTGAACTGCTCGATCAGTCTGGTTTTCGTCATTCCCCTCTCCGCGGCATCGAACGTGCCGTTCGTGGGTGTACTGTACTCCGCCCCTTCCCCGGCTAGGCGATGCCGGCGGTCCGGCCGGCGGCCAGCGCCCCGTAGGCTTCCTTCAGCGCCCGGTAGGCCGGGCGCACGCGCTCGATGCCTTGCGTGCGGATCCACGCCAGATCGCCAGCCCGGGCCCGCTCCAGCATGCCGCTGCGGGCACGGCGGTAATCCTGCAGACAAGCCTTGAAGGCCTGCACCGCCTGCCGCCCGGGCGCGTCCTGCACGCTGCGCTCGATCTGCGCCAGCTGGCCATCGACGACGCCGTCGAGCGCCTCGATACGCTCCACGTGCGGCAGCGCCTGCTCGCGGTTGCGCGAATTGACCACCAGGATGCTGTTGGTGCGCGTCTCCTCGATGGCATCGAGCAGCGCCACCAGCGCATCGCGGCGCACGTCGATGGCTACGCTGAGGCCGTTCAGCTCGACCAGCCCGGTCATCAGCTGGCGCAGGCCGGCATCGCAGCCATTGACGCGCTCATCCAGCGTGCGCGCCAGGCCGGCCACGCCGCCCATCTCGTCCACCAGGCGGCCGCCGGAGGCCGCTTCGCCGTTGGCGCGGCTGACGATGTTCTCCACCGCCGCCATCGTCTGGCTGGCCCCGTCGGCGATCGCCGCCAGGGTCTGGGCCGCCTCGCCGGTGCTGTCGGCGCTGGCGCCGGCCTGCGCCTTCACACGCGCCAGCAAGACGTTGAGCCCCTCACTGCCGCTCTCGATGGCGGCGATGATCTCGCCAACGCTGACCGTCGCCTCGCTGGTGCGCTCGGCGAGCTTGCGCACCTCGTCGGCCACCACCGCGAAGCCGCGCCCCTGCTCGCCGGCCCGCGCCGCCTCGATGGCCGCGTTGAGGGCCAGCAGGTTGGTCTGGCTGGCGATGCCCTGGATGATCTGCACGATCTTGCCGATCTGCTCGATGTGCGCATGCACACCGGCAAACTCGCTGCCCACCGCGCCCACGACACCCGCCAGCTCGCGCACGCTGTCCGACATCTCGGCCACCCGTCCCCCGCCCTTGGACGCCCGGTCGTGGGCGTCGGCCGCAACACTCAACAGCTTGGTCGCCTCGCTCGACACGTCGGCAATGCCCGACGCCATGCCATCGACAGCGGTCGAAGCGGCGAGCGCAAGCTCCGATTGCTCGTCCGCAGTCTGCACAACGTCGGTGAAGGACGACACCAGCGTGCCGGAGGACACCATCAGGTTGCGCGCAAGCTCGCCCATGCGGCGCGCCGCGCTCACCTTGTCGTGGAGCAGGCTTTCGAGCTTGCGCGCAGAGTCCGCCGCGTTGCGCGCAACGCTTTTATCGTCGAGCACGCCGCGGATGGCGTCGAGCTGGTGCTGCACCTGGCGCAGCGGACGGCGCGCCAGCACGAACACCAGCCCGCCAACGGCCACCATCAGGATCAGGCCGATCCCGGCGGAGAGAATTTCAATTGTCATGAAAAGCCTTTCGCCCTTCGCTTTCGTTCGAGGCAGACCGCCTCTTTGAAAGAGCCTGGGGACAGAGGAACGGCGCGCGGGAGCGAATACACCCGCCCCCACGCGATCTTCCTGAACACACTCAGCGAGAGCTTGCCTGGCGGCTCTTCAAGGCGTCGCGCCGCCGGCCTCGTCGTTCATCAATCGCACGAACAGCTGCCGGAAGGCCAGGTCCTGCTCGCCACCGACGCGGCAGTCGCCGTTCTGGCGGAAGGCGTCTTCGATGGCATGCCAGTCCTCGTCACCGAGGAGACGGCGCGCGGCCGGCAGGATCAGCTTCTCTTCCGTGCTGATGTGCTGCCACTGGGCGTCGGCAAAGCGCTCGATCGCCACGGCCAGCTCACCCTGTCGCGCAACGTTCTGGCGCGCCTCCTCCAGCAGTGCGTCGATGGCCGCCAGCTGGGCGCCGCCGTCCCGGTGTTCCTGCTCCAGCGTCGCGAGCAGCGCATCCAGCCCGCCGTCACGCTGGGCCAACCGGCTGAACAGATGACGCTCTTCCTTCGGGTGATGCAGCACGTTGGGAAAGGCGCGGAGGTAATGCAGCAGCCCCGCGACGAAATCCAGATCCGGCGCTTCGGCGCCCTCTCCTTTCAGGCGCGCGGCCTGGCGGCGCAGGCCATTGACGACGGCGGCGATGGCGCGGTGCTCGTCCTTGATGATGTCGATGGCCGCGCGGGCCGCGTCGTTGGCGACGTTGCTCTCGACGCTGGCCACCAGCACCGGCAGGCTGCTGTGGGCCAGCACCTTCTGAGTCTGGGAGCCGAGCATCAGCCCACGTAGGCCGCGATGGCCGTGGGAGGCCATGAAGATCAGGTCGCAGCCGCGCTCCGCGGCAACGGACAGGATCAGTTCGTAGGGCCGCGCGCCGGTGCGGGCCAGCGCCTCGCAGTCCAGCCCGACGGCCCGCGCCGCCACCAGCGCCTTGGCCAGGATCGCGCTGGCCTCGCCGGCCGCCGCCGCGGCAAAGTCCTCCGGCGCCAGGGTGCGCAGTAGCGCCCCGTCACCGCTGCCGCCCACGTCCTCGCGGGCGGTGAAGAAGGTGATCCGCGCCTTCAGCACACGGGCGAAATCGACGGCCTGGCTCACCAGGCTGGCGGACAGTTCCGAACCGTCCAGGGGTACGAGTAGATGCGTGTACATGACGGTTCTCCTAGACGATCGCGGTCTTCTTCGGGCGCAGCAGGAAGTGCCCCAGCGCCGGCAACAGGATCAGCGCGCCGAGCATGTTCCAGATGAACATGAAGGCCAGCAGGATGCCCATGTCGGCCTGGAACTTGATCGGCGACCAGGCCCAGGTGGCGACCGCGATGCCCAGCGTGATGCCGGTCAGCACCACCACCTTGCCGGTGAAGGTGAGCGCCTTGTAATAGGCTTCCGACAGACTCATGCCCCCCTTCAGGCGGGCCAGCGTGACGGTCATGATGTACAGCGCGTAATCCACGCCGATGCCAACACCCAGCGCGATCACCGGCAGCGTGGCGACCTTGACACCGATGTTGAGCGCCACCATCAGCGCCTCGCACAGCACCGAGGTGAGCATCAGCGGCAACACCGCGCAGATCACCGCCCGCCAGGAGCGGAAGGTGATGAAGGCCAGCACCACCACGGCCAGGTAGACCAGGCCGAGCATCTCCACGTTGGCCTTCTTGACGACGATGTTGGTGGCCGCCTCGATGCCGGCGTTGCCGGCCGCGTTGAGGATGCGCAGGTCGTCGGTGGCGTGCCGGCCGGCGAAGTCCTCAACCACCTTCACCACGCTGGCGAGGGTGTCGGCCTTGTGGTCCTTGAGGTAGGCGTACACCGTCAGCAGGTCGCAGTTCTGGTTGAACATCTCCCGCGGGGCGCGGGTGATGATGGCGTTGAGGTTGTCCTGGGAGCGGGGAATCTCGAACCACTTCAGGCTGCCTTCGTTCATGCCGGCGTTGGCGACCTTGGCCAGGCCGGCCAGCGAGCTGGTGGCCTCGACGCCGGGCAGCTGCTGCAGCTCGCGCTCCAGCGCATCGACGGCGGTCAGCGTGTCGTAGTGGGCGCAGGCGTACTGGGGCGTCTTCACCATCACGATGTACACGTCGCTGCTGGCCGCGTAGTTGGCCACCATGTAGGCGTTGTCCCGGTTGTAGCGGGAGTCCGCGCGCAGCTCCGGCGCGCCGGGGTCGGTGTCGCCGATCTTCAGCTGGAAGCTCACCACCAGGCCGGCGAGGCCCATCGCGATACCGGCCAGCACGGCAATGGTGGCCCACTTGCGCTGGGTGAACAGGTCGAGGAAGGCCCAGAACGGATGCTTGCGGTGCGCCGTGTCGCCGGCCTCGGCGATCTCCGCCTGCAGGCTGCGGCGGGCCGCTTCGGGGCTGACCCCGGTGTAGGACAGCAGGATCGGCAGCAGCACCAGGTTGGTGAAGATCAGCACCGCCACGCCGATGCTGGCGGTGATGGCCAGATCCTGGATGACCTGGATGTCGATCACCATCAGCACCGCGAAGCCGACCGCGTCGGCGAGCAGCGCCGTCATGCCGGCCAGGAACAGGCGGCGGAAGGTGTAGCGGGCGGCGACCAGCTTGTGGGTGCCGCGGCCCACGTCCTGCATGATGCCGTTCATCTTCTGGGCGCCGTGGCTCATGCCGATGGCGAAGACCAGGAAGGGCACCAGCACCGAGTACGGGTCCAGCTCGTAGCCGAGGGTCGGCAACAGGCCGAGCAGCCACACCACCGCGATCATCGAGCACAGCACCACCAGTAGCGTACTGCGCAGGCAGCGGGTGTACCAGTACAGCACCGCGGTACAGATGGCGATGGCGGCGGCGAAGAACAGCAGCACCTGCTGCAGGCCTTCGATGAGATCGCCGACCACCTTGGCGAAGCCGGTCACGTGGATGGCGATCTTGTCCGACTCGTACTTGGCGCGCAGCGCCTCGATGCGCTGGGACAGCTCGTGGTAGTCGATGCGCGCGCCGGTCTCGGCAACCTTGTCCTGCAGCGGCACCAGCACGATGCTCGACTTGTAGTTGGCCGACACCAGCTGGCCGACCTCGCCGGAGCGCTCGACGTTGAGACGCACCTGGGCCAGGCTCTCGGCGGAGCCGTCGTAGTCGTCGGGCACTACCGGACCGCCGTCGAGGCCGTCCTCCGTGACGCCGGTCCACCGTACCGACGGCGCCCACAGGGACTTCATGTAGGGGCGGTCCACGCCGGGCAGCAGGAACAGCTCGTCGGAGATCTTCTTCACCGTGTCGAGGTAGTCGGCATCGAAGATCGTGCCGTCCTTGGCCTCCACCGCGATGCGCAGGCTGTTGCCCATGCCGGCTAGCTGGCTGCGGTTCTCCAGGAAGTTGACGATGTAAGGGTGCTTCGTCGGGATCATCTTCTCGAAGGCCGCGTTCAGCGACAGGCCGAAGGCCTTGTAGCCGAGGAAGACGCTGACCAGCGCGCAGAGGACGACGATGACGAGGCGGTTGTTGAACAGCAGGCGTTCGGGCAGGGAGCCGGAGCGGGGATCGAAGGCCGTGAGGTCGCGGATCACCACGCCGTCCGGGATATCGTGGGCGTGACTCATTTCTTTGCTTCCGCAGTGAGGGTGGCGGGCTCCACGCGGCTCAAACCGCGGGTGCCGGAAACGACCAGGGCGCCGTCGGCGGCCTGGACCATGCCGGTGAGACCGGTGGGCAAGGACGCGGCCAGCGGCGTGAAGCGGCTTGCCGCCGCGTCGCCGCGCAGCAGGCGGCCGCTTTCGTCAGCCAGCAGCACGGCGCCGTCGGCCAGCTTCAGGCCGGCGGTCAGCGTGACGGGCTGGGCCAGTTCGACCTGCGCCCAGCTGGCGCCGTCGCCACGCCATACGTTGCCGCGCAGGCCGTAGGCCAGCACGCCCTGGCCGCCGAGGCCCAAGGCACCGAAGAAGGTGCCGGCGTAAGGCGTCTGCAGGCGCACGAAGCTGGCGCCGCCGTCGGTGGAGCGGAACAGCACGCCCTGCTCGCCGGCAATCAGCAGGCCGCCGGCGTCCTGGCCGACCGCATAGAGGTGCTTGCCGCCCGGGTTGGGGATGCGCGTCATCAGGGACTGCCAGCTCTTGCCGCCGTCGGCGGTGGCCAGCGCCAGGCCGTAGGCACCGACGATCCAACCGTGCTGGGCATCGGCGAAGAACACACCGAGGAAAGGCTTGTCCGGCCCGTCCTGCAGCAGGCCTTCGGCTTCGCGCAGATGGCGGGCCGCCGCGTCACCGCCGGCGGCGAGCTGCGCGCGGGCATTGTCGACGACGATCTGCGCGGCCTGGCGGCCGTCGAGCTGGCGTTGCCAGGTTTCGCCGCCGTCCGTGCTGCCCAGCACCACACCGCTGTGGCCGACCGCCCAGCCGAGCTTGTCGGAGACGAAATGCACCGCCGTCAGCGCCACGCTGACCGGTACCGCCTTGGCCTGCCGCCAGCTGCGCCCATCGTCGTCGGACAGCAGCACCAGGCCGCGTTCGCCGACCGACACCAGGCGCTTGCCGGCCCGGCCGACGGAGAGTTGCAGGGAATGAACCGCACGGGCGTTTAACTGGGCCGGTTGCACCAGCAGGTCCGGCACCGCGCGGCTGTCGGCCGCACTGGCGGCCGGCGCCAGCAGCGCGAGCAAGGAGAAGGTCGCGGCGAGGCCCAGCGACCGACGACCGGAGAGAGAGGATCGCATCTTGAACACCTGTTCCGCGGCACCGCTGCGCGCTACCGGTGTTCGCGACACCGGCCACGGCAGGCCGCAGAAAAACAAGGGAAGAACCGGGGTCGGCCGGGCCCGGCGCGGGGAGCGCGCCGGGCCGGCCTTCCTGGGGAGGGAGAACTCAGCGGGCCGCTTCGGCCGCCACCGCGTCACCGGTGAAGTAGGTTTCCTTCTTGCGCGGCACGATCTTGAAGTCCTCGTCGTTGAGCGCCTGGATCACGCTCATCGTGCCGGCCTGCAGGTTGAAGACGGTGGCGGTCTTCATCATCGTGCCCGGCAGCGCCGGCACCACGAAGGGGGTGACCTGGGTGGTGCGCCACAGCTTGCCCTCGGCGTCGAAGCCGTCAGCCAGCGCGATCAGCCAGGTGTCCTCGTCCAGGTAGTAGCGACGCTTGGGCACCGCATGGCGCTTGCCCGCCGCCACGGTGGCCTCGACGACCCACACGCGGTGCTTTTCCCAGCGCACGTGGTCCGGGTTGAGGTGGTGCTTGCCGATCGCGTCGTCCAGCTTGGCGCCGATGAAACCGTTGTCGTTGTAGGGGATCAGCAGTTCCTTCTTGCCGATCAGCTTCCACTGGAAGCGGTCGAGGGCGCCGAAGAAGCCCTGCACCTCGTCGAAGTAGTTGGCGCCGGAAGCCACGAAGTCGGGCGTGTCGTAGGACACCGTCGGTGCGCGGCGCACGCGGCGCTGGCCGACCAGGTACTGCCAGGCCTGGCGGGACTGCTTCATGTCGATGCTGTCGCGGATGACCAGCGACTCGCCGGCCTTGAACGGCGGCTCCAGCGTGTTGAAGCGGAACATCGCGTACTCACCGGACCAGCTCTCGGGCGTGGCGTCCTTGTAGTACTGCGGATATTGGAAGGCGATCTCGTTGCGGGTGGCCAGGGTCTTGCTGCCGTCCGCGTTGCCGACGATGTTCTTGAAGCGGTATTCGATGGACTCGGCTTCGAGGCGCATCAGGTAATTCCACATCACCTCGACGCCTTCCTTCGGAATCGGGAAGGGCGTGCCGCCGATGCAGCCTTCGAGGGAATAGCCACCGTCCTTGGTCTTGCAGCGGGTGGCGTTCTTGAAGACGTTGTCGTACACCTCCTGCGGCGCCGCCGCGGTGCGGTGGGACGGATAGACGTCGACGCGGAAGCTGTCCGGGTACTTGGCGAGCAGCGCCTTGGTGCCGTCGGAGAGCAGGTCGGCGTACTGGGCGACGTTCTTGGCGGTGACCTGGAAGACCGGCTTTTCGTCGGTGAAGATCTGGGTCGGGATCACGCCCAGCTTCTTGCCCGGCAACGGCTTGGTGATGCCGCCGTTCCACGCCGGGATGCTGCCGTCCTTGTTGCCCGCCTTCTCGCCGCCCAGCGGGGTCAGCGTGCTCTTCAGCTTGGCGGCTTCGTCGGCGCTCACCGCGGCGTGGGCGGCCTGGCCGCCGGCCAGCAGGGCCACCAGCGCGGTGGCGAGAATCTTGGTCTGGTTCATGTGTGTCTCCTCGTTGCTTGATGCGAATCAGAAGCTGCGCTGGATCGACAGGGACACGAAGTCGCGGTCGCCATGGAAGTTCTGGTAGGACAGCTCGGGCACCGCGGTGCCGTAGCGCACCACCGAGCCGGCCGATCCGATGTAGTGGGTGTAGTTGAGGCTGCCCTGCCAGGTCTTCTGGTAGTCGGCCTTCACGCCGATGCTGACGTTGCCGCCGTGCTCGGACGGGAACAGCGCGCCATTCACCGACGAGCGTCCGCTGATGCCGTAGCTCATGCCGATCGGCACCTGCAGATCGACGCCAGGCACCACCTGGAAGTACTCGGGCTGGAAGATGAACTGCAGCGCGCTGGCGTCCTTGGTGGCCAGGGGGTCGAGCTGGTCGGCGTTGTCGCTGATCGACAGGCGGCGGTTGTAGGCCAGCTCGCCAAGGAAGGACGCGCCTTCCCACAGGGCGCTGGCGCCGAACACGCTGATCGCCGACATGTTGAGGTGCATCGTCTTGCCGACCGGATAAGCCGCGCGGCTCTTGCCGTTGGAGTCGGCATTGGTGATGACGGCGTTGCCGGAGGCCACCAGCGGCATGTTGTCGCGGAAGGACAGCTCGGCCGCCACGTTGGTCTCGCCGACCAGCGTGCTGACGCTGGCGCCGACGGTGCGGATGTTCTCGCCAAAAACCATCACATAGTCGCCGACACTGCCGGGCCGCACATTGACACCGGGGCGCGCGTAGAACTGGGGCAGCTTGTCGTGGAACTGGGCAGCGTAAAAACCGTACTCGGCATCGCCCGACTTGAACTTGATCTGGAAGCCGCCCTGCCCGGAGTTGCGCGGCTCGATGTCCTGGCTGCGGTAAAGCACCGCGCCGGGGCCGAGGATCAGGGACTCACCCCCTACGTCCACGAAGTCGGCGAAGCTGAAGTAGCTGCCCGCCGCCGGCAGGCGCGTTTTGCGCCATTCGAGCTGGTAGTAGGCACCGATCGATACGGTCGGGCTGAGCTGGACCTGGGTGGACAGCTGGCCGACCGGACGGGCGATTTCCTTGAACTGGGAGTTGGGGACCGACAGGGCCTTGATCAGGTCGAGGGGCGTCTGCGCGCCGGCGATGCCGTTATTGCCGAAGAACAGGCTCTCGCCGTAGAGCTGCGTGAAGCGGCCGCCCTTCACATTGACGTTCATGTCGCCGGGCGCAAAGTTGATGTAGCCGAAGGCATCCATCAGCTCGGCCTTGCGGCCGTGCAGCTGCTCAGTGCCGCGGGTGAACTCGTCGTAGCGGACGGAACGGGAATTGACCAAGGCCCCGCCCAGCGCGCCAGGGTTGTCGTTACCGCGGTTATAGACGTCGTCGTACCAGGCCGCACCGCTGAGGCGGAAGCCGAAGTCCTTCTTGTAACGCATCTCCAGTTCCGACAGCAGGTCGAAGCGATTGGAGATCAGCCCTTTGCCGAAGTTGAGGTCACCATCGTTGGTGTTGGCCTGCGGGCCGATGGAGTTGTCGGCCACCGACGGGTTGGCGTTGCGCACGCGGAAGGCGGCGCTGTACTTGACGGTGTTGTCCCAGCTCAGGGCGACGTCCGGGTTGCCGGTGTCGAAGGCCACCGCCCCTGCCCCGCCGCTGCCCAACAGCGTGAGCGCCAGCACCGTGGCGAGGTGCAGCCTGGCTTGGCGCAGGCGAAACGGGGCCGCGTCGGCGGTCCGGAAAGGACGCTTGTTCATGTCTTCCTCCTCATGCGTGATGTGTCTTGCGTCTGCTTGCCCGTCTGATGGCGAAGGCCGCGGGCCTGGATCGCAGCGGGTTGATGCGCAAGTTATCGAGCGGGAGGATTACCGTCCAATACCATTATTTCCCCTTCTCGATACCCTACAGGTATCATCGGCAGGGCATGCCGGCCGGCACATGACAAAGGAGAATCGAAACGTGGATCTACGTCACCTGCGCTACTTTGTCGCCGTGGCCGAGGAGGAGAACATCGGGCGCGCCGCGGCGCGGCTGCACATCTCGCAACCGCCACTGACGCGCCAGATCCAGCAGCTGGAGGAGGAACTGGGCGTCACGCTATTCACCCGCACGCCGCGCGGCATGGAGCTGACCCAGGCGGGAGAGCTGTTCCTGGAGGAAGCGCGCAACATCCGGGCGCTGGTGGAACAGGCCACCGAGCGCACCCAGCGCGCTGGCCAGGGCAAGCTCGGGCGGCTGGACGTGGGGATCTTCGGATCGGCGATCCTGGACGCGATCCCCAAGCTGCTGCTGGCTTTCCGCAACCGCTATCCGGACGTGAAGGTCGTGCTGCACACGATGACCAAGGCCGAGCAGATCGAGGCCCTGCGCCAGCGCCGCATCTCGGTGGGCTTCAACCGCATGCTGTCGCCGCTGGCCGACCTGGAGATCAAGCAGGTCACCACCGAAGCCCTGCTGCTGGCCGTTCCGGCCGAACATCCACTGGCCGCCCAGCCGGTGATCCGCTTCGCCGAGTTGCAGGACCACCCGATGGTGCTATTCCCGACCGGTGCGCGGCCGAGCTTCATCGACAAGGTGATCGGCTTATGTGCAGACAGCGGCTTCCAGCCGCTGATCTCGCAGGAAGTCGGCGATGCGGTCACCGGCGTGGCGCTGGTGGCCGGCGGCTTCGGCGTGTGCCTGGTGCCGGACTCGGCGACCACGCTGCAGTTTCCCGGCGTGGTCTACCGCCGGATCACCGACACGCCGCCGAATTTTTACGTGGACCTCAGCTGCATCTACCGCAAGGACGACCAGTCGCCGATCCTGGCGGCCTTCCTCGATACCGCGGAGCGCTACCGGGAAGAGACGACCTGAAACCGCTTACTGGATGATGAAGGACGTGAACAGCGCGTGCTTGACCGGGCCTTCCGCCGGCTTGCGGCGCCCCTGCTTGTCGATCCTGCCCGGAGTGCCGATGGTGGAGTTCACGGCATCCTTGACCTCTTCGACGAGGTCTTCGCGAGCCTCGGTCGTCTTCAGCTCCGCCCCCGAATGGGAGCCGAGCAGTAGCAGGATCTTGTGGCGAATGATCGGCATGTAGGCGGTGACGACCGACCCCATCGACGGATCGCTGAGGCGGAGGGTGATCGCGATCTGGATGAAATGGCTTTCCCCGCCAGGATCCGACGCCAGATTGGTGGTGATCACCTCCAGCGCCACGAACTCACCGCCCCCTCCCTCTCCTCCACCATGTTCGTTGGCGAACGCCGGCACTGCAGTTCCCGATATGAACACACACAGCAGCAAAGCTTGAAGGATCGCACGGACGCTCAGCATGGACGGAAGCCTCTTCGGTCGGTACATAGCAAAAACGCCCCTTCCGGGGCGTTTTCTGAATTTGGCGGAGAGGGCGGGATTCGAACCCGCGTCAGGGTATTACCCTGAACACGCTTTCCAGGCGTGCGACTTAAACCGCTCATCCACCTCTCCTAAGTGGAGGCGGCACTATATATTAGATTTCAAAAAAGTCAAAGCCTTTTTTGAAATCTTCTTGATCACCCCTCCCCGTCCGGCAATCGCACGAAGTCCACCAAGGCCTGCACCTCCGCCGACGGCGGCGGTGTCAGCAGACTGACGACAGCGGTGACAATGAACCCCACAGGCACGCCAAAAACCCCGCAGGAGATCGGATTGATGTCGAACCAGGCCGCATCCATGCTGCCGCCGAAGAAGGTGTGAGTACGCGCGATGTAGAACAGCGTCACGCCCAGCCCGGCCACCATGCCGGCCACCGCCCCCCACTTGTTGGCGCGCTTCCAGAAGATGCCCAACACCAGCGCCGGGAAAAAGGCCGACGCGGCAATCGAGAAGGCCAGGCCGACCATGAACAGGATGCTGTCCGGCCGCATCGACGCCACCCATGCAGCGACCACCGCCACCACCAGCAGCTGCGACTTGGTGATCACCAGGCGGCGCTGGGTGGACGCGTGGGGATTGACCATCCGGTAGTACAGATCGTGGGACAGGGCGTGGGAGATCGTCAGCAGCAGCCCATCGGCCGTGGACAGCGCCGCAGCGAGCCCGCCCGCCGCCACCAGGCCCGACACCACGTAAGGCAGGCCGGCGATCTCGGGCACCAGCAGCAGGATCGCATCGCTGTTGATGGACAGCTCGGCCAGTTGCAGGATGCCGTCGCCGTTAATGTCCTCCACCCGCACCAGGCCTGTGCGTGCCCACGATGCCACCCAATGGGGCAAGGTCGCGATACTGGATCCGACCAGGTTGCTGTAGACCTCCCACTTCGCCAGGACCGCGTAGGCCGGTGCCGTCAGGTACAGCAGGGAGATGAAGAACAGCGACCAGAAT
This sequence comes from Pseudomonadota bacterium, assembly GCA_018241685.1. GTDB lineage: Bacteria > Pseudomonadota > Gammaproteobacteria > Burkholderiales > Rhodocyclaceae > Zoogloea. Next base: position 33,089 of record JAFEDJ010000064.1, read on the forward strand.
ACCGAATGGCGCGCCTCACGGACCGTCGGCGTAGTGTAGTAGCGGGTCAGGATGTGGGGCAGCGCCGCCGTACCCACCATCAGAACAAATGCCAGCGCAAGAAAATTGTTGCGTGCACTGGCCTTGCTTTGTGCATCGTTGCCGGGAAAGGCCTCCGCATGGGCCACCGGATTGACTGATCTCGCAAGGCTGTCCTGACGGACTTTCTCCCACTTCAGGCGCGCCTCCTCGGGCGAGTGCGGTAGATCGCGCAGAGCCCGTTCGGCGACGGAGATCTCCCGCGCCGACGCACCGCTGGTGCGCAGCTCATTCACGCGCTGGACCTGGGTGATGCGCTCGGTTACCAGCGACTCCGGAAGATCGGCGATCTTCCGCGCGTACTCGTCGGCCCGTGCCCGGTACTGGGCATGCACGGCGTTCTCCCGCGGCTCGGAGAACAGCTCGAGTTCCTTGACACCCAGCTCCTGCAGCACCCGGCCATACACCGCCTGGGGCACCGGCACGCCGGTGATCTTGTAGGACAGGATGGTCACCGGCACCAGGTAGGCGACGATCAGGATCACGTATTGGGCGACCTGGGTCCAGGTCACCGCCTTCATGCCGCCGAGGAAGGAGCACACCAGCACGCCCGCCAGGCCGACGAACACGCCGATCTCGAACTCGATGCCGATGAAACGGCTGGTGATGAGGCCGACGCCATAGATCTGCGCGACGACATACACGAAGCTGGCCAGCACGCCGGCAAACACGCCGACGACCCGTGCGAAATGCCCCTCGTAGCGGGCACCAAGGAAATCCGGGATGGTGAACTGGCCGAACTTGCGCAGGTACGGCGCCAGCAGGATCGCCACCAGCACATAGCCTCCAGTCCACCCGACCACGAAGGCCAAACCTTCGAAACCGGCGTAATACAGGGTGCCCGCCAGGCCGATGAAGGACGCGGCGCTCATCCAGTCCGCCGCTGTAGCCATACCGTTGAACACCGCCGGCACGCGCCGGCCGGCGACGTAGTATTCGGACACATCGGACGTGCGGCTCATCACGCCGATCGACGCATAGATGGCGATCGTCGCGAACAGGAAGATCTGCCCGATCCAGTGGGGCGTCAGCCCGAAACGCTCCCCCACCGCCAGCAAGCCGACGAAGGCCACGAAACCGAGGGAATAGAGCAGGTAATAACGACGCAGGCGGCGGGAAAAAGCAACAAGGGATGTCATCCGGCAGAGGCCTCAGCGATCGTCGCGCACGCCGAACCGGCGATCGAGCCGGTCCATCCACTGCGCATAGAACCAGACGATCGCCAGGAACACCAGCAAGGCGCCCTGGGCGGCCATATAGAAGCCGAGCGGCCAGCCCATGAAATCGACGGTATTCAGCTCCCCGGCGAACCAGGCCGGCAGGAAACTCACTGCTGCCCACAGCAGCAGCAAGGCGCCGGTGAGGCGCAGCGTGGCCCTCCAGTAGGCCTGCCTTCTCGTGTCGGTATCACTCATGCATCACTCCCTTGTGCGGCGACGGCGTCTGGCTGGCGGGCCCGAACAAGGCCCGAGTATAGCGTCCGGCCGTATGGCTTATAGTTGGTAGCGCAGCGCAAGCAACTGCTGCAGGCGACGCCCCTGACGGAAAGACTCCTTCAGGCGGGCTCGCTCCATCTCGTTGAGCTCGGCCGGCGCTACCTGATTCGGTGGACGGGTTGCCGCCCGCTGGCGACGCAAGCGCAACAGCTGGATGAAGTCGAAGGCCTCCACGAAGGCCTCCACATCCCGTGGCGCCCAGCCCAGCGCCGTCCCCGTTGCGCGCAGGCGCCCGACCGTCGAGGTATCGCCGACCCGCAGGGACAAGGCGAGGATGCGCGCGGCATCAACGAAGGGCCGGCTGCCATCGCGCTTCAGATCGAGCAGGCCGCTGCGGCGATCAACGACAAAATCCCGGAGACGGCCGAGAGGTAGCCCGCCGCTCAGGGCGTTGGTGGCCATGAAGCGCAGGAACAGTCCATTATCGGCGGCGCCCTCCAGCAACCAGCGCATCAGGCCGGATGCCAGCGCGGCGTCGCCGGCCAGCGCGCGCAGATCGAAGAAGATCGTGCCATTGAGCAGGCTCTCGGGGCTGGCTGCACGCACCCACTCGGCGAACTGCCCCCGCCATTCGTCCACCGACAGGCACCAGCGCGGGTTGCCGGCCATGATTTCGCCCCGGCACAAAGGATAGCCGCAGGCATCGAGCAGCCCATTGATGCGCTGTGCAAATGGCAGAAAACGACCACGCAGCGCATCGGTGTCGTCCCGCCCTTCCGGTAGGAAGACCAGACCGTTGTCCTGATCCGTGGACAGAGTCTGCTCAAGCCGCCCTTCCGAACCGAAACCCAGCCAGCACCAGCGTACAGGCGGTAGCTCAAACTCGCCCTCGGTCAGTTCGATGGCCTTCTGTACGATCAGATCGTTGAGGATTGAGATCCACTCCCCCAACTGCTGCGCCCCCTCGCCCATATCGACGCGCCCGGCGGCCTCCGCGCGCAAGCGCTGGGCCGCCTCCGCGAGGGCCTCGGGGCCGTCGACGGCGTGGATCGTCTCGATCAGGTCATCGGTTACCCGCCGCCCGCGCGCATAGAGGTCACCGCTGCACAGCACACCGGCAAAACGCCCCTCGTCATCCACCACCACCAGGTGCCGCAGGCCATGGCGCGCGAGGGTCAGCCGGGCCTGATGCATGCTGGCGTCGAGCGGCAGCGCGACCACGCCGCCCGTCATGACGCCCGCCACCGCCTCGTCGAGGTCACCGGCCGGCAGCGCCACCCGCTGCAGCGCATCACGCTGGGTCAGGATGCCCAGCGGCAGGCCGCGCAGTGGATCGGTCACCACCACAGTACCGACGCGCTCAGCGCACATGCGGCCGAGGGCATCGCGGACACTGGTCTCGGGCGATACCGCCACCGGCACGCGGCGCAGAAGGGCCGCCAGGCTGTCGGTACGCACGTCCGTCACAGCCCCGGACATCTCCATGGCCTCAGTACTTGACCCGCGCGTAATAGGTCTTCTCGGACGCACGGCGGGCTTCGCCGAGGGTCCGGATGCCCATTTCCGCCAGCAGCGGAATCATGCGCAGGAACACCTCGCCGGTGACGATCGCGTCCCCCAGCGCAGTGTGCCGCCCCATCACGCTGACCCCCATGCGCTCGGAGATCGCCTCGAGGCGGTGGGACTCCTGGGACGGGTGCAGCACCGCCGACAACAGCAGCGTATCGAGCACCGGCTGCGCAAAGCGGATACCGGTGCTGGCCTCCTTCAATTGCAGGAAGCGCATGTCGAAGGCCGCGTTGTGGGCCACCAGCACCGTATCCTCGGCGAAGGCATGGAAGGCCGGCAGCACCTTGCCCATCGTCGGCTGGCCGGCAAGCATGTCCGGCGTGATGCCGTGGATCCGGGTCGACGCCTCCGGCAGTTCGCGCTGCGGATCCACCAGCTGGTCGAAGGATTCCGACTTGCGCAGCTTGCCATTGACGATGCGGGTCGCGCCGATCTGGATGATCTCGTCGCCTTCCGAAGGATTGAGCCCGGTGGTCTCCGTGTCGAAGACCGTGAAGGTCAGTTCCGACAGCCGGCAGTCATCCAACTCGTGGCTCGCCGGCGTCTGCTTGAACAGGTCGAAATCATAGTATTCGGGCCGGCTGTCGCCCTTCAGGTAGGCCGCGGCCTCTAGTTGCTCCTGGGGGATCGCCGACGGCAGCAGCAGGCGGAAGAAGGCGCGGTGCTGGGTCTTCTCCCGCTGCAGCCAGATCTCGCCGTCGTGGCGCTCGATGACGTCGCGCACCGTCAGCGGCGAGCTCTCGCCGGCGAAGGTCATCGGTTCCAGCTCCCAGGCCATCACCGTCTCGGTGCTCATCGCCTGGCCAGACCAGATCAGGTCCAGATGGGCGAGGCGCCCGGCGGCGCTGAGGCGGAAACGCACCTCGCGCACCTCGAACTCGTCGGACAGGCGGCTGGCCAGGTAGCCGATGGCCTGCAGCAGCGAGAAGCTGTCCACCTTCACCCACACCTGCGGGTCCACATCCTCCAGCTTGGTCGGCAGCCCCAGCTTCTTCTCGATGCGCCGCTGGGCCGCGGCGATCAGATCGGCCCCCAGCATCTCGTCGAGGGGCCAGCGGGTCTTGAGGGAGTCGGCGAAGGCATTGGCCGTCTCGTCGAGGCGCATGCTCATGCCCTGCACCTCGTCGCGGATCACTTTCAGGAAGCGGTCCTTCAGTTCGGCGTCGAGGTCCGGATATTCCAGCATCTCCGCCGCCGCCCGCAGGTTGGCCAGCGCCGAGCGGCTGCCCTCGGTGAGGGTATGCAGCATCTGGTCGCGGCGGGTTTCCATCTCGAAGTTGCGCGTGATGTTGTCGAGCATCAGCACGAAGCCCGAAACGGTCGGCTCGCCCTCCGCCTCCCCGCTGCCCAGCACCGGCGCCATCTGCACGCGCAGCAGCTGACCGGCGCGGGTGGTGGTCACGAAATTCGCCACCGGCTGGGCGCTGCGCTGGCGGATGCGCTCCTGCACGCTTTCAAGGGCGTGGGCGATCAGGCTGCGCTCGAAGACCATGTAGATCGAGCGGCCGAGCCCGATGATCTCCCCGCCCCCCGCCGCCGTCGGGGTGTCCGACATGGCCTTGAACTGCAGGCGGGCACGGTTGTTGTAGAGCAGGATGCGGCCGTCGAGATTGCAGACGACGACGCTCTGGTTGAGCTCGGACATCAGCGCCGCCAGCCGGTTGCGCTCCTCCTCCACCGAGCGGCGGGCCTCGACGATGCGCGCTTCGACGTCCTCCTGCAGGCTACGCCGCTGGTCCGCCAGTTGATTGACCGACTCGGCGATGCGCTGCAGCTCCGGCGAACCCATCGGCTTGACGCGGCGAGCTGGATCGGTGCCGACGATCAACCCGACTTCGTCGGCCAGCTTGGCCGGCACCACGAAGGCCTCCTCGGCGAAGGACTTCATCAGCGCAGCAGCAGCCCCGGCCCCCACCAGCCCGATCATGATCAGCAGGCCGATGCGGGGGTGCAGGATGGGCTCCAGCACTTCACGCTCGGCGGGCGCGAGATCGCGCCACAGGGCGACGCCGGTCACCGCAAGAACGCCCACGACCAATGCGCAGGCGGCCAGGATCACCAGCCCCTGCCTGGATTTGACACTCACGATGGAACCTCCCGAACGACGCGCCTTGTCCCCTTCGACGGGGCTCAAGCCGGGAGCTCCAGCAGGGCCTTGACCTTGGTCACCAGTTCCCGCGTGGAGAACGGCTTGGTCATGTAGGCATCGGCGCCCATCGCCAGTCCCTTGGCCACCTCGGTCTCGCGCCCCTTGGCGGTCAGCATCAGGATGCGTGTCCCCTGCAGCGCAGGTTCGGCACGGATTTCCTGGCACACCTCGTAGCCGTTCTTGCGCGGCATCATCACGTCGAGCAGCACCAGGTCGGGCGCTTCGCGGCGCACCAGATCGAGGGCCTCCTGCCCGTCACTGGCGATGCACACCGTGAAGCCTTCGCGCTTCATCAGGAATTCCAGAGAAATGACGATGTTCTGTTCGTCATCGGCAATCAGTATTTTTTTAGTCATCTATCCCCTCCCTCTTCGTCGTCCCGGCTGGAAGCGCAGACGCGCGGCTCCGGCCGGGTGCGAGCCTTTGTAGTTTATCTTGCCTCATCTTTCGTTTCTGTTGATTTGCCGCAAGGCAACAGAAACGAGAAACATGCGCCCGCCCCCAGCAAACTCTCAACCCATAACCGGCCGCCGTAGTGCTCGACGATCTGTCGGCTGATCGGCAGACCAAGGCCGGTTCCCTGGGGCTTGTCCGTCATCGCGTCTCCTCCCTGACGGAACTTCTCAAAAACGATGGCCTGTTCTTCGAGACTCAGCCCCGGCCCATTGTCGCGCACATCGACACGCAGGCCTTCTGCCGTCTCGCATAGCACGACGGCTACCCGTCCCTTGCCCTGCAATACGAACTTCACCGCATTGGACAGCAGGTTGAGCACAACCTGCACGAGACGATCCCTGTCCGCCAGCAGGAGCGGCACCCGGACAGGCAGTTGCACTTCGAGTTCGACCTTCTTGTCCTTGAACAGCTGGCTGGTGGCAGCGACAGCCTGCTTGACGACGTCGACCAGATTGACCTCTCCGTTGTGCCATTCGGCGTGACCGGACTCCAGCTTGGCCATGTCGAGAACCTGATTCACCAGACGCGTCAGGCGTTCGGTCTCGCTCACGATGATGCCCAGGAAACGGGTCCGGTCGGCCACGTCGATGTCGGGATCTTCCAGCAGCATCTCGGAAAAGGCCCGGATCGAGGTCAGCGGCGTGCGCAGCTCATGGGTTACCGACGACATGAAATCGTCCTTCAGGCGGTCCACTTCCTTGAGACGTTCGTTGGCGGCGCGCAGCTCACGCGTAGCGGCCTCGAGCTCCTGCGACTTCTGCTCCAGCCGATGGGAATAAGCCAGGATCTGGGATGTTTCGTCGAGGATGTCCATCACCTCGTCGAGACCCAGCGGTTCCTCCTGAACGACCGAAGCCACCATGACCCGTGCCGATGCGCTGCCGATGGCCCCTGCCAGCGTGGTTTCGGCAAAGTGCACCAGCCCCGCGTCCGCCTGCAGAGCCTCCACTCCGGCAACTCCGCGGCTCTCCGCGTAGTCCGCGAAAACCTTGTAGGCACGCTCCCGTCCGATGAAGCGCCCGATCAGCGGCAGCAGGTCATCAACCTGCGCACGACCTCGCCAGAACGCCTCACCGTCGGGCCTGGACTGCTTGAAGACGTCCACGAACAATGTGGCCTGTCCCGCTTCCACCGCATTCGGACGCCGCCGCAGGGAAACCCAGGCATAGGCGCCGATATTGGCGAGCAAGCTCCAGTACAGGCTATGGGCGATCGGATCGATGCCCTGCAAGCCGAACAGTTCCTGCGGACGCAGATCCTCGATGCCGAACAATCCGGTGTGCAGGAAATCGGCCGGCAGCCAGCCCGATTTGGCAAAGGACGGCAGCAACAACGTATACAGCCACACCGCAAAACCGCAGGACAGCCCCGCCAGCGCCCCGTCCCGGGTGGCCCCCCGCCAGTACATGCCGCCCAGCATGGCCGGCGCAAACTGGGCCACCGCGGCAAAACTGATCAGTCCGATGCTCACCAGCGCATGAGCCTCACCGGCAAAGCGGAAATACAGATAGCCCAACAGCAGGATCAGCACGATCGCCAGGCGCCGGATTCCCAGCAGGAAGCCGGACAAATCCCCCTCCCCCTGCAGCGGCAACCAGCGATAGCGCAGCAGAAAGGGCATCACCAGGTCGTTGCAGACCATCGTCGACAACGCGATTGTCTCGACGATCACCATACCGGTCGCCGCCGACAGGCCGCCGATGAAGACCAGCAACGCCAGCCAGCCATCCCCGAAGGACATCGGCAAGGTGAGCACGAAGGTGTCGGCATCCACGTCCTGTCCCGCGAAATGCATCAGCCCGCCCAGCGCGATGGGCAGCACGAAGATGTTGATCAGCAGCAGGTACAGCGGGAATTGCCAGATCGCCCGGCGCAGGTGGTTTTCATTGACGTTCTCGACCACGCCCACCTGAAACTGCCGCGGCAGGAACATCAGCGCCAGCATGGACAGGAGCGTCATCGCAAACCAGCTGCCATAGCTGTTGCCGCTGGCCCCCATGGTCATCAGGCGTTCCAGTTCGGGATAGTCGGCTGCCCGGGAAAACAGATCGTCAAAACCGTCGAAGATCCAGAAAGTGACGTAAGCCCCAACGGCCAGGAAGATCAGCAACTTGACCAGGGATTCAAAGGCCACCGCCGCCACCATGCCTTCGTGGCGCTCGGTGGCATCCAGGTGACGGGTACCGAAGAGGATCGTGAAGGCGGCCATGATCAGCGCGATGTACAGCGTCGTGTCCGTCAGCCACGGCAGGTTTGCCGTCTTCGCCGGCATGACGATCGCCGGATACTGCATGAGGATCGCAAAGCTGGTCGACACCGCCTTCAACTGCAGCGCGATGTAGGGGATCACGCCGAGCACCGCGATGACCGTCACCAAGCCACCGAGCAGTTGGCTCTTGCCGTAGCGGGACGCAATGAAGTCGGCGATGGACGTGATCCGCAATGTCTTGCTGATCCGCACCATCTTTAGCATCACGAACCACCACAGTCCGACGACCAGGGTCGGTCCCAGGAAGATCGGCACGAAGCCGAGCCCCGACGAGGCGGCCCGCCCGACGCTGCCGTAGTATGTCCAGGTCGTGCAATACACCGCCAGGGACAGGGCGTAAATGGACGGATTGGCAATGATCGAACGCCCGGCGTCAGCACGCTTGTCCCCCGCATAGGCCACCGCGAACAACAGCAGCAGGTACAGGAAGGACACGACGACGATCATGGTGCCAGTCATGGCGTCTCCCCCACGACAAACAAGCCTGGCGCGTACATCGACGTTTGTCCGGCTAACGTTCAATGATCCAGGCCATCAGCGCAATGAGCGCGGCCCAGATCCCGAACACATAAAGGTAGAGGACGGGAATACCCACCAGACTGGCTTGCATATCGAAAATGGCCAGTATCGGGTAATTGATCGCCATGCAGCCGAAAAGGAATAGCGCCACCAGGCGCTGCGCGGTCAACGTCGCCTTGATCATCTCCCCTCCCCGATGCTGCCGTTGTGCTTGTGATCGTTTTATAAACCGAAACACCAGGCTTGGCGAGCGTTTCGGGCCGCATCGCGGCACGGCGCGATGCGGCCCCGGCGGCGACCGGCACAGTCCCGCACACATGAAACCAATGGACGAAAAAAAGGCGCGATGAACGCGCCTTTTTCTCCCCCTCGACCCCCGGTCGAACAGCACCGGGTTCCTCCCCTGTTTTTCTTCGACCAGTCCGCGGTCTCCATGTATTTAGTTTTGCGACAGCCTGTGGGCCACCTGTTGCGGACTGCCCGGCCTCGCGGCCGGGGATGTCGTGCCCAGCAATCGCCGGGCCTGAAATTACTTGAGTTGCTCGAGGATCGCCGGGTTTTCCAGCGTCGAGGTGTCCTGGGTGATTTCCTCGCCCTTGGCCAACTGGCGGAGCAGACGGCGCATGATCTTGCCGGAACGGGTCTTCGGCAGGTTCTCACCGAAGCGGATGTCCTTCGGCTTGGCGATCGGGCCGATTTCCTGGCCAACCCAGTTCTGCAGTTCCTTGACCACCTTGGCGGCATCGTCGCCAGTCGGGCGGGCACCCTTGAGCACTACGAAGGCCACGATGGCTTCCCCGGTCAGATCGTCCGGACGGCCAACCACTGCAGCTTCGGCAACCTTCTCGTGGGCCACCAGGGCGGATTCGATTTCCATCGTGCCCATGCGGTGACCGGAGACGTTCAGCACGTCGTCGATACGGCCGGTGATGGTGAAGTAGCCGGTGTCCTTGTCGCGGATCGCGCCGTCGCCCGCCAGGTACAGCTTGCCCTGGAAGTCAGCCGGATAGTAGGACTTCACGAAACGGTCCGGATCGCCCCAGATGGTGCGGATCATGGACGGCCACGGACGCTTGACGACCAGGATGCCGCCTTGGCCCCAAGGCACTTCGGTACCGGTCTCATCGACCACCGCGGCCTGGATGCCCGGGAAGGGCAGCGTGCAGGAACCGGGGATCAACGGGGTGGCGCCGGGCAGCGGGGTGATCATGTGGCCGCCGGTTTCGGTCTGCCAGAAGGTATCGACGATCGGGCAGCGGCTGCCACCGACGTTCTCGTAGTACCACTCCCAGGCGGCGGGGTTGATCGGCTCGCCGACGGAACCCAGCAGGCGCAGGCTGGACAGGTCGTAGTTCTTGGGATGCACGGCCGGGGTGTTGTCCGCAGCCTTGATCAGGGAGCGGATGGCGGTCGGCGCGGTGTAGAAGACGTTGACCTTGTGGTCCTGGATCATCTTCCAGAAGCGGCCGGCATCCGGGTAGGTCGGAACGCCTTCGAAGACGACTTCGGTAGCGCCGCAGGCCAGAGGGCCGTAAGTGATGTAGGTGTGACCGGTGACCCAGCCGATATCCGCCGTGCACCAGAAGACATCGTTCGGCTTGATGTCGAAGGTGTACTTCATGGTCAGGATGGCGTGCAGCAGGTAGCCGCCGGTGGAGTGCTGGACGCCCTTCGGCTTGCCAGTGGAGCCGGAGGTGTAGAGCAGGAACAGCGGGTGTTCAGCTTCGACCCATTCCGGTTCGCAGACGTCGGACTGCTGGGCGAGCAGGTCATCAGCCCAGATGTCGCGGCCGGCGACCATGGCGGTTTCGCCGCCGGTACGCTTCACGACCAGTACGCTCTTGATGGTCGGGCAGCCGCTGGCCAGCGCTTCGTCGGCGATGGACTTGAGCGGAAGGGCCTTGCCACCACGGTTCTGGCCGTCGGAGGTGATCAGCAGCACGGCGCCGGCATCGTTGATGCGGTCGGCCAGGGACTGGGCAGAGAAGCCACCGAAGACGATGGAGTGGGTGGCGCCGATACGGGCGCAGGCCTGCATGGCGACGACGCCCTCGATGGACATCGGCAGGTAGATGACGACACGGTCACCCTTTTTGACGCCCTGGCTCTTCAGCGCATTGGCGAACTTGCTGACGCGGCCCAGCAGGTCGGAGTAGGTGACCTTGGTGATGTCGCCCTTATCGCCTTCGAAGATCAGCGCGACCTTGTCGCCGAGACCGTTCTTGACCTGACGGTCGAGGCAGTTGTAGGAGACGTTCAGCTTGCCGTCGGCAAACCACTTGAAGAACGGAGCCTGGCTCTCGTCGAGAACCTGGGTGAAGGGAGTCTGCCATTCGATCAGCTCCTTGGCGCGCTTGCCCCAGAAGCCCTCGTAGTCCTGCTCGGCCTCGGCGCACAGCGCCTTGTACGCTTCCATGCCCGACACGGCAGCGTTCTTTACCACCTCTTCGGACGGATAGTAGAACTTCTGGGTGGTTTCGCTCGTCATTTTTTCACCTCTCCTCGTGTTATTGAGTGTGCAACTTAGCTTGCGATAAAACCTTGGCTGGGTGGGGAGCAAGACCGTTGGGCTGCGCCTGCTTCTAATGGCTTTTTCTGGCGGGCCGATCCTGGTTCCGGGCGCCATTAGAAGTTATCAATCTTACACATGACTTACACCCGCTCCGGCCCGAGTTGGCACGGCCACCGCCCATTCAGCGCCCTCCTCCCGCAACAAATGCTTCAGACCCGCGCCCCCATTTGCAATAAAATACTTTTGTCATAAACTCGAACGACATAAATTATCAGCCCTGCAACCATGCCGTGTCGTTCCAGCCCGTTCCTGGCGTTCGCCCTGCTCCTCGCCGCCTGCACTTCCGTTCCACCGGAACAACACGCCGGCACACACATCGGTGCAGCCAGCCTGGGGCAACCCCGCGACGCAACTGCGGCACCGCCCATACCGGCCGTATCACCACCACGGCCCCAACGACAGGAGACCTACTCGGTCGTCGTCACCAACGTACGGGTCCAGGATCTGCTGTTCGCCCTCGCACGGGATGCCCGCATCAACATCGACATTCACCCGGGACTGAACGGAACGGTCACCCTCAACGCGATCAACCAGACACTGCCACAGCTGCTCACCCGCATCGCCAAACAGGTGGACATGCGCTTCGAACTCGATGACCAGACCCTGCTGGTGATGCCCGACGCTCCCTACCTGCACCACTACCGCCTCGACTACGTCAATCTCAGCCGCACGGTTTCCGGCACCGTCTCCACCAACACCCAGATCGCCACCAGCGCCAGCGGCGTCGCCCAGGCTGGCGGCACCGCCACGCCCGGCCCCGCGCTCGTCGGTGGCGGCAACGTCTCAGCCACACGCATCGAGAACACCTCCCGCAACCAGTTCTGGGAGTCTGTCGAGAAGAACATCCGCGATCTGTTGCACGAGACCGACAAGGTCCTGCCACCAGGCTCGAGCGACACCCTGATCGAAAACACCGAGACGAGCACCACTACCGGAGCCGCCGCGGCAAGCCCCCCACCCGTCTCCCGCACACGGAACACAGCGACACAGCCATCACGCAACAGTGTGCGCATCAACGCCACTCCGGGACCGGCGGCAACGCAGAACAGCAGTACGACACTGGTCCATAAGACCACCTTTCGCGAGGCCGCTTCGGTGGTTGCCCACCGGGAAAGCGGCATTCTCAGCGTACGGGCCACAGGGCGTCAGCATGAAAAGGTCCGAGAATTCATCGAGCAGGTGATGGGCGCCGCACGCCGGCAGGTGCTCATCGAAGCCACCATCCTGGAGGTCAGCCTGTCGGACACCTTCCGGCAAGGCATCGAATGGAGCCGGATCCTGGCCAGCGGCACCCGCTTCGGCATCACCGGCCCAAACCTGGGCAGCAGTGCCGGCAATACAGTCACGCCCTTCAGCGCCGCCTACTCGAGCGCGGGCGGCGTCGATGCGGCGGTCAAGCTCCTCGAAGGCTTCGGGACCGTCAAGGTGCTGTCGAGCCCCAAGCTGTCGGTCCTGAACAACCAGACCGCAGCACTGAAAGTCGTCGAGGAATACGTCTATTTCAACGTAAAGGCCGATACCACGCAGACCACCAACGCCGGTGCGCTGACCACCGTCAGCACGACGCCCCAGGCGGTGTCCGTCGGCCTCGTGATGACCGTCACCGCCCAGGTCAGCGAAAGCGGCGAAGTCATCCTCAACGTCCGTCCGACGATTTCCAGCATTTCCGATTTCCGGCGTGACCCGAACCCCAACATCCCGACCGGCATCGCCAACCTGGTCCCACAGATCAGGACCCGCGAGATCGAGTCCGTTCTGCGCGTCGCCAACGGCGAAACCGCCATTCTCGGCGGCCTGATGGAAGACCGCATCGACTACAAGACCGGCCGGGTGCCGCTGATCGGCAACGTCCCCCTGCTGGGCGAGCTGTTCACCAACCGGGACAACGGCATCCAGAAGACCGAACTGGTGATCTTTCTGCGGCCGGTCGTCATGCGCGGCCCCGACGTCGTTGCCACCACCGGACACCTGCGACGCCTGCTCCCCGACGAGAACTTCCTCAGGGAGTCGCCCCGTCCCGGCGAACGCAACTTTCCATCCGAAGTTATTGGGCCGGCAACGCAACCATGAGCCGCACACGATGAAACCGGACGCCATTTCACGGCCCATCGGGGCGACGCTCGTCCAACTCGGCCTGATCAGCCAGGACCAGCTCCAGATCGCACTGCACGAACAACGCCGTGACAGCGGCCTCCTCGGCCAGCACCTCGTGCGCCTCGGCTTTCTGTCCGAGGCCGTGCTGCGCGATGCTCTGGCCGACGCACTGGAACAGACCAGCGTCGACCTGAGCACCCAGATCCCGGACGGAGAAGCCCTGGCCCTGATCCCCCACACGCTGGCCAGCCGCTTCAAGCTGATGCCCCTCAGCTATGACGCGGCCCGTCGCCACCTGCTCATCGCCACCGGCAACAGCAACGATATGTCCACGCATGATCCGTTGCTCGGCATCCTTCCCCCTGGCACGACCATTGAGACGCGCCTCGCCGGCGAATCGGAAATCGCCCGTGCCATCGACCAGTTCTACGGCCACACCCTGTCCATCGACGGCATCCTGCACGAGATCGAGACCGGCACCCGGGACGAGCGCAGCCGGAGCAACAGCCGCGGGGAGTACGCCCAGCCGGTGGTAAGGCTCGTCGACTCCCTGCTGACCGACGCTGTCAAGCGCGGTGCGTCGGACATTCATTTCGAACCCGAAGCCGGTTTCCTGCGCATCCGTTATCGCCTGGACGGCCTGTTGAGGCAGATCCGCGCCCTGCACAAATCCCACTGGCCCGCCATGGCTGTCCGCCTGAAAGTGATGGCCGGCCTCAACATCGCCGAAACCCGTGCGCCCCAGGACGGGCGCATCTCCCTGCAGGTCAGCGGACGCCCGGTGGACTTTCGCGTCGCCAGCCAACCCACCATCCACGGCGAGAACATCGTGCTGCGCGTCCTCGACCGCCAAAAAGGCATTGTCAGCCTGGATGAACTGGGGCTGGCACCAGCCGCCTTCGAGCAGCTGAAACTGATGATCTCCCGCCCCGAGGGACTGATCCTGGTCACCGGGCCGACCGGCAGCGGCAAGACCACCACGCTGTATTCGATCCTCAATCACCTCAACACCGAGCACGTCAACATCATGACGCTGGAGGATCCGGTCGAGTACCCACTGGCGATGATCCGCCAGACCGCCGTTGCCGACGCAGCCCGGCTGGACTTTGCCAATGGTGTGCGCTCCATGCTGCGCCAGGATCCGGACGTGATCCTGGTCGGCGAGATCCGTGATGCCGACACCGCGCGCATGGCCCTGCAGGCAGCCATGACCGGCCACCAGGTCTATTCGACGCTGCACACCAATTCAGCGGTCGGCGCGATCCCACGCTTGCTGGATATCGGCATCCTGCCGGACATTCTGGCCGGCAGCCTGATCGGCATCGTCGCCCAGCGGCTCGTGCGGCGCCTGTGCCCCGCATGCCGCGAAGCCCATCCCGCCGAAGCACACGAACTACGTATGCTCGGCCTCGTCCCAAGCCTGCCCTACCCCATCCTGTACCGCGCCACCGGCTGCGCCCAGTGCGGCTTCCAGGGTTACCACGGGCGGCTGGCGATCATCGAGTTGCTGCGCATGGATGCCGGCCTGGACGAACTGATCACCCGTCGCGCGTCCGCACGGGAAATCCTCACCATGGCTCGGGAACACGGCTTCGCCAGCCTTGCCGAAGACGGCGCACGACGGGTCCTGGAAGGCAGCACCACACTCGCGGAACTGGCCCGGGTGATCGACCTGAGCCCCCACTCCCTGCCATGATCGATTTCACCTATCGGGCCCTCGATGCAGACGGACGGCGGACCCGAGGCCGCCTGCTGGCCAACGACCTTTCGGATCTCGAACAACGGCTGCGCGAGCTGGGTCTCGAGCTCCTCCACGGCAAGCCGGCCGCAGCCTCCCACACGCTTCGTCGCCAGCCCCTCGTCTCCCGCCGGGAACTGATCAAACTGTGCTTCCATCTGGAGCAATTCCTGCGTGCCGGCGTACCCATCATCGAAAGCCTGACCGACCTGCGGGACGCCATCCACCACCCACCATTCCGGCAGGTCATCGCCGACACGGTACAGGCCATCGAAGGTGGCGCCACCCTGTCGGAAGCCTTTGCCCGCCATCCCCGCGTCTTCGATCCGGTGTTCTGCAACCTGATCCGGGCCGGCGAGTTGTCCGGCCGCCTGCCGGACATCCTCCACACCCTCGCCGACGCCCTCAAGCGCGACGATGAACTGGCTTCCCATTCGCGCCGCCTGGCGATCTACCCGGCCATCGTCACCACAGTCATCCTGGCCGCACTCAGCGTCGCGCTGCTCTACGTCGTACCCGAACTCGCCCGCCTGTTCCACAGCACCGGCCAACCCCTGCCGTGGCAGACCCGCCAGCTCATCCTCCTGTCGGGCCTGCTCTCCGAGTACGGCTGGCTGCTGCTCAGCAGCGTACCGGCCAGCGTTCTGGGCGTGCGGCTGGCGCTGCGCACCCATGCCGGGCTGCGCCTGCGCTTCGACGCCGCACTCCTGCACCTGCCCGTCATCGGCACCATCCTGAACAAGATCATCCTGGCCCGCTTCACCGGCCTGTTCGCCATGATGTACGCATCCGGCATCACCATCATCGACGCCCTGAAGACCGCCGAGGACGTTGTCGGCAACACGGCCCTGCAACGCGGGTTGCAAGAGGTCGGACGGGCCATCGAGGATGGCCGGCAGGTATCGGAGGCGTTCATTGCCGTTGGCCTGTTTCCGCCCCTGGTAACCCGCATGCTGCGGGTCGGAGAAAGCACCGGCGCCATCGACACGGCCCTCGCCAACGTCAGCTACTTCTACGACCGGGACGTCCGCGAAGCGATCCAGCGTCTGGAGGCCAGCATAGAGCCGGTACTGACGCTCGTCCTCGGCGCCCTGCTCCTGGGCGTCATGAGCGCAGTCCTGATGCCGGTGTACGACATCATCACCCACATGCCATTCTGACCATGGCCCGCCCGCCACTCCTTTACCTCGCGCCCGACGGCCTGCACTGCTATCGCCTGCGGAGACGAACGACAGAACATGTCGGACAGTTCGCGCCCGACGCTATCGGCCAGGAGGCTTTTTCACAGTGGCTGGAAGAATCCGCGGTGAATACGGCATTCACCCTCCTCGTGGATCTGCCCGATGAGCGCTTCAGGATCGAAACCCTGCCCCATGTCCGCGGCCCTGACCGCAGGCGCTTACGGGAACGTCGGCAGGCGCAGCTATTCCCCGACACACCTTACGTAGCCCACCAGTACCTCGCCCCCGAACCATCGGGGAGGCGAGAAGAGCGCGTCCTGTTCGCTGCCCTGAACCGCCCCTCGGCCATCGATCCCTGGCTCACCATCCTTGAACGCCATGGCCACCGCCTGAAACGGCTCATTCCCATGCCCTTTCTCGCAGCCACCGCCATCCCCCACCTTCCTGCCACGCCAGGGACATTCCTGCTGGCCCTGCAGACACCCGCCGGTCTTCGAATTTCATGCTTTGATGGTCGCAAGCTCCTGCTCAGCCGATTGCACCCTGTGCCCTCCCACCTCACTCCACCGCTGTCCGAATGGATGGCCGAGGCCCGGGAAGCTCACCGCCACCTGCTGAACCAACGTCTCGTCGCCCATGACACGCAATGCACGTGCTATCTGCTGGCACCGCCGCAAGACGATATGAGCCCGGCGCTGGAGTCCGCCATTCCCCACGGCGACCTGCATTTCATCCTGAAGGATCCTGCCCACCTTCTCCCAGGCACATCCCAATCCGCCTCCCGTGCCGAAGGCTGCCTGCCCATGCTGCTGCAGTTGCTCCACCGGCACTCTCGATTAGTGCAGGCAACTCCCGCCAGATTCCTGCTTACCCACCAGCTTCACCAGATCGGCCTGGCACTCCAGGCCACCGCAGTCGTCATCCTGCTCGCCTGCGCGGCACTTGCCATCGCCAACATGCGGGAAATCCAATCCTTGGAGCAACGGAGCACAGCCGCTAAAGCCCGCGGCGACGCCGCCGAACAAGCCCTGACGACACTGGCGGCGAGCAGTCCGACGCCCCCCCATCCACTGGAGCAGCTCCAGATCACCCTGGAGACACTTCAACATCTGGACACGGCAAGTTCAGGCCCCGAACCTGCCCTGCGCCAGTTGGCCGCCGCCCTGAGCCCGATACCCGACTTCGTGCTACGCAGGATCGACTGGAGCACCAATGGCAATGCGGATCCCACAAAGGGGGCGTCGGCGTCAGGCCAGACGCTGACCCTGGACTTCGCCCTACCCCCTGAAGGGACGCGAGAGCGGACAGGCCATGCGCGGCGCATTCTCACCGCACTCGGCACGATTCCCCACGCCCACCTGCACACAGAACACGTCCCCGTTGAAATGATGACCAGTCAGCCTCTCAGCCCCGCCGTACTCGAGAAAAACGCACAAGCAGCCGGTCTCGTCATCCGTCTGGAATTTCCGGCCCCCAAACCATGAGGTCACTGCCACCACGCTTCCGACCACTCCTGCGCCCCGTGTCGGTTGCAATCCTTCTCGTTGCCACAGGCATGGCCCTACAGGTCGCCACCCTTCAGTGGTACGCCGAAGCCCGGCAGGCAAGCACTGCCGCAGAATCGCGCCTCGCCCAACTCGACGCCCGTTACCAGCAGGTACTGAAGACAAACCGGATGACCGACGACGCACTCGCTTCATGGGCCCGTTACCGACATGGAGAGCTTTCGACGACACCCGACCGGGTGGGCTGGATCGAAAGCATCCAATCCCTGGCGGCACGACCGGGATTGGATGTCACCGACTATGAATTCAGCCCCGATATCGCTCGGAATGAACGGCAACGGAATGCACCGCCAGCGCTGATCGCTCTGACCCCTCTACGCATCCATGCCACGGTGGACCATGAAGAGAAATTCATCGAGTTGCTGGCAGCCATCCGGAAGACCGGAAAGGCCAGCGTACAACAATGCAGTCTTGCCTCCCCCGACATGGGCAACGGCAAGCTCCGTCAAGCTCAAGGCCTGGACGTCGAATGCCGGTTCATGCTTGTTTCCCTGCGCTCCCGATAGAAACAGGCGAGGCTGAAAACGAGAACCGCGCACCCCGGCTCGCTCCCGCTGGACAGCAGGCGCCGCAAGCCTGCAGAATTTTGCCGACGGCTCACAAGCCTCACTTCTTTCAAGGACATGCCGTGATGCCCAAGAAGATCCTGTTGATGGCCCATGACGTCACGCTGGCGCATTTGGGCCGCCCCCTGCAGCTGGCGCACTATCTCCAGGAGGCTGGCCACCAAGTCATCCTGGCGGCCTCTGCGGACTCCGCCCGCTTCCTGCACGATTTCCCCGGCCAAACCCATCTTCTCAAACCCACCGGCAAGGCGAAGTTCATCGACAATCTGGCCAAAGGGCGCCCGGTATTCGATTTCTCCACTCTGCTGCAATACGCGGAAGAAGACGAACAAGTACTGTCGACTTACCGCCCCGATATGGTGATCGGGGACTTCCGGATCACGCTCTCGATCTCGGCACGTCGCCTGCACATTCCTTACGCAACCATCACAAACGCCTACTGGAGCCCGGCCTTCTCGCCACGCTTCGTCGTACCTGACCTGCCAATGGTCAGGTATCTGGGTATAGGCCTTTCCCAACTTCTCTTCGACATCGCACGGCCATTTGCCTTCGCCTATCACTGCCGACCAATGAACGCGCTACGCAGCCATTACGGCCTGCCATCCCTCGGTCACGATCTCCGCAACATCTACACGGATGCGGACCTTGCCCTGTTCAGCGATATTCCCGAAGTGTACGGGCTTGATGCCGACCTGCCCGATAGCATTTTTCTAGGCCCGATCCAGTGGGCTCCCGACCTACCCTTACCGCCTTGGTGGGATGAGTTGGACGTTGGGCGACCAATCATCTACCTCACCCTGGGCAGCTCTGGCGATGAAAATTCATTACCGGAAATTGTCAGGCAACTAACCAGCACCGATGCACAGATCATGGTTGCCACGGCCGGAGCCAAACACCTGCCCAGCCATCCGCGCATATTCAGCGCCGAGTATTTGCCTGGAACTCTGGCCGCAAAACGCGCCGATCTCGTGGTCTGCAACGGCGGGAGCCCCACTTCATACCAAGCCATCGCCTGCGGAACCCCCGTCCTCGGCATACCGAGAAACCTGGACCAGTTCCTCAATATGCATTACCTGGAAAAGAACGGGTTGGGGTCCATCATCCGCAACGACGCACTCGTCCGGGGGCAACTTGGCATGCTAGCCAAGCAGATGCTCGCGGCCCCGGAACTGGCATCGAACGCTTCCGCCTTTGCCAGGATCATCAGCCGCTACAACCCCGGAACCCAGCTGTCGACAGCCATCAGGACACTCATCCCATGACCACGGCCCAGCATCACCTAAGCATCTGCAGGGGGCCCTGAAGTAGTACCGGCCGCTCGGATCAAGCGCGCCGGCACCCCGCCCCAGACCTCATCCTTCCGGATATGGGTACCCTTGGTGACCAGAGAGCAAAATCCAACGACGGCACCATCTTCGATGACCGCCCCGGCCATGATCACGGAACGGCCGCCAATCGTCACATTGTCGCCAATGCACACCCGATGGTGGGCCAGCTTCCCTGCCGCCTGCGCATGGGGAATGATCAGGCAATCGATACCTAACTGGGTTCCGGCGCCAATACTGACCAGATGGGGATCGAAGACAAGTCCTGACGAATACGTCCCCTCTCCTACCTTGCCGCCCAATGCAATCAGGACCAGCCGCGACAGCGGCACGGGAATGATGCACAAGCGCAGGACAGGCAAGAAGACCATCAGCCAGAACATGATGTACACGAGATAACGAAACTCTTCCGCGGACCCAACCGCGAGCTCCCCCTCAGGAAAGGGGAAAAGACTGAGATACGCCCGATAGACCACCACAGTCAGAACAAGAAACACGAACACCACCAACAGCGCGAGCAGTATTTCCCCCCCAAAACGGCCATCAAGCCATTTCATCAGGAGGAATGCACAGCCTCCGGTCAGCAGCAACGGGAAAGACAACAAGGCAAAGAAAACCAAAATTGGTAAAACAGTAACTTTGCGCATCGCCTTCCTTTCCACCCCACTTTGTCAGACGAGGCCAAGCCACGGGCGAATTGACCTGCCCCATCACCAACATTCTCACCCGAGTGGGTAATCCGAACCTCCGGACCGCCGCACCAAGCACGCTGGCATGCAGGATAGCGCATGCTGGCAAGGCTGCACACACGCCATACCAATGACCCATACCAATGACTATTGGCCGATGGGAACAAGCGACGGCTGACGGCGCAGTACAAGGCCACGTGCACCTCGCCAGCGTGCGGGCTCGCAGTCAGTCCCTGTTAGCCCGGCAGCACGTCGTCAGCATGTCGAAAAATTTTACAAGCCTCCGTCGGACACACGCTCTTGCACCTTCCCAAAACATCTACACAGCTGTAAACAAATGGAATTTTTTTTCTGGCACGGCTCTCGCTTAAAGTCTTTGCAAGGCGATGAACAAAAGAGATTGCCTAACTTTTACGCAACACCGTTTTCAACTGGAGAGCTTCCATGAAAAAAATGCTTAAAATCGCAGCAGCCCTGGCTGTCATTGGGGCCGCGTCCCAAGCGCACGCAGGTTTTTCCGCTCAAACCGTCACCATCGACCCCGATGGGGCCGGTGGTGCGTTCGGCGATATTTCCGTCACCTCCCTGAACTGGCTGGCCGGTAACGCCGTCACCGTTGGCGCCGGCGGCTCCACGGGCCAAACGATCGCATCCCTGAACAGCTCGCTGTCCAGCGGCACCGCTGTCTTCCAGAGCTACTACCAAGCCCAGCTGAACACCTTTGTGTATAACAATGGTGGCTCTTCCAGCACTTACACTCCGGTCGGCCAATGGACCGTCCAGGCCAGCTTCCAGGAAGCTGCGACTGCCACCAGCGTGGGGGCGGCCAACATTTCCCTGAGCCCGATCAGCGGCACGGTTTCCATTTACTACAACGCTGTCCAGACGGCCAACGACATCACCGGCACCGGCTACAGTGACGGCATCAAGATCCTGCAAGGCACGATCGTCGGCGGCTCCGGAACTTTCCAGAACACCACCTTCATCAATGATCTGCTGGTTTCGCTGGGTCTCATCCCGAGCAATCCGACCCCGATCACCGACCTGGACCATTTCGGCGCCAACGACGCCCCTGGTATCAAGTCGATCCAGGGTAACGGTCAAAGCTCGCTGGTGGTAGACATCGGCGCATCGGTTGGTGACTTTATCGATAGCAACTTCTTCAAGACCAACATCACGTCGATGTCCCTTGTTGACGGCGGCGACGTGAGTGATACCGGCCAGCTGGTTGATCCGTTCTCGCAAGCCAACCCGTCCGACCAAATCGTCGGCTACACGCCGCAATACGGTGGCGCCCTCGGCGACACCAACGGCGTTATTGCTGCGAACGACGGTACGACCTTTAGCCGCAACAGCGACTTCCAGTTCCAGACGACCAACGTCACCTCGTTCCAATACAAGGTGCCTGAACCCGGTTCCCTGGCCCTGGTTGGCCTTGGTTTCGCTCTGACTGGCGCCCTGCGCCGCCGCAAGGCCTAAGAGAGATCGCGGCAGCCCTTAGGGCAGCTTTCTCCTGCAGTTCAAAAGCCGCCCGGTTCAAACCGGGCGGCTTTTTCATTTATGTCGCTCCATGAGCTCCGCAAGAGACTCAGCCCCAAGCCCAGCGGTTGATCAGGTCATGCACAGAGTCTATACAATGGCGATCTCCGTCTCGACAAGCCGCACCCGATCAACATGTCGCTAGATATCTACCTTCGCGATCTGACACTTGCATCCCGAAATGTCATTCGGCAGCGTCGGCGCTCACTGTTTGCATTGGCGATCATTTCCGGGGGGGTTATCGCGCTCATGCTGGCGGGCGGATTCGTCCAATGGATCTTCGATAACATCCGTGAAACCACCATCCGGGCCCAATTAGGCCATGTCCAGGTGGTACGCCCAGGTTATTTCGAGAAGGGCATCGCTGATCCATACTCTTACCTGCTTCCCAAGAACGACCCGCTTTTCGAGCAACTCAGCCAAGCCCCTGGCGTCCTGACCGTCACACCCCGTCTCGTCTTCACAGGGTTGATCAGCCATGGGGACGCCAGCATCGGGTTTTCAGGTGAAGGCGTGGATCCCGTGCGAGAACGGGATCTCAGCAAGGATCTGCACATCGTCGAAGGAGAAGCGCTTTCCGCGGACGAGCCCAAGGGAATCATCGTCGGAGAAGGCTTGGCCGCCAATCTCGGCGTGAAGGCCGGAGACACGGTGGTGCTGCTTAGCGCCAGCAAGAAAGGGAGTCTAAGCGCCGTCGAATGCCGGATCCGCGGCCTGTTCATGACATCCACCAAAGCTTACGACGATGCCTTCCTGCGCGCACCATTACCAATTGCCCAGCAACTATCCAAAGTCACCGGAGCCACCAATTGGCTCATCCTTCTGAAGCACACCGACGACACCGACTCATTCATCAGTCAAGCCAAGGCCGCCCACCAACGCAACGATATACAATTCGTGGCTTGGCATGAGCTGGCCGACTTCTACAAGAAGAGCGTTGCCCTGATGTCGAGGCAAATTGGCGGTGTGGAATTGCTGATCGCATTCATCATTATCCTGTCGATCAGCAATACCCTGTCGATGGCGGTGATCGAACGGACAGGCGAAATCGGCACCGTCATGGCCCTGGGTGTCAAAGCCAGCGGGGTGCTGCGCACCTTCCTGCTCGAGGGCCTATTGCTTGGCGTTATCGGGGGGCTGATCGGCATCGCCATCGGCTCCACCCTTGCAGCCATCATTTCCCACTTCGGGATCCCCATGCCACCGGCACCGGGGATGGCTCGC
The DNA here is from genome assembly GCA_018241685.1 of Pseudomonadota bacterium. Lineage (GTDB taxonomy): Bacteria > Pseudomonadota > Gammaproteobacteria > Burkholderiales > Rhodocyclaceae > Zoogloea. The sequence continues at coordinate 56,058 of JAFEDJ010000064.1, forward strand.
GGATTCACAGCCCAGATCAACATCAACTCGAGAATCCTCGCTGAAGCGATGACCATGGCCGTTCTCACCACACTGCTGGCCAGCATCGTCCCGGCCTGGAAGGCATCACGCATGAACATCGTGGACGCGCTGCGTCACCAGCGCTAGGAGCCGCCTATGTATCTCAAGCTCGCGCTCCGCAATGTGCTCCGACAAAAAACCCGCACCGCGATGACCCTTGCGGCCATTGTTTTCGGTGTAATCGGCCTGATCCTGGCGGGCGGCTTCGTGCAAGACACCTTCATCCAGTTGGGCGAGGTCATCATCCACTCGCAAACCGGGCATCTGCAGGTTTTCAAGAAGGATTTCGTGGAAAAGGGCACCCGCTCCCCCGAACGCTACCTCATCGACACGCCAGCCAAACTGGCCTCCAGCATCGAGAAACATGCAGGTGTCGATCAGGTCATGGGACGCATCTATTTCTCAGGCCTGTTGAACAACGGCAAACGGGATCTTTCGATCATCGGGGAAGGGGTCGAGCCGGACAAGGAAACCAAGCTCGGCAGCTTCATCATGATCTCCGAGGGACGCCACCTGAAGGATAGCGATCACGAAGGCATCCTCGTCGGCCAAGGTGTCGCCAGAACACTGGGACTGAAGCCCGGTGACCGCATCACGCTCGTCCTGTCGGCGGCGGAAGGCGCAATGAACACCCAGGACTTTGAAGTCATTGGTGTGTTCCAGAGCTTCTCCAAGGACTTCGACGCACGGGCGGTCCGCATTCCCCTGGCTGCCGCCCAGGAGCTGATGTTCACAAAGGGCGCCAACATGCTCGTGGTGTCGCTACACAAGACCCAGGATACTGACCGGGTCCTTGCCGAATTGAGCGCCGAACTCCAAGGCAGCCCATACGACGTTCGCAGCTGGAAAAACCTGTCCGATTTCTACGAAAAGACGGTTCAACTCTACGATCGCCAGTTCGGCGTTCTGCAGTTGATCATCTTGTTGATGGTACTGCTGTCGGTGACCAACAGCGTCAATATGAGCGTCTTCGAGCGTCAGGGCGAATTCGGCACCATGCAGGCGCTCGGCAACAGCTCAAGGGACATCATTCAGTTGATCCTTACCGAGAGTGCCATCCTGGGTCTCGCAGGTGCCGTGATCGGGGTTTTTCTCGGCGTAATGGCGGCGCTGGGAATCTCCGCCATCGGCATCCCCATGCCACCGCCTCCGAATGCCAACGTGGGCTATACCGCGTTCATCCGCATCGTGCCGATGACGCTTCTGACATCGGGCTGCGTCGGGTTCCTGGGAACCGTACTGGCCTCAATCCTGCCGGCCTTCAAGGTAACCCGACTACAGGTCGTCGATGCCCTGCGCCAGAACGTCTGACGCTGGGCCGTCAACTACGGTTAAGAGCGGTAATCCGCGTTGATCTTCACGTAGTCATAGGAGAAGTCGCAGCTCCAAAGGGTAGCTGCAATTTCTCCGCGGCCCAGATCGACCCGGATGGTGATCTCTGCTGCAGCCATGACTCGTGCGCCTGCTTCTTCCTGATAGCTTGCAGCGCGCCCGCCCTTTTCGGCCACCAGCACTTCCTCGCCATTGCTGGCCAGCCAGACACGCAATGACGACACATCCAGATCGCCGATACCGGCATAGCCGATGGCGGCCAGAATTCGGCCCAGATTCGGGTCGGACGCGAAGAAGGCGGTCTTGACCAGCGGCGAATGGCCGATTGCGTAGCCCACCTTGCGGCATTCTTCGCGGTCCTTGCCTCCTTCGATCTGCAGGGTGATGAACTTGGTCGCGCCCTCGCCATCGCGCACGATGGCTTGGGCCAGCCAGATCGACACATCCAGCACTGCGGAGCGGAAGGCCGCATAGTCTGCCGACGTCGTATCGGCGATGCTGGCATTGCCGGCCTGGCCAGTGGCAATGAGAATGTAGCTGTCGTTGGTGGAGGTGTCGCCATCGACGGTGATGCTATTGAAGGACAGATCAGCCACTTCCTTCAGCAAGGCATCCAGGACCGGCTGGGCGACATCTGCATCCGTGGCCAGGAAGCCCAGCATGGTCGCCATATTCGGCTTGATCATGCCAGCCCCCTTGGAGATACCGGTCAACGTCACCCTCTTGCCGCCGATCTGCACTTGGCGGGAAGTGGCCTTGGCCACCGTATCGGTAGTCATGATGCCGTGGGCTGCGTCGTACCACCCATCCGCCTTGAGGGCTGCCTTGGCGCCCGGCAAGCCGGCCACCAGCCGCTCCACCGGCAGCGGCTCGAGGATCACGCCGGTCGAGAACGGAAGCACCTGACCAGGCTCGACAGCCAGTTCCGCTGCGACCGCAGCACAGGTCTCTCGAGCCGCCGCCAAGCCCGGTTCGCCAGTACCGGCATTGGCGACACCGGTATTGATCACGAGCGCACGGATGTTTCCGGATGGGAGATGTGCCTTGCACACCTGGACGGGCGCGGCGCAGAAACGGTTTTGCGTGAACACGCCAGCAACACGGGAACCCGGCGCCAATTCGATCAGCGTCAGATCCTTCCGGTTAGCCTTGCGGACACCAGCCTCGGTCACACCGAGACGGACACCGGCAACGGGCAAGAGGGCTGCAGCATCAGGGGGAGAAAGCAGAACGGGCATGACAGGACTCCGGAAACAAGTGCGGATGAATAAAGACCCGCAATGATAATCCTGGAGTCCTTACCGGCGCACCCGCGACCTGTACCTGTCTCACCACTTGGCCTGAGAATAATCGCTGTCTGACGCACGCATCCCGACGGCCAGGCTTGCTTGCAATGCGAAATGCTGGACAGCACGCCAGCTCTCATCGTCAAGTGGCTTGCCCCCCCGATCGGCATACAGCACGCCGATCCATCGATTGGCCATGCCGAAAGGCACGACAAAAGCGTGGTTACAAGCGGTCACCCGTAACAGACGACGGATCTCCTTCTGACTGCGCTTTGGTGTAACCCAGCCAGCCACTCCGCTGTCGATGGCCGCATCGATCACATCTTCTGGATCGCCGTCCATCCGGAACGCAAACTGGGCGCACAAGCTCTCGCCACCAACACCCAACGCAGCCTTGCCCTGCAGCTCACTCCGGCCTGGCGTCAGCAAGGCAACAACCACGCGCTCGAAGCCGACACCTCGATACACGCCTTCGAGCACCAGTTGAAGAATGTCGGCAATGCTCGCGCGGCTCAAGGTCAGTGCAGTCAGGTCATGCAGAATCCGCAACTGCAAGCCGGCATCCGGCCCCGCCGGAACCACGACCGCAGGCACTTCAGGCTCAGCCGGCAGGTCTCGATGCGGGATGATCCTGGCCGCCTCCGGCGCCCCGAAGGTACCGGCCACCCGCGCCGCTTCATTGGCATTGGCAATCACCTCCGCCTGTACGACCGAGACACTTTGCCCAAGGTAATCAGCCACATCGCGGATGGCCTGCCTGCCGGCAGGAGAGTCCCAGCCGCTTTCCGCCGCACGGGCCAGCCGATGCCCGAGGACGACAGCCCGCTCCGGACCGCGGCTGCGCGGATCCCCTTCCAGGGCCGCCGCCACCAGGCTGCCAAGACGCCATTCACGGACCAAGCCGACCGACAGATGCCGTAGCGGAAAACCCAGCACGATCTGCTGCGCCTCCTCCTCGCGCATCTGGGACTGGGTAAGGCAGCGGTCGAGAGTCTGCGCGTGCGCACCGCCGAAACACCAAAACGCCATTTCACCGACGCGTGCCAGCAGCGCGGCGATAAAAACCTCTTCACCGGATCCGTCGCCCCGTCGCGCCGATACCCAACGCGCCTGCACTGCGGCGTGGAAACTACGAGCCATCTCAATCTGCACACGGCTACGCACACCACCCTTCAACAGGGAATCGATCAGCGACACCGACAGCGCAAGTTCCGCAACCGGATCGAAGCCCAGCACCACAATGGCTCGCGACACCGTATTGACGCTCTGGCGCGCGTTGTTGAAATAGGCGCTGTTGGCAAGGCGCAAGACCTTGGACGTCATCGGCGCATCCTTGAGGATGACCTGCGCCAACGCCGACGCCGACGCCCGCTCATCGCTCATGATCTCGCGCAGGGCCTGGACCGTATGCCCGAAGACGGGCATTTCACACCCGCGAATCCGCTCAATCCACGCCGACAAATCCTGATCGTTCTGACTCATGCCCTCACCTCTCGCCCCATAACGGCTGCCGGCTGCCCATCTTGAGGCAGACTGTAAACGAACGGGGCCGGCATGACGCCGGCCCCGTAGTCCACATCAAGCTAACTCAGCTCAGCTTACCGTGGCAATGCTTGTACTTCTTACCGGAACCGCAGGGGCAAGGATCATTGCGGCCCGCCTTGGGCGCGAGGTTGACCTGCGGCTGTGCGGTGTCCCGGTCCGGGTTGGCGATCGCCAGGGCCTCGTCGTAATCGGCATGGTGGTATTGAACGTTCTCCAACTCGGGCGGCGCCTCAGCCTCCTCCAGTTGCGCCTCCGAGCGGATCTGTACGGTCATCAGCAGCTTGGTGACTTCGGTGCGGACCACCTGCAGGAGACTCTCGAAGAGCTCGAAAGCTTCACGCTTGTACTCCTGCTTCGGATTCTTCTGCGCATAGCCGCGCAGGTGGATGCCCTGGCGCAGATGATCGAGGGCAGACAGGTGCTCTCGCCAATGGGTGTCCAGGCTCTGTAGCATCACGTTGCGCTCGAAGCCACGCCAGGCATTGATGTCCACCAGAGCGACCTTGTCCGCATAAGCCTGGGCGCCCGCCTCGAGAATGCGCTGCAGGATGTCCTCGTCGGCGAGATTGGGCTCCGCCTTGACCCATTCGGCCACCGGCAACTTGAGCTGATATTCGGACTCCAGTGCCAGTTCGAGCGCCGGGATGTCCCATTGCTCCTCAACAGAATCAACCGGCACATAGATGCGAAACAGGTCGTGCAGGACGCCCTCGCGCATTGCCGTAATGGTTTCGGCAATGTCGGCGCTTTCCAGCAACTCGTTGCGCTGCTGGTAGATCACCTTACGCTGGTCGTTGGAAACGTCGTCGTACTCGAGGAGCTGCTTGCGGATATCGAAGTTGCGTTGCTCGACCTTGCGCTGGGCGGTTTCCAGCGAACGGGTCACCATGCCCGCCTCGATGGCCTCGCCCTCAGGCATCTTGAGGCGCACCATGATCGCATTGAGGCGCTCGCCGGCGAAGATCTTCATCAGCGGATCTTCGAGGGACAGGTAGAAGCGGCTCTCGCCCGGATCACCCTGACGGCCGGAACGACCGCGCAACTGGTTGTCGATACGACGCGACTCGTGACGCTCGGTACCAATGATCTTCAGGCCGCCGGCCGTCAGCACCTGTTCGTGGCGGACTTTCCATTCCTCACGCAGCTTGGTGATCTGAGCGTCCTTGTCCGCTGCTGCGAGGGACTCGTCTTCACGAATCAGCGCAATGGGTTTCTCCACGTTGCCGCCCAGCACGATGTCGGTACCGCGACCGGCCATGTTGGTGGCGATCGTGATGATGCCTGGCCGACCAGCCTCGGCGACGATCTCGGCTTCACGGGCATGCTGCTTGGCGTTGAGCACGTTGTGCGGCAACTTGGCGCGGGTCAGCAGGTCGGACAGCACTTCGGAGTTTTCGATCGACGTCGTCCCCACCAGCACCGGCTGTCCGCGGGCAACCGACTCCTTGATGTCGGCAACGATAGCGTCGTGCTTCTCCTTCAGGGTACGGTATACCTTGTCGTTCTGGTCCTTGCGGATCATCGGACGGGAGGTCGGCACGACGACAGTCTCGAGACCGTAGATCTGGTGGAACTCGTAGGCTTCGGTGTCTGCCGTACCGGTCATGCCACCCAGCTTGCCATACATCCGGAAGTAGTTCTGGAAGGTGATCGAGGCCAGCGTCTGGTTCTCGGCCTGGATGCGTACACCTTCCTTTGCCTCGACGGCCTGGTGCAGGCCCTCGGACCAGCGACGCCCCGACATCAGACGGCCGGTGAATTCGTCGACGATCACCACCTCACCCTCTTGCACCACGTAATGCTGGTCCTTGTGGTACAGCGCATGGGCGCGCAGCGCCGCGTAGAGATGGTGGATCAGCAGGATGTTGCCGGGATCGTAGAGGCTGGTTCCCTCCGCCAGCAGGCCCAGGTTGGCGAGGATCTGCTCGGCGTGTTCGTGGCCCTGCTCGGTGAGCAGCACCGAGTGCGCCTTCAGGTCGACGGTGTAGTCGCCCGGCGTGGTGATGTTCTCGCCCTCGCCTTCCTGGACGCTGAGCATCGGCGGTACCGCGTTCATGCGCAGGTAGAGTTCGGTGTGATCCTCGGCCTGGCCGGAAATGATCAGCGGCGTCCGTGCCTCATCGATGAGGATGGAGTCCACCTCGTCGACGATCGCGTAGTTGAGGCCGCGCTGCACCCGCTCGGCCACGTCGTACACCATGTTGTCGCGCAGGTAGTCGAAGCCGAACTCGTTGTTGGTGCCGTAGGTGATATCCGCCGCGTAGGCTTCCTTCTTCTGGTCGTGGGGCATCTGCGACAGGTTGCAGCCCACGGACAGACCGAGGAAACGGTAGATGCGGCCCATCCAGTCGGAGTCACGACTGGCAAGATAGTCATTGACGGTGATGACATGCACACCCTTGCCGGACAGCGCATTGAGATACACCGGCAGCGTCGCGGTCAGGGTCTTGCCTTCGCCGGTGCGCATTTCGGCGATCTTGCCGTCGTGCAGAACCATGCCGCCGACCAGCTGCATGTCGAAGTGGCGCATTCCATGCACGCGCTTGCCCGCTTCCCGAACCACAGCAAAAGCTTCCGGCAACAACGCGTCAAGACTCTCGCCATTCGCGACGCGCTGGCGAAATTCATCGGTCTTCCCACGCAGTTCCTCATCGGACAAGGCCTGAATCTTCGGCTCCAGCGCGTTGACGCTGCGCACCGTTTGCGTGTACTGGCGAATCAGGCGGTCGTTACGGCTGCCGAAAATTTTCTTGAGTAGGCCTGCGATCATTTGATTTGGAAGGGAAAACGCGGCAAAACGCCGATTCTAACATGACGTCCGGACGCGGCCGTGACAGGCCTGCGGACCGGCGCCCGCTTGTACGACACAAAGCTTCTCCATAGCATGGGGGCGCATCCCGGAAATCCAAGCCCATGAGCACCAGTTCGATCGACAATTTCCTCGGCAACGGCACCGCCCTGTCCCGCCTGCAGGCCCATGCGGGCCGACTCCTGCGCCTGCAGCGCCAGCTCGACGCCCTGCTGCCCGACTACATGGCCCGCAGCTGCAAGGTCGCCAACCTGAAGGGGGAGGAGCTGGTGCTACATGTGGATAGCGCCGGGCTGGCCGTCAAGCTGCGTCAGGCCGTACCCAGCCTGCTGACTGACTTTGCCCGGGCCGGCGTGCTGCTCCGCGACATCAAGGTGAAGGTTGCGGTCCGGGAATACCGCCCGGCCCCTCCCCCACCGCCATCACGCCACATCAGCGACTCGACGCGCAGCGGACTCGACCAGCTAGCCGCCGGCCTTCCGGCCGATTCACCGCTGGCCAAGGCCCTGAAGCGTTTCGTGAAGAATACGGGTTAGACGAACGGAACGAGCACGCGCTCGAGGACCAGCAGCGCGAAGAATAGAAGTGCAATGATTATGGCGTAACGGAACAGGCGCCAGCCCAACACCAGATAACGCCGTTCCCGCGTGAAGATGAAGGCAAACACCGATGCGCCGATCCCGATCGCCACCAGCACCGCCACGAAGCGCAGGATCAGCAAGGCACGCCTCAGACGCTGGCAAGGTCGAAGAGTTGCGCCACCGCCGGCGGCGTCTTGGCGTCCTCCTCGAAGGTGACGATTTCCCAGGCGCTGCGGTCTTCCAGAAGCACGCGCAGAATCTGGTTGTTCAGCGCGTGCCCAGACTTGTAGGCACTGTAGCTCGCCAGCAGGGAGTGGCCGGCAAGGTAGAGGTCGCCGATCGCATCGAGCACCTTGTGTTTCACGAACTCGTCCGCATAGCGCAAGCCGTCAGCATTCAGCACGCGGTATTCGTCCATCACGATCGCGTTATCGAGGCTCCCGCCCAGACCAAGACCGTTCGCGCGCATGAACTCCACGTCCTGCATGAAGCCGAAGGTGCGGGCGCGGGCGACTTCACGCACATAGGAGTGCTCGGCGAAATCTACGGTTACGGATGTTCCAGTGCTGTCGATGGCCGGGTGGTTGAACAGGATGGAGAAACTCAGCTTGAAGCCGTCGTAGGGTTCCAGGCGCACCCATTTGTCCCCCTCCACGTACTCGACCGGCTTGACGACCCGCAGGAAACGTTTGGGCGCCTCCTGCTCCTCGATACCGGCGGACTGGATCAGGAACACGAACGGGCCGGCGCTACCATCGAGAATGGGAATTTCCGCCGCGTCCACGTCGATGTGCGCGTTATCGACGCCTAGCCCGGCTAGCGCGGACATCAGGTGTTCGACGGTATTGACCTTCGCACCATCCTTCTGCAGACCCGAGCACATGCGCGTATCGCACACGGCATAGGGGTCGGCCGGCAGATCCACGACCGGATCGAGGTCGACGCGATGGAACACGATGCCAGTATCCGGCGCCGCAGGACGCAGCGTGAGCGAGACCTTGTTGCCGCTGTGAAGCCCCACACCGGTAGCGCTGACGAGGGTTTTCAGGGTTCTCTGCTTCAACATGATGATCCGGCCTCGCATTCAACTCATTGAATTTTAACACACCACCCTTGCCGCACCGCAGCATCAAGCGTAGACCACTCGACCCCAAAATGACAAACGCGCAGCGGACGGAGGCAACGTCCCACTGCGCGTTTGTCTAAGCCACCACGAGGGGCGGCTCTTTGCGGGTCAGTCCGCCTGCTTGCGCAGGAAAGCCGGGATATCCAGCGTGGACATACCGTTGGCGCTCATGGCCTCGACCGTCGTACGGGACGTGCGACGGATCACAGCCGGGAGTTCGAGGTTGCCGTAATCCACCTCCATGCCGACGTTGTCCGTACCGGTGCGGATCACCTGCATTTCCGGCTTGCGCGCCGCAGCAGCTCGCACCACGCCAAGGCCGGTGGCGACGACGGTGACACGGATACGATCTTCCATGTCCTCGTCGAAGACCGTACCGTACTTGACGAAGGCCTCCTGAGCAGCGAAGGCCTGCACGGTGCGCACGGCATCACGGACTTCAGCCATCTTCAGGCTGCGGTTGGCGGTGATGTTGATCAGCACGCAACGAGCTCCAGCCAGTTCGGTACCTTCCAGCAGCGGCGATACAGCAGCCTGTTCAGCAGCAATACGGGCACGATCGAGACCGGACGCTTCGGCAGAACCCATCATCGCGCGGCCCATTTCGGCCATCGCAGTACGCACGTCCTGGAAGTCCACATTCACCAGGCCATGCACGTTGATGATCTCGGCGATGCCGCCGACTGCGCAGGTCAGCACGTTGTCGGCGGAGCGGAAGCACTCCTCGAAGCTGGCATCGTCGCCATAGACTTCGAGCAGCTTGTCGTTCAGCACCACGATCAGCGAATCCACCTGCTTGGACAGCTCCTCCACACCACTCTCGGCGACGCGGATGCGGTTCTCGAAGTCGAAAGGCTTGGTCACCACGGCCACGGTCAGGATGCCCATTTCCTTGGCGATCTCGGCCACCACCGGTGCGGCGCCCGTCCCCGTACCACCACCCATGCCGGCAGTGATGAAGCACATGTGCGCCCCCTCCAGTGCTGCCGCGATGGCGTCGCGGGACTCCTGGGCCGCGGCACGACCGGCCTCAGGCTTCGCGCCGGCACCCAGACCACTCTTACCGAGCTGGACCTTGGTGTGCGCCAGACAACGAGTCAGGGCCTGGGCATCGGTGTTGGCGGCGATGAAATCGACACCCTGCACCCCTTCGCGGATCATGTGATCGACCGCGTTACCACCAGCGCCACCGACACCAATCACCTTGATGTTCGTGCCGCCAGCAGCCTTTTCAACAATTTCAAACATTTACCTCGCCTCCAAGAGATACTGCGCTGATCGTGCCACTGCGCAACCGGCCCCATATTTAGTGATAACCGCAAATTTTACAGCTAAATAAGGGCCGCTCGCACACTGTTATCCAATTGCAATGATTTCACCCGGCGGGCCCCATGGCCCTCAGAAATTGCGCTCAAACCAAGACTTCATCCGCGAAAACACCTGCCCCACATTGCGCGTCTGACGCGCCTGAATGCCCCGCCGCTTCTGCGCGGCGCCCTCCATCACCAGCCCCATCGCATTGGCATAGCGCGGCTCGCAAACCACGTCGGCCAGCGCACCGTCGTATTTCGGATAGCCGATCCGTACCGGCATGTGGAAGATCTCCTCGCCCAGTTCGACCATGCCCTGCATGACGGCGGCACCGCCGGCCAACACGATGCCCGAGGACAGCAGCTCCTCGTAGCCCGAGCGGCGCAGTTCGGCCTGGACCAGTTCGTACAGTTCACACACCCGCGGCTCGATCACATCGGCCAGAGCCTGGCGGGACAACTTGCGCGGCGGCCGATCACCGACACCCGGCACCTCGATCATCTCGGAGGCATCGGCCAGCGTATGCATCGCCACACCGTGGCGGATCTTGATTTCCTCTGCCTCGGCGGTCGGCGTACGCAGCGCCATCGCGATATCGTTTGTGACCTGATCGCCGGCAATGGGAATCACCGCGGTATGGCGGATCGCGCCCTGCGTGAACACGGCCAGATCGGTGGTGCCACCGCCGATGTCCACCAGACACACGCCCAACTCCTTCTCGTCTTCCGACAAAGTGGCGTAGCTGGAGGCCAGCGGCTGCAGGACAAGGTCGAGCACCTCAAGGCCACAGCGGCGCACGCACTTGACGATGTTCTGCGCCGCCGACACCGCACCGGTGACGATGTGCACCTTCACTTCCAGACGCACGCCGCTCATGCCGATCGGTTCGCGCACGCCATCTTGGCCGTCGATGATGAATTCCTGCGTCAGGATATGCAGGATCTGCTGGTCGGCCGGCAGTGGCATCGCGCGGGCAGTCTCGATGACCCGTTCGACGTCGATCGGCGAGACTTCCTTGTCCTTGATCGCTACCATGCCGTTGGAGTTGAAGCTACGGATGTGACTACCGGCGATACCGGTATACACGTCGCGGATCTTGCATTCGGCCATCAACTCGACCTCCTGGATGACCCGCGAGATCGCATCGACGGTAGCCTCGATATTCACCACCACACCCTTTTTCAGGCCCGAGGACGGCTGCGTGCCGAGGCCGATCACGTCCATACGGCCGTCCGGCTTGAGTTCAGCCACCACACAGGTGATCTTGGATGTACCGATATCGAGGCCGACGATCAGTTCCTTATATTCCTTGCTCATCGCTTACCTTTGCTTTCTTGCTTGCCCGCCGCCACAGCAGGCGGTATCGGCCGGAGGGCAAAACCACTGGGGTAGCGGAGATCCACTACCGCCACATTCATGTTCACTTGCGCCTTGGCGCGGGGGTAATACTTCACGAAGCGGGCCAGGCGCTCATCGATCGGCGCCTTCGGCTGGTCGTGTCCGAGCTCGATGGTGAGGCCGTCGTCCATCTTCAGCTGCCAGGCCTCCCGGGCAGACAGGGAGACGCCGACGAGTTGCTTGCCGAGCGGGCCGAGCTTGCGGGTGAATTCATCGAACTTGGTCAGCAGCGCCCCGGACGAGCCCTCCGGTCCGCTGAAGATCGGCATACGCGCATTGCTGGCCGCCGAGAACACTTCACCGTAGCGATTCACCAGGCGCATGTCACCGGTTTCGCCCACTCTCCAGTAGGCTGATGCAACGTGCTCCTCGAGACGCACTTCGATACCGCCCGGCCAGTGCCGGCGCACATCGGCACGCCGCACCCACGGCAGCTTCTCGAAAGCCCCACGCACATCATCCAGATCTACCGTGAAGAAATTCCCACGCAGGGACGAACGTGCTGCATATTCCAGCTGGGCCGTAGTGACCTGGGCCAGCGGCGTCATCACCACTACCTCACGCAGCGGGTACACCGGCAGGCGTGAAATCGCCGCCACCGCCGCATAGCCGAGGCCCGCAGCGCCGAACACCATCAGCACATCGGAAATGAGATTGAGGAGCTGTGGACGATCCCACAGCCCGTTCCCTCCCGCGTCCCGAGCCGGGCGCGCGGTGCGCGCTCGCTTCGCCGGGGCGGCCTTGCCTCCCGCGGGCGGAGGAACGTTGGAGGTGGTGCGCTGGTCAGCCAAGACGCGCTCCGGCAAGGATTTCCAGACACAGGGCTTCGAAGGACAGACCGGACACGCGGGCCGACATCGGCACCAGCGAGTGGTTGGTCATGCCCGGCGCGGTGTTGATCTCAAGCAACGTGAAACTGCCGTCGTCCCGCAGGATCAGATCGGCGCGGCCCCAGCCGCGGCAGCCCAGCACCTGCGCGCAGCGCACGACGGCCGCCTTGATCTCAGCCTCAAGGGCCTCCGGCAGACCGCTCGGGCAGAAGTACTGGGTGTCGTCGGTGAAGTACTTGTGCTGGTAATCGTAGTTGCCACCCGGCGCGACGATGCGCACCAGCGGCAGGGCCTGATCGCCGAGGAAGGGCGCGGTCAGCTCCTGGCCGGTCACGAACTCCTCCGCCAGCACCAGTGAATCGTACCTGGCCGCCAGTTCCCAGGCAGCCTTCAGCTGGCCCGCCTCGGTGACCTTGGCGGCGCCCATGCTGGAACCTTCATGCACCGGCTTGACGAAGATCGGCAGGCCAAGCTGAGCCACCACCGCATCCCAGTCCGTCTTCTCGTCGAGGATCGCAAAGCGCGGCGTCGGCAGGCCACTGGCCAGCCACACCAGCTTGGTGCGCCACTTGTCCATGGCGATGGCCGAGGCCATCACGCCGCTGCCGGTATAGGGAATGCCCATCAGTTCGAGGGCCCCCTGCACCGTGCCGTCTTCGCCACCGCGCCCGTGCAGCGCGATGAAGACACGGTCGAACCCCTCTTCCTTGAGGATGTGCAGATCCCGCTCGGCCGGATCGAAGGCATGAGCATCCACGCCCGCGCCCTGCAGCGCCGCCAGCACGGCGCCACCCGACATCAGGGAAATCTCCCGTTCAGCGGACGTCCCGCCCAGCAGGACCGCCACTTTTCCGAATCGACTGCTCACCTCAGTTGCCACCTTATTAGACTCCACCACTCACCAGTTTGCCGGGTACGGCGCCGATGCTGCCGGCGCCCATCGTGATCACCACGTCCCCGTCCTGCGCCGCGGCCAGGATGGCCGTCGGCATGTCTTCGATGTTCTCGACGAACACCGGCTCGATCTTGCCCGCCACGCGCAGCGCCCGCGCCAGCGAACGGCCGTCGGCCGCCACGATGGGCGCCTCGCCAGCGGCGTAGACATCGCCGAGCAGCAATGCATCGACGGTGGACAAGACCTTCACGAAATCTTCGAAGCAATCCCGTGTGCGCGTGTAGCGATGCGGCTGGAAGGCCAGCATCAGGCGCTTGTGCGGGAAGGCACCGCGGGCAGCAGCGATGGTCGCCGCCATTTCCACCGGATGGTGACCGTAGTCGTCGATGACGGTAATCGCGCCGCCGCTCGGCAGCGCCACCTCGCCGTAGCGCTGGAAGCGCCGGCCGACGCCCTTGAACTCGGCCAGGGCCTTCACGATAGCCTCGTCGGACACGCCAACCTCGGTCGCCACCGCGATAGCCGCCAGCGCATTGAGCACGTTGTGACGACCCGGCAGGTTGAGCACCACGTGCAGGGGCTCGAATTCCCCGTGGCGACGCAGCACGTCGAACGTCATCTTGCCGTCCACCGCATGGATGTTTTCCGCATGCACGTGGGCCGACTCGGAGAAGCCGTAACGGACGATCTGCTTGGACACCAGCGGCACGATGGAGCGCACATGCTTGTCGTCGTCGCACAGCACTGCCACGCCATAGAAGGGCAGGTGCTGCAGGAAATCCACGAAGGATTGCTTGAGCCGCGCGAAATCGTGGCCGTAGGTTTCCATGTGGTCGGCGTCGATGTTGGTGACCACCGAGATCACCGGCGTCAGCAGCAGGAAGGACGCATCCGACTCGTCTGCTTCGGCGACCAGGAAATCGCCCTTGCCGAGGCGCGCATTTGCACCGGCGGCGTTGAGCTTGCCGCCGATCACGAAGGTCGGATCCAGCCCGCCCTCGGCAAGAATGCTCGCCACCAGCGAGGTGGTCGTAGTCTTGCCGTGGGTGCCAGCGATGGCGATGCCCTGCTTGAGGCGCATCAGCTCGGCCAGCATCTGGGCTCGCGGCACCACCGGAATACCACGGTTGCGGGCGGCGATGACTTCCGGGTTGTCGCCCTTGACGGCGGTGGAGGTCACCACCGCGTCGGCCTCGGCGACGTTCTCGGCGGCATGCCCCTGCACCACGCGGGCGCCCAGTGCCTGCAGGCGGCGGGTCGCCACGTTGTCGCCCAGGTCGGAGCCGCTGACCTCGTAACCGAGATTGAGCAGCACCTCGGCGATGCCGCTCATGCCAGCGCCGCCAATTCCGACGAAATGAATGCTTTTGACTTTGTGTTTCACGTTCTTCCTTTAGCCGGCGAGACCGGCGCAGACGTCCGCCACACGGGCCGTCGCTTCCGGCTTGGCACACCCGCGGGCCTTGTCGGCCATCGTCAGCAGGCGCTCTCGATCCATCTCCTGCAGCAGCGCGGCCAGGCGCTGCGGTGTCAGTTCGGTTTGCGGCAACAGCACCGCCGCGCCGGCATCGGCGAGGAAACGGGCGTTGCCGGTCTGGTGGTCATCCACCGCGTGGGGGAAAGGCACCAGCACGCTGGCCACACCGACGGCCGCCAGCTCGGCGACGGTCAGCGCGCCGGAACGGCAGATCACCAGGTCGGCATTGGCATAGCGCGCCGCCATATCGTCGATGAAGGGCAGCAACTCACCTTCCACACCAGCGGCCTGATAGGCCGCGCGCAGCGCATCAATCTGCTTGGCGCCGGCTTGATGAGTGATCAACGGCCGTTGCTCCGGTGCCAGCAGCGCCAGTGCCTTTGGCATCGCGTCATTGAGAGCCGCTGCGCCGAGACTGCCACCAACCACCAGCACCCGCAGCGGACCGCTTCGGCCGGCAAAGCGCGCGGCTGGCGGCGCTACCGCAGTGATCTCGGCACGCACCGGGTTACCGGCCCACTCGCCCTTCTTCAGCACGCCAGGAAAGCCGGTCACCACCTTGTCGGCAACACCTGCCAACACGCGGTTGGCCAGGCCCGCAACGGAATTCTGCTCATGCACGACCACCGGCCGGCCGAGCAGCGCCGCCATCATGCCGCCGGGGAAGGTCACGTAGCCGCCCATGCCTAGCACCACATCCGGCTTGACGCGACGGATCTGGCCGAGCGCCTGGGCGAAACCACGCAACAAATTGAACGGCAGCAGCAGCTTGCGCAGCACGCCTTTGCCACGCAGCGCCGAGAAGCGCACCCAGGCCATGTCGTAACCGCTGGCCGGCACGATGCGCGCTTCCATGCCCTCCGGATTGCCCATCCACACCACTTTCCAGCCGCGTGCGCGCAAGGCGTCCGCAACGGCCAGACCGGGGTAGATGTGGCCGCCGGTACCGCCGGCCATGACCATCAGCGTCGGCATCAGGCCTTGCCTCCACGCATGATCTGGCGGTTCTCCCAATCGATCCGCAGCAGGATCGCGATGGCCACGCAGTTGGCGAGAATGCCGGAGCCGCCGAAACTCATCATCGGCAGAGTCAGACCCTTGGTGGGCAGCAGGCCCATGTTCACGCCCATATTGATGAAGGACTGCACGCCGAACCAGATGGCAATCCCCTGCGCCACCAGCGCCGCGTAGTTGCGCTCCAGCACCACCGCCTGGCGACCGATCGCGAAGGCGCGCTGGATCAGGATCGCAAACAGCACGATGACCGTCACCACGCCGGCAAAGCCGAGCTCTTCGGCAATCACCGCGAGCAGGAAGTCGGTATGGGCTTCCGGCAGGTAGAAGAGTTTTTCGATGCTGCCGCCGAGGCCGACGCCGAACCACTCACCGCGCCCGAAGGCGATCAGCGCGTGGGACAGCTGATAGCCCTTGCCGTAGGCGTCCTGCCAGGGGTCCATGAAACCGAGGATGCGCTGGCGGCGATATTCGGAGAAGGTGATCAGCAGGACGAAGCCCACCGCCGCCACCACGGCCAGCAGCGCGAACAGACGGACATTGATACCGCCCAGGAAGAGCACGCCGAAGGCGATCGCGGTGATTACGACGAAGGCGCCGAAGTCCGGCTCCTTCAGCAGCAAGAAGCCAACGAACAGGATCACCCCAGCCATCGGCAGGAAGCCTTGCTTGAAGCTGCCCATCAAGGGCAGCTTGCGGGCCGTGTAATCCGCCGCATACAGGGCGGCGAACAGCTTCATCAACTCGGATGGCTGCAGATTGACGACCCCCAGCGGCAACCAGCGCCGGGCACCGTTCACATCCCGCCCCACGTGGGGGATCAGCACGATCAGCAGCAACACCACGCCGGCGATAAAGAGCAATGGCGCCATCTCCTGCCAAGCCCGCATCGGGATCTGGAAGACCATCACCCCAGCAATCAGGCCGATGGTCAGAAAGACCGCATGGCGGATCAGGAAATAGGCCGGCTGGTGGCCGAACATGCGGCTGCCTTCCGCCGTCGCGATGGACGCCGAAAACACCATCACCAGCCCCATCAGCAACAGCGCCGCCGACGACCAGATCAGTGCCGGGTCGAGCTCGCGCGGCTGGCTGAGCGGACGCATCAGGCGATGGACCGCACGACCGGTCACCAGCGAGCTGTTGTCGCCGGCATGACGGGCCCAGAAATCGGACAGGCGGGCAGCGAGTTTCATACGGCACGCACTCCGGGCAGACGTTTCACCGCGTCGATGAAAACCTGGGCGCGGTGGGCATAGTTGCGGAACATGTCGAGGCTGGCGCAGGCCGGCGACAGCAACACCACATCGCCGGCTTCGGCGCGGGCGTCGGCGTCCAGCACCGCCGCGTCCATATCCACGGCGTGGATCAGCGGCACACCGCAACCAACCACCGCAGCTTCGATGGTTCGCGCGTCGCGGCCAATCAATACCACTGCACGGGCATAGCGGCTGAAGGCGTCCTTCAACGGCGAGAAATCCTGGCCCTTGCCGTCGCCACCGACGATCAGCACCACCTTGCGGTGCAGACCTTCCAGCGCAGCAACCGTCGCGCCGACGTTGGTGCCCTTGGAGTCGTCGTAATAGGTCACGCCGTCATCCCGCTCGGCAACCTGCTCGACCCGGTGCGGCAATCCACGAAATGTCTTCAGTGCCGCCAGCAGGGCAGGCCGCGGCAGACCGGCAGCCTCGCACAAGGCTAGCGCGGCCAGCGCGTTGGCAACGTTGTGGCTGCCCGCCAGCTTCAGTTCGGAACGCGGCAGCAGGCGCTCGGCACCACGCGCAAGCCATTCGCCGTCGGCGGCCTGCACCACGCCGAAATCATCGGCGCCGGCCGGCGCATCGACGCCGAAGGTGAACACGCGCCGCCCCGGCAGCGCCATCGCCGCCACGCGGGCATCTTCCCGGTTCAAGACCTGCACGCCATTTCCCTGGAAGACGGCGGCCTTGGTGGACGCGTAGTCGTCCAGCCCGTCGTAGCGGTCCAGGTGATCGTCGGTCACGTTGAGCACCGTGGCCGACACGGCGTCCAGCGCCGGCGAGGTTTCCAGCTGGAAGCTCGACAGCTCCAGCACCCACACCGCGGGCAGCACCTGGCCGGCGGCCTGGCGATCCATCAATACATCCAGCGCCGCCGGGCTGATGTTGCCGGCGACCACGCCATCCACACCGCAGGCCTGCACCATCTCGCCAGCCAGCGTGGTGGTGGTGGTCTTGCCATTGGTGCCGGTGATGGCGATGATCTTCGTCTGCTCACGCACGCCGAGGGCCTCGAGGGCCTGGACCAGCAAGTCCATCTCACCGACGACCGGGATGCCGCGCTGGCGGGCCATCTGCACTAGGGTCTGGCGCGGGTCGACACCTGGACTGATCGCGATGCGGTCCACACCATCGAGCAGACCCAGTTCGAACGGACCGGTGACGATCTCCGCTTCCGGCACCTCGCCACGCAGGCGATCCACACCGGGCGGCTGTGAACGGGAGTCCGCTACCCGCAGCGCGCCCCCCACCCGGGCCAGCCAGCGGGCCATCGCCAGACCGGACTCACCGAGGCCGAGAACGAGGGTGATTTGGGCAGTGCTCATGTCGGCTTACCGCAGCTTGAGGGAGGACAGGCCGAACAGCACGAGCATGATCGTGATGATCCAGAAACGCACGACCACCTGGGTTTCCTTCCAGCCACCGAGCTCGTAGTGGTGGTGCAGCGGCGCCATGCGGAAGATGCGCTTGCCGCCGGAATACTTGAAGTACAGCACCTGCACCATCACCGACAAGGCCTCGGCGACGAACAGGCCGCCCATGATGAACAGCACGATCTCCTGGCGGACGATCACCGCGATGGTGCCCATCGCCGCGCCAAGGGCCAGTGCGCCGACGTCGCCCATGAAGACCTCAGCCGGGTAGGCGTTGAACCACAGGAAGCCGAGACCGGCACCGGCGATCGCACCGCAGATCACCGCCAGTTCACCGGCGCCCGGGATGTAGGGGACCCCGAGATACTTGGAGAAGCCCGTGTGGCCTGCCACGTAGGCGAAGATCGCCAGCGCCGAGCTGACCATCACGGTCGGCATGATCGCCAGACCGTCAAGGCCGTCGGTGAGGTTCACCGAGTGGCTGGTGCCGTTGATGACGAAGTAGCTCAGGATGATGAAGCCGATCACACCGAGCGGATAGGCTACGGTTTTGAAGAAAGGCACGATCAGCTCGATCTGGGCCGGCAGCGTGGCGGTCAGACCGAGAAACATGGCCGCCGCCAGTGCGATAGCGGAGGTCCAGAAATATTTCCAACGGCTCGCCAACCCCTTCGGGTCACGATAGACCACCTTGCGCCAATCATCGACCCAGCCCACAGCGCCGAAGCCGAGGGTCACAAAGAGCACCACCCACACGTATTTGTTGCGCAGGTCACCCCACAGCAGCGTGGTGATGGCGATGGCAATGAGGATCAGCGCACCGCCCATGGTGGGCGTGCCGGCCTTGGTCAGGTGGGATTTGGGTCCGTCATCACGCACCGCCTGGCCGATCTTTTTGGCGGCCAGCCAGCGGATCACCGGCGGACCGAAGACGAGCGACAGCACCAGCGCCGTACCGGCAGCCAGCACCGTGCGCAGTGTGATGTAGCCGAACACATTGAAGAAACGGGCATCCTTGCCCAGCCACAGGGCCAGTTCAAGCAGCATTCCAAGCCTCCCCGCTCACGAAGGAAACCGGACTGCCCACCCTTGTACTGCAAAAAATCATCAAACCTTCTCCGCGATGGCGTTCACGACCCGTTCCATCTTCATGAAGCGGGAACCTTTCACGAGCACCACCGTATCTGCATTGAGCTCCTGCTTCAGCGCCGCGACGAGGTCGTCGAGCTTGCCGAAATGGAAACCGCCTTCACCGAAATTGCGTGCCGCAATCTCGCTCATCTCACCCAGCCCGAACAGGAAATCGACGCCTTCGCTCTTCGCGTAGCCGCCGATCTCGTCGTGGTACTGGAAACTCTGCTCGCCGATCTCCCCCATGTCGCCGATCACCAGGATCTTGCGGCCCGGGGTTGCAGCCAGCACTGCGATGCCGGCACGCATCGAGTCGGGGTTGGCGTTGTAGCTGTCGTCGATGACCACCGCGCCGTTGAGGCCCTTGCACAGATGCAGGCGCCCCGGCGTGCCGGTGAATCCAGCCAGTCCTTCGGCCACCGCGTCGAGGGACACCCCCGCGGCCAGACAGGCTGCCGCAGCCGCCAGCGCATTGCGCACGTTATGCTCGCCTGGCACTTGCAGGCGGAAACGGACTTCGCCCTGAGGGGCATTCAACACGACATCACTGGCAAAACCGTGGCAAGTGCTGTGCGCCGTGACGTCGGCCGCCGCCTTCAGGCCGAAAGTGAGCGTCCGGCGCCCTTCGTTGAGACCTTGCCAGAGGCCCGCGAAGGCGTCGTCGGCATTGATCACCGCGATACCGTCCGACGCCAGGCCGTTGTAGATCGCCCCCTTTTCACGGGCGACCTCCTTGAGATTGCCCATGCCCTCCAGGTGCGCGCGCTGGGCATTGTTCACCAACGCCACGGTCGGCCGTGCCAGATGGGTCAGGTAGTCGATCTCGCCCGGATGGTTCATGCCCATCTCGATGACCGCCGCCCGGTGGTTACCCGACAGGCGCAGCAGCATCAGCGGGAGGCCGATGTCGTTGTTGAGGTTGCCTTTGGTGGCCAGCACGGCGAGGTCCGGGTCGAAGCCGTCGCGACGCGTCTGCTCGCGCAGGATCGCCGCACACATTTCCTTGACGGTGGTCTTGCCGTTGCTACCGGTCACACCGATCAGCGGCAATTCGAAACGGCTGCGCCAACTCGCGGCCAGGCGGCCGAGCCCCAGGCGCGTGTCGTCGACGATCACCAGCGGCAGCGGCACCGGATTGGCCGCTGCCCAAGCGCGGTCCACCATTGCGGCCACAGCGCCTTGCGCCGCCACTGCAGACACGAAGGCGTGCGCATCGAAACGCTCGCCACGCAGGGCCACGAACAGCTGCCCCGGCTGGATCGCGCGGGAGTCGGTGCTCACGGACGAAAAAACGGCATTCCCACCCACCGCCGTACCCGCCGTAGCCAGCGCGGCTTCCTGAATATCCATCACAACAGATCTCCCTGAGCATCGTTCCAGGCTTGCAACGCGCCCCTGGCCTGCTCCACGTCGGAGAATGGGTAACGCACACCCTTGATTTCCTGATAAGGCTCATGCCCCTTGCCGGCCACCACGATCACGTCGTCGGCGGCGGCGGACAGGATGGCCTTGCGGATCGCCTCAGCGCGATCGGGAACGATCTCCACCTGGGGGCCGCTGGTCGCCACAGCGATCTGCTGCAGGATCGCCAGCGGGTCCTCACTACGCGGATTGTCGCTGGTCAGCATGACCCGGTCAGCAAGACGCGCCGCCAACTCGCCCATGATCGGTCGTTTGCCGGGGTCGCGGTCACCGCCACAGCCGAACACGCAGGTCATGCGCCCGCCACGCGCGGTAACGGTCGCGCGCACGGCGCGCAACACCTGTTCGAGGGCATCCGGCGAATGGGCGTAATCCACCACCACCAACGGGTCGCAGACGCCCCCCAGGGTCTGCATGCGGCCCTGCGGCGGCGTCAGCCCCTCAGCCACCGAAGCTGCATCGTCCAACGTGAAGCCGGACGCCATCAGCGTGCCGATGACAGCCAGCAAATTGGATACGTTGAACTGTCCGACCAGATTGGGGTAAAGATCAGCGGACTCATTGCCGCAACGAGCGGTGAACCGCATCCCGGCGGCCGTCGTGGTGAGCTTGTCGGCAATCAACACACGATTGACCGGCGCCGCATCGGCATTGCTGGCGATGAGCGTATAACCGATCACCTCGAGCCCATGCCCCGCCAGGCGACGGGCTTGCTCCATGCCGAAACGGTCGTCCAGGTTGAGCACCACCGAGCGCAGCCCGGGCATGTCGAACAGGCGAGCCTTGGCAGCCGCATAGTTTTCCATGCTGCCGTGGTAGTCGAGGTGATCGCGGGTCAGGTTGGTGAACACCGCCACATCGAAGCGCAGCCCGTTGAGACGCCCCTGGTCGAGCCCGATAGAGGACACCTCCATGGCCACGGCCTGGGCATCGGCGGCACGGAATTCGGCCAGCGTGCGATGCAGGGTCAGGCTGTCCGGCGTGGTGTTGAGACTGGCCGACAGCGCACCGGGAAAGCCGATGCCCAGTGTCCCGACCACCCCACACTTGCGGCCGAGGGCCGCAAAGGCACGGGTTAACCACTGGCTCACGGACGTTTTGCCATTGGTGCCGGTCACGCCGACCAGCCATAAGGCTTCCGACGGGCGTCCGAAAACTTCATCGGCCAGATAACCGGACAGCGTCGCAAGGCCGTCTACTGCCAGATTTGCAAGCTTCAGGTCGGCATCCCAGACGTAGCCATTGCGCTCCCACAATACAGCCGCAGCGCCTGCATTGACGGCATCCTTGATGAAGCGCCGCCCGTCCACCCGATGCCCCGGATGGGCCAGGAAGACATCACCAGGACGCACCTGGCGTGAATCGACGCACAAGCGCGACACGGCCACACCGGCCTTGGCCAAGGCATCGAGAATGGCGCGCGCCTTCTGCTGAGGCAACTGCATCTACATGGACTCCCCGGAAGCGGCGGACGTGGCGCCCTGACGGGCAACCTGCAAGGGTTTCAAGGGCGCATCGGCCGGCACGCCGAGCGTTCTCAGGGCACCGCCCATTACCTGCGCGAAAACCGGACCCGCGACGTCACCGCCGTAGTGCTTGCCGCCCGTCGGCTCATCGATCATCACCGCGACGATCAGCCGCGGATCAGAAATCGGCGCGATGCCGACGAAGGACGCCACGTACTTGAGCGCATAGCGGCCGCCGACCAGCTTCATGGCCGTACCGGTCTTGCCGCCAACGCGGTAGCCCGGAATATTGGCCTGGGTGGCGGTCCCTCCCGGCTGGACCACCATTTCGAGCATCTGGCGCACTTCACGGGCCGTCTGCGGGGAAAACACCTGCGTACCATGCAGCGGGGGTGCATCCAGACGCGACAGGGATAAGGGCACCATGTCACCGTCGCGGGCAAACACCTGGTAGGCATTGGCCATCTGCATCAGGCTCACCGAGATGCCGTGGCCATAGGACATCGTGGCCTGCTCGATCGGACGCCAGCTCTTGGCCGGACGCAACCGTCCACCGACCTCGCCCGGGAAGCCGAGCTTCAGCGGCGAACCGAAGCCGAGGTTGTCGAACATCTTCCACATCACTTCGGGCTGGAAGGTCAGCGCCATCTTGGCGGCGCCGATATTCGACGACTTCTGGATCACCTGGGCCACCGTCAGGGCACCATGAGGGTGGGCATCGGAAATCGTCGCCGTACCGATGGTCATCCGGCCCGGCGCACAATTGATGATGGTGTTTGACGTGAACTTGCCGTTCTCGAGAGCCAGAGCCGCCGTAAAGGGCTTCATCGTCGAGCCCGGCTCGTAGGTGTCGGTCAGGGCCCGGTTTCGCAGCTGATCACCGGTGAGGTGGACCCGGTTGTTCGGATTGAAGGTCGGCGCATTGGCCAGCGCCAGAATCTCTCCGGTCTTTGCATCGAGCACCACCACGCCGCCGGCCTTGGCCTTGTTGTCGGTGATGGCCTGCTTCAGTGCCGCGTGGGCCAGGTACTGGATCTTGTTGTCGAGCGCCAGCGCCACTTCCTTACCGTCCTGCGGCGGACGGATGGACTGCACGTCCTCGACCACATTGCCACGCCGGTCCTTGACCACCCGACGGGAACCAGGCTTGCCGGCCAGCGCCGATTCATAAGCCAGTTCGATGCCTTCCTGCCCCTTGTCGTCGACTCCGGTGAAGCCCAGCATGTGGGCCGTAACCTCGCCACCAGGATAGAAGCGGCGGTACTCCCGCTGGTCGTGGATGCCCGGCAGCTTCAGCGCAGCAATGTGGTCCGCCAACTCCGGCGAAACCTGACGCTTCAGATAGACGAACTCCTTGTCCACCGCCAGCTTCTGGTTAACCTCGTTGACGTCCATTTCCAGCAAGCCGGCCAACTGACGCGTCTGGGCTGGGCTGAGACGGGCATCCTCGGGGATCGCCCAGATCGATTTGACCGGCGAAGATACCGCCAGCACATCGCCCTGGCGGTCGGTGATCTTGCCACGGGTCGCCGGCACGCCCAGCAGACGAGCGTAGCGGGACTCGCCCTTAGCCTGAAGGAACTGGTCATTGACGCCCTGCAGGTAAGCCGCCCGACCGATCAACGCCAACGAGCCACCGAGCAGGCACAGCAGCACGAAACGCGGGCGCCAAGCCGGCAACTCGGACCGCAGGAGAGGATTGTGATTGAAGGTGACGCCCTTCTTGGCCTTGGTCATGGCCGCTCCTCGATGGCAATGATCTGCCCAGACTGAGGCGGGCGCATCGCGAGTTTTTCGCGAGCGAGTTTTTCGATACGGGCGTGGGCGGCCCAGGTGCTCTGCTCCAGTTGGAGCTGCCCCCACTCGACTTCCAGCTGGCTGGAACGCTGCTGCTCCCGTTCCACGGCGGCATACAGCTTTCGGGCCTGATGCTGCGAAGCCACGACACCGAGGCTGCTGGCCACCACCAGCATCAGGAGGAACCCGTTGAGGCGTGCCATCTCAGGCCTCCAGCCGCTCGGCGATGCGCATCACGGCACTGCGCGAACGCGGATTGGCTGCCACCTCAGCATCAGACGGCCAAACGGGCTTACCCACCAGCGCCAACTTCGGCTTCGGCAGATCGGCCGCTCGAACCGGCAGGCGGGCGGGAAGCTGCGGCGGACGCGATTCGTCCCGCATGAAGCGTTTGACGATGCGATCCTCGAGCGAGTGAAAGCTGATCACCACAAGGCGGCCTCCCACAGCCAGCCTTGCAACAACCTGCGGAAGGATCAGCGCCAGTTCCTCGAGCTCTTGATTGACACAAATCCGTAGAGCCTGGAAGGTGCGCGTCGCGGGGTGCTGGCCCGGCTCGCGTGTGCGGACCGCTTTCTCCACGATCGCGGCAAGCTGTCCCGTGGTTGCAACAGCCCCCCCTGCCCGAGCAGCTGCAATCGCCTTTGCAATCTCATAAGCAAACCGTTCTTCACCGTATTCCCTCAGTACGCGGGTGATGTCAGCAATAGGCGCTTCCGCCAGCCATTCCGCGGCGGTCACCCCGCGGGTCGTATCCATTCGCATGTCGAGCGGCGCATCGAAACGGAAGCTCATGCCCCGCTCAGCCTCGTCCAGCTGGGGGGACGACACCCCCAGGTCCAGCAGAACCCCATCCACCCGCTCGATGCCCCGCTCGGCCAGGGCCTCAGCAAAGTCCGAGAAAGGTGCATGCACCAGTTCGAAGCGCGGATCCGTAACTGCCTGCCCGGCGGCAATCGCTACCGGATCCCGGTCGAACGCGATCAGCCTTCCCTGCGGCCCTAGACGGGCCAGGATTTCACGGCTGTGCCCGCCCCGCCCGAAGGTGCCGTCCACGTAGACGCCGTCCGATTTGATAGCCAGGGCTGCCACTGCTTCATTCAGTAGCACCGTGATATGCGGTGTATTCATCACAGCGGCAAAGTTTCCCAACCGGCAGGCATGAGCTGTTCGCCCAAGGCAAAGATCGCCTCCTGCTGCTTCTGCCATCCGGCATCCGACCAAAGCTCGAAGTGATCGCCCTGCCCCACCAGATGCACCTGTTTTTCCAGTTGAGCGAAGGCCCGCAACTCCGGTGCGATGAGCACACGCCCTGCCGAATCCACCTCCTCGTCACGGGCAAAGCCGACGAGGAGGCGCTTGAGGAGGGCGGAATGCTGATCGAGGCTGGAGCCGGCTAACACCTTGTCACGGATCGGCAACCAGGCCGGCGCCGGATAGATCAGCAGGCAACGATGGGGATGAGCAGTGAGAACGAGTTGATTCTCGGCGAGCTTCGTCAGCACGTCCCGATGCCGCGCCGGAATCGCCAAGCGACCCTTCGCATCGAGACTGAGCGCTGCAGCGCCTTGAAACATCACTTCCCCCACTTCTCCACTCGGACGAACCGGAAAAACTCACTTTTTCCCACTTTCATCCACTTCGCCCCACTTTAGAGGAAAAGAAATACTCGGTCAACTTGACCGCCACGTAAATTTCTTTTTGACACAAGCACTTACAGTTAAGAAAGGCGTAAAGCAAATCCGCTTATAAATCAATGCCCATGAGAAGGAATGCAAAAGTGCTGGATCAATTGCACCGTCCGTCGGACGCCGCCCGGCAAGGAAAAAGAAGGTGAAATAGAACACCACTCCACTGCGGACAGGCCGCAAAGCCTCCGCAGGTGGAAAAAAGTGGGGAAACCGAGAATGTGGGGGGAAGCCCGCCGATAAGCCGGGTTTTGTCGAGCGACTGAATCGGATGATCCGGTCGCCGGGCAATCATTCCTCTGGTCGACGCGTTGCCGCGCCGCTCTAGCAGCCTACCCGGGGACTCCGCGAGCAGCGTCAACGTCCCCCTATTTGGCCTTGCCCCGGATGGGGTTTACCGTGCCGTCACTGTCACCAGTGCCGCGGTGGGCTCTTACCCCACCGTTTCACCCTTACCTGATCTCCGAAGAGCCATCGGCGGTCTACTCTCTGTTGCACTTTCCGTCGCTTTCACCCGAAGGCTATGGCGCCCGGCCGTTAGCCGGCATCCTGCTCTATGGGGCCCGGACTTTCCTCGATGCACGAACACCGCGATTGCCTGGCGAACTTCCCGGCGCGCAGTATAGCGGGTTGCCCCTGCCCGTGCCCGAAAATCACCCTGGATCGCGCAACTCGGCCGCTTGTTCGACCACCTTACCAACCACACAATCCAGACGGGACATGAACGCCGGGTCGTCCATACTCCCCCAAGCCGTCAGCGAATCACCCACAGAAATCCCGACTTCCAGCCTGCCGCAAGCAGCGCTGCTGACAAGTCCCGGCAAGCGCCCGGCAACCTTGCGCCCCAAATGCCCTCCACCAGCCAATACCACCACTACGTCCTCGCTGTTCCGGGGATCCACCCCAAGGCTGCGGACACCGACAGCCCTCAGCGCAGCGCCATGGCGCGCCTCGATCTGCTTGACGATCTCCGGGTTGCCCTTGGGGCGCATCCCGTCGTCCGGAGTGCGCACCTGGAAATACAACACAGCGCCGACAGCCAGCAGGATTAGCACACACAGCATCACCGCGAGTTTTCTTACATCCATGACTGTTACCGTAGTACACAATGAGGTCTATCGTCCCACGCCAACAGTTACAGCACCACACACTGCGGCAGGTGCATTCAAGATCCAGGCGGACTTGTCAGCAAATATTGCAAAAGCCGGCTTCAGTTGCATTCGCTTACTCATGTAATCGCTGCCCACACGCCCCGCCGTCGCCCCGGTGCTGCAATGAGAGCGTTCCGTTCCGGAGTCTAACAATATGACAACACGACTCATCCATTGCGTGGCACTCGCCTTCCTCGCGGGCACCGGGCTGCTCACAACCTATCCGGCCAGCGCTGATGGACCGCATGGCCATGGCAGAGGGCCAGGCGGCTTTCCCGGCCATCGTGGGCCGATAGGCAACCCCGGATACTGGCATCACGGCTACCACAATGGGAATTTGGGCTGGTGGTGGGTCGCCGGCGCAACTTGGCTATTCTACCCACAGCCGGTCTATCCATACCCTCCGGTGGTCGTCCAGCAAGCCCCCGAGCCAGCAGTGGCCCAACCGGCGCCGCA
Organism: Pseudomonadota bacterium; assembly: GCA_018241685.1. GTDB lineage: Bacteria > Pseudomonadota > Gammaproteobacteria > Burkholderiales > Rhodocyclaceae > Zoogloea. The sequence goes on from JAFEDJ010000064.1 coordinate 83,465, forward strand.
GCCCGCGGCGCAGAACTGGTATTACTGCGACAGCGCCAACGCGTACTATCCCTATGTACAAAGCTGCTCAGAAGGGTGGCGTAGCGTACCCGCCACCCCTCCGACCGGCCCTCAGAGCGCCTCTGGGACACAGAGCAATTGGTATTACTGCAACAGCGCCAAGACCTACTACCCCTATGTGCAGAGCTGCCCCGAAGGCTGGCGCGCCACACCGGCCTCGCCACCGCCCGGCAACGCGGCCTCTGGAGGCGCCCAATGAAACCCCATACGCCTGACTCCCGCTCATTCTGTTGAGCGCCTGCGCCAGCCTGCCGAGCGGCCCTCGCGTCGCTGCCATGCCTGCGCCGGGCAAGCCTTTCGGCCTGTTCGTCGTCGAGAACCGGCAGTGCCGCGCCTTTGCAGAGCAATCGATCGGCACTGCCCGCAGATCGGCCACCCAGAGCATGATCAACAGCGCCGCCGTGGGCACAGCCGTCGGCACAACGGTCGGTGCGCTTGGCGGTGGTCACAACGGTGCGGCGACCGGCGCAGCCTATAGCAGGCTTGCCGGTACTGCCAGCTGCGCCTCCCAGGCGGATTATTCCGGTGCTGAAACCCAGCTCCGCTACGACATCACTTACCAGCAATGCAGTACGCCAAGGGCAACCAGCTATCTGACTGCGGCTATCGGCAGACCCCATCCAGCCCCCAGTTGCTGCTATCCGCCGCCGCGCTGATCGCAGCGCACCACGGATGACTTCCCCTGCGCCGTCCGGCACAATCCGGCGCAGGAGAACCTTGCATGAAATTCGATGTACTCGTCGTAGGCGCCGGACTGGCCGGTGCCGCCTTTGCCGCCGCATTGCGCAGCAGCAGCCTGAAGATTGGGATTGTCGAAGCCCGCCCGCCCTATCGACCTACCGGCTGGGACCCCCGCATCTACGCGATCAGCCCCAGCAATGTGGACTTCCTGACCGCCATCGGCATCTGGCCGCATCTGGACACCAGCCGCATTGCACCGGTCTACGACATGGAGATCCACGGTGACGCCGGCGGGCAGCTGGAACTTTCCGCCTACGACTGCGGCCTGCGCGAGCTGGCCTGGATCATCGAATCCAGCCTGATGCAGCTGGAACTGTGGGAAACCGTCAAACGCCAGCACAACGTCACGCTACTGTGCCCTGCCGAACCCTCTGCGCTAGCCATGGATGAAGATGCTGGCAGGCTGACGCTGGCCGATGGACGGCGCCTGGAAGCGCGCCTCATCGTCGCCGCCGACGGACGGGACTCGTGGGTCCGCCAGGCGGCCGCGATCGGAGCACGTAATACCCCGTATGGCGAAAAGGGTGTGGTCGCCAACTTTCGCTGCGAGAAACCTCACCGAAACACGGCCTTCCAGTGGTTCCGCAAGGACGGCATCCTAGCTTACCTCCCTCTGCCTGAGCAGCAGATGTCGATGGTATGGTCTGCGCCGGACGCCCTCGCCGACGAATTGGTCGGCCTGCCGCCAGCCGAGTTGTGTGCCCGCGTCGCCGAAGCAGGTGGATACCGCCTCGGCGCCCTCGAACTGATCACCCCGGCCGCCGCCTTCGCCCTGCGACTGATGCGCGTCGAAACCGTCGTGCAGCCACGTCTGGCCCTCATCGGCGACGCCGCCCACGCGATCCATCCGCTCTCGGGGCACGGCATCAACCTCGGCTACCAGGACGCCCGCGTCCTCGCCGAACAACTGGCCACGCTGCCCGCTTGGCGGGATCCGGGCGAACTGTCGCTCCTGCGTGCCTATGCCCGCGCCCGCGCCGAGGAAACCGCCCTGCTGCAATACACCACGCACGGCCTCAACCGTCTATTCAAACCCGCCGACCCGCTTTTGTCCGGGCTACGCAACTTCGGACTGAACCTCACCAACCGCCTGCCGGTCGTACGCAATGCGCTGATGCGCTATGCCATCGCCGGCCGATTCTGAACGCGCCGCCCCTGAACCTGTAGTCTCTGGAGATCCTGGATGAAATTCCCCTTCGTACGCTCGCTGCTCGCCACCCTTTTTCTCGCAGCAGGTGTCGCCCATGCAGCCGACGAAGCCTCGGTCAAGAAGAACCTGGAGAGCTTCCTCAACGCCCCGGCCGTCGACAGCGTCAAGAAAACCCCCTACGGCAATCTGTACGAAGTGGTATTGAAGTCTGGAGAACTGCTTTACACCGACTCAGGCGTCAGTTTCATCATCGACGGCAGCCTGATCGACGCCAAGACACGCAAGAACATCACCCAGGCTCGCATGGCCCAGTTGATGAAGATCGATTTCAATACCCTGCCGCTGGATCACGCCATCAAACAGGTGCGTGGCAACGGCAAACGCGTCATTGCCACCTTTGAAGATCCCAACTGCGGCTATTGCAAGCGCCTCGCCAAGGACATGCAGGGTCTCAAGGACGCCACCGTCTACACCTTCCTCTACCCGATCCTCAGCCCCGACTCCACCGAGAAGTCGAAGAACATCTGGTGCGCCAAGGACCGTGCCGGAGCATGGAACGACTGGATGACCGCGGCCAAAGCACCGCCCGCCGCCGCCGCGAACTGCGACACCAGCGCCATCGAACGCAATGTGGCCCTCGGCCAGAAGCTGAAGGTCAGCGGCACTCCGACCATCTTCACCGCCGATGGCAACCGCCTGCCCGGCGCCGTCCCGCTCGCCCAGCTCGAACAGGCGATGACCCAGGCCACCGGCGGCAAGTAAGAAGGCTGAGCCAGCCGGTCGGTTGTCAGGCCGCTGCGCGAGAGCGGCGCGGCCTGACGATGGGCTGGCAGCTGGCCGACGGCTGGCCGAACAGAAAGCCCTGCAACCAATCCACGCCGGCATCCCGGGCCACATCCAGCTGCAGTGGATGCTCGATGCACTGGCACGCCACCTGGGCCCCAAGGCGGCGGATCTCCACGGCCAGATCGCTCATCACCTTCCTGGCCAGGCTCAGATGGCCGGAATGTCCGATCAGGCTGCGGTCCAGCTTGACCACATCCGGCGCCAGCGCCTCCAGGCGCTCCAGATCCGAGGAGTGGCGCCCGAAATTGTCGATGGCGATCCGGTAGCCCCGCTCCCGATAGCCGGAGATCGCGCGCAACAAATCCGGCAGCACCTCGAAACCGTCGTCCGACACCTCCAGCACGATGCGCTCCGGCGTCAGGCCACAACGGGCCAGGATGGACTCGAAGACATGCCCGTGGTGCTCGCGGACCGTGCGCAGGTGCTGGGGATGCACGTTGAGGGACAGGAAACCACCATGCTGGTGGCGCTCCTGCAGAAAATTCAGCGCATGCAGCGTGCGCGCCAGCCGGTCGAGATGCACCAGCTCGGCATCGTCACGCGCATCGAGGAATACCGCCTGCGGCGACAGGCCGACGGCACGGCCCTCAAGCACTTCCAGGTGCGCCTCATGGCCGAGCACTACATCGCCCTCCCGCGCCATCACCGGCTGAAACAGCGTACCCAGCAGCATCGAGCCGAAGCGCGCCCGCACCCGGCCATCGACGATCACAAAGCTCTGCTCCGGTGCGGATGAGCAAGCCAGCTGGTTGCGTTTGTTGAAGTAATGGACGAGTTCTGTGAGGGGCACGATGTTCTCCCGCGAATGAATCCTGCGGCGCCGGCACGCCGGCTCCAAACCGGAGCAAGATACCGGCGCCCCCCATGTCAGCCAACAATGAAATAACGCAAAACTTATTCCCTGCTGCAGCCGCCCGCCGCTTGGCTCAGCGAGGCACCTGGTCCCGCGGCCACAGCACCCACATCTCGCCCTTCTGGCGCATCCGCCCGGCCTGCACGCCCGCCTCGGCGCCAAAGCCCCAGAAGAAGTCCCCGCGTACGCCGCCCTTGATCGCACTACCGGTATCCTGCGCCAGCATCAGGCGACGCAAGGGTTGCGGGCTGTTGGGGTAGGTCGTGGACAAGAACACCGGCGCGCCCAGCGGCACGCTGCGCGGGTCCACTGCCATGCTGCGCCCTTCCGTCAGCGGCTGCCCGATGGCACCGACCGGCCCACCGGCAGAACTGGCCACCTCGCGGAAGAAGATGTAGCTCGGATTGGCATTCAGCAACTCCTGCAGACGCGCCGGATTGGCCCGCGCCCAATTCTTGATGCCATCCATCGATGCCTGTTCCATCTTGATTTCGCCGCGATCCACCAGCCAGCGCCCTATCGATTGGTAAGCGTAGCCGTTGGTGTCGGCATAGGCCAGTCGAACCACACCACCGTCCGGCAGCTGCACACGCCCCGACCCCTGCACCTGCAGGAAGAACAACTCGATGGGGTCTTCGGCATACAGGATCGTCTTGCCGGCAAACTTGTCGGGCTGGCGCGCCATGTCGCTGCGGGAGAAATACGGGACGACCTTGTTGCCGACCAGGCGGCCCCGCACCCGCTGCCCTTTCAGCTCGGGGAAGATATCGCCCAACTCGATGGTCAGCAGATCCTCCGGAACGCCCAGCACCGGCCATTGGTAGCTCTTCGAACGGGTCCGGCTGCCCTTGATCAGGGGCTCGTAATAGCCCGTCACCAGGCCCTCCTGAGTCCCATCGGGATTGACGACCCGCCATGGATTGAAGCGAGCCTCCATGAAGCTGCGCACCGCCGAGGCACTGGGGCGCGCTCCCAGGGACTTGGCAGCATCGCAAGGCGTCTGCCACACCGGCTGACGCGTCAGCGCACGGCAGGACGCCAGGAAAGCCGGCCAAGCCTCATCCAGGGCATCGCTCCCCCAACCGGGAAGATCGGACCAGGACGACGACAACAGCGGCCGGCTCAACGTTTGCGGCACGACGCCACCACTGCGCGCGGCAGGGGCCGCACCAGACGGTGTGGCTGCGGCCGGCGCGGCCGGGGTATGGGCGGGCGGCGCACAATGGGCACAACCGGCATCGCCGACCGGCTTCGGAGCGCTCGCACAAGCGGCCAGCAGGGATGAGACCAGAACGACGGACAGACGGGGAAAGGGGCGGAACATGGATGGGGTACACTCACGGCTTGCAGAACAACCGTTTCAGTATAACCACCGGTTCGCCGGCCGGGCGCACAGAAGGACACCCCATGTGGTTGATCGGTCTTGAACTCGGCGTCGCCGCCGTGCTGCTCGCCATCGTCGGACTGGCCCTGCGCAGCCCTAGGAACAAGGACTCGGATTCCCCTCCCCATGACTGACCTGAACCAGTTTCTCGCCCGCGCCGAGCGGGTGCTCGAACGCCTCGAAGCCATCCTCCCCGCCGCCCCCACGCCCCCCGACTGGAACGCCGCGATCGCCTTCCGCTGGCGCCGTCGGCGCAACACCGCCGGGCTGGTGCCGGTAGCCCATCCGCACCAGATCCGTCTCGACGATCTGCAGGACATCGACGACAAGAAGGAACGCATCGTCGCCAACACGCGCCAGTTCCTGGCCGGCAAGCGCGCCAACAACGTGCTCCTCACCGGCGCCCGCGGCACCGGCAAGTCCTCGCTGGTGAAGGCGGTGCTCAACGAATTCGCCGCCGACGGCCTGCGCGTGATCGAAGTGGACAAGGACGACCTGGTGGACCTGCCGGACATCGTCGAATTGCTGGAAGGCCGCCCCGAACGCTTCATCCTGTTCACCGACGATCTCTCCTTCGAAGATGGCGAACCGGCCTACAAGGCCCTCAAGAGCATCCTCGACGGCTCCCTCGCCGCGGTGCCGGATAACGTGCTCATTTACGCCACCTCCAACCGGCGCCACCTGATGCCGGAGTATTTCGCCGAGAACGCCGCCACCGTCCACAAAGACGGCGAGGTCCATCCCTCCGAGGCCGTGGAGGAAAAGATCTCCCTGTCCGAGCGTTTCGGCCTGTGGATCTCCTTCTACCCTTTCAGCCAGGACGAATACCTGGCGGTGGTGAAGCACTGGCTGGGCGAATTCGGCGTGCCCGCCGAAGCCATTCCGGCCGCCCGCGGCGATGCGCTGCAATGGGCGCTGCTGCGCGGCTCGCGCAGCGGGCGGGTAGCCTGGCAGTTCGCCCGTGACTACGCGGGGCGCTTCGAAGCATGAAAAAGATCGTCCATGTGGCAGCCGCGGTGATCACCCGGCCCGATGGCAGTTTCCTGGTCGGCCAGCGCGCTGCCGACACCTTCTACGCCGGCTACTGGGAATTCCCGGGCGGCAAGGTGGAACCCGGCGAGACCCCGCGCGACGCGCTGATCCGCGAACTGCACGAAGAACTCGACATGCAAGTGGACGAAGCCTGGCCGTGGCTGACCCGCGAACACGTTTATGAACACGCCCACGTCAGCCTGCATTTCTTCGAGGTGCCGGCCTGGCACGGCGAGATCCACGACCGCGTGCATGCCGCGCTCTCATGGCAACAGGCCGACGCGATGACCGTCGAGCCGATGCTGCCGGCCAACGGCCCGATCCTGAAGGCGCTGCGCCTGCCCCGCACGATGGGCATCACGCAGGCGACAGAAGTCGGCGTGGCCACCCAGCTGGCGCGTATCGACAAGGCCCTCGCCAACGGTCTGCGTCTGATCCAGATCCGTGAAGCCGGCCTGGCCGAAAGCGAGCGGGAACACTTTGCACGGGAGGTCGTCGCCCGCTGCCGTGCCGCCGACGCCATCGCGCTGCTCAATGGCGACATGGAACTGGCCCGCCGCAGCAACGCCCATGGCGTACACCTGCCCGGCCATCTGCTGACCAGCACGGCGACACGACCGGATTTCGAATGGGTCGGCGCAGCCTGCCACAGCCGTGCGGAGCTCGAACACGCAGCTGCGCTGGGCCTCGACTACGCGATGCTGGGCTCCGTGAAAACCACCTCAAGCCATCCAGGCCAGGCGGGACTGGGCTGGGAGGTCTTTGCGGAGCGGGTGCGCAACCTGCCGCTGCCAGTGTTCGCAGTGGGCGGCCTCGATGCGGATGACCTCAACACCGCCAAGGCGGCCGGCGCCCACGGCATCGCGGCAATACGATCGATCTGGAAAGACTGATCAGCGGCCGAAGCGCGACAGGGGATCCGTCTCGTCGTCGAGAGGCGTTTCCCCTTCCACCCGGTACGCGTCGGACGCCCAGGCGCCCAGATCGATCTTGCGGCAGCGTTCCGAGCAGAACGGACGATGGGGACTCTGCGGCCCCCACATAACGGGCGCCCCACAGGTCGGGCATTTCACCTCGCGAGGTGCACGCGGCTTTTCCATCAGAGATTGCAGAAAGTCAGCTGAAATGCCACATCCACATCCACTTGCCCGGGGCGGGTGACGGTTTCGGCATTCATGAAACGGATGTTGAGAGCGTACTTGTTGGCGCTGGTTTCCGGCACGCAGTGAGCCCCGCCCTGCAGGCGGATGCGGATCATCTGCACGGTACGGCCTCCCATGGTCTGCTGGAAGGCCCCGTGCAGCGCGGTCAGGTCTTCCGGCTGGCCGCTGGCACGCAGCAGGCGCAGCACGATCGCCTGGCCATCGCGGATCGGCAGCAACGGCTGCAGCCAGGCACTCAGATCATGGCGGCGCAACTCCGGATCCCGGTTCAGCCAGTGATGATAGGACGGCAGGTCGAACTCGCAGGCCCCGCCCGGAATCGCGGCGCGGCTGCGGATGTTCATCAGCCATTCGTTCTCGCGCAGATACTGGCCGGTCTTGCCCGCCATCGCGAGCAGGGACGCCGACGCCTGTTCTATCTCGTAGAGGGCGCCAGACAGCGCATCTTCGGAAATCTGGGGATTGTTGCGGAAGGACAGCAGGATCTGACGCTGGCGCTCGAGCTCCTGCACGAGATCGACTTTCAGATCCGCCCGGCTGGCGACCTCAAGGATCTCGAATAGTGTCAGCAAGGCTACATGGTGTTCAAGCGCGCCGTCCGATGCCAGGAAATGCGCAGCCTTGTCGAAAAGGTCTTCCAGCCTCAGGAGCGTCCGGATCCTCTCGTTGAGCGGATATTCGTAAGTGATCACGCGCGCGCCTGAATATCGAATGGAAAGGTGTCGGTCTGACCGGCGCGAATCATATCACACGCCCTCCCGCTGCGCGGCGAGCGCCAGGTAACGGCAATGCAGACTGGCAACCTGCTCCCGTAGCTGTGGCAGGTCACCACTGTTGTCCACCACGTCATCCGCCGCCGCCAGGCGGTCGGCCCGCCGGGCCTGCACCGCCATGATCGCCCGCACCTGGCAGGCCTCGAGGCCGCTGCGGCTGACGACGCGCTCGACCTGGACATCTTCCGGGCAATCCACAACGCACAGGCGCTGCACCCGCCCGCGATAAGTCCCGGACTCGATCAGCAGCGGCACCACCAGCACCACGTAGGGCGCATGCGCCTCCCTGCACTGGCGGTCGCTCTCTTCACGGATCATCGGATGGAGAATGCCTTCGAGCCGCTTGCGCACGTCGGGATCCTCGAAGGCCAACGCGCGCATGGCGGGACGATTCAGGGAACCATCCTCGGCGATCACCCCAGCCCCGAAAGCCTCGCGGATCGCCGCCATCGCGGCCCCACCCGACGCGGTCAGCGCATGGGCAATGCGGTCGGTATCGACGACGGTCGCCCCCAGCTCGGCAAAGAGATCAGCCGCAGCGCTCTTGCCGCTGCCGATACCACCGGTCAAACCTACGACAAAGGCGTGTTCGCTCATGGCGTGCACTCGAGACGATTGACGCCCCGCAGGCGTTCTGAGAGATCACTGACCACGGTAGCCAGCGTGTCGCTGGGCCCGCGCACCTCAAGACGAGAGGCACCGCCACCGCGCGCCAGCACCTGGACACCGCGCACACCCTTCTCTTTCAAGGCTTCCAGCTGGCGACTGGCCGCTGCCTCGTTCTTGTACAGGCCAAGAGAGATCGCAAACTGGCTCGGCCCGGCCTCCTGCATGACAAAAAGATCGGAGACACCGAGCTTGCGCAACTCGGCGGCCTTCTTGTCTGCAGCATCCTTGCTACCTTGCGACGGGACATGCACCCACCAGGACGAGGGCGCTTCACCACGGCCCTCGGTCAGCTTGAAGCCAGAGCCGGCCTTGGCGATACGCGCCGACAATTCCCGCGCCTGATCGGCGCTCAGGCCACTGAAGATCACACAAGCCTGCGGCGCCACGGTCTCCTGGGCAGGCGCTTCCTCGATCTTGCTTTCCACAGCCGGCGGCGGCGCTACCGGCACGGGCGCCCGCCGAACCGGCGGGCGCGGCTCCTCGCCGACCAGACGGATTCCTTCCGGATTCAGCTGGTTGCTCAGCCGCTCCGGCTCCCCATGATGGAGCTCTCCGCCCAGCCAGCCCTTCCAAAGGGACAGGGCGAGCAGATTGGCGAACAGCAGGACGATGACGAACACGCGCAATGAGGCCATGTCCGCAAGACTAACGTATCCGCCGCATGCGGAAAAGGCACCCGCCACAGGCGGAACAGCGTACGAAGCCTCAAGCTTCGGCCAGCATGCGGACGAGGCCTTCGAGAACCAGATTGTCCACCACACGCACCGGGCATTCGAGGTGCGGCGCCAGTGTCGCCGCCGCACCGCCGTTGAGGAGGCAGACGGCAGATGGTTCGTTGCCCACAAGGCGAAACATGCGCTCGATAGCTCCGAGCTGGGCCTGCAGGCAGCCACTGACGATGGCATCCGCCGTCCGCCGAGGCGCGGCGACGAAGCGGCCGTCCGAATAGGGAAGCTGGGCCGTATCGCGGGCCAGGGACAGGCGCATCAGGTCCAACCCTGGAAGGATCACCCCCCCTTGAAAGACACCGGCGGCATCGAGCACGTCCGCCGTCGTGGCGGTGCCCGACGTCACCACCAGCGCCCCGCCGGCATGCAGCGCGTGGGCGCCGACGAGTGCCGCCCAGCGGTCCGCACCAAGACGGGCCGGCTCCAGGTAGCGATTGACGACCCCATGGCCCTCAGCCTGCGGCCGGATCCACGTGGACTCCACCTGACCGGCGGCGAGCATCGCCCCCAGCCGCCCTCCAACAGTAGCACCCGCCACATTGGCGCCGAGCATGCGGTGGATCGGCCCAAGCCCGGCCAGCACATCGGCAAAACCATCCAGCGCGGTCAGCAGGACTGCTCCCTGCCCCTTCCAGCCGGCACCGTCATGGAGCCCCCACTTGAGGCGGGTATTGCCCACGTCAAGCAACAGATCCATCAGGCCATCCTCAGGGAAACATCGCCCGACAGCACCCGGCGCACGCCATCGGCGGCCTGCAGCAGCAAGGCACCGTCCTCATCGACCCCCAGACAGGTCCCGGCCAGCTCTTCGGCCTCCCCGAGAATGCGCACCGGCAGATCGGCAAAGGCATTACGCTGCTGCCAAGCACCGCGTAGCGCACCGAAACCGGCGGCGGCATAGATGTCGAGCAGGCAGTTCAAGTGAGCCAGCACCACACCGAGCAATCGACTCGGGCTCGGCGGCTGCCCCAGACAGGCCGCCAGATCGGTCACGCCGGTCGGATAGTCGACGCCGGCATCCGGCGGCAGGCGCCGATTGATGCCGATCCCGATCACGGCGGCGGGCGTTCTGCCACGCCCCGGCAACAACTCGATCAGGATGCCCGCCAGCTTGTGGCCATGGACCAGCACATCGTTGGGCCATTTGAGCTGCACGCCCTCCACGCCAAGATCCTCCAGTGCCCTCGCCACAGCAAGGCCAGCCACCAGGGACAGGCCGGCGGGCACCGGCGCCCCCGGCTCGAAGCGCCACAAGGCCGAGAAGGTCAGGCTGGCGCCGGGCCACGACTGCCAGACCCGGCCACGGCGGCCTCGCCCAGCCGTCTGCACGTCTGCGGCCAACACGTGTACGCGCCCATCGTCCGGCGGAGGATCGGCCAGCAGGCGGCTGTTGGTGGAGTCGCACTCCTGCAGGAGCACCACGGAAAACCCGGCAGCGTCACCGCCGAGGGCGGCAGCCACCTCGGCCCCGTCGAGGGCCTCGTAAGCAGAATGGTCCAAGAATTACTTCCCGGCTGTTGAAAACAAGCCGGTCATTATGAGCCAAGGCAGGAAAGGTGAGAAACGGGCAACGCAAATCCGACCACGGCAGAGACGCGCCAGATTGCCGCTTGGCGTGACAGGAAGCGCGACCACCGGCCCGCGTCGGACAGGGAGCCCGGTGGCGCCCAACTCACTCAGGCGTGGTCGGACTCTTCAAGCCCCAACTCCTGGATCTTGCGGGTGATCGTGTTGCGTCCGATGCCCAATAGCTGGGCCGCCTCGATCCGGCGCCCGCCGGTCGCCGCCAGCGCCCGGCGGATCAGGATCCGTTCGAAGTCCCGGCTCAGGCGGTCGAAGACCTCACCCGGATTCTGCGCCAGCGCCCGGTCCGCCTCCGCCATCAGCGCATCGCCCCAGTTGGCCGGCAGCTCGCGGGTCGGCTGGTCCTTCAGCTCGGGCGGCAGGTCGGCGACCTCGACGGTCTGACCGGGCGCCATCACCGTGAGCCAGTGGCACAGGTTTTCCAGCTGACGCACATTGCCGGGGAAATCGAGGCTCTGCAGGTACTTCAGCGTCGCGTCGGACAGGCGCTTGGCCTCCACACCCAGTTCCTGCGCGGACAGCGCGATGAAGTGCTTGGCCAGTGGCGGAATATCCTCGCGCCGCTCGCGCAGCGGCGGCAGGCGCAGCCGGATCACGTTCAGGCGATGGAAGAGATCCTCGCGGAACAAGCCCTGGCGAACGCGATCCTCCATGTTCTGGTGGGTGGCGGCGATGACCCGCACGTTGGCCTTGATCGGCTGATGCCCGCCAACCCGGTAGAAGTTGCCGTCGGACAGCACACGCAGCAGCCGCGTCTGCAACTCGGCCGGCATGTCACCGATTTCGTCGAGGAACAGCGTACCGCCTTCCGCCTGCTCAAAACGCCCGCGGCGCATGGTCTGCGCACCGGTGAATGCACCCCGCTCGTGGCCGAACAGTTCGGATTCGAGCAGATCCCTCGGAATCGCCGCAGTATTGATCGCGATGAAGGGTGCGTCCCGGCGCGGACTGTGGCGGTGCAGCGCGCGCGCCACCAGTTCCTTGCCGGTGCCCGACTCACCGTTGATGAGCACGGTGGCGTGGGACTGGGACAAACGGCCGATTGCGCGGAAGACCTCCTGCATCGCCGGCGCCTGGCCGAGGATCTCGGGCACGGCGCTGAGCACCTCTTCGGTGCCGGCCTGGTGGGCACTTTCGTCGATCGCACGACGCACCAGTTCGACGGCCTGATCCACGTCGAAAGGTTTAGGCAAGTATTCGAACGCACCGCCCTGGAAGGCCGCAACGGCGCTGTCCAGATCGGAGTACGCGGTCATGATGATGACCGGCATGTGCGGGAAACGTGCCTTGACCTTGCTCAGCAGGGCCAGACCCGACTCACCGGGCATCCGGATATCGGACAATAACACGCGCGGAGGTTGGGTCGCCCCCTCCAGCGCCGACATGACTTCACCGGCAGTACCAAAGCTCTTGTACGGAATTTCCTCCCGAGCCAGGGCTTTTTCGAGCACCCAACGGATCGAGCGGTCATCATCAACTATCCAGACGGCTGCATTCATATCATTCACACGCACAAGAGTGAAACACGGCAGTACTCTGCCTCACAATTCACGCACCAATAAGGTGCATCAGCTATTCAAGCCTTAAGCATCCGCTTCCCGTGCAATAGGCAGAAAGACGGTGAAACAAGTGCGCCCCGGACGGGAATCCACATCGATCGCACCCTGATGCTGGTCGATGAAGCTCTGCGCCAACGATAGCCCCAGACCACTGCCGTTTTCGCGCCCCGAAACCAGCGGATAAAAGATCTTGTCGCGGATCTCTTCCGGCACGCCCGGCCCATTGTCGATGACCTGCAACTGCAATGCCAGCTTGAAGCGGCGCTTCGCCAGCGTGATCTGCCGGGCTGCCCGGGTGCGCAATACGATCTCCCCATCCCCCTGCATGGCCTGAGCCGCGTTGCGGGCGATGTTGAGAATGGCCTGGATAAGTTGCTCCCGGTCGCCGGTGATGCAGGGCAAGCTGGTGTCATAGTCGCGACGCACCTCGACGGACGGGAATTCCGCCAGGATCAGGCGCCGCACGCGCTCCAGCACGTCGTGGGGATTGAGCTGCGACGGCTGCATCATGCGGTGGGACGTGAGCAAGCGGTTCATCAGGTCCTGCAGGCGATCCGCCTCGGCGATGATGACCTGCGTGTATTCCCGCAGCTGGGGATCGTCCAGTTCTCGCTCCAGCAATTGGGCCGAACCGCGAATTCCGCCAAGGGGATTCTTGATCTCGTGAGCCAGATTGCGGATCAGTTCCCGGTTCGCCTGCTGTTGGTGCGCCAGCTGTTCTTCCCGTGCCACTTTCAGGTGCGCGTCCATCGGGCGGAATTCCAGAAGGAGGCGCGCCCCAGCTACTTCGACCGGCGTGACGGTACAGTCCAGATGCAGGGCCACCATGCCGGGACGGCTGACGGTCAGATTATGTCCCGTGTAGCTCCAGTTATCCCGCAAAACGTTGTTCAGGGCGCCATCGAGTCCGGCGGGCTCCCCGAGCAGGCGCCGCAAGGAGAAACCGATGATCTTGCGGCTGCTGACGGCAAACAGGTTCTCCGCCCCTGGATTGAGGTAACGGACCACGAATTCGTCGTCGATCAGGACTACTGCCGAAGACAGCAGCTCCAGACCGGCAAAGGCGGGGGGCGTTGTGTCGAGCTGATCGTTTTGCATACGAGGGCCCAATGCAAGAAGCAGACCAGGCGAGCATACTGCATCCAGACAACCTCACCCCAACTTGAATTTAGCGCAAATTGGAAATCTCGCGCTTCAGGGCCTCGATATTGCGCTCATGCAGCTGGATCTTGTCCTTCAACGGCTGCCGATCACCACCACGGCGTGCTGAATCCTGCTCGGCCAGTTGCCGGCTGGCAACATCCAGCGCACTTTGCTCCGCGCCGAGCTCTTCTTCAAGAATCCGGCGACGATCCGTATCACGCGCCTTTTGCGTACCCGCATCAACCCGCGGAAAACCGGCGGAACCACTGGAAGCGGAGCCAACCGAGGCGGACTGGGCTGCAGGCCGACCTCCCCCACTAGGCACCGACGACACCGCCTGATCCCGGGCCAGAACACTGCACCCTCTGGCGGAGGTCTTACTGTTGGTATAGGTCACATGACCCGCTTCATCGACACACTTGAAGATGTCGGCACGCACCAGCGGCGAACACAACAATGCGGCCAGCACCAAGGCTATTCGTAGACTCATCGTCGGACAGTGGAAACCGGAAGCGGCAGATAGTTTAGGGGCCGGGCGGGACAAACACAAACCCAGGCCCCGGAAACAAAAAAAGGACGGGAATGATCCCGTCCTTTTTCAACGCAGCAGCCAGCCAGCACGCTGACCGGCTCCGACCCAAAGATCAGATGGCGTAGTACATCTCGAACTCGACCGGGTGCACTTCGACGCGCAGACGGTTTACTTCTTCGCTCTTGAGGGCGATGAAGGAGTCGATGAAGTCATTGCTGAACACGCCACCACGGGTCAGGAACTCGCGGTCCTTGTCCAGGGCTTCCAGAGCCTGTTCGAGGCTGGAGCAGACGGTCGGGATGAGCGCGTCTTCTTCCGGCGGCAGATCGTACAGGTTCTTGTCGGCGGGGTCGCCCGGGTGGATCTTGTTCTGGATGCCGTCGAGACCAGCCATCATCAGCGCAGCGAAGCACAGGTAGGGGTTCGCGCCCGGATCCGGGAAACGGGTCTCGATGCGACGAGCCTTTTCGCTGTTGACGAACGGGATACGGATGGAAGCGGAACGGTTCTTGGCGGAATAGGCCAGCTTCACCGGAGCTTCGTAGTGGGGCACCAGACGCTTGTAGGAGTTGGTCAGCGGGTTGGTGATCGCGTTCAGAGCGCGGGCGTGCTTGATGATGCCGCCGATGTAGTACAGGGCGGTTTCGGACAGGCCAGCGTAGCCGTTGCCAGCGAACAGGTTCTTGCCGTCCTTCCAGATGGACTGGTGCACGTGCATGCCGGAACCGTTGTCGCCAACGATGGGCTTCGGCATGAAGGTCGCGGTCTTGCCGTACTGGTGAGCGACGTTCTGAACGATGTACTTGGTGATCTGGGTCTGGTCGGCACGACGCACCAGGGTGTTGAACTTGGTGCCGATTTCGTTCTGACCAGCAGTCGCCACTTCGTGGTGATGCACTTCAACCGGCACGCCGCAAGCTTCGAGAGCCAGGCACATGGCGGCACGCATGTCGTTGAAGGAATCGACCGGGGGAACCGGGAAGTAGCCGCCCTTCACAGCGGGACGGTAGCCGGTGTTGCCGCCTTCGAACTTGATGTCGGAAGACCAGGCACCTTCTTCGGAGAAGATCTTGTGGTAGGCGCCGGACATGCCGACCTTCCACTCGACGGAGTCGAAGATGAAGAATTCGGGTTCCGGACCGAAGAAGGCGGTGTCGCCAATGCCGGAAGACTTCAGGTAAGCCTCGGCACGATTGGCGATGGAGCGCGGATCGCGGTCGTAGCCCTTGCCATCGGCCGGGTCGATCACGTCACAGGTCAGAACCAGGGTGGTTTCGTCGAAGAACGGATCGATGTAGGCGGTGTTGGGGTCCGGCATCAGCAGCATGTCGGAGGCCTGGATACCCTTCCAGCCCGCGATGGAGGAACCGTCAAAGGCATGACCGCTTTCGAACTTGTCTTCATCGAAAGCACTGATGGGCACGCCGACGTGCTGTTCCTTGCCCTTGGTGTCGGTGAAGCGGAAGTCGACGAACTTGACTTCGTTCTCCTGGACGATCTTCATGACGTCTTGCGGGGTCATATAACTCACTCCTAACGGGTTGAAGCTGCTGCGCAGTGGATAAAGGTCAATTATTACGACAATTCAGTCGACGGAACCAACAAGCAGCAAGCATGCCAGCACGCGATTGAAAACACTTCATTGTGCCATAAGGCTAATGCGCGAGGTTCTTAAAAAAACATGCACTACATTCGTGCGCAAAAAATCAAAATGCACCATTACAGTGCAATTTTGCAGAGCAGAGCAATCTGTCCCCAGTGGGACGATGCACCATTGCCGTAATCCCGCAGCCGCTGCTGCAGGCCCGCCAGCCGATCGGTATCGGCACACCACTCGAAGGGCAGATACACCTCGGCCTCCACGCGCTCGCCGACGTAGTGAAAAACGGCCGGTGCCGCCTGCGGCACGTCACCGAGCAATGCATCGAGTTCGGCGACCAGCGCCTCACGGCCGGGCAGTGTGCGCCCCAGCGCGGCCATCTGGTCTTCTTCGGTATCCACATGCACCAGCACGTCGAGCACATCCTCATGACGGCTGCGTACCCGATGGCGGGCCAGTTCGGCAATGCGGTGCCCTTCCGACACACTGATCCGCGCATCCACGCGGACGTGGGCATCCACCAGCACCCGATGGGCCATGCGGCGGGTACGCAATTCATGAACATCGATCACGCCGGGGGTCGTCGTCACCGTCTCGCGGATCCTGGCGACCTCATCGGGCTGCACGCCGGTATCGATAAGCTCGCGCAGCGCCTCGTAGCCGAGCATCGCCCCCATGCGCAGGATCATGAAACCGACCAGCGCGGCCCCAAGAGGCTCGAGAAAGCGATAACCGAGCAGGCTGCCGCCAATGCCTACCGCCACCACCAACGACGACGCCGCATCGGCGCGCGCATGCCAGGCATTGGCCACCAGCATCGGCGAACGCAGGCGCTGGGCCACCGCCAGCATGTAGCGGAACAGGCCTTCCTTGCCGGCGAGAGTCAGCAAGGCCATCCACAGCGCCATCGGATGCAACTGGGGCAAGGACTCCAGGCTTTGCAGGCGAACGGCCGCAGTCAACAGGAATCCGGCCCCGACACCGGCCAAAACCAGCCCCAGCACCAGCGAAGCGGCCGTCTCGTAGCGTCCGTGGCCGTAGGGGTGCAGTTCATCAGCGGGGCTCGCCCCGTGACGGCTCGCGAACAGGACCAGAAAATCGCCGAGCAGGTCGGACAGCGTGTGCATGCCGTCGGCCACCAGGCTCTGGGCGTGGGAGATCAGGCCGACGGTGATCTGCAGCACCGTCAGCACGACATTGACGGCGACGCTGACCCAGGTCGCCCGTTGAGCCTGGCGGGCGCGGTCGGCGTCGAGGGCCTCGTCCGGCGCGGAGACGGGATGAGCTTCGAAAGACATGACTTGCAGCCCGTAGGGCCGGGGGTATACTCGCAAGCCCGCCATTCTAGCCGGATGTCCGCCATGGGAAAATTAAGCGAAACACTCGCCCTCGCGCAGGAACGCGGCCAAGGCCTGAACGTTCCCTACACCGGGAGTCTCACGCCCAAGGAAGCCTGGGAAGTCCTCCAGCTCGCCCCCGGCGCCCGGCTCGTGGATGTGCGCACGCGCGCCGAATGGGACTGGGTCGGGCGTGTGCCGGGCTCCGTCGAGATCGAATGGATGCTCTATCCGGGCAATGAACCGAATCCGCATTTTCTGGCCCAATTCAAGCGCCAGGTCGATCCGGAAGCGCTGGTGATGTTCCTGTGCCGCAGCGGCGCCCGCTCCAATGCGGCCGCCACGCTGGCCGCGGCGTCGGGCTTCACCAATGCCTACAACATCCTGGAAGGCTTCGAAGGCGACAAGGACGCCAACGGGCGCCGCAACACGGTCGGTGGCTGGCGCCATGCCGGCCTGCCATGGAACCAGGGCTGAACCAACAGGACTCAATCGATGCAAGCCGTACCGATCAGTTTCGACCGTTTCAACACCCTCGGCGACGCCGACGCCCATGAGCGCATCCGCGCGGCCCGTGCCCGCCTCGGCGACAAGGCCGTGCTGCTGTGCCACCACTACCAGCGCGCCGACGTGTACCAGTACGCCGACCTGACCGGCGACTCCCTCAAGCTGTCGCGCCTCGCCGCCGAAACCGACGCCGAATACATCGTGTTCTGCGGCGTGCATTTCATGGCCGAAGTGGCGGACATCATGTCCAAGCCGCACCAGCAGGCCATCCTGCCCGACCTCGCCGCCGGCTGTTCGATGGCCGACATGGCCAACCTGGCCAAGGTTGAGCGCTGCTGGCGCGAGCTGTCCGAAGTACTGGACACCCCCGACACACTGATCACGCCGGTCACCTACATCAACTCGGCGGCCGACCTGAAGGCCTTCTGCGGTGAGCACGGCGGCATCGTCTGCACCTCCACCAACGCCCCCACCATCCTCGACTGGGCATTCAAGCAGCGCGAGAAGGTGCTGTTTTTCCCCGACCAGCACCTGGGCCGGTGGACCGGCTTCAACAAGGGCATTCCCCTCGACGAGATGGTGGTGTGGGATCCCGACCAGGAATACGGCGGCCTCAGCGTCGAGCAGATCAAGAAGGCCAAGATCCTGCTCTGGAAGGGGCACTGTTCGGTGCACCAGATGTTCCAGCCGGCCCACATCATCAAATTCCGCAACCAGTACCCGGACGGCAAGGTCATCTCCCACCCGGAGAGTGCGCTGGAAGTGTGCCGCCAGTCCGACTTCGTCGGCTCCACCGAGTACATCATCAAGGTCGTCAAGGAATCCGCCCCCGGTACCCGCTGGCTGGTCGGCACTGAACTGAACCTGGTGAACCGTCTCGCCGAGGAAGTAAAGCACGAGGGCAAAATCGTCCAGTTCATGGCCCCGACCGTGTGCATGTGCTCGACGATGCAGCGCATCGACCCGCAGCACCTGGCCTGGACCCTCGAGAACCTCGCCGAAGGAAAGGTGGTCAATCGCATCACGGTGCCCGAACACGAGGCCGCGCTGGCCAAGGTCGCCCTCGAGCGCATGCTCGCAGTATCCTGAGCGCGCCCCTCGCCAGCCCACGACGGCGCCTGCGGGCGCCGTTTTGCATGGAACTGCGCAAGATGCGACAAACCGGCGACAGGCGCAGAATGCAGGAAAAAAGGAGACCGCGATGAGCACCACGCTGCACATCTGCACCTACAACATCCACAAGGGCTTCTCCCAGTTCAACCGTCGCCTGGCCATCCACGAACTGCGCGACCGCCTGCGCCTGCTGGGCGCCGACGTGGTATTCCTGCAGGAAGTCCAGGGCATGCACCTGCGCCACGCCAGCCGCCACCCAGACTGGCCGCAACAGCCACAACATGAATTCCTCGCCCGCGACGTATGGCAGCAGACGGCCTACGGCGGCAATGCGGTATATGACCACGGCCACCACGGCAATGCGATCCTCAGCCGCCATCCCATCCTGTCCCAGGCCAACCAGGACGTCTCCGACCACCGCTTCGAGAGCCGCGGCCTGCTCCATTGCGAGATCCGCGTCGACGGCGTGAAGCAGCCCGTACATTGCGTCTGCGTGCACCTGGGCCTCACCGCCGGCAGCCGGCGCCGCCAGATGGCGGCCCTTGTCAAGCGACTGGACACGCTGGCCCCGAACGGCGCACCGCTGATCATTGCCGGCGACTTCAACGACTGGCGCAACCACGCCGACGACTGCCTGACTGCGCCGCTCGGCTTGACGGAGGTCTTCACGTCGATCCGCGGCCGCCCGGCGCGCAGCTTTCCGAGCACGCTGCCGGTGCTGCGCCTGGACCGCATCTACGTGCGCGGCTTCGCGGTCGACCGGGCCGAGGTGCACTACGGCGCCCCATGGAGCCAGATTTCCGACCACGCGCCACTGACCGCCCAGATCCGTCTCCGCTGACCGCCGCCCCATGAGCACGACCTGGCTGCGCGGCAATGTGCTGACCCTGCTGGAGAACGGAACCGAATTCTTCCCTGCGCTGCAGGCGGCCATCGACAACGCCCGCGACGAGATCCTCCTTGAGACCTACATCTTCGCCCATGACGATATCGGCCAGACGATCGCCGCCGCGCTGACACGCGCCGCCGCCCGCGGCGTCACCGTGCGCCTGCTGGTGGATGGCTTCGGTGGGCGGGAATTCGTCGCCACACTGCTCGAACCGCTGAGCGAGGCCGGCGTCAACGTGCTGATCTACCGCCGCGAGGTCGGCGCCCTACCCTTGCGCCGCCGCCGCTTGCGCCGCCTGCACCGCAAGCTGGCTGTCATCGACGGGCGGATCGCCTTCGTTGGCGGTATCAACATCATCAGCGACTACGAGGCACCGAGCCTTGATGCGCCTCGCCACGATTACGCGGTGCGCATCGAAGGCCCCCTGCTCGGCCCCATCCACGCCGGCGTGCGCCACGTGTGGGAACTGGTCGCCTGGGCCTCCTTCCGCCGGCGGCTGCGCCTGCCGGCCAGCCCGTCCTTCATGCCACAGCCCTGCGGCGACGTCGAGGCCGCCTTCCTGATCCGCGACAACATCCGCCATCGACGCGACATCGAAAATGCCTACCTGCTCGGTATTGCTGGCGCCCGGCGGGAAATCATCCTCGCCAACGCCTATTTCCTGCCTGGCCGCCGCTTCCGCCAGGCCTTGCTGGAAGCGGCACGACGCGGCGTCCAGATCACCCTGCTGGTCCAGGGTCTCGCCGATCATCCCCTACAACACCGAGCCACCCGTGCCCTCTACGGCCAATTGCTGGCCGGCGGCCTGCGCATCGTCGAATACCACCGCAGCTACCTGCACGCAAAAGTGGCCGTCATCGACGGGCGCTGGGCCACCGTCGGCTCGTCCAACATCGACCCGTTCAGCCTGCTGCTGGCCCGCGAGGCCAACGTGGTGGTCCGCGACACCGGCTTCGCCGAGCGCCTGCGCAGCCGCCTGACCCAAGCGATCCGCGACGGCGGGCAGGAAATCTCCGCCGCCAGCTGGCAGCGGGGCCCCCGCCTGCAGCGCCTGCTCAACTGGGCAGCCTACGGACTGGTACGGCTGATGATCGGCATTGCCGGCTACGGCAACCACCACTGAAAACGATCCGCACAGCGCCAGACGGCATGGCAGCGGCTACCATACGAGGCTTCCAAGTTTCCGAACTGCCCTGCCGCCATGTATTCCGCCCCCGCCTTCGAAGCCAAGATCTGCCCGCCTGACCACCTGCGCGAGCGGATCGCCACGCTGCCGCGCCCGCTGGTGTTCACCAACGGCTGCTTCGACATCCTGCACCGCGGCCACGTCACCTACCTGGCCCAGGCCCGCGCCCTCGGCGCGGCGATGGTCGTCGCCCTCAACAGTGACGACTCGGTGCGCCGCCAGGGCAAGGGAGACGACCGGCCGATCAACACGCTGCAGGACCGCCTCGCGGTGATGGCCTCCCTCGGCTGCGTCGATCTGGTCACCTGGTTCGACGAAGACACGCCGATCGCCCGCATTCTCGAATGCCAGCCCGACGTACTGGTCAAAGGCGGCGACTGGGCCCCGGACCGCATCGTCGGCGCCCCCGAAACCCTTGCCCGCGGCGGCAGCGTGCATTCGATCCCTTTCGAACACCAACGCTCCACCACCGCACTACTCGAAAAGATCCGGCGTCTTTAAGCCCGCCGCCGGTGGGCGATTATTTGCATATGCGCTTTCGATCTATGGAATGCTGGCCGCTAGTTCTAGAATGAATTAGAGAAACAATAACCATTTTCCCAACGAGGAGAAACGCCATGCGTATCGCCAACAATGTGGCCGAACTGGTCGGCAAAACCCCGCTCGTCAAGCTCAACCGGCTGGCCCCCGCCAACGGCGCCACCCTCGCCCTCAAGCTGGAATTTTTCAATCCAGCTCATAGCGTCAAGGACCGTATCGCCGCGGCAATGCTCGATGCGGCCGAAGCTGCGGGCAAGATCAAGCCCGACACCATCATCCTCGAGCCCACCTCCGGCAACACTGGCATCGGCCTGGCGATGGTCTGTGCGGCGCGCGGCTACAAGTGTGCGTTCGTGATGCCCGAGACCATGAGCCGCGAGCGCAAGCTCCTGCTCAAGGCCTACGGCGCCGAGCTGATCCTGACTCCGGGTCCGGAAGGCATGCCCGGCGCGCTGAAAAAAGCCGCCGAACTGGCTGCCGCCGACGCCCGCTACTTCATCCCGCAGCAGTTCGAGAACCCCGCCAACCCGGCCATCCACCGCCAGACCACGGCCGAGGAGATCTGGGCCGACACCGACGGCCAGGTGGACATCTTCGTGTCCGGCATCGGCACTGGCGGCACCATCACCGGCGTCGGTGAAGTGCTCAAGGAGCGCAAACCGGGCGTCAAGATCATCGCTGTCGAACCCGCCGCCAGCCCGGTGCTGTCCGGCGGCCAGCGCGGCCCGCACCCGATCCAGGGGATCGGCGCCGGCTTCGTGCCGGCCATCCTCAACACCTCGATCTACGACGAGATCGTGCAGGTGCCCAACGACGCCGCCCTCGACACCGCCCGCAAGCTGGCCACCGACGAAGGCCTGCTGGTCGGCATCTCCTCCGGCGCCGCCGTGTGGGCCGCGCTGCAGGTGGCCGAGCGGCCGGAGAACGCCGGCAAGCTGGTGGTGGTGATCATCCCGTCCTTCGGCGAACGTTACCTGTCCACCGTGCTCTACCAGCATCTGGAAGTCTGACCCTCCCCTTCAGCGAGATCCCGGCTTGACGACCTTCGACTTCAACACCGGCCCTGAACGGGCCGGCTCCGACAGCATCAAGTGGCGCCGCTACGCCGGCCACGACGTGATCCCCATGTGGGTAGCGGACATGGACTTCGCTGCCCCGCCGGCGGTACTGGAAGCCCTCCACACGCGCATCGACCACGGCGTATTCGGCTATGCCGATCCGTGGCCCAGCGTAGCCGAGGCGGTCATCGACGGCATCGCCCGCGACCACGCCTGGCAGATCAAGCCGGAGTGGCTGGTGTGGCTGCCAGGGGTTGTCACCGGCTTCAACGTCGCGGTACGCGCGGTCGGCCAGCCGGGTGACGGGGTGTTCACTGCCACGCCGGTCTATCCGCCCTTCCTGCACGCGCCGGGCAATTTCGAGCAGCGCCTGGTCACCACACCGCTGCTCCAGCACGGCACGCGCTGGGAATGGGACTGGAGCCGCACCGAGGCTGCCATGGCCGACGGCGTGCGCCTGTTCATGCTGTGCAATCCGCACAACCCGGTCGGCCGTGTTTTCGACCGGGACGAACTCGGCCGCATCGCCGCGCTGGCGGAACGTCACGATCTCGTGATCTGCTCCGACGAGATCCACTGCGGCTTGGTCCTCGATCCCGCCAAGCCGCACATTCCCATCGCGTCCCTCGACGAGTCCGTGGCTAAACGCACCATCACACTGATGGCGCCGTCCAAGACATGGAACATCCCAGCCCTGTACTGCGCCTTCGCGATCATCCCCGACGCAGGCCTGCGCGCCCGCTACAAGCGCGCGATGGCGGGCATCGTGCCCCACGTCAATGTGCTCGGGCTGGCCGCCACCGAAGTTGCCTACCGGGACTGCGGCCCGTGGCGGGAGGCGCTGATCGGTACCCTGCGCGCCAATGCGGCCCGCGTCGTGGACGTCATCAACCGCCTGCCGGGCCTGGCCACCACGCCCGTCGAAGCTACCTACCTGGCCTGGATCGACTGCCGCGAGTTCCTCGCCGCCCGCGGTATCGCCAATGCAGCGGCCTTTTTCGAAGCCGCTGGCGTCGGCCTGTCCGACGGCAAGGATTTCGGGCTGCCAGGCTTCGTACGCCTCAATTTCGGCTGCCCGCCGGCCCGCCTGGAAGAGGGCCTGGCACGCATACGCCACGCGGTCATTTCCTGAGTTTCATGATCTAGCGCAAGAATCCCGGCTTCCCGGCGCGCATACTTTGTGCGTTGCCACCTGCAGCCGGAGGTTCTTGTGAGTGCTCTCCCTGCCACCCCGACCGCCGCCCTCGACGGCGTTCTTCAGCGCCACGGCCACTACCCGACCGAGTTGCTGCAGATCCTGATCGAAGCTCAGGATCTCGAAGGCTGGCTGCCGGCCCCAACCCTTACCCATATCGCCCAATCGCTGCACATCCCGCGCAGCCGGGTCGAAGGGGTCGCCGGCTTCTACAGTTTTCTCTACACCCAGCCGGTCGGCCGCTACCGGGTGCTGTTCTCGGACAACATCACCGACCGCATGCTCGGCAATGCCGAGTTGATGGATGCCCTGTGCCGCAAGCTGTGGATCGAACCCGGCAAGCTGTCGGAAGACGGCCTGGTGAGCATTGCCACCACCTCCTGCACCGGCCTCTGCGACCAGGGACCGGGCATGCTGGTCAATGGCCGCGCCATCGGCCAGCTGACCCACCGGCGCATCAACGAGATCGCCGAGATGATCCGCCAGCAGCGCCCTCTCGAGCTGTGGCCCGCCGAGTATTTCCAGATCGGCGACAACATCCGCCGCAAGGACAGCCTGCTCAACCTGGACATGAAGCCTGGCGCGGCGCTGGCCGCCGTCATCGAGCTGGGCCGCGAAGGCTGGCTGCAGGAAGTGCAGAAATCCAACCTGCGCGGTCGCGGTGGCGCCGGCTTCGCCACAGCGGTCAAATGGGCCAGCGCCCGCAATGCGTCGGGCGAGCCCAAGATCATCGTCTGCAATGCCGACGAAGGCGAGCCAGGCACCTTCAAGGACCGGGTGCTGCTCAACAGCTACGCCGACCTGATCTTCGAAGGCATGACGCTGGCCGCCTGGGCGGTCGGTGCGTCGGAGGGCTTCCTGTACCTGCGCGGCGAATACCGCTACTTGCTGCCGCAGCTTGAAGCCGTACTGGCCCGCCGCCGCGAGGCCGGCCTGCTCGGCCGCAACATCCTGCACGAGCCCTGCTTCGACTTCGACATCCGCATCCACCTGGGCGCCGGTGCCTACGTCTGCGGCGAGGAAACCGCGCTGATCGAATCCCTGGAGGGCAAGCGCGGCACGCCACGGATCCGCCCGCCCTTCCCGGTCACCAAGGGCTACCTGGGCCGCCCGACGGTCGTGAACAACGTCGAGACTCTGGCCAAAACCTGCCTGATTGCCCTCGGCGGCGGCGAGGCCTTCGCTGCCAGCGGCACCGCCCAGTCGGCCGGCACCAAGCTCCTGTCCATCTCCGGCGACTGCGCAGCGCCGGGCATTTACGAATACCCCTTCGGCGTGCCCATCGCCCGCATCCTCGAAGACTGCGGCGCCAGCGACACCCAGGCCGTGCAGGTCGGTGGCGCGGCCGGCGTGTGCCTGGCCGGCTACGAATTCCAGCGCCGTATCGCCTACGAGGACGTCCCCACCGCCGGCGCCTTCATGATCTTCGACGGCAGCCGCGACCTCTTCGACGTTGCCCGCGCCTTTGTGCATTTCTTCGCCCACGAGAGCTGCGGCTTCTGCACCCCGTGCCGGGTTGGCACTTCACTGCTGCAGGGCTTCATGGACAAGCTCGCCGACGGCCACGGCGCCAAGGCCGACCTGGCCGACATCGACTGGCTCGACCGTCTGCTCAAGAACGCCAGCCACTGCGGCCTCGGCAGCGCCGCACCGAACCCGGTGATCGACACGCTGCAGAAATTCCGCCCGGCCTACGAGCGGCGCCTGGTGTCGCTGGATTTCGAACCGGCCTTCGACCTCGATGCAGCCCTAGCCGAAGCCCGCCAGCTCACCGCCCGCGACGACCCCGGCGCCCACCTGCACACTCACGAGGAAGAAGAAAAATGACAAAACAGTTTCTCCTCGACGGCCAGCCGGTTCCCTTCGAGGACGGCCAGACCATCCTCGAAGCGGCCCGCAAAGCCGGCCACTACATTCCCAGCCTGTGCTGGCACCAGGACTTCCCGCCGCACGGCAGCTGCAAGCTGTGCATCGTCAAGGCTGCCGGCCGCCACGTGTCCGCCTGTGCCACACCAGCCAAGGAAGGCTGGGAGGTCGAGAGCAACACCCCGGAGATGAACGGCGAGCGACGCGGCCTGCTGCAAATGCTGTTCGTCGAAGGCAACCACTTCTGCCCATCCTGCGAAAAGAGCGGCAACTGCGAGCTGCAAGCCCTCGGCTACGAGTACGAAATGCTCACGCCGCGCTTCCGCCACTTCTTCCCGGAGCGCCCCGTGGATGCCTCCCACCCGGACATGCTGCTCGACTTCAACCGCTGCATCTTCTGCGAACTGTGCGTGCGCGCCAGCCGCGATGTGGACGGCAAGTCGGTGTTTGCGCTGACCGGCCGCGGCATCCACAAGCACCTGACGGTCAATGCCGAGTCCGGCCGACTGGCCGACACCAACTTCTCGAAGGACGATCTGGCCGCGCGCATCTGCCCGGTTGGCGTGATCCTGCCCAAGGGCCGCGGCTTTGCGGTACCGATCGGCGAACGGACCTTCGATACCGAGACGATCCGCAGCAAGACGCTGAAGGAGGAGGAATCATGAGCCCGGCTCCCGCCCCTGCCCGCAAGCTGCGCGTCGCGACCACCTCGCTGGCCGGCTGCTTCGGCTGCCACATGTCCTTCCTGGACATCGACGAGCATCTGTTCGAACTGGTCGAGCTGGTCGAGTTCGATCGCTCGCCGCTGACCGACATCAAGGACGTCGGCCCCTGCGACATCGGCCTCATCGAAGGTGGGGTCTGCAACGCCGAAAACGTCCACGTCCTGCGCGAGTTCCGCCGCCACTGCAAGACCCTGATCGCCCTCGGTGCCTGCGCGGTCAATGGCGGCCTGCCGGCCCAGCGCAACCACCTGCCGTTGTCCGAATGCCTGCGGGAGGTCTACCAGTTCCGACCTGGCCTCGAGAACGGACAGATCCCCAACGACCCGGAGCTGCCGCTGCCCCTCGACAGGGTGAGGCCGATCCACGAGGTGGTCCGCGTCGATTACTTCCTGCCCGGCTGCCCGCCATCTGGCCCGGCGATCTGGAAATTCCTCACCGACCTGATCGCCGGCCGCACACCTCGGCTGGCGGGCGGACTGCTGCATTACGACTGAGGTTCACACCATGAGCTTCGAACTGGAAACCGCCGCCAACCGGGAGAGCCTGCGCAGAGTCGCCATCGACCCCGTGTCACGGGTCGAAGGCCACGGCAAGGTCACGCTGCTGCTCGACAACGCCGGCCATGTGAAAGAAGCCCGGCTGCACATCGTCGAATTCCGCGGCTTCGAGAAATTCATCCAGGGCCGCCCATATTGGGAAGTGCCGGTGATGGTCCAGCGCCTGTGCGGCATCTGCCCGGTCAGCCACCACCTCGCCGCGTCCAAGGCCCTCGACCCGGTGGTCGGCGCCACACGGATCACCCCCACGGCCGAAAAGATCCGCCGCCTGATGCACTACGGGCAGATCCTGCAGTCCCACGCGCTGCACTTCTTCCACCTGTCCTCGCCGGACCTGCTGTTCGGCTTCGAATCCCCGGTCCACCAGCGCAACATTGTCGGCGTCGCCGCCGCCTATCCCCACGTGGCGAAGGAAGGCGTGCTGCTGCGCAAGTTCGGACAGGAAGTCATCCGCGTCACCGCCGGCAAACGCGTGCATGGCACCGGCGCGATCCCCGGCGGGGTAAACAAGTCAGTCAGCGCAACCGACCGCGACCTGCTGCGCAAGGACGCCGATCAGGTCGTCAGCTGGAGCCGTGACGCGGTGCACCTCGCCCGCCGCCTGCATGAAAGCAACAGCCCGCTGTACGACGAATTCGGTCTGTTCCGAAGCCACCTGTTCAGCCTGGTTCGGGCCGATGGCGCGATGGACCTCTACGACGGCCACCTGCGCCTGCGCGATGCCCGCGGCCAGATCGTCCGTGACGGGCTGCCCTGCACCGACTACGAGCAGCATATCGTCGAGGAAGTGAAGCCCTGGAGCTACATGAAGTTTCCCTTCATCCGGGACCTGGGTCCAGCCAAAGGATGGTACAAGGTCGGCCCGCTGGCCCGCGTACAGAACTGCGACTTCATCCCCAGCCCGCTGGCCGAGGCCGAACGCCAGGACTTCATCGCCCGCGGCGACGGCGAGCCGATACACGCACCGCTGGCCTACCACTGGGCGCGGATGATCGAGATGCTGCACGCCGCCGAAGTGGTGCGCGACCTGCTGGACGACCCGGATCTGCTGTCCGACGATCGCCTCACCAGTGGCCCGAAGGGACGCGAAGGGGTCGGCATCATCGAGGCTCCGCGCGGCACACTGATCCACCACTACCGCGTCGGCGAGGACGACCTGATCAGCTACTGCAATCTGATCGTGTCCACCACCCACAACAACCAGGCCATGAACGAGGCCGTGCGCCAGGTCGCCCGCCGCTACCTGGACGGGCGCCAGCTCACCGAAGGCTTGCTGAACCACATCGAGGTGGCGATCCGTGCCTTCGACCCCTGCCTGTCCTGCGCCACCCACGCGCTTGGCAAGATGCCGCTGGCCGTCGAGTTGGTGGATGAACACGGACAACTGGTGGATCGGGCCATCAGTGGAGGGTGAACAATTGCGACTGGTGATCTTCGCCGTCGGCAACCCGTCACGGGGCGACGACGCCCTCGGCCCGACCTTGATGGCCGAACTGGAAAGCTGGAATCTGCCAGACTTGCGCCTGGTCGGCGACTTCCAGCTGCAGATTGAGCATGCCCTCGACCTGGACGACCGGGATCTGGCGCTGTTCATCGATGCAGGCACGGGTACGCCGGCGCCGTTCTCGTTCCGGGAGATCCGCCCCGCTCCTGACCACTCGATCACATCCCACGCGCTGTCGCCAGAAGCTGTCCTGTACGTGTATGGGGAAATCCGCCGGCCACCACCACCGGCCTTCGTGCTGTGCTTGCGAGGTGAGGATTTCCGGCTCGGCGAAGGCCTGAGTCCGGCAGCCAAGTTACATCTGGCAGCAGGCCGGCGTCACCTGCAGGCCTGCCTAGCCAGCGTTGACGCGGAGCGCTGGCGACAGCTGGCGAGCTAGCAGAAGCTCAGGGAAAAAACGATTGAATCCGGTGACGATTACGTCCCGGTCTGCAGCGTGACCGGCTCCCGCCGGCCCGCATATTCACGGATGAGCACGGCGATCGCCCGTGCCGTTTCATCTGGCAGCACGACACTGCCACGCAACTGGGCAGCCAGGATCAAGGTGCCGCCATCGTTCTTGCTACGGCAATCGCGCACCAGCAGCAACTGGTCGCACGGCACCTCGTGCCAAGCCGGCGAACGCGTGTCGATGGAGATGCTCAACGCGTCCTTCGTGGAAGCCAGCCAGCCACGGATCTCATCGGCGAAGGTGGCGCAGGACAACACCCGTTCCGACTCGCCGCAACGTCCAAAACCGCTGGCCCACACCAACTCCTCCTGAAGGCTGGAGCCATCCGGATGCAATACTCCGATAGCGATCCGTTCCGCATCGAGGGCACGCAGCAGCTGCCTCAACGCGCGCAGGCTGGCGAAGCGCGCATCGTTCAGATGACGCACCAGCGCCGCCCCGGTGATGGCCGCTTCGGTCACAAGGTCACCCACGGGCAACCTCATCTGACAGGTTCATCGATTCCCCTGGCTAAACATATCAGCCACGGCCCAACCCGGTCCGTAGCGCTTGGCCTGCCCCGGCTGAAGGTGGACAGACGCAGGATGGATAGCAACATCAAGCCCTTCAAATAACGACAAAAGCATAAACATAAAATATATCATTATTGTTAAATTCTACCGCACAATGGAAATTGTCACATAAGATCCTGACATATACATCTCCTTTCCCCACCCAAACGTCGACACCATCACAGCATGGCCGCATATGGCGCGCCATACCTTGACTGATTTCAATTTCGGACAAATAGGATGGAATCCGGTTCCGGAGATCGATCGTCGGAAACACGCAGCCGGGCCGCGTCTTCTGCCCGTCCGCCGATATCCACCGGACAGCAGCACCAAAAAGATCGGCCCCGACAGCACTGGTCTGCCGGGGCCGATCGATTTCTCTCCTGAGAATTGCCCGAGAGCGCTCAGGCTCCTCGCACGCGCCGCTGCAAGGCCATGATCTTGGCCTGTACGTAGCCCTTGAGCTCACGGAACGGCACCGGCTTCGAATACAGGATGACGTCCGGAGGCAGCCCGCCCTGCTCGGCGATGTCTTCATCGGTCAGGCCACTGACCACCACGATGTCGAGATCCTGCAATTGGGGATCCGCGCGCAGGCGACGGATCATCTCGAACCCGTCGATACCGGGCATGCGCAAATCCGTGATCAGTAAATCAGGGGCCTCGCGGCCAATCTCGAGCAGGCCGTCAATGCCACTGGAAACCAGACGCACCTGAAGGGGCAGGCCCCATGAGGTGAACGTATGCTCATACAGCTTCTGCAGGATACGGTCATCCTCGGCAACCAGGACCATCAGAGCATTACCTGGTGCCCGTGCCTGCCCGCTCTGCCCGCCTCCCGCCATTGCGCGGGCCCGGAACTCCTCGATGGAGCTGACGCGAATCCGGCGATGCCCCCCCGCAGTCTTCCAGCCCTCGAGTTGGCCGTTCTCGACCATCTGCTGAACGGTCCCCAAGGACAAACCCAGGCGCTGGGCAGCTTCGGAGGTACTGCAATATTCCTTTTCAGGAGAGTCGGGCGTGGCGGCCATGGATCAATCGGGCAATACGGACAGCGGTTGCAAAAGATCTTATCAGTGTAGCCGGACATGACGAAAAGCTCACGATCAGTACGCCAGAAATGGGCGTAGGATCGCCAGTCCGCAAGATTTGAAGAGATCACCTAAAAAAAATCGTCTCCGTGAATATGCAATCCCACCCCTTCCGTTCGCCGTTGTCATTCCCAAGATGACAACCAGCACCTTCAGCCAAGCATACGGCAAAGATGGGGGCACAAGCGCGAAAACGTTGAAAAGACTGGCTTTGTCACAGCCGAACCTACCGCTTCGCATACTCGCGGGTTCGTGTTCACGACAAGGCGGCAGATTATGACCCACTTGTCGACGTTCACAAAATCACCGTGCGGAAAGTGGCCACTTATGCTGGCAGGCCGCAGCGATGTGAGGCCGCCACCTTCTCAACCAAGGACGGATATCCGAGTGTGCTAATGCACGCAGATCGAAGCGGCCGGACGGGAGCACTTGCCGGACTAATGCTCATCGCATGGAGCGGATGGCTGGACCTGGGGTTCTCCCCCCTGGGCGCCCCCAGCAGCGGAGCCCTGGTCGGCTTCGCACTGGCAGGCGCCAGCCTGCTGGTAGCCAACATCCGCTTGCCGCGGGGAGAGACCCTGCAAACCCTGTTGGCCGTCGCCCTCGGCACCCTGGCCGCCCTGAGCCTGCTGCGCGCGCTGCAGACAGCCGCCACACCGACCGGCCTGCCCTCACCGACCATCGCCATCGCGCTGGCCCTCGCAGCCGTCATGCTGGCCAGCCTCCCGAAGGCCAAGAGCCAGTTCCCCCATCTCGTCCTGCAGCTTCTACTGCAGTGGCTGTGTCTGCTGATCCTGCTCGGCAGTGCGGCCCAGTTGCTGAACGGCATCGTCGGCTTCGACCTCTTCGATTTCGCCGGACGCCACTTCGCCCTCGACTGGGCATCCGCGCTGGCCCTGACAATCCTCGCCGTCGGCCTGGGGCTGACCCTCTTGAGCCAGCCCGGGCTCCGCAACTTCTACCGCCACCGCCAGGACCGGCAAGTGCTCGCAGTAGGCAGTGCCATGCTGCTGATCGCCGCCATCGCCGCCTGGCTGATCGGCGTGGGGACCTTCGCCGGCCAGACCCTATCCTTGTTCCATCACACCCTGCAGTCCGCCCTGAGCGCCAACATGAGCGTCCTCGGCAGCGCGATCCGTCATGCCGCCACAGCGGCGGAGCAGGGCATCCAGCTGGCCCGCATGGAAAACCTCGTCCGACTCGGAATCAGTGGCCCGGTGCTGCACACCGAACTGCAGCGCATCCTGATCAGCGGCCGGGCCGCGGGTCTGAAGGCCCTGTGGGTCACCAGTGGCGACAGCAGGATCCTGGCCAGCACGGGTGAGCGTTCCAGCATTGAGCGCAACCGTCTGCGCATCGACCGCCGCACCTGGCTGTTCTGGAACGACGCCTACTGGATCGAAGTGCGCATCCCGGTCGACACCGGCGCGCTCGCGCCCAACGAGATCGTGGTCCAGGCACGCCTGGACCATCTCACCGACGTCCTCAATCACTCCGATCACCTCGGCCATTCCGGCGAACTCGTCGTGTGCAAATCCGGCGGCATGAATGTCGATTGCTTTCCAACCCGCCTCACACCTTACGTCTTCACCACGCCCAAGCTCGTGGATGGCGAGCGGATTCCGTCCGCCCGCGCACTGGACGGTGAACACGGCTTCGGCCTGTCCCGCGACTACCGGGGAAATGCCGTGCTCGCTGCCTACGCCCCGCTGCCCGAATTCGGGCTCGGCGTCGTGCAGAAGCTGGATACCGGCGACATCCACAACCTGCTGCTCGAACAGTTGCGGATCTCGGCGCTCCTGATCGGCATCCTGGTGCTGGCCGGCTCCGTACTCCTGTACAGCCGCATCAGCCCGGCGGTCAGCAAGCAGGCCCGCACCCGCCTGCACCTCAACGAGGCGCAGCGCATCGGACGCATCGGCAGCTGGGAATACGACATCGCCAGTGGCACCCTGGCGTGGACCCAGGATGCTGCCGAAGTGCTCGGCCTCGGCCCAGCGGTGGACCTGTCCACCCTCGACGCGGTCTTCGCACACATTCCCCACGAGCAGCACCAGGACGTCCGGCTGGCCCTCGGGGCTGCCCTCAACAGCGGCATGCCGCTGGACATCAAGCACCAGCTGACCATAGCCGACGGCAGCCGCCGCTGGGTTCACGTGCAAGGCAAGGTATTCCATCGTCCAGACGGCACCGCCCGCAACATCGTCGGCGTCACCCACGACATTACCGAGCACGTGCGCGCAGCGGATAAGATCCGCCGCCGCGACGTCTTCCTCAACGAAGCCCAGCGCATCGCCCACCTGGGCAGCTGGGAATGGCGCCTCGACACAGACGAGCAGCTGTGGTCCGACGAGTGCTTCCGGCTCTTCGGCTACGAGCCGAACGAAATTGCCGCCAGCCTGGAACAGTTCAAGCGTCTGGTCGTACCGGCGGACCTGCCCACCGTCCTCGCGCATATAGACACCGTGATCACGACCCGTCAGCCGTGCTCCTACCAGATGCGCATCCGGCGCCCCGACGGCGAGATCCGCTATCTGGACAGCCACGCCGAGCTCACCGCCGACGCCAACGGGCGCCGCCTACGCCTGATCGGCACCAACCTCGACATCACCGAACAGATCCGCGCCAAGACGCGGCTGGCCTACCTGGCACGCCTCTATGCCGTGCTCAGCAAGGCCAACCAGGCCATCGTGCGGATCCGCGACAACGACGAGTTGCGCCAGGCCCTGTGCCGCATCATGGTCGAGGACGGTGGCCTGGTGATGGCCTGGACCTGCCGCATGGAAGACGGCCAGCCCACCCACATTACCCACTGGGGCCACGAGGACGGCTACATCGACGCGACGCTGGCGATCTACGCGACCCTGGCGAACGCTCAGGGCCCCACCCAACGCGCCTCGCGCGAAGGTCGCCACGTGCTGTGCGACGACATCGCCACCGACCCCGACATGCTTCCCTGGCGTGAGGCCGCACTTAAGCGCGGCTACCGTTCGTCGGCGGCCTTCCAGATCAGCCACCAGGGCGAAGTCACCCTCTTCAACCTGTACGCGCCGGAGCCCTACTTCTTCACCGCGGAGATCGTCGCCCTCCTCGACGATCTGTGCCAGGACGTGGCCTTCGCCTTCGACGCGGCCCACCAGAACGCCCAGCGCCAGAAGGCCGAAGCCGAGCTGCGTCAGCTCAACGAGGAACTGGAATGGCGGGTCGCCGAGCGGACCCGCGCGCTCGAAGACGCGAACCGCGAACTGGAGTCCTTCAGCTCAGCGGTGTCCCACGACCTGCGCGCACCGCTGCGCGGCATCGACGGCTTCAGCCAGGCCCTGCAGCGCCGCTACCAGGACCATCTCGACGATGCCGGGCGCGATTACCTCGACCGTGTGCGGCGCGCCGCCCAGCGCATGGGACGGCTCATCGACGACATGCTCAAGCTGTCCCGCGTGGCCCGCGGCCCCGTTCATCGCCAACAGGTGGATCTGAGCGCCATGGCCCGCCAGGTCCTGGATGAACTGCAACGCAACGATCCGGAGCGCCACGTCGAAATCCAGGTTCAGGACGGACTGACCGTCTTCGGCGACGCCGGCCTGCTGCGCATCCTGCTCGACAACCTGCTCGGCAACGCCTGGAAGTTCACCCGCCATACCCCGCAGCCGCAGATCAGCTTCGGCAGCCGGATGGAAGAGCAACGCCTGGTCTTCTTCGTCGCCGACAACGGCGCCGGCTTCGACCCCACCTACGCCCGCAAGCTGTTCAAGGAATTCCAGCGCCTGCATGCGGAGAGCGAGTTCGAAGGCACCGGCATCGGCCTCGCCACCGTCGAGCGGGTGGTGCGCCGCCACCACGGCAAGGTGTGGGCCGAAGGGGCTGTCGGCACCGGCGCGACGATCCACTTCACCTTGCCGCAGCGGGAAAGCGCAAGGGACAATAAGACCTGATGCCACGCTGCCACCTTTCATGAGCCCACCCGCCCGCCTGCACGTCCTGCTGATCGAAGATTCCCGCGACGACGCCGACCTGATCCTGCTGGAACTCGAAATGCACTGGCCGGACATCGTCTTCCAGCGGGTGGATGACGCAGCCCAGATGCGCGAAGCACTGGGCGCCCAGCCCTGGGACGTGGTCATCTCCGACTACCACCTGCCCCGCTTCGGCGCCACCGCCGCCCTTGAACTGCTGCATGAACTGGGCTGCGACCTGCCCTTCATCGCCGTCTCGGGCTTCGTCGGCGAGGAATCTGCCGCAGCGCTCATCAAGGCCGGCGCCTCCGACTTCGTCGTCAAGGACAATCTGCCGCGCCTGCAAGCCGCCATCGAGCGGGCCCTGCGCGAAGCGGCCATCCGGCGCGACCACGAACGCGCCCAGGAAGCCCTGCGCCTCAGCGAGAAGCGCCTGCGCGCCATCACCAATGCCGTCGGCGAGGCCTTGTTCACCACCGACGCCCATGGCGCACTGCTGTGGATGAACCCGGAAGCCGAGCGCCTGCTCGGCTGGTCCGAAGAAGAGCTGCTCGGCAAGCAGATCCATTTCATCATCCACCGCCCCGCGGCCGACGCACCGCCGTCCGACCCGGCCTGCTGTGGCAGCCTGCTGGCGCTGCGCAGCGGCAAGACCCAGCACATCGAGGACGACATCTACCTGCACAAGGACGGCACGCCGGTGCCCGTCTCCTTCGTCGCCACACCGCTCATCGAAGACGGCCGCATCGTTGGCGCAGTCACCGCAGCCCAACCCATCGGCGCCCGCAAGCGCGTCCAGCAGGAACTGCTCGACGCCCGCCGCCGCTCCCAGGAGCTGTCGGCCCACCTGCAGTCGGTACGCGAGGAAGAGCGCACCCACATCGCCCGCGAGCTGCACGACGAGCTCGGCCAGCTGCTCACTGCCATCAAGATGGACGCAGGCTGGCTGCGCGCCCGCCTGCCCGCCGACGCCGATGCACTGCACGGCAAGCTCGCCGGCATGACCCAGCTGATCGACAGCACCGTCGACTGGGTGCGCCGCATGTCCTCCGAACTGCGCCCGGTGATGCTCGACGACCTCGGCCTGCGCGACGCCGTCGAATGGTTCCTGGAAGGCTTCGGCCACCGCCACGGCATCGACTGCAGCTTCGACGCCGCCGCCGCCGAAGATCTGCAGACCGACAAGCCCCGCGCCACCGCGGCCTTCCGCATCATCCAGGAATGCCTCACCAACATCGCCCGCCACGCCGCCGCCAGCCGCGTGCTGGTCTCCCTCGAGCGGGACACCGACGCCATCGACATCACCGTCAGCGACAACGGCCGCGGCTTCGATCCGGCCACCGCCGGCACCCGCTCATCCTTCGGCCTGCTGGGCATCCGCGAGCGGGCCGAAGCTCTGGGCGGCCACTGCGAGATCCGCAGCGCCCCGAGCCAGGGCACCACCATCTCGGTATGCATCCCCCTGGGTGCATCCACTCCCGACCACGAGGACAGCCCCCGATGATCCGTCTCATGCTGGCCGACGACCACAGCATCGTCCGCACCGGCCTCAAGCAGGTCCTCGGCGACGCGCCGGAATTCAGCGTGTGCGCCGAAGCCGCCACCGGCGACGAGGTTCTGGCCCAGGTCCGCCAATCGCCGCCCGACCTGCTGCTGCTCGACATGTCGATGCCGGGCCGCAGCGGCATCGAACTGATCAAGCAGTTGAAAAGCGAGTACCCAAAATTGCCGATCCTCGTCCTCAGCATGCACAAGGAAGAGCAGTACGCGGTGCGCGCCATCAAGGCCGGCGCCGCCGGCTACCTGACCAAGGAGCACGCCGGCGACGAGCTCATCGGCGCGCTGCGCAAGGTCGCCGGCGGTGGCGTTTACATCAGCCCGGCGGTCGCCGAGCGCCTGGCCCTCGAATACAGCGCCCGCCACAACGAACTGCCGCACACCACGCTGTCCGACCGGGAATACCAGATCTTCCAGATGATCGTCGCCGGCGCCACCATCACCGCCATCTCCGAACGCCTGTCCCTCAGCGTCAAGACCGTCAGCACCCACAAGTCGCGCATCCTGCAAAAGATGGGTATGAGCAGCAGCGCCGAGCTGATCCACTACGCCATCGAACACCAGCTCGTCGAGCTGCGCTGAAGCGCCCGCGGGCGACGCCATTCGCCCGTCGGCCACCGCCCGGGCGTCCGTGACAAATCAGGCCGCCGGCCGCGGCGCGCCAGCTGAAACCCTTCCCTTCTCCCCGCCGGCCCTAGGAATCCTCCTACAGGCAACCGGCCTCGTCCGACAAAAACTTTAAGCCTCCACCGATATTCGCCCTCCGCAGCGATCGGCACCATTGCGTCTGTAATCCAGGCGCATGACGGCGGCCCGCCCGACCAGCAGATGCGCGCAGACCAATGAGTGCGGCATCCCGTCCCTGCACCTGTGCAGACGGCGGCGCCGCCCGAGGAGAGCCCAGCAATGACGGTCAGCGGACCCATCGACAGCACGCCAGACACCCGCCTTCACGCCGGAGCACGGCCATGACACGTCTCGCCGCCTCGCCGCTGCTGGCCCTCGGCGCCGGCCTGCCCGGCGCCATCGCTGTCGCCGTGGTCGGCGCTCCCGCCTGGCCCACCTTCGTCGCCGCCGGTGCCGCACTGCTGGTCGGCGGCGGCATCGGCTGGGCGATCCGCCACGGCCTGCGCCAGGACGCCGCCCGCGCCACCCAGCAACTCCATCGTGAAACGGAAACGACCCAAGTGGAAAAACTGACGCCCTACGTGGCCAGCCTCGACCAACTGGCCGAACGCCTGTTCCCCCTGTGGGGCCGCCAGATCGAGAGCGGCCGCTCCCAGATGGAAACCGCCGTGGTCGGCCTGACCCTCGCCTTCTCCGCCATCGTCGATCGCCTCGACGTATCGGTGCGCATTGCCGATGCGGCCTCCGGCGCCGCCGACGGCGAAGGCGGCCTGCTCGGCGTATTCACCCGCAGCGAAAGCCGCCTGCAGTCCCTGATCGAATCCCTGCAGACCGCCAACCGCCACAAGGAGGAGATGGTTGCCGAGGTGAAGCGCCTGCAGCAGTTCATCGTCGAGCTGCAGAAGATGGCGGTGGACGTCGCCGGCATCGCCGACCAGACCAACCTGCTGGCCCTCAACGCCGCCATCGAGGCCGCCCGCGCCGGCGAAGCCGGCCGCGGCTTCGCGGTGGTGGCCGACGAAGTGCGCAAGTTGTCCGGCCAGTCCAAGACCACCGGCGTCAACATGGGCAGCGCAGTGGATGCCATCAGCAAGGCCATCACCACCGCCGTTGCCAGCGCCGAGAGCACCGCCATCAATGACGCCCGCGCATTGCAGGCCTCCGAGGAGACCATCGGCGACGTGCTCGGCGGCTTCCGCAACATCATCGACGGCCTCGTCGAATCCAGCCACACGCTGCGCAACGAGAGCGCGGGCATCAAGTCCGACGTCTCCGATGCCCTCGTCCAGCTCCAGTTCCAGGACCGCGTCAGCCAGATCCTCAGCCACGTCCGCGACAGCATCGACGCGCTGCCGGCCCAGCTGGCCGCCAGCCACGCCGACGTCGCCCACGGCGGCTGGCCGCAGCCCCTGCCGGTGGACCGCATGCTGGCCAGCCTGTCCGGCAGCTACGCCACCGCCGAAGAACGCCAGATCCACGGCGGCGGCGCTGCCGCCGGCGACGCCCCCTCAGAAATCACCTTCTTCTAGGAGTACATCCATGGCTAAAACCATTCTCGTGGTGGACGATTCCGCCTCCCTGCGCCAGGTCGTCAGCATCGCCCTGAAGGGCGCCGGCTATGACGTCGTCGAAGCCTGCGATGGCAAGGACGCCCTCGGCAAGCTCGACGGCCGCAAGGTGCACCTGGTCATCAGCGACGTGAACATGCCCAACATGGACGGCATCACCTTCGTCAAGGAGATGAAGAAGTTGCCCAGCTACAAGTTCACCCCGGTCGTCATGCTGACCACCGAAAACCAGGAAGCCAAGAAGGCCGAAGGCCAGGCCGCCGGCGCCAAGGCCTGGATGGTCAAACCCTTCGCCCCGGCGCAGATGCTCAACGCCGTCTCCAAGCTGATCCTGCCCTGAGCGGCCGGCCGGCATCCAGGAAAGCGCCATGAGCCTCGACATCGCCCGGGACGACGGCCAGATCCGCGTCCGCTTCAGCGACGAGCTGAACATCTACACCGCCCCTGCCGTCAAGGACGCCCTGCTGGCCCTGCCAGCCGACGGAACGCCCTGCCGCCTCGACCTCGGCGACGTCATCGAAATCGACTGCGCCGGCCTGCAAGTGGTGCTGGCAGCGCTGCGCAGCCTGCCCGCCAGCACCCTTGAAGCCTGCAGCGCGCCGGTGCGCGACTGCTTCGCCCTGTGCGGCCTCGACGCGCTGCTGCCGGCCGCCCCCACCTCCAGCGGAGCCCAATGAACATGGACATCGATCAGGCCATCCCGACCTTCCTCCTCGAAGCCCGCGAACTGCTGGAACAGATGGAGGACGGCCTGCTGCAGATCGAGAACGGCGCAGGCGACGGCGAGACCGTCAATGCCATCTTCCGCGCCGCCCACACCATCA
This sequence comes from Pseudomonadota bacterium, assembly GCA_018241685.1. Lineage (GTDB taxonomy): Bacteria > Pseudomonadota > Gammaproteobacteria > Burkholderiales > Rhodocyclaceae > Zoogloea. Next base: position 122,381 of record JAFEDJ010000064.1, read on the forward strand.
AGGGCTCGGCCGGCATCTTCGGCTTCGACGAGGTAGTCGGCTTCACGCACACCGTCGAGAACGTCCTCGACCGCGTGCGCGGCAACGAACTCGCCATCGACCGCCCGCTGGCCGAACTGCTGCTGGCCAGCGGCGACCACATCGGCATGCTGCTGCAGCGCGTCGCCGACAAGGCCCACGGCCACGACCCGGTCGTCAATGCAATCGGCCACGACCTGCTCGGCCAGCTGGCCCGCTTCACCACCGCCAGCACGCTGCCGGTTCCGGCCACCAGCGCCGCGCCTGTCGCCGCACCTGCCGTGGAAAGCGACGGCGGCACCGCCGTCACTGGCAACTGGCACATCTCCCTGCGCTTCAGCCGGGAAGTCCTGCAGCACGGCATGGACCCGCTGTCCTTCATCCGCTACCTGGGCAGCCTCGGCGACATCGAAGGTATCGTCACCCTGCAGGACGCGCTGCCGCCCTTCGGCGAGCTGGACCCGGAAGCCTGCTACCTGGGCTTCGAGATCAGCCTGAAGAGCGACGCCAGCCACGCCGACATCGACGGCGCCTTCGACTTCGTGCGCGACGACGCCACCATCCACATCCTGCCGCCGCGCAGCCCGCTGCAGGCCTACGCCGACATGCTGACGGCCCTGTCGCCGGAGCCGGCCACCCTCGGCGAAGCGCTGGTGCGCTGCGGCACTCTCGACGCCGCCGAGCTGGAACGGGCCCTGGCGCCCGCCCCCGCCGCGACGACGGCCCTCGTGCCCGTCATCGCCGACGAAACACCGGCCCTGCCCGCCATCATCGATGCCGCCGTTCCCGCCACCAGCGCCAAGCCAGCCCGCGACAGCGGCCGCGCCAAAACCCTGCGCGTGGATGCGGACAAGCTCGACAAGCTGATCAACCTGGTCGGCGAGCTGGTCATCGCCGGCGCCGGCGCCAACATGATCGCCGGCCAGCTGAAGGCCCGCCGCATGCTCGAAGCCACCTCGACGATGGCACGCCTGATCGAGGAAGTCCGCGACAGCACCCTCAACCTACGCATGGTGCAGATCGGCGAGACCTTCAACCGCTTCCAGCGCGTGGTGCGCGACGTCGCCCGCGACCTGGGCAAGGACATCCGCCTGGTCATCAACGGCGCCGAGACCGAACTCGACAAGACCATGGTCGAGAAGATCGGCGACCCGCTGATGCACCTGGTGCGCAACGCCATGGACCATGGCATCGAGCCCGCCGAGCTGCGCGTGGCGCGCGGCAAGCCGGCCCAGGGCACGATCCGCCTCGACGCCCGCCACGATTCGGGCGGCGTGCTGATCGAAGTCAGCGACGACGGCAACGGCCTCAACCGCGAGCGCATCCTCAAGAAGGCTGTAGAAAAAGGCCTCGTCGGCCCCCAGCAGCACCTCTCCGACGAAGACGTCTACAAGCTTATCTTCGCTCCCGGCTTCTCCACCGCCGAGCAGCTCAGCAACATCTCCGGGCGCGGCGTCGGCATGGACGTGGTCAAGAAGAACATCGAAGCCCTGCACGGCAGCATCGAGATCGACAGCGTCGAAGGCCAGGGCAGCACGATGCGCATCCGCCTGCCGCTGACCCTCGCCATCATCGACGGCTTCCTGGTCGGCGTCGGCGACGCCTCCTTCGTGATCCCCCTCGATCAGGTGATCGAGTGCATCAAGCTGCCCGCCGTCGAACGCCAGACCGACCCGCGCCGCGACTACCTCAACCAGCGCGGCCAGATCCTGCCCTACACCCGCCTGCGCGACGCCCTCGACCTGCCGGCCGGCACCGACGGGCGCCATACCGACCGCAACCTGGTGGTCGTGCAGTACGGCGGCAAGCGCGCCGGGCTGGTGGTGGACAGCCTGCACGGCGAGATCCAGACCGTCATCAAACCCCTCGGCCGCGTCTTCAGCCGCGTCCAGGGCATCAGCGGGTCGACCATCCTGGGCAGCGGCGCCGTCGCCCTGATCCTCGACATTCCGCGCCTCCTGCAGCAGGTCATCGACCGCGCTGCCGCCTGAACCGTCATTTCCTGAATCCCCAGCCGGAGCACACACCCATGTTCAGCAATCTGAAAATCAGCCAACGCCTGGCCTTCGGGTTCGGGCTCGTCCTGATCCTGCTCGTCGCCATCGTCTATACGGGCACCACCCGCATGATGAGCATCAACGACAGCGTGCAGCAGATCACCTCCGTCAACAACGAGAAGACCCGTGTCAGCAACGCGATGGTGGACAACCTGCGCGACTCGGCGATCGCCCTGCGCAACCTGCTGCTGAGCCAGGACGACGGAGTCACCAAGACCGAAACGGCTCGCCTCGAGGCGCGCAAGAAGAGCTACATGGACGGTGAAGCCGAGCTGGACAAGCTGCTGGCCGCCAACGCCAGCGACGAAGAGCGCGCCCTCGCAGCCAAGATCAAGGGCCTGGCCGCCAGCGTGTTCCGCCAGCAGGAACAAGTCCTCGACATCGCCCGCCAGGGCCGCATGGCCGACGCCACCGCGCTACTGTTCCGCGAGGTTCGCCCGACCCAGCGCGAATGGCTCGACAGCCTGGCCAAGTTCGTCGATGAAGAAACCAAGGCCACCGCAATCGCCGCCCGCAAGGCCAGCGACACCTACGACACCGCCCTGAAGAGCATGCTGGTGCTGAGCGCCATCGCCATCGTCATCGGCATTGCGCTGGCGATCAGCGTCACCCGCTCGATCACCGGCCCGCTGGCCCAGGCGGTAGGCATCGCACGCGCCCTCGCCGACGGCGACCTGACCACCCGCATCGAAGTGAGCCGCAAGGATGAAGCCGGCCAGCTGCTGCAGGCCCTGCAGGACATGGTCGAGAAGCTCTCCGACATCATCGGCCAGGTGCGCAGCACCGCCGACAACCTCGGCAGCGCCTCCGAAGAGGTCTCCGCCACCGCCCAGAGCCTGTCCCAGGCCACCAGCGAGCAGGCCGCCAGCGTCGAGGAAGTGTCGGCCACCGTCGAACAGGCCTCCGCCTCCATCAACC
>JAFEDJ010000065.1 GCA_018241685.1 Pseudomonadota bacterium
GGAAACCGGCAGGTTGCGCTGCGGACGGATGTTGCGCGACGTGCATGCATCGTCTACTCCTTGATCGGCTCGTCGGAGCCGAAATCGACGAAAAGACAGGATCGGGCGTCATTCGGCGGGAGGAATACCCCCTTCCACTGCAACCATCCCACGGCGACGGTTCCGGGCACGGACGAGATCCCCACGCTGGACACCGCCATCGAACTGGCATGCGACTGGTCCATACTCAGCTTCAGGATGCCGAACTGGTGCTCGGTGCGCACCGAGCCCGCGGAGTGGATGACCACCGTCGTGCATCCGCCGCCGACGGCGGTCGCGCACACGCACAGCATGACTGCGCGCGCACCCGCGAGCATGCGTGTCATGACCGGGCAACCGCCCGCGGCCCGCCCCTTCGAAGGAATCATGGATTCACCATAGATACCGCCGCCGCCCGTGTCCAATGCTGCGATATCTCCAGCCCGCAATGGAGCGGGCGGCGCATGCGTCAGTGTCTGCTCGCCGTTGCGAATCAGGCCCATTTAGACCCTGAATCAGGCCACGAGCTCCATCAACCTGGCATAGCTGTCCACAACCTCGTATTTCACCTGCTCGGACGTGATGCGGGCGAAGAACCTGCGCGCGCATTCGATCCGTGATTGCTCGACCGCACGCAGATCGAGCGAGGACATGGAGCCCTTCGTCTCGGCCACGAAGAAGACATGTTTCACCTTGCCATCGCGGAAGGCGATCGCCCAGTCGGGGCTGTAGTTGCCAACGGGCGTGGGGATGTAGAAGGTCTTCGGCAGCTTCGCGTACACCACCACTTCGGTACTCGCATCCAGTTGTTCGACGAATCGGTGCTCGCCGTGCGAGTCGGTGAACACGTAATCGTAGATGTGGTGCCGCGCTGCAAATGCCTGGCTAAAGTCATCGCGGGCCTTGGCGGTGAAGATGTCCGAGCTGTGCGTCGCGTCCACCGGATCGTAGGCGATGTGCTCGACGATGACAGTCGCTTTCTGCTCGTTGATCAGCGTACCTGCCTTCGTGATGAAGTCTTCAGGGTTGCTTCGGTACTGACTGAACACGGCGGGGTTCATGTTCCGCAGAATGGTGGCGATGGTGCTGCGCGTCAGTTGCGTAATTGCCGCCAGGTTGCCGACGAGGTCGTAACTCACCGCAGAATCGACCGAGAGTTTGTAAGTCGAGGTGGCGCTGTCCTCGAGCTTGAACGCCGTTCCGGCGTGCAGATCGTCGAAGGTGGTGTTGTCGCGTTGCGCTCCACGCTCCACGACATACTGCATAGGGCGGACGCGCAACTCCCTGTCTATCGCGGCGACACACTTGGCGACGAGTTCGGCGGAATCGAAGTGCACCGTATAGGCCGCTTTGCGGTTGATGCGCTGCCAGAGCGCCTGGAATTCCTTCTTGTCGAAATTTCTGTTCAGCGGATTGACCTTGGCTCTTCGCCCGTCGCCGATATGAGGCAACTGCGCGTCGCTGAACACGCTGTCGATGAGCTGGAAAACAGGCTCGGCGAGGTCCTTCAGCTCCTCAGGCAGTTCGGCCAGGCGCGCCTCACGCTTGGCGGCGTGGTACTTGTCGGTGAACATGCGCTTGCGGTCGACATACCCGTTCTGGATCAGGTAGAACTCGATGCCTGCAGCCATGTCGCGTGTCACCGTAACTTCTCCAGCCGGACCCGCCAGCACCTTGCCAGTGAAGAAGGCTTCGTCGGCCACGCGCGGGCGGGCCGACAGTGATTCGCTGATGTCCTTCTGCAGCGCGCCGACGAAATCCTTGTAGCTTTCGCTGGCAATCACCGTCAGTTCATTGATCTGGTGCACGGTGGCCGGATCGTCCATCCGATCTCCCTGCTGATTGACTGCCAGGCGCAGGCCGCGCCCCACTTCCTGCCGGCGGGAGATCGTGTTGTCGCTGTGCTTCAGCGTGCAGATCACGAACACGTTCGGGTTGTCCCAGCCTTCGCGCAGTGCCGAATGCGAAAAAATGAAACGCACGGGTTCGTCAAACGACAGCAGACGCTCCTTGTTCTTCAGGATCAGATCGTAGGCGTCCACGTCTTCCGTTTCGTTCGACTTTCTGCCCGTTTCCGGGTCGACCAGCCTGCGGGTCTTCTTGTCGACGGAAAAATAGCCGTCATGCGTCCGGCTTGCCGGAATGCCCGCCACGTAGCGGTTGTAGGGCGAGTCGTCGAGCGTCAGGGTCTCATTCAGGCATGCCTTGTATTCTTCGTCGAAGATCCGCGCATATTCGCCGGGCATCTCGCCGTCGTCGCCGTATTGACGATACTTGGCCACCGCGTCGATGAAGAACAGCGTCAGCACCTTTACCCCCTGGTCGAACAGCGCTTGCTCCTTGTCGAAGTGGGCGCGAATCGCCTCACGGATCTGGATACGACGCATGGCCGGCTCGTCCAGGTTGCCGACCGCTTCCCCGGCCGTCAGCTCCACGCCATTGATGAAACTCAGCGTGTCGATGCGCGCATCGATGTCGGCGACCACGTAGCCTCGATACTGGTCCAGGCTGCCAGAGAGGTCGTACAGGTTGTCGTTGCGGCCCAGGCGGCGCATCACGCGCTTGATGCCCGCGTTCTGTCTGACCTCGATTTCCACCCGCGCTACCGGCGGCTTGCCGGCTGCCACCTCGATGCGCTCCAGATACAGATAGGCATGCGTGCCAGGCAGGCCCTTGACCGTGATGCCGTGCACGCTGATCTTCTTCACCAGCTTCTGCTTGTAGGCATCCAGGGCGTCAAGGCGATGGATCTTGTTGTACTCGGTCTTGTGCGTGGCGGAATAGCGCACGATGAACAAGGGGTTGAACTCGCTCAGCGAGGCCAGCGTTTTCGCGCCTTCCATCTTCTGCGGTTCGTCCAGGATCAGGATGGGTCGATTCGCCTTGATCACGTCGATCGGGCGGCGTGACTGGAAATCATCCAACTCGTCGTAGATCCGCCGCTGCTCCGCGCCGCGTGCCGCGAAAGCCTGCACGTTGATCACCATCACGTTGATGCCCGCGTCCGACGAAAAGCTCTCCAGGTTGTGCAACTGCTTCGAGTTGTAGATGAAGAAACGCGCCTTCCTGCCATACAGCTCCTGAAAGTGCCCTGCGGTAATCTGCAGCGACTTGTACACCCCTTCGCGGATGGCGATGCTGGGCACCACCACGATGAACTTGCCCCAGCCGTAGCGCTTGTTCAGTTCGAACATGCTGCGGATGTAGCAGTAGGTCTTGCCGGTGCCGGTTTCCATTTCGATGTCGAGGTTGACGGCGCAGCCGGTCTTCTTGTCGTCGATCAGGTGGGAAGACTGCGGCAGGTTCTGCCGGCGTTGCACGGCCTGCATGTTCTCGAGAAGCTGGGCGTGGCTCAGCAGCAGATCGGCATTGCGGAAACCGTCGTCCGTTTTGCCACGCATGCTCGGGGCCATGCCGGGGAGCGTGCCCTGCAGGGGCGCGACCGCTATCGACGGTCTCACGCCCGGGTCGACGCGATAGCCGATGCCCGCGGTCTTCGGCTGGCCGGCAAAGCAGTCGACCAGCGCCTCCACCGCGTGGCGCTGATAGGCTTGCTCCTTGAATTTCAGCTTCATCTGTCGTCGTCCCTCAGCTTGCGGCGGAGCCTTCCCGGGCCGTCCGGCTCCCATCGGCCATGGCTGTCCCTATGAGTCGCTTGCGCGGCGTCGCGGACGCGATCCGACCGTGCTCGCAAAAAAGAAAAAAACAGGATTCCATATAAAACAAAGGGTTGCATTGCGAAATGTGCGGGCGGCTCTGGCGTTTATCTTGCGTTTATTTTGAATCTATCTTGTAAGGACCCAGACGGGGGCCTTGCGTGTACCTGCGTTACTGATCCGTCTGTTGCGCCGCAGACTGGTCAGCAGGCTGCTGATCTTGGTCGCTTTTTGCGAGTCGTCCAGCGCGTCGCTCAGCTTGCTCAGCAGCAGCCGATCCAGATCCTGCCGGCTCGCCGAGCCGAACTGCGTCAGCAGATCGAGGATCATCTTCTTGTAATGTGCATCGTCCAGACCGCGGGTCCGGATGTAGTCGGCCTTGCTGGCGGTGGCCTTTGCCACCGCGGCAGAGACAAAGAAATTCGGCTTGCGGCCTTCGATCAGGCCGGCCTTGCGCAAGCGCTTGATGATCCCGTCGTCGAGCGGCAGTTTCTTCTGTACGCGGTCGAGCGCCAGGATGTCCTCCAGTGCGAGGTCGGTCTTCTGGATCAGCAGGCGGCTGTAGGCCGGATCCACCACACGGCCATGAATCGTCATCCGCACCGTCTGTGGTTCGGTCAGATCGTAGTCGGGCATCGGGAAGAAACGTCGTGCCTGCCCCAGGTGGATCTCGTGGATGCCGTAACCCATGGTGTCGATCATGTTCAACTCCGCCATTGCCTGGGCGAGGAAGGGGTTGCGGTAACGTCGGGGAGTCCGGTCGCCGGCAATGTAGTCGGCGGGCACCCCTTCGAAGAAGCTGCCTTCGTTCTCCAGCACCAGGCGGTCGGGATACTCGGTGACGACGATCCTGCCGTTGCGTGTGTAGTCCTGGTGCGCAATGCAGTTGTGCAGGGCTTCGAGCACGATCTTCTGGTCGTACTTGGCCAGCTCGACGGCGAGAAGCTGATCGTCCGGCAGGATGCGGATCTGGATGTTGCGGATCTTCTGATAGAGGGTGCTGCTGTTGAGCAGGAAGGGCGGGCCGAAGTGCTCGTAGGCGCGCTCCGGCCCCTCCAGCTTCCACGTCATCTGTGCCGGGTGGGGCGACAGGAGGTGCGCCGACTCGGGCTTGCCGAGCAGGAGCAGGGTAGCGCGGGTGAGCTGTCCGTCACGCGTCAACCGCGCGCGGTCGAGAAAGCTGCCGTCGGACCAGCGCATCACCTCGTCGGACGGAAAGCGGTTGGCATACTTCTTGGCGAAGGACTCGCGCGCGCGCGTCAGTGCGGCTGTGTCCACATGGGCGAGGGTGGCGCCGGGCACGACTTGCGCCGACCAGTCGGCAGCGCCGACCTGTCGCCGGATGTCGTCCAGCTTGTCCAGTCCAAGATGGGTGAGACTCTCGCCGGCGCGGGCGTAGTAATGCCCCTTCCAGGCGATGGGCAGGCCGAGCGGCGCAGCGGGGATCTCGAGCAGCAGGAGGCGCGCCTGATCGCTGCGCAACTCGTGGATGTTGCGCAGCGTGATGCTGGGCTCGGTCGAATCCGAGATCTGCATCTTCAAACTGTGCAGGCGCTCGGGCTCCGGTCGGTAGTCGGTGCCGACTGCCTTGCGGCTGCGATTGTCGACGCCGAAAACCAGCCAGGCCCGATCCTGATTGCGCAGGTTGGCCTCGTTGGCCAGCGCCGAAAAATACTTGCCGATGTCGTCGGTGGAGTAGCCGGCGCCTGCGCGCTTGAATTCCACCACTTCGTCTTCCCAGCGCTCGATCAAACCATCGAGCAGGGCTTTCAAGGCTTCGCTGTCCACCGCCGTGCTCCTCACAGCGTCCGGATCTCGGTGGCTGGAGACAACAGCTTGAACAACTGCTCGACGTTGATCTTCACGCTGTCGCTGGCAAAACCGTTGTCGCGGAACACCACGCGCAGCGGCTTGTGGCTTGCCAGTTGCTTGACGAAGCTCTCGTCGATGCCCGGGTCGAAACAGGCGGCCAGCGCATCGGTGTCGACGAAGAACACGCACTTGCCGGCGATGGTCTGCGGTTGCACCGGTAGTGCCAGATCCAGGCCCCAGTCGAGCAGCACCTGAAACAGCAGGTCTTCCGCGCTGCGGTCGGTGCGGACGTTGTCGATCTGGTCGGCCAGCAGATCCTGGCTGACGGCGTCGGGCGTGTAGTACACGTCGCGCATGTTGGAGCTGTCGACCTTGAGCACGCGAAAGCCGAGGTCCAGCCCCTCGGCGCCAATCTGCCCGCGCAGTTCGGCGCCGTAGTTTCGCACCCGGGTCAGCCCCATGTCGAAGATGGAGGCGAGGCCAGTCTCCGGTTTCGGCAGCGGCTCGGCGATCTGCACGCCGATGAAACGGCGGTTGCCGCCGTCCTCGAAGTTCTGCTTCAGCACGGCGTGCGCGGTGCTGGCACTGCCGCTGAAGAAATCGAGCACGATGTCGTTGTCGTTCGGCTTGCCGGCCAGTTGCAGGATGCGCTGCAGCAGCTCCACCGGCTTGACCGA
>JAFEDJ010000066.1 GCA_018241685.1 Pseudomonadota bacterium
CCAAAGTTCCAGCCCAAATCACTCTGCGAGACTCCCTGTCTCACGCCCACTTTAGCCTGGGAGAGGCTGAGCGGATCGCAACTGAGATCGAGTACCTGATGACCGGGGAAAACGTCATGCGACGCGCAGAGGAAGACCACCAAAGCACCGGCGTGCAAATGCCTGGAATCTGCGAGTCGGCACACGATCTCGGTGGTCGAATTCAGCTTTTGTCCGAGATGCTCATGACGATCCGCGGAATGGTCGCACCGCAGCCGGTCGCTACTGCAATCAACCAGGTCACGCGTTAGATCGGCTTGACGGAGCCCTGCGGAGTGGCCAAGATTTAGTCCTTGGCGACGATGTTCCTATGTGATGCCCCGTTGAGGTTTAGCGACCTCGCGGGGCTTTTCGCTTCTTGCCCGCAAAGCAAAACCCCCGCCAAGATCACCTAGCGGGGGTTGGTTCGTTACGGGAGCTTGCCAGCGAAGTAGCAGATGGCGAAGGCGGCGATGATAGCAATCGCTAGCGTCACTACCCCTCCTTAATCGCCTGGTCGATCATGGCTTGCCAGGCGTCACCAGCTCCGATTGCGTCCGGTACGCTGAAAGCGACTTCGCCTGCGTCCAACATGCTTTCCGTGGGCTCTCGCATCGCCTTTAGGGCGGCGATGAGTACGGTTCGCGCCGACATAGGATCTAGGTCGGCCTCGGCCTCAAGCATCGCGTACACGACACGTTCGAAGAATTCGCTCACACCAGCCCCCGAACCATTGCGTACAAACCCACGCCAAGCCCTGCGAAGGCTCCGCGGATCAGCTCAACCTTGGTGTTGTCATCCAGGGCTCGCTGGACGTTCCAGGGCTCCTGGTCGATGCGCTTTCCGTACCAATCGGCTAGCCACATCGTCACCACCGCGTGCGGAATGAGCGCAGCCGACGCCATCCAGTCCATGCCCGTGAAGAAATAGGCCATAGCCTGCGGAGCTATGGAGCGCAGAACGAGGCCCTTGAAGTTCTTCCCGGTAGTTACTCCATCCGCAAAGCCGATAGACCGGCCGATGACGATTGCAGCGCCCATAGCAGCTAGCTTCCAGTCGATCAGGAACAGCGTTGCTATGGATGCGCCGGCAAGGATCTTGGCGGGAGTCTTGCCTTTCGGAGCGCCCCAGAGGCGGTCTATGGCGGCGAAGGTGAGGACGGATGCGCTGGTGAAAAGGAGGCCGGTCAATGCCTCGTCTCCTGCCGAGCCAGCATCAAGCAGAGCCGGTCATTGTCTTCGCCGAACATCAGGTGGTGGATGCGGCGGTGAGCCTCAAAGGCGGCCATCTCGTCCAGGCACTCCCGGCTGACGTACAGCTCAGGATCGGCGTGGGGATTCATGTCGATGGCGTCATAGATCATGTTCGATGCATTCTCGAACATGCCGGCGATGATGTACGCGAGGTGTTTCAGCACTGGACGTCCCCTTTCAGTTCTGGGTCCAACCTAAGAACATGAGCCTGGCAGGCTAAGCCAACCCACCGCGGAAGCTTATCTCGACGCTCCATTCTGGCGCATGTGTCATCCGATATGCCCAGCGCATGGGCCAGTTCCTTGACCTTCATGCGGTGGCTTAAGCGCCATTTGCGAAGCTGCGATCCATTCATACTCACCACTATACATCATGCGATTTGCGGGTCAACGCGTGCCTTTTGCCGCTATGTGCGGATTTGGCATTGACGGACGTCACCGCCCGTGAGAGTGTGGGTTCACAACAGGAGGACGGGAAATGAAAAGCCAAGGACAAGTTCGCCGGAGCATCGCTATTGCGCTTTCGTGCGCCGCGGTTGAGCGCCGGAATGGTATCAAGGGGCAGGCTCGTAAGTGGCTGACCATCGCCAGGTACGAACGTTGGTGCCCGTATCACAAGGCGTTTGACGTTCTCCCGGAGATGTCGAAATGACCCGCCAGATCGTGCAGCCCGAAGACAACCCGGAAAGCCTTTCCGTCTGGTGGGAAGGATCGTTCCTTTCCATTACCGACAAGACCACCGGAGCCAACATCCAGATCAGCGGCGAGACTGCCGTTGAACTGGCTAAGGCCATCATGAAGGCGGACCAATACGAGGCGATTGGAACGTTCGAATGCGTTTCCGTCGCTAACCATATGGAGCGGAGCCGGTGAGCAACGCACAAACAATTCCGGTTCGCGAACTTGCCGAACGCCTAGTCGGCCTCCGCGACCGCACCGCCGAGCGCACGGATCGTGACCTTCTGGCCGACGTCGCCAACCGCTTGATCGAGTTGGAACGAGACCTTGAGTACGCCTACGCCAAGGTGCGGTTCGGCTTCGAACATGGATCGTTCGACTTCTCCGTCCTGAGACAGCGCGCCGCCCTCCCCACTAAAGACGGAGAGGCGTGATGGCGGACGAACGCGAACCGAAAGTCTGCGGCGTCGTGGGCCTGCTGATCGGGCCGAACGGCCACGTCTGGGCGGAAGCGACCGACTTCAGCGGGAGCGGCTATGGCGGCTTCAACCTGAAGCGCTCCCAGGAAATCCGTGTCGAGGCGGCTATAGCTCGCGCCTTCGTGCGCAACGCCTGCTCGGGCGTCGTTGTGGAGGCGCTCGACGGCTACGACTGCCAGCAGATCGTCAGCAAGCTCAAGGGCTTCAAGATGAAGCTTGTCGCTGTCGGACACGACGACGAGGCCTCCCAATGACCTCCCATAACCCCCAAGAGGGCGGGAAGCACACGCCCGGTCCCTGGCAGATGAGCCGTCACGGCAATCTGGTCGGCTCCAACGGAGCGACGGTCGTGGTCTGGGGATCTGGCCTCACCAACGTGCATCGCGGACCCGAGTCCGAAGCCAACGCCCGGCTGATATCCGCCGCACCTGCCCTGCTGGAGGCGCTGAGCTTTCTGGCGAACGAAGTGGACGCAATGCGGGCCTTTGAAGATGGGGTTCGTCAGGTCATCGGCCACACGAATTGGTCGGTCCTAGATGTCCGGCTGAAAGAGGCCCGCGCCGCCGTCCTCCAAGCTACAGGAGGCGAGAATGGGCGGTAAGCTGACCTACGGCTCCGTCTGCTCGGGCATCGAGGCGGCGACTGCGGCCTGGCACCCGCTCGGCTGGAAGCCCGCCTTCTTCTCCGAGATCGAGGCGTTCCCGCGCGCCGTCCTGCAACACCACTATCCCGAGGTTCCGCTGCATGGCGACTTTACGACGATCCAAGACGGCGACTACGACCCAATCGACCTTCTGGTCGGAGGAACACCTTGCCAGTCTTTCAGCGTCGCGGGTCTCCGAGGCGGATTGGACGACGACCGCGGCAACCTGGCGCTCGAATATCTTAGGCTGGCTGACCGCCTGCGCCCCCGGTGGCTGGTTTGGGAGAACGTCCCCGGCGTCCTGTCATCGAACGGAGGACGGGACTTTGGCGCCATCCTCGGAGGGCTGGTCGAACTCGGGTATGGGTTCGCCTACCGAGTTCTTGACGCTCAGTTCTTCGGAGTGGCCCAGCGACGCCGCCGTGTGTTCGTTGTCGGATATCTTGGAGACTGGCGACGTGCCGCAGCGGTTCTTTTTGAGCGCCACAGCCTGCAAGGGCATCCTCCGCCGCGCCGAGAAGCGGGGGAAGGAACTGCCGGAAGCTCTGATGCTTGCGCTTTCGCTCTCGGCTCGCACGCCGGAGCCGCTGACGGTGACGTAACGAATGCGAGCCACGCCGGCGGCGGGCCTGTCGGATCGAATATCAGCGAAGAGGTTGCTTATAGCCTTCGAGCCGGCCGCCTTCAGTCTGTCGCCCACACCCTCAAAGGGGAGGGCTTTGACGCCTCCGAGGACGGCACGGGCCGTGGAACGCCGATCGTACCTGTCAGCTTCGCCCTGCGCGGACGAGACGACGGCACCATGCCGGAAGTGGGTGGCGCCCAAGTTGGGGCGCTGCGGGCGGCCAACGGGGGCTCGAGCCGCGACTACGTGGCGTTTAACACCCGCCAAGATCCTATCCATGGCGAACAGGCCCAGCCGCTCGGCGCCAAGGACAACGGCAATGGCCTGCTGACCGGCGCGGCCGTCCGCCGCCTGACACCTCGAGAGTGCGAGCGCCTTCAGGGATTCCCGGACGACTTCACCCTTATCCCCTGGCGCAAAGGCATGGCCCCTGACGGACCCCGCTACAAGGCGCTGGGGAACTCCATGGCCGTGCCGGTCATGGCCTGGATCGGTCGGCGGATTGAAGCCGTCGAGGCGATCACCAGCCTGGAGCAGGCCGCATGACCCAAGCCCCCGCTACTCCTGAGTTGGTGGAGAGGCTGCGGTCTCCGGAATGGGGCGAGTTCCGAAGCGTCTCAAGCCACGTGCTGTGTCAGGAAGCCGCCGCCGCTCTCGAAGCGCAACAGGCACGCATCGCAGAGCTTGAGGGGCTGTTCGCTGACGTGAACGCCCTCTGCACCGAGATCAACAAGCGGTGGGAAGCCTCCCAAGCCCTAGCGGATAGGTACGAGAAGGCGCTGCTCGCGGTCAAAAGCTCGCGGACGTTCCACAAGCTCCAAATGTATGCGGATCAGTGGGCGCTGTTCGACCAAGCCCTCTCATCCCAGGGGCGTCATGAGGGGGGAGAAGGCAGTCCCTCCCGGAGCCAGCCCTGCGGCGTCGGTCCTTCGGACCTGACTGATCCCCAATCTCAACACTCCGATGGAGAAGGCTGATGGCCGTCATCGAAACCAAGTTCGGCGTTGGCGATGTCGTCTGGCACGCCACCATTTCGACAGTAACCCGCCAACACCCGTGCCCCGACTGCTTGGGATCGCGTGAGTGGAAGGCCGAGTCTCCGGCAGGGGGGGTGTTTTCGTTCTCGTGTCCGCGGTGCTCCACCAGCTTTCGCGAAAATCACGCGATGTCGCTCAGCTACAGCCAGTGGGCTGCGAGCGCTAGGCGGCTGACAATCGGGCAGGTGCGCGCCTACAG
>JAFEDJ010000067.1 GCA_018241685.1 Pseudomonadota bacterium
ATGTCCGGGCGGGAACCTTCGACGTGGATCTTGCGGGAATTGGGCAGTGGCGCAACGGCCGCTTCGTCCACATGGGCGGACGCGGCGAGGAATTTGTCGGTGGCGTTCATGGAGGCTCCTTTGGGGGAGGGCCGCCGGAAGAGGGAAAGGCGGCAGGAGCCACGTTTCCCTACGCCGGCACGACCCGGATCAGGTTCGGAGGGTAAGTCTCAGCCGGGCGATCAAGCGCCGCGGCACCCCTAACGTTTGTGCCGGCAAAGTACTGGAAGCCACAGGTAAACGCAAGATTTGGCGGGATTTTCTGTCGATACCGCGGCGTTGTGGACAGTGGGCTCCAGGGGGTGAAATTCGACGGGAATGGCGCCATGCCTAAAGGTTTGGGTCATTGCGGCCGAAATAGGTAGCAATCGGCCATCCAGTGGCCACGCATATTTCCCGGAGACGCAACCATGCGCCAACGCATGCGACCCCTTGCTATAGCCCTGCTGGCTTGTTCCTGCATGACGTCCGCCCTGGCGGCCGACTGGCAGACTGTCGCGTCCGACAAGAAGCGGACCATCGAACTCGACCGCGCCAGCATCCTGCAATCCGATCCCGGCACCAAGGTGGCATGGGGGCGGATCGTGCTGTCCGACGCGGAGGCTGTTGCGGCAGGCTATGTGTCGGTGAAGGCGTTGAATCGCTACGACTGCCGCAACCAGACCTTCGCCACCGTCAAGCGCGTCTATCTGGATGCCGATGCGATGGTCATCAAGGATGAGAAGGTCAAGGTCGAGAAGGATATGCCGGTCGCGCCGGGTAGTGTGGACGAGCGGTTGTGGCGCGACGTCTGCAAGCCCGCAGGCGGAGTGGCTGATATTTCCCAACTCGCCAAGACTGCGTCCAGGGCTGCCCAGACGGCCCAGGCCGGCAAGCCTGAACTGCGGTCGGCAGACTATCGGCCAACCAAGGGAACCGACAAACCCGTGACGACCCAGGTCGCGGAAGGCAAGGGCGAGCGTGCGGACGAGATCACGCTGCCGATCAAGAAGAATTTCATCGAGAAACCTGCTGCACCCAAGGGCGAGGCGGCCGAAAAGCCGGTGCGTGCCGAGGCACCGCCACCGGAGGTGCAACGTGTGCCGGTCTATATCCCGGCGCCGCGTCCGCGGCCGCGCGTCGCGAGGGCTCCGGTGCAGTATGCCGAGTCTCCGCGCCCCGTCGCGCTGGCACATCACGAGATTCACTGGAGTTATGAGGGTGACAACGGCCCACCGAACTGGGGCTCCCTCAAGCCCGAGTGGCAACTTTGCGGCAGTGGCGAGCGGCAGTCGCCGATCGATATCCGCGAAGGCATCAAGGTGGATCTGGAGCCCATCCAGTTCGACTACCATCCGTCCAACTTCCGCATCGTGGACAATGGCCACACCATCCAGGTGAACCTCGGCCAGGGCAACACGATGTCGGTGATGGGGCGCGTCTACGACCTCGTCCAGTTCCATTTTCACCGGCCGTCGGAAGAGCGGGTCAATGGGCGCGGCTTCGACATGGTCGTGCATCTGGTGCACAAGGACCTGGATGGCCGGCTGGCGGTGGTCGCAGTGTTGCTGGAGCGCGGCAAGGCGAATGCGTTGATCCAGACCTTGTGGAACAACCTGCCGCTTGAAAAGGACGCCGACTATTCGCCGGACGGGGTCAGCATCGATCTGAACCAGTTCCTGCCGGAAAATCGTAGTTACTACACTTACATGGGATCGTTGACCACGCCGCCGTGCAGTGAGGGCGTGCTGTGGATGGTCATGAAACAGCCCCAGCCGATCGCGGCCGAACAGATCGCGATCTTCTCGCGTCTGTACCCGATGAACGCACGGCCGATCCAGTCAGTACGCAGTCGCCTGATCAAGGAGTCGCGCTGATCCATGTCTGCGGCGCCTCTGGCGCACGGGACGTGTCTCCCGGTGGTGGTGCGGATGTGCGGGCCGGCCCTGTGGGGCTGGCCCGTGGCTTTTGTGGCGACGGCTGTTTGATTTGCTCGTGCGATGTGAGCTGCCCGCGTCGCTCAGTACCTGGCCGCGCCTGCGTGGACTCGGTGCTGGCCCCGCAGGCGGCCTCCCGGTGACCCTGTTCAGGGCATCCCTGGTGGTCTTGCGTTGATCGGTGGAGGCGCATTGCCGATGGATCATGCAACTTGAGCCCTGCCGGCCAGTTCTTTGCTCTCGGCTTCTTTTCGATAAGTCTTCAGCCAGCGCCATGAGGTGACGAGAATCACCATGATGTTGTACGGAAGGTCGAAGTAGGCCAGGCTCAAGAAGGCGCCGCCCACCGCATATCCGATGAGGGAGACCTGGCACATCCCGGCCAGATGGAATAGCCAGAGCAATTCCGGATCATGCCTGGTTTCCTTCCGGATGCGGCTTGCAATGCCTAGCGAGCTCATCCATACGCCGAGGAAAAGGAACAAGCCAATGTAGCCGTGCTCGGCCAGGACCGAGAAATAGATGCTATGGGCGACATGGATGTCGACGGGGTTGGGGGCGTACCAGGCGAAAGTCTCAGGCGTATACGCTTCAAAACCAGCACCGGTGAGGCGATGGTTGGCGATATTGACGGCCAGATGCCACGCATTGATACGCCCCATGGCCGACCCATCGTTCTGATAGTCCTGGATGGTACTCATCCGGGACTCCCAGGTGGAGGGCATGAAGCTGATCAGCAGTGTGCCGACCAGGACGATTGAAATGCCCGTGAGCGCCTTACGTTCAGAGCGTAGCCATAGCACGAATCCCATCGCTGCGATTGCCAGGAGGGCTCCACGGGATTGAGTGCCCAATGCAGCTGCCGCTGACAGTAGGGTCAGTGTGAGCAAACCGCGCTTGACCCACTTCTGCGGCGAAACCAGGCGCAGGTAGTTCATCAGTGGGATGGTCATGATGAGCGCGGTGCCGAGCTCATTGTTATCTTCGATAAAGCTCCCTGGCGGGCCCCAGACACGTGCTCCACCACCCGTGAGAGCGGTAAAGAATCCCCCTTTCAGCCCGAAGAATCCGATCGAAAGTACGTTGATCCACAGGAATAGCTGGATGTGTCGGCGTTCATGCAAGGCGGCCAGTGCCACAACAGTCATTATCTGGATTTTGAGGATCTTCTTGAGTTGAACGATTGAATCCCCAGGATAGATCGCTGCTGCTGTCGTGATGGACATCCAGATGATGAACAGGGCCAGGAAGATGACTGGGCGTTCCTTAGGTATGGCGAGTGTGTCTTTGGTGACGGCCAGTGAAATCAACGCAGCCGCGGCGGCGATGGCCGCAAATGGCATGTCGAAGGCGAAACCGTACGCCAGGCGATGCGGGTTCATGAGGCTTATCCAAGACCACAGATTGACCGCCACGTAGGTATGTTTTACTGCTTTGGGGAGGGCCCAAAGCAGGATCAGGACCAGCAGCAGGTCACGCACGGGATGCCTCGCGGGATAGCGTAGTGCATTGAGTCAATGCAGAAATGAGTTTGTCGCGAAAGGGCCAGGGGCGCAGCCGCTGGGGCCTGCGCGGGTCCGGCCGAAGCGCCTTTACAGGGCCGACTGGAGACGGTTTTCTTTTCCGAGGCGGGTATTCCTCTGCGCCTAGACTGCGGGCCGTACTGAGGAAGGCCGGCACAGCCACTCTCATCGAAAAAGCCATACTGCCGGTATGGTAATCGAGAAGCGGGAAGGCGATAGTTCTACGAGCGGACAAGGGAATTACCGGCGAATATACGGTCAGTCGGGGCGCCAAGTTTAGCCGACTCGGCGCTACGCATTTGCGAAAAAATGCCCTCTTGCCGATCATTGCCAACGGCATCGCGGGGCGGTTGGCATCTCTATGTTGCCAAGTGTTGCGAGCAGGTTTCGAAGCGTAGCAAGGCTTCATCGAGCAATTGCCAGTGGCCGGCCATGGCTGGGGCGGAAAGAGGGGGCGCAAGGGCGCCTTCGAGCGCCAGGCAGGCGTCGGCAATTCCGGTCAGGCCAAGAGTCGCGGCTGTGCCCCGGAGGGCATGGGCGCGGCGGGAGAGCGCAATATTGTCCTGCTCGTCGAGGGCTTGGCGCAGTTGCATGCGTTCTTGGGGGAGGCTGCGCCGGAAGCTCTGCAACAAGGTCCGGTAGGCTGCCGGCTTGCCACCCGTGTTGCGCAGGCCGGCAGGAATGTCCAACCCCGGGATATCGGCCAGGGGGCTCAGCGGCGGGGCGGCCGCTGCAAGTTTTGGCGTCGTATTCGCCAACGCCTGCACGCTGTCTGTCTCGATACGTGGTTTGGCGGGTAGCCAGGCCAGCAGCATGGCGTACAGAGCTTCGGGATTGACCGGTTTGGAGATGTGGTCGTTCATGCCGGTATTCAGGCAGTTCTGGCGGTCTGCGGCAAAGGCGTTGGCAGTCATCGCCAGGATTGGGATCTGTGCGTAGCCGGGTAGGGCGCGGATTGCCCGGGTGGCCTCGACGCCGTCCAGTTCGGGCATCTGCATGTCCATCAGGATCAGGTCGTAGGGCTGTGCGGTGGCCATCGCGACGGCTTCGTTGCCGGTGCGGGCGAGGTCGGCACTGAGGCCTGCCTGGGCGAGCAGGGCCAGGGCGACCTGCTGATTGGCTTCCATGTCTTCGGCCAGCAGGATGCGGCAGCCACCGCACTCGGTGGCCAGACGAGGGGCAATGCCCGGGTCGGCCGTATGGGGGGCGGTGTCGCCAGGGAGAAAGTCGTCAGTGCGTGCCAGGCGCAGCGTGACCCAGAAGGTGGAGCCGTGGCCGGGACTGCCCTCAACGCCGACGTCACCGCCCATCAGGCAGGCCAGGTGGCGGGTGATCGCAAGTCCCAGTCCGGTGCCACCGAACTTGCGCGTGGTGCCTGGGTCGGCCTGTTCGAAGGCCTCGAACAGGCGGGCCTGCTGCGTGGAGTCCAGGCCGATGCCGGTGTCGCTGACTTCGAAGCGTACTGTCCAGCCGTCTGGATGCTCTGCCGTGACAAAACCGCGTAGCGTGATGTGTCCGCGCTCGGTGAACTTCACCGCGTTGCCCAGGTAGTTGACCAGGATCTGACCGATGCGGGTGGCGTCGCCGTGCATGATTGGTGGTAGTGCGGCGATGTCCACGCCGATGCGCAGGCCTTTGGCCCGGGCCCGGGTGGCAATCATCTCGACGGCCTGCTGGACTATTGTCGCGGTCCGGAAACTGACCGTCTCCAGCTGGAGTTTGCCGGCCTCGATCTTGGACAGGTCGAGGATGTCGTTGATGAGGGCGAGCAGGTGGGTGGCGGCGGTGGAAATGTGCGTTATCCAGTCCTGCTGGTCCGGTCGTGGGTTCCCCGTCTTGAGGAGATGGCTGGCGCCGATGATGGCATTCATCGGGGTGCGGATCTCATGGCTCATGTTGGCCAGGAAGGCACTCTTGGCCTGGCTGGCCTGCTCGGCGGCATCACGGGCGGTAAGCAGCTCGGTGGAGCGCTCGGCGAGGCGGCGATTGCTCTCCTCGAGCTGCCGTGTGCGTTCAGCGAGCAGCGCGTCGGCCTGGCTCTGGTGATGCATGGCCCGGGCCACCAACAGGCCAAGGGTGACCAGTACCGCCCCTCCCAGCAGGCTCAGGAGCAGACCCCGGTTCCATTCGGCAAAGGCTTCGTCGGTGGGAATGCCAACTACCACGTAGAGGGGGTAGCGGACCGCCTTGCGGTAAGCGTTCATGCGCTCGATGCCATCGATCGGAGAGATCCCGATCTCCAGGCCGTCAGTACTGCCGCTGCGAATTGCATTGACGACCACCGGGGTGGTGCGAGCCTGTCCGACGGCGTTTTCGACCGTCGGCTGGCGGACGATGATGCGGCCGATCCCATCCACTACGCTGATGCGCGTGCGCGGTGACAGGCCGAGGGTGGAGTAGTAATCGAGAAAGCCTTCCGCCAGTCCGAAGTTGGCCACCACCATGCCGCCGAAGCTGCCGTCCGGCAAGTCGAGGCGGCGGGCGATCTGGATACCCCATTTTTTCGATACGCGGCCCTTGATCGCGCCGGACACCACGGGTTGATGCCGCCCACTGTTCTTCAATTCAAGAAAATAGTCCCGGTCTTCGAGCGTGCTGCCGGGTGGGCTGCCGACCGAGTTGGCGTAGACGTGGCCGGCCGCGTCGGTCAGGGAGATGGAGACCACGCCATTGGTGCGATGCTGATGGGCGACGAGCAGGGCGGTCAGCTCATCCCGGCGGCTGGCCAGGAGTTGCCGGGCATTGCCCAGATCGGTGGCCGTAACGCGCTCCGCGATGCTCTGCAGCATGTCGTCGACCCGATCGATGTTGCCAGAGGCGTGCTGCTCGATCATGCGGGCGAGGGTCGTTGCCCGATCTTCGGTCTGATGCCAGATGGTGTCCCGCGACGCAACCAGACTCCCCATCAGGAACAGGATGAAGCAGGTGACGATCAGCAGGATCATCGAGACATTCTTGTTCACTGTGGATGCTTCCGGGGTGGGGCTCGGCCGGGCACGGGTGGCGCCATGGCCCAAGTTGAAAACTGTTCGGAATATACAGAAAGGGTGAAGGCTTGCGGAGGAAGGAAATCACTGCATAAGGTGGGAAAATTTGAATGCTCAAAATGGGTGTCGTGGTGGCTTGGATGCCTGGGGTGGGTGGCGATGCTGATGTTGTTTTCCGAGCTTCCCGTCTGCGGGATTTATGGGGCTGGACGTCGGCACTTGGCATGAGGCAAGGTGCTGGCGGTCGGACTGGATAAAGGGGGTTCGCATGGGAGGCGGCGACAAGGCGGCGATGACATTCGGCGCAGTGGCGGGACGGATTCCGCGCGGTATCTGGGCGCTGGGGCTGGTGTCGATGCTGATGGACATCTCGTCCGAGATGATCCACGCGCTGTTGCCGGTCTACCTGGTGTCGGTGATGGGGGCGTCGATGCTCGCCGTCGGCTTCATCGAAGGCATTGCAGAGGCGAGCGCGGCAATCACCAAGGTGTTTTCGGGGGCGTTGTCCGACTGGCTTGGGCGGCGCAAGCTGCTGGCAGCGCTTGGCTATGGCCTGGCGGCCTTTACCAAGCCGGTGTTCCCGCTGGCCGGGACACTGGGCTGGGTAGTGGCGGCCCGTTTCGTAGACCGCGTTGGCAAAGGTATCCGGGGGGCACCGCGGGATGCGCTGATCGCCGACCTGGCGCCGCCGGAGCTGCGCGGGGCGGCTTTTGGCCTGCGCCAGTCCCTCGACACCGCTGGCGGCTTTATCGGCCCGCTGCTGGCGATCGGCCTGATGGGGTTGACCGCCGACAACATTCCACTGGTGTTCTGGTTTGCGGTGATCCCGGCCTTCGCCTCTTTTGTGGTGATCCTGCTGGCCGTGCACGACGCGCCGCGTCCGGCTGAGGCGGTCAATCCGCGGATGCCCCTGTCGCGGGCCGAACTGGCGCGACTACCGGCCTTCTACTGGGGCATCGTGGCGCTCTCCGCGGTGTTCACGCTGGCCCGTTTCAGCGAGGCCTTTCTCGTGCTGCGCGCGCAGGAGGTCGGTGTGGCGCTGGTCTATGTGCCGGCCGTGCTGGTGGTGATGAACGTGGTGTATTTCCTGTCCTGCTACCCGATCGGCGTGCTGGCTGACCGCTGCCACCGGGGCATGCTGCTGACGCTGGGCTTGGCCGTGCTGGTTCTGGCCGATCTGGCGCTGGGCGTGGTCGATGGCTTGCCCGGTTTTGTGTTGGGGCTGGTGCTGTGGGGCCTGCACATGGGCATGACCCAGGGTCTGCTGGCGACGCTGGTAGCCGATGCGGCGCCAGCCGAACTGCGGGGCACGGCCTTCGGCGTCTTCAATCTGGTCGGCGGCGTTGCGCTGCTGGCCGCCAGCGTGATTGCCGGCGGCCTGTGGGACGTCTTCGGCTCCCGCGCGACCTTCATGGCCGGTGCCCTGTGTGCGGCGCTGGCCTTGCTGGGGGCATTGCCGCTGCTGCGCCGCCGGCCGCAGGCCGGCTGACGGCGTATCGGCATCAGAAGCACATGCCCAGGATTTCCCGGTACAGCCAGTCGTAGCCGGCCACGCCGCAGGCCGCGGTCAGCGCGCAGAGGGCGTAATCCACCAGGCGGCTGCGCCAGGGCGGGGCGGAAGCCGCTTCGGACGGGGTGTTCATTTCGCGGCCAGCTTGTCGGCGTGCTTGCTGCGGATCTCGTCGAGCAGGGCTTGCACGTCCTTGTGGCGGCCGGCGTCCGCATCTTCGCGGCCGGGGCGCGGTGGGGCGGCGAGGGCTTGCTGCAGGTGCTCGACGGCGCCAGCGTAGTCGCCCTTGTCGGCCAGGTAGTCGGCGTAGAAGTAGTGGGCGTCGATGCCCTTCGGGTTCATCTTCAGCGCCGTTTCCAGGTACTTGCGGGCCTGATCCTTGTCGCCGAAGCCGATCGGCCAACCCGGCACTTTGCCGTACAGGCTGCCGAGGCTGGTGTAGACCGAGCCGTGGAGGGTCTGCGGGTCGATCTTCTCGGCTGCCAGCAGCAGGTCGCGGGCCTGCTTGGCGGCGGACAGCGCCCCGAGGCCGCCGTTGGCCTTGGCGTAGCTGGCCAGCACGATGGCTTCCCAGACCAGCGGCTGGGGCTTGCCCGGTTCGGCGACGACCAGCTTGTCGGCCTGTTCGGCGAGTTCCTTGAAGGCCTTTGCGTGCTCCTTGGCGGGCGCCTGGTAGTTGATGCGCGCCCAGCGGTGGGCGATGTCGGCGACGGCAGGTTCGAGCTTGCCGTCATCGGCCATGGCGGTGGCGGACAGCAGGGCGAGCAGCAGGGCGGCGAGGGGTTTCTTCATGGGGGGCTCCTAGTTGGATTCGGCCAGATGGCGGCGGGCGAAGGGGCGCATCTGGCGCCCCTGGCGGATCAGCGCCCGGTCCACCAGGCGCGGGAGAATGGCGTTGAGGCGGACGAAGAGCTTCTCCGGCCAGCCCAGGTACGTGTCGGCTGCCTTGTGCAGCACGGCGGCGAGGACCTGCTCGGCGACGGCCTCGGGACTGTCCTGATGCATGCCCAGCGCGTCGGCCATGTGGGCGACGGCTTCACTGTTGATCGCGGTGCGGGTATAGCGCGGGGCCACGTAGTGCACCTGTACCGGTCCGCCGGCCAGTTCCCGTCGCAGGGCTTCCGAGTAGCCGCGCAGCGCGAACTTGCTGGCGGAGTAGGTGGCGAAGCACGGGAAGGCGATGGAGCCGAAGATGGAGCCGACATTGACGATATGGGCTTCCGGACGGCCCTGCAGGTGGGGTAGCAGGGCCTGGATCAGCTGGATCGGTGCCACGGTATTCACCGCGAAGGTTTCGGCGGTGGCGGCAGCCGACTGGTCGGCGCTCAAGCCGAAGTGCTGTACGCCGGCGCAGTTGATGACGCCGTCGAGGCTACCGAAGGCGTTGATGGCCTTGCGGGCGACGTCCGTCGGCGGCGTGGTGAGCAGGTCGGCGATGACGAGGCGCGCTTCGTGGCCTTCGGCGCGCAGGGTGGCGACGAGTTCGATCAGCGGCCTGGACTGGCGGCCGAGCAGCACGACGCGGGCGCCGGCACTGGCGAAGCTGCGGGCCAGGGCGCGGCCGATGCCGCCGCTGGCGCCGGTGATCAGGATGGTCTTGTCTTTCATGCGGCGTCTCCGGTGGGCAGGCTGCGGATGAGGTCGCCGTACAGGCGGAAAAAGCGGCCGGCGGCGTGGATCAGGGCGGCCTTGTCGGCGGCGTCGTCGAGGCGGCTCACCAGCGCGCGGAAGTGCTCCATGTGGCTGATGTCCAGGTTGCCGTGGCTGCTCAGGTAGCTGAAGGCGCGGGGGGGCAGGTCGAGGGCGGGGCCGAGGGTGCTGGCCAACTGGCTGGCCAGCGCGACGCTGGTGCTCTCCAGTACGTAAACCATGCCGAAGAAGCCGACCGGATTGCCGCGCTGTACGGTGTCGTAGGCGTAGGCGACCATCAGCTCGGTCTCGAAGGCAGGCTGGCCGTGGCGGACCGCCTCCGCGTCGCCACCGGCGGCCGCGATGTCGTTGAGGATCCATTCCTGGTGGCCCAGCTCCTCCTCGATGTAGTGGGCCGTGGCGTCGCGCAGCCATTCCAGGCGGGCCGGCAGGCGGCCGCCGCAGCTCATCAGCAGCGGCACGGTGTGGCGCACGTGGTGGTAGGCCTGGGTCAGGAACGCCAGGTATTGGGCGCGGCCGACGCGTCCGCCGAAGGCATCGGCGAGGATCGGCGCGGAAAGCAGGCGGGCACGTTCGTCGCGGGTCGCCTGTTCCAGTTCAGCAAAGCAGTCCATGGGGCTCTTTCGGGGTGTCGAGGGTGCGGGGTTCGGTCAGGGCGTCGGCATATGCGGCAGCGATCGCGTCGCGGCGCGGGCGGCCGTTGGCAGTGAGCTGGCCGTTGTCGGGGCTGAAGGGCGTCGTGGCGTGGAGCCACGTGCCGACGCGGGCGTAGTCGGGCAGATCCCGGTTGGCGGCGGCGATGGCCGCGTCGATGTCGGCTTGGCTGGCTGCACCGCGCGGCACGATCACCGCGACGTTGCTGCTGCGGCCCTCGCCGAACACCGCGGCCTGGGCGATCGGCGCCTGCAGCAGCAGTTCCCGCTCGACCCATTCCGGTGCCACGTTGCGGCCGAAGGCGGTGATGAACATGTTCTTGCGGCGGCCGGTGATGTGCAGCCGGCCGTCGGCGTCCAGATGGCCGACGTCGCCGGTATCGATCCATTCGTCGTGGCGCGGCGCTTCACCCAGGTAGCCAAGGAAGCCGGCGCCGCCGACATGGATGGTGCCGCCGGGGCCTACCGTCAGCGCCACGTGGGCGAGGGGGCGGCCGACGCAGCCCGGCTGGTTGTCGCCGGGGCGATTGACTGCGACCACCGACGCGCATTCCGACAGACCGTAGCCCTCGAAGACCGGCAGGCCCAGCGCGGTGGCGGCTTCCAGCAGGCGCGGCGAGACCGGGGCTCCGCCAACGGCGGCATAGCGCAGCGCGGACGGGCGCGCTGCGCCGGTGCGGATCGCCGCGACGAGGGCCAATAGCAGTTGCGGCACGAGAATGGTCGAGGTGGCGCGGGCGGCGCCGAGGGCGGCCAGCAGGCGGGCCGGATCGACGCCGGCGCTGCCGTTCAGGCCGACCTGTTCGCCGGGGAGCAAACGGGTCGTTGCGCCGGCCAGCAGCGGGACATACAGGCCACCGATGTTCTCCAGCAGCGTCGCCAGGGGCAGTAGGGCCACGTGGCGGTCGTCCGGTCGGGCCGCGCTGGCTTGCTGCAGGCTGGCGGCCACGCTTTCGATGGCCTCGCGCCCCAGGCAGACGCCCTTCGGCGTACCGGTGGTGCCGGATGTGAAGGTGATCTTGAGCGTGCCGGTGGGGAGATTCGCCGGTGCCGAGTCGAGCCGGCGCATGTACAGGCTGCCGTACAACAGGCGCGGGGCGCCCCGGCGGGCGAGCGGGCTCATGGCCTCCGGGCGGTCACTGAGTAGCAGGTCGATGCCCGCCTGGCTGACTGCGTGGGCGTGCTGGGCCGGCGTGAAGAAGGTTGGCAGCGGGACGAGTGGAATGCCGGCGGCAAGGCAGGCCAGATCCGCCACCGCCCAGTCGGGGCCATTGTCGGCGAGCAGTCCGACGACGCGTGGGCGCAGGGCTTGCAGGATCTCGGCCAATGTCGCGACAGCTTCGGCGAGTGAGGCGTAATCGAGTTTGTGCTGTGCGCCTTCCAGCGCAGGAGCCTCGGGCTTCGTTGCCGCGTGGCGGGTGAGGGCGGCGATGATTGCGCTGGGGCCGCTCATGCTTTGCCGCCCGTGCGCTGATGTGCGGCGATGGCCGCAAAGCCTTCCTGGATGTCGCCGAACATCACCCGCGGGCCGTGCTGATAGTAGCTGCCCCAAGCGGCCTTTTCGGCGGCGGACAGGCAGGCCGGATCGGCCGGGGCGAGTTCCCGCGGTGTCAGGCCGAGGCGGGCGAAGGCGTTGCGCAAGGCCGTGGTGCCGGTGAACACCACCCAGCGGTGGCCTTCTTCATGCAGGCGTTCGGTGACGCGCAGGATCAGGGCGCGGAAAGTGCCGGCGCCGCGTCCGGCCAGTTGGCCGACCTCGACGATGCTGTGGCGCTCCACGGTCTGCCCGATGGCTGCGGCAATCGCCTGCTCGATCGGCTGGGCCAGGTAGCGTTCGAGGAACAGCGGTTGCGCGGTGGCTTCCCGCAGGCCGCAGACGCCGACCGGCAGGCCCGACGGCGTCTGCAGGCTGAGCAGGCGCGGCATGAAATGGCCGATACGCGCCTCGTAGGCGGCGGCGAAACGGCTGCTGATCATCGCTTCGGCGGCCTGCCGGCCGTCGCCACAGTGTTCGATCAGACGCTGTGCATCGTCCTGGGTGAGGGCCGGCTGGCCGCTGGCGGCCTGCTCGAAGGGCGGGAATAGTTGGGTGCTGGCCGGTTGCGGGCCGACAAGCGGGGTTCTGAACGGAATTTGCAGTGCCGACACGGCGACTCCCTTCGATGGCGATGGGGCCGACGGGCTTCGCCGGCTTTGCAGTCGCTACCGCAAGAGGGGTGCCATGTGCCGTAAAGGGGGATCAAGTGATTGATGTGATGAGGAAAATGGGCTTTCTGCGGGGGCGTCAGGGCCTTGCGGAAGGACTGCAAGAACTTGCAGTACTGCAAAAAAGGTAGACAGGGATTGCAGGCGTCAGCGCGGGCAGGGCAGGCCGTCGTCTATCGTCAGCACCACATTCACCCGCTTGTCGGCGAGGCAGACCGGCACGTAGCCGATGGCGCCCGGCGTGGTGGCGATGAGGCGGATCACGGCCTCCTCGGAACTGGCGACGAAGGGCGGCAGTTCGCCATGGAAGTACTGGTCGCGCCAGTAGTCGTCCATTTCCTCCGGCGTATGGCCGAGCACGGCGACGGAGAAGGCCCGCCGGATGTTCTGGCCGGCCGGCAGATTGACCGGTGCAATCCGGCGGCCGTCCGGCCACAGGCGTTTCTTGCGCTTGAAGATTAGTGCCAGCTCGTGCTTGTCCAGGTCGCGGATCGGGTAGCCGGGCGTGACGATCACTGCGATACCGGACAACTCGGCGGCGTCGGCCAGGCCGGCGGCACCGAGCAGTAGCGGTGCGAGGCACGCTGCGATGCCGCGGCGCAGGATGGGGACGAAGGACATCAGTGGGCTCAGAACAGCACGCTGATGGAGGCCAGCAGGCCTTCCGGCGTGCCGTCGGGCAAGTGACTGCCGCCGGTGACCTCGGCCTTCAGGGACAGGGCCCGGTCGTAGCGGTAGTTGAGGCCGGCGACCCAGTTGCGGGCCGGGTGGTCGGTGCCGTCCAGGCGCATTTGCTCGAAGCGGCCGACGGCGTAGAGGCGGCCTCGCAGTGGCGCCACCACCTGTACGAAGCCGCCTTTCTCGGTATGCGGTGCGCCGGCGCTGGAGCCGCGGTAGATGCCTTCGCCGGAGATCTCCCAGCGATTGTGGGTCCACAGGAAATCCATGCCGGCCAGGCGCTTGCGCTCGCCCCGGGTCTGGTCCTGCTCGAAATCGACGAGGGACAGGCCGACCTGCAGTTTGCTGCTGACCGGCAGGTTGAAGTGCACGCCGCGGGCTTCGGTGAAGGGGTCTTCGGCGGGCTTGCGGCGCAGTTCGGTGCCGGACGAAACGTAAACGGAGTAGTCCATCTCCCGCTCGCCGATTTCGGTCGTGCCCTGCAGCATCACGCCGGTGGCGTAGCCGGGGAAGACCGCGTGGGTCACCATCGGGCGGGACGTGGTCCACACCAGCGGGTCGGCGTGGATCGGGTTCCAGCGCCCGATCGGGGTCAGGAACTTGCCGACGCGTACGGTGGCGGTGTCGTTGACGGTGTAGTCGAAGTAGAAACGCTCCAGGGCCAGGAAGCGCTCTTCGTCCGGGCCGGTGCGCTTGGTCGCCAGGCTTTCCTCGAAGTCGGTCTCAGAGAAGAACTTGAGCCGCCCGCCGCCTTCCCACCACAGCATCAGGCTCAGGTGGTCGGCCGTCACGCGTGGATCGCGGCCGCGAACGTCGTCGTAGCGCGCGGTGGCGTAGCCGCCGACGGTGAAGCCGCTGTCGCCGAGGGGCAGGCCACGCCCCAGTTCGTAGTTGCCGAGGCGGATCGGCGTCGGGGCTTCATCCCCGTCGTCGGCCCGGGCCTGGGTGTTCAGCAGAAGCAGGGCCGGCAGCAGGACGTACAGGCAGGCCCGCGCTTTTTCGTATACTCGGAAGTCCATGTCCCGATGCGGTTCTCCGTCGATAACGTGCCCAGACCGGTAACGATCCGCAGCACCCTGCTCAAGGCCTTCGTCGTTGTGGCCCTGGCGCCCGCCATACTTCTGGCCAGCCTGGCGTTTGTCAAGGCGCGCCAGGCCTTGCAGGCCGAGATCGAGCAAAGCCTGGCCAGCCAGGCGGGGGCGATTGCCGCCGACCTGGACAAGGTCCTGTTCGAGCGTCTGCAGAACGCCGCGATCTGGAGTCGCCTGGAGGTCATGCAGGATCTGCAGGTGCAGGACGTGGATCGCCGCCTGTCCGCGTTCCTCGCCCGCCTGCAGGAAGGCTACGGCGGGGTGTATCGGGATCTGTCGGCGTTGGACACAGCCGGGCGGATCGTCGCCAGTAGTCGGCCAGCCGCTTTAGGCCAGGTGATCAAGCATGATCGATCTGACCGGAAAGTGAGCCTGTCCGGCACGCCGCTGGCGCTCAGCCTGCCGGCGCTGGGGGCTGTGGGACCGGCGGCCAGCCTGTCGATCGGCGCGCCCATCCTGTCCCGTTTCGATGATGCGCCCCTTGGCGAACTGCGCCTGGAGTTCGACTGGCAACAGGTGGATGCGATGCTCGACCGGGCCGCCGGCGACGGTCGCACGCTGGCCATCATCGACGGCAGCGGTCGTCTGATTGCGGCATCCCGCCGCCTGCGCGACGGCCTGTCGGCAGACTCCGGGCTGGCGAGCGGATGGGCCCGCATCCCGACGGCGGCCGGTGCTTACGTGCTCGATGCGACGCCGGCCTATGGTGCGACGGTGGCGGTCGGCGTTGGCCGGGCTGCGGCCTTTGGCGGTTTCGAAGGCCTGGGCTGGCGTACGTTGGTG
Organism: Pseudomonadota bacterium; assembly: GCA_018241685.1. GTDB lineage: Bacteria > Pseudomonadota > Gammaproteobacteria > Burkholderiales > Rhodocyclaceae > Zoogloea. Next base: position 15,036 of record JAFEDJ010000067.1, read on the forward strand.
ATCCAGCCCCTCGACGAGGCGCTGGCACCGATTCACCGCATGGTGGCGATCGCGCTGCTGCTGCTTGGGGCGCTGGTGGGCGCGACCCTGCTGCTGGCAGCGTGGGTCAGCGGAGCGATCGCCCGGCCCATCGTTGCGTTGACCGAGTTCACCCGCCGTTACCGGCGCGATGGTCGTCTGGCCGGCGCGCCGCCCGGTGGGGCCGGAGAGGTCGGCGAACTGTCGACGGCTTTCGTGGAAATGGTCGGCCACATCGACGAATCCCAGCGCAACCTGGTGCGGGCCTCCAAGCTGGCGATGGTCGGTGAGATGGCTTCGGTGATTGCCCACGAGGTGCGTACGCCGCTTGGAATCATCCGCTCATCGGCGCAGATGCTGCGGCGGGAGCCGGGTCTGTCGCCGGAAGGGCGGGAGATGACCGGCTTCATCGACAGCGAGACCGACAGGCTCAACCGGCTGGTGTCGACGATGCTCGACAGCGCCCGGCCGCGGGCGCCGGTGTTCGTGCCGACCGATGTCCACGGTCTGATCCGCCGCTGTTTCGCGCTGCTTGCGGGCCAGGCGTCCAAGAAACAGGTGGTCTTCGCCGAAGCCCTCGATGCGACGGATCCGGTTGCTGAACTGGACGCGGAGCAGATGAGTCAGGTTTTTCTCAACCTGATCCTCAACGCGCTGCAGATCCTGCCGGAAGGTGGCACCGTCAAGGCTTTCAGCGTGGATCTCGGCGATGCGCTGGAGATCGGCATCGGCGACGACGGGCCGGGCATCGTGGCGGAGGAGCGCGAGCGCATCTTCGAGGCGTTCTTCTTTCGCCGGGAAGGCGGCGTGGGCCTCGGCCTCGCCATCGTGCAGCAGATCGTCCAGGCTCATGGCGGCACCATCGTGGCGGGGCAGAGCCCCCTTGGCGGTGCCTTGTTCACCCTTCGCCTACCCCGTCATGCGGGGCCGCACAGCTCATGAACCCGAGTTACATCCTCGTCGCCGACGACGAACCCCACATGCGCCGCGTGCTGGAGATCATGCTGCGCCAGATGGGGCACACGGTCTTCTCCGCCGGTGACGGCCTGGAAGCGCTGGAGCTGGCCCGCGAGAACCCCCTCGACCTGATCATCACCGACATGCGCATGCCGCACATGGACGGCATCACGCTGCTGTCGCGCCTGCGCGAGGAAGGGCTGGCGGTGCCGGTGATCGTCATCACCGCCCACGGCACGGTGGAGTCGGCGGTGGATGCGATGAAGCGCGGCGCCAGCGACTATCTGCTGCGGCCCTTCGACCTGGAGGCCCTGGAACTGGCCATCGAGCGGGTGCTCGGCTCAGCCCGCATGAGCCGCCAGAACGCCTTCCTGCGGGAGGAGCTGAACCGCGGCTGGGAGGGCTTCGTTGGCACCAGCGCGCCGATGCAAGCCGTCTACCAGCAAATCCGCCAGGTGGCACCGAGCAAGGCGACGGTGATGATCACCGGCGAGACCGGCACCGGCAAGGAACTCGCCGCGCGGGCGATCCACGCGGCCTCGCCGCGGGCCGAGCGGCTCTTCGTACCGATCAATTGCGCGGCGATTCCCGCCGAGATGCTGGAGAGCGAGCTGTTCGGCCACGAGAAGGGGGCCTTCACCGGCGCGGTGAAAGAGCGGGTCGGCAAGTTCGAACTGGCCGACGGCGGCACCCTGTTCCTCGACGAACTCACGGAGATGCCGATGGCCCTGCAGGCCAAGCTGTTGCGGGTGCTGCAGGAGGGCACGCTGGAGCGCCTAGGCTCCAACCGGACGATCACCCTCGACCTGCGCATGATTGCCGCCACCAACCGGGACCCGCGGCAGGCGATTGCCGACGGGCAGTTGCGGGAGGATCTGTTCTATCGCCTCAATGTGTTCGCCATCGCGCTGCCGCCGCTGCGTGAGCGCAAGGAGGACATTCCCGGCCTGGTCGCCCACTTTGCCGCCAAGCACGGGCGTAGCGGTGCCACGCCGCTGGCGGAGCCAGGGCTTTACGAGCATCTGGCCACCTACGCCTGGCCCGGCAACGTGCGGGAGCTGGAGAACATGGTCGAGCGGGCGCTGGTGCTGGCCGGCGGCGGCACTCTGCGGCAGGTGCATTTCGTCTTCGATACGCAGCCGGCCGTGCCGGCCGTCGGTGCCTCTGACGTGGCCTTGCCCGAAGGCCCTATGCATGAGGTCGTCGAGGCTCTCGAGCGGCGCATGATCGAAGCGGCCCTGAGCCGTTGCGACGGCAACAAGACCCGCGCGGCGGCGCAGCTGGGGATCAGCGAGCGAACCCTCTGGTACAAGCTCAAGAAGCTCCGGAGCGACGACGAGGAATAGGTCGAAAGGTGCCGCAAGCCGCTGGCTTGATGCGCGCGTCCAGCTTCTTTCATTTGTCCTTTACTCCGCAGGGCACTTTGGCTAAATTACTGACCGGTTAGTCAGTAATTCGATGCCATGAGTCCCAACGACCCCATCCGCCGTCAACGCCGCAAGGAGGCCCGCCCCTCCGAACTCGCCGCTGCCGCACTGTCCCTGTTCATCGAAAAGGGCTTCGCGGCGACGCGCCTGGATGAGGTGGCGGCCCGCGCGGGAGTATCCAAGGGCACGCTGTACCTCTATTTCGACAGCAAGGAAGCGCTCTTCAAGGCGGTCATCGAAGAAGGCGTGCTGCCGCTCTTCGACGAGATGGAGGCCAAGCTGGAAACCCTCAAGGACGACCCGGAGCGTTTGCTGCGGGAGATTCTGCTCGATTGGTGGCAGAAGGTCGGCCAGACCGACCTGGGCGGCATTTCCAAGCTGATCATCGCCGAGGCAGGCAATTTCCCGGAGGTCGCCCGTTATCACCACGAGGCCGTCATCGTGCGCTGGATGGCGCTGCTCGGCAATGCCATAGACATCGGCATTGCGCGCGGCGTGTTCCGTCCGCTGGACGTGCCGACCCTGCGCCAGCTGGTGTTCTTCCCGCTGCTGATGCTGTCCGTCTGGAAGAACTCGATGGCCAGCTGCGTGGTGGGCTGTGCTGCGCCGAGTCTGGCGTCCGACACCTATTTCGATACCTATTTCGACATGATCTTCCGCGGCCTGCTGGTCGCGCCCCGCGAGGAGTCCCCCCGATGAAGCGCAGTCTGGCCCTGAGTTTCCTTGCTGCAGCGGTGTTGGCTGCCTGTTCGAAGCCGGCCCCGGTGGCTGAGGCGCCGCGTCCGGTGCTCGTCCACAAGCTGGCCCTGGCGCCGGTGGCAGCCGGTGCGCTGTATGCCGGCGAGGTGCGGGCGCGCTATGAGTCGGACCTGGCGTTCCGTATCACCGGCAAGATTATCGAGCGCCGCGTGGACGTGGGGACGACAGTGAAGCCGGGTCAGGTGCTGGCCAGGCTGGACCCGAGCGATGCCGGTCTCAACGCGGAAGCGGCCCGTGCCCAGCTGGCGGCGGCGCAGAACGAGTATGCCTTTGCGAAAGCCGAGGTCGAGCGCTACCGGGATCTGGTCGGCAAGAACTTCGTCAGCCGCAGCGTGCTGGATGCCAAGGAGTCCACCTTCAAGTCGGCCGAGGCGCGTGTCGCCCAGGCCCGCGCGCAGGCGACCGTGGCCGGCAACCAGAGCGGCTACACAACACTGGTGGCCGACCAGGCCGGCGTGATCACCGCGGTCAGCGCGGAGGTAGGGCAGGTGGTCAAGGATTCCGCTGTCGTCATGAAGCTGGCCCGCGATGGTGAGCGGGAGGTGCTGATCGCCGTGCCGGAAAGCCGTTTGTCGGCGCTGCGCGCGGCGAAGGATATCGAGATCCGCCTGTGGGCCCAGCCCGATGCGGCGTTGCATGGCAAGGTCCGCGAGATCGCGCCGAGCGCCGACGCGGCGACCCGTACCTACGCCGTGCGGGTCAGCATCGTCGATCCGACCCCAACACTGCAGTTGGGCATGACCGCCAATGTGGTGCTGCCGGACGCCCAGGCTGCGGCCGGCGTCCTGCTGGTGCCCGCAACGGCGGTATTCGAGCATGACGGCCGCAGCGCGGTGTGGGTGATGCAGGCCGAGGGCGCGCTGGTCAAGCCGGTGCTGCGGCCGGTGACGGTGCGCCAGTACCGGGAGGATGGCGTGCTGATCGCAGACGGCGTGAAGCCCGGCGAGACCATCGCCGCGGCCGGCGTGCACAAGATCGTCGCCGGCCAGCTGCTGCAGCCGGTGGCGTCCAATCAGCCCGCGCCCGCACCAGCCCCGGTGAGCGTGAAAGCGGCGGGGGGCGGCGCGTGAAGCATTTCAACCTGTCGGAATGGGCGCTGCGCCACCAGCCCCTGGTCCGCTACCTGATCGTCGCGCTGGCGCTGGTCGGCATCCTGTCCTACCAGCAGCTCGGCCAGTCCGAGGATCCGCCCTTCACCTTCAAGGTGATGGTGGTGCGCACCGAATGGCCGGGGGCGTCGGCACGGGAGACCGAGGAACAGCTGACCGACCGCATCGAGAAGAAGCTGCAGGAGGTCCCCAACGTGGACTACATGCGCAGCTATTCGCGGCCAGGCGAGTCGGTAGTGCTGTTCGTCGCCAAGGATTCGACCCCCGCCAAGGACGTGCCGGACATCTTCTATCAGGTGCGCAAGAAGATCGGCGACATCAAGGGCACGCTACCGGCGGGCATCCGCGGGCCCTACTTCAATGACGAGTTCGGCGACGTGTTCGGCAACATCTACGCGCTGACCGGCGACGGCTTCGACTACGCCCGCCTGAAGGCCGAGAGCGACAAGATCCGCGCCGAGCTGCTGCGGGTGCCCAACGTGGCCAAGGTGGACCTGATCGGCGAGCAGGAACAGCGCATCTACGTGGAGCTGTCCAACACCAAGCTCGCCACTCTCGGGCTGGACGTGCAGACGGTGACCGATGCGCTGGCGCGCCAGAACGCGGTGGCCCCCGGCGGCTACTTCGAGACGAAGAACGAACGCATCTACCTGCGCCCGAGCGGCGCCTACGACACCGTCGAGGCGATCCGCGAGACGCGCATCCAGGCCGGCGGGCGGGAGTTCCGCATCGGCGACATCGCCACCGTTGCGCGGGGCTTCGTCGAGCCGCCGGCGCCGCGCTTCCGCTTCAGGGGCCAGGATGCGCTGGGCCTGGGCGTGTCGATGGCCAAGGGCGGCGACATCATTGAGCTGGGCGACGATCTGAAAACCACCGTGGCGCGCATCCAGTCCCAATTGCCGGTCGGCCTTGAGCTGAAGGAGGTGGCCAGCCAGCCGGAGGCGGTGCAGCGCTCGGTCAGCGAGTTCGTGCACTCCCTGGCCGAGGCGGTGATCATCGTGCTGGTGGTGTGCTTCTTCTCGCTGGGTCTGCGCACCGGTCTGGTGGTGGCGTTGTCGATCCCGCTGGTGCTCGGCGTGACCTTCTTCGGCATGCGCCTGTTCGACGTGGGCCTGCACAAGATCTCCCTGGGCGCGCTGATCCTCGCGCTGGGCCTGCTGGTGGATGACGCGATCATCGCCGTCGAGATGATGCTGGTGAAGATGGAGCAGGGCTGGGAGCGCTCGAAGGCGGCGGCCTTCGCCTATACCAGCACGGCCGGCCCGATGCTGTCCGGTACGCTGGTGACCGTGGCCGGTTTCCTGCCGATCGCCACCGCGCAGTCTTCCACCGGCGAATACACCCGCTCGATCTTCCAGGTGAATGCGATCGCGCTGCTGGCGTCCTGGCTGGCCGCGGTGGTGGTGGTGCCCTACCTGGGCTACGTGCTGCTGCCCGATCCGCGGGCGCCGAAGAACACCAGCTGGTTTGCACGCCGCTTCCCGCGCCTGGAACGCTTCAAGGATCGTATCGGTCTTGGCGACCCGCACGTGGAAGGGGACGAGGACGCGGTGTTCCGCACGCCGTTTTACAACCGCTTCCGCGCCGTTGTGGATTGGTGCGTGGCCAAGCGCTGGGTGGTGATCGCCACGACGCTGGGGATCTTCATTGTGGCGATCGTCGGCTTCGGCCTCGTGCAGCAGCAGTTCTTCCCGAACTCCACGCGATTGGAGCTGCTCATCGACCTGCGCCTGCCTGAGGGTGCCAGTTTGCGTGCGACCCAGGCCGAGGCGGAGCGGCTGGAGCGCATCCTCGACAGGGAAGAGGGCATCCAGAACTACGTGGCCTATGTAGGTACCGGTAGCCCGCGCTTTTACCTGCCGCTGGACCAGCAGCTGCCGGCCGCCAATTTCGCGCAGTTCGTGATCCTGACCGACAGCATCCCGGCGCGGGAGGCGCTGCGGGAGCGCATGATCGAACTCTTCAAGCGGGATTTCGCCAACCTGCGCGCCAACATCACGCGTCTGGAGAACGGTCCGCCGGTGGGCTTCCCGGTGCAGTTCCGTGTGAACGGGCCGGACATCGCGACGGTGCGCCACTACGCGGCCGAGGTGGCCGGGGTGATGCGCGGCAATGCCAGCCTGTCCGACGTGCAACTCGACTGGGACGAGCAGTCCAAGGTGCTGAAGGTCGAGGTGGATCAGCACAAGGCGCGCCTGCTGGGTTTGTCCACGCAGGACGTGGCCAACTTCCTGAACACTTCGTCGCGCGGCCTGGCGGCCACCAGTTATCGGGAAGGCATCGAGTCCATCGACGTGGTACTGCGCGGCGATGCTTTCGAACGCGACAAGCTATCCCTTGTCGCCGAATTGTCGATTCCGACGCGGACCGGCAAGTCGGTGCCGCTGGGGCAGGTGGCGACGGTCAGCTACGCCTTCGAGCAGGGCCTGGTGTGGCGGCGCAACCGGGAGCCGAGCATCACCGTGCGTGGCCAGATCTACGACAGCCGTGTCCAGGCGCCGACCGTCACCGCCCAGGTGGAGCCGCTGCTTGAGCCCATCAAGGCGCGCCTGCCGGCCGGTTACCGTATCGAGACCGGCGGCGCGGTGGAGGAGAGCGCCAAGGGGCAGAGTTCGGTCAATGCCGGCTTCCCGCTGTTCCTCGGGGTGGTGCTTACGGTGCTGATGGTGCAGCTCAACAGCTTCTCGCGGACGGCGATGGTGGTGCTGACCGCGCCGCTGGGGCTGATTGGGGTGGTGTTGTTCCTGCTGCTGTTCAACCAGCCCTTCGGCTTCGTCGCGATGCTCGGTACGATTGCCCTGTTCGGCATGATCATGCGCAACTCGGTGATCCTGGTGGACCAGATCGAGCAGGACATGCACAAGGGCCTGCCGGCCTGGAACGCCATCGTCGAATCGGCGGTGCGCCGTCTGCGCCCCATCGCGCTGACCGCAGCGGCGGCGGTGCTGGCGATGATCCCGCTGACCCGCAGCGCCTTCTTCGGGCCGATGGCGGTGGCGATCATGGGTGGCCTGATCGTTGCCACGCTGCTGACCTTGCTGTTCGTGCCGGCGCTGTACGCCGCGTGGTACCGGGTGAAGCCGGTGCCGACGGGCGGGAGTGCTACGGATGATCTGCGCAGTGCACAACTGAGCTAAAATTCGAAAGTTTTTTCGCAACCAATTCAGGCATGCAGATCATCAATATTAGCTTGTGCTAATATTTATCCGGGAGTCACACAATGAATTTCGAACAAGCACGATTCAACATGGTTGAGCAGCAGGTCCGCCCCTGGGAGGTTCTGGACTTCGGCGTCCTCGACCTGCTGATGAGCGTTCGCCGTGAAGAGTTCGTGCCGGAAGCGTACAAGTCTCTGGCCCTGTCGGAAGCCGAGATCCCCCTCGGACACGGCGGCAGCATGCTGGTCCCGGTGATCGAAGGCAAGATCCTGCAGGCTATCCAGGTCAAGCGTTCCGACAAGGTGCTCGAGGTCGGCGCCGGCTCCGGTTACTTCGCCGCACTGCTCGCCGCCAAGGCCGATTGGGTGCGCACCGTCGACATCGAGCCAGCGCTGGTCAACATGGCCCACGACAACCTCAAGCGCTATGGCGTCGAGAACGTCATCGTCGAAGAAGGCGATGCGGTGAGCGGCTGGGCCGGCAATGCCCCTTACGACCTGATCGTGGTGTCCGGCGGCGTGCCGCGGATTGCCGACTCCCTGCTGGAGCAGGTCAAGGTCGGCGGCCGTCTGTTTGCCTTCGTCGGCGAAGCCCCGCTGATGACCGCGACGCTGGTGACCCGTGTGTCCGAAAGCCAGTTCCGCACCGAGTCCCTGTTTGAAAACCTGGTTCCGATGATGCGCAACGCGCCGCAGAAGAGCCACTTCACTTTCTGAGCACAGCCGCGATGAATCACATCACCCCTCCGCAACTGGCCGAATGGCTGCAGGACGAGACTCGTCCGTCGCCCTTCCTGCTCGATGTCCGGGAGCCTTCCGAATTCCAGTACTGCGCCATTCCGGGCTCGGTGCTGATGCCGATGGCCAGCGTGCCGGCGCGCATGCAGGAACTGGAGCCGGATGCGGAGATCGTGGTGATCTGCCATCACGGCGGCCGCAGCATGCAGGTGGCGATGTTCCTGGAACGCCAGGGCTTCACCAATCTGATCAATCTCGCAGGGGGCGTGGCCCAGTGGGCGGCCCAGGTCGACCCGAGCATGCCCCAGTACTGAGCAACAGGGACGGAGCACGGGATGAAGCGTCTGGCGGTGGCGATGGTAGCGGGGCTGTTGGCGGCAGGTGCGTCGGCGGCAGATCTGGAACAGGTCTATCGCGATGCGCTGGCCTACGATGCGCCGCTGGCCGCGGCCCGGGCCTCCCTCGCTGCGGGGCAGGAGAAACTGCCGCAGGGGCGTGCCGGGCTGCTGCCGTCCATCGGCCTGTCCGGCAACACCACCTGGAACGACATGGATCCGCGCCGTCCGGCGGGCTCCTCGGTCGGCTTCAACAGCCACGGCTGGCAGGTGCAGCTGACCCAGCCCCTGTTCCGCTGGCAGAACTGGGTGCAGTTCAAGCAGGGTGAAATCCAGGTGGCGCTGGCCGAAGTGCAATATCGCCAAGCGCGTCAGGATCTCGCCTTGCGTGCTGCCCAGGCCTATTTCGACGTACTGTCCGCCCAGGATGTCCTGGCCGCGGCAACCGCGCTGCACGAAGCGAACAGCCAGCAGCTCGCACTGGCGAAGAAGAGCTTCGAGGTCGGCACCGTGACCATCACCGACGTCCACGAGGCCCAGTCCCGGGCCGACCTGTCGTCGGCACAGATGATCGCAGCCGACAGCGATCTGGCCGTCAAGCGCCATGCGTTGTCGGTGCTGACCGGCAAGGACACCGATGGCCTCAAGGGTATGCGCAAGGGCGTCACGCTGAGCCGGCCGGAGCCGGGTGACATCCAGTCCTGGGTCACGGCCTCGGAAGGCAGCAACCTGTCCGTACAGGCGGCCCAGCTGGGGGCGGAACTGGCTGGGCGGGAGGTGGAGCGCAATCGCGCCGGCCATCTGCCGACGGTGGACCTGGTGGCCAGCCATGGCAATACCGTGTCCTCGACGGCGGCCATCCTGCCCACTGCGCCGGTGCGTTACGACATCGATTCGACGGTGGTCGGCGTGCAGGTAGCGGTGCCGCTGTTCCAGGGCGGGGCGACCAGCTCCCGCGTCCGCGAGACGATGGCGCTGCGTGACAAGGCCGGTGCCGATCTCGACAACGCGCGTCGCAACTCGGCACAGAGCGCCCGTCAGGCCTATCTCGGTGTGACCAGCGGCCTGGCCCAGGTGAAAGCTTACGAGGCGGCGCTGGTGTCGTCCAGCTCTGCTCTCGACGCCAACAAGCTCGGCTACGACGTTGGTGTGCGCATCAATATCGATGTGCTGAACGCCCAGAGCCAGCTCTACGATACCCAGCAGCGGCTGGCCAAGGCCCGCTACGATACGCTGCTCGCCCAGCTGCGTCTGAAGGCGGCGGCGGGTACCCTCGGTGACGAGGACATCAAGGCGGTGAACGCCTTGCTGGACTGAACTACCCGGCATTCGGGCGAGGAACGGCCGCAGCAGCGGCCGTTCGCTTTTCAACCATTCCAGCCATTCCTTCCATGCGATACACAGACCTGCGGGATTTCATCAGCCAACTGGAGCGTCTCGGCGAGCTCAAGCGGATCAAGGCGGAAGTCGATCCGCACCTGGAAATGACCGAGATCTGCGACCGCGTGCTGCGCGCCGGCGGGCCGGCGATCCTCTTCGAAAATCCCAAGGGCCATCGCGTGCCGGTGCTGGCCAATCTGTTCGGCACGCCGCAGCGGGTGGCGCTGGGCATGGGCGTGAGCGGGGAGGACTGGCAGGGGGCACTGCGTGAGGTCGGCAAGCTGTTGGCCTTCCTGAAGGAGCCGGAGCCGCCGAAGGGCCTGAAGGATGCCTGGGACAAGCTGCCGGTGTTCCGTCAGGTGCTCAACATGTCGCCGAAGACGGTGTCGTCTGCGCCCTGCCAGGAGGTGGTGAAGGAAGGCAAGGGCGTGAACCTCGCCGAGTTGCCGATCCAGCACTGCTGGCCGGGTGACGTGGCGCCGCTGATCACCTGGGGCCTGGTAGTGACCCGCGGCCCCAACAAGACCCGCCAGAACCTGGGCATCTACCGCCAGCAGGTGCTCGGATCCAACAAGGTCATCATGCGCTGGCTGGCCCACCGCGGCGGCGCGCTGGATTTCCGCGACCACCAGCTGGCGAACCCGGGCCAGCCCTTCCCGGTGGCGGTGGTGCTGGGCTGCGACCCGGCGACCATCCTCGGCGCGGTGACGCCGGTGCCGGACAGCCTGTCCGAATACCAGTTCGCCGGTCTGCTGCGCGGTGCCAAGACCGAGCTGGTGAAATGCCTGGGCTCCGACCTGCAAGTGCCGGCCTCGGCGGAGATCGTGCTGGAAGGCGTGATCCATCCCGGAGAAACGGCCCTCGAAGGGCCTTACGGCGACCACACCGGCTACTACAACGAGCAGGCCGAGTTCCCGGTGTTCACCATCGAGCGCATCACCAGCCGGCGCGACCCGATCTATCACAGCACCTACACCGGCAAGCCGCCCGACGAGCCGGCGATGCTGGGCTTGGCCCTCAATGAAGTCTTCGTGCCGCTGCTGCAGAAGCAGTTCACCGAGATCGTCGATTTCTACCTGCCGCCGGAGGGCTGTTCCTACCGGCTGGCCGTGGTCAGCATCAAGAAGCAGTACCCGGGGCACGCCAAGCGCGTGATGTTCGGCATCTGGAGCTTCCTGCGCCAGTTCATGTACACCAAGTTCATCATCGTCGTGGACGACGATGTGAACATTCGTGACTGGAAGGAAGTGATCTGGGCGCTGACCACCCGCATGGATGCGACGCGGGACACCACGCTGGTGGACAACACGCCGATCGATTACCTGGACTTCGCCAGTCCGGTCGCAGGCCTGGGCTCGAAGATGGGCCTCGACGCGACCAACAAGTGGCCGGGCGAAACCCAGCGGGAATGGGGCACGCCCATCGTCATGGACGCGGCCGTCAAGGCGCGGGTCGATGCGATGTGGGGCGAGCTGGGGCTCTGACGGCCGGGGATTCCGCCAATGGTTCCATGGTGCGTGTGCCGCTCGCGTTCAGGCGGCCACGCCCGCCATCGCGTGGCTGCCGGTATCCACTAGCAGGTCGTTGGCGGTCAGCGCGAAATCCTTCCAGGCGGCGGCCAGTTCCCGGCGCATTTCCAGTTGGTAATCCACGCTGGGCAGGTGCTCTTCGGCGAAGTTGGAGATTGCGCAGGAGCTGCGGTTGAAGCGCAGCGCGTCGTCCAGCAGGGCTTCGCAGAAACCCTGGAAGGGCTCCAGGATACGCAGCGTGAGGGCCGACCAGCCACGTTCCACGCGGACCCCGCGGCTGTCGAAGGGCAGTTCATAGAGCATTTCCAGCGCTTCGCGGAAAAGGACGGCGGCCGTGTCAAGAATGGCTTGCTGGGTCAGGTGCTGGCGCCGCTGGGCCGACAGGTTGCGATGCAGGGTGATCCGGTAGCGGTCGAAGCTCTGCTTGCGCTGTTTGGCAACCCAGGCCGAAAAGCGGGCGATGCACAGGTCGTTGGTTCCGATGCTCATGATGTTTCAGTTCATCAGGGCCCGGTCGAGGGCCAGTTCCTTGAGGATGCGGCCGGCTGCCTCAAGGGCGCCTTCCATGTAGCCGCCGCCGTAGCTGGCCGTTTCCGAGCCGCCGAAGTAGAGCTTGTCGTTCCAGTGGGACAGGCGCAGCGCCCGGTTCCCGTATTCCGGATGGCCATCCGGCGGGGTGTGGTCGAGGAGGCTGCAGGTGTAGGCTTCCGATGCCCAGTCCTGGATGAACGGCGTGCTGCGCTCCGCTGCGGCGCCGAACAGTTGCACGAGCTGGCTGCGCACCAGCATCGGCAGGCCGCTGCGGAAGGACTCCCGCAGCGCCGGTGGCATGGCGACGAAACCGCCTAGGGCGGCGCGACCGGCCGGCTCGTCGCTGGCATCGAAGACCTCGGCCAGCACCGCCTGCGGATGGGTGACGAAGGCGTTGCCGGTGTGGCCGGCGTCATGCCAGAAAGAGCGTTCGAAACCGCATATCGCCTTTGCGCTGCCCGCCATCCAGGTGGGCGTGTCGCGCAGGATCTGGCGCAGCGGAGCGGAGAGGGCCGGCGAGAAATCCACTCTCTCTTCGAGCAGGCGCGGTGGAACGGCCAGCACCACGTGGCGTGCCTTTACGGTGATCGGTTCGTAGCCGCGGAGAAAGTGCAGTTCCACGTGATTGTCGCAATTACGGACGGCCATCAGCACGTGGCCGAAATTCAGGCTATGCCGCGGCAGGCGTTTGGCGAGGGCTGTGATCAGCGCACCGACGCCGCCGGAGACCCGTCGAGCACCGCCGTGCACCGGTCCGGCGGATAGGGTGACCGGGCCGGCGCTGGGCTCCTTGAGGTGCAGTACGGTCTCGCCGTCGGCCTGGGCAAATTGGCGCAATCCCAGGTCGGCGATCAGCCGGGCGATGCGGGGTTGGGTATCCGGCCAGAACCAGGTGGGACCCAGATCGGCGGGCAAGCCTGGCGTGGCGTTGTCGCTGGACATGATGCGACCACCGAGGCGCGTGCGGGCTTCGAACAGGGCGAATTCTTCGCCGCGCGACGCGAGGCCGTTGGCAATCGCCAGCCCGCATAAACCACCGCCAACTATGACCGTATCCAACATGCTGCTGCTCCGGATGATCGTTATGGTCAAACGTGCAGCAAGCTTTGTTCCATGTCCTTGAAAAAATTGCGATTTATTGTTAAGTGCATGAATCTAATAATTATTGTTTCAAGGGCTGATATTTTTAAAAACCCTTTTATTGTGTCGGGTTTGTGCCTTCAGATGACATTTCCGCACCGTTGTAGGTTGATCTGCCTCTGCGATTGGTGCGCGAATGTCATGCCTCCGGGCGTACCAGGCGGAATGTCAGGTTGAGGCGCGGCGGAATGACGAGCGGATCTGCGAGGACAGCATGCTCCCAGTCCTGCTGGAAAGGCGGGTCCATGACCAGGAGGGTGCCGGAGGGGAGCGGGACATGCTGCGCCTCACCCAGCGGGCGGGGGCGGACCGAGAAGCTGCGGGTGGCGCCCAGGCTCAGGGACGCGATGGCCGGGGAGGGGCCCAGATCGGGCTCGTCGTCGGCATGCCAGCCCACGGCATCCTGGCCGTTGCGGTAGAGGTTGAGCAGGACGGCGTTGAAACTCAGCCCGGAAACCCGTTCGATTTGCTCGCGTAGGGCGATCAGCGTGGGTGTCCAGGCGTGGGAGTTGTGCAGGTTGTCCGCGTAGCGATAGTCGATGCCGGGATCGGCATACCAGGCCTGCAGGCGGGGCAGCGCGAAGCGCCGGCCGGCGGCAAGGTAGTAGCCGTCGTTCCACGAGGTTTCGGCGAGCAGCTGGTGGAACCGCTGATCCGCCTGCGCCTCGTCGAACAGGCGGCCGATACGCAGCAGCGGGAGCGTCCGCATCGCGGTGAGCAGCATGCGGTCAGGCCAGTGCGCGTTCGAGCAGGAGCGCCACGTGCTGCGCCTGCCGCTCCACGCCTTCAAGGATCTGGTGGCGGCAGGAGAAGCCGTTGGCGAGCACCATCGCGTCGGGGGCCCTGCGCAGCGCCGGCAGGAGGTCGAGTTCGGCCATCTGCAAGGAGATGTCCCGGTGCTCGGCATCGAGGCCGAAGCTGCCGGCCATGCCGCAACAGCTGGCTTCGATGAACTCGAATTCGAAGTCGGGGATCAGGCGCAGTACCTTGCGCAGGGACTTCATCGCGCCGACGGCCTTTTGGTGGCAGTGGCCATGCACCAGGGTCTTGCCGGCCGGCAGGGGCTTCAGCTTGAGCTGCAGCTGCTTGCGATCGTGTTCGCGGGCGATGAATTCCTCGAAGAGGTAAACCTGCTTGGCGAGCCTTTCTGCGTCGGTGCCGAGGCCCAGTTTGAGATGGTCGTCACGCAGCGACAGGATGCAGGAGGGTTCCAGTCCGACGATCGGAATTCCCGCCTCCAGGGCTGGCCGCAGGGCCGTGTGCATGCGCTGGGCTTCGGCGCGGGCTGCCTCGATCTGGCCCAGGGACAGGTAGGTGCGGCCGCAGCACAGGGGGCGTGAGGGGGCGACGTCGGCGGCGGAAGGCTCCAGGCTGATGACGCGATAGCCGGCGGCGCTGAGGACCGCGTGGGCGGCCCGGGCGATGGCCGGGTCGAAGTGGCGCGCGAAGGTATCCACGAAGAGCATGACCTCCCGCCCGTCGGCATTGCCGGCGGCAGGTGGCTGGTAGGCTTCCGGGCTGGGCTCGGGCAGCGTGCGCCGGGCCGAGATGCCCAGCCAGCGTTCACCGAGACGGGCCAGCAGCGGCAGGCGGTTGCGTAGCTTCACCAGTTGGCGGAGCAGCCCGCCATGCTGCGCCAGCAGCCGCGGCAGCGCGGCGAAGAGCCTGTCGCGGCGCGGTGTGCCGAGGGCCAGGTTGCGCTGGGCCTGATATTCGATCTTGATCGCCGCCATGTCCACCTGGTTGGCGCATTCGCGTTTGCAGCCTTTGCAGCCGACGCACAGGTCCATTGCGGCGGCCAGGCGGGGATCGGTGAACGACGCTTCGCCCAGCTCGCCGTTGAGGGTGGCCTTCAGCAGCAGGACGCGCCCGCCGGGAGATTGGCCAGGGGCGTCGGTGGCGCGGAAGCTGGGGCACATGACGCCCTTCGGCTTGCGCTGGCACAGGCGGTCGCTGATGCAGACCGCGACGGCCTTGGCAAAATTGCCGCCGCTGGCCGGAATCCCGGCATAGGCGTCGCCTTGTCCGGCGGTCTCATAGGATGACCAGTCCAGTTGATGTTTCATTGCTCTCTCCGTACCGGAGAGAGCAAGCAAGCTGGGTGCCAGGCTTCTTTTGTTTATGGATCAATGGGTTGTCTTGGATGCTTGTGTCGCATCTGCGACAAGTGAGGCATGGCGAGGCCGGCACTCAGGCGGTATGCCAACGGTTGCCGCCCGCGCCCTTGGCCTTGTACATGGCCTGGTCGGCAAGGGCCAGTAGATGGTTCAGGTCGTAACCGTTGTCCGGGTAGCAGGATACGCCGATGCTGATGCCGAGCCGGCAGCTGGGGAAGTCGTTGCCGGGCACTGCTACCACGCTGGCGATGATCCGTTCGCAGAACAGCGCGATATCTCGGTTCCCGTGCAGTGCGGGGCAGAGCATCACGAATTCGTCGCCGCCGATCCGCGCCACGATGTCGGTGGCGCGGGCTGCGCTCTCGAAGCTGTCGGCCAGGCTGATCAGGATCTGGTCACCGGCGAGATGGCCGAAGCTGTCGTTGATCGGTTTGAAGCCGTCCAGATCGAGCAGCAGCAGCGTGCCGGCCTGGCTGTCGATGCGGGCTCGAGACAGGATGCCTTCGGCGGCTTCGACAAACGCCTTGCGGTTGGCGATGCCAGTCAGTGGATCGTGGCGAGCCATCTCCCGCCAACGGCGGCTGTCGGCCTCTACGCTGCGATACTTATCCAGCATGCCGAAGATGATGAGCAGGAAATTGGCCAGCGCCAGTACGAAGGCGCCGGTCTGGATCGCACGCAGTTCGTGGGTGCGGCGCACGGATTCCTGCTCGAGCACCGAGGTCAGGGTGTTCATCAGATCCAGGATCTCGCGGTTGTGGCGCACCATGTAGTCCGCCGCTAAGGAGAGTTCGCTCGCATCGGCGCGGGGCTGGGCGGCCTGAAAGGCGATGCCTTCGACTGGAGCGATGAGCTTGCGGGCCGTTTCCACCGCTGGGGCTCCGGCGTCGCCAACCTTGTCCAGCCGCAGGGGATTGCCATCGCCGCCGAGGGTGTCCCCGCCTTCTGCAAACGCGTTCAGCGTCCGCCGGAACAGTCCGAAGGCCTCGTTGAACTCCTGGTGTGCGGTGTCGGAACTGGCGTTGGGAGCGGTGGCCAGCAGCAGGGCCTTGGTAGTCTGCTGGGACAGCATCCGCTGGCGGCCGGCCAGATTGATGGCTACCGCGTCGCGGGCAACCTGGTCGGCGATCCACAGGTTGATCAGCAGCACCGTCAGGTCGAGGGCAACGAACATCACGATGGCTGCCACCAGGCGGCGGGGCGATCCGAGCAGGGCGCTTACCGGAATGGGCATGGATCGTGTCTTTCGTCTATGCAGGGAGGGGCGTCAATACAAATGGGTAGTGGATGAATTATTGTCAATGAGTGCCCATTCTGACGTGTGTCATCAGGGAAGGCGACCACTGGCGGCAGAAAACAAAAATGCGGCCCGGATGGGCCGCATTCTGGTGTGCCGGGGAAGAACCGCTCAGTCGTTGAAGCGGGCTTCCAGCGCCGCGATGGCGGGCAGGGTCCGGCCTTCGAGGAACTCCAGGAAGGCGCCGCCGCCGGTGGAGATGTAACCCACGTCGTCGGCGATGTGGAACTTGGCGATGGCGGCCAGCGTGTCGCCGCCGCCGGCGATGGAGAAGGCTTCCGAGTGGGCGATGGCCGAAGCCATCATCTTGGTGCCGCCGGCGAACTGGGGCAGTTCGAAGACGCCGACCGGGCCGTTCCAGACGATGGTGCCGGCGTTGGCGATGATCTGGGACAGCTTGGCGGCAGCCTTCGGGCCGACGTCGAGGATGCGGTCGTGGGGGCCGACCTCATCGACGGAGACCTTGTTGGCGCGGGCCATGGCGGAGACTTCGTCGGCAACGACGACGTCTTCGGGCAGCGGCACTTCGGCGCCGCGGGCCTTCATGATGTCCATAATGGCCTGGGCTTCCTTGACCAGCTCGGGTTCGGCCAGGGATTCGCCGATGCGCTTGCCGGAGGCCAGCAGGAAGGTGTTGGCGATGCCACCGCCGACGATCAGCTGGTCAACCTTGTCGGCCAGTGATTTCAGGATGGTCAGCTTGGAGGACACCTTGGAACCGCCGACGATGGCCACCAGCGGACGGGCCGGGGCGTGCAGGGCCTTGCCGAGGGCGTCGATCTCGGCGCCCATCAGGATGCCGGCGCAGGCGACTGGCGCGAACTTGGCGATGCCGTGGGTGGTGGCTTCGGCGCGGTGGGCGGTGCCGAAGGCATCGTTTACGTAGACGTCGCACAGGGCGGCCATCTTCCGCGCGAGTTCTTCGTTGTCCTTCTTCTCGCCCTTGTTGCAGCGGCAGTTCTCGAGCAGCACGACCTCACCGGGGGCGACGTCGAAACCGCCGTCCACCCAGTTCTGGATCAGGCGAACCGGCTTGCCGAGCAACTGGCCGAGGCGTACGGCCACCGGTGCCAGCGTGTCATCGGCCTTCAGCTCACCCTCGGTCGGGCGACCCAGGTGGGAGGTGACCAGCACCGCGGCGCCACCCTTGAGGGCGTACTCGATGGACGGGATCGAGGCGCGGATGCGGGTGTCTTCGGTGATGTTGCCGGCGTCGTCCTGGGGCACGTTGAGGTCGGCGCGGATGAAGACCTTCTTGCCCTTGACGTCGAGGTCGGTGAGTTTCTTGACTTGCATGATGATGTTCTACGTGTCGTCGGATGTGAAAACGCCCCGCACGGGGCGGGGCGTCGATACGGCGGAATTACTTGGCGTTCACGAAGGCGCGGGCCGCGTCGAGCATGCGGCAGGAATAGCCCCACTCGTTGTCGTACCAGGCCAGCACCTTGACCAGCACGGAGCCGTCTTCACCCTTGATGACGCGGGTCTGGGTGGCGTCGAAGGTGGAGGATACGGTGGTGTGGTTGAAGTCGGAGGACACCAGCGGCTCGGTGTTGACGGCCAGGATGCCCTTCAGCGGGCCGTTGGCCGCAGCGGTCATCAGCTCGTTGATCTCTTCCTTGGTGGTGGCGCGCTCGGCGGTGAAGGTCAGGTCCACCAGCGACACGTTGATGGTCGGGACGCGCAGCGCGAAGCCGTCGACCTTGCCGACCAGTTGCGGCAGCACCAGGCCGACGGCCTTGGCGGCGCCGGTCTTGGTGGGGATGATATTGGCGGCAGCAGCGCGGGCGCGGCGCAGGTCCTTGTGGCGGACGTCCACGGTCACCTGATCGTTGGTGTAGGCGTGGATGGTGGTCATCAGGCCCTGCTTGATGCCGACGCTGTCGGCCAGGATCTTGGCGACCGGGGCCAGGCAGTTGGTGGTGCAGGAGGCGTTGGAGACGACGGTCATGTCGCCCTTCAGGACCTCTTCGTTCACACCCATGACGATGGTGGTGTCCACGTCGTCACCGCCGGGGGCGGAGATCAGCACGCGCTTGGCGCCCTGCTCGAGCAGCGCGGCGGCCTTGGCCTTGGTGGTGTAGGCGCCGGTGCATTCCAGCAGCACGTCCACGCCGTGGGCGCCCCAGTTCACGCCCTTCGGATCCTTGGTGGAGTAGAACGGGATCTTCTTGCCGTCGATGATGATGACGTTGTCGCCTTCGGTTTCCACGGAGGTGGCGAAGCGGCCATGGGTGGTGTCGTACTTGAGCAGGTGGGCATTGGTGGCCAGATCGCCGGAGGCGTTGATGGCGACCACGTCGAACTCGTTTTGCAGACCCTGCTCGTAAATGGCGCGCAGCGTGCAGCGACCGATACGACCGAAACCATTGATGGCAACTTTGATGCTCATCGACTCTTCTCCCTAGTGTAAATGCACGAAACCGAAAATCACTGACATGCGGTGCCCGGCACCGCATGTATCGTTTGGGGCGCGCAGCCGGTCAGGCGAGAACCTTCCTGACCGCGGCAACCACGGCGTCGGCGGTGACGCCGAAATACTTGAACAGCTCGCCGGCCGGAGCGGATTCGCCGAAGCGGTCTACGCCGATGACTTCGCCTTCCAGCCCGACGTACTTGCGCCAGCCATCGGTCACACCAGCTTCCACCGCAACCCGCGGCAGGCCCTTGGGCAGCACGGAAGTACGGTAGGCGGCATTCTGGCGGTCGAAGACGTTTGTGCTGGGCATGGAGACCACCCGCACGGCAATGCCTTCTTCGGCGAGCTGCTTCTGGGCGGCCAGTGCCAGCGCCACTTCCGAACCGGTCGCTATGATAACGGCTTGCGCGCCGCCGGCCTGTGAACCAGTGCCCGAATCGGACAGCACGTAGCCGCCGCGGCGGATATCGGCGACCTGTTCGGCATTGCGCGGCTGGAAGGGCAGGTTCTGGCGGGAGAAGGCGAGGGAGCTCGGACCCTCGGTGCGTTCGACCGCTGCAGCCCAGGCCACCGCCGATTCAGTGGTGTCACAGGGGCGCCACACGTCCATGTTGGGGATCAGGCGCAGGGAGGCCGTCTGTTCGACCGGCTGGTGGGTCGGGCCGTCTTCGCCAAGGCCAATGGAGTCGTGGGTGAACACGAAGATCTGACGCACCTTCATCAGCGCCGCCATGCGCAGGGCGTTGCGGGCGTATTCGCTGAACATCAGGAAGGTGGCGGTGTAGGGCACCAGGCCGCCGTGCAGGGCGATGCCGTTGGCGATGGCAGCCATGCCGAACTCGCGCACACCGTAGTACACGTAGTTGCCGCCGCTGGTCTTGCTGACGCCCTTGGCGCCGGACCACAGGGTCAGGTTGGAGCCGGCCAGGTCGGCGGAGCCGCCGAGCAGTTCCGGCAGCTTCGGTGCGAAGGCTTCAATGCTGTTCTGGCTGGCTTTGCGGGTGGCGATGGTCTCGCCCTTCTCGGCGACCTTGGCCAGTACCGCGTCCACGTGGGCGCTCCAGTCGGAGGGCAGTTCACCGGCCATGCGGCGGGTGAATTCGGCGGCGAGTTCGGGGAAGGCCGTGGCGTAGGCGGAGAAACGGGTGTTCCACTCGCCTTCCAGCGCAGCACCCTTTTCCTTGGCGTCCCAGGCGGCGTAAACGTCGGCCGGCACTTCGAAGGGCGGGTGGTTCCAGCCGATGTAGGCGCGGGCGGCCTCGATTTCCGCGTTGCCCAGCGGGGCGCCATGTACGTCGTGACTATCCTGCTTGTTGGGGGCGCCGGCGCCGATGATGGTCTTGCAGCAGATCAGGCTGGGGCGGCCGGTTTCGGCCTGGGCGGCCTTGAGGGCGGCCTCGATCTCGACCGGGTCATGCCCCTGTACGTCGCGCACCACGTGCCAGCCGTAAGCTTCGAAGCGCTTCGGGGTGTCGTCGGTGAACCAGCCGTCGACGTGGCCGTCGATGGAGATGTTGTTGTCGTCGTAGAAGGCGATCAGCTTGCCCAGGCCCCAGGTGCCGGCCAGCGAACAGGCTTCGTGGGAGATGCCTTCCATCAGGCAGCCGTCGCCGAGGAAGACGTAGGTGTGGTGGTTGACGATCTCGTGGCCGGGACGGTTGAAGTCGGCGGCGAGGATCTTCTCGGCCAGCGCCATGCCGACCGCGTTGGTGATGCCCTGCCCCAGAGGACCGGTGGTGGTTTCGACGCCGGGGGTGTAGCCGACTTCCGGGTGACCCGGGGTGCGGCTGTGCAGCTGGCGGAAGTTCTTGAGGTCGTCGATGGACAGGTCGTAGCCGGTCAGGTGCAGCAGGGCGTAGATCAGCATCGAGCCGTGGCCGTTGGACTGCACGAAGCGGTCGCGATCAGCCCACTTCGGGTTTGCCGGATTGTGGCGCAGGTGGCGGCGCCACAGTACCTCGGCGATTTCGGCCATGCCCATCGGGGCGCCCGGGTGGCCGGAGTTGGCCTTCTGGACGGCATCCATGGCCAGCGCGCGGATAGCGCCAGTCAGGGGGTTGAAGACGGGCAGCTTGACGTTACGCGTAGAAGACATCGAAGAACCTTCGGCCGGGGGAGCGGCGCGCAAAGACCGTAATTATCTTTGATTTCCGGGCACTTGGGTAGCCTCGCGGGGGGATAAGTGCGATCCGGGGCGGGGCGTACGGGGGCGTGAAAACTGCGGCATAATCGGGCGCCCACATTTACTTACATTCGTCTCGTCGATGTTCTTGCGCCTCCTTGCCGTGGCTGCCCTGTCGTGGGTGGCGCTGACCCTGAGCGGATGTAGTTCGGTCAAATACACCGTCGATGACGGCCGCAAGGTGAATGAAACCTTGCTCGCCAACCTGCGCCTGCTCGGCCATGGCGAACGCGCGTTGCGGCCGGCCATCGTGCGCACGGCTGCGCTGAAGGATCCGGATTGCAGCCATCAGTGGGAGCTGCCCTTCAGCGTGGCAACCAGCTATGAATGGGCTGAGGACGACCGGGTTGCGTGGGTGCGGGCGCTGCAGGTGGACGAGCGTCTTACCGTCGTCGGTGCCGCGCCGGATTCCGGGCTTCAGGTCGGCGACAAGCTCGTCGACCTGAAGGGCTACAGCCGCCGGGACGCCAACAAGATGCTGGCCGAACTGGCCGAATTGCGCGACGACGGCAAGCCCTTCCCGGTCAAGACCGCGGCTGGCAAGACCGTGACGGTCAAGCCGCTGCAGGTGTGCCGCGGCTATGCACGCCTGGCCCCGCCAGTCACGCCGACCTACCAGGATTACCACTGGCTGATGAGCATCTATCCGCTCAATGTGTTCGGCCCGCAGATCACCCCGGATGAAGCCCTGTGGATCGTGCTGTGGACCCAGGGGCTGTCCGAGGAGGGCGGGGGGCGGATGAAGGCCTATCACTACACCAAAGAGATCGTGTCGACGCTGTTTGAGATCGCCACGCTGGCAACCGGCCTCAACGCCGCGGCGCAGGCCGCCAAGGTGGCGGTCGATCAGGCGGCGCAGGCAGCGGCCGCGGCGGCGGCAAAATCGGCGGGTGAGGCGATCGCGAAGCAGGCTCTGCAGGACGCAGCCCGCAGTATCGCCGAGCAGGCCGGCAAGGAATACGCGCAGAAAGTGGGTGAGGAGATCGCCAAGTCGGCAGGGCGTCAGCTCGGCGGCGTGTTGCGGGACAGCTTCATGGCGCGGGTCGGCATGTCGGTGTCCAGCCTGTCGTGGGTGGCGACGACGGCCTTCGACGATGCGGACCGTTGGGCCTATGACCGCATTGGGAAACTCGGTGGTGATCCGCTTGCCGGCGCGACGCTGCATCAGAAGCTTTTTGATGCCAATGCGATTGCCAACCCCTTCGTTTTCGATGAGGACCGTCTGCAGCGCTACGCGGCACTGGCCCGCCAGACCCAGCGGGAGGAGATGCTGGCGGCAGTGCTGAAGGGCGAATCCCTGGATGTGTTTGCGCTGAAGATCGGCGACCTGCAGAGCGCCTCGGATGAGAGCGGGCAGATGGCCCTGCAGATGGCCAGCGATGATGTGCCGCTTGCTGGCGGTGCAGGGCAGGGTGGGCTGATCGATGCGATGCTGAGAATGCCTTTGGAATCGGGCGGGGACTGAGTTGATGAATACGATGCATCGTCGCGGGCTGGCTGTGTGCCTGCTCTTTCTAGTTGGCGGGGCTGGCGCCCAGCAGGCCATGCCGGAAGCGTCCGGTGGCATGCCTGAGACGTCGGGTGGCCCCGCAGCAGATTGCCCGGTGTTGCTGCAGGAGGCCGAGGCGCATTTCGAGCAGGGCCACCAGGCAGCTTCAGCCAAACGCTGGAAGGAGGCGCAGCCGCTGCTGCACAGCGCCAGTGGCGAATTCCTGAAGGTGGCGGCGGCCTGTCCGACCGTTGCCGCGCAGGCCAACCGGCAAGGGGACCGGGCCACGACGGAACTGAAGCTGGTCGAAGCTGCCATCAGCCACCAGAGCGAATGCCTGCCGCGCTTCGACAAGGCACTGGACCTGGATCTCCGTGCCGCCGCGGCCAAGTCGGACAAGGGGGACCCGGCGGAAGTCGAGCGCCTGCTCGCCGAGGGCGAGACGACGTGGCGGGAGGCGGTAGCGGTGTGTCAGTCGCCGCATCGGGAGAAGGCCGAGAAGAGTCTGGCCGCGACGGTCAAGGTTCGCACCGCCAACGCCGAGCTGCTCAGCGCCGGCCCGGCCTGTGATGCGGCCTGGAAGAACGCGACAGCGCTCATCGATTACGCCAAGGGCGCGTGGCGGGACAAGCGCTGGGACGATGCGGCGATGCTCTACGGCAAGGCCGTGATGGCCTGGGAAGGTGCTGCCGACAAGTGTTCCGGCACGAGGCAGCTGCAGGCCCAGCGCAAGGTGGAGCAAACCCAGATCGATGCGCACAACGCCGAGTTCTGTGGTCCGCTGTGGGACAGCGCGACGGATCTGAGCCAGCGTGTGAAGAGCGCCGGCAATGGTGTGTCGGCGACCGAGAAGGACCAGCTGTCGATGAGGGCCGAGGTGGCCTGGCGCGATGCGGCTGGCCAGTGTCATGGCAGTCCGCAGAATCTGGCGCGCAGCAATGCGGATGCGCTGGCCCGTGAACGGGGCACGCCGCTGCCGGTGAACGCGCAGGCTTTGTACGGGACGCGCAGGCCGGCACCGGTTGTCGAGCCGGTGGCGGTCAAGACGTCCGTGGCGACTGCCGCGACGGCAACTGCGGCTGCAGCGCTCCCGGTTGCCAAGGACGCGATCAAGGCGGGAGCTGCAACGACCGCGTTGGTGCCCGTCGTTCCGACGCCGGTTGGCAAAGTGGCCGAAGTGCCGGCGGCAACCGTCCGCAAGGAAGCACCGACCGAAGCCACGCTGGTCGCCGGCGATACCACCTACAAGGGCCATTTCGCGATGGATCCGAAGAGCGGCATCGTGAGTGGCACGGGCACCGTCGAATGGGCCAATGGCGAGCGCTTCAGCGGCACCCTGGTCGACGGGCGACGTCAGGGCAAGGGGCGCTTCAACTGGGTGGGCGGCCAGTGGTACGACGGCGACTGGGCCGACGACCGGGCTGTCGGCTACGGCATCATCCAGTTTCCCGGCGGCAATCGCTATGAAGGTGCGGTGGTGGATGGAGAGCCGGTTGGTCGCGGTACGCTGGTCTTCGCGTCGGGGGATCGCTACACCGGTGACTTCGTGCGTGGCCTCTTCCACGGCCAGGGTAGCTATGCGTGGAAAAACGGCAACCGTTACGACGGCGCGTGGAACCTCGGCAAAAAGCATGGCCGCGGCCGCCTGACCTGGGCTTCCGGTGACGCCTGGGAGGGCGAGTTCCGCGACGACCTGAAGACTGAATCAGGTCAGAACATCGCAGTAGCCGCGCATTGAGCGGGGGGGCCAGCGCGTTCCAGGCTGGCTCCATGGTTCATCGTCTGCGGGGCTGGTCTTGTGGGCGGCTTGCAGGGGCGACGTGATGCGTCCGCCGAGCCTGGCCCATTTTCAGCTCACAGTCTCAAACCCACTGGCGGCGGCGTTCCATCAGCTTCCAGATCAGCGGCGTGAGGATCAGCTGCATTGCCAGATCCAGCTTGCCACCCGGCACCACGATGGTGTTGGCGCGGGACATGAAGCTGTCGTGGATCATGCGCAGCAGGTAGGGGAAGTCCACGCCGCGCGGGTCGCGGAAACGGATGATCACCATCGACTCGTCGGCGGTCGGGATGTCGCGGGCGATGAAGGGGTTGGACGTATCCACCATCGGCACGCGCTGGAAGTTGATGTGGGTGTGGGAGAACTGCGGCACGATGTAATGCACGTAGTCGTGCATGCGGCGCAGGATGGTCTCCTGCACGGCCTCCAGTGAGTAGCCGCGGGTCTTGGTGTCCCGGTGGATCTTTTGTATCCACTCCAGGTTGGTGATTGGAACGACACCGATCAGCAGGTCGGCGTGCCGGCAGGTATTGACCTTGTCGGTGATCACCGCGCCGTGGAGTCCTTCATAGAACAGGCAGTCGGTGTCCGGCGGAAGTTCTTCCCAAGGCGTGAAGTCGCCCATCCTGAGGGCGCGGCGGGCGGCTTCCTCTGCGCTGTGGAGATAGAAACGCCGCTTGCCGCCGCCCGATTCGCCGTAGGTGCGGAACAACTGTTCCAGATCTTCGAGCAGATTGGCCTCCGGGCCGAAGTGGCTGATGCCGCGCCGGCCCTGGCTTTCCGCCTCGATGATGAGGTCGCGGATCTCCTCCCGCGTGTAGCGGTGGAAACTGTCGCCCTCAATGACCGCAGCATTGACCTTTTCCCGCCAGAAGATGCCTTCGAAAGTGTGCTTCACCGTGGTCGTGCCGGCGCCTGACGAGCCGGTCACCACGATGATCGGGTGCTTCATGGACATGGGTTGCTCTCGAAAGTGAATGGTTTTGGCACAGGGCACGGGGCTATGGCCTGTGCCAAAAGCGCTCAGTTTCCGGAGTGAAGCCTAATTCAGCGGTGTTGCAGCAAAAACCGGGCCTCCTTTCAGGAGGTCCGGCTCGGCTCAGGAATGGGTGTTGAGCCAGACCCGCCATTGGTCGAACAGGGCCGGGCTGGCGGCGGCGATTACGGAGCGCTTGATGGCCGGGCCGGCGGTCAGCGGTGTGCCGCCGAGGGTGCTGTAGCAACCGCCGGCTTCTTCGAGGATCAGCCGGCCGGCGGCATAGTCCCACAGCATCTGGCCGCCGTGGATGTAAACGTCCAGGCGGCCGGCGGCCACATAGCACCATTCGAGGGCGCTGGAGCCGAAGTTGCGCTGGGAGTAATAGGGCGGGCGGACGGCCAGTTCGTCGCCGAGGTGGTGGCTGATGCGCTTGAAGTCCACGCCGGCCACCGCGTCCTTGAGGCGGGTGGTCGGGCTGCGCAGTGGCAACGACACGTCGTTAAGCCATGCGCCGGCCCCGCGGCCCGCATAGAAGGCCTCGTCGGTGACCGGGTTGTAGACCACGCCGAGCTGGGTCTTGTGATTGACCAGGTAGGCTACGGCCACGCCGAAGAAGGGGATGCCGTTGGCGAAGTTGGTGGTGCCGTCGATCGGGTCGATGACCCACAGACCGTCCATGCCGGCTTGCCACACGCGGCCCTGCTCCTCGGCGGTCATTTCCTCGCCGAGCACTGGGGCCGGGATGAGCTGGGGCAGGCGCTCGACGAGGGCCGCCTGGGAGGCCAGGTCGGCTTCAGTGAGCACGCTGCCGTCGGCCTTGTGCTCGCGCACGGCACGCAGGTAGCGGGGCAGGATGGTCTCGCGGGCCATCTGGCGCACCAGTTCGGCGAGGGAGCGGGCGAGTTCGAGGCGTTGGGCACTGGTGGTCATCGGGCGGCCCGTTGGACGGTGAAGGTGCGGCTGCCCCAGGATGGGGGCAGGGCGATGATCGGAAGCGTGGTGAGACGGATCGGCATTTTGTTTCAATCCCGTTTAAACACGCGGTTTTGCGGATAATAGCATGATGAATCCGCGCTTCTTCTGCCCTGACGGGCTCGCTCCCGACAGCGATATGCCCCTGCCTGCCGACGTTGCCCACCACGCCGAGCGCGTGTTGCGGCTGGCTGTCGGCGATGAAATCGTGCTCTTCGACGGTCGAGGTGGCGAATGCGCCGCGACCCTGCAGGCCCTGGGCAAAAAGCCGTTGGCCCGCCTTGGCCCGCGTCTGGAGGTGGAGCGGGAATCGCCGCTGGCAATCACGCTCGTGCAGGCGTTGGCAAGTGGCGACAAGATGGACTGGATCGTGCAGAAAGCGGTGGAGCTGGGCGCGGTGGCGGTGCAACCGGTGGCGGCCGAGCGTTCAGTGTTGAAGCTGTCCGGTGAGCGGGCCGCCAAGCGGGTGGCCCACTGGCAGCAGGTGGCGGTGTCGGCCTGCGAGCAGTCCGGGCGCAACCGCGTGCCGCAGATCGCCGAGATCCTGCCTCTCAACAAGTATCTGGCGCAGGCGGCGGAAGGGCGTCGGCTGATCCTGGCACCGGGCGCCGCGGGCGCATTGGCCCGTAAGTCCCCTCCGGACGGGCCGCTGAGCGTGCTGATCGGCCCGGAGGGCGGTTGGTCGCCCGCCGAGCTGATCCTCGCCGAACGGGCCGGCTGCGAGCCGCTGGCGCTGGGGCCGCGCGTCTTCCGTACCGAGACCGCCGGGCTGGCGGCAATGGCCGCTTTGCAGACGCTGTGGGGTGATTTCCCGGGAGAGGGCGATGTTTGAATCCGCCGAGCTGGGCCACAAGCTGTCGAAGGCCGACTACGAGTCGATCGAACCGCAGCTGCGCACCGACCTGCTGGACGTGCAGTTCGAGTTACTGGAGAACAAGGGCTTTGCCGCAGTGATCCTGATCAACGGCATCGACGGGGCCGGGCGCGGCGAGACGGTCAATCTTCTCAACGAGTGGATGGACCCGCGCCACATCGAGGTGCATGCCTTTGACAAGCCCACCGACGAGGAGCGTGAGCGCCCCTTCCTGTGGCGCTTCTGGCGGGCGCTGCCGCCGCGCGGCAAGATCGGTGTGCTGTTCGGCAACTGGTATTCCGAGGCCATCGGGGACCGCGCGTTCGGGCGTATCAAGAAGGCACGTCTCGATCAGCAACTGGCCGAATTCAACCGCTTCGAGGCGATGCTGGCGGCCGAGGGCGTGCTGTTGGTCAAGTTCTGGTTCCATCTGTCCAAGCAGGCCCAGAAAAAGCGCCTGAACGCGCTGGAGGCGAATCCAGAAACCCGCTGGCGGGTGCGGGACACGGACCGGGAGGTCTACAAGGAATACGACCGCTACAAGGATGTGGCGGAGCACGTGCTGCGCCAGACCAGCACTGGCATCGCGCCGTGGGTGATCGTGGACGGCTCCGATCCGCAATACCGTGCAGTGCAGGTCGGTCGGACGCTGCTGGAAGGCCTGCGCCGCCGCTGCGAGCACGCCGCGCGGGGCTATCGGACCCGCCAGACGGCGGCGCCGCTGGCCGCGCCGGTGGATGAACGGAACCTGCTGAATGCGTTGGTACTCAACCAGCCGCTGGACAAGAAGGACTACGACAAGCAGTTGGAAAGGTTGCAGGGGCGGTTGGCCCTGGCCGTGCGCAGCGAGGCTTTCGCGAACCGAAGTCTGGTGCTGGTGTTCGAAGGCATGGATGCGGCGGGCAAGGGCGGGGCGATCCGCCGGGTTACCCAGGCCCTGGATACGCGCCAGTACCACATCACGCCGATTGCCGCACCGAGCGAGGAAGAGCGGGCGCAGCCTTACCTGTGGCGCTTCTGGCGCCATCTGCCGCGGCAGGGGCGGGTCGCGATATTCGATCGCTCGTGGTATGGCCGGGTCCTGGTGGAGCGTGTCGAGGGTTTCTGCTCGGAGGCGGACTGGATGCGTGCCTATGCGGAGATCAATGATTTTGAGGATCAGCTCGTGTCGGCAGGGGCCATCGTCGTGAAGTTCTGGCTGTCGGTCAGCGACGAGGAGCAGCTGCGGCGTTTCAAGGCCCGTGAAGAGCAGGCCTTCAAGCGTTACAAGCTCACCGAGGAGGACTGGCGGAACAGGGAAAAATGGCCGCTTTATGAACCCGCGGTATGCGACATGATCGATCGCACGAGTACGGAAAATGCTGGCTGGACTCTGGTCGAAGCGGATAATAAATATTACGCTAGGGTAAAAGTGCTGCAGACCCTGGTGGACAAGCTGGAGGTCGCATTGCAGAAATGAAAGAAGTGCAAAATAAAACGTTGCATTGCTCAACCCCGATGGGCTGGAGTGTCCGTGAATTCCCCTGATACCGTTTCCGCAGAGCGCGCCGAGCAGCTCTCCCAGCGTTTCGTCGCCTGGGTGCGCGCGGCGGCACCCTACATCCATGCCTTCCGCGGCAAGACTTTCGTGCTGGGCTTCGGTGGCGAGGTGGCAGGCGCCCATCTGGTCGAGAAGCTGGCTTACGACTGCAATCTGCTTGCGGCGCTGGGCATCCGGCTGGTGCTCGTGCATGGTGCGCGTCCGCAGATCGAGGCCGAGATGCTCCGGCGCGGCCTGACGCCCCGTTATCACAAGGGCTTGCGCGTCACCGACGCGGAGGCGCTGGAGTGCGTCAAGGCGGCTGTGGCGGTGACGCGCCTGGAGGTCGAGGCGCAGCTTTCCCAGGGCTTGCCGAACACACCGATGGCCGGCAGCTACATGCGCGTGACCGGCGGCAATTTCGTCACCGCCAAGCCGGTCGGCGTCGTCGATGGTGTGGATTACGGCTTCACCGGTGCGGTGCGCAAAGTGATCGCTGAGGAGATCGCCGCCGACCTGGATCAGCAGAATGTGGTGCTGATGTCGTCCCTCGGTGTGTCGCCGGCTGGCGAGATCTTCAACATGAGCATGGAGGCGGTAGCTGAGGCGGTGGCGATCGCCCTCAAGGCCGAGAAGCTGATCTACCTGTGCGATGCGCCCGGCCTGCTCGATGTGAAGGGTGGGCTCATCGAGGCCATCACTGCCGATGATGCGGAAGCCATGCTGAACGCCGGTGAAGGGCTGACCGAGGATCTCGACCTTTACCTGCCCTGCGCGATCCGTGCGGTGCGCCAGGGGGTTGGGCGGGCGCACCTGATCGACCGGGACAAGGACGGTGGCTTGTTGCTGGAGTTCTTCACGCCCCAGGGGGTAGGCACCGTGCTGACCCGCGACCCCCTGTTCCGTCTGCGCGAGGCGACCATCGAGGACGTGGGGGCGCTTGGCAGCGTGATCGCGCCGATGGAAGCCGACGGCACGCTGGTACGGCGCAGCCGCGAGCGGCTGGAGCAGGAAATCGAGCGCTTCACCGTCGTCGAGTACGACGGCGTGCTGGTGGGCTGCGCGGCGCTGTATCCCTTCACGGACGAACGCGCGGCCGAAATGGCCTGTGTTGCCGTGGTGCCGGAGCATCGGCGCGCGGGGCTGGGTGAAATGCTGTTGCGCCGGATCGAGATGCGCTCGCGCGCGCTTGGCGTTGAGCGCTTGTTCGTACTGACGACGCGGACTGCGGATTGGTTCCGCGAGCGGGGCTTCCACGAGGTGCCTCCGGCCGAGTTGCCGCGACCGAAACTTGAAATGTACGACGTCAGCCGCCGCTCCAAGGTTTTCATGAAGGCCCTGTGACGATGCGGTTGATGCCGCGGATCGAGCTTCGAATCCGTCCTTTGCTGGGTCTGCGGCCTGCACGGCATTGGTTGGCACTCATGCTCGGCATGGCTGCACTGCCTGTACATGCGGCGCTGCCGCCGGGCATGGAGTCGCCGGTGGTGACATTGACCGCGGGGCTGGCGACGATGGCCGGTATGGCTGGAGCGTATCTGTTCTTGCGGCGTCAGCGTCCGACCCGGCCAGAGAAGACCATATCGCCAGTGGAGCAAGGTGACGTCAATGCCTGGTCGGCTGTCGGTACTGAGGTCGGGAACGCGCCGTCGGCGCCAGGTGGTACACGCTATTTCTTGGAGGCGGCGAGTACCGATCGTGGCATAGAAGGCTGGCTCAATGCGGAAGGTTCTCTGTTCTGGATCAACGGAGCGATCGAGAAGGCCACGGGTTACAGCGTCAATGAGGTTCTTGCGGGAGGCTTCATCGACCGGCTCGTTTACGACCGGGATCGGCGCTACTGTCGGGATCAGCTTGCCCAAGCTTTGGAAGGGGAGGCATCCACCGAATTTGAATTGCGACTGGTGACAAAGGACGGGAGAACCGTCTGGATGCTCGGCCGCTGGCAGCCGATCCGTAATGATGAAGGGCTGCTGCTGGGGCTGCGGGCGACGCTGACCGATATCCAGGCGCGCAAGGAAGCCGAGTACAAGCTGCTGGAGTCGGTTGCCGCGCTACGTCGTGCCCAGGCTCTTTCAGAGCACTATCTCCGGCGCAGCAACGAGGAGCGTTCCCGCTTGTCCGCGCTGCTGGACGTGGTGCGCGTGGGCATCCTGTTCATGGATTCGGATCGAAGGGTGGTTTACTGCAATCGTGCGCTCTACGACATCTGGGAACTGGCGCTGGGTGAGAGTTTTGTCGGAGTGCGTGACGTCGTATTGCAGCAACACGTGATGGTGCGGATTGCGGACCAGGCAGGCTATCAGCGGCATCTTGCCGATGTGCTGAGCAACCGGAAGCCGAGCGAGCCCTTCGAGATCCGCTTCCTCGACGGCCGTATCGTGACCGATTTTTCGCGTGTGGTGCCGGGGCCGGACGGGACCCGGCCCATCGGTCGCATCTGGGTCTTCGAGGACGTGACCGAGCAGCGCAAGGTGGCGGGGCAATTGATGCGCCTGGCGGAGCGCGATCCGCTGACCAATATCTACAACCGGCGGCGCTTCCATGAGGAACTGGAGCGCATGCTGGCCGATGGTTGCCGTCATGCGGAAGATATTGGTTTGCTGTCCATCGATCTGGATGGCTTCAAGCCGGTCAACGACAATTTCGGCCATCAGGCTGGCGACCGAGTGCTGATCGGCCTGGCTGCTGCAGTGGTCGCGGTGGTACGCCGCAACGAGATGTTCTTCCGGATGGGGGGCGACGAGTTCGCGATCCTGGTGCCATCGGGTACGAAGACTGAACTGACCGAACTGGCGCGCAGGGTGTGTGCCTGCATTGCAGCTCTGCGCTTCGACTGTGGAGCCGAAAGCGTTGGTGTGACGGCCAGTATCGGCATTGCGATCAGCTCCGACTGCGGAAACCATGGAGAGTCCTTGATCGGTGCGGCGGATCGGGCAATGTACGTGGCCAAGTCCCGTGGGGGCAATGGCTGGGCATTTGCCGAAAGTGATGAGGAGCGACTGGATCGCTCTGGCGCGGCGGGCTAGAATCTTGCTATCCCATGGGCGGCAGCGGTGCTGCTCCGGAATCCCAATCGAGAGGTGAAGAAACATGGCACGGATGGTCAACTGTGTGAAGCTCGGCCGAGAGGCTGAAGGTCTGGATCTGCCGCCGATTCCCGGCGAACTTGGCAAGAAGGTCTTCGAGAACGTTTCGAAGGAAGGCTGGCAGCAGTGGGTCAAGCATCAGACCATGCTGATCAACGAAAACCGTCTGAACCTGATGGATGCGCGTGCGCGCAAGTACCTGGCCGAGCAGATGGAGCGCTACTTCTTTGGTGGTGGCGCCGATCAGATCGGAGGCTATGTTCCGCCCAAGTCCTGAGTCGCGGTTCAGCTTTATACAGCTTGTGCGGCCCCGGTTTTCGGGGCCGTAGTCTTTTGGGCGCCTTGTTCGAGGCTGTATAGCCAGGCCAGCAGCTCGGCGACCGCCACATAGAGTTCGGGCGGAATGCGGGCGTCCAGGTCCACCTGCATCAAGAGTGCGACGAGCTCGGGGGATTCATGCACATAGACCCCGGCCTCCTTGGCACGGGCGATGATCTCTGCCGCGATCAGGCCGCGCCCCTTGGCCACCACCGTGGGGGCCGATGCGTTGGCGTTGTAGGCCAGTGCGACAGCTTCGGCCCGCACTTCCGAGGGTGCTTCGGGGCGGTTCATTGCCTGCCTCTGAGTTCGGCAACCAGCCCGGTGAGCGGTACGTTCGCGGCTGCGAGCGAGTCGGCAAGGCGCGACTCCCCGGACTGCAGCGCTTCGCGGGTGGTGCTGTCGTCGGCGATCAGGCGCACCGCCACGCCGGCTGGGGTCAAGTGCAGGCGGGCCTCGATGCCACCGAGGCTGGGGAGGGTCAGCCGGAGGGTGGAGTTCCAGTAGGGCTCGGGCTGTTGATCATCGCTGTCGCGTGCGTCGCGGGATGGGTCTTCGATTTCCCATTCCATGATCTGCCCGGGCCAGATCTGCCCTTGCCAGACGGCCTGATGGGTGGCAAGGGTGTCCAGTTGCTGATGCACGATGGGCAGCAGCTTCTCGGCAATCGGTGCGGCACTGTCGGTTTTACCGCCGGAAAGGGGGGTACTGGCCTGATTGCCGGTTGTGTCCTCAGTGCTTCGTCTCCCCTGTGGCTCCACGGTAGCATCACGTCGAGTTGCACTGCTGGCCTGATTGCTGGTTGCGTCCTCCGTGCTGCGCCTTCCCTGTGGCTCCACCGCATCCTCACGTCGAGTCGTACCGGCCTCCTGATTGTTGGCCGTGTCCTGAGCGCCATTGAAGAGCATTTCCCAGGGGGAGGGCAGAACCATCTCTGCAGGCTGCCCGCCAGCCGGGGAGGGGGGAGACGATTGGAGGCCGCTGATGGGTGCTTGCAGTATTGCCGGCATGCTGCCCTGGGGTTCCTTGCGCAAGGTGGCTGTGTCCAATTGCCCCGATAGCCAGCGCGCCTGATGGGCCTCGTAGAACAGGCCGCTTTCCGTGACGGCTGTGCCG
Organism: Pseudomonadota bacterium; assembly: GCA_018241685.1. GTDB lineage: Bacteria > Pseudomonadota > Gammaproteobacteria > Burkholderiales > Rhodocyclaceae > Zoogloea. Next base: position 48,246 of record JAFEDJ010000067.1, read on the forward strand.
AGTTGGCCGGCCAGCTGGCTTGTGGCTGCAGGTGTTTGTGGTGCGGCTGGCAGCAGTGGCTGGCCACCATTGAGACTGGCACTGGGCACCGCCGGCTGGCCGGTCAGCAGGACACTGATGAGTTTTCCGGTCTGACTAAGGGCTGCCTGGCTTGATGTGGCAGTGTCGCCAGTCGGCTGGGCCAGGGTGGCCATGATGGCCTGAGGCGTGACCTTGCTGACGATGAGTTCGAGAGTGTCTCCTGCTTTGACCGATTGGGGGAGAGACAGGATGACCTCACGCCCGTCGATGCGGGCGTGGTAGGTGTTGTCCTGCGCGGCAGCCTGGAGGCTCGCCGTGATACGCTGCCCCGGCGTGAAGTCGGGCAGGACGGAGGTGACTGCCCGTACTCGGGCGGTTGGGGCGACAGTTGGCTCGCCGGAGAAAAAACTCACCTCCGAGAGCATCCGCAGGCGGGAGGCGAGGTCGCCTGGAATCATGGTGAGATCACCTGCCAGCCCCTACCCTTACGTCTGATCGGGGTCGCCGTAGGCCTTGCGCACATTCCGTTCTCTTGCGCCGCCAGACAGCAACTGACGTACGTTGTCCATCCAGGGTTCGGTGTGCACGCGCACTTCTTTGTCGTCATCAAGGATGCGGCGAATCAGCGCCACTTTTCTCTGGCGCTCTTCCTCGGGCATGCGTTTCTGACGGCCCGGAAATGCAAGGGCTTCCTCGACGCCGAGACGGTCGCGCAGGGATGCCACCTGCCGTTCAAGGCGTGAGAGACGATCCCAGTCGTTGGCGCGGGCTGCATCGACCATCTCGGTCGAGTAGGTGCTCATTTGTTCCAGCAGGGCAAGGGAACTCATGCAAATATCTCCGGCAGTCTTAACGGTTGGCCTGGTCGGGGGTGCCGATTTCTTCCCAGGCGCCTTTCAGTTCGGAAAGCAGCTTCGCGACTTCATCGAGGGCCGGCTTGCTGTTGTGCAGGTTGGCGTAGAGGAGTCGCTGCATCATGTACTCATACAGGGCGCCCAAGCGTTCTGCAAGATCTCCTCCCGCTTCGTAATCGAGGCTGACCTTGAGGCCGTTGCCGATGATCTCGATCGCGTGGGAGATTGCCTTGCCTTTGGCGGGGACGTTTTGCGCTTCAAGAGCGGCCGTAGCCGTCCCGATCTGCAGAAGCGCACCTTCAAACAGCATCAGGATCAGCTTGTGCGGGTCGGCAGTGGAAACCCCAGTTTCGAAACCGACTTCGCTGTAGGCTGCGGCGGCACGACGGGCGGCGAGGCCGAACGACATCTTGTTCTCCGTTTGGGTTGAGCTTTACGGCTTATTTACTAAGGAGCGCGAGCTGTTGGGTAAGGTAGGTGCTTGTTGTGCTCATGCTCGCCATTGTGGTGTCCAGGGCGGTGAACTGTGCCCGGTAAGTTTGTTCAATGATGCTCAGCCGATTGTTGAGTGCAGTGATCTGTTTCCCAATACTGGTAACGCTTGAATTCAAGCCGTTCGTGCGGCTGGCAATGACGCCAGTAGTGCCCAACAGGTTGGTCGTTGTGGTTTTCAACGAACTGCCATAGGCGCTGATGGCCGATGCAACTGCAGAAAAATTGGTGCTGGCTGCTGTGTCGAATTTTGTGCTGTCAAGTTGAAGACTGCCATCCGACTGGAACGATATCCCCAGCGAACTGAGCGTTTTGTACGCATTGCTCGACAAGCTGCTGGGTACGTTGGTCAATGCGGCCCTGACTTGCGACTGAACGCTGCGCAGAGACGAGTCGCCGTTGAGAACGGCGCCCGTCTTGGATGTGGCATCGTAGGCACCAAGGCTCTTGATCGATGAATTCAGGCTGTTGTAGGCGTTGACGAAGGCCGTGAGCTTGCTCTTCAAGGCCGAGTTGTCCCGTGTCAGCGTCAGGCTGGTAGAGCCTTCTTTGGCGAGCGTCAAGGTGACGCCATCGATGGCGTCAGACACGGTATTGCCGTTGGCTTTTACGGTGATGCCCTGGATCTGGACGATGGCGTCGGTGGCTGGGGTTTCCGCGAAATCGCTATTGCTGATGGAGGCCGCGGCGCCCTTGAACGCGACCGTTCCGCCCAATGTAATCGTGTTCGCGGTCCCGGCCTGATCTGCCGTGAGCTGGAGATGCTGCAATCCGTTGCTGTCCGTAACCGTGCTGGCGCTCACGCCTGCACCGGCGTTGTTGATTGCATCGCGCAGGGCACTCAGAGTGTTCTGGCTCTTGTCCAGCGTGATGGTGACGGCCGCGTTGCTGCCTTGTTGGATCGTCAGCGTGCGTGTGTCGTCACTGCCAAAATCCAACGCCGGATCGCCGGATTGAAATGTTGAGTTGAGCGCCAAGGTCTGGCTGCTACCCAGTTTAGTGACATTGACGGAGTAAGTGCCTGCGACTGCAGAGCTTGTGGTGGTTGCCGATGCAATCGTCGAATCGGCAACTGTTGCATTGAAAGAGGCAAAAGCTGCCGTCGGACTCTGTAAAATTGCCGGTGTCAGCGCACTGGCGGCCGATTGCAGAGAGGATATGGCGCTCTTGAGGGTGCCGAGCGCCGAAATCTTCGACTGATAGCTGCTTTGTTGGGTCTGGAGCTGGGTAAGAGGCTGTCGCTCGACATTCATCAACCCCGTGACGATGGATTCGACGTTTAGCCCCGACCCGATGCCGGCGGATGAAAGGGTTGCCATGGCACTCCTCCGTGTTGCTGTGTTCCTGCTGGATTTGCTTACGGCCGATGCTTGAAAAACTTGAGTGCATCAGCGGATAGCAAATTCATCAGCATAAATCGTGCCCATCTCTGGCGTTGCATAAAAAAACAAACCCACCGGGTGGTGGGTACTGGAGGTGGATCAAACTTTTTGCTTGACCAGCAGACCTTGTAGTTTGTCCAGCGCCTTGGCGATGGCCAGTACTTCTTCCGACGGTATCTGGCGAAGCACCTTCTTGGATTCGGTATCGACAACCTTTACTACGGTTGTTCCGGTGTCTTTGTCGATCGAAAACTGCAGACTTTGAGCGGTTTGCTTGATGACATCCTGAATCTGGTTGACCGCTTGGGCCAGCTGATCCGGGCTCAGTTGTGTGGCTTTGTCTGCCTCGGTGATGCTCTTTGCCGCGGAGGTTTCGCCGCTTGATGGGGTGGCATCTGCCTGACGGCTACCGTCCACCGCGGTAAGCGGTTTGGCTGGCGTGGTGTATTGCATCGCGCCCGAACCGACGGGTTGAATGCTCATGATCATCTCCCATTTGTGCAGAAAGCGCCGCTCCCTTTACGGTGCGGCGCCTGCTGCGGCGAAATTTAAAAGCTTGGCGCCGCTTAGCGCAGGAGGGACAGCACGTTATTGGGCATGCTGTTGGCCTGTGCCACCATGGCCGTACCGGCTTGTTGCAGGATCTGGCCGCGGGTCATGTTGGCGGTTTCCTGGGCGAAGTCGGCGTCCATGATGCGGCCGCGGGACGACTTGGCGTTTTCGGATGCGACCTGCAAGGTCTGAACGACCGAGCTGAAGCGGTTTTGGACAGCGCCCCATTGGCCGCGTGCATTGTTGACAGTGGTCAGGGCCTGGTCAATGGCGTCGATGGCCGCCGCCGCGCCGGCGCTGGTCGAGCCGGAGATGTAGGCAGCGGTCATTGCACCGGCGGAGGTCGCCCCGGCGAACTGGCCCGTCGCCAACTCGATGTTGGCGCTGGAAACCGTGATCTGATCGGTGGTTGCAGTGCCCGCGCCGACTTGGAAACTGAAGTCCGAGGTGCCGCTCAGGATGCTCTGACCGTTGAAGGACGTGCCGCTCATGACACGCGAAATTTCCTGGTTCAACTGCTGGAATTCTGCGTCGAGGTTGGCACGGTCGCCACTCGTATAGGTGCCGTTGGACGACTGCACGGCCAGCTCGCGCATGCGCTGCAGGTTGTCCGTGATGGCCTGCATCGCGCTTTCAGCCGTCTGCGCCATGGACACGCCGTCGTTCGCATTGCGAATCGCCACGTCGAAACCCTTGGCCTGCGAATTCATCCGGTCCGCAATCGCCAAACCTGCCGCGTCATCGGCTGCGCTGTTGATGCGCAGACCCGACGACAGCCGTTGCACCGACTTGGCAAGGCCCGCTTGGGACATGGACAGGTTGCGCTGGGCATTCAGCGACATCGAGTTGGTGTTGATTGTGGCAGCCATGATGGTTCTCCTTAATTCCGTTCAAGATAAGCGTTTCGGCTTAACTTTGGTTCGCCTTGCCCGGTCCGTGTAAGGCAACCGCCGTTGAATTCATTAACGGAGTCGACAGCTAGGACTTTAGAGATTTGTAGATTTTTTTGTAGGGAATGATCTTACAAGATCTGATCCCACCTCTCCGTGTCTCTTGATAGCGGCGCGGTTTATCAAAGCTTTAGGGCGATTTACTGGCCGGGGTGCGGTTGGTTCCGGACGCTGTCAAGGCCCGTACGCTGCAAACCAGCTACCTACATGATTCTCTAGAATGAAACCGTTATGAACCCATTTCTGCAAGGCACGCCCGGCTTCGCGTAATGCCGCAGGCTCGGCGAGCTGTTCCCGGATCGTGGTGATCCACTTTTGCGGGTCGTTGGGCAGGCGGGTAACAGGGGCATTTTGGTAAGGATAAATGTCGGTGCAGATCACCGGCCAGCCCATGGCTCCATATTCAAGAAGGCGCAGGTTGCTCTTGGCCTCATTGAAGGGATTGATGTCCAGTGGAGCAATGGCGAGGTCGAGATCGAGTCGGGCCAGTGCTTTCGGGTAGGCCTGGAAATCGCGTTCGAAGTCGTGATACTCGTGGATGAAGGGCCTTAGCTGGGGGGGGCACATGCCCATGAAGATCCAGTCCACTTCATCGGCGAGGGCTTCCACCACCGCGTAGATCAGTTCGAGGTCCCCTTGATGCTGCTGGGCGCCGGCCCAGCCGACCCGGGGCTTCACGCGCGGCCGGCGTGGCGGCTCCACGTTCCCCCAATGTGACCATTCCAGGCAGTTGGGCATGATCCGGATGTCCTCGATCATGTCCGCCCACGAGTCGGCCAGTGGTTGCGTGCTGACGACCAGGCGGTCGACTTGGGAGAGATTCTTGCGCAGGCGGAAGCGTCCATCCTTGTAGCCGGATTTGTAGGACGGATGCTTTCTGGGCAGATCGGTGACGAGGTCGTCGATGGTGAGGATCTGTCGTAGCCTGGGCAGGTAACGGGAATACCGCTCCAGTGCGTCGCTTTGGCCGGCATCCAGAGGTTGGTGGAGGATCAAGACGTCGGGAGCGGCACGGGCCAGTTCGATAGGCGAGAGAATCCGTGTCGTGAATGCCTGGGGAGACTCGCAGATCATCGTCTGGGCCAGGCCGGCATGACTGATTGCACGTAGCGGGGCACGCAAGCGGTACTCGCCTGCGCCGCCGGAGACCGGGGCGGCCAGGATGCGCGGTCGGTCGTGAAATTGGAGATCCCAGTCGATGGGGGCCACATGCTCCGGCTTGAAAGGGTCGAGCAGACTCAGATGGCGGTTGTAGGCGGGGTCGTGTGAAAGTTGAGGCAGCCAGCGTTGGAGCAGGGTCTCGTTGGCCTGCTGGGTGACCAGCAGGTCAGCCAGTTTGTTTTCGAGCTTCTGTTGGCGGGCTTGGACAGAGACGCCTCCGTAATGAACCAGTGCGGAGTAGGGGGTCCAGACGACCTTGTAGGCCTTCTCGCCGGCTCGCAGGCACAGATCGAGTGCTCCATGGATGATGGGGAAGTCTGAGGCATTGATGCCGCCCAGTTGGTCGAACACTTCTTTGCGAACCAGCAAGGCCGAGCCGCTGGCTGCGCTGACGTTCTGATCACACAGGGCGCGGCCCATGTAGCCGGGGTCGGTCAGCTCCAGCTGGTTGAACGGGTTGCCCACCGGAGCATTGAATCCCAGAATCCACGCGCCCTGTTGTACCTTGGCGGTTTCGGGGTAGGTGAGGCGGGGCGCCACGATGGCGACCTCGGGGCGCTGGGCGATGGCCATCAGCCGGTCCAGCCAGTCGTCCTGGACGATATGCAGATCGTTATCGAGGAACAGCAGATAGTCTCCCCGGGCTGCTGCCGCACCGGTGTTGGCGCAGTGGGCCCAGTTGAAATCAACGGGCAAGGGGATCACGCGGGCGTGCTGCTCATCTGCCAGGTGGGCCAGGTAGCGGAGCGTATCCGGGTCGGTGCTGCCGTTATCGATGACGATGATCTCGACGTTCGGGTAACGGGTCCGCTCCCGGAGGCTGTCGAGCAGAGGCCGCAGATATTCTTCCCGGTCGCGGGTCGGGATGATGATGCTGACCAGAGGTTGGGTTTCCCAGAGGTAATGAACCCGGCGGGTGCCGAAGAGCGCGCCGTCCAGGACCTCTGCCTTGAGCCCGCGGCGCTGCAGATGATCGGTGAGTGCCGCCTTTTCGGTCTCCGGCTGCATCGCGCGTCGGGAGGCACGTGGCAAGTGGGCCAGTACGTGGTCGATATGGCCGACGCTTGTTTCGCCGCTGTGGTCGAGGATGCGCAGCGTCAGGTCGTAGTTTTCTGCGCCCCGGTGTTCGCCGTAGCGCCCGGCCGAAAGAAATGCCTGTTTTTCGGCGAGCACGAAGCTGCCGAAATAAGCTTGGGCGCGCAGCAGATCCAGATTCAGATCGGGCTTGAAGAGTGGCTCCGTGTAACCGCCATCTGTTTCTCGGGTGTCTTCGTCGCAATAGATCAGACGCCATTCCGGCCTGGCATTGATACGGTCGGCGATGATCTGCAAGGCTTGTGGCTCGAGGGTCAGGCCGGGCTCTATGCGGGCCAGCCAGGTCCCGGGAGAAGCCGCGGCCATTTCGTCGATCACGTAGTCGATGTGTGCGACGTCGCGTAGCGCCAGCCACTGGATGTTCGGGATTTCGGAGAGTCCTTCCGGTGCGTCGACGCCGGTGACCACTGTGAGCAGCCATTCCGGATACAACTGCGCGGCGAAGCTGTCGATCGTGTCGGCCAGTAAGGATTCCTCGCCAGGATGGAGCGCCATCAGCAGGTGAATGCCTGGCCGTTGATGCCACTTGAGCGTCATGCGCTCGGCGAGTAGCTCCGCATCGATCTCCCGCATCGATGTACGCGAACGCCACAGGGCATAACGCTTGTCATCGCTGGCTGTCTTGGGGAGCTTGTCGGAATCTGAAGCGGAGGTGGGTTGCCCCACGGTGGGGTTTCGCAGGTAATTTGGGTCGGAGCAGAGGGCCAGTGCTTCGGTGAGCGAGGCAGCCTTCACGCTGCCAGGTATGTACCTCGGGGAGAAGCGGGTGGTCTCGAATTCGGGAAATTTTTCGCAGAAGCGCTTTTCGTAGTGTTGCCAATCCCTTTCGTCGGGGGCCGAGGTGCTTCCGTAGACGAGCAGCAATTCCTTCATGACCCCGACGCGAAGTCCGGCCCGGTGGCAGCGATAGGTGAAGTCGGTATCGTATAGTTGGGCGCCGTCGAAGGCGTTGCTGTCGAACCTTACGCGGGCGAAGACTTCCTTCTTGGCGGCGATGAATACGCCGTCAAGGGCCTGGACCTCGATGTGGAGGACATCGCCGGTATCGTAGTAGGTGACCGAGAACGGCGCATCCGCGTTCCCTACCGGGCCTTGGATCAACAGGCCGGCCAGATTGGCGGCGCCGCTGTCGGGCCAGTGCGTCGCCTTCAGGGCGGTGGGCCCGGCGACGCCGATCAGGTCGAATTCCTGCAAGCCCTTGTGCAGAACGTCGTCCAGTGTGTCCTGGCACAGGATGTCGATGTCGTCCTGGCAAAGCACGATGGTTTCGAAACGGGCTTGCGCGACGCCCCGGGTGTAGCCCTCGGCAAGGCATTTCGCGTCACTGATGCGCAGGATTTCGTTGTCCGAGGTGCAGATTTCGCCAATGCGGCGACTGATATACGCAAACTTGTCGTCATCGGTCGAGCAGATGACGAAGCTGACATTGCGATCTGTCGGCACCGGCAGGCGGCCGGAGGTTCGGGAGGGAGGCGCGTGGTCCATGATGTGAGCGGGGAAACAATGTCTGCGGAAAGTGGGGCCGCGGGTACTTACTGCGAATCCGGGGGCGTAGTCGTCAGGAGATCCGTTTCAGGTAGCCGTCCGGTGCAACGGTGAGCACGAGCTTCTGATGAATGCTTCGATCGATCTCGAATTCCGGGTGTGTTTTCAGGTATTCGTGGACGGCCGTCTTGGGGTTGTCACCGGGGCCCCAGGGGCGATCAGGAAACATGGATTTGGGCATGTCCTCGATGATCGTGTCGAAGACCACGCAATAGCTGTCCTTGCTGGCGAGGGGCGCATAGGCATTCAGCTCGGCCAGAACGTGCTCATGGGTGTGGTTGCTGTCGAGGCATACGAGGATGCGTTCATGCTTCGCGGCGATGGCGCTGACCTGCTCGATGACCTCGGGCGAGGTGCTGGAGCCTTCGATCATCCGGATACGGGAGTACATGGGGTGGGCTTCGATGGCGGCTCTGTTGTGAGCCCTGATGTCGATGTCCACACCGAGTACTTCGCGGCGGGAATTGCGTGGATCGAGCATCTGTCCGGATTCGATGGCATCGGACAGGTCGAGAAGTGCCAGCATGGAGGCACTGAAAACAAGCGATCCGCCGTGGGCGATGCCGGTCTCGATGATCAGGTCGGGTTTGACCGACCAGATCAGCTCCTGCATCGCAACGATGTCCTGCGGGTACTGGATGATGGGACGGCTGAGCCAGCGGAAATTGTAGGTGTATTTACTCGCCGCGCTCCGATTGACCCACTGGCTGGTCATGTCGTGAAGGAGATCATCGCTGGATAAAGCCGCGATGTTCTCCACGACCTCATCCTGAAACTGCTCGCTCAAATTCTTCAATTCATTTCTCCTTCATTGATTCTTATGATCTTGGCGGGGTTTCCAACGACGACTGCAAAATCCGGAACGTCTTTGGTCACGACCGAGCCTGCACCGATAGTTGCCCATCGGCCGATCTTTATGCGCGGCAGGATCGTTGCGTTGGTGCCGATGAAGGTGCCGTCCCCAATAGAGCAGCACCCGGAAACGCTGACGGCGTGGGCAATGAATACGGATTGGCCGATTTTCGATTCATGTCCGATGACGGCGCCCATGTGGATGCTGCTGTTGTCGCCGACCTCCACTTCCGCCTGAAGAATCACGGATTCCTGCAGGTACAGGCCGACCCCGATTGTGGTCATCGTCAAATCAATGTTCGGATGGATCAGGTTGGTCAATTTCCCGCCTGCGGCCAGAATCTCCAATGTGGTTTGATGGCGTACCTTGGTACTGCCGGTGATCAGATTCACGAAGCCGACATCGTCACCTTTCAGGGATTCAACCAGTTCCAGCCCGCCGAGAACGGGAATTCCAAAAAAATCGGTCCCTTTCTTGGTCTGGTCATTGTCAAGCATCCCTGCAAAATGGACGTTTGGAATAGCCCGTTGAACCGCTCTCACCATGCGGATGGTTTCCGGATTTGCAGCGCCCAGCATATAGATCTTCATGGCGTCTTGACCTTTGCAGAGTGTTGAACAGAAGGGTGTCGCGTCGCAGTACTCGTGTTATTTCCGGGATTGTAGGTGCAGGATGGTGCGAGACTCAGATGAACGGCATTTTCCCAATCATCCTCAGCCTGCCGCCGATGCCGCTATTGACCCAGGCAGCGCAGGATGACCGCCGTGACTCGTTCTTGATCAATGCTCGTCATGTCATGGTAGCTGGGCAGATTGATCGCCCGCCCCGGAAGGTCGAAGGCGTTGGTGTTGCCGCGGCGTTCCTCGAAGGGTGGCAGGCTGGAGAGCGGATGGAAGAACACCCGGGCATCGATGTGGTCTGCCGCAAATGCACTTTGCAGCTGTTCGCGTGTGACCCCCGTTTCGGGAGCGAAGACGACCGTGGGCATCCAGGCGCCGTTGATGCTTCCTTCGGGTTCCGGATTCATGGCAAGCCCTGCGTGGGAAGACAGTGCGTTGCGGTAATCCGCAAGAATCTGGCGTTTGCGCGTTGTCAGTTCATCGATGCGCTGCATCTGGCCGTAGCCGATGGCCGCCTGAAGGTTCGACATCTTGTATTTGAACCCGACTACCTCCGGCCAGAATTGCCGGCTTTGATTTCTCGCTCGCCCGTGATTGCTGAGGGTGAGGACGCGCTCGTAGAGTTCCGGGTCATTGGTGACGAACATGCCACCTTCACCGGTGGTGAGCGTCTTGGTGCCGTGGAACGAGAAGGTGCCGAAGCGGCCCATCGAACCGGCCCGCCGGCCACGGTAGACCGAGCCGATGGCTTCGGCGGCGTCTTCGATGACGGGAATGCCGTGTTTTTCGCCGATGGCGAGCAGCCGGGGCATGTCGCACAGATTGCCGTACAGATGGACGGCGACGATGGCCTTGGTGCGTGGGGTGATGGCCTGTTCGACCCTGTCCGGGTCGAGGCACCAGGAGTCGGGCAGGATGTCGACAAAGACCGGATGCGCTCCCAGATGAACGATCGGTGCCGCGCTGGCAATCCAGTTCGTGTCGGCGAGGATGACCTCATCGCCCAGCCCGATGCCGAGTGCCGCCATGCCCATGTGGAGGGCGCCGGTGCAGCTCGAGGTGGCGATTGCATACTTGACGCCCAGATGGGACTTGAAGGCGTCTTCGAAGCGCTGGATGTACTCATAGCACCGTTCGCCCCAGCCATTGGCTGCCGCATCGCTTGCGTAGCCAATTTCCAGCTCGGTGATGGACGGCTTGGTGTAGTGAATGCGGGCGCTCATGTGATTTCCAGGTGCGGAACTGCCGTGACGAATTGCGTTCCCCGGGCGGCGAGATGGTGGTTTTGTGCCTTGACCTCAGCCGCGATGTTCCAGGGCAGGATGATCAGGAAATCGAGGTCGCACTCACACAAGCGGTCGGGGGACAGAATCGGAATATGGCTGCCCGGCAGGAATTTGCCCTGCTTGGCTTTGGCCGCATCGCATACGAAGGGCAGCAGGTCGGGCTTGATGCCGGCGTAGTTGAGCAGGGTGTTGCCCTTGGCTGCGGCGCCATAGGCGGCGAGCTTGCGGCCGGCGCGTTTCTGCTCGATCAGGAAACTGAGGAAGTCGTCCTTGATGCGGTTGGCCCGTACCTGGAAGTCCTGATAGAGCGCCAAGCTGCGCAGGCCACGTCGTTCTTCCTCGGCGAGCAGGGCAGCGACTGCCGGCAATGTCGGGAACGATGCGTCGGTGTGGCAGGCGAAGACCCGCAGGCTGCCGCCATGAGTGGATAGCTCCTCCACGTCGTAAATACGCAGTCCGGCCGCTTGGAGGATTCTCTGCGTGGTGTATAGCGACAGGTAGGAGAAGTGCTCGTGATAGACCGTATCGAACTGCACGTGTTCGATCAGGCGCATCAGGTGCGGGAATTCGAGCGTGATGGTGCCGCTGGGGCGGAGCGCCGTCTTGAGTCCGTGGGCGAAGTCATTGATGTCCGGGACATGGGCGAACACATTGTTGCCGACGATCAGGTCTGCCTGTTGCCCCGAGGAGGCGAGCTGGCCGGCCAGGCGTGAGTCGAAAAAATCGCGCAGGACCGGGATGCCGAGGGCCTCGGCGGCGGCGGCCGTGCTGGCAGTCGGTTCGATTCCCAGGCACGGGATGCCGGCGGCCACGAAATTCCTGAGCAGGTAACCGTCGTTGGAGGCGATCTCGAGAACCAGGCTGTTGCTGTCGAGGTGCAGCCGTCGGGTCATGGCTTCCGCGTATCGTGCCGCATGGGCCAGCCAACTGCTGGAGGTGCTGGAGAAGTACGCATACTGTTCATCGAACAGTTCGCTGCTGTCGGTGTAATCCTCGGTCTGGACCAGCCAGCACTCCCCGCAGACGTGGGTGCGGAGCGGATAGTATTTTTCGGGGCGAGTCAGATCGGCCGTCGTCAGGTAGGCATTGGACGGGGGAGAGAAGCCGAGGTCGACAAAAGGATGGGTCAGCGGTGAGGCGCAGTGACGGCATTTCATGGCTTGATTCCGGCAAATCCTTCGGTCAGCGGCGGGTGGTCCTGATCTCTCGCCGAAAGCTCGGTGATTGGCAGAGGCCAGGGGATCGCCAGTCGCGGGTCTTCTGCATGGAGGCCATCCTCCGCGGCAGGAGCATAGGCGGCCGAGTGGCAATACAGCATTTCGACATCGTCGCTCAGGGTCTGGAAACCGTGGGCAAAGCCCTCGGGCAGCAGCAGTGCGCGGCCGTTATCGGCCGAGAGCTTTTCCGCGTGCCAGTGCAGAAAGCTTGCCGAGCTGCGGCGCAGATCCACCGCCACGTCCCACACCTCGCCGCGGATGCAGCGGACCAGCTTCATCTCGGCGTGGGGCGGGTGCTGGAAATGGAGGCCGCGTACAGTGCCGCGCCGGGCCGTGTAGGTGTGGTTGATCTGGGCTATCGGTTTGCTCCAGCCGGCGCTCAGCAGTTCCTCCGCGCAGAAGAGGCGCGTGAGGAAACCGCGTGCATCGCCGATGCGCTGCGCTTCGACGAGCTTCAGTCCGTCCAGCGGCAGGGGCGTGATCGTCAGCCGGTTCATGCCGCCGCCTCCCATGCGGCAATGTCGGCGGCGCACAGCGCTCGCGTATCGGCGCCGTCGCGTTGGGCGCGGTACCACGCCATCGTGTGCTGGACGGCGTCGTCGATGTGCCAGTGCGGCCGAAAGCCGAGAAGGCTTTGAGCCTTGGCGGAGTCCAGGCTCAGCAGGCCGGCTTCATGGGGGCCGGCGGGGCTTGCGCCGTAGCGGACATCCCCGCCGGCGTAGGCCTTCCGAGCGAGTTCGATCACGTCGCGCACACTCGCGACATCTGCCGTTGCGGGGCCGAAGTTGTAGGCACCGGCCAGTTCGGGCCGATCCCAGAGATGGTGGGCCAGGGCCAGATAGCCGGCGAGGGCGTCGAGGACGTGCTGCCAGGGGCGGACGGCGTCGGGGTTGCGGATGTCGAGTGTCTGCCCGCTCTGCCAGGCGCGCACGGCATCGGGAAGCAGGCGATCTTCCGACCAGTCGCCGCCGCCGATCACATTGCCGGCGCGTGCGCTTGCGACCGCCGTGCCGTGTGCCCGCAGGAACGCGTCGCGGTAGCTGGCAATGACCAGCTCGCTGGCGGCCTTGCTGGCGCTGTAGGGATCATGTCCGCCGAGTGCGTCGATCTCCCGGTAGGGCCATGGCCATTCTTCGTTGCGATAGACCTTGTCCGTCGTGATCATCACCGCGACGCGCAGTCCGTCGACCTGGCGCAAGGCGTCCAGGAGGTGAGCCGTCCCGAGCACGTTGCTCGAGAAGGTCGCGAGGGGATCCCGGTAGCTGGCGCGTACCAGTGGTTGGGCCGCCAGGTGGAAAACGATCTCGGGCCGGGCCTCGTGGACCAAGGCGGCAAGGGCGGCTGCATCGCGGATGTCGCAGAAATGGCTGCGGCCGTGTTTCTCGCCCTCGTTGAGCGTGAACAGGCTGGGAGCGCTCTCGGGAGGCAGGCTGACGCCCGTGAGCTCCGCACCGAGTCGCTCCAGCCAGAGGGCCAGCCAGCTGCCCTTGAAACCGCTGTGGCCGGTCAGCAGGACCCGCTTGCCGCGCCAGAAGTCCGGCCTGGGAATCACGACCAGACCTTCCAGGGCGCCTTGCCGGAATGCCAGAGATCTTCCAGAAAGTTCTTGTCGCGCAGCGTGTCCATCGGATGCCAGAAGCCGCGGTGTTCGAAGGCCATCATTTCACCGTCCTGGGCCAGTCGGGTCAGAGGAGCGCCTTCCCAGCTGCACTGGTCGTTGTCGATGTAGTCGAGACACTTTGGCGAGAGCACGAAGAAGCCGCCATTGATGAGACCGCCGTCACCGCGGGGCTTCTCGATGAAGCTCGTGACCTGATTGCCATTGCACTCCAGGGCGCCGTAGCGGCCGGGTGGCAGCACTGCCGTCACGGTGGCGAGCTTGCCGTGCTGGCGATGGAAGTCGATGGAGGCCTGGATGTCGAGGTCGCTGACCCCGTCGCCGTAGGTGAAGCAGAAGGCCTCGTCGTCCTTGACGTAGTCGGCCACGCGTTTCAGGCGACCGCCGGTGAGGGTGTCTTCCCCCGTATCGATCAGGGTCACCCGCCAGGGCTCCGCTTTCTTGTGATGCACTTCCATGCGGTTTTCTGCCATGTCGAAGGTGACGTCCGACATGTAAAGAAAATAGTTGGCGAAATACTCCTTGATCACGTAGCCCTTGTAGCCGCAGCAGATCACGAATTCATTGACCCCGTGGGCGGCGTAGATCTTCATGACATGCCAGAGAATCGGCTTGCCGCCGATGTCGATCATCGGCTTGGGTTTGAGGTGGGTTTCCTCGGAAATGCGTGTGCCCAAGCCGCCGGCCAGAATGACTGCCTTCATGGATGGTCCTTGATCAAAATCCTGCGCCTGGTGAGTCAGGTGTTTGTAGTGCTGGCTGCGTAGGTGCGACCGTCTTCGATGATGCAGGTCATGTGGCCGAAGACCTCCGGTGGCGCGCCCTGGGGATAACGGCGCTTCAATTCGCGCATCAGCAGGAAGGAGCCAAGCCGTTCCGAAAGGAAACCCACGGCACGGATTTGATAGATGTTGTAGCCGCGGATGCGGCTCCCGTAAGTCTCCAGGAATGTTTTTCCCAGGGTGCTCAGCGCACTCAATGTTCCGGTAAGCCACTGGCGGGGATAGATCCCCAGTTCGCAGCCGCCCGGGATGATGACCTGTTCCCTGACGAAGTCGGCTGCCGCTGCCTTGTCGAGGATCCCGTTATTGATCGCGAGGGACGTGTAGTCGAGCAAATCGACCAGCTCGTGGACCAATGCATATTGGTGGAAGAGTCCGGTCGGGAAGTGACGGGGTTGGGCGAGGAGGAATTCATGTTCGCCCGTGGGACTCATCTCAGACGCATCCAGAGGCTCGGCTTCATGGCGTTCCATTTCCCGCATCGTCGGGTAGCTTTCGGAGGGGCGGCCGAGCGGACGACGCAGGATCGCTTTGCGATAGGAACAGATCCCCACCAACTGGTATTCCGGAGGCAGTTGTTCCAGAGCGCGGGGCAGTGCATAGGAACCCGCTGCGCCGAAGGAGAGGCTCCGGTTTTTGTGCCAGAAGTTGTGCAGCCGGCTGATGTGCAAGGGGCTTTCTTCTTCGTATTCGCCCAGGGCAATGGCATCGTCGAACCAGTAGGGGGGGAGCATTGGTTCTGCGTGCGAAATGCAGTAGCGGGTGATGGGCTTCATGTCCTGGCGGGCTGTCGGCGGGTGTGGGCTGTGGGTTTTTGTTACGGCACGAGGGCTGCCTGCTTTAATCGGCGGCGTGGTCCGGGTTCGGGAGGTGCCGGTCCGCTCAATCGAGCGTGAGCCCGGCAAGCATCCTGGCGGGAGACGCAGCGCATCGCCAGTGGGATTGTAGTGCTTCAGGTGACAGACTCCCGTAGCCCCAGGTGGCTGCGATGAAGGGCAAGCCGTTCGCATCGGCCGACTCCCCGTCCTCGCTGCGGTCGCCGATGTAGATGGCGCTGTTCTTCGGCAGTTCATGGTCGGCCAGCAGGCGGGCGATCATCGCGGCCTTGGTGGGCAGGCGCGGCTCGAACAGGTCCAGTGCGTAGATGTGGTCGAAATAGTCGAGCCAGCCCAGGTGGGCGAGGATCAGGCGGGTGGGGTGGATGCGCTTGTTGGTGGCGATGGACAGGGACAGGCCGGCCTCCCTCAGGGCCTGGAGCATGTCGCCGACGCCGGCGTAGGCGGCGGTCTGCTTGTAGCCTTCGCTGTCGTAGCTGGCCTTGAAACCGTCGGCGAGGCGGGCGATCAGCGCTGTGTCGGTGCTGCCGCTGAGCAGCTGCAGGGTTTCCAGCAGCGGCGGGCCGATGATGCTCTCGTCGATGGTGACGACCGGGCTGATACCCACATGGGCGAAGGCGTCACGGAAGCTGGCCAGGATCGCCGGTGCGGAGTCGATGAGGGTGCCGTCGAGGTCGAACAGGATGTGGGTATAGCGGGGCATGGACGTGAATGCGTGATGAGCGGCAAGGACCCGGGATTATGGCCCCGTCGGGTATATTTGCGCGCCCGAACCGGATTTTGCGCACCATGGACACGACCGATCTCGACACCCCCGACGACTCCCGCCGCTTTGGCGGCCTGGCCCGCCTGTATGGCGGGGCCGGACGCGCCCGGCTGGCAGCGGCGCGGGTCTGCGTGGTGGGTATCGGCGGCGTCGGTTCGTGGGCGGCCGAAGGGCTGGCGCGCAGCGGCATCGGCGCGCTGACGCTGATCGACCTGGACCACGTGGCCGAATCCAACATCAACCGGCAGATCCATGCCTTGGACGCGACCCTCGGCCAGGCCAAGGTGGAGGCCATGCGCGAGCGCATCGCCGGCTACAACCCGGCCTGCCGGGTGGATGTGGTGGACGATTTCGTGACCATCGACAACACCGCCGAGCTGCTCGGCACCGGCTTCGACTACGTGGTGGATGCCATCGACGTGGTGCGCGTGAAGGTGGCGATGATCGCCTTCTGCCGGCGCGCCGGTGTGCCGGTGATCACCTGCGGCGCCGCCGGCGGGCAGATCGACCCGACGCAGATCCGCGTGGACGACCTGTCGCGGACCATCCAGGATCCGCTCCTGGCCAAGGTGCGCGGGCAGTTGCGCAAGGGCCACGGCTTTGCTCGCGACCCGAAGAAGAGGTTCGGTGTGGAGGCGGTGTTCTCCACTGAGCCACTGCGCTATCCGTCGTCCGACGTGGCCTGCGAGGTGTCGGTGGGGGGGCCGGCGGGCCTCAACTGCGCCGGCTTCGGCTCGGTGGTGACGGTAACTGCCAGCGTCGGCCTGTTCGCTGCCGCGCGGGTCCTCAACGGGCTGGCGGCGGCTCGATGAACAGGGCCGGGTCGACCGCTGCGCCGTTCAGATAGACGCTCCAGTGCAGGTGCGGGCCGGTGGCGCGGCCGCTGCTGCCGGATTGGCCGAGCACGTCGCCGCGGTGCACTGTCTGGCCGAGCTGGACGCCGGCCTTGTCCAGGTGGCAGACCATGCTGACGAAGCCCTGGCCGTGGTCCACGAAGACGGTTTTCCCGTTGAAGTAGAAGTCGTCCACCAGTGTCACCACGCCGTCGGCCGGGGCGCGCACGGCGGTGCCGGTGGGCACTGCGACGTCCAGCCCGGTATGCGGGGCGCGCGGCTCGCCGTTGAAGACCCGGCGCAGGCCGAAGCGGCTGGACAGGCGGCCAGCGGCCGGCAGCGCGAGGTCCGTGCGCGCCACCGCCACGTCGCGGAACTGGCTGCGGACGCTGATCTGGCGGTCCCGCTCGGCGTTGATGCGGTCCAGATCTTCGTCGTCGGGGGTGACCATCTTCGGGTTCTTGATCGTCAGCCGTTGTACCGGGTAGGCCTTGGCAGCTACGTGGAAGGGCAGGGGGCGTCGGGCTGCGTCGGGGCCGACTTCCAGGTACTGGTCACCGACCGGCGTGTCGAGGGGCAGGCCGACCAGTGCGTACCAGCCTCCCTGGCGCTGCTGCAGGAATACCGGGTGGCCGGCGTAGCGGACTTCAGGGCGGGGCGCGCCGGCCTCGGCGACGAGGATGGACGCGACGCCGCCGGGTACGGATTCAGGGCGCAGTTCGGCAAGGGCGGGGACGCTGCCGCAGGTCAGCAGGACGAGGGCGGCAGCGGCGTGCCGGAGGCGGGGTGGAATGGACATGGTGGAGCGGGAACGCAGTGGGGTGGGGATTTGACCATGTTCCACCTGCCGCGTGGATTAACATCGAGTATGGTCACATCAGTTTTGACGCAGACAGGCAGGAGCAGAAGATGACGCAGGAAGCGATCGTGTTGTTCGCCCATGGGGCGCGGGATCCGCAATGGGCTGAGCCGGCACGCCGGGTGGCGGCGGAGGTGCAGCGCTTGAGGCCGGACGCGCAGGTGACGGTCGCCTTTCTCGAATTGATGGAGCCGACGCTGGCCGATGCGGTGGAGGCGGCGGTCGCCGCCGGTGCGCGCAGTCTGCGCATCGTTCCGCTGTTCCTGGCCCAGGGCGGCCACCTCAAGCGCGATGTGCCTGTGCTGGTGGAAGCGGCCCGGGCGCGCCATCCGGATTGCCGCATCGAACTGGTGGCAGCGGTCGGCGAGGACGACGGCGTCGTGCGCGCGATGGCGGCGTATTCGGCTGGAGCCTGAAGCGCTGGCGAGCGGTGCAGGTTGGTCGGGGCGGGTTAATTATTTACTCGCTCACCCGCGGATTCTGGTTGATCTATAGACAATCCGTGAATTTACCTCCATAGAAACCAGCGAGGGTCTTGACGCATTTAAATATTAGATTATTCTAATATTTATGTTCCGATACCTTTCAGCCCTGCGTGCCGGCCTGTTGGCCGGCCTCGTGTTCGCCCATGGGCCGCTGTTCGCGGCCGACGGCGCGGACGCCGTTCCCACCGTCCAGGTCCGTGCGCTGGCTCGTGCCGGCACCTACGTCAGCGAAGCCGTCATCGAGGCGGTCCGCCAGGCCACCGTGGCATCCCAGGTTCAGGGCCGCGTGCTGGAGGCCAAGGTGGATGCCGGCGCACGGGTGCGCCAGGGTGAGGTGCTGATGCGCATCGACACCCGCGAGGCCGACCAGGCGGTGGCCGGCGCCGCGGCGAACGTCGCGGCGGCCCAGGCCCGGCTCGGCGACGCCCGCCTGGGCCTTGAGCGGGCCCGCAGCCTGAAGGCGCGCAACTTCGTCAGCGCCGCCGCCCTCGACCAGGCCCAGGCCGCGTATGACGCGGCGCTGGCCCAGCAGAAAGCGGCCGAGGCCGGGCGGGCGCAGGCCGACGCCTCCCGCGGCTTCGCCACCGTCACCTCGCCGCTCAACGGTGTCGTCGCCCAGCGCCTCACCGAGGCGGGTGAGATGGCCCAGCCGGGGCGTCCGCTGTTGATCGTCTATGAGCCGGGTGGCTTGCGTGCGGTAGCCGACGTGCCCCAGGCCCGGCTGGCTGATTTGGCCAAGGCCGGCATGAAGGCACGGGTCGAGTTTCCCGAGTCCGGGCGCTGGCTCGATGCGGCGTCCGTCGTCGTACTGCCGGCGGCCGACCCGCGGACCCACACGGCCCGCGTGCGGGTGAACCTGCTTACGGATGTCACGGGCGTGGTGCCGGGTATGGCGGCGCGTGTGCATTTCGCGGTCGGCGAGGCACCGCGCCTGGCGGTGCCGGCGGCGGCGGTGCTGCGTCGCGGCGAGCTGACTGGCATCTACGTGGCGGACGGCAAGGGTGGCTTCAGTCTGCGCCAGCTGCGCCTCGGCAATGCACTGGACGACGGCAGCGTCGAGGTGCTGGCCGGCCTGGCCGGCGGCGAGAGCGTGGCCCTCGACCCGGTGCGTGCCGGCCTGGCCCGGAAGGCGCGCTAACCATGGGTATCGCCGGACGTCTCGCGGCGCTGTTCCAGCGCAACGCCCTCACGCCCCTGCTCGCTCTGGTACTGATGTTGCTCGGCGTGTTCGCCGCGCTGATCACGCCGAAGGAGGAAGAGCCACAGATTGACGTGACGATGGCCGACGTGATGGTGGCCTTTCCCGGCGCCTCGGCGAAGGACGTGGAGGCTCTCGTCGCACGGCCAGCGGAGCAGGTGTTGTCGCGCATCGCCGGTATGGATCACGTGTTCTCGGTGTCGCGCCCGGGCATGGCGGTGATCACCGTGCAGTTCAAGGTCGGCGTGAAGAACCAGGACGCCATCGTGCGCTTGTACGACACCATCCACAGCCATCGGGACTGGATTTCTCCCGAGCTCGGCGTGGCCGAGCCGCTCATCAAGCCGAAGGGCATCGACGACGTGCCCATCGTCGCCCTTACGCTGTGGACGCGGGATGAGGCCCGCTCGGCCTTCGACCTGCAGCAGGTGGCGCAGGCCGTGGAGGTCGAACTCAAGCGCGTCAAGGGTACCCGCGACGTCAGCACCATCGGTGGCCCCGGTCACGTGCTGCGCGTGCTGCTCGATGTGGGGAGAATGAACGCCTTCGGCATCACGCCGCAGGACCTGAAGGGCGCGCTGCTGCTCGCCAACGCGTCCCAGCCGAGCGGCGTGCTGACCCGTGCCAACCAGGAGGTGCTGGTGCAGACCGGCACCTATGTGGAGAGTGCCGCCGACGTGCGGCGCCTGGTGGTCGGTGTGTCCGGCGGCAAGCCGGTGCATGTGGCCGACGTGGCGACGGTGCTCGACGGGGCGGACCAGCCGTCCCGCTATGTGTGGCACGGCCTCGGCAAGGGCGCGCCGGAGGCCGGCGCGGCGGCCGGCGAGCGCTTCCCGGCGGTGACCCTGTCCATCTCCAAGAAGCCGGGCGAAAACGCTGCCGACGTGGCCGACGGCGTGATCCGCCGCATCGAGGCCCTGAAGGGCAGCATCGTGCCGGACGGCGTCGAGGTGACGATCACCCGCAACTACGGCGCAACGGCCACCGAGAAGGCGGACAAGCTGATCGGCAAGCTGGTCTTCGCGACCTCGGCGGTAGTGCTGCTGGTGTTCTTTGCGCTCGGCAAGCGCGAGGCGGTGATCGTCGGTGCGGCGGTAACCCTGACCCTGGCGGCGACGCTGTTCGCGTCCTGGGCCTGGGGCTTCACCCTCAACCGGGTCAGCCTGTTCGCGCTGATCTTCTCCATTGGCATCCTGGTGGACGACGCCATCGTGGTCGTCGAGAACATCCACCGTTGGCACGCCCTGGAGCCGGGCAAGCCCTTGTGGCAGCTGATCCCGAAGGCGGTGGACGAGGTCGGCGGGCCGACCATCCTGGCCACGTTCACGGTGATCGCGGCGCTGTTGCCGATGGCCTTCGTCAGCGGCCTGATGGGGCCCTACATGAGCCCGATCCCGATCAATGCATCGATGGGCATGTTCATCTCGCTGGCAGTGGCCTTCGTGGTGACCCCGTGGCTGGCCGGCAAGCTGATGAAGGGAGGGCACGTTCCTGAGACAGTAGATGCGCAAACGCCGCCGGACCACGGCCCCGACCGCCTCACCCGCCGCCTCGAAGCCCTGTTCCGCCGCCTGATGACGCCGCTGCTCGATCCCGTCCGTGGCGGCCGCGCACGTGCCAAGCTGTGGTTTGGCGTGGTGCTGGCGATCGCCCTGTCGGTGTCGCTGGCGGTGGTGCAGTTGGTGGTGCTGAAGATGCTGCCCTTCGACAACAAGAGCGAGTTCCAGGTGGTCCTCGACATGCCGGTCGGCACGCCGGTCGAGGCCACTGCCGAGGTGTTGCGAGAAATCGGTGCCGAGCTGGCCAAGGTCGATGAGGTCACCGACTTCCAGGCTTACGCGGGTACCGCGTCGCCGATCAACTTCAACGGCCTGGTCCGCCAGTATTACCTGCGTGCCCAGCCCGAGATGGGTGACATCCAGGTGAACCTGGTGGACAAGCATCACCGCAGCCGGCAGAGCCACGAGATCGCGGTGAGCGTGCGCGACGCGGTGGCTGCCATCGCCAAAAAGCACGGCGGCAATGCCAAGGTAGTGGAGGTGCCGCCGGGGCCGCCAGTGCTGTCGCCGATCGTCGCCGAGGTGTACGGCCCCGATTACGCCGGGCAGGTCGCAGTGGCCGGCAAGCTGCGCGCGGCTTTCGAGGCCAGCGCGGACATCGTCGGCGTGGATGACACGGTGGACGAGGCTGCGCCCAAGCTGGTGCTGCGCGTCAACCAGGCCAAGGCGGCCCAGCTCGGCGTGGCGCAGGCCGACATCGTCGAAGTGGTTCGGCTGGGCCTCGGCGGCGAGAACGTCACGCCGGTGCATGGCGGCGACAACAAGTACGAAATCCCGGTGCGCCTGACGCTGCCTTCGGAAGACCTGTCGGGCATCGAGCAGATCCTGCAGATGCGTGTCCGAGCCCGTGCAGCGGAGGCCGGCGGCGCGTTGGTGCCGGTGTCGGAGCTGGTCCAGGTGGAGCCGACGCGGCGGGAGCAGGTGATCTACCACAAGGACCTGCTGCCGGTGGTCTATGTGACCGGGGATATGGGTGGCAAGCTGGATTCGCCGCTGTACGGCATGTTCGATATCCGTAGCCGTGTGAAGGACCTGCCGTTGGTCGGCGAGCGCCTGGCCGGCACCCTCGACGAGTGGTTCATCCACCAGCCGGACGACCCCTACGCGGCCTACGCGATCAAGTGGGATGGCGAGTGGCAGATCACCTACGAGACTTTCCGCGACATGGGCGCTGCCTACGCGGTAGGCCTGGTGCTGATCTACGTGCTGGTGGTGGCCCAGTTCCGCAGCTACCTGGTGCCGCTGATCATCATGGCGCCGATCCCGCTGACCCTCATCGGCGTGATGCCGGGGCATGCGCTGCTGCACAGCCAATTCACCGCTACCAGCATGATCGGGATGATCGCGCTGGCCGGCATCATCGTGCGCAACTCGATCCTGCTGGTGGATTTCATCGACCAGCAGGTGGCGGCCGGCGTGCCGATGGCGGAGGCCACCATCCATGCGGCGGCGGTGCGTGCCAAGCCGATCGGCCTGACCGGCCTGGCTGCGATGATCGGCGCGCTGTTCATCCTCGACGACCCGATCTTCAACGGGCTGGCGATCAGCCTGATCTTCGGCGTGCTGGTGTCCACGCTGCTGACCCTGATCGTCATCCCGGTCCTGTACTTTGCCGCCACCCACGGGCGCGGCGCGCACGGCGGAGAGCCCTCATGAAGCTGAACATCAACCAGTGGGTGCGCGTTTTTGCCGGCACCTTCGTACTCGTCTCCCTCGGTCTCGGCGTAGAGGGCAGTCCCTTCTTCGTCAGCCACAACTTCCTGTGGTTCACCGCCTTCGTCGGCGCCAATCTGTTGCAGAGCGGCTTCACGCGCTTCTGCCCGCTGGAGAACATCCTGCGCAAGTTCGGCGTCAAGGATGAGGTCGGCTGCCGCTGAGATTGTGGCGAGGCGTGGCGGCGCCTCAAGCTTTGGGGCCGCAGGCCGTACACCTGCGGGTCATGAGTCCGATACCCGCAACCCCGTCGAGCCGCATCCGGGCCGTCCTTCGCCACCTGTGCAGCCTGCCGGGTATGGAGCGGCGCTGGTTCGGCCTGGTCCTCGGGCTTGGGCTACTGCTTACCGGCTGGGGCTGGTCCTACCTGCGTAACCAGGATGCGGAGTTTGAGCAGGCCCGCCACGAAGCGGCGGCCGATCGGCTGGAGCACCAACTGAAGGAGCGTTTCGGCAAGGTCGATTTCATCCTGCGCGGGGTCACCGGGATGTTCTCCGCCCAGAACCTCGTCGAGCGGCGTGAATTCGAGACCTACGTGGCCGGCCTGAAGCCGACCGAGGCGCTGCCCGAGGTGCTGGGCATCGGCTTTGCACGGCGCGTCGAAGCGCTCCGCATCCCGGCCATCGAGGCCTTGCTGTCGGCCAGCTACGGTAAGCCGACCCGCGTGCTGCCGCGGCCCGATCCGCGGGTCCAGCGCCTGAGTTTTCCGCTGGTATATCTATGGCCGCTCAGCGATCGCGCAGATAGCGTGATCGGTCTGGATGGCTACGCCGACCCGGTACGTCGGTGGGCGATGGACGCCGCGCTGAAGTCCGGCGAGATGGCGATGAGCGCTCTCGCCGAGCTGACGGGAAGGGATTCTGCCGAAAGGGTGCCCGGCGTCGTGCTGTACCGGGCGGCGAGACCGGTCGATGAACTCGGCGCCAGCGACGGGGATGTTGCCGATGGACTTGTGGTGCTCGCTATTGCGGTGACGCCGATGTTCGACACGCTGCGTGTGGCGGCCATCGCTGGCTACGATCTGGTGGTGGATGACGTCACCGACGCGATACCTCGACGCGTCTACTCGGACGTGGCCACCATGCAGGTGTCGCCGGTGGTGGTGCGGGAAGTGCGCTTCGGCGAGCGCGACTGGCGCCTGTCGATTCTGGCACCGCCAGCAACGAGCCAATGGGCGACATCCACGCTGGCCGCCTTGGGAGGCAGTGTGGCCAGCGTGTTGCTGGCCCTTGTGGTGGCCAGCCTGGCCGGGCAACAGAAGCGGGCCGAGAGTCTGGCTGCCGACATGACCCGGGAACTGTGCGCCAGTGAGAAGCGCTTCGAGCTGGCCGTCTCGGCGACGGACGAAGGAATCTGGGAGTGGCAGGCCGACCGCCGCGAGATCTTCCTGTCGCCACGTTGCGACCGCCTGCTGGGCTACCCGGAGGGCGGCTTGCCGCGCAGCGGACGCGGCATCCTGCGTTCCATGTCGGTGTCGGGGCGGCGCGATTTCATCGCCGCGTTCCGGGGCTTGATCCGTGATACGCGTGCCCTCGACTGCGTGGTGCCGATTGCCCGCGTCGACGGCAGCATTGGCTGGTTCCATCTGGCCGGCAAGGCCGAGTTCGATGCCGCTGGGAAGCCCATGCGGACTGCCGGTGCCGCGTCCGATGTCACGGCCCTGCGGCGTGCCCGCCAGGCCGTAGTGGATTCCCATGCCCGTCTCGATGCGTTGTACCAGCACGCGTCCCTCGGTATGGCCCTGATCGACGCCGAGGGGCTTTACCAGCAGGCCAATCCGGCTTTTTGCCGCATTACCGGGTATTCGGAGGACGAACTGCGCGCCGGCTGCGAACTGGAGCCTGGAGCGAAGGCCGATGGCGGCCCGGCTGGAGCGCCGACGGTCATCGCCAGCGCCCGCGAGACCGAGTTCGTACGCAAGGACGGGCGACGCGTACCGGTGCTGGTGACGACCACGGTGGTCGGCGGCAGTGACGGTCAGCGCTGGCTGATCGTCGAGGACGTGACGGCCCGCAAGGCCGAGCAGCAAGCCATCCAGGAGGCCCATGCGACCAACGAATCGCTGATCGCCGCGATGCCCGACATGCTGTTCCAGCTCAATGGCGAGATGCGCATCGTGCGCTACCACGCGGACAGCCGGGAAACCCTGTCGATGCCGCCGGAGGCTTTTCTCGGCAAGCGCCTGGACGAATCCCTGTCGCCGGACATGGCACGCCGCTTCGCCGAGGCGGCCCAGGCCGCGTCGCTCAGCGGGCTGTTGCAGCGTGTCGAGTACACGTCCGCCCGTGGGGGCCGCCAACGCCATTTCGAAGCGCGCTTCCGGGCCGTGCGCACCGGCGGGGCACTGGCGGTGATTCGCGACGTTACCGATCTCAAGGAGACCGAACTGGCCCTGCGCGAAAGCGAGGCCCGCTGGCAGTTTGCGCTGGACGGCGCCGGCGACGGGGTGTGGGACTGGAATATCGCGAGCGGCAAGGTCTTCCGCTCCCCGCGCTGGCTGAGCATGCTCGGCTATGGGGCGGAGGAGGCCGAGGAGAGCGGCAAGGAGTGGGCGTGGCGGGTCCATCCCGACGACCTGTCGGGGCTGCTGGCGGCCCGCGATGCGCATCTGCGCGGGGATACGCCCTATTTCACGCACCAGGCGCGGCTGCTCTGCAGGAACGGCAAATACAAATGGGTGATGGCGCGCGGCCTGGTAGTGGAGCGCAACGACAACGGCCGGGCGTTGCGCATGATCGGCACGCAGACCGACATCGACGAAGTGAAGGCCCGCGAGGCGCAGATCCTCGACCACAACCTCGACCTGGCCACGTTGGTGGAGGCGCGCACGCGGGATCTGCAGGCCGCCAAGGAGGCTGCCGAGGCAGCCAACGAGGCCAAGTCGATTTTCCTGGCCAATATGTCCCATGAGTTGCGCACGCCGATGCACGGCGTGCTCAGTTACGCCCGCCTCGGTGAAAGCCGCATCACCCAGGCTGGTCACGAGAAGCTGCGCGGCTATTTCCATCGCATCCGGGTCAGCGGCGAGCGCTTGCTGCTGTTGCTCAACGACCTGCTCGACCTGTCCAAGCTGGAGGCTGGGCAGATGGTGTTGAATCTGCAAGCGGTCGACATGTCCAGGGTGTTGCAGGACGGCTTGAGGGAGTTCGAGGCGCTCTTCCAGGCCCGCGCACTGCAGGTGTGTGTCGAGCAGGACGCCGAGTTGCCGCGTATCAACGGGGACGCGGCGCGCTTGGGGCAGGTGGTGATGAATCTGCTGTCGAATGCCGCCAAGTTCACGCCGGAGGGCAAGGGCATCCTGCTGTCCCTGCATGTCGGTCGGCTGTCCGATGGCGCTGCCACGCCGGTTGCGCAAGACGGCTCTGCGCTGGTGTTCTGCGTGTCCGACGAAGGGGTGGGCATTCCGGTGGGGGAGCTCGGCGCGGTCTTCGACAAGTTCGTGCAGAGCAGCCGGACCCGTACCGGCGCCGGGGGAACGGGGCTGGGGCTGGCGATCTGCCAGGAGATCATCGCCGCTCATGGCGGATTCATCCGTGCGCGCAATAATTCGGCCGGCGGTGCAGAATTCATCGTCGCATTGCCGTTGGCCGAACAGGACAGGCCGACGTTGGCAGAGGCCAAAGAAGGAGAAACATGAACAAGGCAAGAATATTGGTCGTAGACGACGAGCCTTTCAATCTGGATATCGTCGGTGAATACCTGGATGAAATGGGCTTCGAACTGGTGATGGTGGATTCCGGCGAGGCGGCCTGGCAAGCCTTGAGTCAGCCGGACTCTCGCTTTGACCTGGTCCTGCTCGACCGCATGATGCCGGGCATGGACGGCATCAGCGTGCTGCGCCGGATCAAGAGCGACGAACGCCTGCGTTCGATCCCGGTGATCATGCAGACCGCCGCGACCTCACCCGAACAGGTCCGCGAAGGGTTGGCGGCCGGGGCCTTCTACTACCTCACCAAGCCTTTCGAGGGCGAAGCGCTGCAGACCATCATCCGCTCCGCCCTTGACGACATGCGCGTGCGTCGCGAGCTGACGGCTAGTCTGGCTGAGCAGGCGCAGGCCTTCCGCTGCATCAAGGAGGGCGAATTCCGCATCCGCACCCTCGAAGAGGCGCGGGTACTGGCCTCCTTCATCGCCTTGCTGGGGCCACAACCGGACATGCTGGCGATGGGCTTGTCCGAACTTTTGGTGAACGGCGTCGAGCACGGAAACCTGGGAATCGAATTCTCCGAGAAGAGCCGCCTGCGCGAGAGCGACAGCTGGGAAGAGGAGATCACCCGGCGGCTCGCGCTGCCGGAAAACCGGGACAAGGTCGTGCGCTTGCGCGTGCGCAGCGACGACAGCCGCTGGGTGTTCGAGATCCGCGACGATGGCGAAGGCTTCGATTGGCGCCAGTTCCTCGATTTCGATCCGGAGCGCGCCTTTGCCCCCAACGGGCGTGGCATCGCGCTGTCCCGCCAGCTGGCCTTTGCGAGCCTGACTTACCTGCCGCCGGGCAACCAGGTGGTGGTCACGGTTCCCAAAGTCCAGGGCCTGATCTGATACGTACTGGATGGATATTGCGGGTGCGCCGCCGAAGGGCGCGCCCGCCAACTGCAGAGACTCTGTAATGGCAGAAAAACCGTTGCGCGTGCTGGTTGCGGATGACATTGCGTCGAACCGGAGCATCGTAGGCACTTTCCTGGCCCACCTGAATTGCGTTCCCATCTATGCGGAGGATGGTGTCGAAGCCGTCGAGCTGTTCCGACGCGAATCGCCGGACGTGGTGTTGATGGACCTGATGATGCCGCGGATGGACGGCTTCGAGGCGATCCGCCAGATCCGCAGCATTGCCGGCGACCGCTGGGTACCGGTGATCATCCTGTCGGCCCTCAGTGGTGAGGGAGACATCGTTCATGGGTTGGACATCGGTGCCGACGATTACCTTGCCAAACCTCTGTCCTTCCCTGTTTTCGCCGCGCGTTTCAAGGCCCTGCGCCGCCTGCTCGACATGCAGCGGCGACTGGCGAGTTCCCTGGAGCAGGTCCGGGCGGTGGCCAACGGGGTCATCGACGGCATCATCTCGGCCGATGAGAATGGCCGCATCCTGTCGGTGAACCGGGCGGCTAGCCAGATCTTCGGCTATTCATCGTCGGAGATGATCGGGCAGCCCCTCGGGATGCTGATGTCGGATGGCGATTTCGGTACCGAGCTGTCCATCCCCAGGCTGTTGTCGTCCGGGCAGATGAAGGCTGGCGGTCAGATCCGCGAGATGCTGGGGCGCCGCAAGAGCGGCGCGACCTTCCCGATGGAGGTCGGCATGTCCGATCTTCAGTTGCCCAACCGGCGCATGTTCATCGGTGTCGTCCGCGACGTCTCCGAGGCGCGCCGCATCCAGCGCCAGCTGGTCGACGACGCGGCCCGTTTGCAGCGCTACCACGACGAGTCGGAGCGCGAGCAGGAGCTGGCGATGAACATCATGGAGCGCCAGATCCGCAGCGACTGGCTGCACGACCGCGCGGTGCAGTATGCGGTGCTGCCGGCGCGCAATTTCTCCGGAGACGTGGTGGCCGTGGCGCGCGCGCCGGACGGCGCCCTGTACGCGATGCTGGCTGATGCCACCGGCCACGGGCTGGCCGCCGCGGTGAGCGTGCTGCCGGCACTGGGCGCGTTCTACCGAGGCGCCGCGCGCAACGCACCGCTGACGAGTCTGGTGACCGAGCTCAATGATCTACTGTGTGGCCTGCTGCCGGCCGGACGCTTCGTC
This sequence comes from Pseudomonadota bacterium, assembly GCA_018241685.1. GTDB lineage: Bacteria > Pseudomonadota > Gammaproteobacteria > Burkholderiales > Rhodocyclaceae > Zoogloea. Next base: position 76,666 of record JAFEDJ010000067.1, read on the forward strand.
GCGTCGGCACTGGTGCGCCTGGAGGCCGCTGCTCCGCAGGGGCAGATCTGGGTCGGCGGCGTGCCCGACGTGCTGCTGATCGATGAGCGTGGTGCGGTGCTGCAGCGCTTTGTTTCCCGGCAGCTGCCTCTCGGCATCCTGCCGTCTGCCGAGGCCGGAATTGCCTGTGAGGTCTTCGGTTGGAATGCTGCGTCGCAGATCGTGCTCTGCTCGGATGGCCTGACCGAGGCCGAGAACCGCCAGGGCCAGTCCTTCGGCGATGCCGGCCTGGAACAGACCCTGCGTGCAACGCCGCCGGCATCGCGGGTGGCCGGCCTGCGCGAGGCGCTGACCCGCCACCTGGGCCGCCAGTCGGCGGCTGACGATGTGTCGGTGCTGATCCTCGACTGTCTGGTCGATGGCGAAGGGGCGGCCCGGGCCTCGTGATGACGATCTACCCGTGCAGTGGGGGCGAATGAACTTGCCTCCGCTTGTTACCCTCATAAGGGGAACAGGTTGATGTATCTCTGGCGCACTTCATGCTTTAAAGTGCCATGTCTTTCCAGGGTGTTTTCTCATGCTTCGAGTGCTTGTTGTCGACTCCTCCCGTGAGCGTGCCGCGGACGTCTGTGCCGCGGTAGCGCTGGCTGGCCATCAGGTGGCGGCGGTGCTGTCGAATGCCTTCGATCTGTCCGAGCAGGTCCTGGCCACCAAGCCGGATGTGATCTTCATCCAGGCCGATTCTCCCAGCCGCGATACCCTCGAACATCTGGCCATCATGAACCGGGATTGTCCGCGCCCGGTGCTGCTGTTCTCGCAGGACTCCGATTCGGCGGCGATCCGCCGGGCCGTGAAGGCCGGCGTGTCCTCGTATGTCGTCGATTCGGTGTCGTCCGAGAGGCTCGACTCGCTGGTCGAGGTGGCCATTGCCCAGTTCGAGGCCTTCCAGCATCTGCGTGCCGAACGGGATGACGCGACTCGCAAGCTGAGTGAGCGCATCGTCGTGGACAAGGCCAAGGGCGTGCTGATGAAGGCCCGCGGCCTCGACGAGGATGCGGCCTATCACGCGCTGCGCAAGCTGGCGATGGAGCGCGGCCGCAAGGTGGCCGACGTGGCCCAGGATGTGATCGATATGGCCAACCTCCTACTCTGAATGGAGTAGGGGCCGACAGGGCGTGGATATAGATGGGGCGGTGGCGCGAAGGCGCTACCGCCTTTTTTCTTGTGGATTTCCCGGTTTTTTTCGAAATGGGCCGGAATGGTGCCGGTAGAGCGATTGCTGCACTGCGGGAGTGCATTCGTAGGGTGTGTTATTGATACCTCTTAGGGGGTAGTTTTGTGCCCGTTTTAGGCTTTTCTTTTTTATTCAATGTTTTGTTGTTGCTGGCACGGTCCTCGCTAAATCCAGGCAGAAGTCGGACCAACGGCGGCCCGGCTTGATCAGGCGATCAGACTTGGACAAAGGCGTCCATCCCCCCAGCGCGAATCGCGCGGGGAGATGTGACGCCTCTTTTTTTTGGGTAAGCGGATCAGGGGCATGTGATGAGCGCGCAATTCGACGACAAGGTTCTTTCCCGCCGTGGCTTTCTGAAGGCCGGCGCGACTATGGGAGGTATGGCAGCGATGGGGACGATGCTCCCGACGAGCGGTGCTTGGGCCGCGGGTTCCGACAAGCCGGAACTGGAAGAAGTGAAGATCGGGTTCATCCCGCTGACTGATTGTTCCTCGGTGGTGATGGCCTCCGTGATGGGCTTCGACAAGAAGTACGGCATCAAGATCACGCCGAGCAAGGAAGCCTCCTGGGCCGGCGTGCGTGACAAGCTGGCCAACGGCGAGTTGCACGCCGCCCACGTGCTGTACGGCCTGGTGTATGGCCTGCACCTGGGTATCGGCGGCCCGAAGAAGGACATGGCGGTGCTGATGACCCTCAACAACAATGGCCAGGCGATCACCCTGTCCAACGCGCTGAAGGAAAAAGGCGCGGTGGATGGTGCCTCGCTGGCCAAGGTCGTCGCCAAGAAGGACAAGGAATACACCTTCGCCCAGACCTTCCCGACCGGCACCCACGCCATGTGGCTGTACTACTGGCTGGCGGCCCACGGCATCGACCCCTTCAAGGACGTCAAGAACATTGTCGTGCCGCCCCCGCAGATGGTCGCCAACATGCGCGTCGGCAACATGGATGGCTACTGCGTCGGCGAGCCGTGGAACCAGCGTGCGATCGTGGACAAGATCGGCTTCACCGCGGTGACGACCCAGGACATCTGGACCGACCATCCGGAAAAGGTGCTGGGCGCCACGGCCGAGTTTGCCGCCAAGTACCCCAACACCGCCCGTGCAATGATCTGCGCGATCCTCGAAGCCTCCAAGTGGATCGATGCCAGCGCCGCCAACCGCGCCAAGACCGCTGAGACCGTGGCTGCCAAGAGCTACGTGAATACCGACGTGGATGTGATCCGCAGCCGCATGATCGGCCAGTATGAAAACGGTCTCGGCAAGAGCTGGTCCGAAAAGAACTACATGAAGTTCTACAACGACGGCCTGGTGAACTTCCCCTATCTGTCCGACGGCATGTGGTTTCTCACCCAGCACCGCCGCTGGGGGCTGCTCAAGCAGGACGTGGATTACCTGGCGATCGCCAAGGCGATCAACAAGACCGAGCTGTACAAGCAGGCCGCCGGCATCGTCGGCGTGCCGGTGCCGAAGTCCGACTTCCGAACCTCCAAGCTGATCGACGGCGTGGTGTGGGACGGCAAGGACCCGAAGAAGTACGCCGCCAGCTTCAAGATCCACGCCTGACCTGTAGGGGCGGGTTCCCTCGCCCAGCACTGCCGATCCACATCCGCGGGCGAAGCCATTCGCCCCTACAGAACTCTGGAGACCCAGATGAGCACTGCGACCCTTACTTCCGGCCTCGTGACTGTCGGGCCGGACACCGAAGCTGCTTCCGAAACGCGGGACGACATCATGGCCGCCAAGCAGGAGGCCCCTGTGGCTGCCGCGCCCCTTGCCCATGCCCCGGCTGCTGAACCGCGCACCTCTTTCGGCGAACACTGCTCCGCCTTCCTGCGTGCGGTGCTCCCGCCGCTGCTCGGCTTCGCCTTCATCATCGGCCTGTGGGCCCTGGTGGCGATGAAGTCGAGCGACTTTCCCGGCCCGGCAAAGACCCTCGATGCCGCCATCACGCTTTTTTCCGATCCCTTCTACCAGAACGGGCCGAATGACCAGGGTATCGGTTGGAACATCCTGTCGTCCCTCAAGCGGGTTGCCATCGGCTTCGGTGTGGCGGCCCTGGTGGGCATCCCGATGGGCTTCATCATTGGCCGCTTCGCCTTCATGAACAGCATGCTCGAGCCGATCATCAGCATCCTTCGCCCGGTCTCGCCGCTGGCCTGGCTGCCGATCGGCCTGATGGTCTTCAAGGCCGCCGACCCGGCCTCCACCTGGACCATCTTCATCTGCTCCATCTGGCCGATGATCCTCAACACCGCCCAGGGCGTGCAGCGCGTGCCGCAGGATTACCTGAACGTGGCGCGGGTGCTGAACCTGTCCGAGTTCAAGATCATCACCAAGATCCTCTTCCCGTCCGTGCTGCCCTACATGCTGACCGGCATCCGCCTGTCCATCGGCACCGCCTGGCTGGTCATCGTGGCCGCCGAGATGCTCACCGGCGGCGTCGGTATCGGCTTCTGGGTGTGGGACGAGTGGAACAACCTCAAGGTCGAGCACATCATCATCGCCATCTTCGTGATCGGCATCGTCGGTCTGCTGCTCGAACAATGCTTGCTGCTGATCGCCCGCCGCTTCAGCTACGGCAACAACTAACCGGCCCGAGGAGTCCTCACATGAACGCAATCGTCAAGGTCGAAAACGTCGGCATGACTTTCGACACCAAGAAGGGCCGTTTCGTCGCGCTGCAGAACGTCAATCTGCAGATCCGCCAGGGCGAGGTGGTGTCCCTGATCGGCCACTCGGGCTGCGGCAAATCCACGCTGCTCAACCTGATTGCCGGCCTCACGCTGCCGAGCTCCGGCGCGATGATCTGCAACGGCCGCGAGATCGCCGGCCCTGGGCCGGAGCGGGCGGTCGTCTTCCAGAACCACTCTCTGCTGCCCTGGCTGACCTGCTTCGAGAACGTCCATCTGGCCGTCGAGCGCGTCTTCGGCGCCAAGGAGGGCAAGGACAAGCTCAAGGCGCGCACCAATGCCGCGCTGGAGATGGTGCATATGAGCCACGCGGCGCAGAAGATGCCCCACGAGATCTCCGGCGGCATGAAGCAGCGCATCGGCATCGCCCGCGCCTTCGCGATGGAGCCCAAGATCCTGCTGATGGACGAGCCCTTTGGCGCCCTCGATGCGCTGACCCGCGCGTCCCTGCAGGACGAGCTGATCGGCGTGATGGAAAAGACCGGTGCCACCGTGGTGATGGTGACCCACGACGTGGATGAGGCGGTGCTGCTGTCCGACCGGGTGGTGATGATGACCAACGGCCCGGCGGCCACCATCGGCGAGATCCTCGAAGTGAAGCTGGCCAAGCCGCGGGACCGCCTGCAACTGGCCCACGATCCGCACTTCGCGGAATGCCGTGGGGCGATCCTAGAGTTCCTGTATCAGAAGCAGATGAAGAAGGCGGCCTGAACGGCAATCTGACGCTGAAGCAAAGAGGCCCGGGCATATGCCCGGGCCTCTTTGCTTTCGATGCCGGGTTGTGCGACCCGTGGCGGATTCACTCACCCGTGGGCGTCGAGCAAACGGCCTGGGGGCGCGTGAACCCGCCCCAACAGGGCGTAGTGCTCCGGCCGTCTGAGGCTTACTTCAGCGCGAAGCCCCGCGTGTTGAGGGCTTCCACCAGGCGGTCGCGGCCGGATAGGGAGCCTGCGTCGCGGACGCGCTTGGTCGAATGGTTGGACCAGGTGCCGCGCACCTTCATGCCCTGGCTGGTGTAGAAGGCGCTCATCGCGCTGTCGTAGTACTCCAGGCCGGCCTGCTGGGCGGGCAGGGAATAGGTTTCCTGATGCAGCACCACGGACTGCAGCGGGCGCGGCTTGACCGAGGCAGGCTGCTGCGGGTCGGGCGTGCCGACGCACAGGCCGAACATCGCGACGACCTTCGACGGCAGCTGCAGTTCGGCCGCCACGTCTTCCGGGCGGTTGCGCATCGCGCCGATATACACGGTGCCGAGGCCGAGGGATTCGGCGGCGGTGACGGCGTTCTGGGCCGCCAGCGCGGCGTCGATGACGCCCACTTCGAACATCTCCAGGTAGTCCAGCGCGGCCGGCGTTTCGCCGAGCTTCTGCGCGACCGCCTCCAGGCGGGCCAGGTCGGCCAGCCACACCAGCAGCAGCGGGGCCTGGCGGATGTGTTCCTGGTCGCCGGCGAATTCGGCCAGACGGGCCTTGCGGGCCGGATCGCGGACCGCCACGACGCTCCATGCATGCAGGTTGGAAGAACTCGCGGCAGATTGGGCGGCGGCGATGATCGCGGCGAGGGTGTCGTCGCTGACCGGGTCGGGCAGGTAGGCGCGCACCGAGCGATGGGCCAGCAGGTGATCGATGATCGGGGAACCGGCGGACGGTACGGCGACGTCGTTGCTGCCGTAACGGGCCTGGTAGAGGGATGCGGTGCTCATGGGATTCCTGGCTGTGGTGAAGGCGGGCGGTGGGGCGCCTGGCCCCGTCGCCGGGAACCCCGATTTTACCGCCAACGGACCGGCCCGGTCCGCCGGCGGTGGCGGGCTTATTCCGCGCTGTTGCTGCGGCGACGGCTGCGCGGCGCGACGGCGGTCTCGCCGTTGGTGGCTTCGCTGTCGTCCGGTTCGTCGCTGCTCAGGGCGTCCGACACCTGGCGGACCTGCTCTTCCACCAGATCGGCGCCGCGGGCGGCGGCATCGGCCAGCTCGTTGAAGCCGGCTTCGGCCTGGCGCAGGGCTTTCTTCACGTGGCCGATGGCGGCTTCGCCGTTGGCGTCGGCACTGCGGGCGGCGTGTTCGAGCTGGCGATTGACAGCCTGGTCGAAGACGGCGACCTGGTCGCGGGCCAGTTGCAGGATGGACTGGTGCGCATCGCCGATGATCTCGAAGTATTCACGGACCAGATTGGCCGAGTCGGCGCGCCAGTCGGACAGGCGCTCGACAGGCAGTGCGTCGAGCTTGATTTCGCTGCGGGAGGCCAGCTCTTCCAGGTGTCCGCGGCCTTCCTCGAACAGTTGGCGGCCGTTGCGCAGGGCGAGGTCGGCGAGTTTCTCGGTGGCCTCGACCCATGCACGCGATGCTGCGTGCAGGTTGTCGAGGGTGGCGATACGGGTCTGCTGGATGTCGGACGGGGACAGGTACATGGCATTCTCCTGGGATGGTGGGCCGTCTCAGGCTACGGCCCGGGAATTGCAGGCACGTGACAGACCCACCGTCGCCGTGGGAGTTCAATGCCGGGAGAATAGGTCGCGGATCTTGCAGAGCGTGGTGGTGATGTCGAAACGCGGGTCGGGCAGTGCTTCACCGGCCAGGATGCGGGCCAGTGCCGTGTCGGGTTGTTGTTCGCCGGTCAGCAGCACCTCGGCGCCGCGCTTGGCCATGTGGCGCACGAAGCCGTCGCCGGCGCTGGCAGCGATGACCACCTCGATGCCGTCGAGCGGATGCGGACCGTCGTCCTCGAAGTGGTGCAGGACCTGCTCGCGGGCCAGCACGATGGCGTTCGGAGCGGGCAGCGGCGAGCCCGGGATGCAGTCGTAGACCAGCCAGTTGCGAGCCTGGCCGGCATGGCCGGCGACGTGGCGCTCGCCGGTGACGGGAATGGCAATCTTCATCGGCAGGGCTCCGCTCAGTGGGGGGCGCGCAGCTCGGCCGCCTCGGCCTCGTCCTGGGTCAGCTCCTCGGGCAGGCAGCCGATCGGCAGGCCGAGGTCCTGGCCTTCGCCTTCGAAACGCACCAGGTAGATCTCCTCGCTGGGCATGGCTTCCACGTGGCCGAACTGGACCACCACGCCGCGGGTGCCGGCGGCGGCGATCAGCGCGCCTTCTTCATAGCCGGGCAGGCCGCCGTCGTTGAACAGGTCTTCGCGGCAGAACACCACGTCTCCGAGCTGGTATTGGACGATGTCTTCCATGGATCTTCTCCGGTTTCAGGTGGTGATGCGGTAGCTCAGCAAGTTCGGTGCCACGCCCGGCACGCTTTTCGCTGACGCACCGGGAGCGCCGGCTGGCGGCGCATCTACGTGGAGAATGCGATGGAATGGTCCGACGAGCGCCACCTGCTTGGCCTGGCGGAAATGGATGACACCCACCGGGAGTTCGTGGCGCTGGTGAATGCGGCCGGGGCGGCCACTGGCGCGGCCTTCATGGAGGCTTTTGCGGCGCTGTGCGCGCACACCGAGACGCACTTCGCCAACGAGGAGACGTGGATGCGCGACAGCGCCTTTCCGGCCGAAGGCGAGCACGCCGGCGAGCACCGCCGCGTGCTCGGCGACCTGCGGCGCTTCCGCGAGCGGGTCGAAAAGGGCTCGACGATGATGGCCAAGGCCTACATCCGCGAGCAGGTGCCAGGCTGGTTCGATCTGCATGCAGCGACGATGGATGCGGCGCTGGCGGCGCACCTGAAGGCTCGCGTCGTTTGATGATGGAGACCGGCCCGCGCAGGCGGGCCGGTGGGCGGGGATTCAGCCGCCGAGGACGGCCTCGTAGGCCTTGCGCAGCAGTTCCAGCTCGATCTGCGCGCAGCCGCGGGCTTCGGTAATCGCCACGAAGCGTCCGCCGGCGCCGGCAATCGTCTCGAAAGGCGGATCCATGGCGGTGAACATGGCCAAGTGGACCTCGACGCAGGCATCGCCGACATCCACGCACTGGCGGAATTCCGGTTCGATCTTGAGGCCGCCGGAGGGCAGGCCGAGGCGCCGCTCGGCTTCCGCCAGATGGACCGACGGCAGCGTGACGACCGGTGATTCGGGAATTTCCTCGTCCGGGCACAGGCTGGCTGCGGCCGGGAAGGGGGTGAAGCCGCACATGCCGTGCTCGAAGCGCACGAAGCGCAGCCGCGCGCTGGTGGGGTGCTTGTGGGCGAAGATCAGGCGGGCGCCGCCAAAGGTATCGGGGGCGTCACTCATGGACGCCCCCGACCTGTGACATGCCTGACACCCGCCCGCTGTTTGTCGTGTTTACGACAGAGGCGGGCGCGGCCATCAGCCAAGCAGTTCCGACTTGATCTGGTCCAGCCAGGTGTCGACGCGCTCTTCCGTCTGTTCCTTCTGGTTGTCGTTGTCGAGAGCCAGGCCGACGAATTCGCCGTCCACGATGGACTTGGACTTGGAGAATTCGTAGTCGTCGGTGGGCCAGCTGCCGATGATCGTGGCGCCCTGGGCCTTGGCGGCGTCGTACAGCAGGATCATCGCGTCGCAGAACTCGTGGCCGTAGGCGTCCTGGTCGCCGAAGCCGAAGATGGCGACGGTTTTGCCCGACAGATCAACGCCCTTGAAGGTCGGGAAGAACTCTTTCCAGGAGTCCACCAGCTCGCCGTCGCCGAGGGTCGGGGTCGCCAGGATGAGGGAGCTGAACTTGGCAACATCGTCGGCCGTGGCCTTGGACACGTTGAACAGCTCGACCACATCTTCGCCGAGCTTTTTCACGATGGACTTGGCCACCTTGCGGGTGTTGCCCGTCTCGCTACCGTAAAAAAGACCGATCTTGCTCATGAGGGATTCTCCTAGGACAGTTTGGGTTTGGTTGGTGCTGACTCGTCCTTTGCAAGAGACGGGCCAGCTCCGGAACCCGGTGTCGCTGGGAGAATCCCCGGAACGGAGGAAGGGGTCAGACCGGCCGGAAGGACGGTTGGCTGGTGCTGTAGCCGGCCTCGATTTCCTCGGCGACGACGCGCCAGATGGGTTTCACGAAGAAGCGCAGGCCCTTGATGATGCTGTCCACGTTCATCATCGACGGCACGCGGATGCCCCGGTGTTCGACCGGGCCGCCGATCTGGGTGATCTTGACGCCCAACTTGGCGAAATGATCCGCCAGCCGAGGCTCGGTGAGGACGAACAGGGTCTCGATGCCCTCGTGCTTGGCGAGGGCGATCACGCCCAGATAGAGGCCAATGGGGATGTAGGGGAAGCGCGGCTGCTCCTTGGTACCGAAATCGTCATCGCTGAGCGCCACGGCGGCCTTGGTCTCGCCCTTGCGTCGGCGGTAGTGGGCGCGTACAGCGAGGCGCGAGACTTCGGCGATGGCTCCGCGGGGCTCCTTGGCGGGATCGATGATGGACCGGTCCAGCGTGGCGGCGCAGGTGCGCTCGAAAGGCAGTGGGTAGTCCGGTTCTTCGGGGCGGGCCATCACCAGGCGGTTACAGCCCACCAGCACGTGGGGCTCGGTGGACGTGCGCAGCAGGCAGTGCAGGCTGTGACGATCGTATTCGTCCGTCTCGCGGCGGTCCGGGCGGACCGGCTCGAAGCCGAGTTCCTCGCAATACACCTCGTGCCGAATGCCGAACACATTGTTGCGGCCGGCGTCGTCGAAGGCGGTGGCGATCTCGAAGTACTTCCGGAATCCTTCACCGAGGCTGAAGCGATCGAGTAGCGACATGGCGGTAGCCCTTGAAGTCTAAATTTCTGGCGATACCCATTTACGGCTGCAAATACTGATTCCTTGAAGGGAAATGGGTATCTGCTTCAATTGTAGTACGTGTCTATGCCAATGGCGTGTTTTGTCGCCCGGCTTGGGGCGTGGATGTGCCGAATGGGTCGGCCGGGAAGTGTCGTATCATAAGATTCCACTGCCCGAAGGATACAGACAGCATGTCGCGCCGCATTTTTGACTACGACGAAGCCTTCTCCCGCAACATCGGCTGGGTGACTCAAGCCGAGCAGACCGCGTTGCGCGGCAAGCGGGTTGCCATCGCCGGTGTGGGCGGTGTGGGGGGCGTACACCTGCTGACCCTGACCCGCCTGGGCGTGGGCGCTTTCCATGTGGCCGACATGGATACCTTCGACCTGGTCAATTTCAACCGCCAGGCCGGCGCGATGATGTCCACCCTCGACCGCCCGAAGGCCGAAGTGATGGCCGAGATGGCCCGTGACATCAACCCGGACGTGGACATCCGTGTGTTTGGCGGCGGCGTCAATGCAGGCAATCTGGACGAGTTCCTGGCCGGCGTCGATCTCTACGTGGATGGCCTCGACTTCTTTGCTTTCACTGCCCGGCGCGACACCTTCAATGCCTGTGGCCGGTACGGCATCCCGGCGGTGACGGCGGCGCCGCTGGGCATGGGCACCGCGGTGCTGAGCTTCCTGCCGGGGCGCATGAGTTTCGAGGAGTACTTCCGCCTCGAAGGTTGTGATGAGGACGAGATGGCGGTGCGCTTCCTGCTCGGCCTGTCGCCGGCCATGCTGCAGCGGGCCTACTTGGCCGACCCGTCGCGGGTCGATTTCGTTGCCCGCCGTGGCCCCAGCACCATCGCCGCCTGCCAGCTGTGTGCCGGCGTGACCGCCACCGAATCCCTGAAGATCCTGCTCGGCCGCGGCGAGGTGCTGTGCGCGCCGTGGGGCTTCCAGTTCGACGCCTACCGCAACCGCTACGTGAAGACCTGGCGGCCCGGCGGCAACAACAACCCGATCCAGCGCATCGGCCTTGCCATCGCCCGCCGTCAGCTGCGGGCGATGCGCGAGGCGGCGCGCGCCTGAGGAGACCGGCCATGACCCGCCGCGAAACCCTGCTGAAGATCCTCGACCTGGCCCGCTGGGCGCCCAGCGGCGACAACACCCAGCCGTGGCGCTTCGAGATCCTCGGCGACGACCACATCGCCGTGCATGGCAACGACACCCGCGACTGGTGTCTCTACGACTTCGACGGCCACGCCAGCCACATGGCCCATGGGGCGCTGCTGGAAACCCTGCGCGTTGCCGCCAGCGGGGAAGGGCTGGCGGCGAGCTGGAGTTTGCGGCCGGCGTCCAGCGATGCGGCGCCGGTGTTCGATGTTCGCTTGACGGAGCCGCCCGGGCTGGCGGCGGACGCCTTGCTGCCTTTCATCGAAACCCGCGTGGTGCAGCGCCGCCCGATGCGCACCACGCCGCTGACCGAGGCCCAGCGCCAGGCCCTGGCGGCCGCGCCGGGGGCCGGCTACAGCGTGCAGTTCTTCGAATCCTTCGCCGCGCGCCGCCAGGTGGCCGGCCTGCTGTGGCGCAATGCCTACCTGCGCCTGACCTGCCCGGAAGCCTTCCCGGTGCATAAGGAAATCATCGAGTGGCACAGCCGCTACAGCAAGGACCGCATCCCGGAGCAGGCTGTGGGTGTGGACAGCCTCACCGCGCGGCTGATGGAGTGGGTGATGGCCAGCTGGGGGCGGGTCGAGTTCTTCAACAAGTACCTGGGCGGCACCATTGCCCCGCGGGTTCAGCTGGATTACATCCCGGCGCTGGCCTGCGCGTCCCACGTGCTGATCCGTCCCGAGCGGCCGCCGGTGAGCGTCGAGGACTATGCGCGTGGCGGTGTCGCGATGCAGCGCCTGTGGCTGACCGCCACGTCAGTCGGCCTGCACTTGCAACCGGAGATGACGCCGCTTATCTTCCGCTGGTATGCCCGCGCTGGCCGCAGCTTTTCCGCCTTGCCCGAAATCGGCCGTGGCGCTGCGGCGCTGGCGGAGGAGTTCGAGCGCATTGGCGGTTTCGGCCGCGAGCAGGCGCTGACTTTCTTCTGCCGGGTCGGCGTGTCTTCCGTCCCCTGGTCCCGCTCGGTACGCAAGAGCGTGGATGAACTGATGCTGCAAGCCTGATGAGCAACGACCACCCAGCCCACGATCACGAGCACCACGACGACCACGCCTGCGGCCACGATCACCACCATCACGACCATGCGCACGCGGCGCATCACGGCCATGCCCACGGACACGGGCATGGTCACCATCACCATGGCCCGGTGTCCTATGACCGGGCCTTCGCGATCGGCATCGGCCTGAACATCGGCTTCGTCGTCATCGAGGCCTTCTACGGCTGGCGCGTGGACTCCCTGGCGCTGCTCGCCGATGCCGGCCACAACCTGTCCGACGTCGCCGGCCTGATTCTGGCATGGGGCGCCGCATTGGCCGGCCGCCTGCGTCCGACCCACCAGCGCACCTACGGCTGGCAGCGCGCGTCCATCCTCGCCGCGCTGGCCAATGCGATGCTGCTGCTGTTCGCGATGGGTGCGCTGGCGCTTGAGGCCGTGCAACGCCTGCAGGCGCCGGAGGCAGTGGGCGGGTGGACGATCATCGTGGTGGCCGCCATCGGCGTGGTGATCAATGGCATCACTGCGGCGCTGTTCATGTCAGGCAGCAAGGACGACCTCAACATCCGCGGCGCCTTCCTGCACATGGCGGCCGACGCGCTGGTATCCCTGGGCGTGGTCGCGGCCGGTGCGCTATACCTGCACTTCGGCTGGCAATGGCTCGATCCGCTGGTCAGCCTGGCCATCGCGGTGGTCATCGTACTGGGCACCTGGGGCCTGTTCCGCCAGTCCCTGCACCTGGTCTTCGACGGCGTGCCGGACAGCATCGACCTGCTCGAAGTGCACGCCTGGCTGCGTGGCCTGCCTGGCGTGAGCGGTGTCCACGACCTGCACATCTGGGCCCTCGGCACTTCCGATGTCGCCCTGACCGCCCACCTGGTCATGCCCGGCGGCCATCCGGGTGATGCGTTCTTCACGAACCTCGCCCACGAACTGGACGAGCGATTCCATATCCAGCACCCGACCGTCCAGATCGAGATCGAAGGCATCGACGATGGTTGCGCCGCACCGGTGAAGTTGGGCTGAGGGGATTCAGGTCGGCAGGCTGGTTGAGCGGTCTTGCAGGCCGGGCTTGAGGAATGCCTCGCTGCTTGGTCAAGCGCGCAGCGCGTGGGCCAGAAAGCGGTCCAACGCGGCGCCGAAGGCCTGCCGGTCGGCCTGGCTGAAGGCCGGAGGGCCGCCGGTCTGCACGCCGGCGCCGCGCAGTTCCTCGAGGAAGTTGCGCATCGACAGGCGCTCGGCGATGTTGGCGGCGGTGTACATCTCGCCGCGCGGATTCAGCGCGTGGGCCTGGCGTTCGAGCACCGCCGAGGCCAGCGGGATGTCGGCGGTGATGACCAGGTCGCCGGCCTCCACCTGGCTGACGATGTGGGCATCCGCCACGTCGAACCCTGACGGAACCTGGACGGCCCGGATGAAGCGCGACGGAGGCGTGCGCAACATCCGGTTGGCGACCAGGATGGTCGGTATTTCCAGGCGCTCGGCGGCGCGAAAGACGATGTCCTTGACGACCGCCGGGCAGGCGTCGGCGTCGATCCAGATCTGCATTGCGGGAAGCCCGGTGTACTGAGGCCCGCCAGTTTATCCCGCGCCGCGCCCGGCGGCAGGGGTCACCAGATGCCTTCGGGGGCCTTCAGGCGTTCCACCGGCTGGTCGAGCAGGATGTGCTCCTCGACGATGGCGGTTACGTCGGCCGTCGTCACGCCGCTGTACATCACGTTGTCCGGATAGACCAGCACGCTGGGGCCGGCCTGGCAGGGGCCGAGACAGCCGGTGTTGGTCAGCAGGAAGTCGTTCCACAGGTTGCGCTGCTGAAATTCCTGCTGGAAGGCCTGCCACACGGTGTTGCAGCCCTTTTCCTGGCAGGAGCCGCGCGGGTGGCCGGGCGGGCGGCCCTGGACGCAGACGAGGATGTGCTTCTTCGGTTTCGGCATGATGCGCTCCGCAAATAGGTGTGCCCCTTCAGGCAGGTTCTGTGCCAGTGCGCTGCAACATAAGGAATCAAGGACTTGGCGCCGGAGCCTGTGGTGCGTATGCGACATTGCCGCGCCATTTGTCGCTCAGTTCGGGGACCATAGCGGCGGTTGTGCGCAGGGTATATGCTGCGCCGCAATATTGTTGTGATAGATTGAAATGCCGAGTCGATATCGGAGCGGGGATCCTGCGGGCCGGGGCTTGCCCGGATTTCGCTCCGCTGCCCCGTTTTGCCTGCGACCCGGTCGGTTTCCTCCCCCGCACTGGGAGTGGCATTTCGAGGTCCACCGCCATGACCCGCATGCTCGAACGAAGCGCCGCGCTGTCAGCTGCCGTCGCCCGCCCGGCGCAAGAGATTCCGCTTTCGCTGACGCACGCCGCGGCGCATCCACCGCGCCGCCGCAGCCGCTGGCCGGCCCGGCTGGACCTGCTGCAGAGTGCGTCCGGCCTGTTCCTGGCGTTGTTCCTGGTGGCCCACATGTTCTTCGTGTCGTCGATCCTGATCAGTCAGGAGGCCTTCTACACGGTGGCGCGCTTCTTCGAGGGCGCTTATTTTCTCGCCACACCGCAGCCGTGGATTGTCTCCTGCGTGGTTGGCGGCGTGCTGGCGGTGTTCGTGCTGCACGCCTGGCTGGCGTTGCGCAAGTTCCCGGCCAGCTTCCGCCAGTACAAGGCCTTTGCCGAACACCGGACGCGCTTGCGCCACGACGACACCGGCCTGTGGTGGCTCCAGCTCTGGACCGGCTTCGCGCTGTTCTTCCTGGCCGGCATCCACCTGTACGGCATGCTGGTGCATCCGGAGATGATCGGCCCCTACGAATCCGCCGACCGGGTGTGGACCGGCAGCATGTGGCCGCTGTACCTGCTGCTGCTGTTCGCGGCGGAAATCCACGGCAGCATCGGCCTGTACCGGCTGGCGCTGAAATGGGACTGGCTGCCGGGCCGCAATCCGGACGCAGCCCGGCGCCGTCTGCGTCTGCTGAAAACCGCCTTCAGCCTGTTCTTCATCGGACTCGGCCTGGTCAGCCTGCTGGCCTATGGGCGGCTAGGCATCGCCCACGCCGAGCGGGCCGGCGAGCGCTACGTACCGGGTGGCGACGGAAGGCTAGCGACCACGCTGGCCGGTGGCGCCGGGGTGATGCCGGCACACGTACCCGGCCGGCAGGGAGACTGACATGCGCATCCTGTACACCGATGTGCTGGTCATCGGCGGTGGCCTCGCCGGCCTGCGCGCGGCCGTTGGCGCCCGGCGCCGCGGCCACGACGTGATCATCCTCAGCCTGGTGCCGGCCAAGCGGTCCCACTCGGCGGCGGCCCAGGGCGGCATGCAGGCCAGCCTCGGCAACACCGCCAAGGGCGAGGGCGACAACGAGGACGTGCATTTCGAGGACACCGTGCGCGGCTCCGACTGGGGCTGCGACCAGGCGGTGGCGCGCCTCTTCGTGCATGCGGCGCCGCAGGCGGTGCGCGAGCTGGCGGCCTGGGGCGTGCCGTGGAACCGGGTGCGCGCCGGGGAGCGGGAGGTGGTGATGGACGGCCGCCGGGTGACGCTCAGCGAACGCCCCGAGGCCCACGGCCTGATCGCCGCCCGCGATTTCGGCGGCACCAAGAAATGGCGCACCTGCTACGTCAGCGACGGCACCGGCCACGCCATGCTCTACGCGGTCAGCGACAAGGCGGTAGCCGAGGGCATCCCGGTGCATGAGCGCATGGAGGCCATCGCGCTGATCCATGAAGGTGGGCGCTGCCACGGCGCCGTCGTGCGCAACCTGGTGACCGGCGAACTCGTCGCCTACGTGGCGAAGGCCACCTGCATCGCCACCGGCGGCTTCGGGCGCATCTACCGGGTCACCTCCAACGCGGTGATCAACGAGGGCATCGGCGCGGCGATCGCGCTGGAGACCGGCGCGGCCTGCCTCGGCAACATGGAGGCGGTGCAATTCCATCCGACGACGATCTTCCCGGCCGGCATCCTCGTCACCGAGGGCTGCCGCGGCGACGGCGGCCTGCTGAAGGATGCCGCCGGCCACCGCTTCATGCCCGACTACGAGCCGGAGAAGAAGGAGCTGGCCTCCCGCGACGTGGTGTCCCGCCGCATGGAGGAACACATCCGCGCCGGCCACGGGGTGAAGAGTCGTTTTGGCGAACACTTGTGGCTGGACATCACGCTGCTTGGCGCTGCCCATATCGACGGCCGCCTGCGCGAGGTGAAGGAGATCTGCCACCACTTCCTCGGCATCGATCCGGCCCGCGACTTCATCCCGGTGCGGCCGGCCCAGCATTATTCGATGGGCGGCATCCGCACCGACGCCCGTGGCGAGGCCCATGGCCTGGCCGGCCTGTTCGCCTGCGGAGAGGCGGCGTGCTGGGATCTGCACGGCTTCAACCGGCTCGGCGGCAACTCGGTGGCCGAGACGGTGGTGGCCGGCATGATCGTCGGCGAGAACATCGCCGATTTCGTGGAATCGCCCGCGGGTGAACTGCAGGTATCAACGGCCCTCGTGCGGGAATTCCTCGCTGCCGAAC
This sequence comes from Pseudomonadota bacterium, assembly GCA_018241685.1. Lineage (GTDB taxonomy): Bacteria > Pseudomonadota > Gammaproteobacteria > Burkholderiales > Rhodocyclaceae > Zoogloea. Next base: position 92,880 of record JAFEDJ010000067.1, read on the forward strand.
AGGCGAAGCTCGACACTTTGTTGCAGGGCAATGGTAGTGAGAGCGCCACCGACATCCGGCGGCGCATGCAGGACATCATGACCGACAAGGTCGGCATCTTCCGCCGCGGCGACCTGCTCACCGAGGCTGTCGACGAACTGCAGGCGCTGCTCCAGTGCAGCCGCCGGATCGGCGTGGCGACGCGGCGACCGGGCAGCAACCCGGAGCTGGTGGCCGCCTACCGCGTGCAGAAGATGCTCAAGCTGGCCTTGTGTGTCGCCTACGGTGCCCTGCAGCGCACCGAGAGCCGCGGCGCTCACTACCGGGAAGACCATCCACGCCGGGACGATGCCAACTGGCTCAAGCGCACCCTCGCCGGCTGGAGCGACCCTTTCCAGACCCTGCCGTCCCTGGCCTACGAGGCCCTCGACGTGCGCCACATGGAATTGCCGCCGGGCTGGCGCGGCTATGGTGCGCGCGACGCCATCGAGCATCCGGCGACGGCGCCGCGGGCGGCCGAAATCGCCGCCATCCGCGAGGCCTTCGGGCATGCGGATCGCGCTATCGTGCAGCAGGCCCTGATGCCCTACGAACACCTGGTCCCGCTGTGTTTCCGGGGCCACAACGCAAGACTGGGAGATGCCTGGTGATGCTTACCGAGCCCGACAGACGCATGGCAGGGCCGTGCCTGCCCGCCACCGACGCGCCCCGTGGAGGACGACACCGATGAGCACCGACACCCCCCGCCAGCTGACGCTGCGCATCCTGCGCAGCAGCCCGGGCGAAGGCATCGCGCCCCACTGGCAGGATTTCCACGTCGAGGAGGCGGAGGGCATGACCTTGTTCATCGCCCTCAACGAAATCCGCGACACCCTCGACCCGTCCCTGCAGTTCGACTTCGTGTGCCGGGCCGGCATCTGCGGCAGCTGCGGCATGCTCATCGACGGGCGGCCGGGGCTGGCCTGCCGCAGCCTGACCCGCGACTTCGGGCCGCTGATCACGCTGGCGCCGCTGCCGGTGTTCGCGCTGATCGGCGATCTGTCGGTGGACACCGGCAGCTGGATGCGCGGCACCGCCGAGCGCCTGGAAACCTGGATCCACAGCCGCGCCGAAGCCGACCTGATGGCCGTCGAGGCGCCGATGGCGCCGGAACTGGCCGAGGCCATCTACGAGCTCGACCGCTGCATCGAATGCGGCTGCTGCGTGGCCGGCTGCGGCACGCTACGCATGCGCGAGGACTTCGTCGGCGCGGTGGGCCTCAACAAGATCGCCCGTTTCCGCCTTGATCCCCGCGACGAACGCAGCGACGAGGACTACTACGAGCTGATCGGCGACGACAACGGCGTGTTCGGCTGCATGTCGCTGCTCGGTTGCCACGACGTGTGCCCCAAGGGCCTGCCGCTGCAGACGCAGATCGCCTTCCTGCGCCGCCGGATGGTGGCGGTCGGGCTCAAGTAGGTTCTCGCTTTTTCGCTTCGCGAGGGGGCGTCATGTTTCCTTGGCGACCGCCCACAGGTGTGCCGCGGCCAGCGCGCGCCAGGGCGTGAAGTCGGCGAGCCAGGCTCTGGCTTCGCTCTCGCCGACCTTGTCCTCCCGGTTGAGCAGTTTCTGCAGGCCACGGCGCACCGCCGCGTCGCCATGCAGGGAGCCATCCAGGTGCGCGAAGCCGCGCAGCAGCGCGTAATCCACCGTCCACGGGCCGATGCCGCGTACCGCCAGCAGGCGGCTGCGGATGTCGTCGGCGGGCGTGCCCGTCAGCCAGGCCTCCAGAGGCAGGGCGCCGTCGGCGACCAGGCGGGCGAGGCTCAGCAGTGCGCGCGCCTTGCTTTGTGACAGGCCGGCGCCGCGCAGGCGCTCTTCGTCTTGCACGGCGAGGTGCGCCGCATCCGGATAGCAGGCCAGGCCGCCGCTGTGGCGGACGCCGATGCAGGCGATCAGCCGGCGGCGTATGGAGATCGCCGCGGCGGTGCTGATCTGCTGGCCGGTGACGGCCCAGCTGAGGGCTTCGAAGGGCGTTGCGGCCTGCGGCACGCGCAGCCCGGCATGGCGGGCCAGCAGCGGGCCGAGCTGGGGATGGTGGCGATGGGCCGTCTCGAAGGTGTCCACCGGTTGGTCGAGGCCCAGCACATGCCGGGCCAGACCCGCGATCGCGCCGGCGCTGGCTGGCGTACCGTCCACGTCGAGTTCCACTTCCACCTGGCCATGCTGGAAGGCGACCCGCAGGCAGGCCGGCGCGCCGTGCCAGATCAAGCCTTTGGCAAAACCGTCGGCGTCGACCCGCTCCGCCAGCTGCTGCGGATCGCGGGCCTGGAAGGCCAGGATGTCGGCGGGGCGGAAGCTGGCGGGCAGGGCGAGGCGCATGGCGAAGTCCTTGGCAAGGCTGCGGTTGGAGTACCGAAAACGGTGGGGGAGAGCTTATCCGCCTCCACCGGAACGCGTGGACTTCCGGACACCTTCACGCGGCTTTTCTGAACGTCAGGTTGATGCGGTATGCGCCGGTGGCCGGGTGCTGGCCGTCCAGCAGCGGCAGCACGCCGTGGAAGCGCAACCGCGCCGGGCCGCCCCACACCAGCACGTCGCCGTGGCTCAAGGTGAGGCGCGCGGCCTTGTCGCTGCGGGCCAGGCCGCCGAACAGGAAGGTGACCGGCAGGCCGAGGGACACGGACACAATGGGCTGCGTGAAGTCCTGCTCGTCCCGGTCCTGGTGCAGGGACATGCGGGTGCCCGGCGCGTAGCGGTTGATCAGGCAGGCGTCCGGCACGAACGCGGGAAAGCCGGCCCGTTCCGCTGCGGCGCCGGCCAGGCGCAGCAGGCGCGGCGGCAGCGGCGGCCACGGCTGGCCGCTGTCCGGGTCGGTAGCGACGTAGCGGTAGCCCTGGCGGTCGCTGATCCAGCCGAGGCTGCCGCAGTTGCTCATGGCCACCGACATGGCCTGACCACCCGGCGTGAACATGCGCCGGAACGGTGCCCGGGCGGTGATGGCCTGCACGTCGGCGAGGATGGCTTCCGCGTCGGCCAGCGCAAAACCGTGCAGCAGCATCGCGCCGGGGGTGATGGGCTGGCACGGGTCCGCCGCCGCGAAGAGGTCGAGGGTCATGGTCGGGCCTCGCGTTCGAGCAGGGCCTGCTTGCGCTCGACGCCCCAGCGGTAGCCGGCCAGGCCGCCGTCGTTGCGCACCACCCGATGGCAGGGCACGGCCACCGCCAGCGTGTTGGCCGCACAGGCGCCGGCCACTGCGCGTACCGCCCTTGGCAGGCCGAGGCGGCGGGCCAGTTCGGTGTAGCTCAGCCGGCTGCCCACCGGGATCTCCCGCAGCGCGTGCCAGACGCGCAGCTGGAAGGCGGTGCCGCGCAGGTCCAGCGGCAGGTCGAGGCCCTGGGCGGGGCTTTCGACGAAGCCGGCCACCCGGGCTACCAGCGCGGCGAAGTCAGGATCGTCGCCGACCAGGCGGGCGCAGGGGAAGCGGTCCTGCAGCTCCCGGGCCAGGGCGTCGGCGTCGTCGCCGAGGCTGATCGCGCAGACGCCGCGCGGGCTGGCGGCGACCAGGATGGCGCCGAGGGCGCTCTGGCCGATGGCGAAGCGGATCTCGGTGTCGGCGCCGCCGGCCCGGTACTGGCGCGGCGTCATGCCTAGCGCAGCGTCGGTGTCGGCGTAGAAGCGCCCGCTGGAGGCGTAGCCGGCGTCGTACTGGGCGGCGCTGACCGATGGGCTGGCGGCAAGGCCGTCGCGCAGGCGGCGGGCCCGCAGCGCGGCGGCGTAGGCGCGTGGCGTGAGTCCCGTCGTTGCCTTGAACAGACGCTGCAGATGGAAGGGACTGAGTTGGGCCTGGCGGGCGAGCTCGTCCAGGTTCGGCACGTGATCGGCATTGTCGATGAAGCGGCACAGCTCGGCGACCAGCGCCCCCTGGCGTTCGGCGAGGGGCGGCAGGTCCGGCCGGCAGCGCCGGCAGGGGCGGAAGCCGGCCGCTTCGGCCTCCGCCGCGCTGGCGTGGAAGGCCACGTTCTCCGGCCGCGGCCGGCGCGAGCCGCAGGACGGACGGCAATACACACCGGTGCTCTTCACCGAGTAGAAGAAGCGGCCGTCGGCCGTCGGGTCGCGGGCCAGTACGGCGGCCCAGCGCGGGTCGGCAAGGGTTTGGGCTGCATGGTTGTGGAGAGGGGCGTCCATGGTCGGGGTGTCGGATACGCTAGGCTGATACCCGCAATCTAGCCCTTGCCGGGCCGGCTTGCACTCCGCGGCTTGCTTTTGAATTGGATGCGAATGAACTCACCCCGCCAGCGCAAGCCATGGAAAGGATGCCTGAGGCACGTGAGCGGACCTTGCCGGGATTGTTCCTGCTGTTCGCTTGTCCAATCGGCGTGATCACCTCGCCGGGAGTCCGTCATGCTGCATCCGCTGCTGTCTTCCGAAGTTGCCGAACTGTTCGCCGGTTTCGGTCTGCCCGCGCCGGAGGCTGGCAGCTTGGTGGCCCGCTCGCCGATCGACGGCAGCCGCATCGGCAGTTGCGTGGAGTGCGACGACCTGGCTGCCGTGGTGGCGCGGGCGCGGGCGGCGTTCCTGGCCTGGCGTGAGGTGCCGGCGCCACGCCGTGGCGAACTGCTGCGCTGTTTCGGCGACGTGCTGCGCCGGCACAAGGCGGCGCTCGGGCGGCTGGTCAGCATCGAGAGCGGCAAGATCCTGTCCGAAGGACAGGGCGAGGTACAGGAGATGATCGACATGTGCGACTTCGCGGTCGGCCTGTCGCGCCAGCTCTACGGTTTGACGATGGCCAGCGAGCGGCCCGGCCATCGCCTGATGGAAAGCTGGCATCCCCTCGGTGTGTGCGGCGTCATCAGCGCCTTCAATTTCCCTGTTGCGGTATGGGCGTGGAATGCCGCGCTGGCGCTGGTGTGCGGTGATGCCGTGGTGTGGAAACCGTCGTCGCGCACGCCCCTGTGTGCGCTGGCCTGCCAGGGGCTGCTGACCCAGGCGATGGCCGAGGCGGGCGGCGTGCCGCCGGACCTCAGCCAGGTGGTGATCGGCCCCGGCACCCTCGGTACGGCGCTGGCTGACCATCCGGATGTGGCGCTGCTGTCGGCCACCGGCTCGACGGCCATGGGGCGCAGCGTGGCGCCACGGGTGGCGGCGCGCTTCGGGCGCTGTCTGCTGGAGCTGGGCGGCAACAACGGGATGATCGTCGCGCCCAGCGCCGACCTGGAGTTGGCGCTGCGGGCCATCGTCTTCTCCGCCGCCGGTACTGCCGGCCAGCGCTGCACGACGTTGCGCCGCCTGATCGTCCACGAATCCGTCGCGGCGCACCTGCTGTCGCGCCTCTCGGCGGCCTTCGCCAGCCTGCCGGTCGGCAATCCGCTGGAGTCCGCCACCCTGGTCGGCCCGCTGATCGACAGTGTGGCCGTCGACGCCCACCGCGCGGCGCTGGTCCAGGCCCACGCGGAGGGCGGCTGCGTGCATGGCGGCGAGGTGGTGGCGGTGGCCGATTGTCCCGACGGCTGCTACGTGCGCCCGGCGCTGGTGGAGATGCCCGGCCAGAGCGCGCTGGTACGCCGCGAGACCTTCGGCCCGATCCTCTACGTGCTGCGCTACCGCACGCTGGACGAGGCACTCGCGCTGCACAACGGGGTGCCCCAAGGCCTGGCCTCGGCGATCTTCACCACCGATCTACGCGAGGCGGAGCGTTTCCTGTCGGCGGCCGGCAGCGACTGTGGCATCGCCAATGTGAACATCGGTCCGTCCGGTGCCGAGATCGGCGGCGCCTTCGGCGGCGAAAAGGAGACCGGCGGCGGCCGCGAGGCCGGCGCGGACGCTTGGCGGGCCTACATGCGGCGGGCTACCAACACCATCAATTACTCCAGCACATTGCCGCTGGCCCAGGGCGTCCGGTTCGATACGCCGGGGGCTTGAACGGGGATGCGTATGGCCCCGCAAACGTCATCAGCTGTTAGGCTGCGGTCTTCCTGAGTGAGATCCGTTGAGCCCGAGCCCATGCGTTTTCTGCCCCTGCTGTTCGCCCTGTTGTGCTGCAACAGCTTCGCGGACGTTTGCGACGAGTTGCCTAAGCCGTCGGTGACGGTGAAGCTGCATGAGGAGCCGGTCGGGCTGGATACGGTGACCGGCCTGCGCACCCTCAGCTTGATGGGGCCGCGTTCCCTGCAGGAGGGGCAGCGGGTGCTGGGCCTGACGCGGGGAGCGGCCATCGTACGTTTCGAGACCAAGGTGGTGGCCCGCGTTGATGCGTCCCGCCAGTGGGAATGCGCCAGTCCGCAGATCAGCATGACCTACGGCTTCAGCCCCCTGACCGTGTATGTGGCGAAGGAATTCCCGCAGGGCAGCTGCGCCTACCGGGAGATCTACCAGCACGAGCAGCGCCACGTGGACGCCTACCGCCAGCATCTGGCCGGCATCGAGAAGGAGCTCGCCGACACCCTGTCCCGCCGCTTCACCACCGGCGGCCCGTGGCGCGGTCCGGTCGGCCAGGCGCGGACGCGCATCGCCAATGAGCTGGAGGAACGCTGGGGGCCTTACGTGCGGCGCGAGATCAACAAGGTGGAGCTCGTGCAGGCGCAGATCGACACGCCGGAGGAATACCGCCGCGTGGCCGAGCGCTGCGACGGCGCGATCAAGACGATCACCCGCCAGGCTCTGCAGCGTTGATGGGCACTTACGGCCTGTTACCTTCGTTGTTCCGGTCTTTACATATGTCGGAGTACCTCGGGAACGGGCAGTGACTCCGATCAGGATGGCGCGACGCAAGCGGCGTCGGCCTCGCAGTCACCCTATGCATCGATCAGCGGCGGGTTGGATAACCTGATCCAGCAATTGGGCAGCAGCAGTTCCACGGGGACATCCAACAGCGCCTTGTCGACGCTGCAGCGCGACTTCCAGAATCTGCTCAAGGATGCGCAGCAGCAGTCCGGTGCGACGACCTCCGGCTCTTCCTCTGCGTCGAGTGGGCAGGCACCGACCCTGCAATCCTTCCTGCAGGCGCTCGAAAAGAATCTGGCGGATCGCGTTCATTCGCCGCTCGGCAACAACGTGAATGCCAGTGCATGATCCCTTTGGGGACAGTGTAGAGAAGGAAAAAGATATGTCCGTTTCGTCCATCAGCTCAGGGCTGTCGGCCACGCTGCTCGGGAATAGCGCGAGTACGTTGAGCACTTCCAGCATCGGTTCGGAATTGCTGGCTGCCGTGGAACAGGGGGCCAGCGGATCGTCGGATGCGCTGACATCCGCGATAGTCTCGCTTGGCTCGCAGAGTGGGAGTTCCGACGGCTCTACCGCCACGTACAACGCGCAGGGCTTGTTGAGTCTGCTGCAGACCTCGACCCAGCTGGCGGACCCGCTGCTGCAAAGCGATTCATCAGGCGCGAGCGGAAGTTCCACGAGCAGCATGGATTCCGTCCTGCAAGAGGCCTTGTCGCTGAGCAGTACGTCGGCTTCGACGGGGGCCACCTCGTCGTCGAGCGGCAGTGGCAGTTCGACGACGAGCGGCTCCACGGATCTGAATAGCGACTGGACGCAAGTGCTCAAGCAGAACCCGGCGCTGGCCACCCAACTGGTGCAGAGTGAGGTCGACCAGGGGTTGCTCGGCCAGATTGGTTGAGCAACCCGATGACCCGGTTCGGTCAGTGTCGGGGGGGCGTCTGACTGGGCGGTGCGGCGGGCGTTAGGTAACCATCGTTAAGTGTCTTGAGAAAAGCCACCAGATCAGCAATCTCCTTTTCGTTGAGCGTCGGCTCACTGCCGGGCCGTCTGCCGAAGGGCGGATCGGAAGCCACGTTGCCGCGCAGCGCCGTGGGCAGATCGTCGAAGCGCTCCACACGGCCGTCGGCGCCCGTGGGGTAGAAGCGCTGGGGGTGGCTGTCGCGCTGTGCATAGAAGCGAACCACGTCTTCCAGGTGGTGGAACACCCCGTTGTGGAAAAAGCTCCGGCGGCGCGCCGCATTACGCAAAGAGGGCGTCTTGAAGGCTCCGCAGTACTCGGTGTGTGTCTTCAGGTCGGTGCGTATGGGGCCGCACAGTCCCATGTCGAACCAGGCCGGATCCCGGTTGGCGGTGATCCGCCGGTTGCGGGGGACGCCGAGGGCGAGCAAGCCTTCGTCGGTGAACAGCGGAAAAGTGCCGCGCTTGATGGCACTGGGATGGCATTGGGCGCAGTTGCCCTTCCGGGGATCGTTGAAGAGGGCGAGACCGCGCTTTTCCTGAGGGCTGAGCGTGGTCTGATGGCGCAGGAAGGCGTCGTACTTGCTCGAATAGGGGTAGAAGTCGGCGGGGCTCTGCTGGAACACCTCCAGCGCCCATAACAGGCCGTTCCAGGCCTTGGGCACATCGTCCAGCACGTGTTCGCCGAAGGCCGTGCGGAAGTCCGTCGCGAAGGGAGAACTGCGCAGTCGGGCCACGGCTGCCGCCGGGTCGGCATTGCCCATCTCCAGGGGCGACAGCAGGGGCAGCGCGGCCTGTTCGTGGGCCGAGCTGACACGGCCGTCCCAGGTCCGTCCGCCGGTTGGTCCCTGGTCGGCGCCATCGTCGCCGTCCGTGTCGTTGAAATGCTCGGAGAAGGGCGGCGTGCCTTGCCGGTACATCAGGGACGGGGCAGCACGTTGCCCCTGGTCGGTCAGCTTGGCTCCGCCGGGCTGGACCGACAGCGCGTTCGGTGGGCCGTAGGCGTGGGCCGGGCTGTGGCAGGAGGCGCAGGCTTGCCGGCCGGAGACCGACAGGCTCGGATCCGAGAACAGCTTGCGTCCCAGCGCTTCGAGCACGGCGGCGTCGGGTTTGCGCTCGAAGCTCGTTTCGTAGAATGCCTTTGCCGCCACGGGTTGGGCTGCGGGGGCCGGGGGCGCGGCGATATCGCGCTGGCAGCCGGAGAGGGCCACGGCCAGGCAGCCAAGCAGCAGGCGCAGTGTCAAATGCATGAAACGGGTGGAAGGTGAGCAGCGATCCCGTCTTTCTAGCGGATGGGCATGGCAGCACCATGACAGAACCCTGGCAGGAGCCTGTCATTGAAGGTCAAACCGATGTCACATGGACGATCCAGACTGCCAGCGGCTTCTTAAACCTGGATCGGGCACCCCATGAAAACAAAATCCCTCCCCTTCGGCCGGCAGAGCTGGCCTCTCACCCTGATTGCGGCGCTGGTCCTCAGCGCCTGCGGCAGCGACCACCACTCCAATCAGACCGCCTCCCTGCAGGCGAACGTCAAGAACGTGGTGGTGATCTATGCCGAGAACCGTTCGTTCGATAATCTCTACGGCAACTTTCCGGGCGCCAACGGCTTGAGCAGCCTGTACGACGCGAGCGGCAAGCTCAACGCCAACTACATCCCGCAGAAGGATCGCAACGGCAATGTGCTGAGCACCCTGCCGCAGACCTGGGGCGGCGTGACCGCCGGCGGTGTCACCCCGGTGGTGACCCAGGCCCAGAGCGCCGGTCTCGCCAATGCGCCGTTCTCCATCGAGACGGCCTTCCAGGCCAGCGCCAATGCGACCTTGACCACCGGTACGGTGACCCGCGACCTGTACCACCGTTTCTTTGAGAACCAGATGCAGATCAATGGCGGCAAGAACGACATGTTCGCCGCCTGGGCCGATGCCGGCGGCCTGACCATGGGGCACTTCGACTACAGTGGTTCCGCCATGTACAAACTGGCCCAGCAATACGTGCTGGCCGACAACTTCTTCCAGGGCGCCTTCGGCGGTTCCTTCCTGAACCACCAGTACCTGATCTGCGCTTGTGCGCCGGAATACCCGAACGCCGACACCGCCGCCGCCAAACCCACCATCGCGGCCCTCAACAAGGATGCCAGCGGTAACTACCTGCCCCAGCTGACTACCGCCGCGGCGAGCCCGGCTTCCGCGATGGATGGCGCTCCGTCCTACGTGCTGAGCGGCAACATCACGCCGGCCAACTACTTCGGCGATGGCAAGTTCTACGCGGTCAACACCATGCAGCCGCCGTACCAGCCGAGCGGCAACGCGCCCTCCAGCGTGAGCGGCAACAGTGCGCTGTATGCCAATACCGCCAAGGCCACCACGCTGCCGCCGCAGACCGGCGTCACCATTGGCGACTTGATGAACGCCAAGAACGTGAGTTGGAAATGGTACGGCGGTGCGTGGAACGCTGCGCTGACCGACGGCATGCAGGACCCGGCCACCGCCCGCTCGGTGATCTACGCCGGCAACAGCTATGGCGTGGCCACCACCACCAACGTGGACTTCCAGCCTCACCACCAGCCGTTCAACTACTACGCGTCCTTCGATCCGGCGACCCAGGCCGCGAACCGCAGCGCGCACTTGAAGGATTACACCGACCTGGTTGCCGACGCCGCCGCTGGTACGCTGCCGGCAGTGACCTTCTACAAGCCGGAAGGGGTATACAACCAGCATGAAGGCTATGCCAACCTGGCTGACGGCGACGCCAAGATCGCCGATCTGGTGGCCAAGCTGCAGGCCAGCCCCCAGTGGAAGAACATGGTGATCGTCATCACCTACGACGAGTTCGGTGGCGTGTGGGACCACGTGGCTCCGCCGAAGGGCGATCTGATCGGTCCGGGTACCCGCATCCCGGCCATCGTCATCTCGCCGTTCGCCAAGAAGGGCACGGTTGATCACACCCAGTACGACACCGCGTCGATCCTGCGCTTCATCACCCGGGTGTTCGGTCTCGACACGCTGCCGGGCCTGACCGCCCGTGACAAGGCCCTGAAGGCCAGTGGCGCCCAGCCGATGGGGGATCTGAGCAATGCGCTGACCCTTTGAGGCAGCAATCCGCCTGAGGTTGCGGCGGCTTCGGGACGGTGAAAGGGCTACGCCGACGGCGTGGCCCTTTTTCTTGGGGTGTGCCCGTCGCGGTGGGATGGTGTCAGGGCGCCTCGCGCCAGCGCAGCGGCACGGCGGCGGACGCGTGACGGCTCGCCCTGACGCGCAGCCGGAGCAGGCGCAGGGCGCCCGGGTGGGCGGCGAGGGCCGGGCCTTCGTGGACGATCTCCGCATCGGCGGCCAGCCAGGCCAGGTCGCCACGGGCAAAGTCGATGAACAGCAGGCCGGCGCGCGGGGCCAGCAGCAGGTTGCCGAGGGTGTTGAAGTAGTTGTTGCCGGCCAGGTCGGGCACCGTCAGCGTGTCGCCGGCAATGTGCACGAAGCCCGCCGGGCCGCCCCGGTGGGAGACGTCCACACCGTGGGCCGGTAGGCCATCGTCGTCCGGGTGGGCGCTGGCGATGAAGAAGGTGTCGGCCGCCGCGACGAGGGCGCGCACCGGCTCGCCCAGCCCGGTGAAATCCGTGTGTTCCGGGAAGGCTGGTCGGCCGGGCGCGTACTCGGCCTGGCGCGGCTGGATGTACTTGGGGCAGTTGCCGAAGCTCTGCTCGACATGGACGTCGATGCCGGCCCCATCCACCGCGACGACCCGCCCGTTGGCCCGGTTGCGGCGCCGCGCGTGGGCCTCGATGCCGAGCAGGCCGACGCGGGCGCCGGCCTTCAGCAGACCTTCCAGCGGATCGCCGGCCGGCGGCAGCGCCTCGATACGCAGGCGGTCGTCTGCCGGCGCAGTGATGAAGCCCGGTGCGCCGGTGAGCAGCGAGGCCCACGGCTGGCCGTCGCCATCCACCGCACCGACCACGATGAAGGGTAGCTGGCCGAAGAAGGCCTGGTGAGGCTCGGGCATGGCCGGCCGGATCACCCGCGGGCCGACTTCGGCCAGCCGTTCCCGGCTGCCGGCGCGGGCCTGCAGGGCTTGTTCGCCGGTGTGGAAGCTGGGGCCGGCCATGGTCGTCAGAGCGCCAGACCGATGGCGGTGGCGGGCATCGGGATGAAGCCCGGCAGCGCTTCCACGCGGGCCAGCCAGGCACGGATGTTGGGGTAGTCGGCCAGCGACACATTACCTTCCGGCGCGTGGGCGATGTAGGTGTGGTTGGCCACGTCGGCGATGGTGGCGTGATCGCCGGCGAGGAAGGGACGTTCGGCCAGTTCCTTCTCCATCACAGCGAACAGCGCGTGGGCGCGGGCGATGACTTCCTTCGGGTTGAAGTCCATGCCGAACACGGTGATCAGGCGGGCTGCGCAGGGGCCATAGGCGACCTGCCCGGAAGCCACCGACAGCCAGCGCTGGACCTGGGCGGCGCCGGCGGGGTCGGTCGGCAGCCAGCTTGCATCCCCGTAGCGGCGGGCCAGGTAGACCAGGATCGCGGTGGAGTCGGCGATGGTCACGTCGCCATCCTGGATCACCGGCACCTGGCCGAAGGCGTTCATCGCCAGGTAGGCGGGCGTTTTCTGCTCGCCGCCGGCCAGGTCCACGTCGATCGGCTCGACGGGCAGGCCGAGCAGGGACAGGAAGAGCTCGGCCCGGTGGCTGTGGCCGGAGAGCGAGAAGCGGTAGAGCTTGATCGGCTGGGCGGGGGTGTTCATGGTTTCTTCCTTTGGTGTGGGTGATGGCAGCTAGTGTGCGTTGATCCGATTTGTGGATAAATGGCGCAATCCTGATTTCACTCATTCGATAGATGGAGTAATGACCATGGACAAGCTGAAGGCCATGGCGACCTTCGTGCGCATCGCCGACGACGGCAGCCTCAGCGCCGCGGCGCGCAGCCTGGGTAGTTCGCTGCCGGCGGTGGTGCGCACGCTGGCGGCGCTGGAGGCCGAGTTGGGTGTGCGCCTGTTCAACCGTACGACCCGCCGCATCGCGCTGACCGAGGAGGGACGGCACTACCTGGCGAGCTGCCGCAACCTGCTGGCTTCCCTCGACGAGGCGGAAGCAGCCTTGAAGGAAGAGGCCGGCGAGCTGTCCGGCCTGCTCAGCGTGACGGCGCCGGTGATGTTCGGCCAGCTCTACGTGGCGCCGGCAGTGAACCGCTTCATGTTGCGCCACGACCAACTGCGCTGTCGTCTGCTGCTCTTCGACCGGGTCGTGAACCTGCTGGAAGAAGGCATCGACGTGGGCATCCGCATCGGCGCGCTGGAGGACTCGACGCTGATCGCCCATCCGGTCGGCGCGGTGCGGCGCATGGTGGTGGCCAGTCCGGACTACCTGCGAGGTCGCCCACTACCCGCTCATCCGAAGGATCTGCTGCAGGCCGACTGCATCGGCTTCCTGTCGGGTTCGGGGGGCTGGTGGCGCTTCGCGGACAAGGGCCGATCCTTCGGCGTGCCGGTGAAGGGTCGGCTGGAGTTCAACCACGTGGCGCCGGCGGTGGACGCTTGCGTGGCCGGGCTCGGCTTCGGCTGCTTCCTGTCCTACCAGATCGCCGGCCACCTGGCCGATGGGCGCCTGCAGGCGGTGCTCGAAGACTTCGAACAGCCGCCGCGGCCGGTCAGCGTGGTCTACCCGCACGCGCGCCTGTTGCCGGCGCGGGTGCGGGTGTTCGTCGAATGGATGCGTGAGGCGCTGGCGATGTGAGGCGCTTCACCACGGCAAGGCGATGATGATGGTAATGTCTTCGGAATAAATTCGAATGCCATCGACGGGGCGCTCCCGTCATCGGGAGCGTCGCGGAAATGTCAATATCTTTTCGTCTGTCAAAATATCCGTCCGCCAGGACGCGCCTGCTCAGCGCGTGCTGCATGACCGGTGCGCTACTCGTGCCGCAAGCGGCCAGGGCTTTGAGTCCACAGCAGGTCTTCACCCTTGCATCGCCGGCCGTGGTCGTGCTCGAAGTGGCCAACAGCAATGGTCAGGCAACGGGCAGCCTGACCGCCACCGAGATCGGCGCCGGGCGTTTCGTCACGATTTGTGAGGGGCTGGACACCAGCGGTGGACTGACGCTGAAGATCGGAGCGCAGGCGCACGCAGGACGCCTCGCCGCGCGGGACCGGGAACGCAACCTGTGCCTGATCGTCGTCGACGGGCTGCCGTCATCGGGCGTGGCCTTGCGGCGGAGCCTGCCGGCCACCGGCAGCCGCGTCTTTGCGCTGTCGAATGCGCTGGGCCTGGGGGTGGGGATTTCCGAGGGCGTCGTGGCTGGCATCCGGCGCCATCCGGTGGGAGAGCTGATCCAGTTCACCGCGCCGATCTCGCCGGGGTCGGAGGGCGGGGCGCTGGTGGATGACAGCGGCGCCGTGGTGGGCATCATCGACTACCGCCGCCGCGACGGCCAGAACGTCAATTTCGCGGCGGCAATAGGCTGGAGCGACGAGATCGAGGCGCGTGCCACCGCGGCCGCTGCAACCCTGCAGCGCTACGATGCAGCCAGCCTGCTGATGAAGGCGGGCAAGTGGCAGGAACTCGACGCCCAGGTGGCGGAATGGATTCGCCGCGAGCCCGACAGCACCGATGCCTGGCGCTTCCGGCTGGCCGCGGCCCGCGGCCTCAAGCAGGCCGACCGGGAACTGGAAGCCTGGACCGCGCTGCGCCGGATTGCCCCGGAGCGGGCGGAGTGGGGGATCGGCCTGGTGTCGGCACTGCTGGCTGGCGGACGGCGAGATGAGGCGCTCGCGCTGGCCACCACCCTGGCCGCCGAGCACCGGGAGCTGGCCGTGGTTCAACTGACGCTCGGGCGGATGCGCACGGCCGCCCGCCTCAACAAGGAGGCAGAGGTGGCCTACCGTACCGCCATCGAACTCGATCCCTGGCTGATCGAGGCCTACCGGGGCCTGGCGGAACTGGCCCAGCTGCGCGGGGATCACGCCACGTCGATCTCGATCTGGTCGCGGATCCGCGGCTTGTACCCGGAGGCGTCGGGGCCGCGCTTCGGGCTGGCGCGGGCCTACATCAATGCGGCCCAGCCCGCCCGTGCGCTGGCGGTCATCGAACGCCTGCCCGAGGCGGAGCGCGACGGCGCAGCGGCCTGGTTCTGGCGCGGCATTGCACTGGCCGCCCTCGAGCGGCCGGAGGCCGCCATCGAGGCTTACCAGGCGTGCCTGGCGCGCAGGTTCGAGGAGCCCGACCGGGCGTGGGCGGGGATCGGATTCGCCCACTACCGGCTGAAGAACTACCCGGACGCGATCGCCGCCTTCAAGGCGGCCGTGGAGGCCCAGCCCGCGCAGGATGACTGGCGCTACCAACTGGGGGTCACGCTGAAGGACGGCGGGCGCCCGGCGGAGGCGCTGGCCGTGTTCGACGAACTGGCGACGCGGGTCCCGGGGGAGGCGCGCAACTGGCGCCAGAAGGGTTTCACGCTGAGCGTCTTGGCGCGCCACAAGGAGGCGCTGCCGGCCCTGGAGCGTTCGCTGCAGCTCGACCCCGCCCAGCCGAAGGTCTGGGAAGTCTTGATGGCGGCCCAGCAGGCACTCGGCCAGCGGGATGCGGCGCGCAGCACCTACGACAGGTTGCGGGCGATCGACGGCAAGGCGGCGGAAGAGGCCTACCTCAACTATCTATCCCCCTACGAGGAGGCGGCCCGATGAGAAAGGCGGCTGTGCTGGTGCTGGTGCTCGCCGGCCTGACTGGAAGGAGCGCACTCGCAGGCGAGGAGGGCGACGCTGAACGTGTCTTCGCGCGCGTGTCGCCCTCCGTGGTGACGATCAAGACCTTCGATGAGGAGGGGAAGGCCGCGGCGCAGGGGAGCGGCGTAGTGGTCGGCACCGGACTGGTGGCGACCAACTGCCACGTGATCGAGGATGCGAGCGCGATCCGCGTGCTGAGCGGGCCACGTGAACTGGCCGGCCGCTGGCTGCGTCGTAACGCGTCGGCGGACCTGTGCCTGCTGGCCGTTGGCGGCCTGGCGGCCACGCCGGTACCGCTGCGCCAGGTCGACGGGCAGGCGGTTGGCGAAGCGGTGTTCGCGGTGGGTAATCCCCTCGGCTTCGGGTTGGCGGTGAGCGCCGGCCTGCTCGCCGGTGCCCGGCTCGAACTGCCGCAGCCCTTTCTCGTGGCGACGGCACCCCAGTCGCCCGGCTCCAGCGGTGGTGGGCTGTTCGACCGGGAAGGGCGGCTGCTTGGCATCACCCGGGCGGTGCTCGGTACCGGCCAGAATTTCAACATGATCCTGCCGGCCGAGCAGGTGGCGCGCATCCTGCTCGGAGGCGACGAACCACCGCCGACGCCGCAGTTGCCGGCGCCGGAGAGGGCCTGGGCGACGGAGGCCGAGACCCTGATCGGGGCCCGGAAATGGGCCGAACTGGAGCCCCACGCGCGGGCCTGGATGGCTGCCCAGCCGCGCTCCGCGCACGCCGCCTTCATCCATGGCAGCTGCCTCGTTGAGCTGCAGCGCTACGCCGAAGCGGAGTCCAGCCTGCAGAAAGCCCTCGAGCTGGACCGCGATCACGCCCAGGCGTGGGAGCTGCTGGCTTCCGTGCAGTACCGCCGCGGCGCGCGTGATGAAGCCGAGAAGTCCATGCAGGAGGCGGCGCGCCGTCAGCCTTTCAGCGCCTGGGCCCCCTTGTTGCGTTCCAGCTGGTTGTTCGACGAAGGGCGCCTGGCCGAGGCCGAGGTTTCCGCCCAGGAGGCCATCCGGCGCAACCCCGGCAGTGCATCCAACTGGCGCCAGCTGGGGCTGATCGAAGACCGGCTGGGCAAGCGGGACGCTGCCGTGAAAGCGTTTGCGACGGCACTGCGGCTGGGCGATCCGGACAGCGCGGCGCGCCGCCGCCTGGCCGAGCTCTACGCCGAAACCGGCAGGCCCGACGAAGCCCGACAGGTGGCCCGGGATGCCGCCATCAACCATAACGGCGCCGGAAAGACACAGCTGGCTCTCGGCTTTGCGGAACTCAATCGGGGGCGCCTGGGGCCTGCCGAGGAGGCCATGCGCAAGGCCGTCGAACTGGCGCCCGAGTCGGCCGACGCCTGGACCGGGCTCGGCGGGGTACTGTTGAAGCTGACACGGCTCGCGGAGGCGGAGAAGGCCTTCGATCAGGCGGTCCGGCTGGCGCCCGGCCAGGCCATTTACCTGGCCAACCGGAGCATGATCCGGCTGGAACTCAAGCGCCTGCAGCCGGCCCTCGACGACGCCCTGAAGGCCATCGAAGTCGATCCGAAGAGTGTGGGAGGCTGGCGCCAGGTGGCGCTGGCCTATCTGGCCGCGGGCAAGTCGCGGGAGGCCGGCATGGCCTTCCAGAAGCTCGATGCCCTGAGCAGCCTGACGCCGGACGAGCGGGTTTCGTGGGCGGAAAGCCTGCTCGGCACCGGCAATCCGGATCAGGCGCTGGCAATGGTCCGGCAGGCCGAAGCGGCCGATCCGAAGCTGCTGCGCATGTGTCTGACGACCGCCCGGATCCTGGGGGCGAAGGGCGACCTGGAAGGCGCCTTGCGTTATGAACTCAGGGCCATCGAGATCGATCCCGTCAATGTACTGGCGTGGAGCGGCAAGGGTTTTGCGCTGATCAAGCTGGGCCGCCTGCCCGAAGCCGTGGAGGCGCTGGAGACCGCGGTGCGCCTCGACCCGGAACAGGTCAATGCATGGATCAATCTGGGGGAGGCCCAGTTGCGCAGCCGCAACCTCGGGCGTGCCATCCAGGCACTGGAAAAGGCGATCAGCCTGAAACCCTCGTCGCTGGATGCGCGCATGTACCTGGCCCAGGCCTATCTGAGCGCCCGCCTTTTCCAGAAGGCGCGGGCGCAGGTCGAGGTGGTGCTGGCGACGCAGCCGAACCTGACTCCCGCCCTGAGCATGCTGACCGTGAGCTACCTGGCCGAGGGGAATGGGCCCGCGGCGGCCGGAGCCTACGAGCGGCTCAAGCTCCAGGCTCCGGAGACGGCGAAGGCACTGCGGACGCAGGTTCTCGGTAGCGGCCTGCCGGCGGCCCGCAGCCTGCCGGAGTAGTTCAGGCCGGCCGGGCGTTCAGCGTTCCCGCTGCCACAGCATGCCGTGGGTGACGATGAACTGGTACTTGCGAACGTGTTCGCGGATCACCAGCGGCACTTCCTCCTCCCGGCGCAGCACGAAGCCTTCGGCGGCGAGGAAGGCCTTGAGGGTGTCGGCGCTGCGTACCGCCCGGCCGTCTTTTTCGTAGCCGCCGAGCCAGGATTCCTGCGGCGTGAATTGCTCCAGCCAGGAGTAAGGCGAGAACAGCGCGACCAGGCCGCCGACCTTGACCAGCCCGCGCGGTCCGCCGAGGCGGCCGAGCAGGGCCATCGGGCTGGGCAGGCGGCACAGCAGGTTGGCCAGCAGCACTGCGTCGAAGTCGGCCAGCTCGGCGGGCAGCGAACAGGCGTCGGCCTGGCGGAAGCTGACCCGGCTGCGGTCGATGGTCGGGTCGATGCGGGCCGTCACCGTTTCGCCCAGATCGCCCTCGTCGCGGCGGAAGTAGGGCCGGCTGCCGTCCTGCCGCAGCGTGCTGGCGGCGTCGATGAAGGCGCGGGACAGGTCCACACCAAGCACCTCGCCAAAGCCGCGGGCCAGCTCGAAGCTGCCGCCGCCCACTGCGCAGCCGACGTCCAGCGCACGGGCGCTGCCGGTGCCGTAAAGCCGGGCGCCGTCGAGCAGCCAGTCAGCGCAGCGCTGCGGGAAGGATGTCGCGCGCTGGGGGCCGCCGGCCCACGGCATCTGGGTCTGCGGTTCGCCGTGGTGGAGCAGCATGTAGTCGTCCACCATGCGGGCGTCTTCGTACACCTGGCTGGAGCTACCCTCGCCGCCGAGCTTGACCACGTTGCCGTCGTGAGCGGCCTGCACGACGCGGAAGCCGGCGTGCTGGAAGAAGTGTGGACGGAAGTGGAAGCGTGCCCACACGCTGGCCTCGTCGCCACAGGAGATCCATGAGCCGCCGAGGATCATCTGGTGCTGGCCGTCGTAGCAGGGTGTCGAGAAGTCGTCGTAGTAGGGATGGACGCGGGCGCCGGGCAGTGGATGGAAGTCGTCGCCGTGCCATTGCCAGACGTTGCCGAACACATCGTGGACGCCGGCCAGGCTCGGCGTGCCGGCATCCACCGGCCACGGGGAGCCGTGGGCGAGCTGGCTGTTCCAGCCGTAGGCGGTGGCGAGGGCGGCGCCGTCGTGGCGGGCGGGGGGATCGGTGTCGGCCCACGAGGCGTCGCGCAGCGCATGGTGCTCGGCCTCGGTGGGCAGCCTACAGGGGATGCCGTCGCGGGCGCTGCGCCAGGCGCAGTAGGCGGCGGCCTCGTGGGCGTTGACCTCGGCGGGCCAGTTCCACGGCATCTCGATGGTTTCGAACAGCGTGCGCAGTTTGTAGCGGTGCAGGCCGGCGGGTCCGTCGGGCATCCAGAAACAGGGCCACTTGCTGTTGCGGAAGCCGCGCCATTCCCAGCCGGCGTCGGTCCAGTATTCGCGCTCCAGGTAGCCGCCGTTCTGGATGAATTCCAGGAAGGCGCCGTTGCTGACCAGCTGGTTCTCCACCTGGAAGGCCTGCAGTGCGACGCTGCGCTCGCCGTATTCGTTGTCCCAGCCGAAGCTTGGCCAGTTGCGCGGCTTGCCGATCCGCACCGTCGTGGCCGGGATGTCGAGTAGCTGCGGCGCCGGGAAGTCCGTCCCGGCGAGCGGCGGGAAGTGGGTTGGCATGCCGGCGCTGGCGTGCAGGGCAGGCCATTCCTCCGGGCAGCGTACGTCCTCGAGGGGCAGTTCGCGGATCAGTACCGAGGAGGTCTCGATGTGGATGCGCTCGTGCTCGAGACCCATGAACAGCGCCCACAGCGGATCGTCCATGGTGATCGGGGCGTGGCCGTGGACGAGGCCGGGGTGGGTTTCGATGAGGCGACGCACCGTGAGGTAAACCTGTTCGCGGTAGGTGTGCACTTCCGCAAAGCTCGGCCACAGCATCTCGTTCTTCGACATGTCGTCCCAGCGCATTTCATCCACGCCGGTTTCGAAGATGCGTTCGAAGTAGGGATTGACCGGCGTGTCGATGAGGCCGGCGACGCGCAGCTTGTTGATGTACAGCGCCGCCGGGTGGCCGTAGTAGAAGACCATCGGGTGGCGCAGGTGGTGGTAGGGCGGGCGGTAGAAGGCTTCCTCGCCCTGCAGGCTGGCGAACAGCACCTCGGTCAGCGTCCAGCCGTTGTCGAAGGTGGCCAGCACGGATTCGCGGGTACAGGTGGCGAGGTCGGGCTGGGGCAGCGCGGTGAGGCGGCCGTCGGGCTGCAGGCCGGGACAGTTCTCCGGCGCAAGCCCGGTCCACCACCAGGCCGGGCGCGGGCCACGCAGTAATAGGTCGTGTTCGCCGCGGAGGTTCTGGCGCCACGGTTCGATGGCGCTGGGGATGTCCGGTTCGAGGTTCGGGTGTGGCATGGAGGATCTCCTGGAAATTTTGTTGTTATGGCTCAGGCGAATTCTCACGCGAAGAGTTCAGCCTGGACCGGTGTCGGTGTTTCGTGATCGGGGATGGCGTCGCGCCTAACCAGGTTGCCGACGCGCACGCCGAGCAGGCGGATGCGCCGCTCCAGCGGCACGCGCTTGAGGCATTCGCCGGCGGCGCGGCGGATCGCCGCTGCTTCGCCGATCGGGTTGGGCAGGGTCAGATCGCGGGTGACCGTGTGGAAATTGTCGAAGCGCAGCTTGAGGCCGATGGTCTTGCCGACGTAGCCCTTGCGCACCAGGTCGGCGGCGAGCTGTTCGCACAGGCGGGTGAAGCGCTGGGACAGTTCGTTCCGGTCCTGGCGCGGGTGCAGGTCGCGCTCGAAGGTGGTCTCGCGGGAGATGCTCTTCGGTTCGCTGTGGGTGACCACCGGGCGTTCGTCCTGCCCGCGGGCGGCCCGGTGCAGCCACTGGCCGTAGCGCTCGCCGAACTGTTCCTGCAGCCACAGGACATCGGCTGCGGCCAGCTCGCCGATGCTGTGGATGCCCAGCGCGTCCAGCCGTTCCGCGGCCTTCGGCCCGATGCCGTTGATGCGCTTGGCGGGCAGCGGCCAGATGCGGGCCGGGATGTCGTCGGCGGCCACCACGGTGATGCCGGCCGGCTTTTCCAGGTCGGAGCACAGCTTGGCGAGCAGCTTGTTGGGGGCGACGCCGAGGGAGCAGGACAGGCCGGTGGCGTCCCGCACGGCCTGCTGCAGGCGCAGCGCGATGGCGTGGGCGCCTTCGCGGCTGCCGTCCGGGTTGAGGGCGGTGAGGTCCAGGTAGATCTCGTCGATGCCACGGTCTTCGAGGTCCGGTGCGATCTCCCGCACCGCGGCCTTGAAGAGGCGCGAGTAGTGGCGGTAGGTGTCGAAGTCGGCGGGCAGCAGCAGCGCATCCGGTGCCAGTTGGGCGGCCTTCATGAGGCCCATGCCGGAATGTACGCCGAGGGCCCGTGCCTCGTAGGTGGCGGTGGTGATCACGCCGCGGCCGACGTAGTCGCGCAGGCGCGGGAAATGGGCCGGATCCTCGGCCGCCGTAGCACGGCGTCCGCCTACCACGGCAGGCAGGCCGCGCAGCTGCGGGTAGCGCAACAGCTCCACCGACGCGTAGAACGCGTCCATGTCCAGGTGGGCGATGCTGCGAGGAAGCGGGGGCATGGGTCCGGTTGAAGCCGCAAGGGGCTTCATTGTGCATCAAGGGGCGGCTTTCGGATGAGTGCCGACCGGGCAAGTCCCACAGGCCTCCCCGGACCGGGCCCCGCGGAGCCCGGTCCGGGGAGGCGCGGTGCTTACTTCTTGCGCCGCAGCACCAGGCCACCGAGGCCCAGGGCCGCCAGCGCGAGACTGGTCGGCTCGGGGATGCGCTGGGCCTCGTAGCCAGTGAGCAGGTCGCCGCTGATGCCGAACACGAAGAACTGGTTGGGGTTGGCAGTCGGCGTGCCGTTCACACCGACGGTATCGAGGAAGTCGTTGTCGTTGGTGACGATCAGGGTGTGCTGCAGCACGCCGTCCACCAGCACGTCGGGGCCGAAGGCGAGGCCTTCGATCTTGGCCGGGATCATGCGGTCGGTGTAGCCGTTGGCTTTCAGCAGGGCCGCCAGGTCCGCGAACACGCTCTTGCCGACGGCCTTGGCCGCCAGAGCGCTCTCGCCGGTGATGTTGCTGACGTCCTGGGCGGTGCTCAGGTCCACGTGGTAGAGCTTCTTGAATACGGCCTTGGAGTCGTCGCCGAGGCCCTTGCCATCCCGTTCGTCGATGAGGAATTCATGGTCGTTGATGGCGACGATCTCGCTGATGCCGGTGTACTTGGGCTTGGCGGTGGTGCCGATGTTCTCGAGCTGGTAGGCGTACTCGTGGGTGACCTTGCCGGTGGCGAGATCCACGGTGACGATGCGCACCACGCCGGCGTTGGTGCCGCCGTCCTGGATCAGCGGGCTCTGCATGATGCCGACCAGGGTCTTGCCGTCCGGCGTGATGGCGAGGCCTTCCATGCCCTTGTTGGCGACGCGGCCGCTGGTGTTGTTGGCGATCTCGGTGTCGCCGACGGCGGACAGGTTGGACACCGCGAACTTGTCGGGCAGCGTGATCACGCCGGTGCGTTCGCCGGTGGCGCGGTCGAAGCGGTAGATGTAGGGGCCGTATTCGTCGGAGACGTAGATGCTCTTGCCGTCGCCGGCAACGCGGATGCCTTCCGGATCGAGGCGGGCATTGGCGCTGTTGGTGGACAGGCCGGCATCGAAGGCGTCGGAGCGGCCGGTGAAGTAGTTCTGGCCGTTGCTGCCGGTCAGCACCGGGGCGCTGCCGTAGTTGAGGGCGGTGGTGCTGGACAGCAGTGTGGTGGCGTTGAGTGTCGGCGTGAGGGTGGCCACGCTGCTGCTGCTGAAGCTGGTGCCGGACAGGCCCAGGCTGAGGGTTTGGAAGCGGGGGATCCAGCTGGTGGTGTTGTCCACCGCGGCGTTCCAGTTGACGGCATTGGGGCCGCGGTCCGGCGCCAGCAGGAAGGTGTCGCCGCCGGCCCATGCGATGGCAGAGCCGAGGCCGCCGAGGAGGTTGGCGGCCTGACCGTTCTCGAGGGTACCGGTGAGGCCGGACAGGTCTGTGCCGGACAGGCTGCCCTGGCCGATCAGGGCGATGCCGGCATGGGCAGAGGTGGCGACGAGGGCCGGGACGAGAAGCGCGAGCAGACGGGGGACGAACATCGGGAAAACTCCTTACAGATCGGGTAGCGGAATTGATTGACGCTACGTGATGTGCATTTCGCCGAAGTTACGCCTTCAGTTGTTTGCAAAGGTTTGCAATCCGCTCCGTGCGACTCCGTCAGGCGACCTCTTCTTCTGCTGCCCGCTCTTCCAGTTGCAGTGCCCACATCTGCGCGTAGGCGCCGGCGCGGGCGAGCAGTTCTGCGTGGCTGCCGCGCTCGATGACGCGGCCCTGGTCGAGGACCAGGATCTCGTCGGCGTTCATCACCGTGGACAGCCGGTGGGCGATGACCAGCGTGGTGCGGCCGCGGGCGGCGGCGTCGAGCTGGGCCTGGATGGCCTTCTCGGTCTTCGAGTCGAGGGCCGAGGTGGCTTCGTCGAAGATCAGGATGTCCGGGTTCTTCAGCAACGTGCGGGCGATGGCGACGCGCTGCTTCTCGCCGCCGGACAGCTTGAGGCCGCGCTCGCCGACGCGGGTCTGCCAGCCGTCCGGCAGGCGGGCGATGAAGTCCTCCAGTTGGGCGGCGCGGGCGGCGGCCTCCACTTCCTCGCGGCTGGCGTCCGGGCGGCCGTACTGGATGTTGTAGAGCAGGGTGTCGTTGAACAACACGGTATCCTGCGGAACGATGCCGATGGCGGCGCGCAGGCTGTCCTGGGTGAGGCTGCGGATGTCCTGGCCGTTGATGCGCACTGCGCCGCCCTGTACGTCGTAGAAGCGGAACAGCAGGCGTGCCAGCGTGGACTTGCCGGAGCCGGAGTGGCCGACCACCGCCACCGTCTGGCCGGCGGGGATCGTGAAGTCGACGTCGTGGAGGATCGGGCGGTTTGGGTCGTAGGCGAAGTTGACGCCGTCGAAGCCGACGCTGGCCGGGCCGCGGGCGAGCGCGTGGGCGTCGGGGCCGTCGGCCACTTCCCGGTGGGTGGCGAGCAGGTCGAACATGCGCTCGATGTCGGTGAGGGCCTGGCGGATCTCCCGGTACAGCACGCCGAGGAAGTTGAGCGGGATGTAAAGCTGGATCAGGAAGGCATTGACCAGCACCA
Source organism: Pseudomonadota bacterium (assembly GCA_018241685.1). GTDB lineage: Bacteria > Pseudomonadota > Gammaproteobacteria > Burkholderiales > Rhodocyclaceae > Zoogloea. The sequence continues at coordinate 116,747 of JAFEDJ010000067.1, forward strand.
GGTCACCGAGGGTCATGCGCCCGGCGGCCACGCCGTCGGCGGCGCGCCACATCATCGCGGTGACGCCGACGGCGATGATCGCCGCCTGGCCCATGTTGAGGAGGGACAGGGACTTCTGGTTCTTGATCTGGGCGGCTGTCCACTTCTTCAGCTCGGCGTCGTAGCGGCGGGTCTCGAAGGCCTCGTTGTTGAAGTACTTCACCGTCTCGAAGTTGATCAGGCTGTCGATGGCCCGCGCGTTGGCCGCCGAGTCCAGTTCGTTGGCCTGGCGGCGCAGCGCGGTGCGCCAGTTGGTGACCTTGAAGGTGAAGGTGATGTACAGCGCCAGCGTGACGACGGTGATGATCGCGAAGCTCGGCTCGTACTTCACCAGCAGGATGCCCAGCACCAGGCCAATCTCCACGAAGGTCGGCAGGATGGAGTACAGCGTGTAGCTGATCAGCGAGCCGATGGAGCGGGTGCCGCGCTCGATATCGCGGGTCAGGCCACCCGTCTGGCGTTCCAGGTGAAAGCGCAGGGATAGCGCGTGCAGGTGGCCGAAGACCTGCAGCGAGATCTCGCGCACCGCCTCCTGGGTGACCCGCGCGAAGACGATTTCGCGCAGTTCGGTGAACAGCGACGTGGAGAAGCGCAGCACGCCATAGGCCACCAGCAGCGCCGCCGGCACCACGATGAAGGCCTGGGAGCGGGAGATGTCGAGGCCGTCCACCAGCTGCTTGAAGATCAGCGGCACGGTGACGTTGGCGAACTTGGCGGAGATCAGGCAGCCGAGGGCGAACAGCATCCGCCACTTGTAGGCCCACAGGTAGGGCAGCAGTTTCCTGATGGTCTGCCAGTCGTGGCGTTCGCCGGAGGCGGGCAGGGGGGCGGGGCCGGAGGGGGAGCGTCGCATTTTTTTCTGGATGTGGGGGCGGATGGATTCGCCCCGAAAACGTGGTTGGACGAAGTCGATTGTAGGGGCGAGTTCATCCTTGGAGCGAGTTCATTCGCCCCGAGGGTGATGGCCGGGCAGCGGGTGGGTCAGCTGTCGCTGGCGATCAGGCGTACGGCGAGACCGATGAACAGTACGCCGCACAGGCGGTCGAGCCAGGGGCCGAGCCGCGGGCGGCGGGCCAGCAGGCGGCCGATGGAGCCGGCGGCCAGCGCCAGTCCGCCGAACACGACGACGGTCTGCACCGCGAAGAGCAGGCCGAGGGCCAGCATCTGCAGGCTCGGGCTGCCGTGGGCCGGATCGGTGAACTGGGGCAGGAAGGCCAGGAAGAACAGGCCGACCTTGGGGTTCAGCGCATTGGCGACGAAGCCGCGGCGCAGGTCGCGCTGCCATGGCTGGACCGGCAGGCCCGCCGTCGGGGCGAGGCGTCCGCCGCCCCGCAGGGCCTGGATGCCGAGCCATATCAGCCAGGCCGCGCCGGCCAGCTTGACGGCCAGCAGCAGGCCGGGGGACGTGCGTACCACCGCCGCGATGCCGAGGGCCGCCCAGGCGGTGTGCGTTGCGCAGCCCGCCGCGCAGCCCAGGCCGAAGGCCAGGCCGGCGCGTCGGCCGCGGGCCAGGCTGTGGCCGATGACCATCAGGTTGTCGGGGCCCGGTGCGAGGGTGATCAGCACGGAGATGCCGAGGAAGGCGAGGAGGGTGTCGAGGCTGGGCATGGCGCCGGATTCTCGGCGTCGCGGACGGGGGCGTCAATGTGCGATGCCCCCGCCCTTGTGGCAGGCGTCAGTGCCGGTGGCTGCCGTCTTCGAGGCACAGAATTGATGGATCGTCCAGTGCCGCTTCGCCCATTTTCTGCAAGTTGTCGAGAACGCGCATGGACGCTTGTTCCATCACATCGAGATGGCGGAGTACCGCGCCCATGTCGCCGTTGGCGTAGGCCGTCAGTACCGCCACGCCGGCCCGGTGCACCTCGATGTGCGGCGGCTCGACTTCCCTGTAACCCGGCAACTGGCTGAAGCAGGCATGGCCTTCGCCTTCGTAGTACCACTTGCCGAGTCGGCACGCCGTGTGGGTGGCGAGTTCGGACGCCTTGAGGTCGAGGAGGCCAAAAATGGCCAGGTAAATGCGGAACTTGAAGACGATGTGGTCGATCTTGGCGACTTCGACGAAGCTCTTCATCGCGCTGCCGGCGATCACGTTCTCCATGTTGGCGGACAGGCCCATCAGCAGACGCATGTCCTCGGTGGCGCGCTGGCCGCGATCACTGAATTGGCTGGAGGCCTCGGCGAGGCGCCGCATGCTGTCGCGTGCCTGCGTCGAATCGTCGTGGATGCGTTCCACCAGCGCCGAGATGTCGGCGGTGGCGCTGGAGGTGCGTTCGGCCAGTTTGCGGACTTCGTCGGCAACGACGGCGAAACCGCGGCCGGCTTCGCCGGCGCGTGCTGCCTCGATGGCGGCGTTGAGGGCCAGCAGGTTGGTCTGGTCTGCCACGCCGCGGATCAGATTGACGATGGCGCCGATCTCGTCGGCCCGTTGGGCGAGGGTGTCCACTTCGGTCGCCGACTTCTCCGATTCGGCCGCCAGGCGCTGCAGGCTTTCGGCGATCTCGGTGGTGGCCTGCCCGCTGGCTTTGGACACATGGGCGGCTTCGACGGCCTTGTCCTTTTCGTTCCGGAGCAAGCCGGCCATTTCAGCCAGGCTGCCCTGGGCTCCGCTCAGCGATGAGCCGAACTCGGCCATGCGCTGCACGACGCCGAGCAGGTTTTCACACTGGATGCGCTTTTCGTCTTCCGCGCGGCGCAAGGTGTTGATCTCCTGCTGAAAGGCCTCGTTCTCAGCTTGTAATCCTGCTTCCCGCTCTCTCATGCCGCGGAGTTGGGTCTGGAGCTGTTCGTATTCTGTTCTGCTGATCCACATGGTATGGCCTGACTATGCTAGTTGGGCGCGCAATCCCTGTATGGCGACTTTTCGCGCCTCAATATGAGGTCTTGTCTTATAGCTGCTGGTGCCGGGGTATCGCGATTGTCCAGCAGCTAATTCTGTGACGTTTTGTGAAAGATCAATATATTTAATGATATTGATATATTTAAAGTTTTTTGTTGTGTGAGATTGCCTTGCCGATACGTAGGGTGAAGTGATGCTTGGCAAGGGATGAGCTTTCATTGTCTGCCGAGAGGCTGTCATGAAACCGACAAAATGCCGGGGCTTGTCGGATGCGCTGGCCAGACCCGGAATCACGAGAAGACTGCTGGGCCTCGTCCTTGCTCGAAATATGCGATTGTCTGGGGTAGGCACCGATCTTGCTGAAGCGGGGGCAACCCGTTTTGTGTCCGCATCATGTCCGAGACCCTCGCCGCCCCGCCCGATGTCGCGCCTGTGCCCCTGTCCGCTGCGGCGGTGGTGCAGGCTTACCATCAGCGGACCAAGCACCGCTTCGAAGCCTATGCCGCCGGCCCCGGCACGCTGGACTGGGATGCCCAGCCGGCGGCCTTCCGCCATTACGAGGGCGTCCCGCCGATCGAGCTGCCGCTGGCCCGCGCCGAACACCTGACGGCGGCGCCGGTCACGCCGGCCATCCCCGATCTGGCCAGCATCGGCGCACTGCTGCACCTGTCATTCGGCTTGACCGCCTGGAAGACCCTCGGGCCCGACCGCTGGGCGGTGCGCGCCAATCCGTCGAGCGGCAACCTGCATCCGGTCGAGGCCTACGTGCTGGTGGCCGGCATTCCGGCGCTGGCCGACGGGCTCTACCACTACCGGCCGGAGATCCACGCGCTGGAGTTGCGGGCCGTGCATCTGCAGCCGCTGGCGGCCGGCCCGGTGCTGGCGGTCGGCCTGTCCTGCGTGATGTGGCGGGAAGCCTGGAAGTACGGCGAGCGGGCCTTCCGCTACTGCCAGCTGGATACCGGCCATGCCCAGGCCTGCCTCGATTACGCGGCGGCGCTGCTGGGCTGGCGGATGGTCGAACAGTCCCAGGTTGGCAGCCATGCGCTGGCGGCCCTGCTGGGGCTGGACCGGGCCGCCGAATTTCCCGGCCGGCGCGCCGAGGTCAGCCAGGAGGAGGCGGAACTGCTGCTGGCGGTGGACTTTGCCGGCGGCGCCACCTGGCTGGACCCCGTGGCCCTGCACGAAGCCGGCGGGGCGGCCCGCTGGCAGGGCGTGGCCAGCCTGATCGACCGCTTCCCGATGTTCCGCTGGCCGGTCATTGCCGAGGTGGCGGCGGCGACGCGGCGCGCCGACGACAGCGGTGCGGCGCCCAACCCGCAGCGCATCCCGCGCGTACAGCCGGCGTCCCTGATCCTGCGGCGGCGCAGCGCCCAGCGCTTCGACCCGGCCCACGTGATGGGGCGGGCCGATTTCGATCACCTGCTGGAAGCCTTGCGCCCGGCGGCGGGCGCGCGCATCGGCCTGCTGATGTTCATCCACCGTGTCGAGGGCCTGGCGCCCGGCGTCTATTTCCTGCCCCGCGGCCCCGTCGAGGGCGGCATGGCCGAGCGCCTGCAGGCCCGCTACAAGCTGCTGCCGGTGGACGGCCTGCCTGCCGCCGACACCCTGTTCAGCCTGGCCCCGGCAGACCCGCTGGAGCTGCGCCGGGTGGCCCGCAGCCTGCACTGCCATCAGGACATCGCCTCGAACGCCAGCATTGCCTTCGGCATGCTGGCGCCCTTCGCCGAGCTGGTCGATGCCGATCCGCCGGCCTACCGCGACCTGTACCGGGAGGCCGGTGCCCTCGGCCAGGTGCTTTACCTGGAAGCCGAGGCGCTGGGCCTGCGCGGTACCGGCATCGGCTGCTTCTTCGACGATCCGGTGCACAGCGTGGCCGGTCTCGACGACGGCGCCTTCCAGACCCTCTACCACTTCACCATCGGCCTGCCGGTCAGCGACGGCCGCGTTGAAACCACGCCCCCTTACCCGGGGCGCAAGGATGCCCTGCGATGAGTTCCACGACCACTTCCAGTTCTTCCCAGGCCACGGCTACCGGCTTCGTCCGCATCGACGCGGATACCGCCGCCGACCTGATCCACCGCCGCGGCAGTGCCAGCTTGCCGGCCCTGGCCGTCTATGACGTGCGTGACCGGGCGACCTTCGAGCGGCGCCATATCGATGGGGCCGAGCACCTCACCGAAGCGCTGCTCGGCGGCACGATCCGCCGCCTGCCGAAGAGCACGCCGGTGCTGATCTACTGCTACCACGGCAACGCCAGCCAAGTGTACGCCGAGATGTTCTCCGACTTCCGCTTCGTCGAGGTGTACAGCGTGGACGGCGGTTTCGAACCCCTCAACGCGGCGTTGGCGCAGCGCACCGGCGGCCTCGCCTCGGTGGCCCTGCCGGCGGGGGCCAGCGATGTGCTGCGGGCTTTCGTGGCCGAGTTCGGGTTTGATCCGAACGACCTCGATGCGCCCCGGGCCCAGGGCCTCACGCCGCTGATGCGTGCGGCCTACGCCGGCTCAGCCGAACTGGTGGAAGAACTGCTGGCGGCCGGCGTCAGTCCGGCCCGCCGCAACGGCGACGGCAATACGGCCCTGTGGCTGGCCTGCGTGTCGCGGGACAAGCCGACGCTGGCGCGCCTCATCGCCGCCGGCGCCGACGTGGACAACGTCAATGAAACCGGCGCCACCTGCCTGATGTACGCGGCCTCCAGCGGTCGCGACGAAGTGGTCGAAGTCCTGCTGGCCGCCGGTGCCGACCCCTACATCCGCAACTTCGACGACGCGCGCGCGGTGGACCTGGCGTCCACGCTGGCCTGCCTGAAGCTGTTGCGCCACACCGCCAACTGATCAAAGCCCAGGAGAACCGCGATGAACAAGTACCGCTCGATTGCCTATCTGATGGAGCAGGTGGAAGGCCCGCTGTCCCGCGCCGGCGTGGTGCTCAGCGAGGCGTGGCGCAACAACGAGGAGGCGGTCGGCTTCTTCAGCCACGCCGACGTGGGACTGGCCGCCTATGTGTACGCCTACGGCCAGCGGCCTGGCCGCTACGGCATCAACCTGGATTTCCCCGAGCCGGATGGTGCGCCCTTGCTGCCGGTGCCGACCAGCGCCGAGGATCTGCCGCTGGCGGCGATCGTGCAGATGCTGCTGGAGCACTTCGAAGTGCCGGTGACGGCGCTGGTCTGAGCCGCTCCGCTCGTCCGCCATGTCACATGGGCGTCGCTTCCGGGCGGCGCCCATGACGTTTACCGGCTCATGGCGTGGACCACAGGTCCACGGTGCCCAGGCCGGTCATCGGTGCGCGCTGCAGCAGGAAGGCCTCGGCCTGGTCGGCTGGCAGGGGTTGGCTGATCAGGTAGCCCTGGATCTTCTCGCAGCCGATGCTGAGCAGGAACTTGAGCTGGGCCTCCGTCTCGACGCCCTCGGCGATTACTTCCAGCCCCATCTTGTGGGCCAGCAGTACCGTCACGTCGCAGATGTCCGCGTCGCTGGGGTCGGTCTCGATGTCCTTCACGAAGGAGCGGTCGATCTTCAGCGTGCGGATCGGGAACAACTTGAGGTAGGCCAGCGACGAGTAGCCGGTGCCGAAGTCGTCGATGGACAGGGTCAGGCCGCTCTCGGTCAGCGCCTTCATCACCTCGATGGTCTCGTCCGGGGAGGCCATCGACACCGACTCGGTGACTTCCAGGTCGAGCAGTTCGGCCGGCAGGCCGTGGTGTTCCAGCAGGTCATGGATGCGCCGCGGCAGGGTCTTGTCGAGGAACTGCCCGGTGCTCAGGTTGATCGACATGCGGATCGTGCCGAGGCCCTTGTCGCGCCAGTCGCGCAGCTGGCGGCAGGCTTCCTGCAGCACCCAGTCGCCGAGGGCGTCGATGATGCCGGCCTCCTCGGCCACCGGGATGAACTCGGATGGCGGGACCAGGCCGCGGGTCGGGTGCTGCCAGCGCACCAGCGCTTCCACGCCCACGATGAGGCCGCTGCGAAGATCCACTTGCGGTTGGTAGTACAGCACGAACTGCTCCCGTTCGAGGCCGATGCGCAGCTCCGATTCGAGGGCCAGGCGCTGGGCCGTGGCGGCGTTCATGCCTTCGGTGAAGAACTGGTAGTTGCCGCGGCCCTTGGCCTTGGCGTAATACATCGCCACATCGGCGTCCTTCAGCAGGTCGCCGATCTCCAGTGCGTCGTCCGGGTACATGCAGATGCCGATGCTCGGCGAGGTGCGCTGTTCCTGGCCGTTGATCAGGTAGGGCGCCGAGATCGCGGCGACGATCTTGTCGGCCACGTAGGCGGCGTCGGCCGGGGTGTCCACGTCGGGCAGCACGACGACGAACTCGTCGCCGCCCAGGCGGGCCACGATGTCGCTCTTGCGCACCGTGTTGCTGAGGCGGTTGGCGACCTGGATCAGCAGCTCGTCGCCGACATGGTGGCCGAGGGTGTCGTTGATGGCCTTGAAGCGATCCAGATCGATCAGCATCAGCGCCATCTGCATGTCGTTGCGGTGGCAGAAGCCGATCGCCTGCTCCAGCTTCTCGTTGAGGCTGAAGCGGTTCGGCAGGTTGGTCAGCGTGTCGTGGTGGGCCAAGTGGCGGATACGCTCTTCGGAGGCCTTCAGCTCCGAGATGTCGATGAAGTTGCCGATGTAGTTCTGTACCTGCCCGTTCTCGTCGCGGACCAGCGAGATCGACAGCCACTTGGGGTAGGGCTCGCCGTTCTTGCGGCGGTCCCACAGTTCTCCCTGCCAGGCGCCGCTGTCGTTCAGGCTGTCCCACATCTCCTTGTAGATTTCCGGCGGCGTGTTGCCGGCGGACAGCACGCGCGGGTTCTGGCCGACGACTTCTTCCTGCGGGTAACCGGTGAGTTTGGTGAAGGCCTGGTTGGTGGCGACGATGCGGTTCTGCGCATCGGTGACGATGATCGCCTCGTTGCTGTTGGAGAACACCGTGGCCAGCAGGCGCAGGTGCTCCTCGGTGCTCTTGCGCTCGGTGATGTCCTGGACGGTGCCCTCATAGCAGATGAACTCGCCCTGCGGCCCGCGCACCGTGTGGGCGTTCTCGGAAATCCAGATGATCGAGCCGTCGCGCCGGCGCACCAGGGATTCGAAATTGATGACTTCGCCGTGGCTCTCCATCCGCTGGCGGAAGGCGTCGCGGCGGCTGGGGTCCACATAGAGCCGGCTCTCGATATCGGACAGGTCGGCCATCAACTGCTGGGGCGTCTCGTAGCCATACAGCCGGGCCAGCGCCGGGTTGGCGGCCAGGTAGCAGCCGTCGCGGGTGGTCTGGAAGATGCCTTCCGATGCGTACTCGAAGATGTGGCGGTAGCGCAGTTCGGTGCGCTCCAGTGCCTCCAGCGTCGCGCGTCGCGGGGTTACGTCTTCGATGTAGCCCTCGATGACGCTCTTGCCCTGCTCGTCGGGCACCGTGATGCCCCGCTCCAGCACCCACTTGGTGTGGCCGCTGGCGGTGGTGATGCGGTACTGCACCGCGAAGCGCTGGCCATTGCGGGCAGCGCTGCGGATCTGCGCGCGGACGCGGGCCCGGTCGTCGGCATGGGTGACCTCTTCCCAGGAGATGCAGGCGTTGTCGACAATCTCCGCCGGGGCGTAGCCGCACAGCTCGGCGCTGCCCTGGCTGATGAAGACCATCGTCCGGTAGGCGTCATCCATGCTGCGATAGACCATGCCCTCGAGGTTGTTCACCAGCGTGTCGAGGATGCGGGTCCTGTCCACGGCTCGGGGCGTGATGAGGCTGGTTCGGCGGGAGCGTCCGAGTTGTGCTTGCACGGTGATGGCCTGCGAAGAGCTGCAATGGAGGATGGCTACACTTCAGCAAGCACCATGCCCGCCGGGAGGCCCCGTTCTGTGTTGGGAATCTCCGAGAAATGCACTGTGATGGTGCGGAAAGTGGGTTTGGTGCACTGCAATAAAGCCCAAATAGTGTCGAAAAAGTCAGTTTGTCGACAAAGTCACTGAGCATTTTTTAATTTTTCCATTTTTGACGGTGAGTTTGTTCATATCCCGGTGCAAAACCGGGGATGCCGCGGACAAGCTTGACGGGGCTTGTTCCGCGTATTCCGGGCGTGTCTCTTCTGCTGCTTTCCGGGCGCGCCTGCATGGTATCGGCCGCTTGCTCCAGCGGATGCTTGGCACAGGAACTGCATTTGATCTCCCAGGACCAGTTCCCGTGCTGTTTCCGCGCCAGAGCTGGCGGAAGCCGGGCAAACCCACGAAATACGGTGATCCAAAATGCGCACGAACCTTCCCGTCACGAACGTTGAAACACTGCTTCCCGAGGGCGAGTTCATCTATTCCCGTACCGACCTTCAGGGCGGCATCGTCGAGGCCAACGAGGCCTTCGCCAATATCAGCGGCTACCGCCGCGAGGCCATGCTCGGTCAGCCCCACAACATGGTGCGCCACCCGGACATGCCGAAGGAGGCCTTCGCCGACATGTGGCGCGATCTCAAGGCCGGCCTGCCGTGGCGCGGCCTGGTGAAGAACCGGCGCAGCGACGGCGGCTACTACTGGGTGGTGGCGAATGCCTCGCCGGTGCGCGAGAACGGTCGGGTGGTCGGTTTCCAGTCGGTGCGCTCGCGTCCGTCCCGTGAGGACGTGCGGGCGGCGGAAGACGCCTATCGGCGCGTCCGTGAGGGCGATCGCTCGATCCGCATCGAGCATGGCCGGGTGGTGGCTGCGCATCGTTCGCCGTGGGCGGTGCTCACGTCCGCGCCGGTGCAGTTGGTGGGGGCGGGCAGCCTGCTGCTGGTGCTGGCGATCGCTGCGGTGGCGCAGAGCTTCGTCAGCCTGCCGTTCATGCGCGAGTTCATGCTCGGCACAGGTGGGCTGGGCCTGCTGTGGGGACTGTGCTTCCTGTTCGGCTTCGTGCCGGGCTTGGCGCGGGATGCGGCGGCGCTGCACGCCTATCTGGGCCGTCTGCTGGCCACCGGCGACCTGCGCCAGCGTTTCGAGCTGCCTCGCTGCGACGTGCTCGGCGAGATTGCCCGCGATGCGGACCGTTTCGTGTCATCGGTGCAGGCCACCGTGCAGGGCATGGGCGACACGGCCCGGCAGGTGGCGGCGGTGTCGGGCGAGGTGGCGTCCGGCGTCAGCAATGTGAACGAGGCTGCACGGGTGCAGAGTGACGCGACCTCGTCGGCGGCGGCCGGCATCCAGCAGATCACCGTGGCGATCGGCGAGGTGGCCGAACACGCCGGCGCCACGCACAGTGCCGCGCAGACTGCCAGCGAGGTGTCGGAACGCGGGGGCCAGGTATCGGCCAAGGCCTGCGAGATGATCATGATCCTCGCCGATACGGTGCGTGATGCCGCCGGGCAGGTGGAGCTGCTCGGCCAGCAGTCGGTGGAGATCTCGCGCATCACCGGCGTGATCCGCGAGATCGCCGAGCAGACCAACCTGCTGGCCCTCAACGCCGCCATCGAGGCGGCGCGGGCCGGCGAGCAGGGGCGTGGTTTTGCGGTGGTGGCCGATGAGGTGCGCAAGCTCGCCGAGCGCACCGGCAAGGCGACCCAGGAGATCAGCACGATGGTGGCCGGCATCCAGAGCGAGACGCAGAAGGCGGTGGATGGCATGCGCGGCGGCGCCGGCCAGGTGCGCGACGGCGTGCTGTTGGTGCAGGGGGCGCAGAGCGCGCTGCAGGAGATCAACGCGCAGATGGAGCGCACCCTCGGCATGGTGAACGACATCACCCATTCGTCGGCCGAGCAGCGCAGCGCGATGACGCTGATGGCCCAGAGCATCGAGCGGGTGGCGTCGATGACCGACCAGAACGTGGCGGTGGTGAGCCAGACCCAGAGCGCGGTGGCGAGCCTGGATCAGTCGGTGGACCGCATGAGCAAGGCGATCGGCCAGTTCGTCGTGTGAGCGGTGGTCGGCCGCGCGGCCCTCAGTGCAGGGTGCGCGGCATGGCCAGCGTGAATTCGGGGATTTCCGCGTCGAAGGGCGTGCCGTCCTCGGCGACCATCTGGTAGCTGCCCTTCATCGTGCCGACCGGCGTGGCGATGGTGCAGCCGCTGGTGTATTCGAAGGACTGGCCGGGTTGCAGCACCGGCTGCTGGCCGATCACGCCGGCGCCCTGGACTTCCTGCACCGTGCCTTCTGCATCGGCGATGATCCAGTGGCGGCTGACCAGCTGGGCGGTGATACGGCCGACGTTGCGGATGGTGATGTGGTAGGCGAACACGTAGCGGTTCGCTTCCAGGTCCGACTGCTCTTCGATGAAGCGGGATACGGCAGTGACCTCAATGCTTTCCTGGTCGATGGCGCTTGTCATTTTTGTGGACGCTCGGGTTGGGGAACCCTTATTGAAACTGAATTGCCCGGCAGCTGCAACCGCAGCGGCAGGGCCCGGGTACCCGCCGGCCCGCGTTGGCGGAGGTGGAGCGGGGCGGGTAGACTATGCCCCCTCCCGCGTCTCCCCCGCCAGGATTCAACATGACCTTCCGCATTGCTCCCAGCATACTGTCCGCCGATTTCGCCAAGCTCGGCGAAGAGGTTGCCAACGTGATCGCCTCCGGCGCCGACTGGATCCACTTCGACGTGATGGACAACCATTACGTGCCGAACCTGACCATCGGCCCGCTGGTCTGCGAGGCGATCCGCCCCCACACCACGGCGCCGATCGACGTGCATCTGATGGTCAAGCCGGTGGACCGCATCGTGCCGGACTTCGCCAAGGCTGGCGCCAACGTCATCACCTTCCACCCGGAAGCGTCCGAGCACGTGGATCGCACGCTGGCGCTGATCCGCGACCACGGCTGCCAGGCCGGCCTGGTCTTCAACCCGGCCACACCGCTGACCTGGATGGACCACGTGATGGACAAGCTCGACGTGGTGCTGCTGATGAGCGTGAACCCGGGTTACGGCGGCCAGTCCTTCATCCCGGGCACCCTCGACAAGCTGCGCGAAGCCCGCGCCAAGATCGACGCCTACGCCGAGCGCAGCGGCCGCAAGATCCTGCTGGAGATCGACGGTGGCGTGAAGGTCGGCAACATCGCCGAGATCGCCCGCGCCGGTGCCGACACCTTCGTGGCCGGTTCGGCCGTTTTCGGGGCCGGCAAGGACAGCGACCCGCAGCGCTACAACTCCGTGATCGGCGAACTGCGCGGCGCGCTGGCCGGCGTCTGATCTTCTTCCACACGGCCGCGCCGCCGGGCTGACGGCGGCACGCCGTGAATCCGCAGGAAGGCGCGGCGCATCCGTTCCGCGTCGCCGAAGCCGCAGCTGCGCGCCACCGCCTGTACCGACGCGCTGCCGCTCTCCAGCGCCGCGGCGGCGGCTTCCACCCGTAGCCGTTCGACCGCCCGGGCCGGCGTCACCCCCATCTCCGTTTTGAAGCGCCGCGCGAAGTGGCGCGGGCTCATGCACGCCCGCGCGGCGAGTTCATCCACGTCGAGGCGCGCCTGCAGGTTGTGCCGGACGTAGTCCAGCAAGTCCGTGAAGGTGCCGCCGGCCACCTGCATGCCGGCGATCTCGGAGAACTGCGACTGCCCGCCGGGGCGCCGGTAATACACCACCAGCTGCCGCGCCACCTGGCGCGCGACGCTGTCGCCCAGATCGTCGGCGATCAGCGCGAGGCTCAGGTCGATGCCGGCGGTGATGCCCGCCGAGGTCCAGAACTTGCCGTCGCGGATGTAGATCCGGTCCGCGTCCAGGCTGACCCGCGGGAAGCGCCGCGCGAAGGACGGGGAGCGCCGCCAGTGGGTGGTGGCGCGGCGGCCGTCGAGCAGCCCGGCGGAAGCCAGCAGCCAGGCGCCCGAGCACACGCTGGCGGCCCGCCGGGCGGCCGTGCAGGCGGCGCCGACGAAGGCGAGGGTGGCGGCATCGGCCGAGGCCGCATCCACGCCGTCGCCCCCCGCTACCAGCAGGGTATCGATAGCGTCGCTGGCCGCCGCCGCGCGGGTCAGCAGCTGGATGCCGCTGGAGCTCGCCACCGGGCCGCCCGTGAGGGACAGGGCTTCCAGTTGGTAGCTGCCCGGCACCACGCCGTTGGCGGCTTCGAAGGCGCTCAGCGGACCGGCGGCATCGAGCAGCTGGAAGCCGGGATAGACGAGCAGGGCGATGGAATGGGTCATGGCAGAAAAAGTGGCTTATTGGTCATTTCTGCCATCACTCTAGCCTGCGACGATGGGGCTGTCCAAATTTCCGGAGTCCCGCCCCATGAACCGCAATGTCCTCCTGCTGGCCTTGTGCCAGGCCCTGACGATGACCGTCATCGGCTTCGTGCTGGCCGCGTCGGTGTCGATCAGCCACAACCTGTCGGTGGCGGCCGGCCTGGCGACCGTGCCGCTGGCCGCCCAATACCTGGCGACGCTGCTTGCGCTGCAGGTCGCCGCCCGCCTGCTGGCGCGCTTCGGCCGGCAGAAGATCTTCGTGGCCGGCGCCCTGTGCGGCGCGGCCGGCCTGGGCCTGGCCGCGCTGGCCGTCGCGCTGGGCCATTTCCCGCTGTTTGTGCTGGCCGGCATCGGCATCGGCGTACAGGGGGCGACGGGCCAGTACTACCGGTTCGCCGCGCTGGAGGCTGTGCCCGCCGCGGAGCGCGGGCTGGCAGTCTCCTTGACCCTCAGCGGCGGGGTGCTGGCGGCCTTTCTCGGTCCCTTTCTGGCCCGCGGCACGCGCCATCTGCTCGACACTCCGTTCGTTGCCAGCTTCCTGATCCTCGCCGGGCTTTCGTTTTTGGCGGCGGTGCTGGCCGGCCAGCTGCGCCTGCCGGCACCGGCTGCGCGCGTCGCCGGCCCATCCCGCCCCATCGCGGCGATCCTGCGCGACGGGCGGTTGCGCCTGGCGCTGGCGGCCGGCGCGGTGGGCTATGGCGTGATGAACCTGCTGATGACCGCGACGCCGCTGGCCATGCTGTGCGCCCGGCTGGATTTCGACGCTACGGCGGAGGTGATCCAGTGGCACCTGCTGGCGATGTTCGCGCCGTCTTTCGTCACCGGTCACCTGATCCGCCGCTGGGGCAGCCTGCCGGTGATGCTGGCCGGCTGCGTCGCGCTGCTGCTGGCGGTCGGGGTTGCGCTGGGCGGCGATGCGCTGGGCTACTTCCAGCTGGCCCTGGTGGGCGTCGGGTTGGGCTGGAACTTTCTCTATGTAGGCGCCACGACGCGGCTCGCCGAATGCTGGCAGGAGGCCGACCGGGCGCGCCTGCAGGCCCTCAACGACAGCCTGGTGTTCCTCGTCGTGTGCGTGGCCACCTTCGCCGCCGGGCCGCTGGTGGATGGGCTGGGGTGGGAGCGGGTCAATATCCTGGCGGCGCTGCCCGTGCTGATGGTCGCGGTGGCGGTGCTGCGTGCGTGGCGCCGCCCGGTGCTGGCGCCGTCGACCTGATCTCCCTTATCCTGCGCCTCCGGGGGCGGCAGAAGCGCCCCCGTTCCCGTACCGCCTCATGAGCTCCGTAATGTCTGCTGCCCTTGCCTCCGCTTCCCGCGCCGTCCGTGCCGTGCTGTTCGACCTGGATGGCACCCTGCTCGATTCCATCCCCGACCTGTCGGAAGCCTGCCGGCGCATGATGCTCGAGCTCGGCCGTCCCCCCCACGACATCGAGGTGATCCGCACTTTCGTCGGAAAGGGCATGTTCAACCTGGTGCGGCGCTGCCTGGAAGAGAGCGGTTCGGCCGAGGAGGCGGAGATCGATGCGGCGGTGGCCGCCTTCCGCCGCCACTACGCCGACGTGAACGGCGAATGCACACTGATCTACGACGGCGTCGTGCCGGCGCTGGAGGCTCTGCGTGAGCGTGGCGTGGCGATGGCCTGCGTGACCAACAAGCCGGCCGCCTTCACCGTGCCGCTGCTCGAACGGATGGGCATCGCCGGCTTCTTCGGCGCCACCGTCAGCGGCGACACGCTGGCCGACAAGAAGCCCCACCCGGCGCCGCTGCTGCACGCCTGCGCGCTGCTCGGCGCGGCGACGGACGAAGCCCTGATGATCGGCGACTCGGCCAACGACGCCGAAGCGGCCCGTGCCGCCGGCATGCCGGTGCTGCTCGTCACCTATGGCTACAGCGAGGGTGTGGCGGTGGACAGCATCGAATGCGACGGGCTACTATCGAGCCTCGTCGATGCGCTGCCGCGCATCCTGGGCTGAATCCAACGGATCCCATCATCATCGTGACCCGCAAGCGCGTGTTCTTCGTAGAGGAGTTCCCTGCCGTTCGTATCCCCCGCTCTGGCGGATGCGGCGGCCGGTCATGGCTGCTCGCCTGAGCAGCCCAGAACTGTCGCGGGTCTGCCCCGTGATACCCTCGCGAAAAAAGCACCACGCCCTTCCGGAGTCTCCATGACCGAAGCCGAATTCCACGCCCTGGCCGCCCAGGGTTTCAACCGCATCCCGGTTACCGTCGAAACCTTCGCGGATCTCGACACCCCCCTTTCCGTCTATCTCAAGCTGGCCAACGCGCCCAACACCTACCTGCTCGAATCCGTGCAGGGCGGGGAGCGTTTCGGCCGCTATTCCATCATCGGCCTGTCTGCCCCGACGCGTATCGAGGTGCATGGCCGCTCGGTGCTGCTGCTGACCAACGACCGCGTCGTCGAACGTCGCGACGGCGGCGATCCGCTCGAGTACATCGCCGAGTTCATGGAGCGCATCAAGGTGCCGCCGCGCGCACGCCTGCCGCGCTTTGCCGGTGGCCTGGTGGGCTGCTTCGGCTACGACACGGTGCGCTACATCGAGCCGCGCCTGGCCAAGACCGAAAAGAAGGACGTGCTCGGCACGCCAGACATCCTGCTACTGCTGTCCGAGGAAATCGCCATCGTCGACAACCTGTCCGGCAAGCTGACCCTGGTGGTGTATGCCGAGCCGGGCGTACCGAACGCCTACGGCCGCGCGCAGAAGCGCCTGAAGGAGCTGGTCGGCAAGCTGCGCGAGCCGGTGTCGGTGCCGACGGAAGTCCGCGCCGAGCCGTCCGAGCCGGTGTCGAGCTTCGGCGAGGAGGCCTTCAAGGCCGCCGTGCAGAAGGGCAAGGACTACATCGTCGAGGGCGACATCATGCAGGTGGTACTCAGCCAGCGCATGAGCAAGCCCTTCGGCGCCAGTCCGCTGGCTCTGTACCGGGCGATCCGCAGCCTCAATCCGTCGCCCTACATGTTCTATTTCAACTTCGAGGACTTCCAGGTGGTCGGCGCGTCGCCGGAGATCCTGGTGCGCCTCGAGGACAAGGACGTCACCGTGCGTCCCATCGCCGGTACCCGCAAGCGCGGCGCAACCCACGACGAGGACCAGGCGCTGGAGAAGGAACTGCTGGCCGACGAGAAGGAGCGCGCCGAGCACCTGCAGCTCCTCGACCTCGGCCGCAACGACTGCGGCCGCGTCGCCAGGACCGGTTCGGTGCGCGTCACCGAGCAGTTCACGGTGGAGCGCTACTCCCACGTGATGCACATCGTCTCCAATGTGGAAGGCAAGCTGAAGGACGGCCTTGATCCGCTGGCCGTGCTGCGCGCCACCTTCCCGGCCGGCACCGTGTCCGGCGCGCCCAAGCTGCGCGCGATGGAGATCATCGACGAGCTGGAGCCCACCAAGCGCGGCATCTACGCCGGTTCGGTCGGCTATATCGGCTTCCATGGCGACATGGACCTGGCCATCGCGATCCGCACCGCGGTGCTGAAGGACGGGCAGATCCACGTGCAGGCGGGCGCCGGCATCGTTGCCGACTCCGACCCCCAGGCCGAATGGGTTGAAACCCAGACCAAGGCGCGCGCCATGCTGCGCGCCGCCGAGATCGCCGAAGCCGGACTCGATACGGCCCTGTAAGCACAGAGAACGCCGTGGCCCGGCTGGCCCAGCGCGTCGCTCCGCGATGCCCGGCCACCCCGGCCCGACACCCCTCAACGGCCCCCGCTCCGGCGGGGCGCCGCTCCGGAAAGGATGCGCAGCCATGCTGCTGATGATCGACAACTACGACAGCTTCACCTACAACCTCGTGCAGTACTTCGGCGAACTGGGCGCCGACGTGCAGGTGTATCGCAACGACGAGATCACCCTCGAGCAGATCGCCCAGCTCAAGCCCGCCCAGCTCGTCGTCTCTCCCGGCCCGTGTTCGCCGGCGGAGGCGGGCATCTCGGTGGCGGCGATCAAGGAATTCGCCGGCAAGATCCCGCTGCTTGGCGTGTGCCTCGGCCATCAGAGCATCGGCGCGGCCTTCGGCGGCAAGATCATCCACGCCAAGAAGCTGATGCACGGCAAGGTCTCGCCGGTCCATCACCTGGACAAGGGCGTCTTCAAGGGGCTGCCCAATCCGCTGACCTGCACCCGCTACCACTCCCTGGCTATCGAGCGCGAAAGCCTGCCCGACTGCCTGGAAGTCACCGCGTGGACCGAGGACGGCGAGATCATGGGTGTGCGCCACAAGATGCTGTTCGTCGAGGGCGTGCAGTTCCACCCGGAATCCATCCTCACCGAGCGCGGCCACGACCTGCTGCGCAACTTCCTCGAACAATCCCAAGCCTGACCGGAGCTGGCCATGACGTTTTCCGCCCAGGAAGCCCTGCAACGCACCATCGACCATCGCGAGATCTTCTACGACGAGATGCTGTCGCTGATGCGCCAGATCATGGCCGGCGAGATCTCGCCGGTGATGACCGCCGCCATCCTCACCGGCCTGCGGGTCAAGAAGGAGACCATCGGCGAAATCTCCGCCGCGGCGACGGTGATGCGCGAGCTGGCGACCAAGGTCACGGTGCCCTACGACCGCCACTTCCTCGACGTGGTCGGCACCGGCGGTGACGGCTCCCACACCTTCAACATCTCCACCGCCACCATCTTCGTGGCCGCCGCCGGTGGCGCCAAGATCGCCAAGCACGGCGGGCGCAGCGTCTCCAGCAAGTCGGGCAGCGCCGACGTGCTGGAAGCCCTCGGCGTCAATCTCAACCTCAACGCCCAGCAGGTGGCCGAGTGCGTGCAGGAGACCGGCATCGGTTTCATGTTCGCCCCCAACCACCACAGCGCCATGAAGAATGTGGCGCCGGTGCGCCGCGAGATGGGCGTGCGCACGCTGTTCAACATCCTCGGTCCGCTGACCAATCCGGCCGGTGCGCCGAACACCCTGCTCGGCGTGTTCCACCCCGACCTGGTCGGTATCTGCGTGCGCGTGATGCAGCGCCTCGGCGCCGAGCACGTGCTGGTGGTGTATGGCCGCGACGGCATGGATGAGGTCTCCCTCGGCGCGGCGACGATGGTCGGCGAACTGAAGGACGGCGAGATCCGCGAGTACGAGATCCACCCGGAAGACTACGGGCTGTTGATGAAGTCCAGCCGCAGCCTCAAGGTCAGCACTGCCGATGAGTCCAAGGAGATGCTGCTCGGCGTGCTCGACAACCACGCCGGGCCGGCCCGCGAGATCGTCGTGCTGAACGCCGGCACCGCGCTGTACACGGCCAACGTCGTCGACTCCATCGGCGAGGGCATCGCCCGCGCCCGTGAGGTGCTGGTCTCCGGCGAGGCCCGCGCCAAGCTGGAAGCCTTCGTCGCCTGTACCAGGAAATTCGCCTGAACCCGTCGGGGCGGATTCGTTCGCCCGCGGAGGTAGATCAACGCATCGAGGGCGAATGAAGTCGCCCTTACAGGAAGCCAGAATGTCCGACATCCTCAACAAGATCCTCGCCGTCAAGCGCGAGGAAGTGGCCGCCGCCCGCGCCGCCGTCTCCGACGCCGCGGTGCGCGAGCAGGCCGCCGCCCAGCCCGCCGCCCGCGACTTCGTCGGTGCGATCCGCGCCAAGATCGCCGCCGGCCGGGCCGCGGTGATTTCCGAGATCAAGAAGGCCAGCCCGTCGAAGGGCGTGATCCGCGCCGACTTCCGCCCGGCCGAGATCGCCGCCAGCTACGAGAAGGCCGGTGCGGCCTGCCTGTCGGTGCTGACCGACCGCCAGTTCTTCCAGGGCGCGCCCGAATACCTGCAGGCCGCCCGCGCTGCCTGCAGCCTGCCGGCGCTGCGCAAGGACTTCCTGGTCGATCCCTATCAGGTGTATGAAGCCCGCGCGATGGGCGCCGACGCGATCCTGCTGATCGCCGCCGCCCTCAGCCTGGCCGAGATGCAGGAGATGGAAGCCATCGCCGAAAGCCTCGGCCTCGGCGTGCTGGTCGAGGTGCACAACGGCGCCGAGCTGGATCTGGCGCTGCAGCTGCGCACGCCGCTGATGGGCGTCAACAACCGCAACCTGCGCACCTTCGAGGTCAGCCTGCAGACCACCCTCGACCTGCTGCCGCGCATTCCGGCAGAGCGTATCGTCGTCACCGAGTCGGGCATCCTGCAGCCGGCCGACGTGGCGCTGATGCGGGCCAACAAGGTCAATGCCTTCCTGGTCGGCGAAGCCTTCATGCGCGTCGACGATCCGGGCGCTGGCCTGGCCAGCCTGTTCGGCTGATCCATGAGTGACGCGCCGGAGCAGCCCGCTGCCGATCCGGCGCCGGACGGTGCTCCGCCGCCGTCCACCGCTCCGTCTTCGTCCCCGCGCCGGGAAGCCATCTCCGCCCGCCTGCTGCGCGGGGCCTTGGCGGCGGTGCTCGGCCTGCTCATCGCCGCCGTGTTGCTGCTCGGCTGGCTCGGCGCCAGCGAGTCGGGTCTGCGGACGCTGGCCGGGCTGGCCGACAGTTTTGGCGGTGGCCTGCTGACCCTCGACAAGCCGCAGGGCTATCTGTTCGGCCAGTTCAAGCTCGCCAGCCTGCAACTGCGCACGCCGACGCTGCAGCTGGAAATCCGCAACCTGGCGGTGGACTGGCGGCCCGGCGAGCTGACCAACGGCCGCGTTGATGTGGTGTCCCTGAGCGCGTCCGAAGTGCGCGTGGCGAGTGCGCCCGACGATACGCCGCTGAGCCTGCCGGCCAGCCTGGAACTCCCTGTCGCGGTCCGCCTCGGCGCGGTTCGCATCGATCGCCTGCAGAGCGGCAAGCTGGTGGACGGTAAGGCCGCGCCGCCGGACCTGGAACTCACGGGGATCGACGGTAGCCTCGAGTCGGACGGGCGCCATCACGATTTTTCCAAGCTCAAGGCGGCCGCGCCCTTCGGCCAGCTGGCCGCCAGCGGCCGTCTCGACGGCCGGCGTCCCTTCGCTTTGAAGGCCACGGCCCGGTTGACCACCCGCCAGGGCGGCGACGCCTACACGGTGGATGCCGAGGCGGACGGCACGCTGGAGAAGGAACTGGCCATTCTGACCAAGGCCAGCGGAGCCGGCATGGAGGGCGAAGCCCGCGTGCAGGCCACGCCCTTCGCCGCGCTGCCGCTGCGTTCGGCCAGGATCAGCGTGCATGGCGTGGATCCCGGCCATTTCCACGCCGCCGCGCCGACGGCCCAGCTCGACCTGGAGGCCGATCTCGAACCGAGCGCGGCCAAGCCGGCCGACGGGCGAACGGTCGCCGTGGAGGACTGGGTGGTCAGCGGGCCGCTGACGGTGCGTAATCACCAGCCGGGCTCTTACGACCAGGGCAAGCTGCCGCTGGAGTCCCTGAGCGCGCGGCTGCGCTGGGCCGGGGGTGAGCTGGCGGCGTCCGAGCTGGCGCTGCTGCTGCCCGGCCAGGGCCGCATCGGCGGTCGCCTGGCTTGGCGTGCCCCCGGGAAAGACAAGGAGAAGGCTCGGGAGCAGGGCAAGGGCGAGGCGGGCTTCGGCCACCTGGACGCCGACCTGCAGGTGAGCGGCGTCGATGCCCGCCGCCTCGACCGGCGCGCCGTGGCGACCCGCATCGACGGCCATATCCGTGCCGAAGCGGAGGCCGCCGGGCAGAACTTCAGCGCCGAGCTGCGCGACCCGCAGCTGGCGCTGCGTCTCAAGGCCCGCCATGCGGCGGGGGCGCTGAGCGTCGAGGAGCTCGTCGCTACCGCGCGCCAGGCCCGGCTGGACGCGTCCGGCAAGCTGGCCCTCGACGGGGACGGCCGCTTCGAGCTGCGCGGCCGCGTGAGCCACTTCGATCCCCATGTCTTCATGACCCGCGCGCCGGCTGCCGATCTGAACGCCCGCTTCGACGCCAGCGGCCGCCGTCTGCCGACGCTTGCCGGGCGGCTCGGTTTCGAGCTGCTGCCGAGCCGCCTAGAGAGCAAGCCGCTGGTCGGCAAGGGTGAGCTGGTCGTGGATGGCCAACGCATTGCCAACGCGGATGTGAACTTGGATCTGGCCGGCAACCGACTGTCGGCCCAGGGGCGCTACGGCCGGCCTGGCGACGCGCTGGCGCTGCACGTGGATGCGCCGGTGCTGGGCATCCTCGGTCATGGTGTGGCCGGGCGCCTGAAGGCGGACGGCGTGCTGCGCGGCACGCCTGCCCAGCCGGCCGGCGAGTTCGAGCTGGTGGGCGAGAAGCTGGTGTTTGCCGGCATGCGCATCGAGCGGCTGGACGGCCACGGCCGGCTGGCCGAAGGGCGCGACGGGGCCATCTCGGTTGCCGTCGGGCTGGCCGGGCTGCAGGGTGCGACGGCGACCGAGATGCTGGTCAGCCGCGGCAGTCTCAGCTTCGAAGGGACCCGCGCCGCCAACCTGCTGCGCGTGGATGCCAGCGGCCCGAAGGGCAATGCGGTCAGCCTGGCCCTGGCCGGCGCCCTGTCCGACGGGCCGCGCTGGGAGGGCCGTCTGGAAAGCCTGGTGGCGCGCGGTGACTATCCGCTCAACCTGCAGGCGGCGGCGCCGCTCACGCTGTCGTCCGATCTGATCCGGCTGGGCCCGGCGGAGCTGCGCGGCGGGGCCGGCGGGCGCATCCGCCTCGACGAGACCCGCTGGCAGGCCCGCCGCCTGATGGCCCGTGGCAGCGTCAGCGGCGTGCAGGTTGGCTTCATGCTCGATCCGGCGACGCGGGCGGTCAAATCCACCGGTGATTCGCTGCAGATCGGTGGCCAGTGGGACGTGGACATCGGTGAGCAGGTCAACGGCCTGCTGCGCTTTTACCGGGAGAGGGGCGACCTGGTGCTGCAGGGGGATTCGCCGGTCCGCCTTGGGCTGGACGAGCTGCAGCTGTCCGTGTCGGCCGCCGCCAACCGCCTGGCCTTCGGCTTCAGTGCCCACGGCAGCCAGCTCGGCAGCGCCGCCGGAGCCGGTACCGCGCTGGCCGAGCGCACGCCGTCCGGCGAGCTGCGCCTGGTGCCGGACGCGCCGCTGCTCGGCTCCGCCAAGATCGACATCCCGAACATTGCCTGGGCCGGCCCGCTGGCCGACCAGAACCTGAAGACCGAGGGCAGCCTGAAGGGTGAGTTCGCGCTGGCGGGTACGCCGGCGCGGCCGGAAACCTCCGGGCGTATCCGCGGCGAGCGGCTCGGCTTCGTGATGGCGGACCAGGGGTTGCACCTGTCCGGCGGCACGCTGGCGGCGGATTTCGACAAGGATCGCCTGCGCCTGGAGGACTTCAGCTTCGTGTCGCCGAACCGCGTCAGGCCGCGGGACAGCCGCATCAATGTGAGCCGCCTGACCCGCGAGCCGGGAACGCTGAATGCACGCGGCGAGGTGCAGCTGGCCACCGGCGAAGGCCACTTCAGCTACCGCGCCGAACGCCTGCCGCTGCTGCAGCGGGTGGACCAGTGGCTGGTGCTGAGCGGCGAAGGCGAGGTGCTGACCGGCTGGAACTACGCCACCCTCAAGGGCCGCCTGGTTGCCGATGCGGGCTTCATCGAGCTGTCGCGCACGCCGGCGCCCAGCCTCGGCGACGACGTGGAGATCATCGATCCCCATCACAACGGCAAGTCGGCCAGCCCCTTCCACATGGGCAGCGACCTGATCGTCAATCTCGGCAACGCCTTGTACGTGAAGGCCCTTGGCGTGGATACCCAGCTGGCCGGCGAGTTGCGCCTGCAGGCCGGTGAGGGTAAGCCCCTCCACGCCAGCGGCGTGATCACCACCCAGGGCGGCGTCTTCGAGGGCTACGGGCAGAAGCTGTCCATCGAGCGCGGCATCGTCACCTTCGCCGGGCCGATCGCCAACCCCAGCCTCAACGTGGTGGCGCTGCGCAAGGGCCTGAGCGTGGAGGCCGGCGTCGGCATCGGCGGCACGGCCCGTCGGCCGGTGGTGCGGCTGGTCTCCGAGCCGAACGTGCCCGACCCGGAAAAACTCGGCTGGATCGTCCTTGGACGCCCGCCCGACCAAGGCTCCGGCGGCGAAATGGCACTGCTGCTGCCGGCCGCCCAGGCCCTGCTCGGCGGCACTGGCGGCGGCCTGCCGGCCACGCTGGCGCGCAACCTGGGTTTCGACGAGTTCTCCTTCGGCGCCAGCAACGACCCGCGCAGCCGCGTGCAGACCAGCAGTGTGGCCACCGGCAGCGTCACCGGCACCACGTCCAGTGCGGCGGCCCAGGCGGCGGGGACGACGGTGCCCGGCCAAGTGATCTCCATCGGTAAGCGGCTGTCCACGCGGGCTCTTCTGTCCTTCGAGCAGGGCATCGCCGGCACCACCAGCATCGTCAAGCTCACCTACCAGCTGACCCGCGGCATCTCGGTGATCGGCAGGGCGGGCAGCGAGAACGCGGTGGACATGCAGTTTTCCGTGTCTTTCCGCTGAGGCAGCGGGCGGGCTTGATCCCGGTCATGGACGGTGGTCGGCGGCTGCGGCGAGATGTGGGCCTTGTTTATTGGAGTCGTGCCGTGTCCGCCAATCTCGATCCTCGCCGGATTTCCACTGCCGTCGTGTTTGCCGCCATCGGCGAGGGCTGGCGCTGCCTGCGCCATTGCCTGCAGCCGGCCGTCGCGCTGGCCGGGGTGTTCGCCGCGCTGGGGCTGCTGATCCACGGACTGCTGTGGCGCTTCGGCCTGACGTCGATGATGCTGCCCTTCGCCGGCGGCTTCCTGCTCGTTGGCCCGGCCGTGCTGGCCGGCTTCTTCGGGCTGCGGCGGGCGTACGGGGCGGGTCGTCGCGCCGTGCTGGCCGACGCGCTGGCCGGTTTCCGCCAGGCCCCGCGCGGCCTGTGGGTGATGGCTGCGGTGTGCACGCTGCTGCTGATGATCTGGCTGACCGACGCGGCGACGGTGTACAGCTTCATGATCGGCGGCGATGTTCCTACACCGGCCCAGGTGCTGCGCTTCCACGCCTTCACCAGCGTGATGGGGGCGGTGCTGGCCTTCATCGTGTTCTGCGTGTCGGCCTTCTCGATCCCGCTGCTGTTCGACCGCCGTGCGACGCTGGTGCCTGCGGTGAGCGCCAGCGTGCGCGCGGTGTTCGGCAATTTTGCGGCGCTGCTGGTGTGGGCCCTGACCCTCGCCGGCGCGCTGATCGCTACCGCGCTGTGTCCACCGCTGCTGCTGCTGTCCCTGCCGTGCCTCGCCTTTGCCAGCGATCTGCTTTATCTGGAAATCTTTCCGCCGGATTGAGCTGCGGCGGCGCTCTTCGCTTCACCGCAGCCCGTCACTCCGTCAGCCTGCAAACCCTCTATCCTTCAGTACGGGTATCCAGCGTTCGGCGATGATGCGTCGAAAGCCGCGGGGGCTCGGATGCAGTTCATTGTCCCAGTCGTCCCGGTAGTCGGGAGAATGGAGGCAGCCGCGGGAGTCGATCAGATAAATGCCGTCGGCGGAGGCTGCGATCTGCGCGAATTCGTCGTGCAGGCTGTCGATCAGGTGGCGGCAGATATCCTTGCGCAACTCCGGGTCGGGGGGAACGAAGCAGTCGTCCATCGCGGAGGCGAGCCAGGGGCCGGTGATCTTGAGCGCGGCGAGGTTGAAACCGCGTCCGTCCGGGATGGGGTAGTCGTAGCTGTGCAGAAAAATGGGCGGCTGGCTGCCGTCCGCGGCATAGGCGCGGCGCACCTGGTCGATGAGCGCGCCCAGGGCTGTAGCCAGCTTGCCGAGCAGCGCCGCCATGGCTTCGTTGTTGATGCACTGGTCGCTGCTGTTGGCGCCCGAGCAGTTCTTGAACAGACCGAGCCGGTAGTCGACGGCATCGTTGCCGGCGCCGCTGATCAGAATTGCCGAGTAGTAATGGCGATTGCGGGGCTGCAGTTCGTGGGCGAGATCGTCGGCGTATTTTCCAAAGACGAATTCCTCCAGCTTGGCCCCGTTGTAACCGAGCATCTGGATGTTGGCGAAATCCGGTTTCAGTTGCGGGTTTTCGATCAGGGCCTGTAGAACGTTGTTCTTGGGATACCAGAACCACGAGTCGCCGATGGCGAGGGACGCTGCGAATTCGCCAGGCTGCCACACGTCATGAGGCAGGTAGATGCGCATGATGATCCTCCTTGCAGGGACGCGGATGCTTCAACATAGCCACGCGCTGGGTGTATGCAAATGAAGAATTCGAGATGGTCGCGGGGCACCGGTTCTGTGACGGTGGCCGGCCGGTCGTACGGTGCGGAGAACGCACCGGCTTCCTGCCTGTCCTAATCGGGCATCGTGGGGCGGTGTCTCGCCCGATCAGGAATCAAGAGGAATGAGGAGTGAAAAGTGACTGAACTTGCTTATCTTGCGGGAGGCTGCTTCTGGTGCCTCGAAGCGGTGTTCGTCGATGCCGAAGGCGTGCTGTCGGTGAAGTCGGGTTACATCGGCGGGCATGTCGATGCGCCCACTTACCATCAGGTCTGCGACGGTGATACTGGCCACGCGGAAGTGGTGCGCGTCGAGTTCGATCCGGCGCGGATCGGCTTCGCCGACCTGCTCGACGTGTTCTTCGCCATCCACGATCCGACGAGCCTCAATCGCCAGGGCAACGACGTGGGCACCCAGTACCGCTCGGCGATCTTCACCACCAGCGCCGAACAGGATGCGATCGCCCACGCCAAGATCGCCGAGCTGACCCGTGAGAGCGTGTTCCGCGATCCCATCGTCACCGAAGTGCTGGCGGCGCCGACTTTCTGGCCGGCGGAGGCCTACCATGACGATTACTTCGCGCGGAATCCCTTCCAGCCCTATTGCCAGTACGTGGTGGCCCCCAAGGTGGCCAAGTTCCGCAGCAAGTTCGCCAAGCGGGTGAAGGCCAGTTGAAATAGAATCCGCCGGTCTATCACAAGGAGTGTTTCATGACCCAAGTCACCACGGCGAGCGGCCTCGTCATCGAAGATCTGGAAGTCGGCACCGGTGCCGAAGCCACCGCCGGCCAGCACGTGCAGGTGCATTACACCGGCTGGCTCACCGACGGCACGAAGTTCGACTCCAGCAAGGACCGCAACGACCCCTTCGTCTTCCCCCTCGGCGCCCGCCACGTGATCGCCGGCTGGGATGAAGGCGTGCAGGGTATGAAGGTCGGCGGCAAGCGCAAGCTGACCATTCCGCCGAACCTCGGCTACGGTGCCCGCGGCGCCGGCGGCGTGATCCCGCCGAACGCCACGCTGGTGTTCGAGGTGGAGCTGCTGGCGCTGAAGTGATCCGCGCGGCTTTGCCGAATGCACAACGGGCGCCGCTGGGCGCCCGTTGTGTTTGTATTCAGCCGCGTTTGAGCACGCGTTCGGTGAATTGCAGGAACTCGTCCAGGTGCTGCTCGATGATGGCTACGGTGATCGGCAGCTGGAGGCTCTTGTAGTCATGGACCGCGATGTTGCGGAAACCGACCATGCGCTTCAGTGCGTCGGCGAGGGCTGCGTCGATCCAGCCGCTCTGGCTGAGCAGGGCAAACACGTCGCGGGCGCTTTGCGGTGCGCCGAGGCGCTCCCGCCGGACGAGGTGCTGGCCCATGTCCAGCGCCGCTTCGCAGGCCCGCTGGATGTTGAGGATGGCTGCGTCCTGGCGCGTGAAGTCGGTGGCGAAGCTGGCCGGGTCCTTGGCGTATTCCTCGCGGGCGCGGGCCACGCAGCGTTCGATGGTGGCCGCCTTGTTGATCAGCACGTCATCGGCCATGAACCCGTCCTTCTTCCTGGATGTCCTTCAGCAGCGCGGCCCGGCGTTCGTTCAGGTCGGTCTTCTCGCTGAGGATGAAGCACTCGTAGAGCCCGGCGTTCACGTCCCGGGCCCACAGCCGGCGTCCGGTGGTGACGATCTGGTATTGCATGACAGTGGAGGCCGCGCGCAGGTCGACCAAGTCTACGTCGCACCCCGCCAGGTCGGCCAACTGGCCGGCGACGTCCCATAGCTTGAGCGGGTCGGCATAGCCGGGCACCAGGATGGCCATGTCCAGGTCGCTGTGCGGCCCCGCCTGGCCGCTGGCCCGGCTGCCGAACAGCCAGATGCCGAGCGCGTCGGGGAAGGCGGTTTGCAGGGCGGAGACCAGGGGGCTGTCGTTCATGCCCGTAGTGTCGGATCAGCCCGCTTCGCTGGCAAGCAGCGCGAGGATGTCCTCCCCGTAGGCGTCCAGTTTGCGATCGCCGACGCCGGAGATAGTCGCCAGCCCTTCGATACTGTCCGGGCGCAGGCGGGCGATGTCGCGCAGCGTGGCGTCATGGAAGATCACGTAGGCGGGTACGTTGCGTTCCTTGGCGGTGGCGGCACGCCAGGCGCGCAGGCGCTCGAGGAGCGCGGCTTCCGCGCCGGTGGCTTCCGGCCAGTCGCGCAGCTTGCGGGTGCTGTCACCCTTGCGGCTCTTCTTGGCCGGGGCGGTGTCGATGCGCAGCGTGAAGCTGCTTTCGCCGCGCAGCAGCGGGCGGGCGGCTTCGGTGAGGATCAGCGCACCGTAGCGTTCGTGATCCACCGCCAGTGCGCCGTGGGCCACCAGCTGGCGGATCAACGTGCGCCAGCCCTTGTCGTCCAGCTCGGTGCCGATGCCGAAGGTGCTGACTTGATCGTGCTGCCACTTCTTCACGTTGTCGGTGGCTTTGCCGATGAGGACATCCACGACGTGGGCTGCGCCGAAGCGGCTGCCGGTGCGGAACACGCAGGACAGCGCCTTGCGCGCCGATTCGGTGGCGTCGCGCACCTGCGGCGGGTTCAGGCAGGTGTCGCAGTTGCCGCAGGGCTCGGCGGCTTCGTCGAAGTAGCCGAGCAGGCGCTGGCGGCGGCAGCCGGTGGTTTCGCAGAGGCCAAGCAGTGCGTCGAGCTTGGCGGTGGCGACGCGTTTCACTTCGTCGCCGGCTTCGCTCTGGTCGATGAAGCGGCGCTGCTGCACCAGGTCGGCCACGCTGTAGGCCATCCACGCCTCGGCGGGCTGGCCGTCGCGGCCGGCGCGGCCGGTCTCCTGGTAGTAGCCCTCGATGGAGCGCGGCAGGTCGAGGTGGGCGACGAAGCGCACGTCGGGCTTGTCGATGCCCATGCCGAAGGCAACGGTGGCGACCATCACGATGCCGTCCTCGCGCAGGAAGCGGTCCTGGTTGAGGGCCCGCTCGTCGGCGCCCATGCCGGCGTGGTAGGGCAGGGCGGCGATGCCTTTCTCCTGCAGCCAGGCGGCGGTTTCGTCCACCTTCTTGCGGGAGCTGCAATAGACGACGCCGGCCTCGTCCAGGTGGCCGTCCTTCAGGAAGGCCAGCAGCTGGGCGCGGGGATTGTCCTTGGGGACGATGGTGTAGCGGATGTTCGGCCGGTCGAAGCTGGACACGAACTCGCGGGCGTCGGTCAGGCGCAGGCGCTCGGCGATCTCGCGGCGGGTCTGGGCATCGGCGGTGGCGGTCAGCGCGATGCGCGGCACCTGCGGATAGCGTTCCTGCAGGATCGACAGCTGCAGGTATTCGGGCCGGAAGTCGTGGCCCCACTGGGACACGCAGTGGGCCTCGTCGATGGCGAACAGGGCCAGCTGGCCGGACTCGTGCAGGTGGTCGAGCAGGTCGAGGAAGCGGGGCGTGACGAGGCGCTCCGGCGCCACGTAGAGCATGTCCAGTGCGCCGGCCAGCATCGCCCGCTCGATCTCCATGGCCCGCTCGAAGCTCAGGCTGGAGTTGAGGAAATCCGCCGCCGCGCCGACTTCCTTCAGCGCACTGACCTGGTCCTGCATCAGCGCGATCAGCGGCGACACGACGATCGTCACGCCCGGCCGCAGCAGCGCCGGGATCTGGTAGCACAGGGACTTGCCGCCGCCGGTGGGCATCAGCACCAGCGCATCGCCGCCGGCAGCCACGTGCTCGACGATGGCTTCCTGCGGACCGCGGAAGTGGGTGTAACCGAAGACGTGGAAGAGGGTTTCGCGGGCGCGGCTCATAGGGGCGGGATTTTACCCCGCCCGGCGGTGCAGGTCAGAACAGCTTTGCGATATGTGCGGACAGTCCTGTGGGATTGACGAAAGTGAGTTCGTACATGCCCGACAGGCCGGTGGCCTGTTCGTCGGTGAGACCGGTGCAGCACAGGATGAACTGGCTGCGGTCGACGCCCAGGCGCTTCCGCAGTTTGAGGTACTTGTCGATATCCTGGCGGAACTCGCCGGTCTTGCATTCGACGCAGATAGGTGTGTTGCCATCGATCAGGAAGAACACGTCGAGCTCGTGGAGGTCTTCGTTCGGAAAGACGACAGACAGATTGCGGGTGCACGAGAAAGGTCTCCCCGTCTGCTGGAAGAAGGCGAGGAGTTTCATTAGCGCATACCACTCCAGCCATTCGCCTGCAAAGAAACTGCGGATGGCCGGGACCGACTGGATGGTTGCGCGGCCGATCTTGTCCTGTTTCTGATAGAAATACTTGGCGAGAAAAGTGTGTTCGTAGAGGCGCTTGCAGAAGGCGTTGATGGCTTGCCCGTCCTTCTGGCTGCGTTCGCCGAGCTTGAGGCTGAAGTGGGGAACATCCTTCTGCTGGCCCCAGCGGATCTTCTCGACCACGTCGCCGAGAAGACCATAGTTATCGCCGATCTCGACCGCGATCTCGTCGAAGAAACCGGTGGTATTGACCGCCTCAAGGCTGGGGCGGACTTGAATCTGGCGACGCTGAAACCAGGTTACGATCTGCAGGTGCCATTCTTCACTGGCCAGCTGGTCCGTGTTGTGAATGTCGAGTGTCGCGAGCGGGGCTGCGGCCACAGCCTGGGACGAGGTCGTCGCTGCTGGTGCTTGGCTGGCGCGCAGGCGCTTGATTTCATCCTGCTGCGCGAAATACTGCTGCAGCACTTTCCGTACGAAGAGCACGGTGTCGTAAACCTGGACCGGATTTGCGCAGGCGGGGCAGTCGATCGACGCACCGATCCGGTCGGTGGGGGCTTCGGCCACATGGCCGCACTTGTTGCATCGGAGAATCGCCATTTGGGCTGAAAATGAAAACGGGTTGGCTGATTATGCCAACCCGTTCCACGTGAGGCGACCCCAGAATGGCGGCCTATGTGGATCCGTGATGCTCGCTGATGTAGTGCTTGAGCACCGAGCGCAGCGCAGCTGCGTGTTCCTCGTCGCCCTTTTCACGGGAATGCTTGATGTCGTCGGCGATCATGTGGCGGATGCGGCGGTCGCCTTCCGGAGAGTGGCACAGATAGCAGCCCATCTCCACGGCGAGCATCTCGGGGACATGTTCGTGTTCGGCAATGGCCAGGATTTCGTCTTCGCTCAGGTCAGAGAGCTCGATGCAGTCTTGCAGTGTCAACATGATGGCGTTCTCCTACTGGCTTTCCACCGATGTTGCGGGAGGCCGGACGGTCGTCGTCAGATACGGTCTTCGATGGAAGGCAACTCTTATTTAAGTTCTTTCTGTGGATAAATTCACGGTTTATTTAAAGGAATTTTCATGCACGGCTTGATTGGTTTCGGCAGCGGCATCTACGCGGTGGATTCGGGCTACACCGGGCCGGACGTGGCGGCGATCCACCTCATTGAGGAGGGCGGCCGGGCGGCGCTGGTGGATACCGGCAATAACGAATCCCTGCATCAGGTGCTGGCGGCGCTGGCCGAAACCGGGCTGACGCCGGAGGCCGTCGACTACGTGCTGCTGACCCACATCCACCTCGACCACGCTGGTGGCGCCGGGGCCTTCATGCAGGCCTTCCCCAATGCCAGGCTGGTGGTCCATCCCCGCGGCGCCCGGCACATGATCGAGCCGTCCAAGCTGTTTGCCGGCGTGTCAGCGGTGTACGGGCCGGAGCGCGCCAGGGAGCTTTACGGTGAGCTGGTGCCGGTGCCGGCGGAGCGCATCGTCGAGGCTACCGAGGGGCTGGAGATCGATCTGGCCGGACGCAAGATCCGTGTCTTCGATACGCCGGGCCATGCGCGCCACCACGTGTGCTACTTCGACACCCGCAGCCGCGCCTTCTTCACCGGCGATACCTTCGGCCTGTCCTACCGGACCCTCGATGTGGACGGCCGTCCGAGCATCTTCCCGACCACCACGCCGGTGCAGTTCGAGCCGGACGCGATGCACGCCTCCGTCGCCCGCATGGAAGCGGAGCAGCCGACCGCCATGTACCTGACCCACTACGCGCAGGTGCAGGACGTGCCGCGCCTGGCCGCCGACCTGCACCGCCTGATCGACGCCCACGTGGCCATCGCCGAGCGCCATGCGGCGGCCGGCGCCGGCCGCAAGTCGGCAATCGAGGCGGACATCTGGACGCTGGTCGGCGAGGAGGCCCAGCGCCAGGGCTGGACGGTGCCGGAAGCCGACTGGCGGCGCCTGCTGGCGCTGGACGTGGAGCTCAATGCCCAGGGGCTGGACGTGTGGCTGGATGCGCGCGCCAAGGCGTGAGCGCTTGAAGTGCCAGATGCCGGCGGTGGCGGACGATTGTCCGTAGGCGGCGGGCCCGCCGGGAGTTCATCCACATTCCGCGGCGGGTCCAAGCCCAGAGTGATGGTGTTTGCCCGCACAGGCGGTTGAGCGCCGCCGGTGAATCAGGCCCTAAACAAGGACGGAGGCCTGCTTTAGTAGGGTCGCCCAGCCTTCGCGGTAGCGCGTGGCCAGGTCGCGCGCCAGGCGTTCGCGTGTCGAGACCGGGGCGTCCAGCGCCCGCGCCATGCCGGTGGCGATGGCACCGATATCCACGACGCCGGGCAGGTCCGGCGCTTCCCAGCTGGCGGCCCAGGCGGCCTGCTTGGCGCCCTCGCCGCGCTGTGCGAAGTTGAGCCGCGGCAGCGCCTTGGCGGTGGCGACGATGCGGCCGTGCAGGCTGCTGCCGCAGAAGCCGCGACTGGCGGCGATCAGCGCGCAGATGTCCCACAGATGGAGCGACGGAAAAACCTGCGCGCGCTGGCCGAGTTTGTGTGCAACCCGTTCAAGGCCGTCCAGCTCGTCATGCCACGGCGCGGCGCCGGCGCGAAACAGCACGATGCCGATGCCGCGGGCGTCGGCGAGCAGGGCCAGCTGGTTGGCGATGCCCGCCAGCGTTGTGTCGTCGCCGAAGTCGGCGCTGAATTGCACGGCCAGATAGCCGTTCGGGAAATGGCGAAGGATGTCGGCAACTGCGTCGTCGTGCTGGTGGCGGCGGATCCTGTCACCGAACAGTTCGGCGACCAGCACCGCCGGGTCGGGCATGAGCTCCGCTGAAATTCCCGCCGCCTGGAGATGGGCGAGGGTGACCCGGTCGCGTACGCCGACTGCGTGGGCGGCGGCCAGTTTGGCAAGGATTTCACTCCGTAACGCCGGCTCGGCCTGGTCCAGGCTCACTCCACCGACGCCGGCGTAGATCACCCGCGCGGCGGGAAACAGGCCCGGGTCTGTGCAGTAGGGCGCCCGGTCGGCCAGTCCGGTTTGCTGGCGAGCCCATGCGCGGCGATTTTCAGGATGCCGGTCGTAGCAGGCGATCAGCGGGCCGGCGTCGGCCGTGGTCTGCAGCATCAGTGCCGCCTGCCAGGCTTCGCAGCTCAGCACCTCACCGCCGACGTGGATCAGGTTCAGCGCTTGCGTGCCGTATTCGCCGGCGAGTTCGGCCAGCGCCTGTACCCGGTGCCCGCCGAAAGGGCGCAAGTCCCGTTCGGCGAGGCCGGCGAAGATCGGTTCGACGCCGGGCAGCAGCGCCGCGGCGATGTGCGGGAACAGCAGGTCGCCGAAGTTGTGGCGATCGAAAGCGCCGAAGAGGATCGTCGGCGCCTTCTCCATCGCCGGTGGTCCTCAGGCCAGCGTGTCGCCGAAGACCCGGTTCCACAGGGCGCGCACGCCGGCGGCCTGCTCGGCTACCTGAGCCCGGTCCACCCGCGAGACCTGATTGTTGAGGCGCTGGCCGTGCTGCAGGCGGCGGTATTCCCGGTAGCTGTCGGCCACCGTGGCAGCCTGGTCAGCCGGGATCAGGCCCAGTTCGCCGGCCATCTTCAGCAGCGCGATGTTGCCCAGATTGCCGGTCAGGCTGGGGTGCTCACGGGCGTAACCGAGGACCAGGTACTGCACGATGAATTCCACGTCGATCAGGCCACCGCGGTCGTGCTTGAGATCGAACAGGTCCGATTTGTGGGTGTGAGCGTCCGCCATGCGCTGGCGCATCGCCAGCACTTCCTCGCGCAGCTTGGCCAGATCGCGGGGCTGGCGCAGCACCTCGATGCGGATCTCCTCGAACTTGCGGCCGATCTCCCGGTCGCCGGCGCAGAAGCGGGCCCGCGTCAGGGCCTGGTGCTCCCACACCCAGGCGTTCTCCAGCTGGTACTGGCGGAAGGCTTCGAGGGACACCACCATCAGGCCCGAGTCGCCGTTGGGGCGCAGGCGCAGGTCGGTTTCGAAGAGCTGGCCGGCCGGGGTCTGGGCGGACAGCCAGGTGTTGGTGCGCTGGCCGAGGCGGGTGTAGACCTCGGCCGCTTCGGGGGCGTCGTCGTCATGGACGAAGACCATGTCCAGGTCGGAGGCGTAGCCCAGTTCCTTGCCGCCCAGCTTGCCATAGGCCAGCACCGCGAACTTCGGGTCGTCCCGGTGGCGGGTCTTGATCTTGCGCCAGCACATGGTGATCGTCAGGTCCACGATGATGTCGGCGAGTGCCGACAGGAAGTCGGCATGGCGTTCGACGGTCAGCTTGCCGGCGATGTCCTTGGTGAGCAGGCGGAACACCTGGGCGTGATGCTGTTCGCGCATCAGGTCCATCTGGCGTTCCATGTCCGGCTCAATCTCGTCGAGCTGGCGGGCCAGGTCGGCGCGGAAGGCGGGCAGGTCGAGCTCTTCCTCCAGGATGCGCGGGTCGAGCGCTTCGTCGAGGAGCAGCGGGTGGCGGTTGAGGAACTGGGCCGCCCACAACGAGGCGCTGACCAGCTCGGCGACCTTGTGCAGGGTCTGCGGGTATTGCTGCAGCAGGGCCAGGTAGGAGCCGCGCCGGCTGATCGCGTCGAGCATGTCGAGCAGGCGCTCGAAGGTGGCGTTCGGGTCGGCGGTTTCGGCGGCGGCCTCGATGACCCGCGGGATCAGCGGGTCGAAGCGCATCTTGATCGACGGCGGCATCTGCTGGTAGCGGTTACCGCTGCGCACGGCAGACAGGCGGCGCGCGGCAGCGGCCGGGTCGGGGTAGCCAAGGCGCTGGAACTCCTCGCTGCTGCGTGCTTCGTCGCAGGCTGTGGACCACAGGGTGTCGAGGTCGTGGCCGGCCTCGGTGGGGTCGCCAAAGACGCCGTTGAAGTGGCGGCCGACCACTTCGCGGTGATCGTCCAGTTCCACCAGCAGGGCTTGGTAGGAGGCGAAGCCCATCGCCCTGGCGATGATCGCCTGATCCTCCGGGCTGGCCGGCAGGTTGTGGGTCTGGGCGTCGTCCAGGTATTGCAGGCGGTGCTCCAGGCGGCGCAGGAAATCGTAGGCGGCGGCCAGCTCGCGCTCCGCCTGGCGGGCGATGATGCCGCGCTCGGCGAGGCGATCGAGCACCTTGAGGGTCGGCTTGATCTGCAGCGCGCTGTCGCGCCCGCCGCGGATCAGCTGGAAGACCTGGGCCAGGAACTCGATCTCGCGGATGCCGCCGGGGCCCAGCTTGACGTTGTTGGCCATGTCCTTGCGGGCGACCTCGCGGCGGATCTGTGCGTGCAGGTCGCGCATCGCATTGATGGCGCCGAAGTCCAGGTACTTGCGGAAGATGAAGGGGCGGGCGATGGCCGACAGCTCGGCGCCGCGGATGCCGGTCATCACGCGCGCCTTGATCCACGCGTAGCGTTCCCACTCGCGGCCCTGGGTGATGAAGTAGTTTTCCAGCATGTCGAAGCTGGCCACCAGCGGGCCGGAGTCGCCGTTGGGGCGCAGGCGCATGTCCACGCGGAAGACCTGACCGTCGCCGGTGAGGTCGTTGAGGGCCTGGATCACGCCGCGGCCGAGCTTGGTGAAGAACTCGAAGTTGTCGATGATCTTCGGCCCGGCGGTGGCGCCATCTTCGGGGTAGACGAAGATCAGGTCGATGTCGGACGACACGTTGAGCTCGCGGCCGCCCAGCTTGCCCATGCCGATGATGATGAACTCCTGCTCGCGGCCGTCGGAGGACACCGGCATGCCGTGGCGGGCCACCAGCTGTTCGCGCAGCACGTCGTGGGCGGTCTCGACGGCGATGTCGGCGAGCAGCGTCATCGTTTCGGTGACTTCCGTCAGGTCAGCCAGGCGAGCGATGTCGCGCACCAGCACGTGGCAGATCACCCACGCCCGCAGCTTGCGCAGCACGGTTTTCAGGTTGTTGTCGTCCACCTTCTCGGCGCGCAGGTAATCCCGCAGCGCGGTGGCGTCGAGGGGGGCGTCGATACTGGCTGCCAGTTGCCCGGCCAGCCACGGGCGGCTGTCCAGCTGGCGGCGCAGGAAGCGCGAGCTGGCGAGGGCGGTCTCGACGGGGGCGGGAAGAATGATGTTTGCTTCGGACATGGGCGGGGCCGATTGATAGAATGCGGGACTGTTTATGTTCGCCCCGAGTTATGTCTGCCGGACTGATTTTCGTCAAGCCTGAAGCCGGATGCGTCGCCCTCCGGCAACGTGTCCGGCCCGCCCCTGTCGAGGCTGAATCCGCCCATAAGGGTGGTCTCCGTGCTGCGCGTGCCTAAGTTCTTGCGCTGGTTGCTACTCCATCTGCCCCGCGTGTGCGTGCGCCGGCTGGTGAGTGTCGGGCTGCTCGTCTATTTCGTCGGTGGGCTGGGTTTTCTCGGTATGCGCCACGTGGTACTGCCGATGGTGCCGGCCTACCGCGGGGAGATTGCCCAGCTGCTGTCCCGCTCCCTCGGCCTGCCGGTGGACATTGGCAGCCTGTCGGCCGACTGGCGCGGCCTGCATCCCCGCCTACAGCTGGGCGGTCTGGTCATCAAGGACAAGGCCGGCCAGCCGGCCCTGAGCCTCGACCGTGTGGACACCGAGGTGGGCTGGTCGTCGCTGCTGTTCATGCGCCTGCGCCTGCATCGTCTGGAGATCGAAGCGCCCAACCTGGCCATCCGGCGCCTCGCCGATGGGCGCATCTTCGTGGCCGGGCTGCAGGTCAATGCGGCCGGCGAGCCCAGCGATTTCCCGGCCTGGCTGCTCGACCAGCGCGAGATCGTGATCCGCAACGCACGCCTGGAGTGGTCCGATGGGCTGCGCGGGGCCAAGCCGTTGAGTCTCGACAAGCTGTCCTTCCGCCTGGAAAACCACGGTGCCAGCCACCGTTTCGGCCTTGTCGCCCAGCCGCCGGCACAGCTTGCGGCGGCCCTCGACGTGCGTGGCGAACTGCGCGGCCGCGACCCGGCCCGCCTCGACACCTGGAGCGGCGAGCTCTATGCCGGCCTCGACTACGCCGATCTCGGCGCCTGGCGGCAATGGGTCGATTACCCCCTCGATGCCGACGGTGCCGGCGGCCTGCGCGTCTGGCTGGATTTCGCGAAGGGCCGTTTCACGGCGCTGACTGCAGATTTCGCGCTGCGCGACGCCCATGCCCGCCTCGGCAAGGATCTCGAGGACATCCCGCTGGTGCGTGCCGAGGGCCGGCTGCGCTTCCGCGACGACAAGGGGGTCGTCGAGGCCAGCGCCCGGGGGCTGGCCCTGCAGACCCGCGACGGCCTGACGGTGGCGCCGACCGATTTCTTCCTGCGCCTGCAGGAGCGCCGTGGCGGCACGCCGAGCAAGGGCGAGTTCGTCGCCAACCAGCTGGACCTGGCCGCGCTGTCGGGCCTGGCCGGGCGGCTGCCCCTCGACGAGGACTTCCGCAAGCGCCTTGCCGAATTGGCGCCGAGCGGCACGGTGGCGCCGCTCAACGTCAAGTGGAGCGGTGGTGCCGTCGGCGAGCCCGTCGCCACCTACGCGATGGACGCTACGTTCAAACATCTGGGAA
The DNA here is from genome assembly GCA_018241685.1 of Pseudomonadota bacterium. Taxonomy (GTDB): domain Bacteria; phylum Pseudomonadota; class Gammaproteobacteria; order Burkholderiales; family Rhodocyclaceae; genus Zoogloea. The sequence goes on from JAFEDJ010000067.1 coordinate 153,498, forward strand.
TCGAGCCGGTGGGCACGTGGCCGGGCTTTGCCGGGTTGTCCGGGCGCGTGGAGGGCAACGACCGCGGCGGCCGCTTCACCCTGAGCGGCAAGGACGCCAGCGTCGATCTGCCACGGGTTTTTCCTGAGCCGCGGCTGGCGTTTTCCGAGCTGGCGGCGGAGGGTGCCTGGAGCCACCCCGGCGGCGTGCTGGAGGTGAGCCTGGACAAGGTCGGTTTTGCCAACAAGGACGCCCGCGGTACCGCCTCCGGCCGCTACCGGGCCATGCCTGACACGCTGGGGGAAATCGACCTGCAGGCGCGCCTGTCGGAAGCCGAGAGCACCGCGGTATGGCGCTATATGCCCAGCGTCGTGAACAAGGACGCCCGCGACTGGCTGCAGCACAGCCTGACCGGTGGCAAGGCGCTGGACACGCGGCTGGTCCTGAAGGGCGATCTGGCCAAGTTCCCGTTCCGCAACCCGAAGGACGGTACCTTCCGAGTCGCCGCGCGGATCGCCGACGGCCGCCTGGACTATGCGCCGGGCTGGCCGAAGATCGACGGTATCACCGGCGAGCTGATCTTCGAAGGCCCCGGCATGACCGTGAAGGCCCAGCGGGCCCATATCTTCGGTGTCGAACTGAAGGATGTGGCGGTTGTGCTGCCGGATTTCGAGAACAACGACGTGCTGAGCATCCGCGGCAGCGCCGGCGGGCCGACCCAGGATTTCCTGCGCTTCCTTTCGGAGAGCCCGATTGCCGGCAAGATCAACCATTTCACCGACCCCTTCCGCGCCGACGGCAGCGGCAGCCTGGATCTGCACCTGAGCCTGCCGTTGCAGAAGATGGAAAATTCGCGGGTCAAGGGCGAGTACCAGTTCTCCCACAACCAGTTGCAGGTCGACCCGGCCATGCCGGTATTCACCGAGGCCAGCGGGCGGCTGGCCTTCACCGAGAGCCAGCTGCAGATCAAGAGCGGCACCGCCCGCGTCCTCGGCGACCCGGTCAGCGTCGCCGGCGGCACCCGTGCCGACGGCAGCGTGCTGATCAATGCCCAGGGCTCCCTCAGCGCCCAGGCCCTGCGGCGCGAGCTGGACCTGCCGCTGCTCGACCACCTGTCGGGCACTGCAGCTTGGAAAGGGGCGATCAGCGTGCCGAAGCAGGGCGGCGTGGCTTTCGTGCTCGACACGGGCCTGCAGGGCGTCAGCTCCAGTCTGCCCGAACCGCTCAACAAGTCGGCTGCCGCGGTGCTGCCCTTCCACTTCGAAATGCTCGCCAACCCCTCGGTCAATGGCGTGCCGGGTGGCGACACCCTCAAGCTTGCCGCCGGCCAAGGCTTCCAGGCCCAGTTCCTGCGGCGCCGTGAAGGCAACCGTACGGTGGTCGTGCGCGGTGGCATGGCCCTCAACGAACCGGTGCGGCTGGGCGACAAGGGCGTGCTGGTCAGCGCCACCGCCGACCGCCTGGATGCCGACGCGTGGCGCAAGGCGCTGGCCGGCAAGACGGCACCTGCGCCGGCCAACGGCAACCAGGACAGCAGCGGCTTCCCGCTGTCCGGCCTGGCCCTGCGGGCCGGCGAGCTGCGCCTGCTCGGCCAGCGTCTCAACGATGTGACCCTGCGCGCAGTGATGGAGGAGGGCGGCTGGCAGGCCCGGCTGGTCAGCCGCGAGGCCAGCGGCGACGTGGTGTGGCGCGACCAGGGCCGCGGCCGCCTGCAGGGGCGCTTCAAGCAGTTGTCAGTGGGTTCGGCCAGCGGCAAGGACGCGACCGATGCGTCGCGGGCCGAGGAGGATCGCCTGTCCGAACTGCCCGGCCTGGACATCAGTGCCGACAATTTCGTGCTGCGCGGCCATGCCCTCGGCAAACTCGAGCTGAAGGCCGCCAATCGCGGCGACATCTGGCGCCTGGAGCAGCTCAATATCGTCAACCAGGACGGCACCCTGACGGGCGACGGCAGCTGGCGGCCCGGCAGTCGGGAGGAAACCCGCCTCAACTTCAAGCTCGATGTCGCCAGCGTGGAAAAGATGCTGGGCCGCCTTGGCTACCCGGAAGCGGTCAAGCGCGGCAAGGCCCAGCTGGAAGGTGACGTGTCCTGGCGCGGGGCGCCCACCTCCATCCATTTTCCGACCCTGGGCGGCAAGCTGCAGGTCAATGTGGAGAGCGGGCAGTTCACGCAGCTCGAACCGGGCGTCGGGCGCCTGCTCGGGGTGCTCAGCCTGCAGTCGCTGCCGCGCCGCATCACGCTGGATTTCCGCGATGTGTTTTCCGAAGGATTCGCCTTCGACCGCATTTCCGGTAGCATCCAGATGAACAACGGCGTGCTGCGTACCGATGACCTCGACCTGTTCGGCCCCGCGGCCCGTGTCTATATGAGCGGTGAAGCCGACTCGGTGCGGGAAACGCAGAACCTGCGGGTCAAGGTGCAGCCCACCCTGTCCGAGTCGATCGCGGTCGGCTCCGCCATCGCCACCACCGGGGCCATCCACCCGGCGATCGGGTTGGCCGCCTATCTGGTGCAGAAGGTTCTGCGCGATCCGGTCGAGAAGCTGTTCAGCTTCGAGTACGGGGTGACCGGCAGCTGGTCCGATCCCAAGGTCGACAAGCTGGCGGTCCGGCCGCTCGCGACACCCCCCTAGTCCGTCAGCGAGGAGACGCCCATGACACAACCGCTTTGCCGTATTGCCAGCGTCCAGATGGTCTCGGGCCCCGACGTGGACGCCAACCTGGCCGACGCCGGGCGCCTGATTGCCGAGGCTGCCGAGGCCGGCGCGAAGCTCGTCGCGCTGCCCGAGTATTTTCCGCTGATCACCGCCGACGAGACCGCCAAGGTGCGCATCCGCGAGCAGGACGACGGCAGTGGACCGATCCAGGCCTTCCTGCGCGAGACCGCCCGCCGCCACAAGGTGTGGCTGATCGGCGGTTCCTGCCCGATGGAGGCGTCGGTGCCCGACAAGGTCAAGAACTCCACCCTCGTCTATGACGATGAGGGTCGGCGCGTGGCCCGCTACGACAAGATCCACCTGTTCGGTTTCCGCAAGGGCGACGAGTACTACGACGAGTCCGCCACCATCGAGGCCGGCAACGAGGTGGTCAGCTTCGAAGGCCCCTGCGGCCGCGTCGGCCTGTCGATCTGCTACGACCTGCGCTTTCCCGAGTTTTTCCGCGCGATGGGCACCGTCGACCTGATCGTCCTGCCGGCGGCCTTCACCTACACTACAGGCAAGGCCCACTGGGAAATGCTGCTGCGCGCCCGCGCGGTGGAAAACCAGTGCTACGTGCTGGCCAGCGCCCAGGGCGGCAAGCACCCCAGCGGGCGGCGCACCTGGGGCGACAGCATGATCATCGACCCGTGGGGCGAGGTGCTCGCCCGCCTGCCGGAAGGCCCCGGCGTGGTCGTTGCCGACCTCGATCCGGCGCGCATCGCCGATGTCCGCGCCAGCCTGCCGGCCCTGCAGCACCGCAAGATCGGCTGACCCGAAGAACACCCATTTTCCCCGAGAGACCATGAGCCAGAATCCCCCGCCCAATCCCCTCAAGCTGGCCAGCAAGCTGCTGCTCAAGCCCTACGACCTGGACTTCGAGGATCTCGACAAGGTCTTCGGCAAGCTGTTCCGCCACAAGCTCGACTACGCCGACCTGTACTTCCAGTACCACCGCTCCGAGGCGTGGAGCCTGGAGGAGGGCATCGTCAAGTCGGGTAGCTTCAACATCGAGCAGGGCGTCGGTGTGCGTGCCATCACCGGCGAGAAGACCGCCTTCGCCTACTCCGACGACATCAGCCTGAAGGCCCTCAAGGATGCCGCCGATGCGACCCGCGCGATCGCCGACAGCGGCCGCCGCAAGACCCACAAGATCGAGGCCGTGAAGAAGGCGCCGCTGGCCCTGTACCGCGCCGACAACCCGCACGATTCCCTCGACGACGTGGCCAAGGTCAAGCTGCTGGAGCGCCTCGAGGCGATGGCCCGTGCCGAGGACCCGCGCGTCAAGGAAGTCATGGCCAGCCTGGTCGGCTCCTGGGAAGTGGTGCTGGTGGCGCGCAGCGACGGCCATCTGGCCGCCGACATGCGCCCGCTGGTGCGGGTGTCGGTGTCGGTGATCATGGAAGAGAACGGCCACCGTGAGCAGGGCTCCGGCGGTGGCGGCGGACGCTACGACTACGGCTACTTCAGCGACGAGGTGCTGTCCGGCTTCGCCAAGGCGGCGGTGCATCAGGCGCGCGTCAATCTCGGCGCCAGCCCGGCCCCGGCCGGCACGATGACCGTCGTGCTCGGCAACGGCTGGCCCGGCATCCTGCTGCACGAAGCTATCGGCCACGGCCTGGAGGGTGACTTCAACCGCAAGGAAAGCTCGGCCTTCAGCGGCCGCATCGGCCAGCAGGTGGCCGCCAAGGGCGTCACCGTGGTGGATGACGGCACCTTGCCGGACCGCCGCGGCTCCCTGACCATCGACGACGAGGGCAACCCGACCCAGCGTACCGTGCTGATCGAGGACGGCATCCTGGTCGGCTACATGCAGGACATGCTCAATGCCCGCCTGATGGGCGTCGCCCCCACCGGCAACGGCCGCCGCGAATCCTTCGCCCACCTGCCGCTGCCGCGCATGACCAACACCATCATGCTGGCCGGCCAGCACGAGCCGGCCGAGATCATCGCCTCGGTGAAGAACGGCCTCTATGCCGCCAACTTCGGTGGCGGGCAGGTGGACATCACCTCCGGCAAGTTCGTCTTCTCCACCTCCGAGTGCTACCTGATCGAGGACGGCAAGGTCACCCGTCCGGTGAAGGGTGCCACGCTGATCGGCAACGGCCCCGATTGCCTGACCCGCGTGTCGATGATCGGTAACGATCTGGCCCTCGACCCGGGCGTCGGCACCTGCGGCAAGGATGGCCAGAGCGTACCGGTCGGCGTCGGCCAGCCGACCTTGCGCATCGATGGCCTGACCGTCGGCGGTACCGGCGCTTGAGCACGATGGAGCGGCGGCGCTTCCTGGCCCTGGCCGGGGTCTGCAGCAGTCTGGCGGTGAAGGGCGTGCTGGCAGCGCCCGCTCCGGCGGAGGCCGTCGGCGGTTCCAGCCTGGCCATTGCCATCAACAAGGCGGGGCGTCAGCGCATGCTGTCCCAGCGCACGGCCAAGGCCTGGTTGATGCGGGTGCTGGGCGTGCAATCCGACCGGGCCGGCATCCTGTTGAGCCGTTCGGTGCAGCTCTTCGACCTGCAGATGACCGAGTTGAAGGCCATCCAGCCCGGCGACGAGGTGCGCGCCGCATTGCCGCAACTGGAACAGGAGTGGGGCCGCTATCGTCCGCTGCTCAACGACCCCCGTAGCGATCCCAAGGCGGTGTGGAGCGGCAGCGAGGCGGTGCTGACGGCTGCCCACAAGCTGACGCTGGCCTATGAAAAGAGCGCCGGTTCGCCGGTCGGCCAGCTGGTGAACCTTGCCGGTCGTCAGCGCATGCTGTCCCAGCGCATGGCCAAGGCGTATTTCTTCCGCCAGCTCGGCGTCAATGCCGGCCCCGCCGGTGAGATGCTCGACGCGGCGGTCAAGGAATTCGCCAAGGCCCACGAGACGCTCAAGGCCAGCCCGCAGAACACGCCGCAGCTCAAGACCGAACTGGCGCTGGTGGAACAGCAGTGGTTCTTCTTCCGCAACGCGTTGAGCCTCAACACCGCAGCCGACCAGAAGAAGGCCGCGGAGGCCGTTGGTTCCACCAGCGAACGTATCCTCGAGCAGATGGACCTGGTCGTCAGCCTTTATGAAAAGCTGGCCCGTGATGCGTGATCGGGCGCTTGCCCGGCTGCGGGGGGCGACCTTCGCAGCTGTTACCGTGTTGCTGGGCGCCTGCGCGACGCCGTCGTCCTCGCCGCAGGCCATCCAGCGCCTCGACCCGGCCGAACTGGCCCGGCTCGGGGCGGCCCGCCCGGAGCCGCCCTTGAGCCTCGACGAGATCCTGCGCCAGTCCCGCGCCGGCGTGCCGACCGCGACGCTGCTGGATACCCTCGCGCGTACCAGCACTCGCCATGCGCTCAGCCCGTCCGAGGCGATCCGTCTGCGTGAGCAGGGCGTCGCACCCGAGGTGCTTGATGCGATCACCGCCGCCCAGGAACGCTGGGCCCGCGACCAGGCCACCGCCGACAAGGTGCGCCGCGATACCGAGCAGGCCGCCGCGCTCGACAAGGCGAAGGCCGACGCGGAGCGTTACCGCATGCAGTCGCAGCCCTACTGGGACCCGCTGTGGCCCTATCCCTACGCCTATCCGCCGGGCTACCCGGGCTGGCGCGGCTATGGCGGCATCGGCTGGGGCGGGCGCCTGCGGCGCTGAGCCCGCTGCATTCCCCTCTCAGAAAAGCGCTAACTGCCGGTCGTCGCCGGGCCGCGGCGGTGGGCGGAAGGCCGCCGTGTTGAGGCGTCGCCGCGAACGGTTGAGTCCCAGCCGTTCCGCCAGCCGCTGCATGCGCTGGCTGTAGAGATCGGCGAAGACGCCCTCACCGCGCATGCGGTGGCCAAAGCGCTTGTCGTACAGCTCGCCGCCGCGCAACTGGCGCAGCAGGCTCATCACGTGCCGGGCCCGGTCGGGGAAATGGCTGTCCAGCCAGTCGGCGAACAAATCCTTCAATTCGTAGGGCAGACGCAGCAGCGCGTAGCCGGCGGTATCGCTGCCGGCCGCGTGGGCCGCTTCGAGCACCGCTTCCAGCTCGTGGTCGTTGATGGCCGGGATCAACGGTGCGAACAGCGTGCCGACCGGCACCCCGGCCGCGTGCAGGCGTTCCATCGCCGCCAGGCGCCGGGCCGGCGTCGCTGCGCGGGGTTCCAGCTTGCGGGCAAGCGCCGGGTCGAGGGTGGTGATCGAGAAGATCACGTGCACCAGGTCGTCCCGCGCCATGTCGGCGAGCAGGTCCAGGTCGCGCTCGATCAGCGCCGACTTGGTGACGATGGACACCGGGTGGCGCGTCTCGGCGAGGATCTCCAGCAGCTGGCGGGTCAGGCCGAGGCGCCGCTCGACCGGTTGCCAGCCATCGGTGTTGATGCCCAGCGCGATCGGCTCGCAGCGGTAGCCGGGGGCGGCCAACTCACGGCGCAGCACCGCCGGTGCGTCGGGTTTCCACGCAATCTTCGTCTCGAAATCCAGCCCCGGCGACAGGCCCAGATAGGCGTGGGTCGGTCGCGCGAAGCAGTACGCGCAACCGTGCTCACAGCCTTTGTAGGGATTGACCGACTGGTTGAAGGGCACGTCCGGCGAGCTGTTGCGGGTGATCACCGACTTGGCCTGGTCGAGGATCAGCGTCGTCGCCGGGCCCCTGGGCGGGTCAGCGGTGTCGTCCGCAGCGTCAGTGGCGCTTTCCCAGCCGTCGTCGAAACCGTCGCGGCGCCAGGCGGCGAAGCGGTTGTCCGGGTTCAGGCGGCTGCCGCGTCCGCGGGGTGGGGCAGGCTTCATCGGAAATGTGTGTATAAAAATACAGTATATCCAATCGCACCGATTTTGCCGATCGATGCGTTTACGCCTTTTTTATGTGGGCGGTGCAACAATTTGCATTGTCTTCCCCTCGGGCGTCCCGACCGGCGCCGCGCCCCATGCCCGTTCCCTTGCCCCGTCTGCTGTTCGAATCGCAATCGGTGCGCTTCCGCTACTTGCTGGCCGTGCTCGTCTGCGTGCTGGCGCTGGGCGTGGCGCTGTCGCTGCGCGATGTGCTCGATCTGGCCAACGCGGTGATGATCTTCCTGCTGGCCGTCGTGCTGGTGGCCAGTCGCCTCGGGCGTGGGCCGGCGGTGGCGGCCTCCCTCGCCTGTGTGACGCTGTTCGATTTCTTCTTCGTGCCGCCGCGTTTTTCGTTCGCGATCAGCCACGGCCAGTACCTGGTGACCTTCCTGGTGATGCTGGCGGTGTCGCTGCTGATCGGCCAGCTCACCGCTGGCCAGCGCCGGCAGGCCTACGACGCCGGCCGCCGGGAGCGCATCGTCCGCGCGCTGTACGACCTCGCCAAGCGTCTGGCCGGTGTGCGCCAGCCGGGGGAGGTGGATCGGGCCCTGCAGGACTTCATCGGCAGACAGCTGGGGGCCGATGCATGGCTGCTGCTGCCCGGCGCCGACCGTGGCCTGCGGGTGGAGAGCTTCGCGGCGGGTACGCTCGGCACACTGGACCTGCAGATCGGCCACATGGTGCTCGACAGCGGCCGAGTCATCGAGTCGGGAGCTTCCGAGCGGCCCGGCCGGCGCCGCCATTTCCTGCCGCTGGCCGGGGCTGGCGAGGTGTGCGGTGTGCTGATCGTCTCGCTGGCCGAGGATGCGATCGACGAACTGCCGCTGCTGGAAGCCCTCACCTCGCTGGCGGCGACGGCGGTGGAGCGCCTGCACTTTGTTGCCGCTGTCCAGTCGGCGCAGCTGGAGGCAGAGTCCGAGCGCTTGCGCAGCTCCATCCTGTCGGCCTTGTCCCACGACGTGCGTACGCCGCTGACCGCCCTCTACGGCATGGCGGACTCCCTGGCGCTGCTGCGCGAGCCCTTGCCGGACGAGGCGCGCGAACTGGCGGCGGCGATCCGCGAGCAGGCCCTGCGCGTGAACGGAATGGTGGACAAGCTGCTCGACATGGCCCGTCTGCAGAGCGGCCGCGTCAGCCTGCGCAAGGACTGGCAGTCCATCGAGGAAGTGGTCGGCTCCAGCCTGCAGTTGCTGGGCCCGGCGATGGCCCGTCACCCGGTGCGCACCAGCGGCCTTGGCGAGTTGCCGCTGGTGCAGTTCGACGCGGTGCTACTGGAGCGGGTCTTCTGCAACCTGTTCGAGAACGCCGCCAAGTACGCGCCGCCGGATACGCCGGTCCATGTCAGCGCCCGCGCCGGCGCAGAGCTGCTCGAAGTGCAGGTGAGGAGCAGCGGCGAGGGTTTTCCGCCGGACCGCCTGGAGCAGGTCTTCGAGCTGTTCGAGCGGGGCGGCAGCGAAGGTCCGGTGGCCGGCATGGGCGTCGGCCTGGCGATCTGCCGCAGCATCGTCGAAGCCCATGGCGGCACCATCCGCGCCTTCAATCCACCGGCGGGAGGCGGCTGCGTGGCTTTCACGTTACCCCTCGGCACACCGCCAGCCATCGATGTCGAGGCGCTGGAATCCGGAGTGTTGCCATGAATGGTCCGCAGATCCTCGTCGTCGAGGACGAACGCCAGATCCGCCGTGTCGTACGTTCTGCGCTGGAGTCCGAGGGCTGCCGCGTGCAGGAAGCGGACAGCTGCGGTCAGGCCCTGATCGAGGCGGGAAACAGTCGGCCGGACCTGGTGATCCTCGACCTCGGCCTGCCTGATGCCGACGGTGCCCACTTCATGCAGGACTTCCGCAGCTGGTCGTCGGCGCCGGTGCTGGTGCTGTCGGCCCGTTCCACCGAGCATGACAAGATCGACGTACTCGACGCCGGCGCCGACGACTACTTGACCAAGCCCTTTTCCATCGGCGAGTTGCAGGCCCGTGTGCGGGCGCTGTTGCGGCGCGGGCGCGCCAATGCCGGCACCGAGGCGGCGCAGGTCGGCTTCGGCGACGTGGAAGTGGATTTCTCCCGCCGCCTGGTCAGTCGCAAGGGCGAGGCGGTCAAGCTGACGCCCATCGAATACCGGCTGCTCGCCGTGCTGATCGCCCACGCCGGCCAGGTGATGACCCATCGCCAGCTGCTGCGCGAGGTGTGGGGCACGGCCTCCACCGACAGTAACCATTACCTGCGAATCTATGTAGGGCACCTGCGCCACAAGCTGGAGAGCGATCCGGCGCAGCCCCGTCATTTCCTGACCGAAACTGGAGTGGGTTACCGCTTCCAGCTCTGAAACCCGCAGCCATCGCATCAGTCCTTCCGGAGTCCTGCATGAGCCAATCCGACAGTCATTCCCGTTCCGGCCTGGTCGGCCTCGCCCTCGCCGCCCTGGGCGTGGTCTATGGCGACATCGGCACCAGCCCGCTGTACGCCTTCAAAGAGGCCTTCACCGGCCCTCACGGCATCGATCCCTCGGAGGTCAATGTGCTCGCTGCGCTGTCGGCCTTCTTCTGGGCCGGCCTGCTGATCGTTTCGATCAAGTACGTGTGGGTCGTGCTGCGCTTCGACAACGAAGGGGAGGGGGGCGTGCTGGCCCTCACCGCGCTGGCCCAGCGGGCCTCCCACCGGCCGCGCTGGGCGATGACCGCGGTGGGTTGCGGTATCTTCGCCGCCGCGTTGTTCTATGGCGACGCCATCATCACCCCGGCGATCTCGGTGCTGTCGGCAGTGGAAGGTATCAGCGTCGCCACGCCGCAGTTCGAGCATTACGTGGTGCCGATCACCGTCGGCATCCTGGTCGGTCTGTTCATGATCCAGAAGCATGGCACCGGCCGGGTCGGGCAGTTCTTCGGGCCGATCACCGTGGTGTGGTTCCTGGCCCTCGGCGCCCTCGGAGTTGGCAGCATCCTGCAGACACCGGAGGTGCTCCGCGCCCTCGATCCGCGCTACGCCATCCAGTTCGCCATCGAACGGCCGCACACCGCCTTCATCCTGCTGTCGGCGGTGTTCCTGTCGCTGACCGGCGGCGAGGCCTTGTACGCCGACATGGGCCACTTCGGCGCGCGGCCGGTGCGTCTCGCCTGGTATGGCCTGGTGTGGCCGTCGTTGGTGCTCAACTACTTCGGCCAGGGCGCGCTGGTGCTGCGTTCGCCGGTGGCCATCGAGAACCCCTTCTACCTGCTCGCGCCGGACTGGTTCCTGCTGCCGCTGGTGGGCCTCGCCACCCTCGCCACGGTGATCGCCTCCCAGGCCACCATCACCGGTGCGTATTCCATGACCCTCCAGGCCGGCCGCCTCGGCTACCTGCCGCGCCTGCGCATCCTGCACACCTCCGACACCGAGAGGGGCCAGATCTACATCCCCAGCGTCAATTGGCTGATGCTGGTGGCGGTCATCGTGCTGGTGCTGCAGTTCCGCTCCTCCGGTGCACTGGCGGCGGCCTACGGCATCGCCGTGTCGGGCACCATGATCATCACCACGCTGCTCACCGCCTTCATCCTGCTGATGGCCGAAGGCCGCCGCCGCGTCGGCCTGCTTGCCGCGCTGGCGCTGTTCGGTGTGCTGGAACTGCTGTTCTTCAGCTCCAACCTCACCAAGCTCGGCGAAGGCGGCTGGATGCCGATGGCCCTTGGCGCGGCGATCTTCCTGCTGCTCACCACCTGGAAGGAGGGCAGCCTGCTGCTCGCCAACCAGCGCTGCAAGATCGACGTGCCGATGGCCGGCTTCGTGCGCGGCCCGCTGCCCGACGTGCCGCGGGTGTTCGGCACGGCGGTGTACCTCACCTCCGAGCCGAGCCTGGTGCCCAGCGCACTGTTCCACAACCTCAAGCACTACAAGGTGATGCACGAGCGCATCATTTTCCTGCACGTGGTGAACGAAGGCATTCCGCGGGTGGACGACGCCGAGCGGGTGGCCGTCACCCAGCTGGCGCCGGGCCTCTACAACGTCGATGCGCGCTTCGGCTTCCGCGAGGAACCTGATCTGCCCGCCGCCCTGGCCCTCGCTGCCAGGTTCGGCCTTGAGCTGGAGGAGATGACCACCACCTACTTCGTCGCCCGCGCCCGTATCGTCGACGGCCCGGGGGGGATGCCGCGCTGGCGCTGCGGCCTGTTCGCCTGGATGATGCGCCAGTCGGAAGGTGCGGCCAGCTACTTCAAGCTGCCGGCCAACCAGGTGGTGGAACTGGGTACCCAGGTCATGCTGTAAGGCCGCCATGGCTTCCGGGCGGGTGCATCGGCTAGAATCGACGGTTCATATCAAGCAGCCGACAGGATTCACCATGCATTCCGCCTCGAAAGCCCATATCGACGACGTCCGGATCAAGGAGATCAAGGAACTCGCCCCGCCCGCCCATGTGCTGCGGGAATTCCCCGCTTCGCCGAAGGCTGCGGAAACGGCCTTCGCGGCGCGCAGCGCGATCCACCGCATCCTGTTCGGCGCCGACGACCGCCTGCTGGTGGTCATCGGCCCCTGTTCGATCCACGACACCGACGCGGCGATGGAATACGCCCGCCGCCTGCAGGCCGAGGCCGAGCGGCTCAAGAACGACCTGCTGGTGGTGATGCGCGTCTATTTCGAGAAGCCCCGCACCACCGTCGGCTGGAAGGGCCTCATCAACGACCCGCTGCTCGACGGCAGCTTCCGCATCAACGACGGCCTGCGCATCGCCCGCAAGCTGCTGTCCGACGTGAATGACCTGGGCCTGCCGGCCGCCACCGAGTTCCTCGACATGATCACGCCGCAATACGTGGCCGACCTCATCGCCTGGGGCGCCATCGGCGCGCGCACCACCGAGAGCCAGGTGCACCGCGAACTGGCCTCCGGCCTGTCCTGTCCGGTGGGCTTCAAGAACGGCACCGACGGCAACATCCGCATCGCCGTGGATGCCATCAAGGCCGCCCAGTCGCCGCACCATTTCCTGTCCGTCACCAAGGCCGGCCATTCCGCCATCGTCAGCACCACCGGCAATGAGGACTGCCACCTGATCCTGCGCGGCGGCAAGGGCCCCAACTACGACGCCGCCAGCGTCGACGCCGCCTGCAAGGAACTGGCCGCCTCCGGCGTCACCGGCAAGCTGATGATCGACTTCTCCCACGCCAACAGCAGCAAGCAGCACAAGCGCCAGGTGGACGTGGCCCGCGACGTGGGCGGCCAGATGGCCGCCGGCGACGACCGCATCATCGGCGTGATGGTCGAATCCCACCTCAAGGAAGGCCGCCAGGACCTGAAGCCTGGCGTCGAGCTGGAGTACGGCAAGAGCATCACCGATGCCTGCATCGGTTGGGAAGACAGCCTTACCGTGCTCGACGTGCTGGCCGATGCCGTGCGTCAGCGCCGCGTGCAGCGCGCCGTGCCGGAATGATCCGGTAGCACTTCTGATGCATCGAAGAGGCTCCGCGGGAGCCTCTTTTTATTTGGGGCCGGCGGCGCATTCCCGTGCCCCGCCGGCAGGCCTTGCCGCTGGCGGGGCGTGCCTTGGCCGCGGCGCGCCCCGCTGCGCCGCTCAGGCGTCGAGGAAGGGGTTCCAGCCGCTGCGGGCGAAGCCCGCTTCGCCCATCAGGATGTCGAGGGCCAGGCTGGCCAGATCGTCGGCGATGGGGTCGGCCTTGGGATCCTTGTCCTGGTAGAACACCTTGCGGTAGCTGCCGCACTCTTCGCAGCTCTCGGCGCTGGCCGCCGGCCACGGGTTGGCGGGCGCATCCTCCAGCCGGTGCCGGGACACTTCCCGCACGGAGTCGCAGGACGTGCAGCGGGCCCGCATGGCGTTCCACTGGGTGTTGCACAGGGGGCAATGGAGGTAGCGCAGCCCGGCCACGCTGCCGCCGATCCGCACCACTGCCGCCACCGCCGGCGTGCCGCAGCAGGGGCACAGGTCGCGTTCGGTGTGGGGCGTGTCTGCGCTGACCGGCATCCGGCTGGCGTGCCGGGTCCACACCACCTGGAGGGCGGCCCAGACGAGGGCGCGGCTGCCGGCGTCGGCGTCTCCTGCGTCGTCGCTCAGCACGGCGCGGCCGAGGGCGTCCAGTCCGGCGGGATCGGTGGCGCGCAGGCCGGCGATGAGGGCGCGGGTGGCGGCCGGCGCGGCCGGCAGGCTGTGTTCGAGCAGATGATGGAGGACGCTTTGCCAGGCGGCGGGGAGCTGGCTCCCGCTGGCTGGGAAGCTGCAGTCGTCAGGCTTGGCGACGAGGGCCGGCAAGGCGAAGGCCTCCTGCTGGGCGACGTGCAGCCCGGCCAGGAAGCGCAGGGCCGCCTCCATCGGGTGGCCGTCGGCCAGCGTATCGAAGCGGGCCGCGCGGGTGGCGAAGAGATCGTTGCCCGGCGGCAGGATCCGCGGTGGGGTATCGGCGGAGCTGAGGATCAGCTCGGGCGCTTTCAGTTGGGACATCGGGATTCCATGGAGTCGGGCCGGCGTCCCTCTGCGGGGCCGGCCGTGGGTGGATCAGTCGGAGGAGGGCCGCAGGCCCTGCGGATGGGCATAGACCACCAGCCGGCGCCCGCGGGCGAAACCGGCCAGCGTGACGCCCAGCCCGCTGGCCAGGTCCACCGCCAGGGCGGTGGGGGCCGAGACCGCGACGAGGCAGGCGATGCCGAGGGCGGCCACCTTCTGGACCATCTCGTAGCTGGCCCGGCTCGACACCAGCACGAAGCCGCTGCCGGTCTGCCACTGGCGGTCGGCCGCCAGATGGCCGAGCAGCTTGTCGAGGGCATTGTGGCGGCCCACGTCCTCCCGCAGCGCGACGATGTGGCCGTCGCCGTCGACCCACGCGGCGGCATGCACCGCGCCGGTCGTCTCGCGCAGGCGCTGCCGCGCGGGCAGCTCCGCCAGCGCAGTGGCAACCCGCGCGGCGTCGATCCGGTGGGCTGGGGCGACCGGCCGCAGCGGGCGGGCCAGCGCCTCCAGGCTCTCGATGCCGCACAGGCCGCAGCCGGTGCGGCCGGCCAGGTTGCGGCGGCGTTCCTTGAGGGCCACGAAGCGCTCGGTGGCGATCTGCAGGCGGATTTCGATGCCCTGCGGGGCGGCCAGGCAGTCCACCTCGTACAGCTCGCCGCGGTGCTGCAGGATGCCTTCGCTCAGCGCGAAGCCGAGGGCCAGGTCTTCCAGGTCGGTCGGGGTGGCGAGGAGCACGGCGTGGGAGATGCCGTTGAAGACGAGGGCGACGGGTACTTCCTCGACCACGTCGTCGAGGCAGCGCTCGGTCGCCCCGCCGTCGATGCGCAGCACCGGCGTCGGGCGCAGCGCGGGCCACTGGGCGGGGTCGTGGGGTGCCCGTTCGGGCAGCGTGCAGGAGAGATCGGTCATGGTGTCCTTTCCGGGCATCGGCTCGGCGCCGGCCGGGGCGTGCGTGGGCGCGCCCCGGCCGTGTCATCGGCGCAGGCTCAGCGCTTGTTGCCGGTCATCTCCCGGTACCAGCGCGGATGGTGCTTGCGGGCCCAGGCGTGGGTGACGACGCCTTCCACCATCGCGCGGATGGTGCCCTTGACCCACAGGGCGGCATACACGTGCACGATGATGCCGGCGATCAGCGCCAGCGCGCTGGAGGCATGCACCAGCAGGGCCACGCGGATCAGCGGGATCGGGAAGGACGCGGCGAAGTAGGGCCGCCAGGCGACGATGCCGGAGAGCAGCAGCAGCGCCATGCAGCCCGACATCAGCCAGAACATGCCCTTCTGGCCGCCGTTGTAGCGGCCGGTGTCGCCGACCTCGCCACCCTTCATCACGGTGCCGACCGCCTTCATCCACTTCACGTCCTCGGCGTCGATGAAGTTGTGGTGGTAGTAGCGGAAGAACTGGCGCAGGAAGGCCAGGAACATCACCACTCCGACGAAGGGGTGGATGATGCGCGCCAGCTGCGGCGTGCCGAACACCCCGGTGAGCCAGAAGAAGGCCGGGTAGAAGAAGGCCAGTCCGGAGATCGCCAGCAGGATGAAGCACACCGCCACGATCCAGTGGTTGATGCGCTCGGGCGCGGAATAGCGCTGGATGAGTTGCTCTTTCACTTGACGGTCTCCTTTTCGTCTTCTGCGTGCTCGTCATCGGCCCGGTTGGGGCCCACGGTGATGTAGTGGAAGAAGCCGAACAGCCCGGCGGCGGCGATGCCCAGCGTGGCTACTGGCTTGAGCAGGCCTTTCCACAGGCTCACCGTGGCGCTGATCGCCGGGTCCTGCGGCAGGCCCGAGTACAACGGGGCCTTGTCGGCGTGGTGCAGCACGTACATCACGTGGGTGCCGCCGACGCCGGCCGGGTCGTAGAGGCCGGCGTTGTCGTAGCCGCGCTTCTTCAGGTCGGTGATGCGGGTCGCCGCCACTTCCTTCATGTCCTCCTTGCTGCCGAACTGGATGGCGCCGGTCGGGCAGGTCTTCACGCAGGCCGGCTCCTGGCCCACCGCCACGCGGTCGGAGCACAGGGAGCACTTGTAGGCCTTGTTGTCCTGCTTGGAGATGCGCGGCACGTTGAACGGGCAGCCGGAGACGCAGTAGCCGCAGCCGATGCAGTTCTCCTCGTGGAAATCCACGATGCCGTTCTTGTACTGGATTATGGCGCCGGGCGAGGGGCAGGCCTTCAGGCAGCCGGGGTCGGCGCAGTGCATGCAGCCGTCCTTGCGGATGAGCCATTCGAGCTTGCCGTTCTCTTCCACCTCGTTGAAGCGCATCACCGTCCACGCCTGGTCGGAGAGGTCCACCGGGTTGTCATAAACGCCGATGTTGGTGCCCACCTCGGCGCGCAGCTCGTTCCACTCCGAGCAGGCCACCTGGCAGGCCTTGCAGCCGATGCAGGTGGTCACGTCGATCAGCTTGGCCACTTCCACCGTGTTGCGCACTTGCGGGGTGGCCGTGGGGGTTGCGGAGCGGCGCAGGATGTCCAGGGATTGCAATGCCATGTCGGGTCGCTCCTCAGGCTTTCTCGATGTTCACGAGGAAGGATTTGTATTCGGGGGTCTGGGTGTTGCAGTCGCCGACGAAGGGCGGCAGCGCGTTGGTGAGGTAGCCCTTGCGGGTCACCCCCTCCCAGCCCCAGTGGAGCGGAATACCGATCTGGTGCACCGTCTGGTTATTGACGGTGAGGGCCTTGACCCGCTTGGTGACCACCGCCTTGGCCTTGACGAAGCCGCGCCGCGAGCTGACCTTGACCCAGTCGCCGTGGGCGATGCCCTTCTCCCTGGCCAGCGCTTCGCCCACTTCGACGAATTGCTCCGGCTGGGCGATGGCGTTGAGGCGCACCGACTTGGTCCAGAACTGGAAGTGCTCGGTGAGCCGGTAGGTGGTGCCCACGTAGGGAAAGTCCTTGGCGGTGCCGAGGCGCTCCCGGTCGCCCTTGAACATGCGCACCGCCGGGCTGTTTATCACCTTGGGGTGCAGCGGGTTGGTGCCGATCGGCGACTCCATCGGCTCGTAGTGCTCGGGGAAGGGCCCGTCCACCAGCTTGTCCACCGCGAACAGGCGGCCGACGCCCTCGTGGTTCATGATGAAGGGGTTCATGCCGGAATCCGGCGCAGCGTCGATCTTGAAGTCCGGCACGTCGGCGCCGACCCACTTCTCGCCGTTCCAGGCGATCAGCTTGCGCTGCGGGTCCCACGGCTTGCCAGCCGGGTCGCAGGAGGCGCGGTTGTAGAGGATGCGCCGGTTGGCCGGCCACGCCCACGCCCAGCCCGGCGTGTTGCCGCAGCCGGCGTCGGTGTTGTCGCGGCGGGCCATCTGGTTGCCAGCCTGGGTCCAGCAGCCGGAGAAGATCCAGCACGCGCAGGTGGTGCTGCCGTCGTCCCGCAGGGCGGCGAAGCCCGGCAGCTGCTCGCCTTTTTTGGCGATGATCTTGGTCGGGTCCTTCGGATCGGTCACGTCGGCCAGCGCGCGGCCGTTGAGCTCCTTGGCCAGCTCTTCCGGCGTCGGGTTCTTCGGGTCCTTGTAGGGCCACGACAGGTTGAGGATGGGCTCCGCCACGTTGCCGCCGTCCTTCTGGTAGAGCGCCCGCAGCGCGACGAAGAGTTCGCCGATGATCTCCTGGTCGGACTTGGCCTCGCCGGGGGGCTCGGCGCCCTTCCAGTGCCACTGCAGCCAGCGGCTCGAATTGACGATGGCACCGTCCTCCTCGGCGAAGCAGGTGGACGGCAGGCGGAACACCTCGGTGCCGATCTTGGCCGTATCCACCGGGTTGGACTCGCCCTGGTCCTTCCAGAAGGTGGACGTCTCGGTGGCGATCGGGTCGATGACCACCATGTACTTGAGCTTGCTGAAGGCCTCGCGCACCTTGGTCGCATCGGGGAAGGAGGCCAGCGGGTTGAAGCCCTGCACGATCAGCCCGTTCACCTGGCCCTGGTGCATCAGCTCGGTCATCTGCAGCACGTCGTACAGTTTGTCCCACTTGGGCAGCCAGTCGTAGCCCCAGTTGTTGTCCTTGGTGGCCTTGTCGCCCCAGAACCACTTGAGCAGGCTGACCATGAACTTGGGCGTGTTCGACCAGTAGTTCAGCTGGTCCGGGCGTACCGCCTTGGGGGTGTTCTTGGCGAGGTACTCGTCGAAGGTCGGGTGGGCCTTCTCGTTGGGCAGCGTCAGATAGCCGGGCAAGGCCGTGGACAGCAGGCCCAGGTCGGACAGGCCCTGGATGTTGGAGTGGCCGCGCAGCGCATTCACGCCGCCGCCGGGCATGCCCACGTTGCCCAGCAACAGCTGGATCATCGCCATCGTGCGGATGTTCTGCGCGCCGACGGTGTGCTGGGTCCAGCCCAGCGCGTAGAGGATGGTGCCGACCTTGTCGGGCCGTGCGGTCTCGCCCAGGTGCTCGCACACCTTGATGAAGCCTTCCAGCGGGCTGCCGGTGATGTTGGTCACCACCTCCGGCGTGTAGCGCGCGAAGTGGGTCTTCATCAGGTTCCACACGCAGCGCGGGTGTTCCAGCGTCGGGTCGGTCTTCGCCATGCCGGCGGCGTCCAGCTCGTAGCTCCAGGTGCCGCGTTCGTACTTGCCCTTGTCGGCGTCGTAGCCCGAGAACAGGCCGTCCTCGAAGCCGAAGCCCTCGCTGACGATCAGGCTGGCGTTGGTGTAGGCCTTGACGTAGTCCCAGTGGATCTTGTCGTTGCTCACCAGCCAGTTGATGATCCCGCCCAGGAAGGCGATGTCGGAGCCGGCGCGGATCGGCACGTAATGGTCGGCCACCGCGGCGGTGCGGTTGAAGCGCGGGTCCACCACGATGAGCTTGGCGCCGCGCTGCTTCTTGGCCTCGATGGCCCACTTGAAGCCGACCGGGTGGGCCTCGGCCGCATTGCCGCCCATCACCAGGATGAAGTCGGCGTTCTTGATGTCCACCCAGCTGTTGGTCATGCCGCCGCGGCCGTAGCTGGCCGCCAGCGCCGCCACGGTGGGGCCGTGGCAGATGCGGGCCTGCGCGTCGGTGGCGACGATGCCCAGCGCGCGCATGAACTTCTGCGTGAGGATCCCGGTTTCGTTCGACGAGGCCGATGCGGTCAGCATGCCCGTCGACGTCCAGCGGTTCACCGCCACGCCGTCGGCGTTCTTGTGCACGATGTTGGCGTCGCGGTCGGCCTTCATGTGCTTGGCGATGCGTTCGACCGCCTCATGCCAGGAGATGCGCTTCCACTCGGCGGCGCCGGCTTCGCGCACCTCCGGATACTTGAGGCGCCCCGGGCTGTGGATGAAGTCGAGCAGGCCGGCGCCCTTCGGGCACAGGGAACCGCGGCTCACCGGATGGTCCGGGTCGCCCTCGATGTGGATGATCTCGGCCTTGGCGTTCTTGGCGCCGTCGCCCAGGCTGTACATCAGCAGGCCGCAGCCCACCGAACAATAGGTGCAGGTGTTGCGGGTTTCCACCGTGCGGGCCAGGCGGTACTGGCGAACCTCTGCCATGGCCGTGCCCGGTGCAAAACCCATCACCCCCAAGCTGGATGCGCCCAGCCCGGCGGAGGTGATCTTGAAGAACTGCCGCCGTGTGACTTGCATTGACTCCTCCCTCTGGAAATCTGTCCTTGTGCTGCCGCATCGCCATTGCCCCTGGAGGGCGGGCATATGCGTGAAGGATCGGCAATTGCAAAGACAATGCCAGGGGTGTGGTCTTTTCAAATCAAGGCATTAGCAGCCCCGATGCATGAAGCGCGGGACAAAATGTCCCTCCGCCGGGTCAATATGTCCCGCCGCACTGCCGAAGGCGGCGGCGCTGCGCAAACCCATCGGCCTGCATGGGCGCCCCGCTCGAGGGCGGACAGGGCTTCCCGCGTGTCGGGAATCTTTACACCGCCGGAGCTCCGCCTCCGCCAGACGCTTGGAGCCACTCATCAAGGGCTTAGGAATCAAGCAATTAAAAGTCACTGCCCGGATTGGTAGGTTAATTGCTAAACCCCTCGCAGACGACGGTCCGCATCGAAACCGGCCGCTGGCCCGGCCTCTCTCGCGAGTGTGAATGCCGTGCGCTTCCTGCTGCTGCTCATCGCGCTGTTGCTGGTTTCGCCCTTATCCGGGTGCGGTGGCGGTACGTCACCCGATCAGCGCGACAGCGAGCAGGCCCTGCACAAGGTGGCCGTCGCCGACATGCCGGCCCTCTCCGATTGCCTCCAGCGCATCAGCACGCATCTCAATACCGCCGGTGGCCAGGAGCAACTGGGTATCTCCTGCGCAGTGGGCACCTATTCGGGCCGCAGCACCGGCGGTTACGACTGTTCCCTCAAGGTGGATGTGGCACCGGCTGAACTGCGCCTCTCCATCCAGGACCGCGAAATCTCCATTCCCCTCGGCCCTACCGCCTATAGCGCCGATGGCCGCCCCCTCATGAACGTGGAAGACGCCAGCCTGCCCGGCCAGCCCGGTTTCCAGGCAGTGCGCTACGTGGCCGGTAGCGCCGACGAGGCGCTCACCGAGACCCTGACCCTGCGGCTCGGCGGCGGTACGCCGCGCCTGCCGAAGATGATTTACCAAAGCGTGAGGAACAACCAAGCCCAGACCACCGTATGCAATTTCGGCCGCTGACGGTCGATCGCCACCGCCGGTTGCCAAGCTGAATCCAGCCAAGGAGGGAATATGCGTCTGAATTCGTCATATCCATGCGTGTCCCGTGTCCTGCGTGGCGCCGCCCTTGCGATGGCTGTCGGCATCAGCGCCCCGGCGCTTGCCGCACTGGCCACCTACCAGGCCCAGGGCAACTTCAATGCCGCCATCGCCGGCCTCACCGCCACCACCACCGACTTCGACGGCATCGCGCCGGGCACCAGCTACCCGCCGGGCAGCGGGCCGGCCGGCTCCGGCTTCACGGTCGGCCTGACGGCTGGCAGCGCCAGCTCAGGCTTCAACCTGCCGACGGTCGGCAGTGTCTTCTGGACGACCTCCGGCACCCACTACCTCGGCCTCGACAACCCGGATACCGCCTTCGAGTCCGGTGACGCGCTGGTTTTCAGCTTCTTGTCCCCGGTGCAGGGCTTCGGCCTCTACGTGGTGGGCGGGCGTGACCTGCTGGACATCCAGGCAGGGGCGGTGACCCTCACCGTCGATGGCGCGACCCTCGCCATCTCGTCCATCGACTACCTGGCCAGCGGCAATGGCGATTACGCCTTCTTCCTCGGCTTCGCCACCGACGACGGCAGCACCTTCAGCAGCGCCACGCTGACCGTGGGCGACGGTTCGGGCGTGATCCCGGTGACGGTGGATGACGTCACGCTGGCCCGTACCCCCGACAACGGCACCCCTCTGCCCGAGCCGGGCGGCCTGTTGCTGGTGTCCACTGCGATGGCGGCCGCATGGCTGCGTACACGTATCGCCCGTTCTTGATCCGCGATCCACCCCAAGGAGATGATCATGAAGAAATTGACTCAAGGCCTCCTCGCCACCGCAGTCGTCGCCAGCCTGGGCGGCTTCACCACCAGCGCATCGGCCCAGGCGGAACCCTTCATCGGCCAGATCATGTGCGCCGGCTTCAATTTCGCCCCCCAAGGCTGGGCTGAGCTCAACGGTCAGCTGTTGCCGATCTCCACCAACACCCCGCTGTTCTCGCTGCTTGGCACCACCTACGGCGGGGACGGCCGCGTCACTTTTGGCCTGCCCGACATGCGCGGCCGTGTGCTGATCCACGCCGGGCAGGGGCCCGGCCTCAGTAACCGGAATCAGGGGGAGAGCGCTGGCGCCGAAACCCAGACCATCGGCGTCGCCAACATGCCTGCGCACACCCACCAGGTGGCACCGCTGGGCAGCGGCGCTGACGCCACCGCGGTGTCGCCGGCCGGCGCAATGCCGGCCTCCAAGGCGCGCACCACGCTGTACACCACCGGCGGCCCGGCGTTGCCGATGGCGGCCACCACCAGCAGTTCGACCGGCAGCGGCACGCCTATTTCCGACATGCAGCCCTATCTCGTGGTGAAGTGTTTCATCGCCCTGCAGGGCATCTTCCCGTCACGCAATTGAAGGCCGCAACGATATTCCCGCAGTAAGAAACGGCGCCCTGGGCGCCGTTTCTTCATGGGCGGCGCTCAGCCCTGGCGGGCAGATTCCGACGGCAGCTCCCCGAACATCCGCTTGTAGTCCCGCGCGAACTGGCTCATGTGGGTGAAGCCCCAGTCGTAGGCGACGCTGGATATCGGCCGCCGGCCTTCGCCGTAGCGCAGTTCGCGGCGTACCTCGTTGAGGCGCAGGCTGCGCATGTAGGCCAGCGGCGGCAGGCCGGTGATGTCCTCGACGCAGTTCTGCAGCGCCCGCCGGCTGACGTGCAGGTGGGCGCACAGGTCCGGAATCGCCGGTGGCTGCTCGGGGCGGTCGAGGACGAAGCGGCGCAGCTTGTCCACCAGCTGCTGGTGCTGCAGGCGCGTGCGGCTCGCTGCGGCCGGCTGGCTGTGCTGGCCGGTGAGCATCGCCGCCAGCGCGTCGAAGATACGCAGCTGCAATTCCTCGGCGGTATAGCCCGGGCTGGCCGCCGGCCCCTCCGCGTCGGCGAGGATGCCGGCCAGCGTCGCGCACAAGGCCTCCTTGTGGCCGGGGGCCAGGTTGCGCACGTCGCCCTGCTGCAGCAGACGGTCCAGATCCTGGTGGGCGGTGTTCTCCAGGTAGTCGGCAAAGGCCAGCCGATCCACCACGATGCCGAACAGGTCGAAGTCCGGCGCGGTGATCAGGTCGAACTCCGCACCGCCGTCGCGCACGCACACCGCCTGGGACGCCAGCGCCTTGCCGCCCATCGCCATCATGCCGTCGCGTGCCGCCGGAATGCCGAACCACACCGAGCTTGGCCACGCGGCGCAGGTCTGGCGCAGCTGGCGGTTGGCGCTCTCGACGAAGACCTGGGTCTTGGGCAGCCACAGCTCCGTCACGCTGCCCTCAAAGTGGCCCGGCGACAGCTGGTCGTAGCGCTGGTCCCACTGGGACAGGTTGTGGGCCTGTTCGTCCGCATCCCGCGCGCGGGTCACGCGGCGCAGGGGGCGGAGCCGGGCGGACGGGGGCGGAATGAGGCTGTTCATGGGGGTGTCCTGCGGATGAGTCATGGCGAGCGCGAAGCAAGCCGCGTACCGCTGCCCCTCGACTGGCCGGAAGGGCTTGCCGCTGCGGGCGCCGGGCGGGGCAGGGGCGCCGCTGCGAGGGTGCCACCGCGCGCGGAACGCCCGCGCCGGCCACCCTGTTGGTGCATTGCAGCAGCGGTCGGCACAGGGCTGGTGCGCGTTTTGGGTGGTGTGTTGCAGGCGTATTGCAGTCGTGCCGAATCTTGCTATTGCGGTGCTGAAACTTGATACGTGCCACCCCGCCCGCTGATCCACGATTCACCCATCGATCCCTTAGGAGTGAATCATGAGCGCAACAAAGCAGTCCTCACCCGCGCTGGCGGCGACCCTTGGCACCTGGCAGCTGTGGGGCATCGCCGTCGGGCTGGTCATCTCCGGCGAGTACTTCGGCTGGAGCTTCGGCTGGGCCTCGGCCGGCACCCTCGGCTTCCTGGTCACCACCATCATGGTGGCCATCATGTACGGCACCTTCATCTTCAGCTTCACCGAGCTGACCGCCAGCATCCCCCATGCCGGCGGCCCCTTCGCCTACAGTTACCACGCCTTCGGCCCCACCGGCGGCTACCTGGCCGGCATGGCCACGCTGATCGAGTTCGTGTTTGCGCCACCGGCCATCGCGCTGGCCATCGGCGCCTACCTCAACGTGCAGTTCCCGTCCCTCGACCCGAAGATCGCGGCGACCGGCGCCTATATTGTCTTCATGGGCCTCAACATCGTCGGCGTGACCATCGCCGCCACCTTCGAGCTGTTCGTCACGCTGCTCGCCATCTTCGAGCTGCTGGTCTTCATGGGCGTGGTGGCGCCGGGCTTCTCGATGGACAACTTCGCCAAGGGCGGCTGGAGCGGGGCGGACAGCTTCTCCATGGCGGCGATCCCCGGCATCTTCGCGGCGATCCCCTTCGCGATCTGGTTCTTTCTCGCCATCGAAGGCGTGGCCATGGCCGCCGAAGAAGCCAAGGACCCCAAGCGCTCCATCCCCATCGCCTACACCGGCGGCATCCTGACCCTGGTGGTGCTGGCGGTCAGCGTGATGGTGTTTGCCGGCGGCGTGGGCGACTGGACCAAGCTCGCCAACATCAACGACCCGCTGCCCCAGGCCATGAAGACCATGGTCGGCGAATCCAGCGGCTGGCTGCACATGCTGGTGTGGCTGGGCCTGTTCGGGCTGGTGGCCTCCTTCCACGGCATCATCCTCGGCTACTCCCGCCAGATCTACGCCCAGGCCCGCTCCGGCTACCTGCCGGGCTGGTTCGGCAAGGTCCATCCGCGCTTCAAGACCCCGCACCGGGCCATCATCGCCGGCGGCGTGGTCGGCATCGCGGCGATCTTCAGCGATGAATGGCTGTCCTTCGGCGGCCAGAGCCTCACCGCCAACATCGTCACCATGTCGGTCTTCGGCGCCCTCCTGATGTACGCCCTCAGCATGGCCGCGCTGTTCAAGCTGCGTACCACCGAGCCGCGCCTGGCCCGGCCCTACAAGGCCCCGTTCTACCCGCTGTTCCCGGCCATCGCGCTGGCCGGCGCGCTGATCTGCCTGGCCACGGTGGCCTGGTTCAACCCGCTGCTGGCCAGTGTCTTCGTGCTGATCCTGGCCCTCGGCTACGGCTACTTCCAGCTCACCCACAAACAGCGCGAAGCGGCCCCCATTGCGGCGCTGGCCGCCGAGGCCGAGTAAGGCGCGCGCCCGGAGTCTTCGACCATGAGCTACACCTGCACCCTCGGCCTGCGCCGCTACGCCTTCGGCACCCTGAAGAACCTGCTCGCCAAGGCCAGCCCGGCGCGCTCCGGCGACATGCTCGCCGGCGTGGCGGCGGCCTCGGAAGAGGAGCGCATGGCGGCCCGCATCGCGCTGGCCGACGTGCCCCTCGCACGCTTCCTGCAGGAAGCCGTGGTGCCCTACGAAGAGGATGAAGTTACCCGCCTCATCCTTGACGAGCATGACGTGGAGGCCTTTGCACCGGTGGCGGGCCTCACCGTCGGCGAATTCCGCGACTGGCTGCTCTCCGATGCCGCCGACGCGGACAGCCTGCAGGCCCTGGCGCCCGGCCTGACCCCCGAGATGGTCGCCGCGGTGAGCAAGCTGATGCGCAATCAGGACTTGATCCTGGCGGCCGCCAAGTGCCGCGTGGTGACGCGCTTCCGCAATACCCTCGGCCTGCCCGGCCGGCTGGCGGTGCGCCTGCAGCCCAACCATCCGACTGACGATCCGAAGGGCATTGCCGCCTCCATGCTCGACGGCCTGCTCTACGGCGTCGGCGATGCGGTGATCGGCATCAACCCGGCCACCGACAGCCTGCCGGCGATCACCACCCTGCTGCGCCTGATCGACGAGTTTCGCGAGCAGTACGACGTGCCGACCCAGAGCTGCGTGCTGACCCACGTCACCAACACCCTCCGCGCCATCGACAAGGGCGCCCCGGTGGACCTGGTGTTCCAGTCCATCGGCGGCACCGAGGCGGTGAACCGCAGCTTCGGCGTGACCGCCGCGCTGCTCGACGAGGCCAACGCCGCGGCGAGGGCGCTGGGCCGCGGCTGCGTCGGCAACAACGTGATGTATTTCGAGACCGGGCAGGGCAGCGCTCTGTCCGCCAACGCCCACCACGGCGCCGACCAGCAGACCCTCGAAGCCCGCGCCTACGGGCTGGCGCGGCGCTACCAGCCGCTGCTGGTGAACACCGTGGTCGGCTTCATCGGCCCGGAATACCTCTACGACGGCAAGCAGATCATCCGCGCCGGGCTGGAGGACCACTTCTGCGGCAAGCTGCTCGGCCTGCCGATGGGCTGCGACATCTGCTACACCAACCATGCCGAGGCCGACCAGGACGACATGGACACCCTGCTGACCCTGCTCGGCGTGGCCGGCATCAACTTCATCATCGGCGTGCCGGGGGCCGACGACATCATGCTCAACTACCAGAGCACGTCCTTCCACGACGCCCTCTACCTGCGCCGCGTGCTCGACCGCCGCCGCGCGCCGGAATTCGAGGACTGGCTGGAACGCATGGGCATCGCCG
Organism: Pseudomonadota bacterium; assembly: GCA_018241685.1. GTDB lineage: Bacteria > Pseudomonadota > Gammaproteobacteria > Burkholderiales > Rhodocyclaceae > Zoogloea. The sequence continues at coordinate 179,464 of JAFEDJ010000067.1, forward strand.
ACTACCGCGGCGAGCTGCTGCCCCAGGGCGACACCCAACCGCTGCTGGCCCTGGCCGGCCGTTTGTAAGGAGGAGGGCGCATCATGAGCAAACCCGCCATCGTCACCCCCGACCCCTGGCTGCGCCTGCAAAGCCTCACCCGCGCGCGGGTCGCCCTCGGGCGCAGCGGCGTCAGCCTGCCAACCCGCGAGGTGCTGCGCTTCGGCACCGCCCACGCCCAGGCCCGCGACGCGGTGCACCAGGCGCTGGATGTGCAGGCCCTGCAGGGCGAATTGCACGAGGCCGGCTTCAACACCCTCGCCGTACACAGCCAGGCGGCTGACCGCGGCGTGTATCTGCGCCGCCCCGACTGGGGCCGCCGCCTCGCGCCGGACAGCGCGGACATGCTGGCGCAGCAGGCCCCGTCCCTGTGGCCGGCGGCGCCCAAGCTGGCCATCGTGGTGGCCGACGGGTTGTCGTCATTGGCCACCCGCAGCCACGCGCAGCTCTTGCTGGAAGCGCTGCTGCCGTATTTCCCCGACCTGCGGACGCTGCCGGTGGTGGTGGCGACGCAGGCCCGCGTCGCGCTGGGCGACGAGATCGGCCACATCCTCGGCGCCGAACAGTTGGTGATGATGATCGGCGAACGGCCGGGCCTGTCGTCGCCGGACAGCCTCGGCCTTTACCTCACCACCCATCCGCGCCCCGGCCTCACCGACGCCAACCGCAACTGCATCTCCAATGTGCGGCCCGAAGGGCTGCCCTACGCGGAAGCCGCCCGCAAGCTGGCCTTCCTGATCGCCGGCGCGCGCCGCCTCGGCCGCAGCGGCGTGGACCTGAAGGACGACAGCGACAGCCACGCGCTGCTGGCAGGCGACGCCGACCTGCCCGCGCTGGAGGCCGCTCCGCCCGCCTGAATCCCCGCGCAGCCCCATACCGGGGCCGCGCCAAACCGTGTTTCGTCTTACCCCCTATTGATTCACTTCAAGGAGATCGTCATGCCCGCAGCAACCCACCGCGCCCTGCGCACTGCGCTTCCCCTCGCCCTCGCGGGCGCCTGCCTGGCCACCGCGCTGCCCGCCGCCGCGGCCGACGGCGAATCCGCCTGGACCGTGCCGGTCAGCGTCAGCTTCGTCAGCGACTACATCTTCCGCGGCCAGTCCCAGAGCTGGGGCAAGCCGGCCCTGCAGTTCAGCGTCGAGGCCGACCACGCCTCCGGCGCCTACGCCGGCTTCGCGGCCTCCAACGTGTCCGACCACTGGTTGCCCGGCGCCGCGGTGGAGATGGACTTCTACGGCGGCTTCCGCGGCAAGGTCACGGAGGCCGTCGGCTACGACGTCGGCCTGATCTACTACACCTACCCCGGCGCCAACTGGCACGACTCCGCCTTCGACGGCTACAACCGCTCCAACAGCCTCAACACCGCCGAAGCCTACGTGTCGGTCAGCTACGACTGGCTCAGCTTCAAGACCGGCCGCACCCTCACCGAATACTTCGGCTGGAGCACCAACAACTCCCCGGTGAACGGCGGCTTCTACGGCGACGCCAACGCCGGCGTCACCGGCAGCACGCGCGGCTCCTACTTCTACGAACTCAACGCCGCCCGCGACGTGGCCGAAGGCTGGAACCTCAGCGGCCAGATCGGCCGCCAGGTCATCGCCAACTCCACCGGCCTCGACATCAACTACTACAAGCTCGGCATCACCCGCAGCCTGCCCGACGGCTGGAGCGCTGGCGCCTTCTACTCCGCCTCCAGCGAGCCCAACGCCTACAAACACTTCCTCAGCTTGAGCGACACCACCTCGTACTCCGACATCGCCAAGAAAAAGTTCTTCATCAGCATCGCGAAGTCCTTCTAACAGGCGTGTGAGTTGAGCGTGCACGTGTGCACGCTCAACGTGCACCGCTGTGAGATCAACGTGCACGGGTGCACGATCAACTCTGGGCCGTGCACGCTCAACATTGGCGCGTGAATGTTGATCTACAGGCGGTGCACGTTCAACTTCAGGCCGTGCACATTGAAGTACACGCCGTGTACATAGAACTCACAGCGCTGTGACATCAGCATTGGGGCGCCGAAGGTCTTCTTCGGCGCCCCAATGTTCTTCTATGTGCCGCCAAAGGGGAGTGTCAGGAGTTTTGTGTTTGAGGCTGTGGTGGAGAGAGTCTTGCCGGGCAAGACTCTCTCCAGGGGACTTGGTTGGAGGCTGCTTCTCGGCCAAAGCTGCCATCTGCTGGAAGAGCCGCCGATGGCAGCTTTACACAAAATCCCGGACATGCCCATGGAACTCATAGCGAGTGATGGTGGCTCAAGGCGGCACAGGCTTTGCGGACGGTGTCTGCGAGAACGCCCTGCAGGGGGTGCGGAGCTGCGATTTCCGGAAGAAGCATATTCACCTGGTAACCGATGGCAACGGTAAGAGGCCGCACTACTAGGTCCGGTCCGCTGAGTTCCAGTGCGGTGAGCGGATTTACGATGGCAACGCCCAGGCCCTGACGCACCATGGCGCAGACGGCCACTGCGCTCGTGGTTTCAAGCAGGGTTGCGCGATGTACTTTAGCGTCCTCGAACATCGCATCAATGGCGGTTCGATACGGGTCGCCAACCGCGAGACTGATGAAGCGCTCGCCTGTAAAGTCGCGGGGTTGCAGTCGCGCCTTGTGGCAAAGGCTGTGATCACGTGGCAAAACAGCCACTTCATTGACTTTCAGTAGGGGCTGCAAGGCAACTCCAGCAGGTGCCTCTTGGGTTTCACTCAGTCCCAGGTCAAAACGCTGTTCACTCATGGCGTGCTCCAGCCAGGGCGACTCTAAGGGATGCACGCTGACTCCTAGTTCAGGATGTGCATGTGAGAGATATACCAGTGCACGGGGTACCAAGGCATGGGCCAATGCCGGCAAACACGCAATGCGCAAGCGACCTGTCACTTGCGTGCGCAATTCGCTGGCGCGCGCTGCGATCTGTTCCAAGCCTATAAACGAGCGTTCTACTTCCTGCATCAGCGCAAGTGCTCGCACGGTAGGTCGTAATCGGCCCCGCACCCGGTCAAAAAGGTTAAACCCCAGTAACTGCTCCAGACGACCCAGCTCGCGACTCAAAGTGGGCTGGCTTGACGCGCACGCGTCAGCTGCACGCCCCAGGTTGCCGTGCAGCATGATGGCGCGAAACATCGTCAGCTGGCGATGAGTTAAATTCATATCAATATTGAATAGCTACATGACAAAAATAGCATTGATTGAATTGACTATGAAGGGAATCATCCACCCATGAACCCTTTTACTCCCGCTACCATCGCTCCTTTGGCCCAGCAGTTCGATACCCCGCTGTGGATCTACGATGCCGACACCATTACGCGCCAGATTGCCGCTCTGCGGTTGTTTGACGTAGTGCGTTTCGCTCAGAAAGCCAACTCCAATACACACATCCTTCGCCTCATGAAGCGACAGGGCGTAGTGGTGGACTCGGTGTCTTTGGGTGAAATCGAACGCGCATTGGCTGGTGGTTTTACGCCGGGCTTGCACAACGGGCACGCAGACATCGTGTTCACGGCCGATCTGCTGGACCGCGCTACGCTTGCGCGCGTGGTGGAACTCAATATTCCCGTGAACTGCGGCTCCATGGACATGCTGGACCAATTGGGTGCGGTCAACCCGGGGCACCCGGTGTGGCTACGCATCAACCCAGGTTTCGGGCATGGCCATTCCAAGAAAACAAATACCGGTGGCGAGCATAGCAAGCATGGCATCTGGCATGGCGACCTGGTACGCGCCTGCGAAAAGATCAAGTCCAACAGCCTGGCCTTGCAGGGCCTGCACATGCACATCGGCTCAGGCGTGGACTACGAGCACTTGCAGGAAGTGTGCGGTGCAATGCTGAAGCTGGTAGAGGTAGTGAATGCGCAGGGTTTGGACCTGCACGCCATCTCCGCGGGCGGCGGTCTGTCCGTTCCCTACCAGGCCGGTGAACCCACGATTGATACGGCGCACTACTTTTCATTATGGGATGCAGCGCGCCATGCCGTGGAACAACTGCTGGAGCACCCAGTGAAACTGGAAATAGAACCGGGCCGCTATTTAATGGCCGAGTCCGGCGTGCTGGTCACCGAGGTACGCGCCACGAAGCAACAGGGCGCTAATCATTTTGTGATGGTGGACGCTGGCTTCAGTGATCTGGCTCGCCCGGCCCTATACGGCGCCTACCACGGTATGGAGTTGATCCACTCTGATGGCACAGCGGTTAATGGCCTGCAGTTTGACACGGTGGTTGCCGGACCTCTGTGCGAGTCGGGAGATGTGTTTACGCAGGGAGACGGTGGCGTGGTGTTGCACCGCTCCTTGCCGCAGGCGCAGGTGGGCGATCTGCTGGTGTTGCACGACACCGGTGCGTATGGCGCCTCCATGTCATCGAACTACAACGCACGCCCGCTGATTGCCGAAGTGCTGATGGAAAATGGTGAGCCCCGGCTTATTCGACGAAGGCAGACGGTGGCTGAGCTGCTCGCGCTGGAGGCGGTGTAAGGCATCTATGGCCGCATGGCTGCTTAGGAGAAAGCTGACTGGCTGCTTGGGGTCGGAAGTTCGCGTTCGCTGGATGGGAAAGCTGCCGTTCAAGGGCTCCCAAGGCTGAACGGCAGGTAAACGACAGATTGCAGCCCGATTCCGCGCATTAGGCCAACGGCCGGCATTGGCCGAGGAAGAGCCCTTCGGATCCGCGGCTGGACCTCGGCCGGAGCTGCCGTTCAGTCCCCACAAACTGAGCGGCTGTTCTTGGACGCTAAACAGACTCCACCGTGACTAAGAAATCCGAGGCGATTCACTGCCGTCCAATGTTCTTACACTGTTCGGTTGACGCGCGCTTCCTGTTTGCCTTTTATTTCATATCCAGCCCAGCTCTTCGGGAACCAAGAGAGTTGATAAAGTGAAATTACAGTTTACAAATTCGTCTTTGATGGTAGTTTACGAATAGTAATTTCACTTTATGGTGGCTGTGATGAAAATCAATGAGCAGGAAAAGGAACGAACCCGAGAGCGAATCCTGGAGGCGGCGGTCGATGTGGTTAGCGCGAAGGGCTTCCGCACGGCGTCAATGCGCGAGATCGCGCAGAGGGCCGGGGTGGGCGATGCCACCATCTACAATTATTTCCCGAGCAAGGAAAAACTGGTCTATGGCTACTGCGAACAGGTGCAGCGGCGAGTGATGGCCGGCTTGCAGGGGATTGCCGATTTCCACGAATACTCGCTGGTCGAGCAGTTGCAGCAACTGGTCGATCTGGAAATGCAAACCTGGCTGCCGGCGCGCGAGTTCCTGCGCGAGGTGTTCGAGCTCAGTTTTCAGGCGCCGGGTGCTGCGCACGAGTTGCTGGCGGTGAGCCGCCAACTCAACCAGCGCATGGTCGTCGATCTGCTTGACGCCGCCATCGAGGCCGGCGAGATTCCGGCGCAGCCCTACAGCGAGTTGTTGCCGCGCCTGTTCTGGGATTTCCAGACCGGCATCCTTGCCTACTGGCTGAAAGACGATTCGGAAGGCTTCGCCAACACCACGCAACTACTCGATCGCAGCATGGAAATAGTCGGCGGCATCCTGCATCTGGGGCTGATCGGCAAAGCCTTTGATCTCATCTCCTTTCTTTTCCGCAGCCATGTGCTGAGCCATCTGGAGAGCTTTGCCAGCCTGCGCCAGGCAGCGATAGCGACGAAACGGCGCTTCATGGCCGGCAGCGATGAAACCCGCCCTGCCTGAGGGGCGCTTGGCGCGCGCCGGTGTGGCCGGTAAGGCGGCGCTGAAGGTCGGCCTGGGTCATCTCGGCCACGGCCTGAAGCGGCCTTTCCTGTCGCCGACGCAGCGGGCGGAGGAGCGCATCGCGCTGGACGAGCGGCACGCCCGCATGCTTTTCGAGGCGCTGGCCCAATTGCGCGGCACCGCCTTGAAGGCGGCGCAGATGCTGGCCATGGAGGTGGAATTGCTGCCGGAGGCCTACCGGCGCGAACTGAAAAAGTCTTGCCATCAGGTGCCGCCGCTCAACCGCGTGCTGGTGCGCAAGGCCTTGCAGCAGGCTTTCGGGCAGGCTCCGGAAGCACTGTTTGCCCAGTTCGACAGCGAGGCTTTTGCCGCAGCCAGTCTCGGGCAGGTGCATCGCGCCCGGCTGCACGACGGCCGGGCGGTGGCGGTGAAAATCCAGTATCCCGGCATCCACGTCGCCGTCGACAGCGACATGACCCTGTTGCGCCAGTTGGCGCGCGGCATGCCAAACGCCGCGCTGATCCAGCAGTCGCTGGAAGAAGTCCACGCCCGCCTGCGCGAGGAAGTTAATTACCGGGCGGAAGCGGCGCAGACGGCATGGTTCGCCGAACGCGCGGTCGGCGACGGCATTGCGCTGGTGTCGCCAGTCCCGGAACTATGCGGCGAACGCGTGCTAACTACGGAAATGGCCGACGGACTGCACCTCGATGCCTGGCTGGCCGGCCAACCGTCGCAGGCGGCGCGCTACCGCGCCGGGCAACAACTCTACGACTTCTTCGTCGACTCCACCCGGCGTCTGCACCGTCTGCACGCCGACCCCAATCCCGGCAATTACCTGTTTCACCCCGATGGTAGCGTGACCGTCATCGATTTCGGCTGCGTGCGCGAGATTTCGCCCGTGTTCGCCGAAGCCCTACCGCAACTGCTGCAGGCCTATGCCGCCGACGATCCCACTGCGCTGTTCGCCACCTATCGCCGGTTGGGTATGGAACACCGCGGCGATCATGATCAGGTCTATCGCGACATCCTGCGCCCCTTCGGCTCCTGGCTGCTCGAACCGATGCAGGCCGAGAGCTACGACTTTGCCACCCATGCCGACTACACCTGGCGCGGCCAACAGCTCATGCACAAAATGAGCGGCCTCAAGGGCCTGGACCGGTTGGCCGACGAATTCATCTATGTCGACCGCACCTATTACGGGTTATGCAAGCTGTTTGAGCGCCTCGGCGCGCGCGTGCGCATACGCCATCACTGGTTTGCCGGGGAGAGCGGGGCACTTGCCGCGTCCGCGGTTGTTTGATTATGAGCCGCCGGCACCGTGCCGACTTGCATCGAGTGGCGTCTGCAGGCTTTTTAGCGAGGTTTTTCCCATGTACAACATCTGGCTGATCGGCGGCGCCGTTCTCAGTGGTATTGCCGCGCTGCTGCATGTCCTCATCGTCTGGGGCGGGGCCCCCTGGTATCGTTTTTTCGGGGCCGGCGAGGGCATGGCTAGCGCGGCAGCGGCCGGCCAGCTTTATCCGGCTGTCGTCACGCTCTGCATCGCTCTGGTGCTAAGTGCCTGGGCTGCCTATGCTCTGGCCGGAGCTGGTGTTCTAACAGCACTGCCCAGGCAGAAAGCGGTGCTGGTGGCGATTACCGCCATCTATCTGATGCGCGGCCTCGCCATCTTGCCCTTGCTCGTTTTTGCCAGCCAGCAGGCGACGCCATTTCTGGTGTGGAGTTCGCTTATCTGCCTTGGCTACGGCATCGTGCATCTAGTCGGCGTCGCCCAGGCGTGGACGCGGTTGTGAATCGGCCAGCCATCCGTCGCGTGCTTTGGGTAATTGGCGGGGCCTTGTGCCCTGCATCCTTGGCGGTGGGTTGAATGCGCATCCCAGATGTCCTTGAGACCTTGCGGGGGCAGGGCGCTTTTCGTTCAGAAGAGGCCGCTTGTGTTGCCATCCACGATTTCGTGCGCGATGAAATCGCTTTCGGTTTTACCGCCGGCTTTGAAAGCGTCACGCCAGAGCATACCTTGGCGCTTCAGCGCGGCCACTGCAATGCCCAAGGCGACCTGTTCTGTGCCTTGCTGCAGGCCGCTGGCATTCCGGCCAGGCTGCGCTTCGTGGCGCTCGACAAGCGTGTGCTGTTCGGCGCCGTACCGTTGCCGGTCTACTACTGCCTACCGGTGAGACTGTTTCACGCCGTCAGCCAAGTGCGGGTGGCCGGGCGTTGGTGGCATACCGATAGCTATCTCTTTCAGCCGGCAATGCTACATCTTCAGAAACAGCGTCTGGCCGAATCGGGGCTAGCCGTCGGTTTCGGCCTGACAGCCGCCGCCAGCGGCGACTGGGATGCCCGACAGGACAGTTTTTCCCAGGCAAATGCCGGCGACCTTGACGAGAGCAACCCGGTCTTTGCCACACAGGCCGAAGCATTGGCCGCCCGGGCCGGCAACAACCGCCTGTTCGGCATTCATTTCAATCGCTGGCTTTCGCTGGTGCCGCTGGGTTTGCATCGTTTTGCCGAGGGCTATCTCAACAGCCGACTGCCTTTGCCGGAGCCCTCCGGAATAGGTGATGGTGCCGTCCTACGGCGATGACAAAAACTGCCATTGCTCATTATGAGAGGCTAGACGACAAGTAAGAGGCAGATTGCTGCCTGATCCTAGCTTGATGCCCAAGGACGGCTTCGGCCGACTTGCCGTCTTCTACGAATCGTGGGGATACCGGCCGGTGAGCACCACTTTCTCACTCACTACGATCCACAGGAGATGCTTCCGGGATGGTTGAGGGAACATCCCGTACGTTGGCCGATGGCGGCGGCGCGTATGGTGTATGCGCCGCCGTCTCCTGCAGGCTGTCAGTCAATCGCCCTGCGTTTGGCACACCGGCATGTTCGCCTGCCGGTGCATCCGGATGGCATTGGTCAGCTCCCGCGCTTCGTCAGCAATCATCGCGCAGGCCCACAGGTAGTGTTCCTGCTGGTCGGCGTTCATGCGTCGGAAGGTGTCGCCGGCATTGCCGTGGGTCATGGCGAGTAGAGCTTGTAGCTGTGCCTGGCGGGCGGTGAGCTGATCGGTGAGGGCCAGGGTGTCCACGTTGTCGGCGAATTGATAGACGGGGCTGGCTGGAGCGGGGAATGCCAGGGGTGCGTTCATGGTTGTTACTCCTGTAGTGCGGTTTCTTACTCCGCGCTCCCGCTTCCAAACGGGGGGCGGAACCGTGCAGAGTTGGAAGACCGGCCTACAGGAAACCGGCAGCCCGAAGGCTCCCCACACGGCTCCGCCATTGAACAGGCGTGACCATGCTGCCGACGTGAAGATACCGCTTGCGCGGCCATCGGCCTGTAGGTGTCGGGCTTCCAAACCCGGTCGCTGTTGTTGCAGCGACGCGTGGAGTATCGGGCTGGCATGTGTGGAGCGTCAAGGTGGGGGGGAGGGACAGAATCCGACTGGGACGTACGTAGATGGATGGTGTGTGCGTCGTGTAAGCACTCATACTCAATGGACATATAGTTTGTCGGTGCGTATGCTGTAATGGTTGTTCCGAGTACGCGCACGCAGTCGAGCTGATATGCGCACCGATTTGAGCGGTGGTTGTTCGACAGGCTCGCAGGGGCCGACCTCTTCAACGATTTCCGCAGTGGCTTCGGCTATTTATTCACGTCGCCCAGTCCTATTGCCCCTCGTCCCTCGTATTTGCTGCTTTCGCACCGGTACACATCCTCATCAGCCAGCACCTCAGGTCGCAAGATTAAGCACCTCGCAACTGACAGCCTCAAGCCGCAAGGCGGCAAAGACAGAAATGGAGAAAAGATGTTCAGTCACATCATGGTCGGTACCAATGACATTGAACGCTCACGTTGCTTCTACAACGCGGTTCTCGGTGTCCTTGGCGTCGATGAGCCCATCCGGAGTGAGAACAAGACTGGCCAGACCCGTTTGTTTTATCGCCACGATGGTGGGACGTTTTGCATCAGTCAGCCAATCAACGGTGAGCCGGCTACGCATGCCAATGGCGGAACGATTGGCTTCAAGTGCAATTCACCGGAGCAGGTCCGGTTGTTTCACGACGTGGCGGTTGCGAACGGAGGCGCCTCCATTGAAGAGCCGCCAGGTCTTCGTGAAAACAAGGCGGGGTCCGTGTATGTGGCTTACGTGCGTGATCCGGACGGAAGCAAGCTCTGCGCGCTGTTCCGGCCGATGTAGCCGCCATATGTATCGCCAACCCATTGCGGCAGCACACGCAACCAAACCTCTCCATCGAGGGGACCTGTCTTCGGCAGTCCTCTTGCGTCTAACGTGGCCCCCATGCTGAACATGCGCACTTTCATATTGCCATTCACGTTCTCTGCGCTGCTTATGGTTGTTGCTCCCGCCGGAGCCACCTCCGCAGACTGGCCCAGCCAGATAGTGAAGCTCGAAGATCTGCAGCCTCTGACAAGATTCAGGTTTGTCGCACCGGGAATCGTTGTGAGAGGCCGCATCACAGGGCCCGCAATCCTGAAGGCCCATATTGCGTCCGACGGCTCGGTTGTGCGAACTATGCTTCTTTCCTCTTGCGGCAACTCGAACCTCGATGAAGCTGCGCTGCATGGCATGCGGGAAATGCGTTTCGCACCGTACACCCTGGATGATGAGCCGACCGAGGTGTCGATGGTCGTCCCTGTTCATATCCCCAAGAACTGGGGCAGAAGGGATTGATGCTTTTTTTCCAGGGCGCGTTGTGCAAGCAGCATTCAACCCGTCATGTTGTTTTGGGGCGCGGGTAGTTGCTGTTTTAAACAGTGACTTGCAGAGCGCGTTATCCGGCATTCCGTTGCTACGGCGCAGAACTGTCGCCCCATAACAAAGTCAGGCCCGGCAGGAGGCAATATGCAGCTTATTTACATTCTTCTTTGTATTGCCGGTACAGCTTTGCCTTTATCTCAGTTTGTTCCGTGGCTTTCTGGGCATGGCCTCGATGTGCCGCTTCTGTTGCAGCAGGCTATCTCAAGTTATATCGCCGCATTCGCGTGGGCTGATGTCTTCATTTCGGGCGTCGCGGTCATCGTATTCGTTCTTGCAGAGGGGCGCAGGCTCGCAATGCCTTGGCTGTGGCTCCCGTTGTCTTGTCTTGTCGTTGGCCCTTCATTGGCTTTGCCGCTTTTCCTTTTTCTGCGGGAGCGTCATCTTGCCGCAGTAGAACATGGCAATTCGTTCAAACCGAAGCCGCTTCGCGCCTCGGTTTAAATCCGGCGTTAGAACGCGTAGCCGTGGCCCGGATCAAAAGTCTCGCCTTCGTCATTCTCGGTGGTGCCGCATTGGTTGGCGTCCAGGTTGTCGTGGCGAGAGTTCTGCCGCTGCTTGGGGCGGTGTTCTTTCTCATCACCATCGCGTTTCTTGAGGTAGTCGAAGCGCATGGCATTCCTACGCTTCAAGGTTCCCCTGACGGCTGGCCCATTCCAACCCAGTTGGGTTGGTTCTATGCGGCTGCTATATGGTGGTCTGCTTGGTTGGCTATGTTAGCGCTTGTCGTCTGGCGTCGTTCTCGTCGGTTGTCGCACAGGCTTTCCTAGTCCTATGGCACCTCACCAGATTTACCGTTTGTGCGTTGTTCGTTGTCAAAGATTGCTCTCAAATGCGCTCCACCCTTTCAATAGCAGAGTAGGAGGCTAATTGATAAGAAATATCAAGGCGTTGGCCATTGCGGTTTTGGTCGCCACGTCGCTGGCCGTGACGATGTACTACGTACGGCACCACGCACAGGTACCGGCCGGAGAACCGATCGTAGCCTTACCGCAAGCACTTACTCCCGAGGAGAGCAACACCCTTGAGCGAGAAGTAGCAGTGGGAAATCCCGATGCACAGTTGCGCCTAGCTCATAGACTCGAATTCTTTAACGGTAGTCAGATTCGGGCCTTCAGCCTGATGAGCGCAGCTGCGAAACAAGGACACCCGGGCGCCGAGTTGGAACTAGGAAGAAGGCTAATAGGGGATATTCCGATGTGGGAGCGCGATCCCAAGGAAATTCATCGATGGGCATCCTCCTCGACAGAGAGAGGCGTTTGGCAAGTAAAACCCGGAATAGAAGGGCTTTGGTTGGTCGAAAGGCCTGAAGAGGGTGTGTATTGGCTGGAGTTGGCCGCCAAACACGGTCAAGTCGAAGCATGGAACGATTTGGAGCGTATATACAAAGGCGGAAAGGGCATTGCGCGGAATTCGGAGCAGTCCGCATATTGGACTCATAAGCTGGCAGAAGCGGGAGATCAGTTCGGTATTGTCGACTACGCCAAGCTACTGGAAAAGGGGGAGGGTGTCAGACGTGACTCCATTCAAGCCTTGGGTTGGCTGTACTTGGTGATCGCGGCAGTTCCTCCCGAAGTCGGGAGTGGAGAATTCGCCCGTCAGATAGCGAAGCGCATAGAGGCAACGCTGACCGCCGACGAAATTGCCGCTGCGAGAGAGAAGACCAAGGAAATTGCCACCAAGACCCGCGTCTGTATTGGTGGGTTGCAGAATTGTCGTATGGCCAGTCCAGATATTGTTCGGCATTAAAATTATTCTGGAGCAGGAGATCGGACATTGTGGAACATCAACTGGTTTTGCATAGCGCCTCATTCCCTCTAAAACAAAGTTGAGTGGCATGAAAGACGCACACCAATTTCAGGTGTTCGCGGACTATCAGCAGTTCTATCTGATGGACGCGGGCGTAGAGCCGATGATTCCGGAAGAGGTGACAGAGCAAGACATGTTGAGGCGTCTGCGAACGGCGCCGCACATTGTCGTCGTTCATGCGGAGTCCGCTACGCATGTACTCGTAGAGGTTGCGTTCGTTTCCGAGCCAACCGAGGCAAAAGGTGCATGGGAGCACCAAACTGAGTTCAGTATTTCGTTCCCATCCGGAAATGCGGTTCTCTGTGGTTGCACGGATTTCGTTCCCCAGTGCCCATGCATGAGCGTGGCGCCTGGAAACTACAGGGGACGCGCCTATTTTGCTGGCCGATCTGGAGGTGAAGAGCGTTACTGCCTTGTGCTTTGGCCTGCTGCCGTCAAACAATTCATTTCACCGGACCCGTCGCGGCAAGCTGTGCAAGTCGGGTGAATTCAAACGTTATTCGTCCTGAGATCATTTGCCTTGCGCTACTCGGACCGTTGCCCTCGGAGTCTGAGGCAGCGGTGGAGCATCTAAAGCAGGTGGAGGCTCTTCTACTGTCTATGGCCAAGCCAGTATCTGACGACGAAGCACGTGCGCTAATGCGTCTCTTCGGGCCGGATGGTTGTTTCGGCCTGGCTTGGTCAATGCTGAATCTAATCAAAAGTGCGCGGGGTTGGCCGCTGACAGATTGTTTGACCAGCCTGAGTAATCAGTGGGTCGTGATGCTTCCGGTGCGCTGCCCCCGGAGGAGTGTCAATGGATTTGTGTGGAACGGGATGGGCTAACGGAGGATGTAAAGTACCTTGCCGACGATATGGTCGGCCGGTACGAACCCCCACATTCGACTGTCGAAACTGTTGTCACGGTTGTCGCCCATTGTGAAGTACTGGCCGGCAGGAACATCGCAACTTAGACCGTCAGCGAAATAGGTGCATTTCTCACGAAATGGGAATGCCAAAGGCGTTGCGACGTATGCGGGGGCTTCTCTCTCAATGAGCACCGAGTAGTCAGTACCCATCATCGACTCTATGAACCGGGGAGTCGAAACTTGCGACTTCGGATCAACGTGCTTACCGGCTACATGCGTAGACACTGCGCTGCCGTTAATGAAGAGCTTTTTCTCGCGATAGACGATCTTATCTCCAGGCAGACCAACAAGCCGTTTTGCGTAGGTTTTTGATCTGTCCTGAGGAAACTCGAAGACGACGATATCTCCACGATTTAGCGGAGCGGAAATAGAGGCATGCGTTAGATTCAGGCCGTAGCTGCCATAGTTTCCGTATCCCCACTTCTGGATGATCAGATGAGACCCAACAGGAATAGTCGGCAGCATGGACCCTGAGGGGAAACGGAACGGCTCGACGAGGAAGGCGCGCACCCCAAACACGATTGAAACAAATGCTGCGACTGTGCCTAGCAAACTGTACCAACGGCTGTAGCTTGGACGTAACTGCTCATCAGGATACTTTGCCGCCACGCGATAGGCATGCGTGGCACACGTGAGCGCAAGGGCGATCTGACTAGCGAGGACCGCAAGCTCCATGTCATGGAGATAGAAATCTCCAATGACCGCGATTGCAACAGAGGCAAAAAAATAGACGCCGGCCCAGGTTATGCGAGCCACGTACATCATTGCGATTGGCTGGGCCACGAAACCCAGCAACGCGGCAATCCATTTCTTTGGCTTATTTGGCATGCGAGGCTCTCGGTAATGATGACGCCGAACTTTGTTTTAGGGCGACAGTTCCGAAGCATGACATTGGAACGACGGTGAACATATTCTGAGAGTTACTGTTTAGAAAAAGAAGCTACGCAACAGGCAAAATAACAAGACAGAAAAAGCAGCAGCCATCGGCATAGTGGGTTGATCCGATTGTGTTACGTGTAGGCGTATAGCATATCATGCTACCCGAATGGCCGCTATCTAGATCGGATGACGACCGGCCGCTCCTGGCCGGTAGCACTCTCTCGGCATCGAGACCGTAAGCGGCCACCCGTTGCGTTTGGATGCTCTGTGAGAAGCCGCTTCAGGGGCAGATCTCGGTCTGCTCTGAAATCCTCCGAGGCATCATCAACCTCGGTGCCAAGGTAGCGGACCGTGGACTCAAGCTTGGAGTGGCCTGGCAAGAGTTGGATAGCCCGCAGGTTCTTCGTGCGCTTGTAGATCAAAGTCGCCTTCGTACGCCGCATCGAGTGCGTGCCGTACGCCGAAGGATCGAGGCCGGCACGCATGACCAAGTGTTTGACGACCCTCGCATACTGACGGGCCGCTGCGTCTTCCGTTGGACAGCCATTGCGCGTGAGAGCATCCGGCTTCCGTGAGTCACATCGCGAACCCGCAGGCTGGCGAGTTCACAGCCTCGGAGCTTGCTGTCGATCGCAAGGTTGAACATGGCGAGGCCTCGCATCTCGTGAGTGTTCTGCAGGTGGATGCGGGTGGCCCTGATGTCTTTGGGTTTGAGCGGCGCCTTCCGGCGATTCAGTTTCCCCTTGTTCCAGGCCTCCCGATGTTCGCGGTTTTCCATGACGGACTCCTTGCTGTTGATCGGAGCCTGATTTTTGAACTCATGGCGAAGGACTGCTATCGGCGCAGGAGCGCTCGGTCGTCATCCGATCCAGATAGCAGCCATTCGGGCGGGGCGGTATGCTATACGCCGACGTGCCACATGATCGGATCAACCCACTATGCCGACGGCTGCGGCTTTTCCTGTCTTGTTATTTTGCCTTGTGCGTAGTTCCTGTTTCTAAACAGTAACTTGCGAAATATGTTATCCGGCATTCCGATTTTATGCGGCAGAACTGTCGCCCCAAAACAAAGTTAGGCGTCAGAAATATGAGCGCGCAGCTCTCCTCGCAACAATTAAGTGAGCGCCTGCCTGTTTGGGAAGCCCTTGCTGATTTTTGGCTCGATACCGATCTCGTTGATTTTCAGTTTGAACACATTGCCCGAGTCATCGCAGCCTCCCCATATTCAATCTCAGAGGTACAAGCCATTCACAACTTTGAGGTCGCTCCAGCGGTTTCATCAAATCTGGGCAGCATAGCGGGTGAATGGGCAGGCTTCGATAGCGAGTGGCTACGAGAGCGCTGCGAGACATTTGCTGCAAAACGCCAGTCGCCATGGTTTCGCGCAAGGATGCTTTTGCAGTTGCCATTCATTTGGTTCTTCACAGCGAGGTACTGGCGGCAAGTCATTCCGCGGGTGCTATCGCTTCGTCGGACGGAGGGCAGCAGTGATGAATAACAGGCGCAATGCACTACTTATCGCCCAACCCGGCAGTCGAGTGGACCTGTTGCGGCAAGCCGTGCCTGTCTGCTCATTTAATGTTAGCTAGCAATGGCAACATTCGTGCAACTAAACTACGGCTGGAACGCAGATCCAAATGCACCCGAGCCAACGGCGTCCGTCGGTGGCTCAACCGTTCTGGTTAGCTTCAGGGTCAACGCATTTCAGTTTCCTCAGTTCACTGAAGGCGATAGAGCCGTTCTGAGATTCGAGAACTGCCAACGTTATCGCCTGGGTTCGACTAATGACGAGGGCTGGTACATGGGGACGTGCCGCTTCAGCCGCTTGGCTCCTGCATGGGGAGAGTTCTTCCATGTGTCAGGTGAAGCGTCGCTCCTTCTGCAGCCGGCTGATTGGGTCATCGTTGCTCCGAACAGCATGGACGAGCTGTCACGGCACTATCTTTTCTACTTCAAAGACGAGACGTTCGAGTGCGTGGCGAGCAACTGGGCTGTGCAGTTGCCAGCTAACCAGTCTCTAAGGACTTCCCCGTCAAGCACCATTGCCCAATGACCGGCCCGGTATTCATCGCCGATATGGACGGCTCAATGCTCGGCGTCATCAGTCTGCATGCCTTCGACCTCTTTCACCAACCGGCGCGCATCGGCCGTATCACGGTGTTGGTGGTGGACGCTGCATCGCGGCGGCAGGGGGGGAGCGTCACTGCTGGTTGCTGCCGATGAATTCTTTCGTAGTGTTGGCTGTGTCCGTGCCGAGGTGACGAGTGGTGACCATCGGACCGGAGCGCATGCCTTTTACGAGTCGCAGGGATATCTGTTCGACCAGCGCCGGTTTCTCAAGCGTTACAACGTATTGGAGGAGCGTCCGGAATGGTCTGGCGGACGTTCTGGAGGTTGACCGAGCGGGACGTGCTCGGATGGATGGTGTACGTACGGCTTAACCACCTGTAGCCGTGCCCGGTGAAATTTTCCAGAAAATCTGCATGTCATGGCTTGCGCTGCTGCAATGCGAATGTAATATGTTGCGGCAGCATTCCGCTTCTTCGCATCCACCGATAGGAGATTCCATGGCGATCACGCTGAACACTCGTATCCCGCAGCACACCCTCCAGGCCGACATCGACGCCTTCCTGGGTCTGAAGGGCATCCGTGGCTACACGCCGGTCAATCGGGCTTATTCCCTTCGAAGCCGTTAGTGGCCTGCATGAAGCCCTGCGCGCCGCACAGGAGACCGAGATCCACGCCCAGAACGCCCTCGCCGCCGCGCGCGATGCAATGGGGGCCATCGAACGCGACTTCCACGACGCCATCCTCGGCGTCAAAAGCCAGATCAAGGCCCAGTTCAGCCCCGACTCGGATCAGGTCGCAGCACTTGGCTTGAAGAAGAAGTCGGATCGCAAGAAGTCTCCGACGCGGACGGGCAAGGAGGTGGCCAGTACGGCGTGAGGCTGCGCTGTTGGGGCGCACTTCTTTGAACGCAATGGGAGGGGGTATGACGAATGGCCCCTCCCGCTCAACCTAAGTTGTATTCGTAAAGTCGAGATCAATTAGTCAGGAAGGCAGATGTCAAACCTGTACTCATATGATGCCCATGTCAATCTCACCCGCGAAGAATTGTTCTTCTGGATTGGTGTGGATCAGACGCTCAAGCAACTTGGAGGTGCTGACGTTGCAGCTGCTGTCGCAGTTCTTTCTGGGCAGCCGTTCTTGCCAACCCGAGGAAAGTTTGCGGGTGCCACAAAAGGAACGTCAGTTGCATCCGTCGTATCCAGGCATTTGATCAAACAGCAACTACCGTTTGTATTGCCAACGCTGACCGGCGCGAGTCTCTCCACACTCAAGATTACATTTACAAGAAGCCTTGGTGCGTTTATTGGCCGGCTTGTCCCAGGCGTCGGATGGACGGTATTGGCATACGATGTTGTTCAGATCATGAGCAATACTGTTTTTCAGTACAACTCACGGGCTATGAAGGAAGACAAGCTGTGGTGAGCAGGGACGACACTATCTGGCCGCGTCTCATTGCCCTCGTGGAAACGCTTCCGACCCAAGGCATCTCGCGTGTCCTGGGCTCGCAAGTACTCACAAGAGAGACCGATCTGGTGCTCGATCTCGGACTGGCTGGAGACGACGCCTTCGAGTTCATGGAGCGCTATGCGGCCCTCTTTGGTGTGGAGCGGGGAGACTTTGATCTATCGAATTACTTCGAAGCGGAGGGGCTATGGCTTCTCCCCAGCCTCCGGAAGAAAAAGCCGAAGATGAAGATAACGCTGGGCATGCTCGAATCGGCTGCGCGAGACGGTGAATGGCGGTCTGCCAATCTTTGTCAGTTGTCCTCTTCGTCGGGTGGGGCCGTTGGTTAGTGTGAGGAACACAATTGGATTCGCATGCGCGTGGCTTGCAGTTCTTCCGTTCGGGGCTTACGGTCAGCACTCCGAGTGCCCCAGGTTCAATGGCGACAGGAACAACGTACTGACGAATGTTTGCTTGTTCGATGGGGCCGTTGCCGAGAACGTGGAGTTGGTGCCGGATAATGAGCATGGCGCGACCTGGGATATCGGTGGGTATCAGGCAACAGATCGGCAACTCGTCTTGCGCTGTGAATACAGGAATCGCTCCAGTATTGAGATTCCTGTCGATCACCTGGCCAGTCGCTGTTACGTGAAGGGCCGTGCAAGACGGAGGGCGTGGTGTGGGAAATAGCAGACGATTATTCCCGAGTACTGCCGAACTTGTCTGGCTGGTCATGTGCTCCTTGCTGTTTCATTTGTTGATACTGCTCGGAAACATCGCGGCTTGGCTGATTCGCTATGAGGATGACCCAGAGTTTGAAAACGTTGGAGTGTATGGCGAATAATTCGAAACCGCTCTTGCTTCATATCTACTCCGGCCGTGAAAACGGGCTCATGGTTGTAGGTGATCGGTCATCTCTCAAAGCTCTCGGGCAGCAACTTGTTGTGGCCGCCGATGTGGACTCTCCGGCTCCATCTGCTCAAGGCTGGCCCATGGAGATTGCCCATCCCGAGGTTGTCGGCCCCTATAAAGATGTTTCTGGCTTCGCGTTGTCGTTTCACTTGGAGGGGGCATTGCTTGCTAATGATGTGCTGCCGCTGACGCGCCGAGGCCTGCCGACTCCTTTGTTCCTCGCGGTTGCGGTTTGTGCCACGGTGGGTTTATTCACAATAGGTCGTTGGGTGGTGGCATATGTGCTCTAACTCACTTGGTCGAATCCTGGATTACAACCTGCTGTTCCGCTGGTCCCTCGATCTGGACCTGGAGTCGGATGGAGTGGGTCAAGCCAATACCTGTTAGAGGGCGTATGCGCATTGTGACTGTCTTGACCGCTGCCGCGCTGCTGGCCGCTTGTGGGCACCTGGCCCCTTACTCAGAGCACCGAGGCGCAAATGTGGAGATGTACGACATCGCTGGATTTCGCTATCTGCGGATTCCATATCGAGTTGTGGTTTATGACCTTATACCTGGCACATATCTCGACGAGCAATGGATTGCCGTCGGGGCAACGCCTTCCAGCAATCATCAATTGTCGTACTGCCCTCCGACGCTACCGGATCGCTACCAACGACCCATCGCCATGAAAGGTGTTGTGGATATAACGACATCCGCGGTGCATCTCAATTTGGTGTTTCCCGCCGTCACGGGCGGCAGTAACCAAGATCGACCATACAAATTCAATGGAACTTGGACTTTGATCGAAATAAAAGGCACGCCCCCAACTGTCCCCAAGGTCCGTCGGGACAGATGCGGATAAAACGCCTTTGAACCCTACGCTCAAGCGCACCTGCGCGAAAGGCCGTGCAGGCCGCTTAACTACATGCCATGCGTCAGTATCTCTAAGCTAGGCTCATTCGCTGGGCCACTTTAGTCGTCGTTGCGGCTTGTGCGCTGCTTGCTGTCGCAGGCGCCGCTGTTGTGCTTATCGGGCTGATTCTATGCGTTCCTTGCTGCTTCATCTGTTGAAACTGCTCCGCATCATCGCGGTTGTCGTTGTCGCCTTGATTGCCCTGGCCATTGGTGCATTGCTGTATCTGATACCGGACGCCTGCGGCAATGAGGTGTTGTCTGAAGTCGTGGCTCCCGGCGGCCGGTTGAAAGCCGTGGTCTTCGAGCGCGATTGCGGCGCAACCACCGGTTTCTCGACTCAGGTTTCCATTCTCCCCGTTGCCGAGGCGCTCCCCAACAAAGCGGGCAATGTCCTGGTTGTAGACGACGATCACGGTAAGGCACCAAGCGGGCCGGGGGGAGGACCCGCGTTACGCGTGTCCTGGCTATCGGATCATCAGATCCGCATCGAACATCATCCGGACACTCGCGTCCTCAGATCGGAGTCCGAGTACGGGAACATCGGGCTTGAATATGTAGCAGCCACGCCCCAAGAGTGATCGATTGCCGCTCGGGAGCAAAGTGACACACAGTTTTACTGACAGGCAGGGCCATAACCGGGAATATGTTGGCGTGTATTGCCAGCAATGCTGGCGATGCAGCGACTAATTTTTTTGCCATTGATTATGCGCAAATGATGGCTCTCGAGGGGGGCGTATGTTCGGTGCTTACAGAATAGTGTTGGCCCTGATGGTTGCTTTGTCGCATATAGGAGGCGCCTGGGGCCTGGAGAGCGGGCGCCCCTGTTGCCACGAATAGGTGGAATGGCTTCGACCAAGGGCAAAAGTTGGGTTACGTCGTTGCGATTGGCGCCCGTCAGGATGACGGCCAGCAGAATGCACTGCGCGTCGGTGATCCGGCGGTGCTTGGAGCCGGGGCGCGCGATCGGTGGGATGGGGCCTGTTTTTTGACCCGCACCCACTGCGCGAATGGAGGAAGACAGTTTCGTATCGTCAGTACTCTTTGAGCACTTTCTCGGTGGGCAGATAACGGCCCAGCGCACGATAGGCGTTCTTGTCGTCTGCGTGGATGTTCGTCTCTTGGAAAAGAAGAATGCATGAACGCAATAATTTCATCTCCGCATGGGGCCTTGTAGCATCAGCACTGATAATTAGTGCTTCACTCCTCAGCGCATTCGCGACGCCTCTAGGGGTTTATGATGAGGGGTTTGCCATAACGAATGCGGAGAGAATTATAAATGGCGAGACTCCACATTTGGATTATTGGACAGCCTACCCCCCGGGCACATCTCTGACTCTTTCGTTGTTTTTTGTACTTTTTGAACCAAGCCTTGTCGTAGCCAGAGTTGTTAATTTGCTCTGGTCATGCCTTCTGATCGGCTCTGTATTCTGTTTTGTCAGAGCATTCTCTGGTCGGCTTGGTGCTGCTTTTGCTGCTACTCTTTCCAGCCTTTGGTTAGGCTCAGCCCTTTATCCTTCTTATTCCGCAACGCCGGCTTTGGCTTTGATTTTCTTGTCAATCGCATTGGCTGCTCAAGAAACGAAGCGAGGCGGAACTGGGCTTATACCTTTGGCAGGAGTAGTTGCTGGCTTCGTTGCTATATTTCGACACGACTTTGCGGCTTATTTTTTTGCGTCCACTCTAGGAAGCTTCTTGGTTTCAATTGGTCTGCGTGGATTGATCAAAATTAGCGGCCGCTATTTAAATTCAGTTGTCTCGTTTCTTCTTGTTTTTTTTGGAGTGTCTCTTTTTTTATTGGTCACAGTTGCTGCAAGAGGCGGTGTTGAAAATTTTATTGAGCAAGAAATTGTTTTTCCGGTAACCGGAATGAGAGAGAGCCGGCTGTTGCCCGTTCCTGGGTTTCTAGAACTTTTCTTGATGTGGGACTTGAAATGGGTATTGAGATGGGTGTTGGCGTGGGGGGGGATTGTTTTCCCCCTTGCTGGGTTGGCGCTGACGACGAAGAGTCATATCAAGGCATTCCCAAGGTATTTCATTGCGGAATTTTTTTGCGCATTAATGACGATGATTCTTACCGTGCAGTCGCACAATCGTTTTGACTTGGCGCACACAGCACCATCCATGCTATTTTTATTGTGCTTTGCTTCTATTGTTTCGGCGCAGAAA
Organism: Pseudomonadota bacterium; assembly: GCA_018241685.1. Taxonomy (GTDB): domain Bacteria; phylum Pseudomonadota; class Gammaproteobacteria; order Burkholderiales; family Rhodocyclaceae; genus Zoogloea. The sequence continues at coordinate 201,037 of JAFEDJ010000067.1, forward strand.
TCGGACGCAGCAGGATACGTGAGGAAGTCGCTTCAAATCTTTATACTGATGGTAGCGACATTGATGTCCATATATGCTGCGCCGTCTTATGGGAAGCTGAACGATTTCTCAAAATGTACGCTTGGTCGTTCTCTTGGTGATTGCATCCCAATACATCAAGATCAAATAGGTGCTGTGAACTACATAAATAAAAAATACCCTGAAGTTGACTATGTTTTTGTTGGAAATACTCATCACGACATGATTCTTTTCAACGATTCGTCAATGTATTTTTTGTTGAGTAAGCATGTTCCTGTGGCGTGGAGTGAAATGCATCCAGGGATCGTTACAACAAGACAAGTCCAAGAAAAAATGATCGATCAACTCATTGCGCACAACGTAAGTGTTGTCATATTAGTTGACGTTGACAATTCGTTGGAGAAAAACAGTAGCGCCATTTCAAGCGGTGTATTTGTTCTCGATGAGTTTATTTCAAGGAATTTTTCTGCTGTTTACAAAGTAGGGCGCTACTCCGTACTGGAACGCAAAAAAGATTACTTGACGAGAAATTGATTCGTCAGCCCTGAACAATCAGTCCGCCCCTTCCATCGGGTACTGGTTGACCTGCATGGCATAGTCTAAATCGGATTGACGTTAATTTAACCGGGCTTTGTTGCACAAATGCGCTTGCGAGCGTGATGACCCCAGCCCCAGACAGGGGCCTGGGGGCGGCAAATTGAATACTGCAGGGCCGACTATGTAGTTGCCACGCCCCAAGAGTGATCGATTGCCGCTCGGGAGCGAAGTGGCACACAGTTTTACTGACAGGCAGGGCCATAACGGGGAGTATGTTGGCGTGCTTGCCAGCACTGCTGGCGATACGGCTGCTATTATTTTTGCCGTTGATCATGAACACATGATGGCTATCGGGGGGCGTATGTTTGGTGCTTACAGAATGGTGTTGGCCCTGATGGTTGCCTTGTCGCATATAGGAGGAGCCTGGGGCTTGGGGGCCTACGCTGTTTTTGGCTTCTTTGTTCTAAGCGGCTATTTGATGACGCATATCATGCACCGGACCTACGGTTTCACCGCATCGGGGATTGGTCGCTATGTATTGAACCGATTTCTGCGGATCTACCCCATGTACTGGTTGGCCTGCCTGGTTTCGGCCGGGGCAGTTATTGCGGCCGATCCGGAGATTACGGATTCGCTGGCAAAAGGCATGGGACTTCCCACCGCGCTGGGCGGATGGGTGCAAAATCTGCTGCTGATACTCTTCTCCGGAAGCAAGCCTGTTCTCATTTATCCCGCGTGGGCCCTGACGTTGGAGCTGTTCTTTTACGTGGCCATTGCGTTTTCTGTGTCACGAACGAGGCTCGGTACGGGAATCTGGTTCTTGCTTGGGCTGGGATACGCGCTAGTCGTCAATGCCCTGGGGCTGGATTGGAAATATAAATATTTCTCCGTGTTTGCCGCGTCGCTTCCATTCTCCGTGGGTGCGCTTATCTTCCATTATCGGGATACGCTGTCCGGCAGGCTCGCTTTCCTGAATAATCATTCCGTTCGTTTTGGCATCGCCTCCCTGTTGTTTGTTAACTGGATCTTGTCGAAGATCTGGCCGTCAATTTATCAGGCGTTGTTTTATAGTAATCTCCTCATTCATGCCCTGATTATCGTGTCCCTGCTCGATATGCCGGAAACCGGGCGGTTTACACGGAAATGGGATAGTTGGCTGGGCAATTTCAGCTACCCCATCTACTTGATCCACATGCCGGTCGGCGTGCTGGCCGTGGCAATGGGGAGCCCTTTCAAGCTGCCCTCGCCAGGACTGTTCGTTTTGTCTTTCCCTCTTCTTGTATTCATCTCGTGGGGCATGATCGTCTGCCTCGAAAACCCTATCGACCGCCTTCGGATGCGTTTCAAGTGAGTTTGCCCCGCAGATTTGCCCTGTCCATCATTGCCTGTATGGCAATGCAAACCAGCACAAGCTACGCTGCTCAATCAGCCAATGACTTGCTGGCCGAGTTCATGCCCTTGATCAGCCGGGTACGTGGCGCGATACGTTATCAATTTGAGCAAGGCAAAGGGTGTCTTCCCTGGTCGTCGCTTGCCCGTGATCCCAAGCTCGATGCCAGTGACAAGGCCACGGTCGATTTTGCTTTCACCGCGGAGCAGGCCAGGCAGTTGGGGGAGCCGTCCGCGGAGAAGATCGGTGCGCTTCTGGCTCCGAAGGCAAAAGCGGGGGCCTTCGTCATGGCCGCCATTGGTACGTGTGAATCGGACCCGTCCATCAGCGATATGGCTTCACCCAATGTCATCACCTTGGTCGTTGAGCGGCGTGACGGTGAGGCCGTGAAGATGAGGTTTCCCTTTCAGCAAGGCAGCGATGGGAAGCTTGCCTACATCACAAGCAAGGCCAGTGTTGGCCCCACGGACCCGCTGGTGTTTGGGGCCCCTAGGTCGGCTGACGCTCAGCAGTCGATCGCCATAACGGAACAAGCCCAGGCATTCGAAATCTCCGTTCCGGTTTCCAGCTTGTCCATTCGCCTGCCAAAAGCCGGTTTCAAACGGGAGTTGCCGCGGAACGTGAGTGGTGCGACGGCGAGTCCCAGATATTTCATGTTCAGCGATGATGTGCGGGGTATTCGGCTGTCAGGGTGGTTCGAGTCTGCGTCCCGATTCGAGGGCGTTAAGGACAGCCCTCCCACCGTGCTGCAGGGCAGGACGCTGGCGCATCAGAATGTTGTCAAAAAGAAGACCGGCGACTGGGACACGGTGGAGTCCGACCAGGTCGATGGCTCGCTCCATCTCAATATGACCAACATCCATGCGCATGTGGTCCGGGCTGGCAGCTGGATCGAGCTGCATCTCTCCATGAATTCCGCGCAGCCTCTGGCCACGCAGCGCGAACAACTCGCCGAAGTCCTCCGTTCCATTCAGATCGTTGAGCGATGATGAGGGTGTGGGTCTGTGTGGTCCCCCGTACGAGTGCGGGGCCCCGGCGCCACGATTCATAGGAGCGGTTTCCCGCGTGCGCCGGTGACCGGGGGAGCTGCAGTCGTTCTGCTAGACTCGCCCATCCCCCAGTATCAAAGAAAGCACGGCAAAGTGATCTCGTCCGACCTGGAACGGCAACTGGCTTTCCTCAAGGAAATCGATCGGCTCAAGAGCGTCGTGCGCCTGTCGCCGCTCATCGATCGTTCGCGCCGCGAAAACAGCGCCGAGCATTCGTGGCACCTGGCGATGTATGCGCTGGTGCTCGCTGGGCATGCGGCCGGGACGGTCGATGTGCAGCGGGTCGTGAAGATGCTGTTGATCCACGACATCGTCGAGATCGACGCCGGTGACGTTCCTTTCCACGTGCCGGCGACGCATGTGGGGCAGGACGAGCGCGAGCGGCTCGCCGCCGAACGTCTGTTCGGCCTGTTGCCCGACGCGCAGGCGGCCGAGTTCCGTGAGCTGTGGTTCGAGTTCGAGGCGGCTGAAAGTGATGACGCGAAATTCGCCAAGGCCCTCGACCGTTTCCAGCCGATGCTGCACAACGCCGCGACGGACGGCGGGACGTGGGTGGAGTGCGAGGTGACGCTCGAACAGATCAAGTCGCGCTGCCAGCCGCCGATCGAAGGCGGCGCCCCTGCGTTGTGGGAGGCCGCTGTCGGAATGGCCGAGGCGCATTACCGCAAGCGCTCCACGGATTGAGCTGCTTGCGCGACAGCAGGCAGCGTTCTGGTTGCGACAGTAACCAGGGGCACGTCTTCACAAAAGTACTTCCAATGCAGGCATGCGCGATGCCATAGGCGTTACTTCGAACGGCATGCCATATCGAAAGAGACAGGATTTTGTGGCGACTTGAACTCATCAAGAGCGATGCCGCCTGTCTTGAACTGCTGGATGAGCTTGGAGCAGACGGTGTCGGCATTGATCGATTGTCGGAGGGAGTCATTGTCTATCCACGTGATGGGCATTATTCGAGTCATCGAAAGGCTTACCTCTTCTCCGAAAAGGAATTGACTCCTCTGTATTCCTCGTTCGATACGCCCATGAATGATCTGAAGCCGTACGAGCAGAGGTGCAAGAAAATAGACGAGAAGTGGTACATCACCTATGAGTACGTCAACTAGACGCCGCTTGGCGGGCAAGGAAGGGAGTGGGAATTGAAGTTATCGCTAATGGCCGTTCTTCTATTGGCTGCGAGTTTCCAGGTGCTTGCCGAATGCAAGTCGCCCGTGGAGTTGAAGGGTGTCGTTACTGTGGATCCGTGTACGGATGAGGCGTGCGTTTCCGCGGCTGAGGCGTTCTTCAAGTATTCGACAAACAAGGAGGACAGCCAGGATGACCCGACCGTCCTGAACATCAGCGTGCACGCCAGCCCGTGGAGACTTTACGACGCAGATAAGCGAATCCTGACCATCGAAGAGCTGGCGGCGGTTGCGAAACCTCATATTGAAAGCGGTGTGAAACGGATTGTTCTCAAGGCATCTTGGACAGGTGTCCCGCCTGGGCGCGGGGAGAAGTCGTTGGCCATGAAGCTGTCGGACGCCCTTGGGGGCTTCCCGGTTGTGGGGGCCGACGGATTCGTCTGGGTTGCCGAGGATGGTTCGCTCAGGACGACACATCAGGCGGTCACGATTTTCCAGGGGGGCCGGCCATATAAGGTTCAGCCCGGTCGGGAAGTGATGGCGTCATTGGTGGCCGGTTGGCCAGCGACGCTCGAAGATGTCTTCCTGCAGGCCAAGGATGATGTAGGGATCATGCATGCGGGCGTCGGGTGGGATGTGTTCTTTCTTTGCCCTGATCGGGCGTTGCAGGCATTCGAAGCCGCAGCGCGATATGCAAACCCGATTGCGGCCTATAACGCGGCTCTGGTGCGGATTCAACGAAACGCCAAGGGTGATCGGGATGTCGCGATTGCGCTGCTTTCGCAAGCGGCAAACCAGGGAGATCAGAAGGCACAGATGCGCCTGGCCATGCTGAGAGCCCAGCGTCGCTGAGCGCTCGCCTTGTACTTCGTGCGATGAGGAGGTGCCTTGGGCCATTGCCCATGCGCTCGCACTGGTAAGCAGCCTTCCGAAGTGTGCGCAGGGTGATCGATTGCCTGATCGAGCCTGGCGCAGGATTGCTGTGGATACCCGCTGAAAGCTGCTGTCTGAGTGTTGGCACGATAGTTGTATGATTATTTATAAAATGATCATACAAATGCGCGATGCAGGCCTGCTGCGGTTTCCGGGGCGGCCGGGCGTCGTGGCAATCTTTCCCGATGAAGTCCGGCAAACGCAAAGAACGAAACTGTTTCAGGCAATTCCTCCTGGCCTCCGCCTGTGCGGGGGCATCCGTGGCCCATGGCGGCGGCATGCAGACGCTGGATGTGGTCGAGGTGAGCGCCAGTGATGCGCAGGATCTGGTCGGCGTTGCCAGCGCGGCGTCGGAGGGGAACGTGACGGCGCGGCAGCTGGAGAACCGTCCCTTGCTGCGTCCGGCGGAGGTGCTGGAGGTCGTGCCAGGCTTGATCGTTTCCCAGCACAGCGGCGACGGCAAGGCCAACCAGTACTACCTGCGCGGCTTCAACCTGGACCACGGCACCGATTTCGCGACCAGCCTGCTGGGCATGCCGGTGAACATGCCGACCCATGCGCACGGGCAGGGCTATTCGGACCTGCAGTTCCTGATTCCCGAGTTGGTGGACAGCATGCAGTACCGCAAGGGGCCGTATGCGGCCGAGGTGGGGGACTTCGCGTCGGCGGGATCGGCGGCCATCGAGTACGCGCGCAAGCTGGATCAGGACTTCGTCGATCTGTCCGTCGGCAGCCATGGTTATCGGCGTGCGCTATTGGTCGGATCGCCGGCCGTGGGCGACGGCCATCTCCTCTACGCGCTGGAGTGGGCCGGCAACAATGGCCCGTGGTCGATGCCGGAGGACCTCGACAAGCTGAACGGGCTGCTGCGCTATTCACAAGGAACGCGCGCCAACGGCTGGTCGGTGGCGGCGATGGCCTACACCGCCAAGTGGGCTTCGACGGATCAGGTGCCGCTGCGCGCGGTGGAGGCCGGGCTGATCTCCCGCTATGGCAACCTGGACCCCAGCGACGGTGGCCGGACCCATCGCTACAGTTTGTCCGGCGAGTGGTCGCGCAAGGATGAGCGCGGCTGGCTGCGCGGCAACGTGTACGCGATGGATTACGGCCTCAACCTGTGGTCCAACTTCACCTATTGCACCCTCGGCTGCAATCCGGGCCCTGGCGATCAGTTCGAGCAGGAAGACCGGCGCCAGGTATATGGCTTCAATGTGGCGCAGACCTGGTACGGCGACTGGCTGGCCCGGGGGGCGGACTTCACGCTGGGTTTGCAGTCCCGCCTCGACGATATCGGCAAGCTGGGCTTGTATGCGACGACCGCCCGGCAGCGCTGGGGCACGGTGGCGCAGGACCGTGTGCGGGAAAGAAGCATCAGCCTCTACGCGGAGAGCCAGATCCAGTGGCTGGACTGGCTGCGCAGCAGCGTCGGCTGGCGCAAGGACTTCTACACGTTCGATGTCAGCGCCGACACGCCGGCCAATTCCGGCAAGGCGGACGCCAGCATCGGCTGCCCGAAGCTGTCGCTGATCTTCGGGCCGTGGAGCAAGACCGAGTACTACCTGAACATGGGCTACGGCTTCCACAGCAACGACGCCCGCGGCATCACCGTGAAAACCAACCCGGATTTCCGCGATCCGGGCTTTGGTACGCCAGTGGCGGGTTCGACGCCCCTGGTGCGCACCAAGGGTTATGAAGTGGGCGTGCGCAGCGCGCTGATCCCGGGCCTGCAGACCTCCTTGTCCCTGTGGCGGCTGGACATTGCGTCAGAGCTGGTGTTCTCCGGCGATGCCGGTACGACGGAGCCGAGCTTTCCAAGCAAGCGGACGGGGATCGAGTGGGCCAATTACTGGATGCCGAACCCGGCGACCATCGTCGACGCCGATCTGTCGATCTCGAAAGCTCGCTATACGCGGGTGGACGACAGCGTGCCGGGCGACGATGTCCCCGGTGCGATCCGCAAGGTGGCGTCGGTGGGGGTGAGCTACGACGCCGGCGGCAAGTGGTCGGGCGGGGCGCGCCTGCGCTATTTCGGTCCGCGCCCGCTGATCGAGGACGATTCGGTGCGCTCGAAGAGCTCGACGCTGGTCAATCTGCGTGGCAGCTACCGCATCGATGCGCGCCTGAAGCTGTCTCTCGATGTGCTCAATGCATTCAACCGCAGGGTCAGCGACATCGACTATTACTACAGCTCACAGCTGAGCGGCGAGAGCGCCGCGGTGAATGACATCCACACCCACCCGGCGGAACCCCGGACCTTCCGGCTGTCGCTGCGGGTCGGCTTCTGATCTTGACTCGCTCCAGTCCCTGGCCGAAGAATGGGCGCTCAGCCGAATTGAGCCAGTGAAGTCTTCGGCCCAGGCCTGCGGGCATGCAATCGCCCGCTGGATACCTTCCGTATAGGTCCGCCCCCATGAAATTTGCCGAGCTTGTAGACGTCCAGCAATTGAAGGCGCTGTGCGAGAGTTTCACAGCGGCGACCGGCGCCGTCACCGCGATTCTCGAACACGATGGCGAAGTGCTGGTGGCAACGGGCTGGCAGGATGTCTGCACGAAGTTCCACCGCTGCAATTCGGGGACGGCGCAGCGCTGCCTCGAGAGCGACACCATCCTGGCGGGCCGCTTGAAGGAGGGGGAGGCCTACAACGTCTACAACTGCCGCAACGGGCTGGTGGATGTGGCGGTGCCCATCTTGGTTGCCGGCGAGCACGTGGCCAATCTGTTCACGGGGCAGTTCTTCTTCGAGAAGCCGGATCTGCCGTATTTCATCCGCCAGGCCCGAGAGTTCGGAATCGAGGAGCAGGGCTATCTCGACGCGCTGAAGAAGACCCCGGTCTTTTCCCGCGAAAAAGTGCGGTCGATCCTGGCCTTTCTGACGGACCTGGCCAAGATCATGGGGGAGATGGGGCTGGCCCGCTTGCAGATGCACGAGGCCAACCAGGCGCTGCAGAGTGCCGCGGCCATCATCAACTCGTCCAGGGATGCGATCATCGGCAAGACGCTGGACGGCACTATCACCAGCTGGAACCCGGCGGCGGAGACGATCTTCGGTTATTCGGCCGGAGAGGCGCTGGGGCAGCCCGCCCGCATGCTGTTTCCGCCAGACCTGCAGGGCGACGTCGAGGCGATCCTGTCCCATATCCGCTCCGGCGAGACGGTGACCAACCAGGAGATGCGGGGGCGCTGCAAGGACGGCGCGATCATCCACGTGTCGGTCACCATTTCGCCCATCCGGGATGCCGAAGGTGGCATTGCCGGGGCGTCCACGATCGCCCGCGACATCACACAGCAGGTGATGGCCAAGCGGGAGTTGTCGAATGAACGCAGTTTCCTGCGCACGCTGATCGATACGCTTCCCGACCTTGTCTGGTTGAAGGATCAGAACGGCGTCTATCTGCGTTGCAACCAGCGCTTCGAGCAGTTCTTCGGGGCCACTGAGAAGGCGGTCATCGGCAAGACCGATTACGACTTCGTCGACAAGGCGCTGGCCGATTTATTCCGCGAGCATGACCGGCGGGCCACGGAAAGGAACAGGCCGAGCATCAACGAGGAGGAGATCAGCTTTGCATCGGACGGGCATCGGGAAGTCCTCGAAACCACCAAGATCCCGATGCTCGACGAGAATGGTGGCCTGATCGGTGTGCTGGGCATCGGCCACGACATCACGCAGCGCAAGCTCTCCCAGCTGGCGCTGGAAAACAGTGAGAAGCAGCTGCGTTTCGTGCTGGAAGGGGCCGAGCTCGGCTTCTGGGACTGGAATCTGGAGACCGGCACTGTCGAGCGGAACAAGCAGTGGGCCGTGATGCTGGGTTATACCCATGAGGAGATCCAGCGCACGACCCAGCAGTGGACCGATTTCATCTACCCCGAGGATCGTGAGCGCGCGTGGAACTCCATCGATGCCGTCCTCAAGGGGCATGCCGAGACGCACAAGATCGAGTACCGGATGCTCCACAAGGACGGGAGCGTGAAGTGGATTCTCGATCAGGCCCGGGTGATGCAGCGGGACGGGGACGGCCGGCCGTTACGCATGTGCGGCACGCACACCGACATCACGCCGCGCAAACAGGCGGAGGCCATCCTCGAGCAGCGGGAGGCGCGCTATCGCCACCTGGTGGAGAGCTTGCCGGATATTGCATATACCTATTCCGTGCTGCGCGGGGGCATCCACTATTACTCGCCGCGTGCAGTGGATGTCTTCGGCCATTCGATGGAATACCTGCTGACCCATCCTTTCTTGTGGGCAGAATCGATCCATCCGGAGGACCAGCCGCGCGTAGGGGCGGCCGTTGCCCGGTTGCTCGCCGAGCAGACGCCCTTCAGCCTGGAGTACCGCATCCGCGACAGCGAAGGCCGCTGGCGCTGGTTCTTCGATCGTTCCCTCGGGATCCGGCTTGAAGAGGGCGACATCCTCATTGAGGGGCTGGCGATGGACATTACCGAGACGAAGGCGATCCAGCATGAGCTCGCGGAGCACCGCAATCATCTGGAGCGGCTCGTCGAAGAACGTACCCAGGAGCTGACCTGGGCCAAGAACCAGGCGGAGACGGCGAACGTGGCGAAGAGCGCCTTTCTCGCCAACATGAGCCACGAGATCCGGACGCCACTTAACGCCATCATCGGCATGGCCCATGTCCTGCGGCGCAGTGGTGCGACGGCGTCGCAGATCAACAAGCTGGACAAGATCGAAGCGGCCGGGGCTCACCTGCTCGACGTCGTCAATGTGATCCTCGATCTGTCGAAGATCGAGGCCGGCAAGTTCGAACTGGATGAGGCCTGGCTGAGTGTCGAGGAGCTGGCAGACAACGTCGTCAGCATGATCGGAGGGCGCGTCAAGGCCAAGGGGCTTCGGCTCGAAACCGACATTCCACCGATGCCCCGCGGGTTGCTCGGTGACCGCACGCGCCTGCAGCAGGCGCTGCTCAACTATCTCGGCAATGCGGTGAAGTTTACCGACGCCGGCAGGATTGTCTTGCGGGCCCGCCTCGTTGAGGACGGTCTGGAGCATAGCCTGCTGCGCTTCGAGGTCAGCGATACCGGGACCGGCATCGCGCCGGACGTCATCCCGCGCCTGTTCTCCGCCTTCGAGCAGGCCGACAACTCCATCAGCCGCAAACACGGTGGGACTGGCCTCGGGCTTGCGATCACCCGGCGCGTGGTCGAGCTGATGGGGGGTGAAACCGGGGTGACGAGCGAACTCGGCAAGGGGAGTTCCTTCTGGCTGACGGTACGCCTGCGCAAGTCGGTGCAGGCATGCAGGCCGGAGAATATCCACGGGGCGGGTGATGCCGAACAGATCCTGCGGCGGGACTTCGCCGGCACGCGCGTGCTGCTGGCGGAGGACGATCCGGTCAATCGTGAGGTGTCCCTGTCGATGCTGGAGGACGCCGGCCTGCAGGCCGATGTGGCGGAGGATGGCGTCGAGGCCCTGAACCGTGTGTGTAACCAGGACTATGCGCTGATCCTGATGGACATGCAGATGCCGAACATGGATGGCCTCGAGGCGACACGGCGCATCCGGCAACTGCCGCAAAGGAAGCGTGTCCCTATCCTGGCCTTGACCGCCAACGCCTTTGCGGAAGACCGGCTGCGCTGCGCAGAGGCGGGCATGGACGGGTTCGTGGCCAAGCCGGTGGATCCGGAAACGCTGTTCGCAGCCCTGCTGGTGTGCTTGCGGAAGTCGGCCCTCGGGGCCGTGGTGTCCGAAACGCCGAATCCCTGAGGTGTGCGCCGGGGGGAGTGCGGCAGGTTCAGCTTTCCTCCAGGGCCCGTGCTTCCAGCTGGTGGCGTGTGGCTTCGTCCAGCGCCCGCCCGCGCCAGGGGATCAGGGCCGGCACGATGCGTCGATAGGCGGCGTAGGAGTCGGGATGGCGCTGCAGGATGCGCTTCTCCTCGATGCGGCTGCCGATCACCAGGTAGGCGCTGATGCACAGCGCGGAGACCAGCCAGGGGGCGTTCATCTGCCGTGTCCAGATGAACACCAGCATCAGGAAATACCACGGGTGGCGCACCCGGCAGTGCCACGGGCTGAAGGTGAGCGGCCAGGTCTCCTGGCGCAGGCCCAGGAAAGCCGGCATCGAATAGAACTTCAGTGTATGCAGGAAGCCCAGCACCGCGGCGGCGCCGAGGCCGTGGCGGAGCCCGCTTAGCCAGGCGGGTTCGTCGAACAGCGGCGTGGCGGGCAGGCTGGCGAGGAGCGTCAGCGGGGCGGCCACCGTGAGGACGGCGAGCAGGTTGAAGGCGAGGCGGGCATGGCGGCCGCACAGGCGTTCGAGGGTCGTCCCGGCCAGCAGGCTATGGAGGGCGCCGAACAGTAGCCAGCTGGCGGCCAGCAGCAGCAGGCGGGGCAGGTCCGTATCGTTCATGGGCGCATGGTGCATGAGATTGTGCGGCGCTGAGCACATAAGGACTGACGGTGGCGACTTTTTGTTATGCTGCCGCTCTCTTTTCGGCCGGCCTCGCAGTGCGGCCTAATCACCTTATTAGACGGAGTGGCGCAGATGGCGTCTTTGCAGGAACAGTTCTTGAAGGCCGGTCTGGTGGACCCGAAGAAGGCCAAGAAGGTCCACCAGGACAAGACCCGGCAGCAGAAGATCGAGCGGCGTACCGGCACCGAGAGTGTCGACGAGGCACGCGTGGCGGCGCAGGAAGCCCAGCGCAAGAACGCCGAGCGGGCCCGCGAGCTCAATGCCCAGCGCGACGCGGCGGCGACCCAGAAGGCGATCGCCGCGCAGATCGCCCAGATGGTGCAGCAGAACCGCCAGCACAAGGGCGGCGGCGACATCGCCTACAACTTCACCCACGACAACAAGATCAAGCGGGTGTATGTGTCGGCCAAGGTACGTGACCACATCGTCGCTGGCCATTTGGTGATCATCTGCCGCGGCGATGTGACCGAACTGGTGCCGAAGGTCATCGCTGACAAGATCGCCGAGCGCGATCAGTCCATCGTCGTGCAGATCAAGCGGGCCACCACCGAGGTGGCTGAGGACGATCCCTACGCCGACTTCAAGGTGCCGGACGACCTGATGTGGTGATACGCGGGGCCGTCGTGGCCCTGCGAGTGGGTTGGCGGCGGTCAGCAGTTGAAGGGCAGGATGCCGACATCGAAGCGTCGTCGTTCCAGCTCGATGGTCCGGGCTGGCAAGGTCGTGCTACCGACACGGATCGGCGGTAGGGCTATGCGGTAGTGGCTCGAGCGGGCGTTGCCGAGATCGAGCTGGAAGCTGGCACGGGTGGCGCCGGAGGGGGCCACGGCATTGCCGCCGACGAGTTCGGTGGTCAGCGGAGCACGGAAGCGGAAATACGCGATGAAACTGCCGAGCTCGATCTGCCGGGCCTCGCCGGTGGCATCGCCGGCGCTGACGCGCACCGTGATCTGCGAGGGGGACCACTCCAGATCGAGCGCGTCGGAGAGCTGGAATTCCAGCTGGCCGCGCAGCGGGTCCTTGCGGGCGGGATCGTAGATCCACCAGCGGCCGCTGACGGTCAGCGGGCCGTGCGGGAAGGCGAAGGTCTCGGTCTTCATGCTCGCCAGTTCGGCGCAGCTGACGTGTCGCGGCGCATGTGCTTCACGGAGGCAGGCTTCGGCGAGGGCCGTCTGCTCGCGGGCGAGTTGCGCCGTGCGATAGCGGATGCTGCCCGGGGCTGTACTGATGCCGTCCTGCATGGCATCGAGGTTGAAGGTCCGCGGGCCTACGTTGTGTGATGCGCTGCGGAAACCTGGCAGGGCCACCTCCAGCTGCGCGGGCGTGACGGAGAGCCACGTGAAGCTCGCCCCCAGCCGCGCCGAGAAGTCCTTCGGTGTGGGCTGGCCAGGCTGGAACAGCCTGGGGGCGGGAGCGAGGCGGGCCCAATCGACGCGGCCTGAAGCTGGCAGCGGGCTGCTGCCGGAGACATTCCAGTCGGGCGTGAAGCGCCTGGGTACGTCGTTGTCGGCGGACACGGTGACGGTGGCGTCGCTCCATTGCATGCGCGTCTCCCCGCGTAGGGTGACTTCTACCTGCAGCATGAGGCTGTTGCTGTTTTCGGCCGCCGTGGCCGGGCGCGTGGCGATGCTCAGTGTCGCGCCGTCGGCCAGCTCCAGCGCCATCGACACCGGTGCGCCGGCCGCGCCCTGGCACAGATCGCCGGCATAGCGTGGGCTGTCTTGCGGGGCAACGGGCTTGTAGTAACTGCCGAGGGGGGCCGGGATGCAGCCGCCGAGGCCGATGGCCAGCCAGGCGGCGCCAAGGCCGCGGAACACGGGAGTGGGTGATCGGGGCATGGCGTACGTGGGCTCCAGGGGCGGGAGCCCACGATAACGCAACGGCACGGCGGTGCACTGCGCAGCAGCGCACACGGGCGATGGCCGGATTTATCCCCGGCCCAGAGTTGCGGCTGGCTGGCGCCGGCTCTTCGGCAGCAGGGCCACGACGATACCGAGCAGTGGCAGGTAGGCGATGGCGTGATAGACGGCGTCGATGCTGGTCCGGTCGGCGAGCAGGCCCAGTACGGCGGCGCCCAGGCCGCCCATGCCGAAGGCGAAGCCGAAGAACAGGCCGGATACCATGCCGACCTTGCCGGGCATGAGTTCCTGCGCATAGACGAGGATCGCCGAGAAGGCCGACGACAGCACCAGGCCGATGACGATGGTCAGCACCGTGGTCCAGAACAGGTCGGCGTGGGGCAGGATCAGCGCGAAGGGGGCGACGCCGAGGATGGAAGCCCAGATCACCGGCTTGCGGCCGACGCGGTCGCCGATCGGGCCGCCGAGGATGGTGCCGGCCGCCGATGCGAACAGGAAGGCGAACAGGTGCACCTGGGCGCTCTGCACCGACAGGCCGAATTTCTCGATCAGGTAGAAGGTGTAGAAGCTGCTCAGGCCGGCGATGTAGAAATACTTCGAGAAGATCAGCACGAGCAGCACCGCCACGGCGCCCAACACCACCCTGCGCGGGTAGGGCGACTCCACCGGCGGGCGGCTGCGTGCGCCGCCGGCGATGTGGTGGGTGGCGTACCAGCGGCTGACCTGCACCAGCAGCATGATGCCGAGCACCGCGGCGAGGCCGAACCAGGCCACGCTGTGCTGTCCGAAGGGCACGATGACGGCGGCCGCGACCAGCGGGCCGACGGCGCTGCCGGTGTTGCCGCCGACCTGGAAGACCGACTGGGCCAACCCGTGCCGCCCGCCCGAGGCGAGCCGGGCGATGCGCGACGATTCCGGGTGGAAGATCGCCGAGCCGGTGCCGACGCAGGCGGCGGCGAGCAGCACGATCTCGTAGCTCGGTGCGTAGGCGAGCAGCAGCAGGCCGAGGAGGGTGGCGGCCATGCCGAAGGGCAGGGAATAGGGTTGGGGCTTCTTGTCGGTGTACAGGCCGATCAGGGGTTGCAGCAGCGAGGCGGTCAGCTGGTAGGTGAGGGTGATCAGGCCGATCTGCCCGAAGCTGAGGTGGAAGCTGCCCTTCAGCAGCGGGTACATGGCGAGGATCAGCGACTGCATCATGTCGTTGATGAAGTGCGAGGTGCTGATCGCCCCGAGGATGCCGAAGGCGGCTTCGTTATGGCGTCCCTGCAAGGGCAGGGCGGACGGCTTTGTCATGGTGCGGACTCTCTGTGTGGTGTACCTGCCCGCTGTCGATCAGGGGCTGGCTGCGTTGTTGTGGCATGGCTCGACGTCCGCCGATTCTAGAAATACGATGCATGCCTGTCTCACGCCATTCGGCCGTGGGGTTGCTAGAAAAAGACATTGTTTGCGGTAGGCCATCATGACGGTGAAACCCCTTTTCGAGGCGCTGGCAGAGATCGACGCCAGTACCGCCCCGGTGAGCTGCCGGGCGACCGACTACCCTGCCGGCTGGGAGGTGGCGCCCCATGCCCACGGTAAGCACCAGCTGATCTACGCGGTGCACGGCGTGATGGCGGTGAAGGCCGACGCCGGGCAATGGGTGGTGCCGCCGACGCGGGGCATCTGGATGCCGGCAGGCATGACCCACGCGATCCAGTGCGTTGGCGTGGTCAACATGCGCAGCCTGTTCATCCGGCCGGGGGCGGTGCCGAGCCTGCCGGCTGCGTCCTGCGTGGTGGGCATCTCGCCTTTACTGCGGGAGCTGATCCGTGAGGCTGCGGACGTGCAGGCGCCCTACGCATCGAACTCTCGGGACGGCCGCTTGATGCGCCTGATGCTCGATGAGCTGCGCACGCTGCCGGTGTTGCCGCTACACCTGCCGATGCCGCTAGAGCCGCGTCTGCTGGAGATCTGTACGCGCCTGCAGCAACGCCTGGACGATGTGTCCACGCTGGGCGACTGGGCGGCTCATCTGGGCGTGGACGTCAAGACCATCCAGCGCCTGTTCCAGCGGGAGACCGGCATGACCTTCGGCAAATGGCGCCAGCAGGCGCGTCTGTTGCGGGCGCTGGAACTGCTCGCAGGCGGCGAGCGGGTCGTCGATATCGCGCTGGCCCTCGGCTACGACAGCCCCAGCGCCTTCACGACGATGTTCAAGCGCCAGTTCGGGCAGACGCCGAGCCAGTTCTTCAGTTGACCGTCGAGGCGACGTCAGGCCGGTCCGTTGCCGGCCGACCAGGCCCAGCGTTCGAATTCGGCGGAGGTCAGGGCGGGGGAGTACAGGTAGCCTTGGGCGTAGTCGCAGCTGGCGGCGACGAGCAGATCCCGCTGGGTGGTGGTTTCGACGCCTTCCGCGACGACCTTCAGGCCCAGCGCGTGGGCCATCACGATGATGGCTTCGCACAGGGCCCGGTCATTGGCGTCGCAGCCCAGGTTGCGTACGAAGCTGCGGTCGATCTTGAGGTAGTCGATGTCGAAGCGCTTCAGGTAGGACAGCGATGAGTAGCCGGTGCCGAAGTCGTCGATCGCCACCTGGATGCCGGCATCGCGGAAGCCCAGCAGCTTCTTGTTGATCCGGGCTTCGGCGTGCAGCAGCAGGCTCTCGGTGATCTCGATGACCACGCTGTGCCCCGGAATGCCTTGCTCGGCCAGGTATTCCGGCCAGTGGGCCAGGGCGTTGCCGTCGTGGCGGATCTGGGCCGGCGAGGTATTGATGCTGATCTGGAAGTCGTCGTCGAAGCGCTGGCTCCAGTTGAGGGCCTGCTGGGCAGCCTGCTTGAAGACCCAGTCGCCGATGGGCACGATCAGCCCGGTTTCCTCTGCCACCGTGATGAACTCCAGCGGGCCGGTCAGGCCGCGCTGGGGATGGGCCCAGCGGAGCAGGGCTTCGGCCTTGCAGACCCGGCTGGTGGCCAGCTCGACGATGGGCTGGTAGTGGATCTGGAATTCCTTGGCGGCCAGCGCGTTGCGCAGGTCGTTGCTCAGATGCTGGCGTTGCTGGGCGGCCTCGTGCAGATCCGGCGTGAAGTAGCTGAAGCGGTTGCGGCCGGCATTCTTGGCCGCGTACATGGCCTGGTCGGCGTTCTTGAAGAGGATGTCCAGTTCGCGGGCGTCACTCGGGTAGAGCGTGATGCCGAGACTGGCTGAGACAAAGGCCTTGTCGGTGCCGAGCACGAAGGGACTGGAGAGCTTGTCGATGAGGGCATGGGCGATGCGTTCGACGCTCTCCATATCGTCCACGCAGGACAGGATCACCGTGAATTCGTCGCCGCCCAGACGGGCCACCGTATCCGAGGCGCGCACACAGGCACTGATGCGCCGCCCGGCCTCGATCAGCAGGACGTCGCCCTTGTCGTGGCCGAGGGAGTCATTGACCTCCTTGAAGTGGTCCAGATCGATCAGCATCAGCACCATGGCGCGGCCACTGCGGTCGGCCAGGCGGGATTCGTGCTCCAGGCGGTCGTGGAACAGCTGGCGATTGGGCAACTGGGTCAGGCTGTCGAAATTGGCCTGTTTCCAGATCGTCTCTTCGAAGGCGATGCGGTCGGAGATGTCTCGGCCGACGGCCAGCACGCTGGTCACTGTGCCGGCCGTATCGACCTCTGCGGCCAGGTGGATGAGGCTGCAGAGCTCCTTGCCTTCCCTGTTGTGCCACTTCAGTTCGAACTGGGTATTCCTGCCGCTGGCGAGCACCTCCCGGATCTTGGCTTCGTAGATCTCGGCATTGCTGCCGCCGGGGACTTCGGACGGTCGTGTGCCGAGCAGTTCGGCGAGGCGCAGACCCGTTACCGAACTGAATGCCGGGTTGGCATAGATGCGCCGGCAGTCGCGGTCGTAGCGGGCGATGGAGTCGGGCGAGTTCTCGATGAGGGTGCGGGACTCCTGCTCCTTGGCGATCAGGGCCGCGGTGCGTTCATTGACGGTGTTCTCGAGGGAGGCGTTGATATCGTTGATCTGGCGGATCTTCTGGCTCACCGCATTGTTCATGGCGATGAAGCTCTGGGTCAGGTCGGCCAGTTCGTAGTCCAGGCCGGTCTTGTCGAGCAACTCCAGCTCGTCGTCCTGGATGGTGGCGGTGGTGTTGTCGGAGACGCCCCGGAAGATGCGGCTGAGGGTGGTCAGCGGGCGGGAGATCGACGTGGAGAAATACCAGGCCAGGGGCAGCACGCAGGCCAGGATGGCGGCGGCGATCAGCCCCAGGATGCGGATCATCTCCCAGGTGTTGGCCTCGACGATGGATTTCGAGCGCAGCGTGGCAATGCCGCCGATGGGGCGTCCATCGCGCTGGAGTGGAATCAGCCCCTGATAGTAGCCGGTGCCGTCGATGCTGATTTCGTTGAAGGTCAGGGCCGGGGCATTGCCTTGGGCAGGTTCCGCCTGGCCGTTCCAGTCCGCCTTGAGGTAGGTGGCGAGCGTGCCGTGACGCAGTCCGTCGGAGGTGAATACGTTGATGTCGGTGTCGGTCCGCCGGGCCAGTTCGTGGACGAAAGCCTGGTCGAGGCTGTAGATCATGACGATCAGGCCAACCTGCCTGGGAGCAGTCTGTCCGCTGGGATTGCCAGGGGTGCTGTCCAGGATCGGAGCGTGGATTTCGATCGATAGTGCGTTGTCGATCAGCGCGAAGCGGGCGTCGGCCTTCTGAGGCAAGG
Source organism: Pseudomonadota bacterium (assembly GCA_018241685.1). Classification (GTDB taxonomy): domain Bacteria; phylum Pseudomonadota; class Gammaproteobacteria; order Burkholderiales; family Rhodocyclaceae; genus Zoogloea. The sequence continues at coordinate 219,060 of JAFEDJ010000067.1, forward strand.
GGGGGCCGAACTCGGGGTGAATGAACGGCGGTAGCGGGGCGGGTTTCAGTGTGATGCTGCGATTGTCACCATCGGCGGCGCCTTCCTTCATCATGAGGCGCAGGTCCGGGGCCCTTTCCACGAAGCCCGTCCGTTCAAGCCGGCCGTCGACGCGGGAGAAAGTGATCAAGTGGCCGGCGGCGTCGTAGAGGGCGATGCTGCCGGCGTGGGCCGTGTGGCGCGCCTCCTGGACGTCCTGTGCCAGTTGCTGGTAGGTGTTCTGCAGGGTTTCGCGGTCAAGATCGGAGCCGGCGTACTGGGACAGATACCAGACCGTGGCGCCCAGATTGTGTTGGGCGGCCAGGTGGCGGGCGGCGTCGAGCAGTCCGTTCTGGCGGGCGGCGAGCTCTTCGGAAATGATGGCGGCCGCTTGCCTCAGCTGGCTACGGGACTGTTCCCGGTACTGGGTGCTGATGACGAAGGATACGGCCGACATGTAGGCCAGCGCCGTTGCCGTGCTGATGACGACGGCACTGAGCAACAGTCTGTTCCTGAGCTTGCGGATTCTCATGCCGGTGGCGTCTCGTGGGAATGCCGGAGCCCGGATAGGCGCAGCGTAGGCAGCTTAAGGCCGTTCCTGCTGAGGGTCATAGGACAGAATTGGCGTGTAGCCGTCCGGTGCGATGGATTCGTCGAGCCGGTAGCTGTCCAGGCTGCTGTGGTCCACCATGCCAAGTTTGACGAGCAGGGTGTGCGGTGGTGTCTTGGCGCGCCCCTCCAGGTGATTGACGGCGGCGTTGATCGCCACGCGCGCTTGGCTCACGCCCTTGGTGTCGGCGGCGGCGAAGATCTCCTTGCGGCGGATCAGGCCGGCGATCTCGCGGGTCAGGTCGTAGGCGACGACGCGGATCCGGCCGTCGAGTCCGGCCTCGTGGATGGGCAGGCGCGCGGCGGGCGCGCAACCGGTGCAGCCGATGATGTAGTCGAGGTCTTTTCCGTGGCGGGCCAGGAGTTGCGCCGCCAGTTGGGATTGCTCGATGCGGTCGCTGTCGCCGAAGCGGATGTCCACGATATTGACGCGGATGGGCGCCGTGCGGGCGGCTTCGCGGCTACCTTCCACCTCGCCCTTGACCCAGCCAGCACCGGCCGGGCCGGGCAGCAGCGCAATGTTGATCGATGTGAGGCCGCGCTGCTGGGCATCGCGGATGACCCAGCGGGTTGCGTCGAGCCCCATGCTGTGCAGGGAGGTCGTGACCTTGACCGTCAGGTCGTCGCTGGTGCTGTCGTTGGCCAGTTCGAACACCGGGATGCCCTTCGCGCGGGCCCGGGCGATCGATGGATTGTTGCCGTCGAGGCTGATCGGCGATAGCACGATGGCGTCGTAGTGGCCGCTGCTGGCTTCCTCCATTTGACGCAGCTGGCCGATCAGGTCCTTGTAGCCGTCGGCCGGCAGGATGTCCACCGCTACGCCGAGGCGCCGGGCTTCGCTGGTGACGCCGTAGCTGCAGCCGATCCAGTAGGGATCCTTGAGATGCGGGAACAGGAAGGCGATGCGCCACGGCCGGCTGGCCCGGGCGGTCATGGCGTAGGAGCCGGCGCTGACGCGTCCGCTGTGCAGGGCTTCATCGGCGGTCAGGCCTGGCGGAACCGGATGCTGGATGATATGGACCGGTATGGGGGCGAACTTCACCGCCGCCGGCAGGGCGTTTGCCGTCGTTGAGTCACCGGGAGCGGCGTGGGCTGCCGTGACCAGTGAGGCCATTGCGAGAAGGCGGGAGGCGCATGGCGTGAACACCCAGTCACCCTTTCTTGTTGTGTCCGTTTCTGCCGATTGCCCGGCGTGAGGCGCGTGCATCCTGCAAGCCCGCGGGGCTTGTGTGGAGATCAGCGTGACCGCCCGAGTGCTTTGCCCTGATACATGGCGCTATCCGCGTGTTTGAGCAGGGCACCGGCGTCCCGCCCATCGTCTGGATGGATGGCTACCCCGATGCTGGCGCGGGTGTGCAGGGGCACACCACCGATGACGAACTCCTGCAGCAGGCTGCGGCGGATCTTGTCTGCCACCTGGGCTGCGTCGGCGGGGCCGTGGATATCCTCGATGATCACCACGAACTCGTCGCCGCCGAGGCGGGCAACGGTGTCCACGTGGCGGACGCAGCCTCCCAGGCGGCGTGCAATTTCCTGCAGCAGCAGATCGCCTGCCGCGTGGCCGAGGGTGTCGTTCACTTTCTTGAAGTCGTCGATGTCCACATAAAGCAGGGCCATGCGGCCCTGGTGGCGCTGGCTGCGCCCCAGGGCTCTGTCCAGGCGCTCATGGAAGAGGCGGCGGTTGGGCAGGCCGGTCAGTTCGTCGTATTGGGCGGCGTGTACGAGTTCGGCTCTGAGTTGCCCGCGCTCGACGGCGATGGCGACCTGGGTGGCGACGAAGTTGAGCAGCTCCCGGTCCTTTTGCGAATCGAAGGTGCCGGCGTCTGCCCTGAGGATCAGGGCGCCGATGGCGTCCCGGCGGGTGACGAGAGGGAGGAAGAGCCAGGTGGTGCTTGCTGTGGAGGCGGTACCTGGGGGCAGGAGGTTCAGGTCGCTGATGAGCAGCGGATGTTCGCTGCCGATGACCTCACTGCAATAGCGGTGTGCGACGGGTTCATCGAGGAGGGGGGCGCTGCCGAACTGGTCCTGTTGGTAAGGGAAGCTCAGCAGCGTGCTCTGTCGGTCGCTGGTGGCAACGGCGACGCCGGTGAGTGGGATGCGTTCGGCGATGATCCGGTGGATCTGCGGGAACAGGCTGTCCAGGTCGTCAGCCTTGAGGGCTGCGTCGGCAATGGCGTAGGTGGCGGCCTGGAAGGCTTCGGCGCGCTTCTGTTCCGTAACGTCGCGAGCGACACCGATGCGCATGTTGTCGGCGTCCGACCAGCAGGCCGACCACATGATGTGCACGCGGCTGCCGTCCTTGCGCACATAGCGGTTTTCAAAGCCGACACGGGGATGGCCGGCCATGATGCGGTTGGCCTCCTGGAGGGTGTAGTCGCGGTCTTCAGGGGCGACGAAATCGATCATGGGGCGGCCGATGAGTTCGTCCGCCGTGTACTGGAAGATGCGCTCGCAGGCCGCGTTCACATAGGCAATACGACCGCTGGCTTCGACGAGAAAAACCGCGTCGAGGAGCAAATCGATGCTGTGCAGCAGGCGGTCCTGGTGATTCGTGTCCATCTCGCGTCGGGGCTGGTCGTGCCGATTCTGTGTCGGTTCGGACGTAGATTGCCGGGGTGTTCTGCGCTACGCAAGCTGGAAATAGCAAAAATGCGATTTTCGGCACGAAGGGCCGCGTTTGCTTGTCTGAGCGGTCACGCGCTGTGTATGTGGCGCTGCCGCTCAGGGGGCAAGGTCGGGCAGGTTGGCGATGACTTCGGTGACGTCGCTACAGCGTTCAAGGATGTCCGTCACGACTGCCAGCGGCTCGGCGTGGATGCCCGGCAGGTCGCATTCGTGGGGCGGGCGGATCGCGAAGGCGAGTACCTCGGTCGGCGGGCAGAAGTCGGCGGCGACACCGGGTTTGTTGCCGCGGGCGTCGACGCGGTACCAGCCGAAGCCGTCGAGAAACACCGCGTTGAGTCCGTGCAGGCAGAAGGGCGCACCGTTGTCGTCGCCGACCGACAGGCGCTGATAGCACAGGCCAGCGGGGATGGCGTTGGCGCGCAGCAGGGCGGCGAGCAGGTGGCTTTTGGCGTAGCAGTAGCCGGTGCCGTGCCGCAGCACGTCGGAGGCGCGGCAGGTCACCGGATTCTGTCGGTAGTCCCAACTGTGGCGGATGTGGTCGCGCACGAACTCGAAGCAGCGGCGGGCGATCTCGGTCTTGTCGGTGGTGCCGCTGGCGAGTTCGGCGGCTTTGGCGCTGACCTGCGGGTGGTCGAAGTCGATGTGGCGGCTGGCGGCGAGGTATTCGTGCATCGGATGTGGGGTGGGCGGCGGGGCGGGAGGGCAGTATAGCAATCCCGCCGGCATGGCCCTACCCGACGTGGCAGGCTGTCAGCGGGACGCTGCCGGGGCGGCTGGACGGGAACGGCTTTCGAGGAAAGTCCGGATCGTCCAGATTGCGGCGGGTGGGAGTACATCCTTCCAGGCAGGCATGTGCACCACACCGACGCGGGTCTTGCCATATTGCACGGATTTGAGGAAGTACTGGTCGTTGTCGACGATACACATCTCGCGGATGGCCGGGTCGGCAATGCGCGAGCAGGCGCGGTCGAGCTTGAGCAGGTCGGGTCCGACCTGGCCTTTGTTGTCGGCATCGGGGCCGTGACAGCGGGCGCAGGCCCTGTTGAAGGCGTGGCGGCCGATGTCGGCGGCACGTTGGTTGCCGCGGTAGGGGTTGGCGTCGCCGGCCGCCCCGGTGATGGCGGGTAGCGCCGAGGTGTCCACGACGATGCTGGTGTCCGCCACTTCGTTGGCGCTGGCAAGGCTCGCGCCGAGCAGGACGCCAATGGCGAGGAGGCGGGCGCTGAGAGTGAGCTTGGGCATGGTGTTCACCAGTCGGTCGGGCAGCCGATGCAGCCCTCGAAGGACGAGTCGGGGAAGATGGTGTAGCGCAGCAGCGCGCCTTCCAGATTGGCGCCACGGAAGTTGGTGGTGCTGAACTTGGTTTCCTGCAGGTTGGCGTTGGTGAGCCTGGCGTCCTCGAACCACGCGAAAGCGGCGCGGGCGGCTTCGAGATTGGCTGCGGTGAGGTCGGCTCCGCTGAAGTCGCTGCGCATGATGCGGGCGAACTCCAGGTCGGCGCCGATCATTCTTGCATTGCGGAAGGAGGCGCCGGGGGCGTTGGCTTTGGACAGGCGTGCGCCGGTCAGGTCGGCGCCGTCGAAGATGGCTCCCGCGAGGTTGGCCGATCGCAGATCGGCGCGGGCCAGGTTGGCGCCAGTGAAGTCGGTGCCGGCGAGGTCGCGAGCCGATAGATCCACATGGCGCAGATCGGCGCCCTGGCAGCGGGCATGGGGCCAGATGCCGCAGGACTTGTAGACGGGGGGATCGTCGGCCTGGGCCGTGCCGGCAAGCAGGGCTGCGGCAAGGGCGACCAGCACCGTGCGAAGGCGGGAATGGCAGTGCATAGATGGGCTCCCAACGGTGGGGTAGCGGTGGTAGCTTATGAAGAAAAAGCCCAGGCCGGCCGGAGACGATCCGGCCCGGAGCAAGGCGCTGAAGGGGATCAGCGCGCGATCTTGGGCAGCTTGAATGCCCAGAACGAGGAGCCTTGGGTGACCTGCTTGGTCAGCTCGGCCATGTCGCCGCCCCACAGGGGCACGGCGCCGCCGTAACCCGAGGAGATGCCGACGTATTGCTCTCCGTCCATTTCCCAGGTGATGGGCACGGAGACGATGCCGGAGCCGGTCTGGAACTTCCACAGTTCCTTACCCGTCTTGGCGTCGAAGGCCTTGATGAAGCCGTCGGAGGTGCCGGTGAACAGCAGCCCGCCGGCTGTGGTGAGCGTGCCGGCCCACAGGGGGAACTTCTCCTTGTGTTCCCAAGCGATCTTGCCGGTCTTCGGGTCGATGGCGCGCAGGGTGCCGACGTGGTCGTCGAACAGGCGCTTGATGCGGAAGCCCTGGCCCAGGTAGGCGGAGCCGGCCTTGTAGGTCAGGTGCTCGGTCCAGTAGTCCATCGCCCAGTGGTTGGCCGGGATGTAGAACAGGCCGGTATCCGGGCTGTAAGACATGGGCATCCAGTTGGTGCCGCCCAGGAAGGGCGGCGAGACGAAGACGCTGTCGCCCTTGTCGGCGCCGGCCTTGGGCTCGGGCGGACGGTTGCCGGTCTCGATCGGCTTGCCGGCGGCCACGTCCCAGCCCTTGGCCCAGGTGATGCCTTCCACGAAGGGCCAAGCACCGATCAGCGCGGTGGGCTTGTTGGGATAGCCGGCGCCGTTGGTGAGCTTCTCCCGGTCGGTGACGAAGAAGAAGCCGTTGCGGTCGGCGTGGGCCGAGGCCTTGACGAGCTTGCCGGTCTTCGGGTCCTTGTACTCGAAGAGGACCACCGAGTTGTTGCCGGAGAAGTCCCAGGCGTCGTTGGGAGTGTGCTGGAAGAAGCCCTTCAGTTCGCCGGTGCTGGCATCAACATAGGCTTGGCCGGACGTGAACAGGCTCGGCCAGTTGCGCGGATCGTCACCTTCCTGGGTGCGCTTCCAGGTGTTCCACGGGGCCGGGTTGCCGGTGCCGACAACCACCATGTTCTTCTCGATGTCGAAGCTGGCGGTCTGCCACGGGGCGCCGCCGCCGTGGTCCCAGGCTTCGGTGAGCTTGCCGTCCTTGTCCTTCGGCCACGACGGCGCGCTGGCATCGCCGGTGGGCGTGCTGTCTTTGCCGTTGAGGCGGCCCATGTGGCCTTCGACCATCGGACGGGCCCATACTTCCTCGCCGGTATCCGGGTCACGGGCGAACAGCCAGCCGACCACGCCGAACTCGTCGCCGGACGATCCATGTACCAGCAGCACCTTGCCGCTCTTCTGATCCTTGATGACGAAGGGGGCGCCGGTCATCGTGTAGCCGACCTTGTGGTCACCCCACTTCTTCTTCCACACGACCTTGCCGGTGTCCTTGTTGAGGGCCACGATGCCGGCGTCGAGGGTGCCGAAGAAGATCTTGTCGCCATATAGCGCGGCGCCGCGGTTGACCACGTCGCAGCACGGACGGATGTCTTCCGGCAGACGGGCTTCGTATTCCCACAGGCGCTTGCCGGTGCGGGCGTCTACGGCATAGATTCGCGAGTAGGAGGCGGTGACGTACACCACGCCGTCATGTACCAGTGCCTGGCCTTCCTGGCCGCGCTGCTTCTCACCGCCGAAGGAGAAGCTCCACACCGGCACGAGGCCGGCGACGTTTTTCGTATTGACGCTCTTCAGCGTGCTGTGGCGCTGGGCTTTCAGGCCCAGGCCGTAGGTCAGTACATCGCCGGGGGTCTTGTCGTCGTTCTTGATGTCGTCCCAGCTCACCGTGGTGCCGGCGGCGTGGGCTGCGGTGCCGAAGGTGCTGGTCAGGGCAAGGGCCAGCAGCCCGGGGATCAGTTTCAAACGTCTGGATTTCATGGTCGGTTCTTGTCTCCGCATCGTTGTCGTTCGGGGCCTGGAACCCGCCTCCCGGCTGTCGCGGTTCCAGCGCGATGGAGTATGGAAGCGGCCACCGGCGACGTCGCGGGAAGAGCTCCCCGCATCCCTGGGAAATATTCCTGACGTGCATCCCGCCCCGCTGCGGTGGCATGCCTACCGATTATGATTCGCCGGGCAGGAGGAACCGATGATTCGCATCATGCTGGTCGAGGACCATACGGTCGTGCGCAATGGGTATCGGCGTCTGTTCGATGCCGAGGAGGATATGAAGGTGGTGGCGGAGGCTGCGTCGGCTGACGAGGCTTATGCCTGCCTGAGCGCGGGGGACGTCGACCTGGCGGTGGTCGACCTGAACCTGCGCGGCAGCAGCGGCCTGGATGCCATCCGCCGTATGCTGGCGCGGGAGCGAGGCCTGAAGATCCTGGTGATCTCCATGCACGACAATCCGAGCTATGTCACGCAGGCCATCCGGCTGGGGGCGCTCGGCTACGTAACCAAATGCAGTGAGCCGGACGAGATGCTCGAGGCGATCCGGCAGGTCACCGAGGGGCGGCGTTTCCTGTCGGCCGACATCGCCCAGGTGCTGGCCAGCGCGGCGCTGGAGGGGGATGCGTTGCTGGCGCGTCTGACGCCCAAGGAGTTCGACGTGCTGTGCATGGTCGTCACCGGCGAATCCACTACCAGCGTGGCCGAGACGCTGCATCTGAGTCCGAAGACCATTTACAACCACATGACCGCGATCCGTCAGAAGCTGGAGGTCGACAACGACTTCAAGCTGATCCAGCTGGCGGCGCGTTTCGGGTTGGTGCAGTTGTCGCAGCGTTAGGGCGTGGTTTTTCCTGTCGGGCCGTACTCAGCACGCAGACTGGATTTCTTCCCGCTCGCATCCAGGGGCTGAATGTTCCGTGCCGATCCAGCCTGGCGCTGTGCCACGCCGTTTCTTGATTGAATACATCGCCTGATCAGCGGCATCCAGCAACTGGGCTTCGGTCTTGCCGTCGCAAGGATAAAAGGCCATGCCACAGCTGAGCGACAGGCTCAGGTTCAGGCCGCCGGCAACGATATGACGGCCGGTGTCTTCGATTTTCTGGAGGATCCCAAGGACCGACTGCCGGTCGCCGACGCCAGGAAGTATAAGGACGAATTCGTCACCGCCCAGGCGGGCGATGGTGTCCGTGTCGCGGACACAGTGGTTCAGTTGTGTGCCGATTGCATTGAGTACCTCGTCGCCTGTCGCGTGGCCATAGCGGTCATTGATGAGCTTGAAGTCGTCCAGATCCACGAAAGCGAGGGCGAAGACGCTCGACGTGCGGTGGGCACGGTGGATCTCCTGGCTCAGGCGATCCAGGAAAAGGTTGCGGTTGGGCAGGCCGGTCACCCGGTCGTAGTTGGCCAAGTGGTTGATGCGGGCGTGCTGCAGGACGTGTTCGGTGATGTCGTGCATGCTGGCCACGTAGTGGGTGAGATGGCCTTGTTCGTCCACGAAGGGGCGGATGAACTCGTTGGCGTAGAAGCGGGTGCCGTCCTTGCGCTGGTTGGCGATCACGCAGCGGAATTCATCACCGCAGTTCAGGATCGACCACATGCGATCGTAAAAGGCGGCCGGCTGGACTCCAGATTTGAGGATAGCCGGCGTGCGCCCCTCGATTTCGGCCTGCGGGAACCCGGTCAGACTCGTGAAGGCCGGGTTGGTGTGCTGAATATGGCCGTTGCGGTCAGTGATGAAGATCGCCGTGTCGTCGTCCTGGATCGATCTGACCAAGCGAGCGAGTCCGTTCCCGCGCTGGGCGTGGCCGAGGCATTCGGGCTGGATGTTCAGGACGAAGCCGCGTCCGCGGTCCAGCTTGAGGTAGTCGATGGTAATGCTGACGGGAAAACGGCGTCCCGCCGCGTCGCGTCCGTGGAAACGGCGCCACTGGGTGCCGCCGGGGGTGAAGTGTGCAAAGGCGAGGTTGTAGCCGGGGGTGTTGCCACGTAGCGGCAGGTCCGGGATGAGGGCATTGATGTGCATGTCGATGACCCGGGATATTTCGTAGCCGAACAGTTGCCCTGCCGCCAGGCTGCACAGTCGAATCTGGCCACCCTGGTTGAGGATCAGCGTCGCGCTGTCTGGCAGGGAGGGCACGCGGCTCCGTATGTTGTAGCCCGTGTCCGGCAGCGGAAGGACCATTTCGTTGAAGGTCGTGACCACCATCCGGGCGTCACTTGTGGTCGTTTCGACGCCTTGATGCGTATCGGGCTTGATCATGATCCTTCCTCCCGTGCGAGCCAGTTGTGTCTTGTCGTGATGCGTCTCGTGTCATCGGCAGGGGGCCGACCGCGCGTGTGACTCATTGCAACGCAATGCGGGCCGGCGGCAAATAAGGCTGGGTACCTACGTGTCGATACGTAGTGGCGATGGCTGCCCCGCGGTGGCCAGTTTGAGGATCTCGAACTCCCTTTCGGTCAGGGATTCGAGCCTCCTGCGTGCATTTTGTCGAACCCGTTGGGCTTGGCGCCGTGCGTGGGCGAGAGCTAGGGCGCTTTGCACGCGATCCAGCAGCAGGGCACCGTCCACCGGCTTGGTCAGGAAGTCTGCAGCACCTGCCTTCATGGCGCGTACCGTAGTCGGAACGTCGCCATGGGCGCTGAGGAAAATGGTCGGTAGCATGCAACCCCGCTGGTTGAGTTCTTCCTGCAACTCGAAACCGCTCATTCCCTCCATCCGCATGTCAAGGATCAGGCAGCCGCGGATCTCTGCATCCAGGCCGGCCAGGAAGGCTTCCGCGCTGGGATAGGTCCGGCAGTTCAGGCCGACTGTCTCGATCAGGAGAGAGATGCTGTCACGCACAGCGGCGTCGTCATCGACGAGGTAGACGGTGTCGGATTCGATCGGCTGGTTCATTTGGCGTAGAGAAGGGTGAAATGGAAGGTCGTCCTTGCTCCCAGTGCCGATTCAACCCAGATCGTGCCACCGTGGGCTTCGACCAGGTGGCGGGTGATGGCCAGGCCCATGCCCAGACCATAGGGCTTGGTGGTGAAGAAGGGGTCGAAGACCCGGCGCAAGATCGCTTCGTCCATGCCAGGGCCGCAGTCCTCGACGGACAGCAGTGCCATGTCCGGCTCCGCGTGGGTACGCACACGCACCGTAACGACAGGCTGCGGAACCGCTGCACCGAGCATGGCTTCGACGGCGTTCTGGATCAGGACGATAAGGATCTTGTCCACCTGAACCCGGTTGGCGAGTACCGGGGGCAGGCCAGGTGCAAGGTCGACGATCGGTTCGAAGCCGCCTATGCCGATCGACTCAACGAAGCGGAGGGCGCGGCGTACTGCCTTGTTCAGGTCCACCGCCTCCTTCGGCGCGTCGCCTTTGTGGAGGAACGCGATCAGTTCGCGGACCACCCGCCCGGCCCGCTGAGCCTGCTCCATCGACCGGGCGAGCGCGTGTTGCAAGCGTTCGGGGGCCGGACTGGTCTGCTGCAGCATGCGCATCGCGGCCTCCGAGTAGGCCGCAACCGCGTTGAGGGGCTGATTCAGTTCGTGGGCGATGGCGGCGGCGGTTTGGCTGGCGACCTGCAGTGTCAGCATCTGTTCGAGTTCCCGGCGGAGTGCGCGCAGCGCGGTTTCGTTCCGCTCGCGTTCGCTGATGTCGCGGATAAAGGCGAAGTGATGTCCGCCGGCGGCGGCCGAGTAGGAGCAACTCACTTCCACCGGCCATATCTCGCCATCCTTCGCACGGTGCAGGGTTTCGAAACAATCGCTCCCTGTCAGCTTTACTCTCTGGATATGGGCTTGCACTTCCTCGGGTGACTCGCTGGCTTCGAGTGCCCCTATGTCCATCGCCAGCAACTCCTCGCGGCTGTAGCCGGAGCTGCGGACATACGCGTCGTTGACGGTCAGCAGGTGGCCGCGCTCATTGAGCATCCAGTAGCCATCAGGGGCTGTTTCGATGGCGGCTTGATATTGAGCATTTTGTACCGCCAGCGCTGCTGCAGCTTCCTTGCGTGCCGAGATGTCCTCCGTGAAAATCACGATACCTCCTACTGCATTGTCCGATGTAAACCATGGTCGGACTTCCCAGCGCAGCCATTGCACGTTCCCATTGAGCCGCTCGAAGCGGTCTTCTTCGGTGCGTATGACTTCTCCAGCAAGGCCGCGACGATGAACCGCCCGCCAGGCATCTGTCACTTCTGGGAATACGACGTAGTGCGATACGCCCAGAATATCGTGCCCCTCCAGGCCGTAATCCGCGAGCCAGCGGCGACTTACGGCCAGATAGCGCATTTCGCGATCGAACATGGCCAGCGCTGCAGGGGCGTGGTCCATCAATAACTGAAGGCGGGCTTCACTTGCACGTTGAGCCGCTTCAGCCATCTTCTTGGCGGTAATGTTCTCCTTTATCCCTGCAAAGTGGCTTATTTGCCCGTCGTCATTTCTGATCGGCGAGATGATGGCCGATTCCCAATAAAGGGTGCCGTTCTTGCGGCGATTCTGGAATTCGCCGTACCACACTTTGCCGGCCTTGATGGTTCGCCACAGTTGTTCATAATCTTGAGCCGCGGTGTGGCCGGATTTCAGGATGCTTGGCTTCATGCCGATTACGTCGACGGCGTTGTAGCCGGATATTTCGGTGAAGGCCGGATTGACGTATTCGATGATGCCGTTGGTGTCGGTGATGATGACGGCGCTGGCGGACTGCTCTATCACCCGCGAGAACTTGCGCAAGCCTTCTTCAGCCTGTTTGCGGGAGTGAATGTCCTCGACGACTGCGATGAGATATTCCGGCTGGCCATCCGGCGTGCGTACGACCGATACGCCGAAAGTCACCCAAACAGTCTGACCATCCTTGCGGATGCAGCGTCTTTCCTTGGTGCATTTGCTCGTTCCGCCGCTGGATAGCTGTGCGAGGCTGGCTACGGTGACGTCCCGGTCGTCCGGATGTACCAGATCCTGCAGCCGCAGCTGGCGCAGTTCGGACTGGCCGTAGCCTAGAATCTCAACGAGTCGCTCATTGACTCGCAACCAGCCTCCGTCCAGAGCCAGCAGCGCGAATCCGACGGCAGCCTGTTCGAAGGCGGCGTCGAGACAGTTCCATTCCGAGCCGGCTCGCGCTGACCGTGGCTTCAAGCGTCGCAGCCGTTTGCCGGCAACATGCTTTGGGTGCATCCGTGTCATTCCATGTCCCCTCTACGCGCCGGTTTGCAGGTCGGGCGGCAGCCTCCCTGGTTGGTAGGCTGATGATGGCCGGTCTTTATTGATCGCCTATTTGACGGGCGTCAATTCTGTCCTGGCATCTTGCCAGCCTGCTACAGAAATAGCCGCGATCCGTGTCACGGATGATTGCGGGAAACAGAGCTATTTGACCGGCGATAGCTCGAGAACGAAAAAAGTGAAATTAGGTGTCAACTCTTGTCTCTATTTTTATCCTTTTCCTACGTGTTGGCACGTAGGTGTTTGGTTGTATTGGATTGGATATTTCATTTAAGGACTATAGAAAAAAGAATGTCGCCAGACAAATTGACGGATGAGGAGGAAGAAATGAGGGACATGCTGACCGGGTTGCCGGATCGCTCCATGTTCATGGACATACTGCGACAGACGGTGGAAAGAGGAGAGCTGCACGGTAACTGCTGCGCAGTGGTGCTTGTTACGCTCGATGGCTTGCCTGAAGTTAACCTGCGCAACGGGCGCAGTGCCGGCGATGCTGTGTTGCGCTCGGCGGCGGACAGCCTGCGTGGCTGCATCAGCGAACGCGACATGGTGGCCAGGGTTGCAGGTAATGCGTTTGCGTTGATCTTGTCGGATGTGCACCGACGCGCGGACATTCAGCGGGTAGTGGCGGATTTGCGAGCGGCGTTGTCGCTTGGGGTCATGGATGATGACTTGTACCTTCCGATCCAGGCGAGTCTCGGCGTGGATGTCTACCCAGAGGGCGGAAAGGATCCTGCGGGACTGTTGGCTCGGGCAGGCCGGGGGGCGACAGGAGGGGCGGCAGCAGTCAGAGCGATGCGTCACTGATCTGTTTGTTGGGAGGAGAGGCGCGGCCGCCGTTAAAAAAACGGCGGCCGTTTTACTGGCCGCCGTCGAGGCTCCCAGGGGACGCATCTCCCCGTTCTGAAGAAGTCTCAGCCGATCACGGGATCATCCACGTGAACACATAGGCCTGCAGCGTGGTGATGATGCCGACCATGGTGGCGAAGGCCAGGCTGTGCTTGACGGTGAAGCGGAACAGGTCCGATTCCTTGCCGACCAGGCCGACGGCCGCGCAGGCCACGGCGATGGACTGCGGCGAGATCATCTTGCCGGTCACGCCGCCGGTGGTGTTGGCGGCCACCAGCAGGGTGTCATGCACACCGACCTGGTGGGCGGTGGTGGCCTGCAGCGAGCAGAACAGCGCGTTGGACGAAGTATCGGAACCGGTCAGGAACACGCCCAGCCAGCCGAGGAACGGGGCGAAGAACGGGAACATCTTGCCGGTGCCGGCCAGCAGCAGGGCCAGCGTGGCGGACAGGCCGGAGTAGTTGGCGATGAAGGCGAACGCCAGCACCATGCCGATGGAGTAGATCGGGCGCTTCAGCTCGATCACGGTTTCCTTCAGGGTTTTGGCGGCTTCGCTGGACTTCATGCCAAGCACGACCATCGTGATGATGGCGGCCAGGAAGATCGCAGTGCCGGTGGCGGACAGGAGGTCCAGCTTGTACACCGCGGCGTAGGGCGTGGCCTTGGTGACGATGGGCTCGACCTTGGTGACCATGTTGTCGAGCATCGGCACCGGGAACTGCAGCACGCTGGCGTAGAGGGCGCCGCCCTTGGCGAACAGGGCCTTGAAGGGCTTGAGGCTCCAGATGGTGACCATGATGGTCAGGATCAGGAACGGGGACCAGGCCTTGGCGACTTCACCGAAGCTGTAGTGCTTGTCCTCGCCCAGCTCGGCGTGGTGCTGCTTGTCGAAACGGAAGATGTTCTTCGGCTTCCAGTTCTTCAGGAAGATCGTCAGGCAGATCAGGCTGACCAGCGCGGAGGTGATGTCCGGCAGTTCCGGTCCGATGAAGTTGGCGGTGAAGAACTGGGTGATGGCGAAGGCGCCGCCGGCCACGATGATCGCCGGCCAGGTCTCCTTGATGCCGCGCCAGCCGTCCATCATGGCAACCAGCCAGAAGGGCACGATCACCGACAGCAGCGGGAGCTGGCGGCCGGCCATCTGGCCGATCTTGAACGGGTCGATGCCGGTCACCTGGCCGCTGACGATGATGGGGATGCCCATCGCGCCGAAGGCCACCGGAGCGGTGTTGGCGATCAGGCACAGGCCGGCGGCGTACAGCGGGTTGAAGCCCAGGCCGACCAGCAGCGCGGCGGTGATCGCCACCGGAGCGCCGAAACCGGCCGCACCTTCCAGGAAGGCACCGAAGGAGAAGCCGACCAGCAGCATCTGCAGGCGCTGGTCGTCGGTGATCGACACCACCGACGCGCGGATGATGTCGAACTGGCCGGTCTTAACGGTGATCTTGTAGAGGAATACCGCCGCGATGATGATCCACGCGATTGGCCACAGGCCGTACAGGAAGCCGTAGCCCGCCGAGGCCAGGGCCATCTGCACCGGCATCTTGTAGAAGAAGATCGCCACGGCCAGCGCGATGATCACGGTGACGGTGCCGGCGATATGCCCCTTGAGGCGCAGGATGGCCAGCGCGACGAAGAAGAAGATGATCGGCAAGGCGGCGACCAGCGAGGACAACCAGAGGTTGCCCAGCGGGTCGTAGATCTGCATCCAGGGTTGCATTCGGTATTCCTCCTTTGATGAATGCGTTGGTCGTTTCTATCTGTGGTGAAAACGGGGGCGGGCCGGCGTTAGCAGGTCGCCAGGCGGGCGGCCTCGGCGCTGCATTCGTCGAGCAGATGGACGATGGAGCGGTAGGGCAGGCCGGTGGCAGCGGTGAGGCCGATCTCGCAGGTCTGGTTGCTGGAATAGCCGCCGCAGCAGCCGGCCGGCACGTCGGCGTGCAGCTTGCGCAGCGCGTGGGTGTTGAGTTCGGGCACCACGAAGCCGCGGTCGCCGCCGAAGCCGCAGCACTTCACCTCGGCGGGCAGTACGACCTGGTCGGCGCAGGCGCCGGCGAGCTGTTTGAGCTTGGCTTCGAAGCCCATGCGGCGGGCCGAGCAGTTGAGATGCACCAGGATCGGGTCGGTCTTCTTGTGCAGCATCAGGCGCGGCAGCAGTGCGTCGTGGGCGAACTCGACCAGGTCGTACACCTTCAGGCGCTCGGCCAGGAAGGTCTTCATGCGCAGGGAGCAGGCGCTGGCGTCGAGGATGATCGGGTATTCGCCGTTGTTGCTGGCTTTCAGCAGGGCGGCTTCCAGTTGGGCCGACTTGCGGTCGGCGTCGTCGGCGAGGCCCTTGCTGGCGAAGGACTGGCCGCAGCACAGGCTGTTGACGTCGTCCGGCACGATGGGCGCGTAGCCGGCCCGTTCAAGGACGCGGATGACGGTGGCGGACAGGGCGTGTTCCGGCGTGTCGGCGCCGAACATGCGGCCGGCGCAGGTGGGGAAGTACACCACCTTGTCGCCGTCGGTCCGCGTGGCGCGGCCGGCCGGCTGGGGCTTGGGCATGCCTTCCTTCCAGGCGCCGCCGGTGAGGCGCGACAGGGCCTTGGTGCCGATCACCGCCTCGGCCAGGTGGCCGGCCTTGAGGGCCGTGCGGGCCAGGGCCTGGGTGGCGCCGAAATGGTTGGCCGCCACGTGGCCGAGCTGGCGGGCCACGGTGGACAGCTGGTCGCCGCGCACCGCGCGGGTCAGGGCGCCGGTCTCGATGCCCACCGGGCAGGCCGTGGAGCACAGGCCGCAGGTGGCGCAGGTGTCGAGGCCCATGTAGAGGTAGTCGTCGCCGAGCTGGCCGAAGGCTTCGCCGGCGGCCTCGCGGCGCGACAGCTCGCGCCAGCCGACGATGCGCTGGCGCGGCGACAGGGTCAGGCCGTGGGACGGGCACTGGGGCTCGCAGAAGCCGCACTCGATGCAGCGGTCCACCGGGGCGTAGAGCTGGCCGGCGGCGGGCATCGGCTTGAGGTGCTTGAGGTGGGCCTCGGCGTCATCGTTGATGATCACGCCGGGGTTGAGCAGGCCTTCCGGATCGAAGAGCTGCTTGATCTCCTTCATCAGTCCGTAGGCCTTGGCGCCCCATTCCAGTTCGACGAAGGGGGCCATGTTGCGGCCGGTACCGTGTTCGGCCTTGAGGGAGGCGTCGTACTTGGTGACCAGCACGGTGCACAGCTCGTCCATGAAGGCGGCGTAGCGCTCCACCTCGGATTCAATGCCGAAATCCTGGGTGAACACGAAGTGCACGTTGCCTTCCAGCGCGTGGCCGAAAATGATCGCCTCGTGGTAGCCGTGCTTGGCGAACAGGTGCTGCAGGTCCAGGCAGCAGGCGGCGAGGTCGGGCACGGCAACCGCCACGTCCTCGATGATGACCGTGGTGCCGGGCTTGCGCACTGCGCCGACGGCGGGGAAGGTGCCCTTGCGGACGTTCCACAGGCGCTCGATCTCGGCCGGGTCGGTGGTGAAGGCCGGGCTCTCGATCAGTGGGTAGAGGTTCAGCTCGTTGAGGACGGCGGCGATGCGCTCGTCGAGGGCGGCGGCATTGGGCGCGCGGGTCTCGATGAGCAGCGCGGTGGCGCCGTCGGCCAGGGTCTTCAGCAGGGCCGGCATGCCCGGCTTGTGGGCGACGCAGCGCAGGGAGGCGCGGTCGAGCAGCTCCACGGCGTCCACCGGCTGGTTCTTGAGGCCGGCCACGGCGCGGCAGGCGGTTTCCATGTCGTGGAAGAAGGCCAGCGCGCTGGCCTTGTGGGCGTACTCCGGCACCGTGTTGTAGGTGACCTGGGAGATGAAGCCCAGCGTGCCTTCCGAGCCGATCATCAGGTGGGCCAGGATGTCCACCGGGTCGCTGAAATCCACCAGCGCGTTGAGGCTGTAGCCGGTGGTGTTCTTGATCTTGTACTTGGCGCGGATGCGCTCGGCCAGCGCGTGGTCGGCGCGCACGTCGGCGGCCAGCGTGGTGAGGCGTTCGAGCAGCCAGCCGTGGCTGGTCTTGAAGGCGCCGACGTTGGCTGCGTCTCCGGTGTCCAGCACGGTGCCGTCGGCGAGCAGCACGCGCACCGAGGCGAGGGTGTTGTAGCTGTTCTGGGCGGTGCCGCAGCACATGCCGCTACTGTTGTTGGCGGCGATGCCGCCGATCTTGGCGGCGTTGATCGATGCGGGGTCGGGGCCGATCTTGCGGCCCAGCGGGGCCAGGCGGCGGTTCACCTCGGCACCGATGATGGCCGGGCCGACGCGCACGGTGGCACCGTTGGCGCCGATGCGGCAGGTGGCCAGCCCTTCGCCGAGCAGCACCAGCACCCCGTCGGTGACGGCCTGGCCGCACAGGCTGGTACCGGCGGCGCGGAAGGTGACCGGGCGGCCGTGCTGGCGGGCCAGGTCGACCACGTCGCGCACCTCGGCCTCGTCATTGACGACCGCCACCACTTCCGGGATCAGGCGGTAGAAGCTGCCGTCGGTGCCGTAGGCAAGGCGGCGCAGTTCGTCGGTAATCACGCGGTCGGCGGGCAGCCGCAGGCGCAGGGCGTCGATGAGAGCGGACACAGGGGCTCCTCCCAGTGCAGGGATGTTGTCGATTCGGGGTGGGTTGAGGCGCCAGGGGGCATGCCCCGGCGCGACAGGCTTAGCGTCGGTCCTTGAGCATGTCCCTCAGCCTTCGTGGTGCGGGTTGCAAGGGCGTGCGGGCCGCCGTCCAACCGCTTTGCTTGCGCGGCGTAAGGGCCCGGAAACGGGTGGCCAGCCAGCTGAAGGCCCGGTAGGTGGATGGGCGGCCGTAGAGGCGCGCCCACATCCGCCAGACGAAGCTGATCTTCGGGTCGTAGGCGGCGCCCTGGCCGACCATCGCCGGGTGGGCATGGGGCGCACTGTTGGCCTCGCCGCGCAGGCGGATCAGCAGTTCGGGGATCGGAATCTTCACCGGGCACACTTCGCCGCAGGCGCCGCACAGGCTGGAGGCGGTGGGCAGCAGGTGGGTCTGCTCCAGGCCCATCATGTGCGGGGAGACGATCTTGCCGATCGGGCCCGGGTAGGTGGTGCCGTAGGCGTGGCCGCCGATGCGGGTGTAGACCGGGCAGTGGTTCATGCAGGCGCCGCAGCGGATGCACTGCAGGGTCTTGCGCAGCTGCTCGTCGGCGTAGGCCTGGCTGCGACCGTTGTCGAGGAGCACCAGGTGCACTTCCTCGGGGCCGTCCTTGTCGCCGGCCTTGCGCGGGCCGGAGATCATGTTGAAGTAGGTGGACACCGCCTGGCCGGTGGCCGAGCGGGTGAGGATCGAATACAGCGGGGCGACGTGCTCCAGCTTCTCGACGATCTTCTCGATGCCGGTGATAGCGATGTGCACCTTGGGCACCGTGGTGCACATGCGGCCGTTGCCTTCGTTCTCGACGAGGCACAGGGTGCCGGTCTCGGCCACCGCGAAGTTGACGCCGGAGAGGCCGATGTCGGCGCTCTCGAACTTGTCGCGCAGCACGTTGCGGCCGATCCGGATCAGCGCGTCCACGTTGTCGGTGTAATCGACGCCAGGGATCTTCTCGGCGAACAGCTTGGCGATCTGCTGCTTGGTCTGGTGGATCGCCGGCATGATGATGTGGGAGGGCTTTTCGCCGGCGAGTTGGACGATGTATTCGCCCATGTCCGACTCCAGCGCACCGACGCCGGCGGCTTCCATCGCGTGGTTGAACTCGATTTCCTCGCTGACCATCGACTTGCCCTTGACGATCAGCTTGGCCTGATGCTGACGCGCGATGCCGAGCATGATGGCGTTGGCTTCGTCGGGCGTTTCGGCCCAGTGCACCTTGACGCCGTTGCGGGTCAGGTTGGCTTCGAGCTGTTCGAGCAGCTCGGGCAGCTTCGACAGGCTGTACTGGCGGATGCCTTCCGACAGGCTGCGCAGGGAGTCGAGCTCGTCCTGATCGGGGAACTGGGCGGCCCGCTTGGCCATCAGGAAGTCCATCGCGCCGCGGAAGCTCTGGCGCAGGTGCGGGTTGTTCACCGCGTCGTGCATGCGCGCGCGCAGGGCCTGGGCGGAGACGAAGGCGATCGGCTGGCCGGCGGATTGCTGCTGGGGCTGGTGGCTCACTGGGCATCTCCTTCGGCGTTGATGACGATCACGACGAGTTCCTTCGGGCCGTGGGCGCCGTAGGCGAGGGTCTGCTGGATGTCGGCGGTCTTCGACGGGCCGGAGATCAGCAGCGCATTGGTAGGCAGGCCGGCGGCCCAGTTCTCGGTGCGCAGCACGTCGAAGAAGGTGGGCTGGATGGTGTTGGCGTCGAGCAGCGCGAAATGGATCGGCGGTACCAGCGACAGGGTGCGCGGCTCGGCTTCGGAGGACCACAGCATCAGCGTGCCGGTCTCGGCGATGGCGCCGCGGGTCTGCGTGAAGCCGGCATCGACGCGGTGGAACAGGTCGGCCTTGAGTTCTTCGACCTGGCCGGCCCAGGGGCGCAGCGTGGTGGCCGGGAAGGTGGCTTGGTCAAGGCGCCGGCCGGCGGGCGTGTCGGCGCCGTAGAGCATCGTGGCGACCTGCTTGTCGGCGCACAGGCGGGCCAGCAGGGCGGGCCAGTCGGCTTCGCTGCTGATATGGACTTCCGCGTGGAAGCTCTCGATGCCGGCGCGGAAACGGGCCAGGCGTTCGGTCTTGGCCTCGCCGCGGGCACGCGGCGTGTAATGGGCGTCCAGGTCGGGCAGGGCGTTGGGCTCGGCCGGCCGGGCCGCGCGCAGCTTGGCCAGGATGCGGTCGCGGGCGCTCATTGCTGATCCCCTGCCGGCTTTCCGCCGGTGCGGCGGAGCAGGAAAGTGGCCAGATGCTCGCCGGGCAGGGAGGGCTTGGCACGGCGGGCGTCCAGGTCTTCCTTGGCGGCCCGCTTCGTGATGTTGAGCATGCAGCCGCAGTCGGCGGTGACCAGCTGGCTGGCGCCGGTGGCCTTGAGGGACGCGACCTTGTCGGTGACCATCGCGGTGGAGATGTCCGGGTGCTTCAGCGAGAAGGTGCCGCCGAAGCCGCAGCATTCGGACTCGTGGTCGTGGTGGGCGAGGGTCACGTTGCCCAGGCGGGCCAGCAGTTCTCGGCCGACCAGGTGGGTGCCCATCTCGCGGCGCGCAGAGCAGGAGGTGTGCAGCGTGACAGTGGTCGCAGGGCCTTCGTCCTTGCGGTTGAAGCCGACCACGTGCAGCAGGAACTCGGCGAATTCGTAGGTGCGCGCAGCGATGGCGGCGGCGCGGGCCTGGAGGGCTGCATCGTCACCGACGGCCTTCTCCCAGTGCCAGCGGATCATGCCGCCGCAGGAGCCGGACGGAACGACGATGGGGTAGTCGCCAGGGAACAGGTCGAGCTGGGAGGCGACGACGTGGCGGGCTTCTTCCGGAAAGCCGCTGGTGAAAGCCGGCTGGCCGCAGCAGGTCTGGTTGTCCGGGAAGATCACGCGGATGCCTTCCCGTTCGAGGAGGGTGATGGCATCCATGCCCGCTTCGGGGACGAACATGTCCACCAGGCAGGTTCCATAGAAATAGACCGCCTCGGGGCGGGACGGATAGCTGCGTGCCTGATGTCCGGCATGCGTACTGACCACGGGTGTGCTCACGTCTCCTCCAGTCTTTGTCTCGCCTGCAAGTGCGGAAGCGCTGTTCCGTGCCGCGGCGTTATGAGTGTTCGAACCGGCCATCGGGTAAAATGGTAAGACCAATTTATCTCGTTCGCGGGAACTTTACGCATTGGCGAAAATCGAGTCAATTATCCAAAACCCTGATACCTCCGATTTTCCGATTTATAGTCTCTGGAGAGGTACTTGTCCGCTGTCGGGGAGTTGTTGGCGCGTTTTTGCCGTCGTAATATTGTGGTCTGACCACTTGATTGAGATTCCGATGAGTAGCAACGGCAAGCTGGTTGTCCAGCGCCTTTCCGACACTATTGCCCTCGAACTGGAGCGGCGCATCCTGGAGGGCGCGCTGAAGCCCGGCGACCGTCTGCAGCCCGAGCGCGAGCTGGCTGCGGAATTGGGCGTGTCCCGCCCGTCCCTGCGGGAGGCCCTGCAAAAGCTGGTTTCCAAGGGCTTGCTGCACAGCCGCCAGGGCGGCGGAACCTATGTGACGGACCGGCTCGACGCCGGCTTCACCGACCCCTGGCAGGAGATGCTGGGGCGCCACCCGAATGTGCAGGAAGATCTGTTGGAGTTTCGTGGCATGCTGGAGTCGGAAGCCGCGTCGCTGGCGGCCCGGCGGGCCACGGACGCCGATCTGCTGCGCATCGGCGAGGCCTACGGGCGTGTCGAGGCGCTGTTTGCCCAGGGGCCGTCGGCGGAGGTTTTCGAGGAGCAGGTGAAGGCCGATCTGGCCTTTCACCAGGCCATTGCCGAGGCGGCTCACAACGTGATGTTCGGGCACCTGACCGCCAGCCTGTTCCGGGTGACCCACGACCACATCGACCGCAATTTGCGTCACCTGCGCCGTCTCGAAGAGGACTGGCTGGAACTGCGCGGCCAGCATGCGGCGATCTGGGAGGCGGTGCGCACTCGTAACGCCCAGGCTGCCCAAGTAGCAGTCCGGCGGCATATGGATTTCGTGCAGGAGAGCATGCGTGCCAGCGCACAGCACGAGGCGCGCGAGTCCCGGGCGCAGGTGGCCCGCAAACTGGCCAAGGCAGCGGACTAGCGGGACGGACGCGCTAGAATCGGCATTTTCGTGTATTCCAGGATATGCCAATGGATTCCCTTGATGCGTTGCGCGCCGGCAGGCTGGCCGGCGCCCGCCACCTCAAGCTGGCATGTGGCTTGACCGAATTTCCGCCGGAGATTCTTGAACTGGCCGATACGCTGGAGGTGCTCGATCTCTCCGGCAACCGGCTGGCGTCCCTGCCGCCCGAACTGTCGCGCCTGCACCGTTTGCGCATCCTGTTCTGTTCGGGCAATCCCTTCACCGTGCTGCCCGAGGTGCTCGGTGAATGCCCCCGGCTCGAGATGGTCGGCTTCAAGTCCTGCGACCTGCATACGGTGCCGATGGCTGCGTTGCCTGCCAGGCTGCGCTGGCTGATCCTGACCGACAACGCGATTGCCGACCTGCCGGCGGCCATCGGCCACTGCGCCGGCCTGCAGAAGCTGATGCTGGCCGGTAACCGGCTGCGCGCCTTGCCCGACGCGATGGCGGCGTGCACAGGCCTGGAATTGCTGCGCATTTCGGCCAACCGGCTGACGGCTCTGCCGGCGTGGCTGTTTGAACTGCCGCGTCTGTCGTGGCTGGCCTATGCGGGCAATCCATTCTGCGCCTCCGTCGAGCGTTCGCGCCTGGGCGGTGATGCGGCGATCCGCATCCCGCGGGCCGACCTGTCGTTAGGCGAGCGGCTTGGCGAAGGGGCGTCCGGCGTGATTCGTCTGGCCGCGTGGGCCGGCAGTGGTGGAGAGCGCCCGGTGGCGGTCAAACTCTTCAAGGGCACGATGACGAGCGACGGCTTGCCGCAGCACGAGATGAGGGCCTGTCTGGAAGCCGGCGACCATCCGGGCCTGATCCCCGTGCTCGGCCGCCTGGAGGCCGAGGACGAGGCCGCCGATGGCCTGGTGATGGCCTTGATCGATCAGGCCTTTGCGAACCTGGCCGGGCCTCCCAGCCTGGAGTCCTGTACGCGCGACGTCTATGCGGACGGTGCCACCTTCACCATGGATGCAGTTCTGCGCATCGCCGGCGGGATCACCTCGGTGGCCGCCCATCTGCACCGGCGTGGCATTCTCCATGGCGATCTGTATGCGCACAACATCCTGCACACCGGCGAAGGGCGGGCGCTACTGGGGGATTTTGGTGCCGCTTCCTTCTTCGCGCCAGACGACGAAGGGTTGGCGCCTGCGCTGCAGCGTATCGAAGTGCGCGCCTTCGCCTGCTTGCTGGAAGAGTTGATCGTTCGCTGTGCAGAATCGGGGCCGCGGTTGCAGTCCTTGGAACGTCTGCAGAGGCTCTGTGCGGATCCTGTTCCCTCACGGCGCCCGTTGTTTGAGGACGTGGAGGCCGAACTGGCGCGCATTGCGGCGCTGGCGCTGCACTTCAGCTGACGGCCTGAGCGGGCTGCGTGTCCTCCGCCACGGGCGGGGCTCGGCGGTGGTTGATATGCCGTTGTTGGCGGATTACGCTGAGAATCAGGGTAGACGGGCGTGTCCAGCTACAGCCCCGGCGGCGGAAAGGATGTGTGCTGTGAAGGTGACCGTGTCCATGCTGTTGGCCGGGCTACTGGCTGGTTGTGGTGGCATGCTTCCTACTTCCCAGCAGGAGGTCGGCAAGCGCTGGCGCGACTTCGACGATGTCAAAAGTACCTTCGACCAGATCGTGCCCTACCAGACGGGTATGGATGCAGTACGAAAGCTGGGCTTCGATCCCTATACGACCCCCAACATGCAGATCCTCAACCACTCCCAGGTGGTGCGTGCGGTGCTGCCATCCCCGCTGCAGGATCCGGCGACGGTTCCGAAGGGTATCCAGGAGTGCATGAAGGTGCAGGACGGCTGCGTGGGCTATTTCATGGAGCCGAGCAATGTGGACCGCAAGCGGGTCGGCAACTTCATGCTCGATTTCCTCAATTTCAAGCGCAATACGTTGGTGACCGGCTGGCGTTTCGGCGCGCTGATCGTCGTCATCGACGACAAGGTCGTCTATAAACAATGGAGCGGCCAGCCGCGTATCGAGGAAAACGAGGTGCGCCACAACCCCTTGGGACCATTGCAGGGGGTTGGTGAGGCGCTGCGGCCGTCGCCGTAGTTGTACCTGGAAATCGATCACGCGGCGTGTCCTTGGGCCTAATGTTTGGGCGCCGCGTGCCGTAAAATGAAAAGAACGCACCATCTGGAGAGTCAGGTGGTGGAATCACCAGGAGTACATCATGAGCGTTAGTTCGGTCAGCGGCGCCTCCAGCGCTGCCTTCACCCAGGCCCTCCAGCAGCAGGCCGAAGCCAGCAAGGTTCAGCAACAGCAGGCGCCGGAGGATGTGCGCAAGAAAGAGGAGCAGCAGGCCCAGGCTGCGCAAGCCGCCCAGACCGCTCCGGAGCCCACGTCGAATCTGAACGGGCAGGTCGTCGGGCAGGTTGTCAATACTTTCGCCTGATCCTGTCGGCGTATCGGCGGCATCATAAAAAACCCCGGTCTAAGCCGGGGTTTTCGTTATTCGTTGTGCCGTTGTCAGGCTGCCAGCGGAATGGCTGCTGCCGTATCTGTGCTGAGTTTCTCCAGGCGCTGGAGGATGGCTTGCCGCATCTGCTCGCGGGCCAGTCGTTTTTGCTGTGTCCGCTTGCGGTGATGGCGGTCAATGTCCTCCAGGGGTTTTTCCGTCAACGGTAGTTGAATGGTGCTGCGCCCATCGGTCGATGGCTGTGCCTGGAACGGTTCGAATGCCTGGCGGTACAAGGCCTCGAGGCGAGCCTGGCCGAGAGGTGTCTGGTAGTGCTCGTCGGGGGCAATAACTCGGATCCGGTCCAACTCCAGGAAGGAGAGCAGGGCGATCAGGCTGTCCATCAGCAGGAACAACGGCGCCAACTGGGCGTGGCACTTGCGGAATTCCTTGACCCGCTCGTGCTGGCCGATACAGCCTTGGTTCCGGCAGATCAAGGCGCTGTGGCTGCCATCTGCGTGCCTCTGGAAGAGAAAGCCAAGAGCATGACTCCATACACCGTCAATGAAGAGTACCAACTGGAATTCCCCTTCGTTGCGGATCGTGTCCCGGGTCAGCAGTACTAGGCGTACTTCGGCAGTCATTGCGGGGTATTGGACCGACCACAGGCTGAGTTCGCCCTCCGCCAGGGTGTCAAGCAGGGAGGGAGGAAAGCGGTCGAGCAGGAAACGGTAGTGATCGTGGATGTGGCGCAGCGACTCCTCTACCGACCAGCGGCGTGAAACATAGTCCCGGTAATACCTCTCGTGCAGGCGAGGGGGCGTGCCGGCAAAAAGGCGGGTCAGGCGCTCGTTGAGAAACAGGGATTCCAGCGTGCGTGCTTCTGTGCGGAGTCGCTTGTAATGCCAATCTTGCCCCATGCGGCGCAGGCGGCGTTTCAGCTTGTACAGGCGGTAGGCAGGATTCAGGCTTTTGTGCAGGAAGCGGGCGAAAGTCTGGGCCATCGGGCGGGCTCGAAGCGGATACGTTGTGCCGATAATCCTACGGATAAAATCTTAACTTTTACTGACAAATTCTTAAAAATTCTCTGTGTTCAGGTGGAATTTACGAAAATATCTGTATTGGATAGTGGTTTCTGCGGTTGCCGGAGGTGGCTCCGGCTTCACTTATGTGCTCGAACGGTTGCCGTGAGTTGCATGTGCCGTGCTGCTGGGAAACCAACGCCGGCGAGCCATTTGCCACTGCTCCGGTGACAGGAGCAGCTCGATGACTTCCATCTGTCGCGGCTCGACATGTTTGCGCCGTTCGATGCCTGTGGGGGATTTACCTTCGCGCTGCCGGCGCTCGCCTCCAGTGCGGCGTTCAACGCCATTCCAGCGCTTTGTCGTTGCGTGAATCGAGCCCATCTGCGTCTCCCCTGTCCTTGTTGCTCTGCATTCTCCCGGCCTCGCCAACTTTTTTCCGAGAACTATGTCTCGCAGTGGAAAGTGGAGCGCTGCCCGTTACAGGGATTTGCAGAATCTGTCGAAAGGGGGCCGATTTTCGGGCCATCGACAGGAAAGAAGTGGCGTATCCAGATTGGCGTAACCTGTGTTCTCCAATTCCATTGCCGAACACGGCAAGCTCAAGGGGGCGCATCAGCTTCGAAGATAAGGACTCGTGAGTACCCTTGCTGACGCGACCTTCTTCAGCGTTAATGCATCAGGGCGCATCGATGTGAGTGTGAGTGCCGATGGGCGTGTTGGTGGAAACCTTCAAGGCTTGGGGTATTCGACAAATTTCATTGGTACTTGGCGCATCACTGATGATGCAAAGTTCTGCTTCGATTACACGCCGAACTTTGTAGGTGCGACACGCCGGACGTCTTGCTCTTACTATTTTCAGCTTGGAGATGAATATTTCGTGTCGTCGTCCAGGTCGGATCTGGCGGCATCCGTCACGCCCAGAAAAATCAAGCATTGATATTTACTAGGTCAGGCTCATGCGCTTCAAGAGCCGATCCGCCGCTGTGGCGGGTTTTTGTGCCTGATCGGCGGGAGAATAGAGCGACGGGGGAGGGGCGAGGGCGAAAAACAAAAAGGCCAACCCTCGCGGATTGGCCTTTTTGATCGAATCTGTTGGTGGTGATGGGCGGAGTCGAACCGCCGACCTATGGGTTATGAATCCATCGCTCTAACCATCTGAGCTACATCACCGACCGAAGCCCGCTATAATAGTGACTTGATGGTTGTTGGTCAACATGTGATGAAAAAACTTTATATCCGGACTTTCGGTTGCCAGATGAACGAGTACGACTCGGACAAGATGGCGGATGTACTCGGTGCGGCTGATGGCCTGGAAAAAACGGACAATCCGGAAGAGGCGGACGTGATCCTCTTCAACACCTGTTCCGTGCGCGAGAAGGCGCAGGAGAAGGTTTTCCACGACCTTGGGCGGGTCAAGCATCTCAAGCAGCAGAATCCCAATTTGATCATCGGCGTCGGCGGTTGCGTGGCAAGCCAGGAGGGCGAGGCCATCGTGGCGCGCGCGCCTTATGTAGATCTGGTGTTTGGGCCGCAGACCCTGCATCGCCTGCCCAAGCTGATCGCCGAGCGCAAGGCGTCGGGGCGCTCGCAGGTGGATATCTCCTTCCCGGAAATCGAGAAGTTCGACAACCTGCCGCCGGCCCGCGTGGAAGGGGCGAGCGCCTTCGTGTCGATCATGGAGGGCTGTTCCAAGTACTGCACCTTCTGCATCGTGCCCTACACCCGTGGCGACGAGATCTACCGCCCGCTGGCCGACGTGCTGGCCGAGGTGGCAGGGTTGGCTGCCCAGGGTGTCAAGGAGGTGACCCTGCTCGGTCAGAACGTCAATGCCTGGCGTGCGCCGGTGGATGGCGATGGTGGCGAGATGGCTGACTTTGCCTTCCTGCTCGAATGCGTGCATGAAATCCCCGGTATCGAGCGGATCCGCTACACCACGTCCCATCCCCGCGAGATGACGCAACGTGTCGTCGATGCCTACGCCAAGCTGCCCAAGCTGGTGTCGCACCTGCACCTGCCGGTGCAGGCCGGTTCCGACCGCGTGCTGGCCGCGATGAAGCGCGGCTACACGGTGCTCGAATATAAGTCGCTGGTGCGCAAGCTGCGCGGCGCGCGGCCGGACATCTCCCTGTCGTCCGACTTCATCGTCGGCTTCCCCGGTGAGACCGAGGCGGATTTCGAGGCGACGATGAAGCTGATCGACGACCTGGGCTTCGACACCTCCTTCAGCTTCATCTACAGCTCGCGTCCCGGCACGCCGGCCGCCGACCTGGCCGACGACACGCCGCAGGACGTCAAGCTGGCGCGCTTGTCCCGCCTGCAGAAGCGCGTCGAGGAGAACGCCGCGAAGATCAGCGAGAGCATGGTCGGCACGGTGCAGCGCATTCTGGTGGAAGGGCCGTCGAAGAAGGAC
Source organism: Pseudomonadota bacterium (assembly GCA_018241685.1). Taxonomy (GTDB): domain Bacteria; phylum Pseudomonadota; class Gammaproteobacteria; order Burkholderiales; family Rhodocyclaceae; genus Zoogloea. The sequence goes on from JAFEDJ010000067.1 coordinate 246,704, forward strand.
CCGAACGAGCTGGCCGGGCGCACCGACAACAACCGCGTCGTCAATTTCGCCGGTAATCCGCGTCTGATCGGGAATTTCGTGGACGTCACCATCGTGTCGGCGCTGCCCCATTCCCTGCGTGGCGCGATCGTCACCCGGGACTGAGCCGTCGATGATCCTGTCTTCCCCCGCGGGCGCGGCTCTGGCAGCATGCGTCCGATGAAACCGACCGAAATCGTCCTGCATCCTCTCGACAACGTGCGCCTCGCCAATCTGTGCGGGGCGCTCGACGAGAACATCCGCCAGATCGAAACAGCCTTCGACGTGACCATCGCCCGCCGTGGCGAGCGCTTCACGCTGAACGGTGAGCCGCCGCAGACCCAGATCGGGGCGCGGGCGCTGCGCCATTTTTATGGCCGCGCCGATAACCCCCTGTCGGTGGACGACATCCAGCTCGGGCTCATCGAGCTGAGCAACCTGTCCCAGGCCAACCAGCCGGCGCCGGCCCTGCTGACCCGTAAGAGCGAGTTGCATGGCCGCACGCCGCGTCAGGTGGATTACCTGCGCCAGATCCAGGAGCACGACATCACCTTCGGCATCGGTCCGGCCGGTACCGGCAAGACTTACCTGGCGGTGGCCAGTGCGGTGGATGCTTTCGAGCGGGAGCATGTGGAGCGTATCGTGCTCACCCGTCCGGCGGTGGAAGCTGGGGAGCGCCTCGGCTTCCTGCCCGGCGATCTGGCCCAGAAGGTGGATCCGTACCTGCGCCCGCTGTACGACGCGCTCTACGACCTGATGGGCTTCGACCGCGTGACGAAGCTGTTCGAGCGCGGCTGCATCGAGATCGCGCCGCTGGCCTTCATGCGCGGGCGCACCCTGTCGCGGGCCTTCATCATCCTCGACGAGGCGCAGAACACCTCGCCGGAGCAGATGAAGATGTTCCTGACCCGCATCGGTATCGGCTCCAAGGCGGTGATCACCGGCGACCTGACCCAGGTGGATCTGCCGCGCGGCCAGAAGAGTGGCCTCGGCGAGGCCGTGCAGGTGCTTGCCGACGTACGCGGCGTCGCCTTCACCCAGTTCCTCAAGGAAGACGTGGTGCGCCACCCGCTGGTGGCACGCATCGTCGCCGCCTACGAGAGCCACACCCAGAACCGCAACCAGCAACAACAGAACCCGCAATGAGCGACATCAAGCTGCCCCGCCGCCTCGACCTTTCCGTGCAATACGCTTGCAACAGGGAGGGCGTACCCTCTCGCGCCGAATTCCGTCGCTGGCTGCGGGCGGCCGAACCCGGTGCCGCGCGGATCACCGTGCGCATCGTTAATGAGGCCGAAGGGCGGGAACTCAACCGGGATTACCGGGGCAAGGACTACGCCACCAACGTGCTGACCTTTGCCTATGATGAAGGCGAGGACATGCCCTTGCCGGAAGGTTTGCCGCTGATGGGCGATCTGGTGCTGTGCCGGCAGGTCGTCGAGCGCGAGGCGGCGGAGCAGGGCAAGGCCGTGGACGCGCATTACGCTCACTTAAGCGTGCATGGTATGCTGCATTTGCAAGGCTTTGACCACGAAGAAGATACCGAGGCCGAGGAGATGGAAGCGCGGGAGCGCACGATCCTGGCTGAACTGGGTTATGCCGACCCCTACGCGGGGGAACGCTAGCAGGAGACTCGATGGTGGGCTGAGCAATGCGCCATGGGCAATGGTGGACCGTATGGTCGGCCATTGCCCATGGCCCATTTCTCATCCACCCTTTTTATGGAACCCTATAGTAGTAAACCGTCTTTGCTCGAACGGCTGTCCGCGCTCCTGACCCGGGAGCCGGAAGACCGGGAAGAGTTGTTGCACCTTCTGCATTCCGCCCACGATCGCAACCTGTTCGACGCGGATGCCCTGGCCATCATCGAGGGAGCCTTGCAGGTCTCCGACATGAAGGTGCGCGACGTGATGATTCCCCGGGCGCAGATGGACGTCGTCAATGTGGACGACTCCATCGAAGACATCACCCGTTTCGCCATCAACGCTGCCCACTCGCGCTTCCCGGTCATCGGTGAAGGCAAGGACGACGTGGTCGGCATCCTCCTCGCCAAGGACCTCCTGCGGGTCTTCGCCGGCGAAGCCTTCGATCTGCGCGACATGCTCCGCCCGGCCGTCTTCGTGCCGGAATCCAAGCGCCTCAACGTGCTGCTGCGCGATTTCCGTGTCAGCCGCAACCACATGGCGATCGTCGTGGACGAGTACGGCGGCGTGGCGGGGCTGGTCACTATCGAGGACGTGCTGGAGCAGATCGTCGGCGACATCGAAGACGAATACGACTTCGACGAGACCGCCGACAACATCCGCCTCGACCAGGCAGGCCGCTATCGCGTCAAGGCTGGCACAGAGATCGAGGACTTCAACGAAGCCTTCAGCACCACCTTCAGCGATTCCGAGTACGACACCGTCGGCGGCCTGCTGATCCGCAAGCTCGGGCGCCTGCCCAAGCGCAACGAGGTGGTGGACCTGGAGGGATTGCGCTTCCAGGTGCTGCGTGCCGACAGCCGGCGCGTGCATTCCCTGCTCGTCGAGCGTCTGCCCGATCCGGAAGCGGTCGGTGGCTGATGCGGTTCTTGCGTCAGGGCGCGGCCCTGCTGGCGGGGGGCGCGTCAGTTCTTGCTTATGCCCCGTTCGAACTTTTCCCCGTCACCGCGCTGACGCTTGGACTGCTCTACTGGCTGCTCGGCGCGGCATTGGCCGACAGCCGGCGTCCCCTGAGGACCGGCTTCTCCATCGCCTGGGCCTGGGAACTCGGCACGACGCTGGCCGGCGTTTCCTGGCTGTACGTGGCGCTGCACCGTTTCGGCGGCATGCCGATGGCGCTGGCGGCACTGGCGATCCTGCTTTTCTGCGCCTTCGTCTCGCTTTATGCGGGCTTTGCGGGCGTCCTGTTCGCCCGCCTGCGGCGTGGGCGGCCCGGCTGGGATGCGGCGCTGTTCGCCGCCCTCTGGCTGCTTTCCGAATGGCTGCGCGGCTGGGTGTTCACCGGCTTCCCGTGGCTGGCCAGCGGCTATAGCCAGAGTCCACCGAGTCCGCTGGCGGGCTTCGCGCCGCTGTTTGGGGTGTATGGCGTCGGTGGCCTGCTGGCCCTGCTGGCGGCGCTGGGTGTCGAAGCGCTGCAGCGGCGCAGCGGGCGCCTGCTGGCGGGCGTCGCGGCGATGCTGGTTGTGGGCGCGGGCCTGCGCCAGGTGGCCTGGACCGAACCCGTCGGTGAACCGGTGAAGGTCGCCCTGCTGCAGACCAATGTGGAGCAGAGCCTCAAGTGGCGTCCCGAAATGCTGCGCCACTGGCTGGAGCGCAATCTGACGATGCTGCGCGACAACCCGGCCCAGCTCGTCGTGTTGCCGGAAACCACCATCCCGCTGTTGGTGGACGATCTTCCGCCCGGCTACCTGGACGCGGTGCGGCAGATCTCTGTGGCAAACGGCGCCGACGCGGTGCTCGGGACCTTCACCCGTGATGGGGATGGGCACATCTTCAACGCGGCGATCAGCCTGGGCCTGTCGCCGTCCGGCCACTACGCCAAGCAGCACCTGGTGCCTTTCGGCGAGTATTCGCCGCCGATGTTCCGCTGGTTCTACGACCTGGTCAGCATTCCGATGGCCGACCAGACCCGTGGTGCCGCGCGCCAGCCGCCGCTGCACCTGGCGGGGCAGAAGGTGGCCATCAACATCTGCTACGAAGATGTCTTCGGTGAGGAGCTGATCCGCAGCCTGCCGGAGGCGACGCTGATGCTCAACCTCTCCAACCTGGCCTGGTATGGGGACTCCTGGGCCCAGCCCCAGCATCTGCAGATCGCCCGGATGCGCGCGCTGGAGACTGGGCGGCCAATGTTGCGCTCCACCAACACCGGCATGACCGCGGTGGTCCGGCCGGACGGCAGCGTGCAAGCGGTGCTGCCGCCGTTTGAAGCCGGTGCGCTGCATGCCGAGGTGCGTGGCTACCAGGGGCTGACGCCCTATGCCCGCTGGGGCAACTGGCCGGCGGTGGGGCTGGCCGTGCTGATCGTGGCGACCGTTGCGGTGGGCGCTCGCCGGCGCACCTGAGTTCGTCGGGTTATCATTCGGAGTATCCAGTTTCAATGCAGTGCGCTGCTGCAGCCCGTCGCCAGTAGGCGACGGGCCGTTCCGTTCGATAACAAGATCAACACAAGGAAGATCTCGCCATGACCGATAGGATCAAGTACCAGCTCGACGAAAGCCGCATGCCCAAGTCCTGGTACAACATCGCCGCCGACCTGCCGGTGCCCCTGCCGCCGCCGCTGCATCCCGGTACCCTGCAGCCCCTCGGTCCGTCCGATCTGGCGCCCCTGTTTCCGAATGCGATCATCGAGCAGGAAATGTCCACCGAGCGCTGGGTCGACATTCCCGAGCCGGTCCGTGAGGTGTTGTGCCAGTGGCGGCCGAGCCCGCTGTTCCGCGCCCGCCGCCTCGAGAAGCTCCTCGATACGCCGGCCAAGATCTACTACAAGTACGAAGGCGTGTCGCCGGCCGGCAGCCACAAGCCCAACTCTGCGGTGCCCCAGGCTTGGTACAACGCCCAGGAAGGGGTGAAGCGGCTGACCACCGAAACCGGTGCGGGGCAGTGGGGGTCGTCCCTGTCCTACGCCGGCGGCCTGTTCGGGCTGGACGTGACGATCTTCCAGGTGCGCGTGTCCTACGACCAGAAGCCCTACCGCCGGGCCCTGATGGAGACCTGGGGCGGCCGCTGCGTGGCCTCGCCGTCTAATGAAACCGAGTATGGGCGCGCGGTGCTGGCCCAGTATCCGGACCACATCGGCTCCCTCGGCATCGCCATCTCCGAAGCCGTCGAAGTGGCGGCCAAGAACGACGACACCAAGTACGCCCTCGGCTCGGTGCTCAACCACGTGTTGCTGCACCAGACCATCGTTGGTGAAGAGGCGATCACCCAGCTGGAGATGGCCGGCGACGATCCGGACGTGGTGATCGGCTGTACCGGTGGTGGCTCCAACTTCGCTGGCATCGCCTTTCCGTTCATCGGCCTGCAGTTGCGCGGTGGTGCCAATGCCAAGAAGCGGCGCATCGTCGCGGTGGAGCCGTCGGCCTGTCCGTCCCTCAGCCGCGGCCAGTACGCCTACGATTTCGGCGATACGGGCCGTATGACGCCGCTGGTCAAGATGCACACGCTGGGCAGCGAATTCACGCCGCCGGGCCTGCACGCCGGCGGCCTGCGCTACCACGGCATGGCGCCGCTGGTCAGCCACGTGAAGGAACTGGGCCTGATCGAAGCGCGCAACTATCACCAGACCGCCTGTTTCGAAGCGGGCGTGATGTTTGCCCGCAGCGAGGGCATCGTGCCGGCGCCGGAGTCCAACCACGCGGTGCGCGCGGCCATCGACGAAGCCCTGCGCTGCAAGGCCGAAGGCAAGAGCGAGACGATCCTGTTCTGCCTGTCCGGCCACGGCCATTTCGACATGAGCGCCTATACCAACTACCTGTCCGGCAAGCTGGTTGACCAGGACTACGACGAAGCAGAGTTGGCGATGGCGTTGTCGGGCTTGCCCAAGGTGGACTGACCCGGCCTGCCGGACGGATCTGCTCCATCCGGCACCTACGCCATGACGCCTGTCGATCCGCCGGGCTGGCATGCCCGCTCCCATCAGGAGGCCTTCGCGACCTTCCAGTCGAGCCCGGATGACGGGCTCGCCGAGGCGGTTGCTGCCGAGCGTCTGGGCGTCCACGGCCCCAATCGCATCGAGGCCCGGCCGGGGCGTGGGGCGGTGCTGCGCTTTGCGCTGCAGTTCCATCAGCCGCTGATCTACATCCTTATCGCCAGCGCGGCGATCGCCGCCTTCCTGCACGAGTGGGCCGACGCCGGCGTCATCTTCGGCGTGGTGCTGGTCAATGCGCTGATCGGTTTCATCCAGGAAGGGCACGCCGAGGAGGCGCTGGCGGCCTTGGCCCGCAGTGTCGCCAGCGAGGTGACAGTGCTGCGGGCCGGCCAGCGTCGGCGCCAGCCGGCGGCCGAACTGGTGCCGGGCGACGTGGTGTGGCTGGCCGCGGGTGACAAGGTACCGGCCGACCTGCGCCTGTTCGACACGCGCGCGCTGCAGATCACCGAGGCCTCGCTCACCGGCGAGTCCACGGCGGTGGGAAAGGGCGTCGAGCCGGTGCCGGCGGACAGCGGTCTGGCGGAGCGGAGCTGCATGGCTTTTGCCGGGACGCTGGTTGTCGCCGGTCAGGCAGCCGGGCTGGTGGTGGCCACCGGCCGCGGTACCGAGACCGGGCGCATCGCCGACATGCTGGAGCAGGCCGACACGCTGGCGACGCCGCTGACCCGGGCGATGGCGCGTTTTTCCAGTGCGCTGCTGGTACTGATCCTGGCACTGGCGGCACTGGGTTTCGTGGTCGGCAGCCTGCGCGGCGAACCCTGGCTCGACATGCTGATGGCAGCCGTGGCGCTGGCGGTCGGGGCGATTCCCGAAGGTCTGCCGGCGGCGGTGACGGTGACCCTGGCCATCGGCGTGGCGCGCATGGCCCGCCGCCGCGCGATCATCCGCCGTCTGCCGGCAGTGGAAACCCTCGGCAGCACGACGGTGATCTGCTCCGACAAGACCGGCACCCTCACCGAGAACCAGATGACCGTGCGTGCCGCCTTTGCTGGCGGCGGGCGTTACGACTTCAGCGGGGACGGCTATGCGCCGCGGGGCGCGGTGAGTGCCAACGGTACAGAACTGGCCGAGCCGCCAGCCGCCTTGCGCGAACTCCTGCTGGCTGGCGTGCTGTGCAACGATGCGGGCCTGCGGGAAGAGGGCGGCGACTGGCAGATCACCGGTGATCCCACTGAAGCGGCGCTATTGGTTGCGGCCCGCAAGGCCGGTCTCGACGAGGAGGCGCTGGGCATGGCGATGCCCCGGCTGGACGAGATCGCCTTCGATTCGGCGCGCCAGTTCATGGCCACGCTGCACCGCAGTGACGGAGGCTGCGTCGTCATGTTGAAAGGGGCGCCGGAAGTTGTGCTGCGTCGCTGCTCGAACAGGCTCGACGGTGACGGTAGCGTGATTCCGCTCGACGCGCAGGCCGTCCATGAGGTGGCGCGTGGCCTCGCGGCCGAAGGGTTGCGGGTGCTGGCCTTCGCCTGTTTGCCGACTGCGGCGGAAACGCTGGACGAGACCACTCTGGCCGACGGCCTGTGCTTCCTCGGCCTGCAGGCGATGCTCGATCCGCCCCGACAGGCGGCGATCGGCGCCATCCGCGCCTGCCACCGGGCCGGCATTACGGTCAAGATGATCACCGGCGACCACGCGGTGACGGCGCTGGCGATCGCCCGCCAGCTGGGCCTGGTGGAGGAGGGCGCGCGGGCCCTGAGCGGCCGCGAACTGGCCCGGCTCGATGCGGACGGGCTGCGCGGCGTGGTGCGCGACGTCCATGTCTTCGCCCGCGTCGAGCCCGAGCAGAAGCTGCGTCTGGTACGGGCCCTGCAGGCCAACGGCGAAGTGGTGGCGATGACCGGCGACGGGGTGAACGACGCGCCGGCCCTGAAGGCTGCCGACATCGGCGTGGCGATGGGCGCAGGCGGTACCGAGGTCGCCAAGGAGGCCGCCGCGATGGTCCTCACCGACGACAACTTCGCCAGCATCGAGGCCGCGGTCGAGGAGGGGCGCGGCGTTTACGACAACTTGGTGAAGTTCATCATCTGGACCCTGCCGACCAATTTCGGCGAGGGGCTGGTGATCCTTTTTGCGGTGCTGGCCGGCGTGACATTGCCGATCACGCCGCTGCAGATACTGTGGATCAACATGACCACGGCGGTCCTGCTGGGCCTGGCGCTGGCCTTCGAGCCGATCCAGGGCGATGTGATGGGGCGCCCGCCACGCCCGCCCGGTACGCCCATCGTCGATCGTCTGCTGGTGCGGCGCATCGTGCTGGTCGGGGCCTTGCTGCTGGTGGCGTCCTTCGGCTTGTTCCTGCGCTGGCGGGGGCTGGGGGCGACGCTGGAGGAGGCGCGCACGGTGGCGGTCAATGTCTTCGTGGGCGGGGAGATCGCCTATCTCTTCAATTGCCGCAACCTGCGCGGTCCGTTCTGGCGCTGTGGATGGTTCTCCAACCCCTGGTTCTGGGCAGGGATCGTCGCGATGCTGGCCCTGCAGGGGCTATTCACGTGGCTGCCGGCGATGAACCGGGTTTTCGCGTCGGCGCCGCCACCGGCTGCCGCGTGGGCAGAGATTGCCGCTGCTGCGGTGCTGATGGCGGTCATCGTCGGCCTGGAAAAAGGGCTCGTAAAAAAACACGGGGGCGAATGAATTCGCCCCCGTCATGCGTGCCTTGCCGCAAGGCTTCCGTTTCTCGTTCAGACGCGGAAGCGGCCGATCTGATCCTTCAGGCTGAAGGCGATCTTCTCCAGGCCGACCGCAGCATCGGCGGCACCGCGGATGTTCTCCGTGGTGCTTTCCACCATCGTCGAGATTTCCTCGACACGTTGCGCGATGGAAGTGCTGGCGGCACTCTGTTCCCGCGTCGCGTCGGCGATCTCGCGGACCCGTTCAAGGGTCTGGCGGGCGCCGCTCTCGATGGCGTGCAGGGCCTCGGCGGCTGATGCGGCCAGCGCGACGCCCTGATCCACTTCGGGCAGCGCGGCGTTCATCGCCTCGACGGCGCTGCTGGTGTCGCTCTGGATGCCGGCGATCATCTGCTCGATCTCGGTGGTGGCCGAGGAGGTCCGTTCGGCCAGCTTGCGCACCTCGTCGGCGACCACTGCGAAGCCGCGGCCCTGCTCACCCGCGCGGGCGGCTTCGATGGCCGCGTTGAGCGCCAGCAGGTTGGTCTGGCCGGCGATTTCCTTGATCACGTTGGCGATCGACGAGACCTGCCCGATGCGCTCTTCCAGGGCCAGGATGCGCCCGGAGGCGCTGGTGACGGTTTCCGACATCTTGCGGATCGCGCCGGCCGCCTGGTCCACCCGCTGGCTGCCTTCGGCGGCCAGGCGCATCGCCTCCTGGGAGTTCTCTTCGGTTTCCAGCGCGCTGGCCGAAATGTGGCTGGAGCTGACGGTCAGCTCCTCCATCGCGGCGGCCATCGATGTGGTGGCATCGGACTGTCGTTCGGCTGCTTCGGCAACCTCGCTCGACACGCGGCTGATGTGGTCGGCGTTATGCACCAGTTGATTGGCCCCGCTGTTGATCTCACCCATCATGCTGCGCAGAGCGCTGACCATGGTGTCGAGGGCGCCGAGCATGCTGCCGCTCTGAACGGTTCCAAGGTTGGCGGTCAAGTCGCCTTGGGCGGCGCGCTGCATCACCGCGGTGGCCTCGGTTGGTTCGCCGCCGAGCTGGCGGGTGACACTGGTGCTGACACGCCAGCCGACGATGCCGAGCAAGGCCAGCAGAGCGAGCGAGATGCTGCCAAGCAGGCCGGCGATGGAGCGGAACTGGCTGTCCACATCATCCACATAGATGCCGGTACCCAGCACCCAGCCCCACGGGGTAAACGGGGCTGCGTAGGACAGCTTCGGTTGCGGCGTGGTCTCGCCGGCCTTCGGATACCAGTAATCCACAAAGCCACCGCCCGCGGTGGCGACCCTGACCATCTCCGTGATCATTGTCTTGCCGTTGGTATCCTTCAGACCGCTGGCATCGGTACCTTCCCGTTCCGGCTTGGGGGGCAGCATCACGTAGTGGCTGCGATTGTCGACGATGAACAGGTAGTTGTTGCCGGCATAGCGGACGTTGCGCAGGGCGTCCTTGGCGGCCTTTTGCGCGTCAGCTTCGCTGAGGGTGCCGGCTTGGGAGAGCTTGTGATAATGGTCGACGACGCCCAGACCACTTTCCACAAGGTATTGGGTCTGTAATTTGCGGTCGTCCATCATGCTGTTGTGTAGGTGGGCCAGGCTCACGGCGCACAAGGCGACCAGGCCGAGCAGGGTCAAGGCGACAAGTAGCCGCATGCGCGTGGCGACGCGCAGGTTTTTCAGTTTCATGATGGATCCTCTCCTCAAACCTGATTTGCTCAGGTGCCGCCGGTTTATGTAGGGATACCGGCTGACCGATGTTGTATATATCTGCTCTTGTTTACGGCTTGTGTGTCCAATTTCTTGACAGAATCCGCGCAGCTGGCTGATTGAGCGTTGGGAGCGGCTTCAAAGCGTCGGCGCTCCCCTGTACGCAGAAACCCAGTAAAATCCGCGCTTTGCCCAAATTCGCGCGGCGCTCGCCGCGGAGACTCCATGTCCGTCCAAAAACCGACTTTCCAGCAGATCATCCTGCGTCTCTCGAACTTCTGGGCCGAGCACGGCTGCACCCTGCTCCAGCCCTACGACATCGAGGTCGGCGCCGGCACCTTCCACACGGCGACCTTCCTGCGCGCCATCGGCCCGGAACACTGGAATGCCGCCTACGTTCAGCCGTCCCGGCGCCCGAAAGACGGCCGCTACGGCGAGAACCCCAACCGGCTGCAGCACTATTACCAGTATCAGGTGGTGCTCAAGCCGTCGCCGGCCAACATCCAGGAGCTCTACATCGACAGCCTGCGTGCGCTGGGCATCGATCCCAACGCCCACGACATCCGCTTCGTCGAGGACGACTGGGAGTCGCCCACGCTGGGCGCCTGGGGGCTGGGTTGGGAAGTCTGGCTGGATGGCATGGAGGTCACCCAGTTCACCTACTTCCAGGAAGTCGGTTCCCTGTCCTGCCGGCCGGTGCTGGGCGAGATCACCTACGGTCTCGAGCGCCTGGCCATGTACCTGCAGGGCGTCGAGAACGTCTATGACCTGGTGTGGTCGATCGGCCCGGACGGTACGCCGGTGACCTACGGCAACGTCTATCACCAGAACGAGGTGGAGCAATCCACCTACAACTTCGAGCATTCCAACGTGGAATGGCTGTTCCGCCTGTTCGGCGAGTACGAAGGCGAGGCCAAGCGCCTGCTGGCCGTACCGCTGGTGCTGCCGGCCTTCGAGATGGTCATGAAGTGCTCCCACACCTTCAACCTGCTCGACGCCCGTGGGGCGATCTCCGTCACCGAGCGCGCCGCCTATATCGGCCGCGTGCGTGCGCTGGCCCGTGAAGTGGCCCAGGCCTATTACAACTCCCGCGAAGCCCTCGGCTTCCCGATGCTGAAGAAGGAGGCCGCGTGATGACCGGCGCGACCCTGCTCGTTGAACTGCTGACCGAAGAACTCCCGCCCAAGGCCCTGCCCAAGCTCGGCCAGGCCTTCTCCAACGGTATCGTCGCCGGCCTGCGCGCCCGCGGCCTGGCCGCAGCCGATGGCACCTTCCGCTGGTTCGCCACGCCGCGCCGGCTGGCGGTGACCATCGCCCACGTGCTGCCCGAGGCGGCCGCCAAGGACGTTACCGAGAAGATCATGCCGGTGTCCGTGGCGCTGACCGCTGACGGCCAGCCGACTCCGGCGTTGACCAAGAAGCTGGAAGCCAAGGGCATCCCGCTGTCCGCCGTGGCGAGCTTCGAGCGCCGCCTGGACGGCAAGGCCGAAGCGCTGTTCCACACTGCTACCGTGGCCGGCGCCAAGCTGGCCGACGTGCTGGCCGGTATCGTGCAGGATGCGCTGAAGCAGCTGCCGATTCCCAAGGTCATGCGCTGGGGCGATGGCGATGCGACCTTTGTGCGTCCCGCCCACAAGCTGACCATGCTGCACGGCGCCGACGTGGTGCCCGGTTCGGTGCTCGACATCCAGTCTGGCCGCACGACCCGTGGCCACCGCTTCATGAGCAAGGGCGACATCGAGATCGCCACCGCCGATGCCTACGAGCCGACCCTGTTGGCCGAAGGCAAGATCATTCCCGACTTTGCCGAGCGCCGCGCCAACATCGAGAAGCAGCTGGTGTCGGAAGCCGGCCGCCAGCACGCCACGCTGGGCGAGTATGCCGACCTGCTGGATGAGGTGAGTGCGCTGGTCGAACATCCGACTGTTTACGTCGGCGAGTTCGAGGCCGAATTCCTGGCCGTGCCGCAGGAATGCCTGATCCTCACGATGCGGGCCAACCAGAAGTACTTCCCGCTGTTCGACCCGTCCGGCAAGCTGCTCAATCGCTTCCTGATCGTCTCCAACATGGAGCTGGCCGATCCGACCAACATCATCGCCGGCAACCAGCGCGTGGTGCGTCCGCGCCTGTCCGACGCGCGCTTCTTCTTCGAGCAGGACATCAAGGCCGGCCTCACGCCGCGCGTCGTCAAGCTTGGCTCGGTGGTCTACCACAACAAGCTGGGCTCTCTCGGCGACCGCGTCGAGCGCCTGTCCGCCGTGGCCCGCAAGGTCGCCGGCCTGCTGGGCGCCGACGAGAACCAGGCCAACCGCGCCGCGCTGCTGTCCAAGGCCGACCTGCTGACCGACATGGTCGGCGAGTTCCCCGAGCTGCAGGGCACCATGGGCCGCTACTACGCGCTGGCCGAAGGCGCCGCGCCGGTGGTCGCCGAGGCCATCGAGCAGCACTACCGTCCGCGTTTCGCCGGCGACGCGCTGCCCGACAGCAACATCGGCCGTGCGCTGGCGCTGGCCGACAAGCTCGACGCGCTGGTCGGCTTCTTCGGCATCGGCCAGATCCCGACTGGCGACAAGGACCCGTTCGGCCTGCGCCGTGCGGCCCTGGGCGTGCTGCGCATCCTGATGGAAGCGCCGCTGCCTCTCGACCTGGCCGAGCTGATCAAGGTCTCCGTGGCAGCCTTCACCCCGGGCGTGCTGACCGCCGAGGTGGATGGCCCGCTGTATGACTTCATCCTCGAGCGCCTGCGCAACACCCTGCGCGACGCTGGTCATGCTCAGGACGTCGTGGACGCGGTGCTGGCCCTCAAGCCGACCCGCATCGATCTGGTCGTACCGAAACTCGAAGCCGTCGTGGCCTTCCAGCAACTGCCGGAAGCGGCTGCGCTGGCCGCCGCCAACAAGCGGATCGTCAACATCCTCAAGAAGGCCGAGGGCCCGATCGGCGAACCCGATGTGGCGCTGCTGGTGGAGGAGGCCGAGAAGGCCTTGTTCCACGCCATCGTCGAAGTCGCGCCGCTGGCCCGATCCCACTTCCAGAACGAGGCCTATACCGACGCGCTGCGCGTCCTCGCCGGCCTGCGTGCGGCGGTGGACCGCTTCTTCGACGAGGTGATGGTGATGGCCGAGGAGCCGCTGGTGCGTCAGAACCGCCTGGCTTTGCTGAACCAGCTGGCCGGCCTGATGAATCAGGTGGCCGACATCTCCCGTCTGTCTGCCTGAGGAAGCCTGTCCATGAAGCTGATCGTGCTCGACCGGGACGGGGTCATCAATTTCGACTCCGACCAGTTCATCAAGTCACCCGAGGAATGGAAGCCGATTCCCGGCTCCCTGGAAGCCATTGCCCGCCTCAACGAGGCGGGCTGGCGGGTGGTGGTGGCCTCCAACCAGTCGGGGGTCGGGCGCGGCCTTTTCGACATGGACACCCTCAACGCCATCAACGAGAAGATGACCAAGGCCCTGGCTCAGGTCGGCGGCCGGCTGGACGGGATCTTCTTCTGCCCGCATCCGGCGGACTCCACCTGCGAGTGCCGCAAGCCCAAGCCGGGCATGTTCATCCAGATCTCCGAGCGTTTCAACGTGGATCTGACCGGCATGCCGGTGGTCGGCGACAGCCTGCGCGACCTGCAGGCCGGCGTCGCGGTGGGCTGCAAGCCCTACCTTGTGCTGACCGGAAAGGGGGTCAAGACCAAGGTCGATCCGGCGCTGCCCGAGGGCACCGAAATCCATCCCGACCTGGCGGCCGTTGTCGCGCAGCTTACCGCCTGAAGGTGTTCGTTCCGTGGTTCTGATCCGCAATCTGTTGTTCATGCTGGCCCTGGGCATCTTCACCCCGTTGTATGCGGTGATTGCCATGGCGACCTTCCCCTTCGGGCCGAAAACCCGCCACAAGATCATCCGTGGCTGGCCGCGCATCATGGGCTGGGTCATCAAGCACGTGCTGGGGATTCCCTACCGCCTGATTGGCGCCGAGAACATTCCGGCCAAGGGCCCAGCCATCGTGGTGTCCAAGCACATGTCGGCCTGGGAAACCATCATGCTGCAGGACATCTTTCCGCCGATGGTCTTCGTCATGAAGAAGGAAATCCACAAGGTGCCCTTCTTCGGTTGGGGCATCGCCCAGATGCCGATGATCGCCATCGACCGGGCCGCCGGAAAGGATGCGCTGGCGCAGGTGGAGGCGCAGGGGCGCGAGCGCCTGGCCGATGGCCTGTGGGTGACGATCTTCCCGGAAGGCACCCGCGTCGCACCTGGCAGCAAGAAGCGTTACAAGGCCGGTGGGTCCTGGCTGGCCGCGCAGACCGGCACGCCGGTGGTGCCGGTGGCCCACAATGCAGGTGAGTTCTGGCCGCGCAATGCCTTCTTCAAGCGCCCGGGCGAAGTGGTGGTGAGCGTCGGGCCGGTGATCGATACCACCGGCCTGTCCGCCGACCAGATCAACGCCCTCGCCGAGAAGTGGATCGAGGCCGAGATGCGTCGCCTGTTCCCGTATCACTACCGGGACCATTCCCGCAAGGAAACGGTCCAGGCGTGACGGCGCCGGCCGTCGAGACCCGCGAGATCGTCCTCAACGGTCAGCGGATCGTCTATCGGCTGCGGCGCAGCGTGCGCAAGACCCTCGGGCTGCGCATCGACGATCGTGGCCTGACTGTCGGCGTCCCGCAGCGGGTATTGCTGCGGGATGTGGAGGCCTTCATCCGCAGCCATTCGGACTGGGTGATAGACAAGTTGCACCACCGGCCGCTGGCCACCCCGCGGCCAGCCTTCGTGCCGGAGGACGGGGCGGTGCTGCCGCTGCTCGGCGACACCTGGCATCTCCGCCTCGGGCGTGGCAATAACCGGGTCCTGTGGCACGAATCCGGACCTGAGCGTGTTCTCGAGTTGGCCCTGCGCAGCGGCGGCGATGCCCGCCAGCTACTGTTGCGTGGCTTGCAGCAGCGCGGATTGGAGTTGTTTTCCAACCGGGTCGAGGAGTTCTGCCTCCGCCTCGGGCGCCCGATACCCGCCGTGGGGCTGACCAATGCGCGCACGCGCTGGGGCAGTTGCAGCAGCCGCAGTGGCATCCGCCTGCACTGGCGCTTGATCCATCTGCCGCTGGGGCTGATCGACTACGTGGTGGCCCACGAGGTCGCCCATCTGGTCGAGATGAACCACTCGCCGCGCTTCTGGTCCGTAGTGGAGTCTTTATATCCCGATCACCTCGCCGCCCGCCAAGCGCTCCGTCAGGTGGCGGCATCCCTTCCGTACATTTGAACCGAGGAGAACTCCATGCGCCTTCTGCACACCATGCTCCGGGTCGTCGATCTCGACCGCTCCATCGCCTTTTACACCGAAGTGCTCGGCATGCGCCTGCTGCGCCGTCACGACTATCCGGAAGGCAAGTTCACGCTGGCTTTCGTCGGCTACCAGGATGAGTCGGAAGGGGCGGTCATCGAACTGACCCACAACTGGGGCGTCGAGTCCTACGAACTCGGCACGGCCTACGGCCACATCGCACTTGAAGTGCCTGATGCCTACGCCGCCTGTGAGGCGATCAAGGCGCGCGGCGGCAAGGTCGTCCGCGAGGCTGGCCCGATGAAGCACGGCACGACGGTGATCGCTTTCGTCGAAGACCCGGACGGCTACAAGGTCGAACTGATCCAGGCCCGGAGCTGAGTGGATTACCTGGGCGGGAGGCGGAAGGCTTCCCGCAGCGCGACCAGTTCCTGGTGCAATTCGGCGAGGATGGCCGGCGCATCGGCCAACTGCTTCTCACGACCCAGTCGCTCCAGTTGCTGGGCCTTGGCCTGGGCCCGTTCGGCGCAGAAATTGGAAACCGCCCCCTTCAGCGCGTGGGCCGCGTTATAGAGCGCCTCGGCATCGCCGGCGGCTACGGCGGCATCCACAGTGGTCACCATGCGCGCTTCGTCTTCGGCATACATCTCGATCAGCTGATCCAGCAGCTCTGCGTCGTCACCCAGGTTGGCGAGTACTCTCTCGCGATCGAAGATGGGAGCGCCACTCGGAGTCGCTTCGGTGCTCGGGAGCGGGGCCGGATCGCCGTGCCCGACGTTGTTGATCAGCACTTCGACCAGATCGGGGGCATGGACCGGCTTTGAGAGGTAACCGTCCATGCCGGCTTCCAGGCAGCGTTCCCGGTCGCCTTTCATGGCGTGGGCGGTCATGGCGATGATGGGGGTGCGGGACATACCGGCAGTTTCTCTTTCTCGTATCCGGGCGGTAGCTTCGAAGCCGCCGAGGACGGGCATCTGGACATCCATCAGGATGATGTCGAAATGTCCGTGGGCATGCAGTTCGACGGCTTCCGCGCCGTTGTTGGCGACCTCGACCTGGTGTCCGAGTTTCTCGAGCAGGCGCAGCGCGAGGGTCTGGTTCACGATGTTGTCCTCGGCGAGCAGAATGCGCAACTGCCGTCGTTGCTCACGCAGGCTATGGCGCGTGATCAGGCTGCGGTCGTGCTCTTGCGCATCGACGGATTCGATCGACAGCAGTATGGCGTTCAGCAGGTCGGAGGCTTGTACCGGCATCGGCAGGTAGGCAGACATCCCCAACTCCCGGCAGCGGGCGCCGTCGCCGCGCCGGCCTTCCCCGGCCAGCATGATGATGCAGGGTTGCTGCTGGGTGACCAGCCGGATGTCCCGGACTAGTTCGAAGCCCTCGGCGTCGGGGAGTTGCGTGCTGACGATGACAACCCGGAAGGGATGGCCGTTGCTACTGGCCTCGGCCAGTTCGCGCCGGGTGCTGGCCGCATCGGGCATGGCCAGCGGCGCCATCCGCCACTGTTCGAGCAGTTCTACCAGCATAGCCCGTTCCGCCGGGTTATCCACTGCGACGAGTACCGGCAGGTTGTCCAGGTGGGCTTCGTCGTCGATCGCCGCGGCCTGCTGTCCCTGATCGAAATGGGCGGTGAAGTGGAAGGTGCTGCCGTTGCCGGGTGTGCTTTCCACTCCGATGTGGCCACCCATCGCCTGAACCAGTTGGGCGCTGATCGTCAGGCCTAGCCCGGTACCCCCGTAGCGGCGTGTCGTGGAGGTGTCGGCCTGGGAGAAGGCGTCGAAGATCAGGCTCTGCTTTTCGGCCGGGATGCCGACACCCGTGTCGCGAACGCGGAAATGGATGGCGGCCTTGCCGTTGCCGCCGGCCTGGCCGGGCTGGACGATCAGTTGCACGCTGCCAGCCGTCGTGAACTTGATGCCGTTGGACAGCAGGTTGATCAGTACCTGGCGCAGGCGGTGCGGGTCGCCCACCAGGGCATCGGGGACGTCAGGGGAAACCTGGGCGGTGAGCTGCAGGTCCTTTTCGGCGGCTCGCTGCTGCAGCGTGCGTACGGCCAGCGCTACGCAGTCGCGCAGGCTGAAGTCGATATGCTCGAAATCCAGCTTGCCGGCTTCGATCTTCGAGAAGTCCAGAATGTCGTTGATGATGCCCAGCAGCGCGTTGGCCGAACTCTTCACCAACTGCAGGTATTCCCGCTGTTCGTCGTCGAGCTGTGTGTCGAGGGCCAGGTCGGTCATGCCGAGGATGGCGTTCATCGGGGTCCGGATCTCGTGGCTCATGTTGGCCAGGAAGTCGCTCTTCGAGCGGCTGTTGGCCTCGGCTGCCTCCTTGGCCTCGCGCATGTAGGCCTCGGCCGCCTTGCGCTCGCCGATGTCCCGCAGGTAGGCTGTGACGAGCCGCTGGCCGTTGCTTTCCACGGCGACCAGGGCCACTTCCACCGGAAACTCGTCGCCACCTTTGCGCATGGCGATGCCTTCAATGCGCTGACTGGTGTGCTCAGGGCGGGGGTCGGTGAGCTGTCTGGTGAGCTCGATGCCATAGGTGTCCCGCAGGCGTTCGGGGAACAGCAGCCGGGCATAGGGCTGGTGCAGCACCTCGCTGCGACGGTAGCCAAAAGTGCGCTCTGCGGCGGGGTTGAACTCGATGATGTTTCCTTCTCCGTCCACCGTGATGATGCAGTCCAGTGCCGCTTCGGTAATTGCCCGGTTGCGGGACTCGCTGGCGCTGAGGGCCGCCTGGCCATCGAAAAGACGAATGGAGGTCCAGTTCAGGGCATCCACCAGCTTGTGGATCTCGCGGATGCTGCCAGGCTCGGCCAGTAGTGCGCCCTGGTTGTTCTCGAGGGATTCCGCAAAATGGGTGGCGCGTTCGAGACTGCGCAGTGGCCTGCGCAGGAAGTACAGGATGGCCAGCGTGGCGGCGAGCAGCGTCAGCAGGCTGGCCAGCGCACTGTCCTCGATGATGTGCTTGAAGCTCTCCTCTGCGGCTACCGGCTTCATCTCGACGCGCAGCCAGCCGAGCGGGGCATGCTCGCCGATGGCCGACCAGGAGAGGATCGTCCGCTGTGCCCGGGGCTGAGGGGCGCTCGCCTGCCGGTTGTCCGTCGGCAGGAGCAGTGGTGTGGTGGCCATGGTTTCGGCCTCCATGGGGGCATCTTCGTGCTTCCGTGCGGCGCTGGCGATCGGGACGCCCTGGCGGTCGGTCACGGTGACCCGCAGGATGCTAGGGGAGGGCCGGAGCTGCAGCAGGCGGGACAGGATCTGCGGGGCATCGCCGGTTGCTACGTAGGGTTCGAGGGCTGTGGCCATCTGCTGCCCGAGCTCGTCCCCATGGCGGCGTTCGAGACGCTCCACGTAAGTGGCCTGCCCGGTGCCGACATAGAGGGAGTAGGCACCGATCGACAGGGTCAGCAGCAGCGCGAACAGGAAGGTGAGTTGCTGGCCGAGGGAGCGTAGGCCGAGGCGGGATGCCAGGGCGTGAAACGGGGCGTTCATTCCTGATCTTGGTATCGCTCGCGAATGGCCAGCACTGCGGGCCATTGTTCCAGGAGAGCATCGACGCAGACAGGGTCGAAGTGCGTACCGCGCCCTTCCTTGAGCAGGCTCACCGCCCGATCCAGTTCCCAGGCCGGTTTGTAGGGGCGTGCGGAGGTCAGGGCATCGAACACGTCGGCAACCGCGACGATGCGCCCGCTCAGTGGAATTGCCTCACCCGCCAAGCCGGACGGATAGCCGCTGCCGTCGAATTTCTCATGGTGGTTGAGGGCGATCTCGGCGGCCATCTGGATCATCGGTGAGCTGGAGCCGTTGAGAATGTCGTGTCCGATGGTCGCGTGGCGGCGCATGATAACCATCTCGTCGTCGGTCAGGCGGCCGGGTTTCAGCAGAATGTGATCCGGCGTGCCGACCTTGCCCACGTCGTGCATTGGCGCGGCGCTGAGCAGGCGTTCGCAATACTCCGCGTCCAGCCCGATCTGGCGGGCGATCAGTTCTGAGTAATGGGCCATGCGCAGAATGTGGGCGCCGGTTTCAGGGTCCCGGTATTCGGCTGCACGCGCGAGCCGGGTGACCGTCTCCCGCTCGCGGGCGACGATTTCTGCAGTCTTGCGCGTGACCGCAGCGATGAGGTCCTTGTTCCAGTCGCGCATGCGCTTGTGGCTTTCGCGCAGGGCCAGCATGGTCCGTACGCGGGGGTCGAATTCGTGGCGGTCGATGGGCTTGGTCAGGAAATCGTTGGCGCCGGCGGCCAGGCTCTGGTAACGGACTTCTTTCTCATGGGCTGCAGTCACCATCAGGATCGGGACCGCGTCGGCCGGGTGGCGCCGGCGGACAGTCTCGATGAATTCGATGCCGTTGATGTCGGGCATCATGTAATCGACGATGATCAGGTCCGGTTCGTTTTCCCCGCACCACTGCAGGCCCTCGACTGGCGAGACGAAGGCGTGGAGTTCAGTGCCGGCGGGAGTCAGTTTGCGTACCAGAGCCTGGATCAGAGTGAGATTTACGGGGGTGTCGTCGATGATGACTATGGCCATGGGGGCTCCGCGGGGGGCGCTGCGCTATGGTAAAGCGCGTACATGAAGTGATATCGGTCAAAGCCCGGGGAAATTGAGTGCCCCGGTTCTTGGGCGCGCCGCGCCTGACCCGCTATGTTGCACGTACTACCTGCGCCATGGTCTCGAAACCCATGTCGTAGAGTCGTTGCAGTAGCGGCGCCATACGTTCGAGCGTCATGATCAGCATGCCGAGACCGACTGTGAGGGTAATCGGAAATCCGATGGCAAAGAGATTGAGTTGAGGTGCCGCCTTGGTGAGGATGCCGAGAGCGATGTTGGTGATCAAGAGTGCTGTGACGATGGGCAGTGCCATCAGCACGCCACTGCCGAAAATGACACTGCCGGAGCGGGCCAGCAACAGCCAGCCTTCGCTATGGACAGGGGTGGCGGCAATGGGCAGCCACTCGAAGCTGCGGGCCAGTGCGTCCACCAGCAGCAGGTGACCGTTGAGGGCCAGAAAGATCAGCGAGGACGTCAGGGTCAGGAACTGGCTGACGACGGCTGTCTGGCCGCCTGCCGTCGGATCGAAGAAGGTCGCGAACGATAGGCCCATCTGCAGGCTGACGAGTTCGCCCATCACTTCGAGGGCCGCCAATACGATGCGCATGCTCAGCCCCATCGCCAGGCCGATGAGGGTTTGCTGGCCGATGATCAGCAGACCGTCCCAGGAGCCCAACGGCACGCTGGGTGCAGCGGGGAGCGCCGGAGCCAGGCCGATGGCAATGGCAAGCCCTGTCATCAGCCGTATGCGCCGCGGCATCCCGTCGTTACCGAAGATCGGAGCCATGCTCACCAGCCCGAGGATGCGGGCCAGCGGGTAGGCCAGCACGGCCAGCCACGCATCGAGTTGGGCTGAGGTGATGGACAACATCGCTTGCAGAGCTGGCGTCAGCCGATCAGCGTGGGGATGCTGTCGAACAGGCGGCGGATGAAGTCGGTCATCATCGTGATCATCCACGGGCCCGCCAGTACCAGGGTGATGAAGGTGGCGATCAGCTTGGGTACGAAGGACAGGGTTTGTTCGTTGATCTGTGTGGCGGCCTGGAAGATCGATACGATCAGGCCGGTGACGAGGGCGGCGATGAACAGCGGGGCCGATACCAGCAGGGTGAGCTCCAGGGCTTGCCGGCCCAGATCGATGACGGTGGTGGGGGTCATGGTGGAATCCTTGCTCAGCCGAAGCTACGTACCAGCGAGCCGATCAGCAGATCCCAGCCGTCCACTAGCACGAAAAGCATGATCTTGAAGGGGAGTGAGACCGTGGCTGGGCTCATCATCATCATACCCATCGACATCAGCACGGAGGCGACCACCATGTCGATGATCAGGAAGGGGATGAAGACGATGAAGCCGATCTGGAAGGCGGTCTTTAGCTCGGAGGTGACGAAAGCCGGGATGACGACACGCATCGGCAGATCCTCCGCCTTTTCTACGCGTGGCGTCTTGGCGAGCTTGGCGAACAGGTTCAGATCCGGTTCACGGACCTGTGCGAGCATGAAGGCCTTGACTGGTACGGTGGCACGGTCGAGGGCGTCGTTGAAGGTGATGCGGTTTTCCGACAGGGGGACCCAGGCTTCGGTGTAAACCTTGTCCGCGACCGGCGACATGATGAAGAAGGTCAGGAACAGGGACAGGCCGATCATCACCTGGTTGGGCGGTGAGGTCTGCGTGCCGAGCGCATGGCGCAGCAGGGACATGACGATGATGATGCGTGTGAAGCAGGTCATCATCAGCACCATGGCCGGCAGGAAGCTCAGGGAGGTGAGCAGCAGCAGGGTCTGGATCGACAGGCTGTACTGGGTGCCGCCACTACCGGCCGGAGTGCTGGTGAGGGCCGGCATGGCCTGGGCGAGGACCGGCAGGGGAGCGAACAGGCACAGTGGTGCGAGGCGGCGCAGCAGCAGCAAGGTACGGTTCACGGCCGGCGCTCCAGGGTCTGCTTCAGCCAGGTCTGGAAATCCTTGCCGCCGGAGAGCAAGGTCGTTTCACCTGTGGCTGGAGGCAGTTCGGCTGCGTCAAGGGTGTGTAGCGTGTTGACCTGTCCCGGGGCGACACCGAGGACAAGCACCTTGCCCGCGACTTCCACCAGTACGACCCGCTCCCGCGGGCCGACGGGGGCTGCACCGCGTATCTTCAGCAGGTTGGCGCCTCCGGCGGCACCTGCTCCGAAGCGCTTGAGGAAGAGCAGCGTGGCGTACAGCAGCCCGAGAATCAGGGCGAGGCCGAGGAACATCTGAAGAACACTGCCGGCAACGTCCATGGTGCTGTCGGCAGCCAGGGCAAACGTGCTCGGAGCCAGCAGGCCGATGGAGGCGAGCGTGGTGGGGCGCATGGTGGGTCGATACACGATGGGGAGGCTAATAAACGAGCTTAGAGGGGGCTGGCTCGAAACGAAGTCCGGATTAGGCGCCCAAAACGGTATTTTTTCATGCTTTTCAGTTCATGCGGCTGAACCGCATGCTATGCCTATACTCAAACCGAGCATAACGTCCTGGAGGTGTGATCATGTTGCTCTGGCATCGTGACATCCAGCCCAAGGCTGGCGCGTCTGAAGGAAAGGTGGAAGCAGTCGAGTCTTCCGCAGGTTATGAAGCCAAGCGCCAGCGTGCGCTGCAGATCCTGGGCGAACGCTGGTTGCTCCACCGCGCCAATGCGCCCGACCGTCGACCGGTGCGTTCCGTGCTGTCCCGTCTGCACGGGGATGCCGCGATTCCCTGACAGGTTATTGCCGAAAGGAAGAAAAATACCGGCCTCCGGGGCCGGTATTGTAGCTACCCTCGTCCGTACGATCAGTGGCGCAATTTGCGGATGCGTTCCGCGGGCGTGATGATGTCGGTCAGACGAATACCGAACTTGTCATTCACCACCACCACTTCGCCCTGGGCGATCAAGGTTCCGTTGACGAGCACGTCCATCGGCTCGCCGGCCAGACCGTCGAGTTCGACCACCGAGCCGTGGGCGAGCTGCAGCAGGTTGCGGATTGCGATCTTGGTGCGTCCCAATTCCACGGTGAGCTGCACCGGGATGTCCAGGATCATGTCGTAATCGTTGATCGAGCCCGACTTGGGGCCTGATTGGCCGAAGTCAGGGAACAACTGGCTCGCCGGCTTGGCCTGGTAGGGGGATTCGTCGGCGAGGTCGGGCTGCGCCGGGTCGGTGAGACCTTCGGCGGCAGCCTGCTCCTGCATGGCGGCAGCCCAATCGTCGTCGCTGATCTGGTTGTCGTCGTCTGGGGTGTCTGTTTCTGACATCTCGTGCTCCTAGCCCTTCGGGGCGACTTCTTCTTCCTGCGCCAGGAAACGCTCCACCTTGAGGGCGTATTGGCCGCGCTGTACGCCGTAGTGGCATTCCATGAATGGGATGCCGTCCACTTCGGCCTGGATCAGGGGTGGGATCGTCAGCGGAATGACGTCACCGGGTTTCATGTTGACGATGTCCCCGAGGGTCACCCTGGTGTGGCCAAGGCGTGCCGTCAGGGTTACTTCGGCGCTTTGCAATTGCTTGCCCATCATGCTGACCCAGCGGTTGTCCTGGGTGATGTGGTCGCTCTGCATCGTCGAATAGAGGGTTTCGCGGATCGGTTCCAGCATCGAGTACGGGAAGCAGAAATGCATTTCCGCCTGCGAACCGCCGAACTCCAGCGTGAACGATGCGGCTACGACGATCTCGCTGGGTGTCGCGATGTTGGCGAACTGGGGGTTCATTTCCGAGCGAACGTACTCGAACTCCAGTTTCTTTACCGGTAGCCAGGCCTTTTCGTACTCGGTGAAGGCTACTTTCAGCAGGCCCTGGATGATCCGCTGCTCGGTGGGCGTGAAATCGCGCCCTTCGACGCGGGTGTGAAAGCGCCCGTCGCCGCCGAACAGGTTATCCACCACCAGGAAGACCAGGTTCGGGTCGAGGACGATCAGCCCGGTTCCGCGCAGCGGTTTGGCAACGAAGAGATTGAGGTTGGTCGGGACCACCAGGTTGCGCACGAATTCGCTGAATTTCTGGACCTTGATCGGCCCGACCGAGACTTCGACGTTGCGGTGCATGTAGGAGAACAGTCCGACCCGCAGGTAGCGGGCGAAGCGCTCATTGATGAGCTCCATCGTGGGCATGCGCCCACGGACGATGCGCTCCTGGGTGGCGAGGTTGTAGTCCCGCACCCCTCCCGCATGTTCTTCCGCGTGGTCGGCTTCTTCACTCTCCCCCGTGACGCCCTTCAGCAGGGCATCCACTTCTTCCTGGGAGAGAAAATCCTGGGCCATGATGAAACCCCGTTACTGCACGATGAACTGGTTGAACAGGACGGCCAGCACGGGGCCGTCGTCTTCAGGACGGTTGCGCTTGTTCTTCTTTTTCGGGTTGGGGGAGTAGCCGAGTACGTCGTTGGCCTCATCCCGGACCTCGTCGGCCAGTTGTTCCTTGCCTTCCGATGCGGCCAGTTCGGAGGGTTTCTTGGAAGACAGCAGCATGACGATGCGGTGCTTCAGCTCCGGCATATAGAGCTTCAATGAATCGCCGATCTTGGCATCCGAAACGCGCAGCACCATTGTAGCTTGCAGGAAGTGTTCGCCCTCTTCCGGTGCCAGGTTGACGGTGAACTGCTCCAGTGGAACGAAAACCGGCGGATGTGAGGGGTCGACCTTGACCTTCGGCGGTTCGTGCGCGGTTTCCTCTTCGCCTTCTTCCCCGTCCGCGTGCTTCTTCTTGCCCAGCAGCATGAATGCGCCGCCGCCGGCAATCGCCAGGATCAGCACTGCCGCGATGATGACGATCAGTTTCTTCTTGCCACCCTTGGCGGGCGCTTCGCCTTCGGCGGCTTCCGCCTTGGCAGGTGCTTTCGACATGCTGGAACGCTCCTTATCTCACTGCATTGTTATCCATCACGTCCACCCGCCAAGCTGGAAATAGGGGCGTGATCGCCCGCCATTTACCTCATTTCAGGCAAACGTGTCTACCAGACCGTCCCCACGGCGGACCCATTGCGGAGCGCTCACGCGGGACATCGATCCGTCGTCGGTGCCGCGCTGGCCGCCCCAGGCATTGCCCCGCCGGCCGTCGCCGGAATTGTTCGACTGGCCCGAGGTACCGACATCGGTCTGACCGAGATTGATCCCGCTTTGCTCGAGGAGTTCGCGCAGGCGGGGCAGGCTCTGTTCGATCAGTTCCCGGGCCGCGGGGGTCGCTGCCACGAATTGTGCACTGGTCTGGTCGCCGCTGACAGTGATCGATACTTCGATCTTGCCCAGTTGCGGTGGTGTGAGGGTGAGTTGGGCGTGGCTTTCCTCGTGTCCGACCATCCAGCTGACGCGACTGCCGACCTCTTCGGGCCAGCCCGGACTTCCGGCCGGGGTGGCTACATGCAGCGGAACGGGGGATGTGGCCGGTGCGGCCGATTCTCCACGCAGATTGGCGAGGGCTGCGGCGTGAATGCCGGCAAAGTTGTTGGTCAGCGTGCTTTCTCCGGCGAGATCCGGATGTTTGCCGGCAGCTTCGCCCACAGCGGCAAGTTTTGCCGTGGTGTCGGTAAGCGCTGCCTCCAGGGTGGTGCTGCCTTGGCCTTGAGCCGGGTTGGCCAGTGTCTGGCGGCTGAGGGACGAATCGGCGAGATCCAGGCTTGCGTGGCGACGCTCACCCGTACCGTCGAGGGCCGTTTCATCAGCACTCCGTTCGCCAGCGAGTGTGACTGTATTGGTCGATCTTGCCGGGCGCTCTCCTGCGGCGAGGAACGCGGCGAGTGCCGCGTCGGCCGCCGGCTGCGATTCAGTGGTGGGGGTGTTGTCGTCGCTGCGGCGGGTGGATGGTGCATTCACGCCAGGGGGGAGCAGACTGCCAAGGAGGACCGTCGTGTCCGGGGAGGGCGCTTGCGCATCGGCCGCGGGAGCGTTTTCCTTGGTCGAGTCCACTGTTAATGCCGCCTCGCTGTCCGTGCTCTTGCCACCGCTTGCTTTGCCGGCGGATGTGGCATCCAGTGTGCTGGAGGGTTGGGTGTTTACGAAGGCGAGCACACCATCAAGGTCCGGGGGGGCTGCACCCGTTGTGTCGGAGGACTGGGTGTCGCGGTCCAGGCGGTGGCGGGTAGAGGGGGCGTTCGTGCTGGAGGTGATCAGGCCGCCAAGGAGGACTGCCATGTCCGGGGAGGGCGTTTGCGCATCGTCCGCTGATGCGCCTTCCTTGGCCGAGTCCGCCTCTGACGCAGCCCTGCTGTCCGTGGGCTTGCCGTCGCTTGCCTTGCCGGTGGACGTGGTGGGAGTTGGATCCGTTGTGCCGGAGGTCTGGGTGTCGCGGTCGATATGGCGCTGCAGTTCGCGCGAGAAACCCGTATCGGCTGCGTCTGTGCCGGATGTCGTGGCGTTGTCGCCACGCGCGGAGTCCGCGCTCTTGGCGGCGCTGGAAATGTTCGCGAGAGGATTCAAAGCCGGACCGGACATGATGTTGTTCCTACGGAGGATGCAGACACCACCAGTGCAGCAAGCGGCATGCCAGCTACTGGTCTGCCGTTGATCCGTCATCCTGATTCCGATCGCGGAATTGTTTGGCGGCGTGTTCGTCGGTCAGCTTCTGCTCCTGCCGGGCTTCTTTGCGGGCCTGCTGGCTCTGGTGGCGCTGGGACAGGGTGTCGAAGGCCTTGACCTTGTTGCGCTGGTCCACCCAGGCCTGCTGCCCTTGCTCGACACGCTGACGGGAGTCAGCCACCACCCGCTGCTGGACGGTGATGGCATCGTCCAGCTTGAGGAGGAAAGCGCTGTAGTTGCGCCAGGCATCAGGGCCGATGCCGTTACGTGCGGCCTCGACGAAGCGGGTCTGATATTCCTTGCGGTAGTCCACCAGAAGGGAGAGTTTCTCCTCGACAGCGCGTTCGCTGGCGATCAACTCGCCCAGCTTGCGCGCAGCCTCGTCCATCCGGTTGTTGGCCAAGTCCAGCAAGGTTTGCAGCGGGAAAGGCTCGGACATTTTCAGATGCTCTTTGCGTTATCGGGTCGAGGACGAACTCTTTACGGGAACGTAAGCATAGCCCTGGCGCCGTTGCGGTGTTACGGCGTTGCGCCGAAGAGTGTGTAAAGCTTCTCGACCGCGGAATCGTAGGGTTCACATTCGTCGATGCGTTGCTGCAGGAAGGCTTCCAGGCGTGGATACATGGCTACCGCCTGGTCGAGGACGGGGTCGGCGCCGGCCTGGTAGGCACCGACGGCGATCAGGTCGCGGGAACGCTGGTAGCGGGAGAACAGCTGCTTGAAGCGCCGCACGACATCGAAATGCTGGCTCTTGACCAGGTTGTGCATGGCCCGCGAGATCGATTGCTCGATGTCGATGGCCGGGTAGTGGCCCTGGTCGGCCAGGCTGCGTGACAACACGATGTGGCCGTCGAGAATGGCACGTGCCGAGTCGGCGATCGGATCCTGTTGATCGTCACCCTCGGCCAGCACCGTGTAGAAGGCGGTGATCGATCCGCCGCCTTCCGGGCCGTTGCCGGCGCGCTCGACGAGGGCCGGCAGGCGGGCAAACACCGAGGGCGGGTAGCCGCGGGTCACCGGCGGCTCGCCGATGGCCAGCGCGATTTCCCGCTGGGCCATCGCGTAGCGGGTCAGGGAGTCCATGATCAGCAGGACCTGCTTGCCCTGGTCGCGGAAGTACTCGGCCACCGTCGTGGCGTAGGACGCGCCCTGCAGGCGCATCAGCGGACTGCAGTCGGCCGGTGCGGCAATGACCGCGGAGCGGGCCAAGCCTTCTGCGCCCAGGTTGTGCTCGATGAACTCCTTCACTTCGCGGCCCCGTTCGCCGATCAGCCCGACGACGATCACGTCGGCAGCGGTGAAGCGCGCCATCATGCCGATCAACACCGATTTACCGACGCCGGAGCCGGCAAACAGGCCCATCCGCTGGCCGCGGCCGACGGTCAGCAGGCCGTTGATAGCGCGGATGCCGACGTCGAGGGACTGGCTGATCGGGGCGCGCTGCAAAGGGTTGATGGGGCGCGATTGCAGGGAGCGGGAGTGGCGGGTGTTCAGCGGGCCGAGGCCATCCAGCGGTCGGCCGGCGCCGTCGACGACGCGGCCGAGGAGTTCGTCGCCCATTGGCAGATGCTTGGCCCGATCGGAGGCGCGGCGGCGCGGCTCGGTGCGCTCGCCGGCAATCAGTTGCGGCTGGGTCGGTTCAAGGGGGAAGACCTGGGCGCCCGGCGACAGGCCGAAGACATCGTCGGTGGGCATCAGGAAGATCTTTTCACCGTTGAAGCCGACGACTTCCGCTTCGACTGAACTGCCGCCCGGGATGACGATCCGGCAGCCTGAGCCAAGGGGCAGTTTGAGGCCGGAGGCCTCCATGACCAGGCCGTTGATGCGGGTCAGGCGGCCAGCCACCTGGTACGGCGGTGTGGCGCCGATGAGCTTCCGTGCGTCACCCAGGAAAGTACGCCAGGTTTCGGTGCCGTGGTTCATCAGGGCTCATCCCCATCCCAAGGCACGTTGTGGCCGAGATTGTCCATGATGCGGCGCCAGCGGGTCTGCACGGTGGCGTCGATCTGGCTGCCGGACGTTTCGATGCGTACGCCACCGCGGCTGATCGTGGCATCCTCGACGAGCCGATGGCCGGCGTGGGCCATGTGTTCGCCGAGATAATTCCGCACCATCTCCACGTCCTCCGGATTGAGGTGGATCTGGGCATGGGTCTGGGGCATCTGCCCAAGGGCCTCGCGCAACAGGTCGGCGATCGCATCCGGCCGGGTGGCGATGGTGTGGCGCACCATCTGGCGGGCCAGTTCGGTGGCTAATGCGAGGATTTCTTCGGCAACCTCCTGGTCGAGCGTCGTCAGGGAGTTTTCCATCCCCTCGACGAGGCCGTGGAAGTGCATGGCTTCGATGCGGCCGCGGGCTGTGCCTTCCTCGTAGCCGGCGGCGTAGCCTTCCTTGCGGGCTTCCTCGTGGATGCGCTCGATGTCTTCGGCGGTGGGCAGCTGAAAAACAGAGGCGTCATCCCCCAACAGTTCGTCAGCGAGCATGTCAGGCAGAGGTGGGGGCTCCGGCGCCGGTTCGGGCAGTGGGGGCTCGACGACAGGAGGCTCTACGGCCGGTTCGGATTCCGGCAGGGTTTGCTCCTGCGGCGCCTGCTGGGCGGCCGGCTCGTCGAAGGAGGGCGGAATCCAGCGCCGGTAGATGCCGACGGCCTGGTGGCGGTCCATGCTCATCGGCGGGCCCCGTGCTTAGACGAAGGCATCGTCGCCTCCACCGCTGGACAGGGCGATCTGGCCTTCTTCCGCCAGGCGGCGGGCGGTCTTCAGGATTTCCTTCTGCTCGGCCTCGACTTCCGACAGGCGCACAGGGCCGCGGGAGTCCAGGTCTTCCCGCAGCATTTCGGCAGCCCGCTGGGACATGTTCTTGAAGATCTTCTCGCGCAGTTCGGGTGGGGCCCCCTTCAGCGCGACCACCAGCGAATCGCTCTGGACTTCCCGCAGCAGGGTCTGGATGCCGCGGTCGTCCAGGTCGAGCAGGTTCTCGAAGACGAACATCTCGTCGAGGATCTTCTGGGCCAGGTCCGGGTCGTACTCGCGCACATTGTCGAGAATGGCGGTCTCCGCCGCCGAGCCGACGAAGTTGAGGATTTCCGCCGCATGGCGGACGCCGCCCATGGCGGTTTTCTTGACTGCCGACGCGCCCGACAGCATGCGCGTGAGGGCTTCGTTCAGTTCCTTCAGGGCCACCGGCTGGACGCCGTCGAGGGTGGCGATCCGCAGCAGGACGTCGTTGCGCAGACGGTCGGTGAAATGCTTGAGGATGTCGCCAGCCTGGTCGAACTCCAGGTGCACGAGGATCGTGGCAATGATCTGCGGGTGCTCGTTCTTGATCATGTCGGCCGCGGTAGGGGCATCCATCCACTTGAGGCTCTCGATACCGGCGGTATCGGAGCCTTGCAGCACGCGGCTGATCAGGTGGGTGGCGCGCTCGTCGCCGAGGGCCTTGGTGAGCATCGCCTTGATGTGCTCGTGGTCGGCCTCGATCGGCGAGCCCTTGTCCGCATAGGCGATCAGTTCGTCGAGAATGCCCTCGACCCGCTCGCGTGGTTGGGCCTGCATGGAGGCCATGGCGGCACCGAGTTTCTGCACTTCCCGGGGGCCGAGTTGCTTGAGCACCTCGGCGGCTTCGTCGGCGCCCAGGGTCAGCAGAAGCAAGGCTCCCTTTTCCAGCCCTTCATCGTTGCTGCTCATTGGCTCCCATCCATTCCTTGATCAGATTGGCCACCATCCGCGGATTCTCCTTGGCGAGGGCCAGCGCCTTGGCGAGCTTCTCGTCGTAGGCGAGGCGGGCGGCGGCTTCCGGCGACAGGGCAACATGGGCTCCTTCCTCGCCTTCCTCACCTTCTTCACCCTCGGCGCCTTCTCCGCCTTCTCCAGGCTCGGCGCCTCCGCCTTCTTCCTCTTCCTTCACCTCCGGTTGCGGCAGCACCTGCTTCATCAACGGACGGATGACGCCGAAAGCCACGAAGGCAATCACGCCGGCGATGACCAGGTATTTGGCGAGTTCCTTGAAGAGGGGGATGTTGTCCGGATCCTTCCAGAACGGCATCTCGAGCTGATCCTTGTCGGAGGCGACAAAGGCGCTGCTGGCCACGCTGATGGTGTCGCCCCGGTCCTTGCTGTAGCCGACGGCCTCGCGGACCAGGTTTTCGACGCGCTGGCGTTCTTCTTCGGGGATCGGCACGGACTTGACGTTGCCGTTCTTGTCCTTTTCTTCCTTGTTATTGACCACCACCGCCACCGACAGACGCTTGATCTGGCCGAGGGCCTTGCGCGTGTGCTGGATGGTCTTGTCTACTTCATAGTTGATCGTGGCGCTTTTGGTTGACGTGAGTGGCGCCTGGCCGCTGCCCGTGGTCGGCGGCACCGCCGGCGTGGTGACCGGTGCCGTGGCGGGGACTGGCGGCTGATTGGTCAGCGCGCCCGGCACGCCCTGCGGCCCCTGGTCGCGGGTCTGGCTCTCGCTGCTCTGCTGGCTGCGGATGGCCTGTTCCGGCGAGGGGTTCGGGCGGTAGGTCTCGGCGGTCTGTTCCGTCTGGTTGAAATCCACGTCGGCGGATACCTGGGCGCGGAAGTTTCCCTTGCCGTACAGCGGGGTGAGGATGGAATTCACCCGCTCGATGTAGCCTTCTTCGAGTTCGTGGGTATATTTCAGCTGGCTGGCGTCGAGGTTGCCGCGCAGGGGATCGGGCTTCTTGGTCAGCAATGCGCCGTCCTGGTCGATAACGCTGACGTTGTCATTGGTCAGGTTGGGGACGCTGGAGGCGATCAGGTGCACGATGCCGGCGATCTGCGAGGGGGCGAGGGCGCGGCCGGTGCGCAGGTTGACCATCACCGACGCGGTCGGCTTCTGCTCGTCGCGCAGGAAGGCGGTCTGTTTCGGAATCGCCAGGTGCACACGGGCTCCGGCGACGCTGGCGATGGACGAGATGGTGCGCGACAGTTCGCCTTCGAGGGCGCGCTGGTAGTTGATCTGTTCGTGGAACTGGGACAGGCCGAGCTTCTGGTTTTCCATCAACTCGAAGCCGACCAGGCCGCCCTTGGGGATGCCCTGGGCGGCAAGGCGCAGACGCAGGTCATGGACCTGGGGGGCCGGGACGAGAATGGCATTGCCATTCTCGGAGAACTTGTAGGGGATGTTCTGCTGCTGGAGGCTGGCCACGACGGCGCCGCCATCCTTTTCCTCGAGATTGGAAAACAGCACGGAATACTCCGGCTGCCGGCTCCACAGAAGCACGCCGACGATCAACGCAATGCCGAACGCCAACGCCGCGCCGGCGGCGATCTTCTGGCGTTGGGACAGATTGCGGATGTTCTCGAGCACCTGCGCCAGCGGCGAAGCGGGCGGCGGAACTGGAGCGGCGGCGGCGTCTTCTGCTGCCATGGACACACTTCCTCTTATCGGATGCCCGCATTGTCCTTCACCAAGAGAATTTTAAGTCAGGGATAAGCGGCGCTTTTTGCCGCCTATTTGCCGCCTTGCCATGTGCCAGGCAGGCCTAAGCTGCGAAGCGGTGAATAACGCCCCGGATTGCCCATGACCTTGCCTGCCACCGATGACCGTCTCGACGCCCGCCAGCTGGCCGAAGCCTTTCGCCAGTTCAGCGAGGCTTCGGAGGCGCTGACCGGTGCCTATGCCGGTCTGCAGACCCAGGTCGGCCAATTGACCGAACGCCTCAGCGTGTTGATGGGCGCATTGCCGGCCGGGGTGGTGGTCCTCGACCGCGAAGGGCAGGTGGTGCAGGCGAATCGGGCCGTCGAGGCGATGTTCGCGACCTCGCTGGCCGGCGTGCCATGGGAGGTGTTCTGCGCGGCGCATCTGCAACCGACCGAGACGCCGGGCGAGTGGCAGCTCAGCAGCGACGGCGACACCCTGCGCGTCACCCGCGTCGATGCCCCCCTCGAATCCGGCGACGGTCACATCGTGCTGTTGACCGATGTGACCGAGGCGCATCGTATGCGCCTGGCGGCGGAACGTCAGGAGCGGCTGGCGGCAATGGGCGAAATGGTGGCGGGCCTGGCCCACCAGCTGCGTACGCCGTTGTCGGCGGCGCTCCTTTATACCGCGACCCTTGTCCAGCAAGAGATGGGGCCGGCTGATCGGGAGCGGATCGGCAACCGGGCCATCGAGCGCCTCCGGCATCTGGAAAAGCTGATTCGCGACATGCTGCTGTTTGCACGCGGTGAAACGCTGGGGCGAGAGCCCTTCGCCATCTGCGATCTGGTGGCTGAACTGGCTCAGACGTTGGAGCCGGTGGCCCGTGCCAAAGGGCTGGCTTTCGAGCCGGACTGTCACTGCGGCGTTTCGCAGGTGGTGGGTGAGCGCAAGGCCATCGTCGGCGCACTGACCAACCTGCTGGAGAACGCCGTACAGGCGACCGAGGCCGGCGGCAGCATCCGCTTCGACGCTGCGCTGGGCGCAGGGCTCGTACGTTTCAGCGTGACCGATACCGGTAAAGGTATCGATCCGGCGCTTCAGTCACGACTCTTTGAGCCGTTTTTTACAACTCGACCCGATGGTACTGGGTTGGGTCTGGCGATCGCGCGGGGGGTGGCGCGTGCCCATGGTGGCGATATCGGCATTCAGTCCGAGCCGGGCCGTGGCACCACTTTCACCCTGACCCTCGCTACGGGCGGCTGACGCTCGGTCGTTCCCCAGTTTTAGAGAGAAGTCCAATGCCCGATACCTTGAACATCCTGGTTGTCGAAGATGATGCCCCGCTGCGTGACGCTGTGTGCCTGACGCTTGAAGTTGCTGGTCATGACGTTACCGGCGTCGGCGATGGGCCTGCCGCGCTGCTCGAGGTGGAGAAGCAGGCCTTCAACCTGGTTCTTTCCGATCTGAAGATGCAGCCGATGGATGGCCTGCAACTGCTGGCCGAACTGCGTCAGCGCCTGCCGCAACTTCCGGTGTTACTGATGACAGCGTTCGGCGATGTGGAAAAAGCGGTGGATGCGATGCGCGGTGGCGCCTGCGATTTCCTGATGAAGCCTTTCGAGCCCAAAGTGCTGCTGGAACATGTGCAGCGTTATGCCCGGACCCGCCAGGAGGAGGGCATGGTGGCGGCCGATCCGCACACCCGCAAGCTCCTCGCACTGGCCGACAAGGTGGCGGAAACCGATGCGACGGTGCTGCTGAATGGCGAGTCGGGGACCGGCAAGGAGGTCTTTGCCCGCTATCTGCACGAGCATTCGCCGCGCCGCAATGGCCCTTTTGTGGCGATCAATTGTGCGGCGATTCCCGACTCCCTGCTGGAGGCCACGCTGTTTGGCCACGAGAAGGGCGCCTTCACTGGTGCCGCCGCGTCCCAGGCCGGCAAGTTCGAGCAGGCGGAAGGGGGCACGCTGCTGCTCGATGAGATCTCCGAGATGCCGCTGGGGCTGCAGGCCAAGCTGCTGCGGGTGCTGCAGGAGCGGGAGGTGGAGCGGGTCGGCGGCAAGAAGGCCATCGCCCTCGACATCCGTGTGCTGGCCACTACCAACCGGGACATGACCAAGGAAGTTGCAGCCGGGCGTTTTCGCGAGGATCTGTTCTATCGCTTGAATGTTTTTCCGCTGCAGATTCCGTCCCTGCGTGAGCGTCCCGGAGACATCATTCCGCTGGCCCATCATTTCGCCGCAATGCACGGCGAGCGTCTGAAGCGTTCCGCACGCCTGTCGCCTGAGGCGGAGTCCGTGCTAGTGACTTACCATTGGCCGGGCAACGTGCGGGAACTGGAAAACACGGTGCAACGCGCCTTGATCCTCAGTGGAGGCGACGCCGTTTCTGCGGATACGATCCGTTTGTGCCTGCCCCACTGGAATGGTGAGCCTGTGCGTCTGGTGTCGCCCCCTCCTGTTTTGCCGGCGGCATTTGCCGGCGAGGTGGCAAATTCTGCCGTTGAGGTGCCGCAGGCGAACAAGGAGATGGTCCGTCCGGCCAGCATGAAGGATCTTGAGCGAGAGCACATCCTGCAGGTGCTCAAGGAGGTCGGTGGATCGCGCAAGCGCGCCGTAGCGCAGCTCGGGATCTCCGAACGGACCTTGCGCTACAAGCTCCAGCAGTACCGCGAGGAAGGGCTTTTCAGCGATTGAGCCTGGCGCCCGTTGCTTGGCACGTGCTTTGCTCTGCTATAGTGGAGAAAAAGGAGCCGAACCATGGATACCCGCGGGATCGATCAGATGTTGTCGGAACTGCGCGCCACCTCGCAGGTGGCGACGGGCAAGCCTGCCCAGGCCGCGAAAGCGGCTGGGGAGACGGACTTCGGCCAGGTTCTGCAGAGCGCCATCGATCAGGTCAGCTCGGCCCAGATGCAGGCGCAGGAAATGGCCAAGGGCTTTTCGTCCGGTGATCCGAACGTCAATCTGCAGGACGTCATGGTCAATCTGCAGAAGGCCAACCTGTCCTTCCAGCAGATGGTGCAGGTTCGCAACAAACTGGTTACCGCCTATCAGGACATGATGAACATGTCGGTTTGAGGGCGGAAGGAATTGAATGACAAAAGCCGGCATTGCCGGCTTTTGTCATTCCTGGGGGCCGATCTTGTCAGAGGTGTTGGCGTTCTCGGGCGTTACGTTCGCGCTCGGCCTTCAGTATGTAGCGCTGAATCGTGGATGCCATGTTGCTTGGCAGATTGATGAATTCGCAGCCAGCACGTACGGTGACGCTGCCGTCCCGGTTGGTGATGCGGAAAACGTTGCGTACCCGCAGGGATGCGGCCACCGGACCAGTTTCCGGCAACATCAGGCGGCAGTCGTGGAATTCCATATCGGCGGCAAACTCCACGCCGTTCGGCGGAATCACGATTGCCAGGCCGCCACCACTGATATCCAGCACATTGGCTTCCAGTGAAACCACTTTGTCGCCTGTGGCCTCGCCCACCGGAATCAGGCATGACAAACCATAGTTGCTCTGCATGGTCAGACGGAAATACTCCCGTCGCTGCAGGCGCAGCATGACGTTCGGTACTGGGATGCGGAACGCCTCATGCCCCTCGAAGGGGAGGCGCTCGATCTGGCGCGCGGCGAATTGAATCTTGACCTTGTCGAGTTGGGTGACGCAGATGAGCTGCTCGGCCGACTCCACGCGGCGGTTGATGGCTTCGTCGTTGGTCGAGTCCAGGATCAGGTGGCTCTCGTCGGGGGTGATCGCCAGGATGGCCGTCAGGAAGGAGTCCGCGCTCGCGTCGATGAAGGCGCTCAGCATGGAACGTTTGTGCAGAAGTCCGCGCAGGTTGTAGAGAATGTCGGTCTTCCCGCGCAGAAGGTAGCGGGAATAGTCGTCGGCCTGCAGGAGTTCGAACTTGAGCGGCATGATATGGATGGTCGATCCGCGATCAGGAAGTGGACGGATTTTAGCAGTCCACTTCGTGCTCCGAACGGCCATGCATCATCAAATGGAAAACGGGCCCGCGGGCAGTAGCCCCGGGCCCGTGAAAAGCGGTGGGAGAGCCGTTCAGCGGGTGGCTTCGCGTTCGATCTCCTCGAGGCTGGTGTGGCGGACGTCGCGACCCTTGACCAGATACACCACGTATTCGGCGATGTTCTTGGCGTGGTCGCCGATGCGCTCCACCGACTTGGCCACGAACATCAGCTCGATGGACTGGGAGATGGTGCGCGGGTCTTCCATCATGTAGGTGATCAGCTGGCGCATGATGCCCTTGAACTCGGCATCCACCTCCTTGTCCTGGCGAACGACCTGGGCAGCGGAGATGGTGTCGAGGCGCGCATAGGCATCCAGTGCGGTGCGTAGCATGTCCACTACCGCGTCGGCGATGTGGCCGAGGCGGATTTGCGGCATGAAGGAGGAGCCGCCGGTATGCAGCTGCTTGGCCGTCTTGGCGATCTTCTTGGCTTCGTCGCCGATGCGCTCCAAGTCGGTGATGGTCTTCTGCACGGTGCTGATCATGCGCAGATCGACCGCCGTGGGTTGGCGCTTGGCGATGACCTGGTTGCAGGCTTCGTCGAGTTCGATTTCCAGGATGTTGACCCGGTTGTCGTTTTCGATGACTTGGTCGATCAGTAGCAGATCGCCTTCGCCAAGGCCTTCCATCGCCTTCACGATCTGCAGTTCGACCATGCCCCCCATCTGGAGAACCCGGTTGCGGATTCCCTCCAGCTCGGAATCAAACTTCTTGGAGGTGTGCTCGGTCATGGCAAGTCCTGTGATTGAAGGCAATGAAAACTGCCGAAGGCTAGCAGGGAAAGATGATCCTTTTGTGTCAGTCAGGCCCGTTCGAAGGTCTGCACGCCCTCTGTGCTTGCCAGCAGCAAGACATCGGCGCCGCGTTTGGCGAAGAGGCCGCTGGTCACGACACCGACGATGCCGTCGATGGCAGTTTCGAGGGCGACCGGGTCGCTGATGGCGAGGCCATGAACGTCGAGGATCAGGTTGCCGTTGTCGGTGACGAAGCCTTCGCGGACGATCGGTTGGCCGCCGAGACGGGTGAACTCACGGGCCACCTGGGCGCGCGCCATCGGGATGACTTCCACCGGGAGCGGGAAGCGCCCGAGCTGGGCGACCCGCTTGGAGGCGTCGCAGATGCAGATGAACTTGTCGGCCACGGCGGCGACGATCTTCTCGCGGGTCTGGGCACCACCGCCCCCCTTGATCATCGCCAGGGAGTGGTCGATCTCGTCCGCGCCGTCGATATAGACCGGCAGGGAGGTGACGTCGTTCAGGTCGAGCAGGCGGATGCCGTGGGCGGCCAGACGGCGCCCCGACGCCTCGGAGGAGGGGACCGCGCCGGCGATGCGGTCCTTGAGGGCGGCCAGGCCATCGATGAAGAAATTGGCCGTCGAGCCGGTACCGACGCCGACCACTTCGCCTTCGATCACGTAGTCGAGTGCGCGCAGCGCCGCCTGTTGCTTGAGTTCGTCCTGGGTCATGATGTGCAGCCGGAAGGCAAAAGCGTGATTTTAGCCGGGCGGCGCCGATCCGATGCCGCTATCAGGTGGGGCCGCTGGCGACAGGACGGGCCGGATCGGCACACCACTCGCTCCAGGAGCCGGCGTAGAGCTTGGCCCCGTCGAGGCCGACAGCCTCCATGGCCAGCAGATTGTGGCAGGCAGTGACGCCAGAGCCACATTGAAGGACCACGTTATGTGCGTCGCCACCCTTGATCAGCGCGCCGAACTCTTCCTGAAGCTCCGACAGCTGCTTGAAGCTACCGTCAGCGCTGAGGTTGTCCTTGAAGAAGCGGTTGATGGCGCCAGGGATGTGCCCGCCAACTGGGTCGAGGGTTTCGTTCTCGCCTCGGAAACGATCGGGAGCGCGCGCATCGATCAGAAGCATGTCCGGGCTATGTAGATGGCCGAGAATGTAGTCGGCATCTACTTTCATGGTGTGCTGAAGCTTCAGGGGGAATGTCTGAGCGGTCTCTTCGATTGGCTTGGTGGTGCTCAGTGGGTAGCCTCCCGCAGTCCAGGCCTGCAGGCCGCCGTTCAGCACTGCGACGCGATCATGGCCGAGCCAGCGCAGCAGCCACCACAGGCGGGCGGCGAACATGCCACCGACGTCGTCATAGGCGACGACCTGGGTTTTATCGGAAACCCCGAGGGCGCCCAGCTTGTCGGCGAGGAGCTGTGGGTCGGGCAGCGGATGGCGTCCGTTGAGCCCGTTACAGGGCCCCGAAAGGTCTTCTTCCAGGTCGAGGAAGAAGGCGTTGGGCAGGTGTCCGTCAGAGTAAGCGTGCCGTCCGAAGTCTGGATCGCGAAGGTCGAAACGGCAGTCGAAGATGCGCCAGGAAGGCGTCGCTGACTCAGCCAGTTCCTGTGGGGTGATGAGCGTCGTGAAAAGCGGTAGCACGGCGGTAGCGTCCTCAGCGGCCTTAGTCTGCAACCGGCGACGGAATGCCGCTGATCCAGGCTTCGGCGTCGTCGGCATCCTCGAATACACGGGTGTTGGCATCGACGAAGATCTGCGACAACCATGCACTCCAGGTCACCCATTGGTCGTCAGTGACGATTGCGATACGGGCAAAATCGTGGGCGTGAGCACGCGCAAAGCGGATTTCCTCAAGGGCCATGTCCACGGTGAAGCCGGTCATTTCCCGCAGATCGAAGAACAGGCTGACGGGGCCTTCGAACTGTACCTTGTAATTGACGAGTTCCTCGAATTCCTTGTAGTCGGCCAGGGTGAACTCGCCAAAGACGGTCACGTTGATGCGGCTGTCCTTGTTATCGGTGGTGATCATCGCCTGCTTCCTTTCTGGGCTGACTATATGTTTGCAGTGTAGCGCCGGACGGCGCCCGGCTTCAATCGGCCTCCAGGGCTGGTGTGAGTTTGCGGGAGGCCAGGGAGACCAGAATGCCGCTGGAGATGATGATCACGATGGCGAACATGGACGTCCAGGGCAGGTGCTCTTGCCAGAGCATGACACCGAATAGGCTCGAGAAGACGACCGTGCTGTAGGCTAGGTTGGCAGAAACCAGCGTCTTACCGTAGCGGTAGGCCCGAGTCATGGCGAGTTGGGCGCAGCCACCAAAACCACCGACGCCGAGCAGGATGGCCGCACCTTCTAGTGAGATGGAATGCAGTTCGCCGGCAAACAATGCCCAGGGTAGGCCGAAGAGGCTGGTGATCAGCGAGAACCACAACACCGTGCGGGCCTCCGGTTCTCCGACTCGCCCCAGCTCACGGACGTTAACGTACGCGATGCTGGCGATCAGGCCAGCCCCCAGGCCGCTCAGCCCTCCGAGCCACTGGCTGGGTTGCAAGGTTGGCTTGAGCAGCAGGATCACGCCGAAAAAACCCAGGCCAACGGCACCGAAGAGCACGGG
The DNA here is from genome assembly GCA_018241685.1 of Pseudomonadota bacterium. Lineage (GTDB taxonomy): Bacteria > Pseudomonadota > Gammaproteobacteria > Burkholderiales > Rhodocyclaceae > Zoogloea. The sequence continues at coordinate 285,764 of JAFEDJ010000067.1, forward strand.
GCTGACACGTTCCTTGAACCAAAGGGCAAGCAGTAGGGCGACGAACAGCGGAGAGGTGTAATTGAGCGTGACCGCAGTGGCGAGCGGCAGGATACCGAGGGAGAAAAAGTAGCACATCAGCGCGATGGAGCCAGACAGGCCACGAGACAACTGCAGACGCCAGTGCGGAGTGGCGGGGGACGTGTCCTGCAGGCGCAGCAGGACGATCATCATCAGTAAGCCCACAAGCCCTCGATAGAAGACCAGTTCGCCGGTGGAGAAGAGCGCGGAGCCGAGTTTGACGCACACCCCCATGCAGGCGAACAACAGGCTGGCGACGATCATCCAGAGGGATTGCATGGGGAGCTTCGGTGGAAGGAAACCTCCCCATTTTACTGAATGAACTCGCCCTGGCCCGGCGCAAACGTGAAAAACCCCCGGGGCTTGCGCCCGCGGGGGTCTTCAACCAAGCGTGCCGGCGAGGGATGCCGGCAACCGGATTTCTTAGTGGAACTGTTCTTCTTCGGTGGAACCGGTCAGGGCCTTCACGGAGGAAGAGCCGCCCTGGATTACGGTGGTCACGTCGTCGAAGTAACCGGTACCCACTTCTTGCTGGTGGGAGACGAAGGTGTAGCCTTGTTCGCGAGCAGCGAATTCCGGCTCCTGGACCATTTCAACATAGTGCTTCATGCCTTCGCCGCGAGCGTAAGCGTGGGCGAACTTGAAGGTGTTGTACCAGTTGACGTGGATGCCGGCCAGGGTGATGAACTGGTACTTGTAGCCCAGCGCGGACAGTTCTTCCTGGAAGGAGGCGATCTGCGAGTCGTTGAGGTTCTTCTTCCAGTTGAAGGACGGCGAGCAGTTGTAGGACAGCAGCTTGCCCGGGCAGGCGGCCAGCACGGCTTGGGCGAATTCGCGGGCAAAGCCGATATCGGGCACGCCGGTTTCACACCAGACCAGATCAGCATACGGAGCGTAAGCCACGCCACGGGAGATGGACTGTTCCAGACCGTTCTTGACGCGGAAGAAGCCTTCCTGGGTGCGCTCGCCGGTGAGGAACGGCTTGTCGTTCTCGTCGTAGTCGGAGGTGATCAGGTTGGCGGCTTCGGCATCGGTACGGGCCAGGATCAGGGTGGGGACACCCATCACGTCGGCGGCGAAACGTGCGGAGATCAGCTTCTCGACGGCTTCACGGGTCGGCACGAGCACCTTGCCACCCATGTGGCCACACTTCTTGGCGGCAGCCAGCTGGTCTTCGAAGTGCACACCGGCAGCGCCGGCGGCGATCATGTTCTTCATCAGTTCGAAGGCGTTCAGCACGCCGCCGAAACCGGCTTCCGCGTCAGCAACGATCGGCAGGAAGTAGTCGATGAAGCCTTCGTCGCCCGGGTTGATGCCACGGGACCACTGAATTTCGTCAGCGCGCTTGAAGGTGTTGTTGATGCGGCGAACCATGGTCGGCACGGAGTCGTAAGCGTACAGCGACTGGTCCGGGTACATGGTTTCGGAGGTGTTGCCGTCGGCGGCGACTTGCCAGCCGGACAGATACACGGCTTCCAGGCCAGCCTTGGCCTGTTGCATGGCTTGACCGGCAGTGATGGCGCCGAAAGCATTGACGTAGCCCTTCTTGGCGCCGCCGTTCACCTTGTCCCACAGGACCTTGGCGCCGCGCTGGGCCAGGGTGTACTCAGGCTGCAGGCTGCCACGCAGGCGCACGACGTCAGCGGCGGAGTAACCACGCTTGACGCCCTTCCAACGGGGGTTTTCGGCCCAGTCTTTTTCCAGAGCGGCGATTTGCTGTTCGCGAGTCAGAGACATACGTAATCCTTTTCTAACCAAGTGGGGAGGGGAAGCCGGGGTGCGGAAGTCTGCTCTTGCGGGCTGTGCTTCGCGCTCACTCCTGAGCCGCTTGATCCTGCTGCCGTAGGCTTTGGAGCGCTTCGGAAACGTCGATCAGTGGGAGAAAGTATAGGGATGATCGTGCATGGCAGCAATAGGTCTTATATAAGATATAAGAAATAAATTTTTCAAAAAAAACAGGAGTTTAAGCTCCTGTTTTTGTATCGTGAAATAGTGTCGGCGATTATGAAATGAAGCCTCGCTGCGCTGCGGTCCCTTCTACGGGTTTACAGCAATGGGGTTTCCGACAGAATCACCCCGTCCTCGTCAGCGTATAACCATTGTCCGGGAACGAAGGTGACGCCGCCGAAAGTGACGGGAATGTCCACGTCGCCAGCGCCCTTCTTGACGCTCTTCATCGGGTGGGTGGCGAGGGCGAAGACGCCGATGTCCATGCCGGCGATGGGGCCCGAATCGCGGATGCAGCCATACATGATCACGCCGGCCCAGCCGTTCTTGACGCCCAGCAGGGCGAGCTGGTCACCAAGCATCGCACAGCGCAGGGAGCCACCGGCGTCCACGACGAGTACGTTGCCGTTGCCCGGGGTGTCGAGGGTCGAGCGCACGAGGGCGTTGTCCTCGAAGACCTTCAGGGTGCGGATCGGGCCGGCGAAACGGGTTTTGCCGCCAAAGCTGCGGAACATCGGGGCGACAGCGCGGACCTTGCCTTCGTTGGCGTCGCAGAGGTCGGTGGTCTGGAATTCCATGTTGACTCCATCAGAGCGGTGAAATGAAAACGGGCGGCTTTTCAGCCGCCCGTCAAGGGTGCAAAGCCTGGTTGGAAAAACTATACCGTAGCTTCCACCAATTCCTCGAACACGAGTTTCACCTTGCCGTCCTCGTCCAGGTCGATGGTGACCGTGCCGCCGTTGGCCAGGCGGCCGAACAGCAGCTCGTCGGCCAGCGCCGAACGGATGGTGTCCTGGATCAGGCGAGCCATCGGGCGGGCGCCCATCAGCGGATCGAAACCCTTCTCGCCGAGCCAGTCGCGCAGCTTGTCGGTGAAGTGGGCATCGACCTTCTTCTCGTGCAGTTGAGCTTCCAACTGCATCAGGAACTTCTCGACCACGCGGGTGATGATGTCGTGGTCCAGGTTCTTGAAGGAGATGATTGCGTCCAGGCGGTTGCGGAACTCCGGCGTGAAGAGGCGCTTGATGTCGGACATCTCGTCACCCTGCTCGCGCTTCGCGGAGAAGCCGATGACCGCCTTCTGCATGGTTTCCGCGCCGGCGTTGGTGGTCATGATGATGATGGTGTTACGGAAGTCCGCCTGGCGCCCATTGTTGTCGGTCAGGGTGCCGTGATCCATCACCTGCAGCAGGATGTTGTAGATATCCGGGTGGGCCTTTTCGATCTCGTCGAGGAGCAGCACGCAGTGCGGTTTCTTGTTGACCTGCTCGGTGAGCAGGCCGCCCTGGTCGAAACCGACATAGCCCGGCGGGGCGCCGATCAGGCGGGACACCGCATGGCGCTCCATGTACTCGGACATGTCGAAGCGCACCAGCTCGATGCCCAGCGTGTAGGCGAGTTGCCGGGCGACTTCGGTCTTGCCGACGCCGGTCGGGCCGCTGAACAGGAAGGAGCCGATCGGCTTCTGCGGATTGCCGAGGCCCGAGCGGGACATCTTGATGGCCTTGCCGAGCGCCTCGATGGCCGCATCCTGACCGAACACGACGTTCTTCAGGTCGCGTTCGAGCGTCTTCAGCGAGGCGCGGTCGTCGTTGGAGACGCTGCGCGGCGGGATCCGGGCGATCTTGGCGACGATCTCCTCGATCTCGGCCTTGCCGATGAGTTTTTTCTGGCGCGACTTGGGCAGGATGCGCTGGGCGGCACCGGCTTCGTCGATGACGTCGATGGCCTTGTCGGGCAGGTGACGGTCATTGATGTAGCGGGCCGATAGCTCTGCCGCGCTGGACAGCGCAGAGGCGGAATACTTGATGCCATGGTGCTGCTCGAAGCGCGACTTGAGGCCCTTGAGGATCTCGACCGTTTCGGGGACCGACGGCTCGACGACGTCCACTTTCTGGAAGCGACGGGACAACGCGTGGTCTTTTTCGAAGATCTGGCGGAACTCGGTGTAGGTGGTGGCGCCGATGCACTTGAGCTGTCCGGACGACAGGGCCGGCTTCAGCAGGTTGGATGCATCGAGGGTGCCACCCGAGGCTGCACCGGCGCCGATCAGCGTATGGATCTCGTCGATGAAGAGAATCGCGTTCGGGTGTTCGACCAGCTGCTTCAGCACCGCCTTCAGGCGCTGCTCGAAGTCGCCGCGGTACTTGGTGCCGGCGAGCAGGGCGCCCATGTCCAGGGCGTAGACCTGGGCGTCGGCCAGTATGTCCGGGATGCGCCCTTCGACGATGCGGCGTGCCAGGCCTTCGGCGATCGCGGTCTTGCCGACCCCGGCTTCGCCGACCAGCAGCGGATTGTTCTTGCGGCGGCGGCACAGGGTCTGGATGACGCGTTCGACTTCCTTCTCGCGGCCGATCAGCGGGTCGATCTTGCCGAGCAAGGCCTGCTGATTGAGGTTCTGCGTGTAGTTGTCGAGGGCGCCGCCGGGGCTTGCGCCTTCCTGTTCCTGCTCGCCCTGCTCGGAGTCACCCGACGGACGCGCCGGGTTCGCACCCTGCTGCGGCGTCTTGGTGATGCCGTGGGAAATGAAATTCACCACATCCAGGCGGGAGATGTTCTGCCGCTGGAGGAAGTACACAGCGTGGGAGTCCTTCTCGCCGAAGATTGCCACCAGCACGTTGGCGCCGGTGACTTCCTTCTTGCCGGACGACTGCACGTGCAGGATGGCTCGCTGGATGACACGCTGGAAGCCGAGGGTCGGCTGAGTGTCGATATCTTCGGTGCCTTCCACCTTCGGCGTGTGCTCATTGACGAAGTTCGTCAATTCCTTGCGCAGCTCGTCGGTCTTGGCGGCGCAGGCGCGCAGCACTTCGGCGGCGGAAGGATTGTCGAGGAGCGCAAGCAGGAGGTGCTCCACGGTGATGAACTCATGGCGCTTCTGCCGGGCTTCGACAAAGGCCATGTGCAGACTGACTTCAAGCTCTTGCGCGATCATTTCAGTTTTCCTCCATGACGCAAGCCAAGGGGTGCTGGTTCTGGCGTGCGTACGCGATGACCTGCTCGACCTTGGTGGCTGCGATGTCCCGCGGGAAGACTCCGCATACACCAACGCCCTCTCTGTGCACTTTGAGCATGATCCGCGTGGCTTGTTCGCGGTCCATCCCAAAGAATTTCTGTATCACGGTCACCACGAAATCCATCGGGGTGAAATCGTCGTTAAGGAGCATGACCTTGAACAGCGGTGGCGGCTTGACCCGCGTGACCTCTGTATCGAGAACCGACTCTTCCTGCTTTTTGATGACCATGCGAACCATTCTAAACAACCCCGATGATTGTGCAAGAGCCACCCCGCACGCCCATCCAGGGGAACCTGGGACAGCGCATTGGCCTTTTCATGCTGCGCTGCAAGAGGGAATTAAGTCGCGAAAAAACAGACGCTTTAATCCGAAATGGGATTAAACGCGACAAATGGAACCCGCTCGCATGCTGTGTTGCAACAACCGTGCCGGTTCATAAATGCGTTGACGGCCTCAATCAAGTCACGTAAAAGCAAAACTGTGTTCGCGCCAAGTTAGAAGCGACGGGGCTTTGCGTCGCGTATTGCAAGATATGCCGTCGGAAGTTCTCGCTTGTCTTGACTCGATAGCACGCTGGATGTCCGGATCGTATTACTGAAATCAAGAAGGAATTTGCAATATGGCAACTGGTACTGTTAAGTGGTTCAACGACGCCAAAGGTTTCGGCTTCATTACGCCGGATGACGGTAGCGAAGACTTGTTCGCCCACTTCTCTGCGATCAACATGAACGGCTTCAAGTCGCTGAAGGAAGGGGAGAAAGTCCAGTTCGAAGTCACCCAGGGCCCGAAGGGCAAGCAAGCGTCGAACATCCAGCGCGCTTGATGCTCCCGATCTGCCAGGGTTGATCACCCTGGTGTCGTGACCAAGGCCGCCGATGCGCGAAAGTGCATTGGCGGTTTTCATTTTCTGGGCCGAATTCCCTATCGGGCGGTGGTGTTTGGAAAGACCGCATATGGCTCTTCAGTCAGGCTTTGGGGAGGAGCTATGGATGTGCGTGGAATGCTTGGCAGGCATGCCTCATGCCATTGGGTGGTGCGTCGGCAGCAGGGTTCCGCACATTTTTGATGCGCGTTGTCGGAAATGTGACAGTTGCTTATATGGTTAGTGCTGCAGGTGGGGAGGGGATTGAGTGCACAGTAATAAAAAAACCCGCTCGGGAGCGGGTTTTTTTATTACTGTGCAACAAGCGGTAATCGCGTGCCGGAAGCAATTACTTGAGTTTCACTTCCTTGTACGGCACGTGCTTGCGGGCAACGGGATCGTACTTGTTGAATTCCAGCTTGTTCGGGGTGGTACGCTTGTTCTTGGACGTGGTGTAGAAGTGCCCGGTGCCAGCAGTGGACTCGAGCTTGATCTTTTCGCGGCCGCCTTTTGCCATTTCGATTTATCTCCTGGTTAAAAAGGCTTAGACCTTTTCGCCGCGAGCGCGCAGCTCGGCGACGACGGCGTCGATGCCCTTCTTGTCAATCGTGCGCAGGGCTGCGTTGGATACGCGCAGGCGCACCCAGCGGTTTTCAGCCTCGCTCCAGAACTTGCGGTTTTGCAGGTTCGGCAGGAAGCGGCGCTTGGTCTTGTTGTTCGCGTGGGAAACGTTGTTGCCCACCATCGGTGCTTTTCCGGTCACTTGGCAAACGCGAGCCATTTGTTGCTCCAAACTGGTTTGATTCGATAAGACCGTCGATTATAGACAACTATGTGTACTCAAATCAATACCTTGGTGTCGTTGCGGTGAGCGCAGCCTGATCGACCTGATCAACCGAGGGGCAGACCGCGCTCAGCGAAGGATAGCGGTGGGGTGTTGCCGGCGACGATGAAATGGTCGAGCACCCGCACGTCCACAAGGGATAGAGCCCGGCTGAGGCTGCGGGTCAGGGCTTGGTCGGCCTGGCTGGGCTCGCTGACACCCGATGGATGGTTGTGGGCGAGGATGACAGCCGCCGCGTTGCGCTGCAGAACCAGTTTGACCACTTCGCGGGGATAGACCGAGGTCTGTGTGAGTGTGCCGCGGAACAGCTCTTCGGAACCCATCACGCGGTTCTGGGCGTCGAGGAGTAGGATCATGAAGACCTCGTGGGGTAGCTGCCCGAGTTTCAGGCGCAGCCAGTCCCGTACCGCGGTGGGGGAATCGAGGACGTCGCGGTGGGCCATTTCTTCGCCCAGGGCCCGTCGCGAGAGTTCGAGGACGGCTTGCAGCTGCGCATACTTGGCGGGGCCCATGCCGGGTATGGCCGAGAAGGCGGAGGCCGACGCGCTGCATAGGGCCGACAGGCCGCCGAAGTGCTTCAACAACTCACGGGCCAGATCGACGGCGCTTTTGCCGCGAATGCCGACCCGCAGGAACAGGGCCAGCAGTTCCGCGTCGGATAAGGCGGTTGCGCCATGGGCCAGCAGGCGTTCCCGCGGGCGTTCGTCGGCTGGCCAATCGGTGATCGCCATGGGGTGTACAATCCATTCTTCCGTAGGTAACCGATAATACCATTGGCATGAGTGAGCTGAAGGGCAGGAAACTGGTGCTGGGCGTGACCGGCGGCGTGGCGGCGTACAAGGCTGCCGAACTGGTGCGGCTGCTCGGCAAGGCGGGGGCGGATGTCCATGTGGTGTTGACCCAGGGCGGCGCGCGCTTTGTCACGGCCGTGACGTTCCAGGCCCTGTCGGGCAATCCGGTGTGGACCGATTTGTGGGATCCGCGCATGGACAACAACATGGCCCACATCGACCTGACCCGTGATGCGGATGCGGTCCTCATCGCGCCGGCGACCGCCGATGTGATGGCCAAGCTGGTCCATGGCCTGGCCGACGATCTGCTGACAACCCTCTGTCTGGCCCGCGAGTGCCCGTTGCTGGTGGCGCCGGCGATGAACCGCCAGATGTGGGAGAACCCGGCAACCCGGCGCAATGCCGCGCAGCTCGTGGCCGACGGCGTAGGCCTGTTGGGGCCGGGCGCCGGCGAGCAGGCCTGCGGCGAGGTCGGGCTTGGCCGCATGCTCGAGCCGGAGGAACTGTGCGAGGCGGTGATCGCTTTCTTTCAGCCCAAGCTGCTGGCCGGGCGGCGTATCGTGATGACGGCCGGGCCGACTTTCGAAGCCATCGATCCGGTGCGTGGCATCACTAATTCCAGCTCGGGCAAGATGGCCTACGGGCTGGCCCGGGCCTGTGCGCAGGCTGGCGCCGAGGTGACACTGGTCAGCGGTCCGGTTGCCTTGCCGGTTCCGGCTGGCGTTGAAAAGGTTGGTGTGCGTAGCGCGCTCGAGATGCGCGACGCCGTCTTTGCCGCGTTGCCAGGGGCTGATGTCTTTATCGGCGTGGCGGCGGTTGCTGACTACCGTCCGGCGACGTCGGCCGAACACAAGATCAAGAAGTCCGGCGCCGAGTTGAGCCTGACTTTGACGCCCAATCCGGACATTCTTGCGGAGGTGGCGGCCCTGCCGCAGGCGCCGTTCTGCGTTGGTTTTGCTGCTGAAAGCCGCAATCTCGATGAATATGCCGAAGGCAAGCGCAAGGCCAAGAAGCTGCCGCTGGTCGTCGGCAACCTGGTGCAGGACGGCCTGGGCGGAGACGACAACCAGGTCGTGCTCTTCGACGAACAGGGACGTCATCCGCTGCCGAGGGCGTCGAAGCCCGACGTGGCGCGCGCCATCGTGGCCCATCTGGCGGCCTTGCTGCCGGCTTCCTGATTAAATTGACTGACGACTCGTGAGGCGACGCCATGCACAGTATTGACATCCGCATTCTCGACGAACGCCTGAAGGCGCAACCTCCGGCCTATGCCACAAGCGGTTCGGCCGGGCTCGACCTGCGCGCATGCCTGGATGCGCCGGTAGTTCTCACGCCTGGGCATACCACGCTGATCCCGACAGGCATCGCCATTCACCTGGCCGATCCGGGTTTGGCGGCTATGATCCTCCCGCGCTCGGGCCTGGGGCACAAGCACGGCATCGTGCTGGGCAATCTGGTCGGATTGATCGATTCCGACTACCAGGGGCAGATCTTCGTATCGACCTGGAACCGTGGCCATGACAGCTTCACGATCCAGCCGATGGAGCGCATTGCGCAGCTGGTGATCGTGCCGGTGCTGCAGGTGGCCTTCAACGTGGTGGAGCATTTCGAGGAGAGCGATCGGGGCGCCGGTGGTTTTGGCAGCACGGGCAAGCATTGATGCGTCACGCGGGGATTCCGACCGGCGTGCACGTGTTGCTGGAGGATGGTGAGCGTGTGCTGCTGATGCGGCGCGCCGGAACGGGTTTTTTCGACGGACTGTACAGCCTGCCCGGCGGGCACGTGGAGGAGGGCGAGTCCGTACGGCAGACGGCCATCCGGGAGATGCACGAGGAACTGGGTATCGAGCTCGATGCCGCGGATCTCGAGATCGTCGGCGTGGTGCATCGGCACTCGGATACGAACCGCATCGATTTCTTCCTGCGCGCGCTCCGCTGGTCGGGAACGCCGCGCATCGCCGAACCGGACAAGTGCGACGATCTGCACTGGTTTGAACGTGGCGGCTTGCCCGCGGCGACGGTTCCTTACGTGCGTGACGCCCTGCTTGCCGGCGCCGGACCGTGGGTTCGGGAACTCGGCTGGTCATGATCCGGACTTGCCGGCGCCCGAAGACGCCGGCAAGGTTGACGTGATGATGGCCTATTCGGGAACGCTGACGGTACCGTTGCTGAAGCTGATCGCATCCGCCGCGGCCGGACTGGTGGCGATCGGCGGAACGTTGCTCCCTGTCAGTGCCGGTGCCGCACCGGGCGTGCCGCCCCGCGGGGTGGTACGGATGAGCTGGGACGGAGGAAGCGGCGCGCCGGTCTTCAGGTGGGCGTACATCAGATCCATTGCTTGGTTGAAATACACATGCAGCGGTACCAGGCGGGAGTCGTAGCCCGGCAGCAGCGCGTTGTCGATGAAGGTGTCGAAGTGCTGCGCATTGGTAACCTCGTAGTAGTGCAGCTGGCCCTTGCTGCCATCGGCTTTCTGGCTGGCTCCGAAATAGGCACGGGCGGCGTGATTGACCGGGATCAGTGTGTCCGAGCGGCCGGCGACGATGATCGTCGGCTTGCCGCCCAGCGCGCCGGAGGCCTGGACTTCGGCAATCCCCTGCTTGATGCGTTCGGATTGTGCGAGCTGCGTGCCGCTGAGTTTGGCGCCGCTGACCGGATCGACGCCGGTGACCAGCGCGCGGGCACATAGCGCACCGTCCAGGGCACCGTCCGCGAGGCCTGTAGATGGCGAAATCGCCAGTACGTCACGCAACGCGCCACCGCTGGCATCGTTGTAGACCAGGTTGATGCCACCGGTTGGCGGCACGCCGTTGCCACTGGCAAAGATACCGGCCTGGACAACAGGATTGGTGGCCGTCACCTTGCCCAGGTCCGTGCCCGCAGTCACTGTGGTCGCGAAGCTGAAGCCGCAGACATTGTCGGCCACGCTGAAACGCCCGTAGGCGTTCAGGTAGGTGACTACGATCGAGGTGGTAGCGAATGCATGGTGGGACGCGTGGTAAAGGTCGTGCTCGTTGCCCCAGCCATAGGCGTGCAGCTTCTGCATCGCTTCGTCGGCCTGTTCCTGTAGTGTCGCGCCGGTGAGCAGCCCCTTGGCTTTGAGTGCGGAGCAGCGGTTGGTGCCGTAGGCAGCAACGAAGGCGACCCCTGGCGATCCACTGGCCATGGTCGGCGAGAGGGCTGCGCAGGGCTGGTAGAGGTTGGCGTAGGTGAAGTAATCAAGCAGCGGCTTGCCAATGGTGGCGACGGTGTTGCTGCCTTGCCTGATGGTCAGCCCGCTGACGTCCTTCGGCTGGATTTGCGGTTCGCCGACCGCGATGCCATCGATCAGGCCGAGCGTGTCCTGTTCCGCGGCCAGCAGGGCTGCGCCGCCACCGTTGGAGACGGAGGAGGCGAGTACCAGCGTGTTGGCTGGCCGGATGGTGCGACGCTTCTTGCCGTTGCTGTCTGCGACTCCGTATTTCTCGTTGAGTACGTAGAAGGCAAAGCCGATCGCATCGAGGGTGTTGCGGCCCCAGTCCTTTTCCGGGTTCTGCTGGGAGTGGGCGTGTTTGTATGCGACGCGGTTCGGGAAGACCTGATTGAAGGCGTCGAGGGCGTTCTTGCTGAGGTCGGCGGCGAACAAGGCTTTCTTGCCGGCTGCGGAAGAGGTGACGACGGCGCCGTCGATGAGATTGACGGTATCCGCTGTCAGGTCGTGCATGCCGTTACCGCTGCCTTTGTCTGTGTAGGCCACGGCGCAGCCATGTTTCAGGCCCCATTCCCCGGCAGTACCGATGGCCCCATAGATGCCGCGGGAGCCGGAGGACGTGGCGGTGACGATGCACGGATTGGCGCTGTCGAAACTGTCCGGCACCTGGACCATCAGCGTCACCTTGCGCTTGCCGCTCATGTCGCCAGCGTAGGCGATGGCCTCCACGCCGCTGATCTTGCCTTCGCCGAGGGTGTCGTTGCCGTGGATGTCGATGTTGGGCCCGAACAGGGTGCCGTAGCCGCCGGTGCTCTTGTTGGCGTCGACCAGGGCCCGGTAGTTGTTGTAGATGGCGTTGCGGCGTAGCTCCGCCGCAGTTGGGGCGGCCGGGTTGGCATACAGCGGGGCGGTCGCGCTGCCGAGCCCTGACTTGCCGAGGCCCGCGGTGAGCAGATCGTCCGAGTTGCCGTCGTAGGTGTGGGTGGTATAGGTGTCGGCCCACACGCGCTCGGGCAGCACGTTGTAGGTGACGAAGCCGCCGCCGCTCGGCTGGAGGTCGGCGAGGGTCAGCAGGCGGTCGGTCTCGTCGCCGTCGGTGTCGGCGGTACCCGGTGTGAAGTGGGCGCTGCGCAGGCTTTCGGGGCGCCTGCCGAGTTCCGCTTGCAGTGCGTCGAGGAGCTTGCTGTCGGCGTTGGTGACAGCACTGCTGCTGACGTCCTTGAAGCTGCCCGAGGTGAACGCGGCCTGCAAGGCATTGTTCGAGCTGGCACCGAGTGCCAGAAGTGCAATGCTGTTGGTGGCGTTGTTGATGTTGGCGGGTTTGCCGGCGTCGTCGCTGGTGACCAGGGCGTACCAGACCCCCTTGCTGCCGGTGATCTGCAGCATGAAGGGGTAATTCAGGCCGGTGATATTGAAGCTGAAATTGCCGTTGGCGTCGGTGCTGGCCTGGCGGACGGCGCCACTGGCGTCCTTGAGGCTTACGGTCTGATTGGCGATCGCCAGGCCTTCGGCGGCAAAGCCGCTGAGGTTTGTCGTACTGCCGCTGCTGCTGCCGCTACTGCCACCGCCGCAGGCGGTCAGTACCAGGGCGCCGCTGAGTGCGAGGGCAAGGGCTGACTGACGTAAAGGGTATGTCATGTGTCTCCTCCTTGTTATGTTGTATGAAAACCCGGGAGGGGGTTTCATACTCATATTGGTTTGCGGGGGCGGCAGATGACACTGGGGTTTACGCCAATCGGTGGGCGTCTATTGGGTGTTCAGGGCGCGGGATGGGAGCCGGTGGCCGGTGCTGCGAAGGTGTTGCAGAAGCGCAGTTCTTGCGGATAGGGGTAGAAGTCCTCCACGTAGCCGTTGCGGATTTTGTCCTGGGCGTCCTGCCAGAAGGCAGGGTCGAGCAGCTTGCGGTGGTGCTTGAGGAAGGCCTTGCGGATCTTCGGCTGGCCGAGCAGAAAGGTGGCGAACTCCTCCGGGAAGATGTCCCGCGGGGCCGCCGAGTACCAGGGCTCGCCGGACATCTCCATCTCTTCGTTGGGGGCGGGCGGGATCTTGCGGAAATTGCAGTCCGTCATGTATTCGATCTCGTCGTAGTCGTAGAAGACCACGCGTCCGTAGCGCGTGACGCCGAAGTTCTTCCACAGCATGTCGCCGGGGAATATGTTGGCGATGGCCAGTTCGCTGATGGCCTGGCCGTATTCCCGCACGGCCTCGTCGATCTGCTCGTCCGTGGCTTTGCTCAGGTGAATGTTGAGCGGCGTCATGCGGCGCTCGATGTAGAGGTGCTTGATGACCAGGGTGTCGCCGTCCTCCTCGACGACCGATGGGGCGAGTGCCTTGAGCTGCTGGATCAGGTCTGGATGGAAGCGGCTGCGCGGCAGGCCGACGTTGGAGAATTCGAGGGTGTCGGCCATCCGCCCGACCCGGTCCACCTGGCGGACCAGCAGGTATTTGCGCTTCACGGTTGCCCGGTCCATGTTCTTGGAGCTGCCGAACACGTCCTTGATGATCTTGAAGACGTAGGGGTAGGACGGCAGCGTGAACACCAGCATGACCAGGCCGCGGATGCCCGGCGCCTCGATGAACTGGTCGTTGGAGTGGCGCAGGTGGGCGATGAGGTCGCGAAAGAAGATCGTCTTGCCCTGCTTGCCGAGGCCCAGCATGGTGTAGAGCTCGGAGCGCGGCTTGTTGGGCATGATGCTGCGCAGAAAATGCACGTAGGCGGACGGGACCTCCATCTCCACCAGGAAGTAGGCCCGGGAGAGCGAGAACAGCAGCGAGATCCGCCAGGTGTCGAGGAGGATCGTGTCCAGGTACAGCTTGCCGGACTGGCCGTGGCGTACGGCGATCACGAAGGGATATTCCTGGTAGCCATTGACGGCTTTGCCGACGATGTAGGCAGTCTTGTTGCGATAGAAGGCCGAGTACAGCACCTGGATCTGACAGTTCACCTCCATCCGGGGCCATTCGCCGATGTGTTGTTCGACGGTCCGCATCACGTAGTCGACGTCGCGGTCGAGGTCTTCGAAGGGGCGCTGCCAGTCGAAATCCTCGACGATCCGGCAGATCGTGGCGCGCAGGCCTTCGTCCTGTGGGTAGTAGCTGGAGTAGGTGGGCGGGAAGGACTCGATGTAGTCCGTCGAGATGGCCGGGCGGGCGAAAATGTAGTCGTTGTTGAAGTAGTCCCGGTGCAGGATCTTGGTGGTCACCGAGTTGAAGAAGGTCTCCGCCAGCTCGGGTTGTTTGTGTTTGATGAGCAGGCCGATGAAGTACAGTTTGACCGCCTGCCAGGTGGCGTCGTCGATGGATTCGGCGTCAAATTCCTCGTGCAGTCGGAGCACGGCTTCGTTCACGCGGTCGTCGTAGAACTGCACGCGCTCACGCACGGCCGATAGCTGACCTTGCCAGTCGGCGGCTTCGTAGCTTTCCTTGGCGCGCCGGGAGGTTTCGCGAAAGATCCGGTAGTGCTTGTTGAAGCCTTCGATCATCGCCTGTGCGATGGCCTGGGCGACCGGGTTTTCGGTGCTGTGGGTCTCCATTCTTCCTCTCCTGGCATGCAGGGATTCCGGCGGTGAGCGCATGTGTGCGCGTGCCGGACTAGACGGATTGCCGAGTCTAGCACCGCTGTCCGGTGATCGTGAAAGCGGCGGAGAAGGGCGCGCAGCAAGGGTCTTCAATGGAATGCCGGACGCTTCTAGCGGACCTGTATTTCGGCCATAATCGCTGCACTTTGCTGCGGCCTGGAGGAGGGCCGGGTGGGGTAGACAGTGGATCGGCGGCCACGGACGGGCTCCGTGCTGCACGTCTCCGAGAACCAGAAAGCCGCGCGTGGCGAAAGCCGTGATCCGGCCGATTCACCCACACATCCGCAACATAATTCGAGTTGAGGGGGTTGGAATGAGTACGTCTCTGATCAAAGTGCCGGCCGGCGGTGCAAAAATCGTCCCTGGCCAGGCCATTCCCGACAATCCCATCATCCCTTACATCGAGGGTGATGGCATTGGCGTGGACATCACGCCAGTGATGATCAAGGTGATCGACGCCGCGGTGAACAAGGCTTACGGTGGCAAGAAGAAGATCCACTGGATGGAAGTTTACGCGGGCGAGAAGTCCACCCAGCTGTACGGTCCGGACGAGTGGTTCCCGAAGGAAACCTTCGAGGCCCTACGGGAGTACTCGGTGTCCATCAAGGGGCCGATGACCACGCCGGTTGGTGGCGGCATCCGCTCTCTCAACGTCGCATTGCGCCAGGAACTGGATCTTTACCAGTGCGTGCGCCCGGTCCAGTACTTCCAGGGCGTGCCGTCGCCGCTGAAGAATCCGGAACTGGTGAACATGGTGATCTTCCGCGAGAACACCGAGGACATCTATGCCGGCGTCGAGTGGGCGGCCGAGTCGGAAGGGGCGAAGAAGGTCATCAAGTTCCTGCTCGAGGAAATGGGCGTCAGGAAGATCCGCTTCCCTGAGACGTCTGGGATCGGCATCAAACCGGTGTCCATCGAAGGGACGACGCGTCTGGTGCGGGCAGCCATCAAGTATGCGATCGACAACGACCGCAAGTCGGTGACCATCGTTCACAAGGGCAACATCATGAAGTTCACGGAAGGCCTGTTCCGTGACGTCGGCTACCAGGTGGCCCGCGAGGATTTCGGTGCCGAGCCGATCGATGGCGGCCCGTGGTGCAAGTTCAAGAACCCTAAGACCGGCCGCGAGATCATCGTCAAGGATGCGATCGCCGATGCCTTCCTGCAGCAGATCCTGCTGCGCCCGGCGGAGTACGACGTGATCGCCACCTGTAACCTCAATGGCGATTACATCTCGGATGCGCTGGCGGCCCAGGTCGGTGGTATCGGTATCGCGCCGGGGGCCAACATTTCCGACCAGTACGCCTGTTTCGAGGCAACCCATGGCACTGCGCCCAAGTACGCGGGGCTCGACAAGGTCAATCCCGGTTCCATCATCCTGTCCGCCGAGATGATGCTGCGTCACCTGGGGTGGACCGAGGCGGCCGACTTGGTCATCAAGTCCATGGAGGCGGCGATCTGCGACAAGATCGTGACCTACGATTTCGCGCGCTTGATGGATGGTGCGACGGAGGTGTCCTGTTCGGCCTTTGGCGATGCGATGATCGAACGGATGTAGCATCGGGGCGGTGGCGCCATGCCACCAGCGATCAGAAGAAAAAAGCCCTCTCGCATGCGAGAGGGCTTTTTTTGCTGCCTTGCCAGCCCGCCTTGCGAGCGGGGGCTTGTCAGTCTCAGGCGCCGAAGGCCTTCAGTGCGGCGTTCAGCGTGGGGCTGGGACGCATGATGGCCTTGCACTTCTCGGGATCGGCCTTGTAGTAACCGCCGATGTCTGCGGGCTTGCCTTGGACGGTCTTCAGCTCGGCAACGATGTGATCTTCGTTGTCGGTCAAGGTCTTGGCCAGCGGGGCGAAGTGGGCAGCCAGTTCGGCATCCTCGGTCTGGGCAGCCAGTTCCTGGGCCCAGTAGGTGGCCAGATAGAACTGGGAGCCGCGGTTGTCGAGCTCGCCAGTCTTCGGCGACGGCGACTTGCGGTTGTCGAGCAGCTTGCCGGTGGCCGCGTCAAGGGTCTTGGCGAGGAGGACTGCACGCTTGTTGCCGGTCTTGATACCGAGGTCTTCCAGCGACACGGCGAGGGCCAGGAATTCACCCAGAGAATCCCAGCGCAGGTGGTTTTCTTCGGTGAGCTGTTGGACGTGCTTCGGCGCGGAGCCGCCGGCACCGGTTTCATACATGCCGCCGCCGGCCATCAACGGAACGATGGACAGCATCTTGGCGGAGGTGCCAAGTTCCATGATCGGGAACAGGTCGGTGAGGTAGTCGCGCAGGATGTTGCCGGTCACGGAGATGGTGTCGAGGCCACGGATCACGCGCTCCAGGGTGTAACGCATGGCGCGGACCTGGGACATGATGTGGATCTCGAGGCCGGTGGTGTCGTGATCCTTCAGGTAGGTCTGAACCTTCTTGATCAGTTCGGCTTCGTGCGGACGATAGGGGTCGAGCCAGAAGACCGCCGGGGTGTTGGAGTTGCGGGCACGGGTAACGGCGAGCTTGACCCAGTCACGGATCGGAGCGTCCTTGACCTGGCACATACGCCAGATGTCGCCTGCCTCCACGTTCTGGGTCAGCAACACTTCGCCGGAGTCGATATCGACAATGTTGGCGATGCCGTCTTCGGGAATTTCGAAGGTCTTGTCGTGGGAGCCGTATTCCTCAGCCTTCTGGGCCATCAGACCGACGTTCGGCACGGTACCCATGGTTTTCGGGTCGAAGTTGCCGTTGGTCTTGCAGAAGTTGATCATCTCCTGGTAGATGCGGGCGAAGGTCGATTCCGGCATCACGCACTTGCTGTCGTATTGCTTGCCGTCGGCGCCCCACATCTTGCCGCCTTGGCGGATCATCGCCGGCATGGAGGCATCGACGATGATGTCGTTCGGGGAGTGGAAGTTGGTGATGCCCTTGGCGGAGTCCACCATGGCCAGCTTCGGACGGTGCTCCTGGCAGGCGTGCAGGTCGCGGATGATTTCGTCGCGCTTGGATTCCGGCAGGGTCTTGATCTTCTCGTAGAGGTCGACCATGCCGTTATTGACGTTGATGCCCAGTTCGTTGAACAGGGCTTCATGCTTTTCGAAGGCTTCCTTGTAGAAAATCTTGACGCAGTGGCCGAACACGATGGGGTGCGAAACCTTCATCATCGTGGCCTTCACGTGCAGGGAGAACAGGATGCCGGCTTCGCGGCAGTCTTCCAGTTCCTTCTCGTAGAAGTCGCACAGGGCCTTCTTGCTCATGAACATGGAGTCGATGATCTCGCCTTCCAGCAGAGCGAGTTTCGGCTTCAGCACGGTGATCTTGCCGCCTGCGGCGATCAGTTCCATGCGCACGTTGCGCGCCTTGTCCAGGGTCAGGGACTTCTCGCCATGGTAGAAGTCGCCGTGGTGCATGTGGGACACGTGGGTCCGCGACCAAGGCTTCCACTCGCCCATGGAGTGGGGGTTCTTGCGGGCGTAGTTCTTGACGGCGAGGGGCGCGCGACGGTCGGAGTTGCCTTCGCGCAGCACCGGGTTCACTGCCGAGCCCAGGCACTTGCCGTAACGGGCGGCGACCGCTTTTTCTTCTTCGGTGGCCGGGTTTTCCGGGTAATCGGGAATCGCGTAGCCCTTGGACTGCAGCTCCTTGATACAGGCCTTGAGCTGAGCCACGGACGCGCTGATGTTGGGCAGCTTGATGATGTTGGCGTCCGGCTCGAGGGTCTTCTTGCCCAGCTCGGAAAGGGTGTTGGGGACGCGCTGCTCGGGAGTCAGGTTTTCAGGGAATTCAGCAAGGACACGGGCGGACACGGAGATGTCGGCCTTCTCGATTTCAATCCCCGCCGGGCTGGTGAAAGTCCGGATGATGGGGAGAAATGCGCAGGTGGCGAGGAGCGGCGCCTCGTCAGTCAGCGTGTAGATGATCTTCGATTGTCCAGTGCTCATTCTGTGTCTTCCCTCTTGCGAATTTTGATTTTGAGCGTCACGACAGTGACGGTGCGGGCCGCTTAGCCCCCCCGATGTGTCCTTTCAGGCACGCCTTCCAAAATAGCATGCTTCCCGATTCATTGCACCGGTCGGAATGTCTTTCCGGCATCCGAAATGGCGAGTCGGGAGGCGAAAAAAAGCCCGCCCTGCATGGCAGGGCGGGCTTTTTAACCGAACTGGAGAGGCCTTGAGCCTCTCAGTTGATTCGTAGCTTAGGCAGCCTTCTTGGAGGAAGCCTTCGCCGGAGTGGAGGCGCTGACGGCCTTCACGGTGGCGCTGGTGGCAGCGGCAACGTTGGCTTCGGCGATCTCGGCGACTTGCTTGGCAGCCTTGGTCACGCTGTCGTAAGCGGAGTTGGCGGCGGCGATGGCGGACTTGACGGCAGCCACGGCGACGTCGGAGCCGGCGGGAGCGGACTTGGCAGCCTTGTCGAGAGCTGCGGCAAAGCTCTTGTTGGCTTCAGCAACTTGGGCTTCGAACAGCTTGGAAACTTCTTCCTGGGTCTGGGAAGCGATTTCGTAGATGCTGCGGGAGTAGGCGACGGCCTTTTCCACGACGGGCTGGGCCAGGGCGGATTGCAGGGCGATCAGTTCCTGTACGTCCTTGGCGGCCAGCAGGGACTTGGCGGAGGCCACGCTGTCTTCCAGCACGGCGCGGGCGGTGTTCAGATTCAGGGCTGCAATGCGCTCGGCGCTGGCGAAGGCAGTGTTGGCCAGGGTCAGCAGGGTTTCGACATTGGCCTTGTTGGCGGCAACGATTTGCTCGGGGGTGCTCATGACAATCTCCTTGAGTGAATGGATGAAATGCATTCTCGTCGGTCTTGCAATGCCCCTAGGTTGGTGCGTTGCAACATGAGAGTCATTATATTCACGTCGAAGGGGCTGTCAACATCTATTTGTTGCGCCGCACAAAAATCTTTATCTGCTTTTAATCTTATTGAAAGAAAAGAAAAATTTGAAAGAGTGGACGCGTTGTGAATAATGCTGGAGAGCCAGGGCTGGTGCGGCTGTCAGCCCTGTGGCATTGCGCCAGAACGCTTACGGGGCAGGGCTGGCTTCGCCCTTTTTCTTGGGCTGGATCGTGACCTGCACGCGACCTTGCTGGCTGGGAATCGTAGTCGCGTTGGGGCCGTTGGTCACGACGTAGGTCTCGGTGACCCCGTTGTACTGGATGTACTGGCCGCGGACTTCATCGTCGCCGTTCTTCACGTGGGCGCGTTGGAAGAACTGGGAGAGCTCGCTCCTGGCATCGTGTTCGATGCGCTCGCCTTCTCCGTCGACCCACTCGTTCTTGCCTTCCCGCTTCTGGCGGAAGCGGGCCAGGCCGCCTTCGCCGCCGGTGGCGATACCACGCTGGTAGCCTTCCATGTCTTGGCTGACGACCAGTTTGTCGCTGCGGATGGTCAGGGTGCCTTGGGTCAGCACCACGTGGCCTTCGAAGATGTGGATCTTGTTCTTGTCGTCCACCGTGACTCGGTCGGCTTCGATGTTGACCGGCTTGCTGCGGTCGGCCTTTTCGGCAAAGACGAAGGAGGTGGAGAAGGCAAGGAGGGCGAGCAGCACAAACTGCCGGTGTGTCTTATTCATGGCTTCGGCGTCGGGGTGGTGCGATAGAGAGTGCCGCGGACCTGGCCGTGCAGCCGGACTTCGCCGGCCACGTTGTCGCTGTCCATGTGCTCGGCGGTGATCACCGTCTGGCCCTGGGTGAGCTTCACGGGTTTGTCGGCGCGCATCTTCTCGTCGTCCGGCCAGACCGTCATCTGGTCGGTGCGCAGGGTGGATTCGGGTTTGCCTTTATAGGCTGCGCGGCGTAGCAGGACCTGGTCGGTCAGGACGACGGTCTCACCGTCCTTGCTGACCGTCGCGAATTCGGATTCGATGCGCACCGGCTCGGGGCGGTTCAGGTAATCCAGGCGCGGCCGTACGAGTTCGGTGGACTCGTCGTCGCCGTAATGGACCATGCGGTCGGCAACCAGCACGTACTGGACCTTGCCGGTCAGATCGAAGCGTCGCAGGGTCAGGTTCTCCGCCGAGAAATCGGCTTCATGGCGGCTCTTGTCAGTCTTGACGGTCTGTTCCTGCTGGGTGATCCGGTCGAGCCAGACGCTGACGCCAGCCATGATGGTCAGGACGACGAGCGGGAAGAAGCTGTGGCCACGTCGATTCATGGCTGGCTCCCGGAAATGGGGCGATGCTGTCGCAGCATCAGATCACCTTGGCACGCATGAGGTCGTGGTGGTTCAACGCACCGACGAGGCGGCCATCAGGGGTTGCGACCAGAAGTTCACTGATGCGCAGACGTTCCATCATTTCCGCCGCTTCGACGGCCAGCGCGCTGGCGTGGATGGTCTTCGGATTGCGGCTCATCACGTCGGTGATACGCGCAGTATTGAAGTCGCAGCCGCTGGCCAGCGAGCGACGCAGGTCGCCGTCCGTGTAGATGCCGACGATACGGTCGTTGTCGGCAACGATGGCGGTCATGCCGAGGCCGGCTCGGGTGATTTCCATCAGTGCGTCGCTGAGCAGTGCGTCTTCGCCCACACGGGGGATCCCGTCACCGGTGCGCATGATGTCTTCCACGCGGGTCAGCAGGCGCCGTCCCAGGGCTCCGCCAGGGTGGGAGCGGGCGAAGTCGTCCGGCCCGAAGCCACGGGCGTCGAGCAGCGCGACGGCCAGCGCATCCGACAGCGCCAGCGCCGCGGTGGTGCTGGCGGTGGGCGCAAGATTGAGCGGACAGGCTTCTTCCTTGATCGCGCCATCCAGATGTACGTCGGCCTCCTGCGCCAGCGGCGAGTCGGGATTGCCGGTCAGTGCGATCAGGCGGGCGCCCTGGCGCTTGACCAGCGGCACGATCTTGAGGAGTTCCTCGCCGGTGCCCGAATAGGAGATCGCGATCAGTACGTCGTTAGCGGTGATCATGCCGAGGTCGCCATGGGCGGCTTCTGCAGCGTGCACGAAGTAGGCAGGGGTCCCGGTGCTGGCCAGCGTAGCGGCAAATTTGCGGCCAATATGACCGGATTTGCCGACGCCAGAAACGATGACCCGTCCATGGGACGAGAGGATCAGGTCCACGGCCTCGACGAAGCTGCCATTCAGGCGAACAGAGAGCTGGCGCACCGCCTCCGCCTCGATGTCGAGGACGCGGCGCGCAAGCTCCAGAACACGGGCGTGCGCAGCGGCAATCGGGGCTGGGCTCATGGGAACGGCGCGTATAATTGGGTGCGGCAGTATATCAGATCGATTAATTCGCCTATTCAGGGCGAACTTTTGCACGTCTATGATCAACACGCTTGAGCTGGTGCTCGTCCTCCTTGCCGGTGCCGTGCTGGTGGTCGGTATCCTCCGGTCGCTCAACCTGCCGCCGGTGCTTGGCTACCTGATGGTCGGTGCTGCCGTAGGGCCGCACGCGATGAGCCTGATGCAGGATTCCGACGGTGCCCGTTACCTGGCCGAGTTCGGCGTGGTGTTCCTGATGTTCACCATCGGGCTCGAGTTCTCCCTGCCTCGTCTGTACAGCATGAAGCGCACCGTGTTCGGTCTTGGATCGGTCCAGGTGCTGGGCACCACGCTATTGACGATGCTGATCGGTACCATCGGTGGGCTCAGCTGGGGGGCTAGTTTCGCATTAGGGGGCACGTTGGCCATGTCGTCGACGGCCATTCTGTCGAAGTTGCTGTCGGATCGCCTGGAACTGGACTCCAAGCATGGGCGGGAAACAATCGGTGTGCTGCTGTTCCAGGATCTGGCCGTGGTGCCCTTGCTGATCCTGATTCCAGCGCTGTCGCGCCCGGCCGACGAGTTGTTCAGTACGCTGGCGCTGGCGGCCGGCAAGGCGGTGCTGGTGCTCGGACTGGTGCTGTTCATCGGCCAGAAACTGATGCGGCGCTGGTTTTTTCTGGTAGCGCGACAGCGTTCCGCCGAGCTGTTCATGCTCAACGTGTTGCTGATCACCCTGGGCCTGGCCTGGCTGACCGAGGTGGCCGGCCTGTCGATGGCGCTGGGCGCCTTCCTGGCCGGCATGCTGATCTCCGAGACCGAATACCGCTATCACGTGGAAGAGGACATCAAGCCCTTTCGCGACGTACTGCTTGGCTTGTTCTTCGTAACGGTCGGCATGTTCCTCGACGTGGGGCAGATCATTCTCAGCCTGCCGATGGTGCTGGCCATGCTGGCGGCGCTGCTGGTCGGCAAATTCCTGATCGTCGGCGCCGCGTCGCGGATGCTGGGGGCCGGCCAGGGTACGGCGGCGCGGACCGGCTTGTGGCTGTGCGCGGGGGGCGAGTTTGGTTTCGTGCTCTTGTCGCAGATCGATGAGGCACATCTGTTGCCGCCGGCCTTGTCGCAGGTGGTGGTGGCGGCGATGGTCTTATCGATGCTGCTGGCCCCGCTGATCGTGCAGTACAGCGAAAAGATCGTGCTGCGCCTGGTCCCGTCGGAGTGGATGACCCGTTCCCTGCAGCTGACCAATATCGCCACCCAGTCAATGTTCGTGGACAAGCACGCGATCCTGTGCGGCTTCGGGCGCAACGGTCAGTATCTCGGCCGTCTGCTCGAGCAGGAGGGGATCACCTACATCGCCCTCGATCTCGACCCCGAGCGGGTGCGCGAAGCGGCCGCGGCTGGCGAGACCGTGGTGTTCGGCGATGCGGCGAAGCGCGAGACGTTGATGGCCGCCGGGATTTCCCGGGCTTCGGTGGTGGTGATCACCTATGCCGACACCAATGCGGCGCTGCGGGCAATGAGCCAGGTGCGCGCCTGTCGTCCGGACGTGCCGGTGGTGGTGCGGACTGCGGATGAGGTCGATCTGGAAAAGCTGCAGCAGGCCGGAGCCGCGGAGGTGGTGCCGGAGGCTGTCGAGTCGTCGCTTATGTTGGCGTCTCATGCGCTGGCTTTGCTCGGTGTACCCTTGCCGCGGATCCTCAAGCGGATCCGCGAGATCCGCGCCGAGCGCTATCACTTGTTGCGCGGCATCTACCGTGGCGGTGAGCACTTGCACGAGGAGGCGCTCGAGGAGCGTCAGCAGACCCGTTTACATTCAATTGTCATGGATGCCGGGACTTACGCCATCGGACGCAGTCTGGCGGATCTGCGTCTGAACGAACTTGGCGTGGAGGTCAGTGCGCTCCGGCGACAGCGGGTCCGGGTGGACGATCCGACGCCGGAAACCTGCCTGGAACTCGACGACGTGCTGGTGCTGCTGGGCACGCCGTCGCAGTTGGCCAACGCCGAAACGCGGCTCTTCAAGGGCTTGTGAAGGCGGGTCTGCGCCTTCCTCAATAGCTGGCGCAGACGGTGTACAGGGTTGCGTCGACGAGGGCATCGGCTGCGATGGCTGCGCCGCTGCTGGCGCCATCGCTCAGTAGCCTGACCGATCCACTGTCGGGGCGACCGTCGTCCAGCGCAATGTCGATCTGACGTCCAAAGCTGCCAGACAGCCTGTCCTGGCAGACGAAGAAGCTCCCGTTCCAGCCAGCGATCGGACTGGTGCCGGTAACTCCGATTCGGCCACCGACGGCGTTGCGAGGCAGCCAGTCCTGCAGGACTACGCCTTCGGAGCCCGGATTGCGGCCATCTCCACTTGCGAAATTGGCGAGCCGGATGTGTTGCCAGAACAACACGCTTTCGTCGGTGGGTGTCACGGAATTCCAGAACCCCTCGAGGCGTCCGTTGCCGGGGGTCCCCCCTGTGCTGGCGGCGATTGCACCCGCGAGACGGGTCGCTACGTTTGCATCATCGCCGGGCAGTGAGCGGAAGCGGTCCTGGTAGCCGAAGGCATAGGTCGAGGTTGTGCGGAAATCGTTCATCACGTTCTTCACCTTCGCGCCGTTGATGAGTTCTTGTCCTTTCAGAATGCCGCCCAGCAAGAGTCCGATGATGACCAGGACTACCGCGATTTCGACGAGGGTGAAGCCGTATTGTCGCTTGTTCATGAGTGTGCCTCTGGTTGACCGGAGACTTCAGTCAGGCTCCGGCTGAAGTGATATGGAAATCCCATGGTAATCTATTTGTCATTTTTTGGTGGGTCTTCCAGCACATGTTTCAGGGGAAATTTCCACTACTGATCAGGCGGTTGGCGATGAGATTGGGCGATAGCCAGGTGACTCGATCGTCGAAGGCCCCGCCAGCTGCCGCGGCGTTTTCAGACAGGCCACGGCTGTAGAACTGGCGGCTGTTCAGCATGGTATTGATGGCTTCGTCCGAGCCGCTGGCGGGGAGTGGGAAGGTCTGGCCGTCACTGGTGGTGGCGCCCAGTCCGTTGGCTCCGTGCGACAGGATCATGACCGGTGTCCGACCGCCTTCGGTGGTCAGCTTGAGCGCTTCGCCATTGCCGTTGCGTGTGAAAATGTCGATATCGCCCTCGTTCAGGGCTGTGATCTTGGTCGTGTAGCTATCGGTCACGGCATAGCGAAGGCGTCGTCCCCAGCCGTCGGTGCCGCTGATGCCCAGTGTTGCCCATGGGAGAAGTCCCGTATATGTCTGGCAGACGCCCGCATTGCGGTTCTCGCTGCCGTCCGTGGTGCTTTTTGCGGGGCACGGAAACGCGCCCTTGCGGATTGCGTGGCCGAGAAGTGCGTCCCGAGCCTCGGCCAAGGCTTCGTCCGTATTCGCCTCGGCACGGCGGGCAAGGTGTGCCCCGAGGCCGGCGCTCAGCCCGCCGGCCAGCAGGGTCAGAATCAGCATGACCACCGCCATCTCGACAAGGGTGAAGCCGCTTGCTTCACGTGGAGGGAAAGGATGGCGTGTGGATGTCATGGCAGGCAGAAGGCGACGTCGCCCGAGTTCGTGTTGTTGCTACCGGGCGTCAGGGCTATTTGCCTGGGCAATCCATGCAGTTGGCCGGCGGAGAGGGCTGCCAGGGTTGGCGCCTCGAGATACTGGGCGGTCATCTGCTTGTCCTGCGGGCTGATCCGTTGTTGGGTCGGTGCTTCGCTGCGACGTTCTCCGCTGAACAGCAGGGCGCCGCGGCACGGGCCTTCGGGCGAAGCCAGGCAGGGGCTGCCGTCGGTACAGCGGCCGTAGCGCATCAGTTCGCCCCAGTTTCCCGCAATGTCGCGGTTGTTGGGGGTGGTACAGGGACCGTTCAGGGTATTGAGGGCGGGAAGGCTGCCGAGCTGGATGGGGCCAAAAGACTGCGCTGCTAAGGGCGGCGGTAGGTTGGCTCTCTCCAGGCATTCGGCCATGGCTTGCAGGCTGCCTTGCAGGTGTTGGTCGTAGTCGTTACGTTTTTTCAGCTGATTGAAGATCTCACCGCCGGTCAGGCTGATGATTAAGTCATTGCCTGCCTCCGCATCAGTGCGTACTTCGACGATGTTGCTGTTTGTGCTACCAAGCACTTCCAGATAATGCTCGAGTTGCGCCATCTGGCCGTCGCCGCAGCGTCCCTGGCCGGCAGTGCGCTGCTGCTGGGGAAGGGGCAGGCCGGGGGCGAAGACGATCGCTGCCGCGAGGCCTTGCTGGTCGCCGGCCAGCATGATGGGGTGGCCTGCCCGGTCGAGTAGGCGGAACTGGCCGATGCTGTCCCAGTTCAGGCTGTCGGCCTTGGGGTTGTTCTTGAAGCTGCCGGCAACGGCATACCACAGGCACTCTCCAGTACCATCGCGCAAATCGGGAAGATTGAGCGTCCGATAGGGCAGGCGGCCGACGCTGGGTTGGTCTTTGGCTCCACAGGTTTCAGCTGAGCCGTCGCCGTCCAGATCGGGGCACGGCAGGTAGCCGAAGTCGGCGCTGGGATGGCCGTTGTTGCGGTAGTTGGCGGCGAAGCCGAGCAGCGCGTCTTTGGCCATCGCCAGGACATGAGTGGTGCGGACTTCCCGTCTTAGATTGCGGGCGGCTAGATCCGCCCCGGTGCCGGTGTGTGCCAGTAGCCAGCCAAGCCCACCCAGCGACAGCAGAAGAATCAGGACAGGGAGTATCAGGCCTCGCTGCCGGCGGGAGGGGATCATGGCCGGGGCGTGAGAGAAGGGCTTCCGACCTGCAGGCGCTGGGTTCGTCCGTCACTGGTGGTGATGCTGACTGTGGCGTCTTGTGGATGGATTTGCCGGGGCGAGGCGGGCCTTGCCTTGCCATCCAGGAAGAGTGTCGGTGGGCCGTCGCTACGGGTGATGAAGCCGTCGAGCCGCGGTGGTGCTTCGACGCGTGCGGGTGCCCGCCGCTCACGGTCGATCTGCAGGCGCTCCGCGGGAGAAAAGAACAGCCGCCCCAGCGATTCGCCGCAGCTCTTGTCTGATGCGGTGAGGCAGATGGCACCTATCAAAATGCATGTCGATTGAATATTCATTTCGACATGAATTTAGCATAAAAAGGGCGCCACGAAGAGCGCCCCGACAGACGTGCTACATCTGCTCCTCAGGTTCCTGCTGCGATGACCCGGTTCTTGCCGGAGCGCTTGGCGATATACATGGCCTTGTCGGCGCGGTCGATCGCGTCTTCGGGGGATTCGTGCTCGTAGAGTTCGGCGACGCCGGCGCTGAAGGTGATCAGCAACTTCTGCTGGCGGGCCAGGAAGAAACGTTTGGTGAGGGCGCGCTGCAGGCGCGTCAGGGTGGCGACTGCGCTATCCAGCGCGGTGTCCGGTAGAAGAATGACGAACTCTTCGCCGCCGTAGCGGGCGACGGAATCTTGCGGGCGCATGTTTTCACGCACGACGTCGACGAGGTGCTGCAGTGCTTCGTCACCAGTCTGGTGTCCGTGCACATCGTTGATCTGCTTGAAATTATCCACATCAAGCAGCCCGATGCAGAGTGCTGTGCCGCGACGTCGTGCCAGGGCGGCTTCCCGAGCCAGGGCCTCGTCCAGTCCTTTGCGGTTGAGGACGCCGGTGAGGGGGTCGTGACGGATCAGCTCGCTGGTCTGCTCCAGTTCGAGTTGCAGGCGCGTGATCTCGGCATTGGCGTCGTTGACACGTGAGTGCAGCTCTTCGATCTCATTACGGGAACGCAGCGTGGACTCCTGGACAGTACGGGTTTCACGCATGACCTCGGCAATCACGTCGGTGAGTTCGCTGATGTCGGCGGCACCTTCGATGCGTTTGGCGCATTGCTCGATCTTGTTGTGGTACTCGCCGGTGGACTCTGAAAAGGCGCCCAGGCGGTCCACAAAGCTGGCCAGCATCTGCTTGAGCCGACTTGGGGCGTCGCTCAGTTCCAGCTTGAGGGCGCCCTGGCGGTGGATCACGTCGCGCAACCGGTTTTCCAGTTCGCCCAGTGTGCGGACGTCCAGCGGGCGCTCGAACATTTCGCCCATCAACACGATTTGGCCGCGTAGCCAGCGATCGTCGAGGACCAGTTCGCTGATGTTCGCGAGAAGCAGTTGCAGCACCCTTTGCAGGGCGTCGCGTATGGCGTGCTGATCTTCGGCAACCCACTCGAGGCTGGTACGGAGCTTGTCCAGGCGCTCGAGCAACGTTACCGGAGGCGTACTGTCCAGGCCCTGGCGCAGTATGGCGGCGAGCTCACGGGCCTCTGCAGGCAGTTGAGTGCTTGCCAGCTGAGGCTGGCCGGCAAGGCTGTCAAGCAGCGCTGCCAGGAGATCCGCGTAGGCGGGGCAGGGAGGGGCGCCAATGGTGAAGGCGGCCTCGGTTTCGTTGGGCGAAGTATTGCTTATGACCGGAGGAGGAAGGTCACCTGGCACGGCCTCGTCATCGCCGCTGCGACCCCAGGCTCTGAGCAAGCCCTGCAGGCGCTCAAATAGTTTGGCCGGATTGCTGCTGGACGCGGTCAGAACGCGCTCCAGCATCTCTCGCTTGCGCGCCTGGGTCAGGCCCGTCTGGCGGCGGTCCCATTCGGTAAGCAGGTCGCGCAGCAACACGGCCCAATTAAGTTCGGGCCTGCTCGAAATCGAGAGCTTGTCAACCAGGAGATCACGCAGTGCGGACCATGCTCCCTCGGCGACAGCCGCTTCGAAATCCAGCGCTAGACGCAGGGCGTCCTGATTGTTGCGCGGTAGAGCCGACGCAATTTGCTTGAGGGCGCGCTCCGGGAAGATGTCTTCGGCGACCGACCCGGCGATCTCGTGGTAGAGCGCCCGGTAATTGTCCGGGGTCGGGGCGATACGTCGCAGCGCAAGCTGGCGCAGCGTTTCTCGGGCAACTTCAGAGGGTTGGCTGGTGTCGGTCATCTGCGGGCGGCGCAACGGGGGAAGGCGTTGGATCATCCGGCGTACTGGTTCTCTGAGTGATGGGACTGGTCCAGACTCAGGTCTCCACAAGTATCGGAACCATGACGGTTGCGCCGATAACGGCCGTCAGGAAATGGTCTTGAGGCGGATGGTGGCCCAATATGCAAAAAATGGTGACGGCGGCCCATGCTTATTCGGCGAGACCGTGTTTGAGTCCGTAATGGGTGAGTTCGGCGTTGTTGCGCAGGTTCATTTTTTCGAGCAGTCGGGCCCGGTAAACGCTGACGGTCTTAACGCTCAGGTTGAGGGCCTCGGCGATCTCGGCCGGGGTCTTGCCGGAGGCGATCAGGCACAGGGTCTGGTACTCCCGGTCGGACAGTTTCTCGTGGGCGGGGCGCTCGCTGCCCTCTCCGATGGCGTTGACAAGCTCCTCGGCCAAGGAAGGGCTGACATATTTCTTGCCGCTTGCCACCTGCCGGATGGCTGTGACCAGCAGATCAGGGGCGCTCTGTTTGGTGAGGTAGCCCGCTGCGCCGGCCTTGAGGGCGCGGATCGCATACTGCTCTTCCGGATACATGCTGAGGATAAGTACCGGCAGGCGCGGGAATTCCTTCTTGATCAACTTGAGCGCATCGATGCCGTTGCGGTCGGGCATCGAGACGTCCATCAGGACCACGTCCCATTCTCCGCCACGGACCATCTGTACGGCCTCCACGCCGTTGTCGGCTTCGCCGGCGACAGTCAGGTCGGGGGTGTCGGAAAGGATCTGGCGCAGGCCTTGGCGCACGATCGCATGATCGTCGGCAATCAGGACACGAATAGGTTTGCTCATGGACGGAGTTTCCTGTCGTCGTTCGGCTTTTCTTCAGATATTGCGGGGTGTAGTGGCGCCCTCAGGACGAGGCGGGCGCCCTGCGGCTTGGCCGGCCCGATTTCGAGTTGTCCCCCCAGGCTTGAAAGTCGTTCGCGGATGCCGCGCAGACCGAACGAATGTGGCTTCAAAAGGTCTCCAGCGGCGATGCCGCAACCGTCATCGGCGATTTCAAGAACGGCTTCGTCCCCGTCCTGCAGCAGGCGTACGTTCACCTGGCTGGCCATGGCGTGTTTGCTGACGTTGGTCAGCGCCTCCTGGAAGATCCGGAAGAAGGCCAGCGCCGTGTCGTAAGCCGGTGCGAGGTCGTGATCGGTGCACAGAATGTTACAGGCGATACCTGTGCGTTGGGCAAAGTCTTCACTCTGGGATTCGATGGCCGCCGCCAGGCCGAAGTCCTTCAGGATGCCCGGGCGCAACTCGCGGGTAACACGGCCCGCCGTGGCGATCGCGTCGTCCAGCATGTGGATGACATTGCGGACCCCGTCAGTGGCCTCGGCAGGGTTGGCGCGCAGCTTTGCTTCCAGCCGAGCCATTTCGAACTTCATTGCTACCAGCGTGCCGCCGAGAACGTCGTGGACATCCCGGGCGATGCGCTCGCGCTCCTCTTCCTTGATTCGCTGCAGGTGATTCGATAGCGCTGCCAGTTGACTGCGGGACTCGCGCAGGTCGGCTTCAACGCGCTTGCTATGGGTGATGTTCCACATGACCCCTTCCCATACCGTGTTGCCGTTTTCGGATCGGCGCGGGGAGCTGCGTAGGTTGATCCATTTCTGTTCCCCTGAAGGTAACTGGATGCGGCCTTCCCAGTTGAGCGTGCATAGCTGGTCGGCGGAACTGGCCGCTGCGGCCACGAGTCCTGGCAGGTCCTCGTCGAGGAGCCAGGTCATCCAGCTCGCCGAGCCGCCGACCAGTTCGTCTGCCACCGTGCCAAAGAGCATGGCGGCTGCTTCACTGAGATACTGGAAGCCGAGCGTACCGTCCTGGGTGTAGCCCATCTGGAAGACCACGCCAGGGATGTTGTCGGTGAGCGCGCGCAGACGGGCTTCGCTCTGCCGCAGTGTCTGCTCGGCAAGGCGTTTTTCCCGGCGGTTGGCAACCTCCCTCAACTCTCGCTCGACGGCGGGAATCAGTCGGTCGAGTTTGCGTTTGCTGAGATAGTCGTGGGCTCCGGCGCGCATGGCGGCGATCGCCTCGTCTTCCTGCATGATGTCGGAGACGATAATGAAGGGCAGGTCGAGGGCGAGTTCCCGTAGCACCTCAAGGGCAGTCTGCATGCTGCAGCCGGGCAGGTTGCGGTCACACAGGACGACGTCCCAGTGCTCTTGCAGGAGGGCCTCGCGAAGCTCGGCCTCTGATGCCAGGCGTCGATGCCGTGGCGCGTAGCCGGCAGACCGGAAGCGCTGGAGCAGCAAGAGTGTGTCATTCTCTGAGTCCTCGATGAATAGCAACCGGATCGAGGGTTTACTGGTGCTGCCTGTTTCGATGGGCGGTGCCTCCGGACGGGGCGCAATGGACATTGGGCGATCAGCGTGCTGCGCGAATGGATCTGTTTGTTTATAATCCGCCCCTCGCTCGGGGCCTGGTAATCTTCAAGGATAGTGCAGGCATGCCTTTTCAGTCCATGTTGATTATGGCGGGCCGGAACGAGCGGAATGATGCCGGTGTAGCTCAGTTGGTAGAGCAGCGCACTTGTAATGCGAAGGTCGAGGGTTCGATTCCTTTCACCGGCACCAATTGAATCAAGAGCTTAGGCCGGTCCGGATGGGTCGGCCTTTTCGCTGGGGTTACGGTTCAGCCAAACTCACCCGATCATGGACATGCATGGATTGTTGGGAGTCGTCGTCATCTTTGGCTGTGTCTTCGCTGCCATAGCGGCGGCCGCGTTGTTTTTCAGCGATATGAGGCACAGCAAGAAGGCCGAGCAACGCCGGCAGCAACTCGTTTCGCGCCTGCGACCGAAGTAGCTGGCGCCGTTGGCGCTCCAGGCCGCTTTCATGTGCGCCAATTTTCGCCCATCCTCCCCGGAGGCGCTTTCGGCCTTCCCGCTGCCTCAGCCGGATTTCGCATATGGCGAGGCTTATCCAGGGGCTGTCGTTCCCGTCGTTACGAACTTTGCGCCACGTATCTGGGTGCCGGCCTGCTTCGGGTTGATTCCCACCTGGGCCAAGGACGCGAAGATCGCTCGCTCCACCTATAACGCCCGCACGGAAACCCTTGCAGAAAAGCCATCCTTCCGCCATGCATGGACTCGCGGCCAGTTGTGCATCATCCCGGCGGAGGCTCTCTACGAACCGTGTTACGAGACCGGGCGCTCCGTGCGCTGGCAGATCCGACGGCAGGATGCCCGGCCGATGGGGATCGCCGGGCTGTGGGAGCGAGTGGTGCAGCGCGACGGGCAGGCCGCCTGGTCGATGACCATGCTGACGGTCAATGCGGATGGGCACGCTCTTTTCGAACGGTTCCACAAGCCCGGCGAAGAGAAGCGTGCCGTCGTGATCCTGCCTGATGGTGCCTGGGGGGCGTGGCTGAGGGCGCGTTCGGAGGATGAGGCGAGGGCGCTATTGACGCTCACGGAGCCCACTGGACTGATTGTTGGTCCGGCGCCCCGCGAGGGCAAGTAGGTCAGGGGCGGGTGCCCTGGAAGAACAAGCCGTTGCTGCGGGTTGCGTTAGGGGCTGCCAAGTAGAACTGTTTGTTGGGGATGTCGTAGAAACCGACCCCGGTCACCGTGTCTGTACCGAACATACAGGAGCCACCGCGGAAGGTGATGGACAGGTTGAACACATTGACCGACCCGCGTGGTGTGGCAATTCCCGAAAAGCTGCAGTTCGATACAACGCCCGTGATGGTGCCGTTGGCCTGAAGGGTCATGAATGCGGGCTGGGCTCCGGTGGGTGAAAGGGCGTTGCCCGCATAAGTGCCGGTTGCCAGTGCGGCATTGGCCGGTTGCTCATAAACCGGGTTGTACTGGGTCGAGAAGGCAAACGACTCCAGATTCTTGTTGGTCAGTACGCCGCTCAGCGAAGACTTGGCGAAGTAGCTGGCGGAAATACTGACGATATTAACGCCGGAGCCGTTGAAGTTGATGTCTACCGCGTCCTGCACCGTGAAGCTGCCGTTGCTGGCCTGGCCTGTGCCAGCGACAACGCCGGCAATCATGTCTCTGTTGTCCTTGGCTGAATAGACCGCATAGAAGCTGCCGTCGTTGAGGATCACGCCGTAGATGCCAGCCGAACTGTCGCTCGTACCCCGCCACATGCCTTCCGCGGTGTCGGAGACAATCAGCGAGGGACCCGGGGCTCCACTGTTGTTATTGCCGTTGCCTGTACTTACGGCGTTCCCGCCTCCGCCCCCGCAGGCGGCCACGGACAAGGACAGGAGCAGGGTGGTTGATGTTTGAACATGTCGGGGCATGAGCACATTCCTGAGTATCGGCCGATGGCGTGGCTTGCCAGAAAGGATGGGGTTTCCTGAATTCCCAATTGTCCTAGAGCCGTCTGTTTCCGGAGGGTTATTCGAGGCACATGAAAGATGTGTCGTATTACCAATTCAATGTGCTGGTTGTATGGCAATGGCGTGTTGGCGGCGTCGCCGGTGAGGATCGGCTTCCTCGGTGATTCTCATGATCTGCTCCGATGGCTCGAGGCTGATGGCTAGGCACTGCAGGGGGCTGGTGTGAGTGCGTCCGCGAAAAAACTTGGCAAAGTGCGAACAAGTGGGTATTATCCGCCCCTCTCAGACGCGGGGTGGAGCAGTCTGGCAGCTCGTCGGGCTCATAACCCGAAGGTCGCAGGTTCAAATCCTGCCCCCGCAACCAGTTTCAAGCGTCAAGGCCCAATCACTCAGGTGGTTGGGCCTTTTTGCTTCACGGGCTGAATCTGCGCCATTGCTGGATGCCGCGCGCCCTCGTGCGGTGCAATTGTCCTGATTTCGATCGTTTGTGGTGCATGGGCTTGCTGTGCGCGGCGAGTGTGATCGACATATGCACAGCATTGGTGCATAATCAAAGCCCTATATTGCTTCAGGCACTGTGTGCCGCCATCTGCGTCCAGAACGCAATATGGGGCCGGTCGATGGTGCTCGGACGCTCCTCCGCCCGTAGCTCCCGGTGCATCCGTGGCAGGCCTGCGGCGCGTTGTTCCTGCCACGATGATCACAGTCCCTTTCTCAGTCTCCTTTTCGAAAAGCACCGACTCTCCCCGTCGGCGTTGGCTTCGCCTGGCTTTGCCCCTGGTTGCCGTTTCCATTCTGATCGGTTCGGTCGGCGTGGTCGGTTACCGTTACCTGAGCGAGGAGACGCGGCGGGAGACTCACCGTACGTTGGCCGTCATCGCCGAGCAAAAGCGGCAGCAGATCGAGGATTCGCTGGCCGAGACGCGCACCGATGCGGAACTCTATTTCTCCAGCCGATCCCAACTGGAGATGTTGTTCCGGGGCTGGCTGAACAGTGGCCGCAAGGATGCCGGGCTCGTCGAGCAGATGCGCAACCGCATGCAGGAAGTGGCCCGCGTGCGGGGATGGGGAGGCCTGGCGGTTGTCGATACCGATACGCGCCCGGTCGTGGTGGTCGGCAAGGCAGACATCCGGGAGCATGCCGCGCTGGCCAAGGACATCCTGCGCGAACCGCGCATCGAGTTCGTCGACCTGCACCGCACGGCGGACGGCGAGGTGCTGTACGGCGTCCTCGCGCCGATCGGGGCGTCCGGCGACAAGCCGCTGGGCGTGGCCTATCTCACCTGGAAGGCGGAGAAGGCCCTGTATCCGCTGGTGGAGTCCTGGCCCGTTCCGACACGCACTGCCGAAACCTATCTGGTCCGACGGGATGGCAACAATGTGCGCTTCCTCTCCCCGTTACGTCACCGGGCCGTGCCGGCCTTGTCCCTGGCCCAGCCCCTGGATCAGCCGTTCCTGCCGGCGGGGCGGGCAGCTGCCGGGGAGCACGGCATCCTTGCCGGCGGGCGGGATTACCGCAACGTTCCGGTGCTGGCCTATGCCTCGCCGGTGGGCGGAACGCCGTGGTTGATGCTGGCCGAGATCGACGAGGTCGAGGCCTATGCGGGTATCCACAACCTGGCCTGGGCGACCGGGCTGGTCGTCGGGCTGGGTCTGCTGTTCGTTTATTCGGCGGGCTACCTGTTGTGGCGCCGCGACCGGGCGCGTCAGGAAATGGCGACCCTGCAGGCGCAGCAGGCCGCCGAGGCGCGTTTCCGCGTGATCTTCGAGCAGGCGCCGCTGGGGGTGGCGCTGCTGGACTCCCAGGGAGGGCGCATCACCGAGGCCAACCGGCGCTTTGCCGAGATCGTCGGGCTGGCGCCGGAGGAGATGGTCGGGCTCGACCCGACGAGCCTGACCCACTCCGATGATGTGGCGGAAAGCCAGAAGAACATCGCCGAACTCAATGCCGGTGAAATTCACGGGTATCGCCTGATCAAGCGTTACCTGCGGCCCGATGGATCGGTGGTGTGGGTCAGTCTGAGCTGCGCACCGGTCCAGGTTGCCAACGAGGATCGCCACCGTTACCTGGCCATCGTGGAGGACATCACCGCCCGCAAGGAGATGGAGGAGCGCCTGCAGATCAGCGAGACGCGGCACCGTCTCCTGGCCGACAACGCCGTCGACGTCATCGTTACGATGGACCTCGACGGGCACTTCTCCTATATCAGTCCGTCCGTCGAACGCCTGCGCGGCTACTCCGTCGACGAGGCGATCGGTCAGCCCCTGACCGAAGTGTTGACGCCGGACTCCCTGCGCATCGCCGAAGCCTATTTCGCCCGCCTGAAAGACGGCCTGGCCAGGGGTGGGGCGCTGGAGCATTTTCGTGATGAACTGGAGGTGCGCCGCAAGGACGGCACTTCCGTGTGGACCGATGTCAGCGCCAGCCCGTTGCTCAGTGCCGATGGGGGGGTCGTCGAGATTCTCGGCGTGATTCGCGACGTCAGCGAACGCAAGCGCTACGAATACAAGCTGCGCCAGGCCTCCGAGGCGGCGGAGGCGGCCAATGCCGCGAAGAGCGAGTTCCTGGCCCACATGAGCCACGAGATCCGCACGCCGATGAATGCCGTCCTTGGCCTCGCCCAGGTGCTGGAGCGGGAACCGCTGGCCGGACATCAGCATGATATGGTGCAGCGCATCCGGATGGCGGGGCAGTCCCTGCTGGCCATCCTCAATGACGTGCTCGATCTGTCCAAGATCGAGGCCGGGCAGTTGCGCATCGAACAGCGTCCCTTTGACCTCGCTGTACAACTGGCCAACCTCGACAGCCTGATGGGCCAGAATGCCCGCAACAAGGGCCTTGCGCTACGCATCGAGGGGCCGGATCCGCTGCCCGGTCCGCTGCTGGGCGATGGGCTTCGTCTGGAGCAGATCCTGTTCAACCTGACCGGTAATGCCATCAAGTTCACCGAGCAGGGCGAGGTGGCGGTGCGTGTTCGCGCCAGGGTGGTGGACGAGGCGCGCCTGAGGCTGCGCTTCGAGATCCGGGATACCGGCATCGGTATCGACCCGGAAGCCCTGGGCCGTTTGTTCGCACCCTTTGCACAGGCCGATGCAGGTATCGGCCGCCGCTTCGGCGGCACCGGCCTTGGCCTGTCGATCTGCAAGCGCCTCGTGGAGCTGATGGGTGGCGAGATCGGGGCCGACAGCCGACCCGGAAACGGCAGTTGCTTCTGGTTCGAACTGCCGCTGCAGCGGGCCAGCGAGGCCGAGATGGCGGCCATGGTCGTGGCCGCCGCACCGCCCAAGCCGACGGGCCCGCGCCTCGTTGGGGCACACCTGCTGGTGGTGGATGACAGCGCAATGAACCGCGACCTGGTGGAGCGGGCGCTGCGCCTCGAAGGAGCCAGTTCCACGCAGGCCGCCGACGGCTTGCAGGCGATCCAGATCCTGCAGACCCGACCGGAGCGTTTCGATGCGGTGCTGATGGACGTGCAGATGCCGGTGATGGATGGTCTCACCGCGATGCGCCTGATCCGCGGTGAACTGGGCCTCATCGACCTGCCCGTCATCGCCTTCACCGCCGGCGTGCGCGAAGAGCAGCAGGCTGCGGCACGGGCTGCGGGTGCCAACGATGTGCTCGCCAAGCCGATGGACCTGGAGCAGATGGCGCAGATGCTGGAGCGCTGGGTCCGGACCGGGGGGCGTGCCCTGGTGGCCTGCGGGGGGCCGGTGGAGGAGGCTGTAGCGGGCGCGCAAATGCCTGTGCCGGAGGATGCCGGGACGGCCGCGGCCGACGACTTCCCGGAAATCCCGGGTATCGACCGGGAGCGCGCTGTCCAGCGCCTGGGGCGGGACCGGGAAATGTTCCTCGGTTTGCTCGAACTCTTCGTCCACGACAACGCCACTGCCGCCGAGCAGGCGCGCAGTGCGCTGGCCGGTGGCGACCGGGAGTCGGCGGGGCGCCGCATGCATACGCTGGGCAGCAACGCCGGCTTCCTGTGCGCCTTCGATCTGATGGCCTCGGCGCGGGCGCTGGAGACGGCCATCGACCGCGGGGAGACGGAGCTCGCTGAGGGCTTCGACGCGCTGGAGCGCGAGATCGCGGATTTCGTCGAGGCCAGCGCGCCCTGGCGTTGAGCGGGGCCGTGCCGCCGCCTGGAAAAAACAGGCCGCCCTCACGCGGATGCACGGTAGGAGATCATTCAGGACGCGCCTTCGGGCGCGTCTTTTTTTGCCCGTTCCGCGCGGGGCTGGCGGCGATAGGCGCCGGGCGGGCTGCCGGTCCATTGCTTGAAGGCGCGGTTGAAGGCCGACGGGTCGTCGAAGCCTATCTGTGCGCCAATCAGCGCGATCGGTTCGTCCGATTTGGTCAGCAGCGTGATGGCCGCATCCCGCCGCAGGCTGTCCTTCAGGGACTGGAAGCGGCTGCCCTCGACGGCCAGGCGGCGCGCCAGCGTGCGCGGCGAGGTGTGCAGCGTGCGGGCCACGTCCTCGATGGTCAGCGGCTGGGCCAGCCGCTCCCGCAGGTGGTCGCCGACCCGGTGGGTGACCGGGCGCCTGCCGGCCGAAACATGGAACCAGTCCATCGGTGCGTTGCGCAGGAAGGCACTCAGCGCCGCCTTGTTGCGGCGGATCGGCAGGGACAGGCAGGCCGGATCGAGATGCAGGGCCGTCACCGGCTGGGAGAAACAGGCTGGACCGGCATACATGCGCGGGTATTCGTCGGCATGGGGCGGCGGCGGATAGGCCAGGTCGATGCGCTGGAAGGGAACCGGCCTCTCGATCATCCACGAAGCAACGCCCTGGACCAGCAACAACATGAACTCCAGCGCCAGGATGCGGCGTTCGCCCAGCTCGGCCTTTTCGACCAGCCTGATACAGGTGCCGGATTCCGATTCACCCAGTGTGAACTGCAGGTCGTCCAGCACCAGCCGGAAGAAGCCGGCAAAGCGGTGCAGCGCGACGCCAAGGCTGGGGGCGTCCAGCATGGACAGGCACAGGAACTTCAGCGTGCCGTTGCGCAGCGGCCGGGAGAACAGCCCAGGCGTCTCGTCGTCGTACTGGACCGCCAGCAGCCGGTACAGGGATGACAGCTGCTCGATCGTCACGCGGGCATCGTCGTGCTGCAGCTGAGCCGGTGCGATGCCGGCGCGTAGCGCACAGTCCGGGTCGAAGCCGGGGGTGTCGCGCAGGTGGGCGATCAGCTCGGTGGCGAAGCGGGCAGGGATCGTCTGGGTCTGCGGATTCATGGACGGGCGGGACTGGCCTGGGAAGATGGAATGATGGCAGAAAATGTCAATTTGTCGTCCGCCTCTGCCATCCCCGCCCGCCGGGCGATCTCCTACCATGTCGCCATCAACGGGTGCTTCAAAGATGCCCGCCGGCCCCAGCCCGGGGACCGATAAATACGGAGACACGATAATCAT
Source organism: Pseudomonadota bacterium (assembly GCA_018241685.1). GTDB lineage: Bacteria > Pseudomonadota > Gammaproteobacteria > Burkholderiales > Rhodocyclaceae > Zoogloea. The sequence continues at coordinate 323,855 of JAFEDJ010000067.1, forward strand.
GGCATTTCCTGAGAACCACCCGCGCGTGACCTGACGGGCCGCCTGGCCCGGTTGTGGCCCAGCTTCCAGCTGGCGCCCTTCGTCAATTTCCCCTGTTGTCCCGAGACGGTCCTTGTGCGCTCCCCGTGGCGTGCCGAGGTGGGCGTTGGCACGCCTGGCCGACCGTCCCGGATTGCTGTTGTGAGGATGTGCAATGCACTTCGAACTGGACGGCGAGCGCCGTCAGATCCGCGAACTGGCCCGTCAGTTCGCCCACCGTGAAATCATGCCGCGGGCCGTCCAGGCCGACCGGGACTGCGCCCTTCCGCTGGAAGTGCAGGCGCTGGCGGTCGAGCTCGGCCTGGCCAGCGTCAATCTCCCCGCCGCGGTCGGCGGCGCCGGTCTGGGCTGCCTGGAGCTGGTGCTGGTCACCGAAGCCCTGTGCTACGGCTGCCTGGGCATCGGCACTGCGCTGTGCATCAACGCGCTGGCAGCCCAGCCCATCGTGCTGGCGGGCTCAAAGGAGCAGCAGGCCCGTTACCTCGGCCGCATTGCCGAAGGTGCGCTGGCCAGCTTCGCGCTGACCGAGCCCGGCGCCGGCTCGGACGTGGCCGGCATCCGCACCCGTGCCGAGCGGGTGGCCGGCGGCTATCTGCTGTCGGGCAGCAAGACCTGGATCTCCAACGCGCCGCTGGCCGAGTTCTTCGTGGTCTTCGCCAAGACCGACCCGGCCGCCGGCCACAGGGGCATGACCGCCTTCGTCGTCCCGCGGGACAGCGCCGGGCTCCGCGTCGGCGAGCCTCTCGGCAAGCTCGGCCAGCGCGCCGCGCCGACCGCCGAGGTCTTCCTCGACCGGGTCTTCGTGCCGGAGGACAACCGGCTCGGCGAGGAGGGGAGCGGCTTCGCGCTAGCGATGGCGGTCTTCGACCACTCGCGGCCGATGGTGGCGGCCTTCGGCGTCGGCCTGCTGGAACGCTGCATCGACGAATCGCTGGCCTACGCCAGGGAGCGCCGCTCGATGGGGCACGTGCTCGTCGAGCACCAGGCCATCGCCCACAAGCTGGCCGAGATGCGCATGCGCCTGGAGGCGGCGCGTCTCCTCACCTATCAGGCCGCCTGGTTGGTGGACCAGGGCCAGCCCAACACGCTGCAGGCTTCCGTCGCCAAGGCCACCGCCGCCGACGCGGCCATGTGGGGCGCCACCGAGGCCATCCAGATCTTCGGCGGCATGGGCTACTCGACCGAATACCCCGTCGAAAAGCTCTTCCGCGACGCCAAGGTGCTGCAGATCTACGAGGGCACCAGCGAGATCCAGCGCAACATCATCGCCCGCGAAATGCTGCGGGCGGCCTGATCCACGATTTCTTCGTCTTACGGGAACGCTCCAATGACTTTCGCTTCGCCTTCCGAACCCCTGATCCTCGCCGCCGTGCGCACGCCTTTCGGGCGCCGTGGCGGTGCTTTCCGCGACACCCGTCCCGACAGCCTGCTGGCGGCCGCCATCGACGGCGTGCTGCAGCGGGGCGGCCTGCCCGCCGAGCGGGTCGGCGATGTGCTGGCCGGCTGCGTTAGCCAGGCCGGCGAGCAGGGCGCCAACATCGCCCGCCAGGCCTTGCTGCTGGCCGGTCTGCCCGAGCATGTGCCGGGCGTCTCGATGAACCGCATGTGCGGCTCCAGCCAGTTCGCCACCCACGCGGCGGCCCAGGCGGTGGCCGCTGGCGACCTGGATTTCGCCATCGGCTGCGGCGTGGAAAGCATGAGCCGGGTGCCGATGTTCCTCGACCTCACGCTGGGCCAGGGCGACTTCCGCGGCTTCGACGGGCTGCATCCGGGCCTGCTGGCCCGCTACCCGATTCCCCATCAGGTGGAGAGCGCCGAGCGGGTGGCCGAGCACTGGTCCCTCGGCCGTGCCGAGCTCGACGCCTTCGCCATCGAGAGCCACCGCCGCGCCGAAGCCGCACGGGCCGCCGGCGTGCATCGCGAGATCCTGCCGCAGGCCGGTGTGGACAAGGACGGGCAACCGATTCGCCTGGTCCACGATGAGGGCATCCGGGCCGTCATCGACCCGGCCAAGATGGCCGTGATGCAGCCGGTTTTCCGCAGCGCCGATGCCGGCGTGGTAAACGCCGCCAACGCCAGCCAGATGTCCGATGGCGCCGCCGCGGTGCTGATCGGCAGCCAGCGGGCCAGCGCCGATTTCGGGCTTAAGCCGCTGGCCCGCTTCCGGGCCCGCGTGGCGGTCGGTTCCGACCCGGTCATGCAACTCACCGGCGTGATCCCCGCCACCCGGCTGGCGCTGCAGCGCGCCGGCCTGTCGATCCGCGACCTGGACTGGATCGAGGTGAACGAGGCATTCGCCAGCGTGGCCCTGTGCTTCGCGCGGGAGTTCGAGCCGGACCTGGACAAGCTCAACCCGTGGGGCGGCGCCATCGCCCACGGCCATCCGCTGGGCGCCACCGGCGCCGGCCTGCTGGCCAAGATGCTCACCGGCCTGGCCCATGTGGACGGCCAGCTCGGCCTGCAGGTGATGTGCATCGGCCACGGCATGGCGACGGCGACCATCGTCGAGCGCCTGTGACACGACCATAAGAAAACGATAAGCAGCCAAGGAGGAGACCAAGATGAACGACACCCGCAACGACGTCCGCAACGATGTCCGTAGCGCCAGCCGAAACCTGATCGGCGACGCCTTGCACCGCTCGGTACGCCGCAATCCGGGCAAGGAGGCGCTGCGCTTCCAGGCACGCAGCTGGAGCTACGCACGCCTCGACGCGGCAGCCAACCGGGTGGCCAACCAGCTGCTGGGCCTCGGCCTGCAGAGTGGCGACCGAGTGGCCGCCTACGGCCGCAACTCCGACGCCTACGTGATCCTGTGGCTGGGCTGCGTGCGCGCCGGCTTGATCCACGTGCCGATCAACTACGCGCTGATCGACAGCGAGCTGCGCTACATCGTCGAGCAGTCCGGCGCCCGCGCGCTGTTCTGCGATACCGACATCGCCAGCCACGTGCAGGCCCTCGGCCCGACGCTGGCCTGCGAATGGCAGGGCACGCTGCATGGCGGCGAGGGCGGCCACGACGTGCTGGCCTGGGCCGACACGCCGGGCCGTGACGAGGCGTCGGTGCTGGACATCGACGAGGAGAGCATCGCCCAGCTGTTGTACACCTCAGGCACGACGGCGGCGCCGAAGGGCGCGATGATGAGCCACCGGGCGTTGCTGGCGGAATACACCAGTACGCTGCTGGCCACCGACATCAAGCCCGGCGACCGTTCCCTGGCCTCGCTGCCCCTCTACCATTCGGCGCAGATGCACGTCTTCCTGATGCCGCAACTGCTGGTCGGTGCGACCACCATCATTCTCCAGGCGCCCCAGGCCGAGCTGTGCTTCGAGCTGATTGCCGCCGAGAAGATCACCTCCTTCTTCGCGCCGCCGACGGTGTGGATTTCCTTCCTGCGCCATCCGGCTTTCGGGAACAGCGACCTGTCCTCGCTGGAGAAGGGCTACTACGGTGCCTCCATCATGCCGGTGGCGGTGGTGCAGGAGCTGGCGGCCCGCCTGCCGGCCCTGCAGCTCTACAACTGCTACGGGCAGAGCGAGATCGCCCCGCTGGCAACGGTGCTGCGCCCCGAGGAACACGCCGAGCGGCCGGCTTCGGCGGGGCGGCCGATCTTTAACGTGGAAACCCGCATCGTCGATGCTGACATGAACGACGTGCCGCCCGGCGAGATGGGCGAGATCGTCCATCGTTCGCCGCAGCTGATGAGCGGCTACTGGAACAAGCCGGAGGAAACCGCCGGCTCCTTCGCCGACGGCTGGTTCCGCTCCGGCGACGTGGGCTACGTAGACGAGGCCGGCTACCTGTACATCACCGACCGCATCAAGGACGTCATCAAGACTGGCGGCGTGCTGGTGTCGAGCCGGGACGTGGAGGAGGCCTTGTACACCCATCCGGCGGTGGCCGAAGTGGCGGTGGTGGCCTTGCCCGACGAGCGCTGGATCGAGATCGTCGCCGCGGTGGTGGCCCTCAAGCAGGGCGCCACGGCCAGCGCCGACGAACTGATGGCCCACGCGCGCGAGTACCTGGCGGCCTTCAAGGTTCCGAAGAAGATCTTCTTCGTCGAAGACATGCCGCGCAATGCGTCCGGAAAGCTGCTCAAGCGCGAGCTGCGGCGGGTCTATTCCGCCTAGTTCTTCCCGGTTTCGTATTTCCCCATTTGCGTCTGTTCAGAGAGCACGGCGGGAGTCTTGCGCCCCGCCGCCCCGCGACGGTCCGGTCGGCCGGGCTGTCGCACGCCACAGCCCCCTGCAGAGGGGCACATCGTTGCCGGCTTAAAGCCGGTTTCAGGAGAGGAGATTGTCCGTGCATCACAGGAAGTCCATGAATCGTTCCACTAGCTGTTCCATCACCCGCCGCCCGCTGAGCCTGCTGTTGCTGGCCGCCTTTGGCACCGGCGCCGCCGCGCCGGCTTTCGCCGAGAGCGAGATCGACGCGCTCAAGCGCGAACTGGCCGAACAGCGCCAGCTGATCCAGCAGCTCATGAAGAACCAGGAAGAACAGAAGAAGACCGAGATCCAGACCGGCGGCCCAGCCCGCGGCGCCGGCCTGCAGATGGGGGTGCCGACGGGGCCGTCCGGCACGCTGACGATTTACGGCGTGGCGGATGTCAGCGCCTCGACGGTGAACAGCGGCTACGGCCAGAAATCGACGATCGGCTCGGGCGGCATGACGTCCTCCCGCTTGGGCTTCAAGGGCGAGAAGGAGCTCGGCGACGAGGTGAAGGCTGTCTACCTGATGGAAGCCGGGATTTTGTTCGACACCGGTTCGGTCGGTACCGGCGCGATCACGCCGGGCATCAACAACACGGCGGTGTCCAGCGGCGGCCAGACCAGCAACGGCAGCCAGATCTTCTCGCGGCAGATCTACGCGGGGTTGCAGACCCGCTTCGGCACGGTGACCGCTGGTCGTCAGTACGCCGGTTCCTACACCTCGTCGGTGATGTCGGCGGCGATGGGGGCCGGTTTCTTCGGCTCGTCCGCTGGCCTGCTGCCGGTGATCGGTGGCATGCCGACGCGCCTGAACAATTCCCTCGTTTACGCCTCGCCGAAGGTCGCCGGCTTCTCTGGCCAGCTGACCCTGAGCAGCGGCAGCGAGAACAACGTGAACATGGTGACGCCGGTCGCTGCCGGTTCGACGACCGTGACCACCGACAAGGCCGGTCGCGGTGGCGACCTGGCGCTGTACTACAGCGCCGGCCCGCTCAACGCCACGGTGACGGCGTGGAACGTGGACAACGCCAGCTACGTCGCCCCGGCGACCGGCCCGCAGGAAACCGGTCTCGCCAAGCGCCGTGGCTGGCAGGTCGGCGGCAGCTACAACCTGGGCTTCGCGACGCTGTACGGCAACTATGTGGCCGGCCGCATCAGTGGCGGCAACTACGAGAACGTGACGGGTACCCTGTCCAAGGCCGACGGCTGGAGCGTCAGCGCCGGCATCCCGCTGTGGCGCGGCAAGGCGCTGGTGAGCTACAGCCAGCTCGACGACAAGTCGATCAAGAACCGGGATGCCAATCTGCTGGGGCTTGCCTACACGTACAAGCTGCAGGACAGCACGACGCTGTATGGCACCTGGGGCAAGGTCCTCAACAAGACCAACGGCACGTACAGCCTCACTGACGGCGGCAACCTGGTCGGCACCGTGGCCAAGCCGGGCTACGACCCGAACGGCTACATGCTCGGTGTGAACCACGTGTTCTAAGCGAGGCGATGTACTCCGGACCGGCGCTATGAACAGCGCTGGCCCGGACGCCTCGGAGAAGCCAGGACCGTTAGGCCGTTCGTTCTTGATTGCTACAGCGTGCGTGCCCGGTCTGCCATTACATCCCCAGATACGCGCTGCGCACCTGTTCGTTGCCGATCAGCTCGGTGCCGCTGCCTTCGAGGGCAACGGTGCCGGTTTCCAGCACATAGCCCCGGTCGGCCAGGGCGAGGGCAGCGAAGGCGTTCTGTTCGGCGAGCACGATGCTCATGCCTTCGGCCTTGAGGGCCCTCACCACTGCGAAGACCTCTTCCACCAGCAGCGGCGCGAGGCCCATCGACGGTTCGTCGAGCAGTAGCAGGCGCGGCCGGCCCATCAGCGCGCGGCCGATAGCCAGCATCTGCTGCTGCCCTCCGGACAGCGTACCGGCGGGCAGGCGGCGCTTTTCGGCGAGCACCGGGAACAGGCCATAGACGCGCTCCAGGTCGCCGGCCACCTGCTGGCGCGGCTGGGTGTAGGCGCCGAGGCGCAGGTTGTCTTCGATGGACAGCGGGCCGAAGACCTGGCGGCCCTCGGGCGACTGGCAGATGCCGCGGCGCATGCGCTTGTCGGCGCGCAATGCGGAGATGTCCTCCCCGTCAAAGAGGATGCGGCCGCCGCTGATCGGCTGCACGCCGGACAGGCAGCGCAGGAAGGTTGTCTTGCCGGCGCCGTTGGCACCGACCAGAGCCACGGTTTCGCCGCCGCGCAGCTCAAGGCTGATGCCCTTGAGGGCCTGAATGCGGCCGTAGGCGCTGGTCAGCCCTTCGACGCGCAGCAGGGGCGCTGCATGGCTTGCGGCAAGTTGATCCGACGGGATCGGAAGTGGAGTGGACGGGGTCATGGGGTTGGCACTGCGGGACAGGGTGAGTTCCATCGGGCGATGCTCCGGGGTTCAGGCGTGGGCGCCCAGGTAGGCGGCGATCACGTCCGGGTTGCGGCGGACTTCCGCGGCGCTGCCTTCGGCCAGCTTGCGGCCGTAGTCGAGCACCAGGATGCGGTCGGACAGGTTCATGACCATCTTCATGTCGTGCTCGATGAGCACGACGGTCACGCCGGAATCGGCGATGCGCCGCACCAGCGCGTCCACCTCCAGGGTTTCGCTGGGGTTGAGGCCGGCGGCCGGTTCGTCGAGGAACAGTAGGCGCGGCCGCATGGCCAGCGCGCGGGCGATCTCCAGACGCTTGAGGGCGCCGTAGGGCATGGCGTCGGCGCGGGCCGCCAGGTAGTCGGCCAGGCCGACGAAGCGCATCAACTCGGCGGCTTCCTCGCGCAGCTCGATGTCCCGCCGGGCGAGACTCGGAAAGCGCAGCGCGGCCTTGAGCAGGTTACGGTCGAGGCGCAGGTGGGCGCCGACCATCACGTTTTCGAGGGCGCTCATGTTCATGCACACCTGCAGGTTCTGAAAGGTGCGCGCCACGCCGCGCCGGGCCAGGGCTTCCGGCGAGCGGCCGGCGATGGTCTCGCCGTCCATGCGGATGTCGCCGTGGGTCGGCCGGTACACGCCGGTGATCAGGTTGAACAGGGTAGTCTTGCCGGCGCCGTTGGGGCCGATGACCGCGTACACCACGCCGGCGTCGATGTTGAAGCTGACGTCCTGCACGGCCTTCACGCCGCCGAAGTGGATGGACAGGGCGGAGACTTCGAGCAGCGGCATCACACGCCCCTCCCGAAACGGGCGGCCAGGGTCGGGACCAGGCCGCGGGGCAGGAAGATCATGCTCAGCATCAGGATCGCGCCGAAGACCACCGTCTCCCAGCCTTCGAAGGTGGCCAGCGCCTGGGGCAGGGCGGTGAGCAGCACCGCTCCGATCAGGGAGCCATACACCGAGGCCATGCCGCCGATCACGACCATCGTCACCAGCTCGATGGAGTGGAAGAAGTCGGCCACGCCGGGCGTCACGAAGCCGATGTAATGGGCGGTCACGCTGCCCATCAGGCTGGCAAAGACCGCCGACATCACGAAGATGGCGAGCTTGTAGCGGGCCACGTCCACCCCGACCACGCGGGCCGCCACTTCGGAGCCATGGAGGGCGCGCAGCGCGCGGCCGAAGGGCGAGTCGATGAGATTGAGGGAGGCCCACACGCTGACCGCCAGCAGCGCGGCGACGACCCAGTACCACTGGCGGTCGCCGTTCAGCTCGAAGCCGGCCAGGCCGAGGGCTGGTATCGGCATGCCGTCGGGGCCGCCGGTCCACGCCGCCTCGTTGCGCAGCGCGATGTTGAGGATGATGCCCAGGCCGAGGGTCGCCATCGCCAGGTAGTTGCCCTTCAGGCGGAAGATCGGGCGCGCCACCAGCGCGGCCAGCAGTCCGGCCAGTGCGGCACCGGCGCCCATCGCCAGCAGCGGATGGAGGTTGAAATGGGTCGGCAGCACCGCCGACGCGTAGGCGCCGATGCCCAGGAAGCCGGCGTGGCCGAGGCTGATCTGGCCGGCGAAGCCGATCAGCAGGTTGAGGCCGAGGACGATCACCGCGTTGATCGCCATGCGGATCGCCAGGTCCATGTAGAAGCTGTTGGGCAGCACGAAGGGCAGCAGCGCGAGGATCGCGATGACGATGTGCAGGCCGATGTAGGGAGAGGCTCGCATGGCTTACACCCGCTCGGTGAGGCGCGCGCCGAACAGGCCGCGGGGCATGAAGAAGAGGATCAGCAGGATCAGCACGAAGGGGATCGCGTCCTTGTAGGCCGACGAGATGTAGCCGGCGCCGAGGGCCTCGATGAGCCCGACCAGCAGCCCGCCGACCACTGCACCGAGGCCGTTGCCGAGTCCGCCCAGCACCGCCGCGACGAAGCCCTTGAGGCCCAGCATCACGCCCACGTCGTAGGCGGTGAGGGTCAGCGGCGCGATGAGGATGCCGCCGAGGGCGCCCATGCCCGCCGACAGCGCGAAGCTGAGGAACAGCACGCCGTTGGTGTCGATGCCGACCAGCTGCGCCGCCATGCGGTTGCAAGCGGTGGCCAGCATGGCCTTGCCGGCCAGGCTGTAGTTGAAGAAGTACCACAGCGCGCCGACCGCCGCGGCGGTAACGCCCAGCACCCACAGGCTCTGGGGCATCAGCGTGGCGCCGAGCACGTCGATGGGCGTCTCGCCGGAGAAGGCCGGCAGGCTGAAGGTGCCCTTGCCGAAGCCGACCGCCGCCAGCCCGCGGATCACCAGCGAGGCGCCGATGGTGATGATGATCAGGCTCACCGTTTCGGCGCCTTTCACCGGTTCGATGGCCAGCTTCTCGATCAGTACGCCGACGCCGGCCGGCACCAGAATCGCCAGCAGCATGGCCGCCGGCAGCGGCAGGCCGGACTGGGCGAAGAACACCGCGAGCATGCCGCCCAGCATGATGAACTCGCCCTGGGCGAAGTTGATGACGTTGCTGGCGTTGTAGATCAGCGTGAAGCCGAGGGCCGCCAGCGCGTAGGTGGCACCGACAGTGATGCCGGAGAAAAGGAACTGCAGGAACTGGGCAAGCATCAGCGGCGGCCTCCCGGTCGAACTGCGAAGTGTCGGACGTGCATCGGGGTCTCCTCCTTGGATGGCGCCAGCGCGGGCGCTGACGGTGTTCTGTATTTTGTAATTCATTCTGTTTATTAGAAATGATACAAAAAACAACGTCAACGAAAATTTATGTATCCAATTTTCGAGAGGGCGAGCGAAAGCGCTGCCGGACGAAGCGGCAGGCCTACTTCAGGGAGAGAGGATCAGAGGGTGGCGCCGAGGCGCTGGGACAGGGCGTGGGCGGCGTCGCGCAGGGCGGCGAGGGTGGGGCTGTGCTCGGTGAGGTCCATCGAGCCTTCTACGGCGACGAGGACGATGGCCAGCGTGATCTCGTTCTTGAAGTTGAAGACCGGCGCCGCGACGGCTTCGACACCGCGCAGGATGTAGTTGCCGGAGATCACCGACAGGCCGCGGGCACGGACGTCGGCGAGCAGCTGGCGCGCGTCGTCCATACTGGCGATGCCGGCCTGGCTGCGGCCGGCTTCAATCTCCCGCTGGATCAGCGGTTCGACCTGGCGCTCCGGCAGCCACGCGCAGAACACCTGGCCGACCGCGGAGCTGAGCAGGCCGAGCGTGGTACCGGTGACCACATTGACGGTGATCGGCCGGCGCGGCCGCTCCCAGCGCACCACCACCGGCCCGTTGTCGCTCCATACCGCGAGGGCGGTGGTCTCGTTGACCGCGTCGCGCAGGTCGGTGATGGCGTTGAGGCCGAGGCGGATGCGGTCGATGCGGTCGAGGGCGACGAGTCCGAGACTCAGCGCGAAGGGGCCGAGGTCGTAGCGGGAAGTCTGCGGGTCCTGTTCGACGAGGCCGCTGCGGATCAGGCTGACCAGGTAGCGGTGGGCCTTGGACGGCGGCATGCCGGCTGCCGCAGCGATGTCCTTCAGCATCATCGAGCGTTTGCCGGTGGTCATGGCCCTGAGGATGCTCATGCCCACCTCCAGGGACTGGACGCCGTGTTTCCCTTCCAGGTCTTCGCTCATCGTTCGCTCGCCGAAATAATTACAAAAATACGAAAATATCGATGAAGATGTAACACAACAACCCAAAAAGGAGAACAGCAGTGAATTCCCTGAAAGTCTACGCCATCGACGGCATCGTGCCGGTGGTCGATCCGAGCGCCTATGTGCATCCTTCCGCGGTGCTGATCGGCGACGTGATCGTCGGCCCCGGCTGCTACGTCGGTCCGTGCGCCAGCCTGCGCGGCGACTTCGGCCGGCTGATCCTGGAGCGCGGCGCCAATCTGCAGGATACCTGCGTGATGCACGGCTTTCCCGGCACCGACACGGTGGTCGAGGAGGACGGCCACATTGGTCACGGCGCGGTGCTGCACGGCTGCCGGATCGGGCGCAATGCGCTGGTGGGCATGAACGCGGTGATCATGGACAACGCGGTGATCGGCGAAGAAGCCATCGTCGCCGCCTCGGCCTTCGTCAAGGCCGGCATGGAGATTCCGCCGCGGATGCTGGTGGCGGGCATGCCGGCCAAGGTCGTGCGGGCGCTGACGGAAGAGGAGATCCGCTGGAAGGGCGAAGGCACCGCCACCTACCAGGACCTGACCCGCCGTTGCCTGGCGACGATGGTGGAGACCGCGCCGCTGACCGCCGTGGAGCCGGACCGCCCGCGCATCCACATTCCGGACGTGGTGCCGCTGGTGGCCTTGCGGCAGAAGGAAGGGTAAATCAGCCCGTCAGAAAGGCCCGGGCAATCCGCCCAAGCGGCCGTCTCCATAGGTGCGCAGCACCTGGGAGATGATGACCTGGTAGCCGTCCAGCCAGCGCGCCTGTTTCTCTTTGGCTTCCAGGTGGAGGGGGTGGGTGACCAGGGATTGCAGGGCCTCCAGGCTGTCCCAGTAGTACACATTGGAGACGAGGCCGGTTTGCGGATTTTCCCAGGTGGTTTCGCCAAGGTAGCCCGGAATCGTCCGGGCGGCGCTGGCGATGGCGTCGTCGAGACGGTGGAATTCCGCGTCGAAAGGCTTTGCAGCGAAGATGAAGGTGGAGGCGTACATCGTTTGCGGCCCGTCCAATGAAAAAGCCGCGTATTAGACGCGTCAGTGCGCAATATGACAAGGGCAAGTCCGGCCGGGCTCGGACCTAGCCCACGAAGATTGACTCAGGCCAGCGGGTCGGCCTCGCGGAAGCGTTCGAGCAGGGCGGGCGAGGCTTCCGGCGTGTGGCCGTCGGCGAGCTGGAAATGCCGGTCCAGGTGGCGTTCGGAGGGGGCCAGCAGGCGGCGGTAGATTTCGCGGCACAGCATGCGTGCCTGTTGCCCCGGCCAGCCGGTGGGTAGCAGCACGTCGGGCAGTTCCGGGTCACGCAGCAGCAGGCGCCGGTAGTCGTGGATCAGCAGCACGCGCAGCAGAAAGGCGCTTTCGTCGTCCACCGCGTCCTGGCCGTCACGCAACTGGCCGAGCACCGGCTGGTAGCGGGCGACGAAGCCGGCGTACATGTCGGCCAGCTCCTGCAGGTTCCAGGCGCCGTGCACCATGTCGTGGTCGCTGGCCGAGCCGCCGAGCTGCGCGTCGGCGGCCACCAGCGGCTTGAGCTTGCCGAGCACATCGCCCAGGCCCTCGGCGATCAGCGCGTCGAAGGCGGTGGGCAGATCCGCGCCGGGGTGCACGAAGCAGTCGCCGCCGAGGGCGCCGAAGCCCTGCCAGAACAGCGCGCGGCGCAGGTGGTCGCGCTCCTTCGGTGTCAGCTCGCCGACCGTCAGGATCAGGCGCCAGCGGCGGTCCCACAGGGGTGCGTTGGAGGCGTAGATATGGCGCGAGGCTTCTTCGAAGCGCCGCTGGCCGGACGGCGTCAGCAGGTAGTCGGTGCGCCGGCCTGAAGGTTCGGTGCGCAGCCATTCTTCCTTGGCGAGCCGGAACACCGAGGTGCGGATCAGCCGCTCGTTGAGCTCGATGGGTTCGAGCAGGCGGATCAGGCTGCCCAGCCAGATCCGGCCTCCCCGCGGCAGCACCGCATCGCCGAACACGGAGATGATCAGGGAGCCGGCTTGCACGCGGCCCTGCTGGCGGAAGTCTTCGAGGCGTTGCTGGATCGGGGGGAGCACGGGACGGGGTGGCAGATCTTCGGCGAAGCCGGGGAGTGTAGCGACTCCCTCCCGGTCTGGGTAGCGCGGCCCGCCGGGCAAGGCCGGGCCGCGGAGCTCAGAGGGCGAGCAGGGGGGCTAGGGCTACGTCCACCGCCTGTTGTTGCGCGAAGAAACCTTCGCTGTGGATTTGCTCCGGCTTTGCCCCCAGCGCCCGCACGGCGGTGACGCAACTGTCCACGAAGGCCGGGCTGCCGGCGGCGAAGACGGTGTGCCGCGACAGGTCCGGAAAACGTGCCGGCAGCACCGTGTCGATGCGGCCGTGCAGGTAGCCCCCACGTTCCTCGCGGGTGAGCGTGAAGGCGTAGTCGAAATTGCGGTGCTTGGTGCGCCACCAGGCCATCAGCCCGCGGCCGTACAGGTCGGCTTCGGTGCGCGCCGAGCACAGGAGCGTGACCGGGCGGCGGAAGCCGCGCCGCAGCGCTGCCTCGGTGAGGGCCAGGATCGGCGCCAGCCCGGTGCCGGCGGCGAGGCACAGCACCGGCGTGTCGACGCCGGGATCGCCGATGAAGGTACCGTAGGCGCCGGACAGCTTGACGCTGTCGCCGACCGCCAGCGTGTCATGGATCCATGCGCTGGTGAGGCCGTCGTCGGCGCGGGCGACCTGCAGCACGATCTCCCCGTCCGGGCGCGGGGCGCCGGCGATGGAGTAGGCGCGGGCCGGGATGCCGGCGCGCGGGTTGCCGAGGGTCACGTACTGGCCGGGCCAGTAGCGGATCGGCTGGCCCACTGGGCGAAGGCGCAGCTCGACCACCCGCTCGGCGACCGTGTGCTTGTCGGTAACCACGAACAGCGCGTCTTCCCGCGGCGGGAACAGCTTGGGGCGGGCGTCTTCGCTGCCCCAGTCGATGACCAGCTCGTCGGACAGGGGCTTGGCCATGCACATCAGGCCGTAGCCCTGCCGACGCTCGTCGGCGGAGAGGGCCATGTCCAGGACCATGCCCTGATCGAACTGGCCGGACACGACCTTGACCTTGCACTCGCCGCAGGCGCCGGCGCGGCAGTTGTTGGGCAGCGCGTAGCCGGCCTTCTCGAGGGCCATCAGCACGGTGTCGCCGTAGGCGCAGTCCACCGAGCGACCCGATGCTTGCATGATGATGCGGGACATGGCGGCCTCTCCGTCAGAACACCGGGATGATGTCTTCCATCTCGATGTCGCTGATCTCCTGCCCGGAGATCCCGACTTCAGGAATGGCGGGGAAGGGGATGTCGTAGCGGTCGAGCACGCCCTTCAGGTTGAGCATGGCGCTCTTCCAGTTCTGCAGCTTGGCCTCATAGGTGGGGATGCCGAAACCGGCAGCACGGGCCACTTCCTCCGCCTCGCGCTGGTTGGCGATGAAGTCGGCCGGCAGGTCCCAGAACTCCATCGGCGGCTCGAACAGCACGGCGGACAGGAACAGGTAGCCGGCGCGGATCTGCTTGGTGACGATGGCCCGCGTCTCGGGGGCGAGGCCGGGGTAGTCGCGCTCCATCACCGCCATGCAGATCGCCATGTGGCGGCCTTCGTCGCGGCCGATGTTGCGGAAGCCTTCCTTGAACACCGCTTCACGGGAGTTCTCGTACATCTGCTTGAAGATGGTGGCGGCGGCGATCTCGCCCATCAGGAAGGAGCTGAACAGCACAGCGAGGTCGTACTTGGGCACCGCCTGCTTGTAGCCGCTCCAGTAGCGGCCGCCGTTGAAATACAGCCAGTGCACGTTCTTCTGCAGGCGCTTGCCGAGTTCGGTCTTCGGCACGTAGGTGAGCGGGTCGGGATGGCCGAGCAGACGGGTGATCGCCAGCCCGCACATGATCTCGTGGTTCTGCTCGTCGCGGGTCACCGAGAAGAAGCACTTGCGCACCGGGTCTTCCTCATGGACCTCGTAGGTCTTGACCAGTGCCTCGGCGAAGACTGGCGGTGCGGAGGCGTCGAACACCGACAGCAGGCTCCACCAGTAGGCGATGGCCTCGCGCTCCTCCCAGCTGTAGCTGTCCAGATCCAGGGTGTCCCACGGCAGCTTTTCCGGGTCCCAGTTCTCGCGCAGCGAGGCTTCCCACACTTCCTGCAACTTCTTCGTATGACTGTGCCAGGACAGCGGATAGACGTTGGGCTGCGGGGTGGCCGGCGGAAATTCCATCTTGTCGGCGAAACGTTCCTTGTGACTGCTCATCGTGCTCCTCCTGTTTGATTGGTGTCTGCACCCGGCAGCAAGACCATCCGGTGTGCGGGGTTTATAGTGATACATAAAAATCAATTACGTCAATAAAAATGTATCAAATAAATCTCAGAATGGGCGCGGATTGAATCGCTTTGTTGCTGACGCCGCCGGCTTTGATTGGCGGAGAAATTGATTAAGTTAATGTTTTTAAATGAAAATAAACAGAGAAATTAGTTCTGTTAAACGTAACTCAGAATCTTTCTAGCAGAAAAATTCGATACCAAGCATTGACTTAGATCAGTTCAATTTGTAACGTTTAGATCAGGAGAACAAACCCGACGGAGACACAAGATGACGCACCCCCTGTTCGAGAAGCATCGCAGCACGCTCGATGGCGCCCTGGCGGCCATCGCCACCCGGGGCTACTGGTCGGCCTACCCGGAAATGCCCAGTCCCAAGCTGTACGGCGAAACCGCGCCTGAAGACGGCCGCCGCGCATTCGAAGCCCACAAGGGGCAGCACTTCGAGCTGGGGCAGCCCGGCCAGACCGGCTGGCATGGCGGCGAGATCTCGCCCTACGGCGTCGAACTGGGCACGAGCTACCCGGTGTGCACGCCGGATGCGCTGATCGAAGCTGCACAGACGGCCATGACGGAATGGCAGGCGGTCGGCGCCCAGGGACGGACCGGCATCTGCCTGGAAATCCTCGACCGCCTCAACAAGCAGAGCTTCGAGATCGCCCACGCGGTCATGCAGACCACCGGGCAGGGCTGGATGATGGCCTTCCAGGCCGGCGCGCCCCATGCGCAGGACCGCGGCCTCGAGGCGCTCGCCTACGCCTGGCGCGAACAGAGCTTCGTGCCGGCCGAGGCCCACTGGGAAAAGCCCCAGGGCAAGAACCCTCCGCTGGTGATGAAGAAGCACTTCGAGATCGTCGGGCGCGGCGTGGCGCTGGTGATCGGCTGCGGCACCTTCCCGACCTGGAACACTTATCCGGGCCTCTTCGCCGCGCTGGCCACCGGCAACGGGGTGATCGTCAAGCCGCACAGCAACGCGATCCTGCCGGCCGCCATCACCGTGCGGACGATCCGCGCCGTGCTGGCCGAGAACGGCCTCGATCCCGATCTGGTCAGCCTGTGCGTGACTGACAAGCGCGCCACCACCCAGGCGCTGGCCACCCATCCGGCGATCAAGTCGGTGGATTTCACTGGCAGCAACGTGTTCGGCCAATGGCTCATCGACAACTGCCGCCAGGCCCAGGTGTATGCGGAGCTGGCCGGGGTGAACAACATCGTCATCGACTCGACGGACGCCTACAAGGCGACGCTCGGCAACCTGGCCTTCACGCTGTCCCTGTACTCCGGGCAGATGTGCACCACCTCCCAGGCGATCTTCGTCCCGGCCGGCGGCATCGACACCGACGAAGGCCACAAGAGCTACGACGAGGTGTGTGCCGACCTGGCCCGCGCCGTCGAGCGCTTCCTGTCCAAGCCGGAAGTCGCCCATGCGGTGCTCGGCGCGATCCAGTCCAACGACACCCTCGAGCGCATCGCGCTGGCCGACAGCGGCGAGTTGGGGCAGGTGGTGCTGGCCTCGAAGACGCTGGAGAACCCGGACTTCCCGGCGGCCCGCGTGCGCACGCCGGTGCTGCTGGCCTGCGATGCGGCCGACGAGCGGCTCTATATGGAAGAGCGCTTCGGCCCGATCAGCTTCATCGTCAAGACGGCCGACACGGCAGCGGCCATCGCGTTGTCCGAGCGGGTCGTTGCCACCCACGGCGCGCTGACGGTCGGTGTCTATTCGACGCGCCAGGAGGTGCTCGAAGCGATGACCAAGGCCACGTGGCGCAGCAAGGTCGCCCTGTCCATCAACCTGAGCGGCGGCGTGTTCGTCAATCAGTCGGCGGCCTTCTCCGACTACCACGGCACCGGCGGCAACCCGGCGGCCAACGCGGCCTACGCCGACTCGGCCTTCGTCGCCAACCGCTTCCGCGTGGTGCAGCGCCGCTACCACGCCTGAAGGAGCCCCGTCATGGAATACCGGAACATCCTCTATACGGTGGAGGAGGGCGTTGCTCGCCTGACCCTCAACCGCCCGGACAAGCTCAACAGCTTCACCGGCGAGATGCACGCCGAACTGCGGCATGCCCTCGACACGCTGCAGGCCGACAAGGGCGTGCGCGTGCTGGTCCTGACCGGCGCCGGGCGCGCCTTCTGCGCCGGCCAGGATCTGGCCGACCCCGACATGGCGAAGACGCCCGACGGGGCGATGCCCGACATCGGCAACGTCGTCGAGCGCAACTACAAGCCGCTGGTGCTGCGCCTGCAGAACCTGCGCGTGCCGACCATCGCCGCGGTGAATGGCATCGCTGCCGGTGCCGGCGCCAGCGTGGCGCTGGCCTGCGACCTGGTGGTGGCGGCCCGCTCGGCGTCCTTCCTGCAGGCCTTCAGCAAGATCGGCCTGGTGCCCGACACCGGCGGCACCTGGTTCCTGCCCCAGCGGGTCGGCATGGCGCGGGCGATGGGCCTGGCGCTGCTGGCCGAAAAGTTGCCCGCCGACAAGGCCGCCGACTGGGGCCTGATCTGGGCCGCCTACGACGATGCCGAGTTCGCCACCCGCGTGGACGGCCTCGCCACCCAGCTCGCCGCAATGCCCACCAAGGCCCTGGTGCGCACCCGCCAGGCCCTGCACGCGGCGCCTGGCCACACGCTGGAGCAGCAGCTCTCCTTCGAGGGCGGCTTCATGCGCGAACTGGGCTGGAGCGCGGACTACGCCGAAGGCGTCGCCGCCTTCATGGAAAAGCGCGCACCGAAGTTCACGGGGGAATGAGCGTGAGTGCTGCCTTGAACCCCTCAGCCGTCGTCGCCGTGGTCGGTTCCGGTGCGATGGGTGCCGGCATCGCCCAGGTGGCGGCCGCCGCCGGGCATGTCGTCAAGCTGGTGGACAACCGGCCCGGCGCGGCGGCCCAGGCCGTAGCGGCGATCCGCGCCCAGTTCGCGCGGCTCGCCGACAAGGGCCGCATGGATGCCGACGCGGCCCGCACCGCGGGCGAGCGCCTGATCGCAGCAGAAGCCGTGGCGGAACTGGCCGATGCCGCGCTGGTGATCGAGGCCATCGTCGAGGACCTGGGCGCCAAGCAGGGCCTGTTCCGCAGCCTGGAAGACATCGTCGCGGCGGACTGCCTGTTCGGCACCAACACCTCGTCCATCTCGGTGACCGCCATCGGCTCGGCGCTGCAGCGGCCGGAGCGCCTGGCCGGCCTGCATTTCTTCAACCCGGCGCCGCTGATGGCGCTGGTGGAAATCGTCTCCGGCCTGGCCACCGATGCCGCCGTGGCCGAAACCCTGTTCGCCACCGCCGCGGCCTGGGGCAAGACGCCGGTGCATGCCCGCTCGACCCCCGGTTTCATCGTCAATCGGGTCGCCCGGCCGTACTACGCCGAAGCCTTGCGCATCCTCGGCGAAGGCGGCGCGGATTGCGCCACCCTCGACGCGCTGCTACGGGACGCCGGCGGTTTCCGCATGGGCCCTTTCGAGCTGATGGACATGATCGGCCACGATGTGAACTTCGCGGTGACGCGCTCCGTGTGGTCGGCCTTCTACAACGACCCGCGCTTCACGCCGTCGCTGATCCAGCAGGAGCTGGTGGACGCCGGTTTCCTCGGGCGCAAGACGGGCCGTGGTTTCTACGATTACCGGGACGGCGCCGAACGGCCGCAGCCGAAGGAGGCCGTCGCCCAGACCCTGGCGGGCGCGATCACCCTGTACGGCGAATCCCCGGCGGCGCTGGCGCTGGCCGACCGGCTCCACGAGCGCGGTGTGGGCTACACCTGGGGCGCGGCCGGCGACGAGCGCATCGCAGCGGTCGGCGAGGCGGTGGTCTTCGTCACCGATGGCCGCACCGCGACACGGCGGGCGGCGGAAACGGGCATCGCCAACCTGGTGCTGATCGACCTCGCGCTGGATTACCACAGCGCGCCGCGCATCGCCGTGGGCGCCGCCGTCAATTGCTGGGCACCGGCTGTCGGCGCGGCCATCGGCCTGCTGCAGGCGGCGGGCTTCGCCGTCTCGCGTCTCGGCGACGTGCCGGGGCTGGCGGTGATGCGCACCGTCGCGATGCTCGCCAACGAAGCGGCGGACGCGGTGAACCAGGGCGTCTGCGACGCGGCTGGCGCCGATGCGGCGATGCGCCTCGGCGTCAATTACCCCCGTGGGCCGCTGGCCTGGGCCGATCTGGTCGGCTTGCCGGCGATCTGCACGGTGCTCGCCAATCTGGCCCAGTTCTATGGCGAAGACCGCTACCGGGTCTCGCCGCTGATCCAGCAGCGGGTGCTGGCCGGAAGGAAGATCCATGACTGAACACCACCCCGACGACGCCCAGGCGCTGGCCGAAGCCGTCGCCGACAGCATGTGGTCCCGCGATCGGGCCACCCAGGCCCTCGGCATGCGCATCGAGGCGATCCGCCCCGGCTACGCGCGGATCTCCATGCCGGTCCGCGAGGACATGCTCAACGGCCACCGCATCTGCCACGGCGGCCTGATCTTCACGCTGGCGGACACCGCCTTCGCGTACGCCTGCAACAGTTACAACAAGAACACGGTCGCCTCCGCGTGCCATATCGACTTCCTCGCCCCCGGGCGGGAAGGCGACACGCTGCAGGCAGAGGCCGTCGAACAGTCCGCCTCCGGCCGCACCGGCGTTTACGACGTCACCGTGCGGGACGGCGAAGGCCGGACCCTCGCCCTGTTCCGGGGCAAGAGCTACCGGATCTCCGGCGAAGTGATCGACAACAAAGGATGAGGAGAAACACCCCGTGACCGCCAAGTTGCCCCAACCCGGTGAGCTCGATCCGATCGAGACCGCCAGCCGCGACGAGATTGCCGCGCTCCAGCTGGAGCGCCTCAAGTGGTCCGTACGCTACACCTATGACAACGTGGAGCCGTACCGCCGCAAGTGCCTCGACAAGGGCGTCCACCCGGACGACCTGAAGTCCCTGGCCGACCTGGGTCGCTTCCCCTTCATGACCAAGTCGGACCTGCGCGACAACTACCCCTTCGGGCTGTTCGCCGTGCCGGTAAAGCAGATCCGCCGCCTGCACGCCTCCAGCGGTACCACTGGCAAGCCGGTGGTGGTCGGCTACACCGAGAACGACCTGAACAACTGGGCCAACCTGGTTGCCCGCTCCATCCGCGCGGCCGGCGGCCGTTCCGGAGACATGGTCCACGTGGCCTACGGCTACGGCATGTTCACCGGCGGCCTCGGCGCCCACTACGGCGTCGAGCGCCTCGGCTGCACCGTGGTGCCGATGTCCGGCGGCCAGACCGAAAAGCAGGTCCAGCAGATCCTCGACTTCCGGCCGGACATCATCATGGTCACGCCGTCCTATTCGCTGGTGATCGCCGAGGAGTTCGAGCGCCTGGGCATTCCGCCGGAGGAGATCTCCCTCAAGGTCGGCATCTTCGGCGCCGAGCCGTGGGGGCAGGGCATGCGCGCCGAGATCGAGCGCAAGCTGGGACTCGACGCGGTGGACATCTACGGCCTGACCGAAGTGATGGGCCCCGGCGTGGCCTGCGAATGCATCGAGAGCAAGGACGGCCCGGTGATCTGGGAAGACCACTTCTACCCGGAGATCATCGACCCGGAAACCGGCGAAGTGCTGCCGGACGGCGAGCAGGGCGAGTTGGTGTTCACCTCGCTGACCAAGGAGGGTTTCCCGGTCATCCGCTACCGCACCCGCGACCTGACCCGTCTGCTCGCACCGACCTCGCGGTCGTTCCGGCGCATGGACAAGATCGTCGGGCGCTCCGACGACATGCTGATCGTGCGCGGCGTGAATGTCTTCCCGACCCAGATCGAGGAGCAGATCCTGCGCGAGCCGCGCCTGACCGGCAATTACCAGATCGTGCTGACCCGCGACGGCCACCTGGACAACGTCGAGGTGCGCTGCGAGCTGCAGCGCGAGCTGACCGGCAAGGTCGGTCGCGGCGCCATCGAGGAGATCAGCCGCAGCGTGGCCCACCACATCAAGACCCTCATCGGCATCTCGACCCGCGTGCAGGTGATGGACTTCGACACCATCCCGCGCACCCAGACCGGTAAGGCCCGCCGTGTCATCGATCAGCGCCCGAAGCAGCTGTGAGCATGCGCATAAATCTACTGCGCGACCCGATCTCGCAACTCCGGTGCTCGCTGTACTCCAGTACAGCTCCGCTCCTCATCGCGACCTCGGGCCTGCTCGCGACGATTTCTGCACACGCTCAATCGAGCGTTTTTGAAGGAATAAAGAATGTCTGAAGCATTCATCTGCGACGCAATTCGCACGCCCATCGGCCGCTACGGCGGCACGCTGGCAGCCGTGCGGCCCGACGACCTCGGCGCCGTGCCCCTCAAGGCCCTGATGCGCCGTAACCCGGGCGTGGACTGGACGGCGGTGGACGACATCGTCTACGGCTGCGCCAACCAGGCCGGCGAGGACAACCGCAACGTGGCGCGCATGTCCGGCCTGCTGGCCGGGCTGCCCATCGACGTGCCGGGCACGACGGTCAATCGCCTGTGCGGCTCCGGCCTCGACGCCGTCGGCCTGGCGGCCCGCTCTATCAAGGCCGGCGAAACCAGCCTGATGATTGCCGGCGGCGTGGAAAGCATGTCCCGCGCCCCCTTCGTGATGGGCAAGGCCGACGCGGCCTTTTCCCGCCAGGCCGCGATCTACGACACCACCATCGGCTGGCGCTTCGTCAATCCGCTGATGCACCAGTTGCACGGTACCCACTCGATGCCGCAGACCGCCGACAACGTGGCGGCCGACTTCGGCATCGCCCGCTCCGACCAGGACGCCTTCGCGCTGCGCTCCCAGCAGCGCTGGGCCGCCGCCCACGAGGCGGGGCGCTTCGCCGACGAGCTGGTGCCGGTGGAGATCCCGCGCAAGAAGGGCGAGCCGCTGCTGTTCGCCGCCGACGAGCATCCGCGCCCCGACACCACGCTGGATTCGCTGGCCCGTCTGAAGGGCGTCAATGGCCCCGAGCTGAGCGTCACCGCCGGCAACGCGTCCGGTGTGAATGACGGTGCCTGTGCGCTGCTGCTGGCGTCCGGCGCTGCAGCGGCCCGCCATGGGCTGACGCCGCGGGCGCGGGTGGTCGGCATGGCCACCGCCGGCGTGGCGCCGCGGATCATGGGCATCGGGCCGGTGCTGGCGGTGCGCAAGGTGCTGGCCCAGACCGGCCTGAGCCTCGACCAGATGGACGTCATCGAACTCAACGAGGCCTTCGCCGCCCAGTCCCTGGCGGTGCTGCGCGAGCTCGGGCTAGCGGACGACGAGGCGCGGGTCAATCCCAACGGTGGCGCCATCGCGATGGGCCACCCGCTGGGCATGAGCGGCGCCCGGCTGGTTACCACCGCCCTCTACGAACTGCAGCGCCGCGGCGGCCGCTACGCCCTTTGCACCATGTGCATCGGCGTCGGGCAGGGCATCGCGATGGTCATCGAACGCATCTGACAACCATAAGCAGGACAAGGAGGAGACACCCAATGAATAAGACTTTCAGGAAATTCGCCGCCGGCGCGGCCGTGGCGCTGGCGAGCCTGGCCGCCCAGGCCGCCGAGCCGATCCGCATCGGCTCGGTGTTGTCGGTCACCGGCCCGGCTGCCTTCCTCGGCGACCCGGAACTGAAGACGCTGCAGCTGTACGTGGAGGACATCAACAAGAAGGGCGGCGTGCTCGGGCGGCCGCTGCAGCTGGTCCATTACGACGACGGCAGCGACGCCAACAAGGCCAACGGCTTCGCCAAGCGCCTGCTGGACGACGACAAGGTGGACCTGCTGATCGGCGGCACCACCACTGGCGCGACGATGGCGATGGTGCCGCTGGCCGAGAAGTCCGGTACGCCCTTCATCTCCCTGGCCGGCGCGGTGGTCATCGTCGAGCCGGTGAAGAAGTTCGTCTTCAAGACGCCGCACACCGACCGCATGGCGGCCGAGAAAGTCTTCGAGGACATGAAGAAGCGCGGCCTCACGCGGATCGCGCTGCTGTCCGAGACCAGCGGCTTCGGCCAGTCGGGCAAGAAGGAAGCCGAGCTGGTGGCCGGCCGCTACGGCATCAGCCTGGTGGCCAGCGAGACCTACGGGCCGAAGGATACGGACATGAGCCCGCAGCTCACCAAGCTGAAGTCTGCGCCCGGCGTGCAGGCGATCTTCGTGTTCGGCCTGGGGCAGGGGCCGGCCATCGTGACCCGCAACTACCGCCAGCTCGGCATCGCGCTGCCGTTGTACCAGTCCCACGGCGTGGCCTCGGACGAGTTCCTGAAGCTCGCCGGCCCGGCCGCGGAGGGCGTCCGCCTGCCGTCGCCGGCCCAGCTGGTGCCGGACAAGCTGCCCGCTGCCGATCCGCAGAAGCCGGTGGTGGTGGCCTACGACAAGGCCTTCCGGGAGCGCTACAAGCAGGACGTGTCCACCTTCGGCGGCTATGCCTATGACGGCCTGATGCTCGCCGTCGAGGCCATCAAGCGCGCCGGCGCCACCGACAAGGCCAAGGTCCGCGACGCCCTCGAGGCGACCCGCGGCTACGTGGGTACCAGCGGCAAGGTCAGCATGTCCGCCAGCGACCACATGGGCCTCGACCTGTCCTCGTTCCGCATGCTCGAAGTGCGCAACGGCGACTGGACGCTGAGCAACTGAGCGATGACGACGGAGAACGACGCCATGAGCGACACCGCCTTTACGAGTCTCCAGATCGAACGCCGGGGTCCGGTGGCGACGTTGTGGATGAATCGGCCGGAGGTGTTCAACGCCTTCGACGAGCAGTTGATCGACGAACTCGCCACGGCGTGCGCCGAAGTGGAGGCCGACACCAGCGTGCGTGTGGTGGTGCTGGCCGGCCGCGGGCGTCACTTCTCGGCCGGCGCCGACCTCAACTGGATGCAGCGCGCCGCGGCCCGTAGCGAAGCCGACAACCTGGAGGACGCGCGCCGCTTCGCCACCATGCTGCAGACGCTGGCCAGGCTGTCCAAGCCGACCATCGCCCGCGTGCAGGGCGCGGCGCTGGGCGGCGGCACCGGCCTGGCGGCGGCCTGCGACATGGCGGTGGCGGCGGACGACGCGGTGTTTTCCACGTCGGAGGTGAAGTTCGGAATCATCCCGGCGGTCATCAGCCCCTACGTGCTGCGGGCTATCGGCCCCCGCCAGGCGCTGCGCTACTTCCAGACCGCCGAGCGGATTGCGGCCGCCGACGCCAAGGCCATCGGCCTGGTGCACGAGGTGGTCCCCGCCGAGCGGCTCGACGATGCGGTCGGCCGCCTGGTGGATGCGCTGCTGGCCGGCGGACCGCAGGCGCAGGGGGCTGCCAAGGCCCTGATCGCGGCAGTCGCTGGTCGTCCTCTCGACGCCGCGACGGCCGAGGAGACCGCGCAGCGCATCGCCCGCCAGCGCATGAGCGAAGAGGCGCGGGAAGGCTTTGCGGCCTTCCTGCAGAAACGTCCTCCGGCCTGGATGGCCGGACCCGGCAAGCCCTGAAGACCAGGGCCGGCGAGCCTCGCGCCGACCGGCCCGTGTAAAGGAGAGAACAGATGTATACCCAGGCAATGGACATACCCGACGCCGCCACCAAACCGGCGGGCGTCTCGCGGACCCCCGACGCGCAGGACGCCGCCTTCGAGGCGCGCATCGACGCCGACGGCCGCATCGAACCCCAGGACTGGATGCCCGAGGCCTACCGCAAGACCCTGGTGCGCCAGATCAGCCAGCATGCCCACAGCGAGATCGTCGGCATGCTGCCGGAAGGCAACTGGATTTCTCGTGCGCCGAGCCTGAAGCGCAAGGCCATCCTGATCGCCAAGGTGCAGGACGAGGGCGGCCACGGGCTGTACCTCTACTCGGCGGCCGAAACGCTGGGTACCAGCCGCGACCAGATGCTCGACGCGCTGCACAGCGGCAAGGCCAAGTACAGCTCGATCTTCAACTACCCGACCCTCAGCTGGGCCGACGTCGGCGTGATCGGCTGGCTGGTGGACGGCGCCGCGATCATGAACCAGATCCCCCTGTGCCGCTGCTCCTACGGCCCCTACGCGCGGGCCATGGTGCGCGTGTGCAAGGAGGAATCCTTCCACCAGCGCCAGGGCTACGAAGCACTGCTGGTGATGATGAAGGGCAGCGACGCCCAGAAGGCGATGGTGCAGGACGCGGTGAACCGCTGGTGGTGGAAGTGCCTCGCCATGTTCGGGCCGCCCGACGCCGACAGCCCGCACAGCGCCCAGGGCCTGCGCTGGGGTATCAAGCGCATCGGCAACGACGAGCTGCGCCAGAAGTTCGTGGACGCCACCGTGCCCCAGGCCGAGGTGCTCGGCGTCACGCTGCCGGACCCCGACCTCAAGTGGAACGAGGCCCGCCAGCACTACGACTACGGCCAGATCGACTGGGCCGAGTTCTGGGCCACCGTCGAAGGCGACGGCCCGTGCAACCGGGAGCGCCTGGCAACCCGCGTGAAGGCCCACCGGGACGGTGAGTGGGTGCGCGACGCGGCCCTGGCCCACGCCCGCAAACAACAGCAACGCAAGAACAAGGAGGCAGCATGAACACCCCGGCACTCAAGGAATGGCCCCTGTGGGAAGTCTTCGTCCGCAGCAAGCAGGGCCTCGAGCACAAGCACTGCGGCAGCCTGCACGCGGCCGACGCCGCCCAGGCCCTGCACATGGCGCGTGACGTCTACACCCGCCGCCAGGAAGGCGTGAGCATCTGGGTGGTGCCATCCGCGGCGATCACCGCCAGCAACCCGGACGACAAGGGCGAGCTGTTCGACCCGGCCGCCGACAAGATCTACCGCCATCCGACCTTCTACGCGATCCCGGACGAAGTGGGGCATATGTGATGAACGCGACCCAAGCGAGCGCCCCCCTGGGGGGCAGCGCACCCAACGCAGCGGGCAGCGTGGGGGTAGCGTACCTGCTGCACCTGGCGGACAACGCCGTGGTGCTCGGCCAGCGCAACGCCGAATGGTGCGGCCACGGGCCGATCCTCGAAGAGGACATCGCGCTGGCCAACGTGAGCCTGGACCACATCGGCCAGGCCCGCCTGCTGTACCAGCTGGCCGCCGCGCGGATGGGCGGCGGTGCCAGCGAGGACAGCCTGGCCTACTTCCGCGACGAGACCGCTTTTCGCAACTACACGCTGCTGGAACTGCCGCACCATGGGCCGCTGGTCGGCTATGCCGCGTCGGACCGGGACTACGCCGTCACCATCGTGCGCAACTTCTTCTACGGCGCGCTGATGGTGTTGGTGTGGGATGCCCTGACGCGCTCCGCCGACACCGATCTGGCCGCCATCGCCGCCAAGTCACTGAAGGAAGCGCGCTATCACCTGCACCACGCCGCCGACTGGGTGGTGCGCCTCGGCGACGGCACCGACGAATCTCACGCCCGCGCCCAGGCCGCGGTGGATCACCTGTTCCGCTACACGGAGGAGTTCTGGCTGCCGAGCCCGGCCGAAACGGAAGCCGTCGCCAGCGGCATCGGCGTGGAGGTGGCCAGCCTGCGGGCGGCCTGGGATGCGCTGGTGGACGAGACCCTGGCGGAAGCCACGCTGAGCCGCCCCGCGGTGCGTGGCTACGTGCCGGAAGGCAAGCTCGGCCGCCACTCGGAGCACCTGGGCTACCTGCTCGGCGAGATGCAGGGCCTGGCCCGCGCCCATCCGGGCGCCACCTGGTGAGGGCAGGGCGATGAGCACGCTGGTGGAGCGGACCTGGGCGACGCTGGCCCCGCTGACCGACCCGGAGATCCCGGTGGTGTCCCTGCGCGAGCTGGGCATTCTGCGGGAGGTGGCGGAAACGGCGGACGGTGTCGAGGTGGTCATCACGCCCACCTACACCGGCTGCCCGGCGATGGGGCAGATCGAGGACGACGTGAAGGCCTGCCTCGCGCAGGCCGGCATCCCGGCCCGTGTCGTCACCCGGCTGGCCCCGGCCTGGACCACCGACTGGATGAGCGACGCGGCGAAGGAAAAGCTGCGCGCCTACGGCATCGCCCCGCCGGGCGGTACGCGGCTGGCCGAGAGCGTCGTGCAGTTTGTGCGCCGGCGTCCGCCGCTGGACGAGGTGGCTTGCCCGCGCTGCGGTTCGACCCACACCGTCGTGTCATCCCAGTTCGGCTCCACGGCCTGCAAGGCGCTCTACAAGTGCCTCGACTGCCAGGAGCCCTTTGACTATTTCAAGCCCTACTGAGGCCCCTGAATGAATCGGCTGCGCGTCCCGACCCTGCGACTCCGGTGCTCGCCGTACATCACGTACGGCGCTGCGCCCCATCGCCAATGCGGGCCGGCTCGCCACGATTCCTTCACGGGCTCGACGTGCTCAGGCTTTCCGGAGCTTAAAACATCATGACAGCACTCCGTTTCCACGAACTCGCCGTCAAGCGCGTCAGCCCCGAGGCGGCCGGCGCGGTGGCGATCACCTTTGCGATCCCCGACGATGCGAGAGACGACTTCGCCTTCGAACCCGGCCAGTTCCTGACCCTGCGTGCCACCATCGACGGGCAGGACGTGCGCCGCAACTACTCCATCAGCAGTCCGCGCAGCCGGCTGGCCCGCCGCGGCGAGCTGGAGGTGGGCATCCGCCCGGTAGAGGGCGGGCTGTTCTCCAATTGGGCGGCCCAGGCGCTGAAGGTTGGCGACACCCTGCAGGTGATGCCGCCGGACGGCCGCTTCACGGTGAAGAAGAAGCGCGCCATCCACCGGGTGGGCTTCGCCGCCGGCTCGGGCATCACGCCGATCCTGTCCATCGCCGCCTCCACACTGGAGGAGCAGCCCGACAGCAAGTTCACGCTGGTGTATGGCAACCGACGCATGTCCTCGGTGATGTTCAACGAGGCCTTGCAGGACCTCAAGGACCGCTACCGGGACCGCCTCACGCTGATCCACGTGCTGTCCCGCCAGGCGCAGGAGGTGGACTTGCTGCAGGGGCGCATCGACGGCGACAAGGTGCGCGCCATCATCGCCGCGCTGCTGCCGGTGGCGTCGATGGACGAAGTCTTCATCTGCGGGCCGGACGAGATGATCTCCGCCACCGAGGCGGCGCTGGTCGAGGCCGGCGTGCCCGCCGACCGGGTGCGCACCGAGCGCTTTACCGTCGGGCTGCCGCCCGGCGCCCATCCGGTGGGCACGCGCGCCAAGGCGGCCCAGGCCTGCGCCGCTGAGCGGACCATTCCGCTGTCCGTCGTGCTCGACGGCAAGCGCCACGAGCTGATGATCGGCCCCGACGAGCATGTGCTCGACGTGGCGCTGCACGCCGGCCTCGACCTGCCCTTTTCCTGCAAGGCCGGCGTGTGCTGCACCTGCCGGGCCAAGGTGGTGGAAGGGCAGGTGGCGATGGACAAGAACTTCACGCTCGATCCGTCCGAGATAGCGGCCGGCTTCGTGTTGACCTGCCAGTCCCGCGTCACCAGCGGGCATCTGCTGGTGAGTTTCGACGAGCGCTGAGGGACCGATCCGGCGGCGGGGGCGGCCTGCCGACCCCGCCGCGCCCGCGCCAATCCCGTTGAACCCCGCTTAACCCCATTTTTCTCCGTCCATGGAGAGGAGGACTGCTGCGCCCTGAAAACGTCATCGCCACCCCGCCGACACATCTCACCCGTCCGCCTGGACGGGCACCAAAGCCATAAGAAGCACGGACATCGATCCATATAAAAGGGAGGAGTACCCATGAAGCAATCATCCAGCGCCCCGCGTTCCATCGCCCGCCGCCCGCTGAGCCTGCTGTTGCTGGCCACCTTCGGTACCGGCGCCGCCGCGCCGGCCTTCGCCGAGAGCGAGATCGACGCGCTCAGGCGCGAGCTGGCCGAACAGCGCCAGCTGATCCAGCAGCTGATGAAGAACCAGGAAGAACAGAAGAAGACCGAGATCCAGACCGGCGGCCCGGCCCGCGGCGCGGGTTTGCAGATGGGCGTGCCGACGGGCCCGTCCGGCACGCTGAC